>NZ_JAQLOK010000005.1:0-219313 GCF_034063545.1 Luteibacter sahnii
GAGCGGACGGGACTCGAACCCGCGACCTCCGGCGTGACAGGCCAGCATTCTAACCGACTGAACTACCGCTCCGAACTGCTCTTCAAGTGGCGTCCCCACGGGGATTCGAACCCCGGTCGCTACCGTGAAAGGGTAATGTCCTAGGCCTCTAGACGATGGGGACGTACGGTGAAACATGGTGGAGCCAGCCGGGATCGAACCGGCGACCTCCTGCATGCCATGCAGGCGCTCTCCCAGCTGAGCTATGGCCCCGCGTACTGCGAAAAAAATCCGCCCAACAGGCGGATTCTTGAAAGTAATGGCGGAGCGGACGGGACTCGAACCCGCGACCTCCGGCGTGACAGGCCAGCATTCTAACCGACTGAACTACCGCTCCGAACTACTTTTCAAACCTTCCAACCACAAACCAACTTCAGTACGCTCACTCCTTAGCGGACTAAGGAAGTGGCGTCCCCACGGGGATTCGAACCCCGGTCGCCACCGTGAAAGGGTGATGTCCTAGGCCTCTAGACGATGGGGACGTACTAGAAGTTGGTGGAGCCAGCCGGGATCGAACCGGCGACCTCCTGCATGCCATGCAGGCGCTCTCCCAGCTGAGCTATGGCCCCCTGCTGGAAGCCGCAAAGATTACGGCCGAATGCCGGACCCGTCAAGCGTTCGTTACATTTTTTTCAAACCCACATGTCCGTTCCCGCGCGTCGCCATGCACGGCACGCAAGCGTGTGCGTCGTCCGCCCGCGGGTTAACCTGTTCGCCTATCCATCGAAGGACAGGCATGCACGGCATCGTTTTCATCCAGGATCTCGCCACGGTCATGCTCGTGGCCGGGCTTACCACGGTGCTGTTCCAGCGCCTCCGCCAGCCGGTGGTGCTCGGCTACATCATCGCGGGCCTGCTGATCGGGCCGCATACGCTGCCTTTCATCTTCATCCACGACGAAGAGACCATCCGCACGCTGTCGGAACTCGGCGTGATCCTCCTGCTCTTCGCCCTCGGCCTGGAATTCAGCCTGAAAAAGCTGCGCGAGGTGGGCGGGGCGGCGCTGGTCGCCGCCTTTGCCGAGATCGTGCTGATGGTGTGGATCGGCTACGAGATCGGCCGATTCTTCGGCTGGTCGGCGATGGATTCGATTTTTCTCGGCGCGATGCTGTCGATCTCCTCGACCACCATCATCATGAAGGCGCTCGAAGACCTGAACCTCAAGCGCGAGCGCTTCGCGCAGCTGATGTTCGGCATCCTCATCGTCGAAGACCTGCTCGCCATCGTGCTCATGGCGCTGCTCACCGGCATCGCGAGCACCGGGGGCGTGGAAACTGGGCAGGCGCTGGCCGCCGTCGGTCGCCTGGGCCTGTTCATGGCGGTGTCGCTGGTGGTGGGCCTGCTGCTGGTACCGCGCGTGGTCGACTACATTGCCCGGGTCAGCCGCAACGACGTGCTGCTGGTGGCGGTGCTGGGCATTTGCTTCGGCTTCTGCCTGCTGGTGACCGAACTGGGCTACAGCGTGGCCCTGGGCGCCTTCATGATCGGCGCCATCGTGGCCGAATCCGAGAGCGTGGCGCGCATCGAGCGGATCATCATGCCGGTGCGCGACATGTTCAGCGCGATTTTCTTCGTTGCCATCGGCATGCTGATCGACCCCGCGCTGCTGGTCGAATACGCTTGGCCAATCACCATCGTCACCGTCGCCGTGGTGGTGGGCAAGGTCGTGACCTGCAGTTTCGGCAGTTTCGTCGCCGGCAACGGCGGTCGCACGTCGCTTCGGGTGGGCATGGGCCTGGCCCAGATCGGCGAGTTTTCGTTTGTGATCGCTTCGCTGGGCCTCAGCCTGAAGGTGACCAGCGGGTTCCTTTATCCCGTGGCCGTCGCGGTCTCGGCGATTACCACCTTCCTCACCCCCTACCTCATCCGCGCGTCCGATCCCCTGGCCGCGGCGCTGGGCCGAACCCTGCCGGCGCGGGTCACGGGCGTGTTCGGCGCCTACACCGAATGGATGGGCAACCTGGGGCTGCAGGGGCAGGGCGCCATCGTCATGAAGATGATCCGGCGCCTGGTCTGGCACGTGGTCATCAACATGGTGCTGGTCATCGCGGTGTTCATCGTGACGGCCTTCGCCTACCGCCGCGGTTTCATGCACCTGGACCTCCTGAGCGCCGACCCGACCGTTCGGCGCAGCCTGGCCTGGTCGGTCGCGGCGCTGCTCTCGTTGCCGATGGTGGTGGCCGCCTACCGCAAGGCGGGAGCGCTGGGCATGCTGCTGGCGGAACTGAGCATCCCGGACCGCTTCGGTGCGCGCACCTATACCATCCGGTCGGTGCTGGGCCGGATCATTCCCGTGGTGGCGATGCTTATCCTGGGCCTGCTCGTCGCCGCGCTGGCGTCCACCATCCTGCCGCCGCGCGAGGTGGCGCTGGTGCTGGTGCTGATCGGCATCGGCCTCACCTGGCTGCTCTGGCGGGTGTTGGTGCAGGTGCACGCCCGGCTCCAGGCGGCCCTGCGCGACACGCTGGAAAAGCCCGGCCACGGCCACGAGGAGTGAGCCTTTCGTCACATCGGCGAAAGGCTGGTGAACTTTTCGCGTGAAACCCTGTCTTTCGGCCGTCATTGCAAGCTGGCCGCGAACCACCGCACAATGGCGTTTCTGCCTCCACAAGGAGGTGAACCGGCGGCGTCGCCAAATCTTTCCAAGAGGGAGTATCGAATGAAGCACTTTTTGCGTCCCACGATGACGGCCGTCGCCCTGGCGGTTGCGCTGGGTACGGCCGCGGGCGCATCCGCGCAAGGCGCCAAGGCCGCCGCCAAGCCGGCTGCCGCCACGGGTACCGTCGACAAGCAGAAGGCCAGCTACGTCGTGGGTTGGGATCTCGCCAGCTCGCTGCCGCCGCTCGTCGCCCAGGAAGTCGATCCGGCGACCGTCGCCAAGGCCCTGCAGGCCGCGCTGTCCGGCCAGAAGCCGACCATGACCGAGGCGGAAGCCAAGGCCACCCGTGAAGCCTTCGTGGCTCAGCTGAAGACCAAGGCCGAGGCCGAGTACAACAAGGTCGCCGCCGAGAACAAGAAGGAAGGCGACGACTTCCTCGCCAAGAACAAGACCGCTCCGGGCGTGAAGGTCACGGCGTCGGGCCTCCAGTACCAGGTCGTCCAGGCCGGCACCGGTGCGCGTCCGGGTCCGAACGACACGGTCACCATCAACTACACCGGCACCTTCGTGAACGGCCAGAAGTTCGACTCCTCGGCCGACCACCAGCCGCCGGGTCCGGCGCAGATCCCGCTGGCCGCCGTGATTCCGGGCTTCCGCGAAGGCCTGCAGCTGATGCAGACCGGCGGTAAGTACAAGCTCTTCATCCCGTCGAACATCGCCTACGGCGCCAAGCCCGAGAACGGCTTCCCGCCCAACGCGACGATCATCTTCGACGTCGAGCTGGTCAAGACCGGTCCGACCCCGGCCGGCAAGGGCCCGGGCGCTCCGTCGGCCGACGGCAAGTAAGCTCCGGTCTTACGCAATGCCCGAAAGGCGCGGAGCGATCCGCGCCTTTTTCTTTTGTTTTTTCTTTTCGCCCACCGGACGGCGGCTTACAATTTGCCGTTGCGACGCACGCGTCGAGCCTCCCGGGAGCTTCATGAAAGTCACGATCTTCGGAACCGGCTATGTCGGACTCGTCACGGGCACCTGCCTGGCCGAGATGGGCAATCACGTGGTCTGCGTCGACGTGGACGCGGGCAAGGTCGAACGCCTGAAACAGGGCGACGTGCCCATCTATGAGCCGGGCCTCGAGCCGATGGTCATCCGCAACCACGAGGAAGGCCGGCTCGATTTCACGACCGACGCCGCTGGCGGCGTCGCCCATGGTGACATCGTGTTCATTGCCGTCGGCACGCCGCCGGACGAAGACGGCAGCGCCGACCTGCAATATGTCCTCGCCGTCGCGCGTACCATCGGCGACCACATCGACCGGTATGCCGTGGTGGTCAACAAGTCCACGGTGCCCGTCGGCACGGCCGATCGCGTCCGCGGGGCCGTGGCGGAGCAACTCGCGGCCCGCAGCTCGATGGTGCCGTTCGATGTGGTATCCAATCCCGAATTCCTCAAAGAGGGCGACGCGGTCGAAGACTGCCTGCGCCCCGACCGCATCGTGGTGGGCTCGTCGAGTGCCAAGGCCATCGCGCTGTTGCGCAAGCTCTACGCCCCGTTCAACCGCAATCACGACCGTATGGTCGTCATGGACGAGCGCTCGGCGGAACTGACCAAGTACGCGGCCAACGCGATGCTGGCCACGAAGATCAGCTTCATGAACGAGATGGCGAATATCGCGGAGCGCGTGGGTGCCGATATCGAGCTCGTGCGGCAGGGCATCGGTGCCGATCCGCGCATCGGCTACCATTTCATCTACCCGGGTGCCGGGTACGGCGGGTCGTGTTTCCCAAAGGACGTGCAAGCCCTCGCGCGCACGGCGCACGCGGCAGGCTACGACGCACGCCTGCTCGGTGCCGTGGAGGCCGTCAACGACACCCAGAAATCACGCCTGTTCGAATTGCTTTCCGGGCACTTCAAGGGTGAGCTGAAGGGCCTCACGGTGGCCGTGTGGGGCCTCGCGTTCAAGCCCAACACCGACGACATGCGCGAGGCGTCGAGCCGCCGCCTGATGGAGCGTTTGTGGGAAGCGGGCGCCAAGGTGCGTGCCTTCGATCCCGAGGCGGCTGGCGAGGCCCGCCGCCTCTACGGCGAACGCGATGACCTCCAGTTGGTCGAGCGGCCCTATCAGGCGCTGGAGGGCGCCGATGCGCTGGTGATCGTGACCGAATGGAAGGCGTTCCGCAGTCCTGACTTCACCCGCGTCAAATCGTTACTGTCGACGCCGGTGATCTTCGACGGCCGCAATCTCTACGATCCGGCGACGGTCGAGGAGGCCGGCATCGCCTACTACGGCATCGGCCGTGGCCGCAGCCTCAAGGGGCGCGAACATGGGTGAGCTGGACGACCGGGTGACCGAACTCGAAGTGCGCCTGGCCTTCATCGACGATACGGTCAACGACCTGTCGTCGGCGGACGCGGAAATCGCACGTCGCCTCGACCTCATCGAACGGGCGTTACGCGACCTGCGTTCCGACCTCGTCAACATGCGCGCGGGGCTGGGCAGCGACCCGGCAACCGAACCCCCGCCGCCGCACTACTGAACACCGAACGAGCCTTACTGACCATGGCAGAGTCCCTGCGCGACCAGTTGTTGAAAAGCGGTCTCGTCAAAGAGATCCGCGAAGAGAAAAGGACATCCCCGCCGCCCAAGCAGGGCGGATTCAGTGGTCAGCCCTATGCGGGCAAGCAGCCCCGGCACGGCGGCGGCAAGCCGCATGGCGGTCGCCCGGGCCAGGGCGGTGGCGGATCGAAGCCCCAGGGTGGCCAGCGTCCGCCGCGTAAGGATGGCGAGATCGACCTCGCCAAGGCCTATGCCATCCGTGCACAGGCCGAGGCCACCGAGCGCCGCAGGGCCGAGGCCGAAGCGGCCGAACAGGCGCGCCTGCGCAAGGAAAAGAAACGCAAGGTCGAAGACTTGCTGAAGGGCAAGGCGCTCAACCTCGCCGAGGCCGAACACGTTCGCCATTTCCCCTATGGCGATAAGATCCGTCGCGTGCACGTCGACACGGCCCAGCTGGCCGCGATCAACGCGGGCGAGTTGGGCGTGGTGCAGCAGGGCGGCCGCTATCTCGTCGTGGACAAGGTGGTGATCGATGAACTGCGCGGCATCGCCCCGGAGTTCATCGCCTTGATGGTCGACCCGAATGCACCGGACGCCTCCGACGACGGTGTCCCCGACGATCTCATCTGGTAGCTCGTTTTATGCGTTATGGGGCGGCGACGGTTCGACACCGTCGCCGCCCCATCGTGCGCACGGCGCGCTCCTACGGAGCGGTGAGTTCAGGGAGGTCCCAGCCTTCCTTTTTCGCGAAACGGGCGCCGTGCTTCTGCTCGAGCTTCGCAAGCCGCTCACGCACCGAGGCCACGCCTTCGCTGCGCACGTACTGGATCGGGCCGCCGCGGAACGGTGCGAAGCCGGTACCGAAGATCACACCGGCGTCGAGCAGGTCGGCGTCGTCGACCACGTTTTCCGCGAGGCAGGCAATGGCTTCGTTGACCATCGGCAGGATCATCCGGTCCTGCAGGTCGGCCGGCGGCACGTAGTCGGGATCGACCTCAGGCTTGTCGGGCTTGCCTTCCTTCCACACATAGAGCCCTTCGCCATCCTTCTTGCCACGCTTGTTCCCGGCGAGACGGTCTTCGAGTCCCTGCGGAATCTCCAGGCCAAGGAACGGCGCGAGTTCTTTGCCCACCGAGGCGCAGACATCGAGTCCGACGGTATCCGCCAGTTCAATGGGGCCCATCGGCATGCCGAACTTTTTCGCCTCGCGGTCGAGCACGGGACCCGGCACGCCCTCGTTGTAAAGGCGCATGGCCTCCATGAGGTAAGGCATCAGGATGCGGTTGACCAGAAACCCCGGGGTGCCCTTGACCGGCACGGGGAGCTTGCCGATGGCCTTGCAGAAGGCGAGGGCACGTTTCTCGCTGTTGTCGTCGAGCCGGTCGTGACGCACGACTTCCACCAGTGGCATCTGCGCCACCGGATTGAAGAAGTGCAGGCCGAGAAACCGCTGCGGCGCGACCAGGCCCTGGCGTAGTTCGTCGAGCGGAATCGACGACGTGTTGCTGGCGAGGATCTCGTCGGCCTGGAACTGCGGCTCGATCGTGGCATACAGCGCGTGCTTGGCCTCGGGATTCTCGAAGATGGCTTCGATCGCGAGGTCGGCCTGGGCGACTCCCTTGCCTTCCACGTCGGCGCGTAACCGGCCGACGGCGGCCTCCACTTTCGCGGGCGTTTTGAGCTTTTTCTCGAACAGCGTGCGCGCACGCTGGATCGCCGGTTCGACGAAACGCAGTTCGCGATCCTGCAGCGTCACCGTGAAACCCTTCAGAGCCGCCCAGGCGGCGATGTCGCCACCCATCGTGCCCGCGCCCACGACGTGGACGTGTTCGATGCCGTGATCGACGCCGCCGCCGAGGCCCTTGAGGCGCTCCTGCAGGAAGAAGATGCGGATGAGGTTGTGCGCGGTCGGGGTCGCGGAGAGCTTCGTCACCGAGCGGGCCTCGAGCTTGAGACGCTGCTGGATGCTGGCGCCGCCACGAGCCCAGGTGTCGATGAGCGCGAACGGTGCGGGGTAGTGTTCTTTGCGTACTTTCGCGGCGGTCTGCTTGCGCACCATCGGCGCGAGGATGGCCCGCGCCGGTGCGATATTGGTGGCCCATGCTTTCGCGCGCTGCGCGAAGGGCCGGCGGGTGGGGCGCTTCGCCAGGTGGCGCGCCTCCGCCAGGAGTTCGTCCGGCGCGGCGAGGCGGTCGACCAGGCCCACGGCCTTCGCGCGACGCGCGGTGAACGGCTTGCCGGTCAGCATGGCGGGCAGAGCGTCGGGCGCGCCGATGAGGCGGGGCAGGCGGGCGCTGCCGCCCCAGCCCGGATGAATGCCCAGCATCACTTCGGGCAGGCCGATCTTCGTGCGGTCGTCGTCGGCGGCGATGCGCAGGCGGCAGGCCAGGGCCAGCTCCGTGCCGCCGCCCATGCAGGCGCCGTGGATAGCCGCCACCGTCGGGCAGGGCAGCCGGGCCAGGTTTTCGAAAACGCGCTGACCGTATTCGATCGTGTCCCGCACCGTGCCGGTCTGGGCGTAGGCCACGAATTCGCGCACGTCGGCGCCCACGGCGAACCCGGACGGCTTGACGGAGTGGATCACCACGCCGCGCGGGTTTTCGATGGCGAGACGTTCCACAAGGGTGTCCAGCTCCTCGAGCACCGCGCGGGAAATCGCATTGGCGCTGGCGCCGTCACGGTCGAGGGTCAGTACGACGATGCCGTCGTCGCCCTCGTGGGTCTTCCAGTGCTTGAATCGGAGTCCTTCGAACATGGCGGTCGTGCGGTGGCGAATGAGCGCATCACCATACCGTTCCGCCGGGCCGAATGCGAGATACCCCCGCGTATGGTCGCGATGCGGGATGACTCGCGGCGCTGGCGCCTGCCCGCGTTTGGCTCGATACTTTGAGCCATTTCCGGCCAATCCCTTTCCATGTCCGCCAACCCGCACGCCGGCACCGATCTGTTCGAGCGCATCCTGTCGGCATCCGGCCCCCTGGTGGCCCTGCGGACGAGCGACGCCGGGGCACTCGTCGAGCAGTTTCGCCTTGTCGCGCGACGCACCGGCCAGGCGGCTTACCTATGGCGGGGTGCCGAAGGGCTGGTCAGCCTGCGCGACGCGCAGATGCGGGTGCCGGGCTGCGCCCGCCTGGGAGACGCACTGCGCTACATCCTGCAGAGCCTGCATTTCGGCGTTTACCTGCTGGAAGTGCCGGCCGGCCCGACGAGCTCGACCGACAGCGCCCTCCTGCGGCAACTGGCACGGGCGCAGACCGGCCACGTACGCCGCGTGGTGCTGCTCGGCGCCGATCCCTTGCATGTGGGCGGGCTGGGCGACGACGTGATCGTCGTGGACGCCGACCGCCAGGCGTATTCGGCGACGCCCCGGTTGCGTGATGGCCGGTGGGTGGTCTGACCCGCCCATGACCGGTCCCAGGGGCATCCTCGTTTTCACGCCGCGCAAGGACACCCGGCGAGCGGTGTTCGACGCGCTCGACGCGGAGGGCGACTTCGCGCTGTTGAGTGCGCGGGACGCCAGCCAGCTGGCGGCGCTTCTCGTGGATGCGCCGCCGCTGCACGTCGCCGTGGTCGCGGCGGACGGTACCGACGACATCGCGCAGGGCCTGCGCATCCTGCGCGCCCGTCCCGAGTACGCGACGTTGCCGGTCGTCTACCTCGTCGCCGATGCACCCGGAAGCACGGCGCCCTCCGATCATGCGGATTGGCTGCGCGAAAACGCCGTGGGCGACGAACTTGTCCATCGCCTGCGCGCCGCGATGGCCGGGCATGCGCCCGACGAGACGCCTCCGGTTTCCTTCGCCGGCGACTACCGTTTCGCTTTCGACACGGGGGGCGCCTGGGTGGTGGCGAACACGCCCGAAGGGTGCGTCCTCGAAAGTGGCGAGGCGATGAACCGCCTGTGCATGGGCGACGGGCCGGTCGCCGGCCGCCTGCTTCGCGAATTGTTCGTGCTTTCGGGTGAATCGACCTGGCCCTTGCCCGACGGCGATGGCCATCCCTGCGTGCTTCGTCGCGGCGATGGTCGTGACGTGCCGGGCGAGGTCGACGTACGCCACCTCGTCGACGCACGCGGTCACCGGGTGGCCGTGGGATTCCGCGATCTGCGCGTGGGACAGGTAGCCGACCGCGCCCTGGGTTTGCTCGCCGAGCTGGATGCCTTTCCGGCCGACGACGAAGGCATGGGTGCCACCGCGGGCAAGGTCGCCGACGCGCTCGGACTCGACGTCCTCGCGCTCTGGTCGGCTTTCCCGGAGACCGACGGCGAGCCCGCGCTGGTCGCCCGTGTGGGGGGGCGGACCGAGTGGCCCGACGCTGCGGACATCCCCTTGCTGCAGCTGTGCCTGCATGGCGAAGCGCTGTCGCGCCTGGTCGAGGGGCCGGGCGTGGCGATGGCCGATCCGCTCGTGGAATCGCTCGGCCTGGAGGCTTTCGCGTTTCTTCCGCTGATGGACGAACGGCGCAACGTGGTCGGCGCGATGCTGGCGGGCAGCCGGCGGCACGTGGGCGCCGGGCGCATGCTGGAGGTGGCCCTGCGGGCGGTCGGTGCGCGTTTCGCTGCCGCCTTGGAGTTGCGCCGCAGTCGCGAGCAGGGGCGTGCCCGCGGCTTGATCGATCCCCTCACCGGGTTGCCCAACCGTCTGCTTTTCGACGACCGGCTGGATACCACCATCCGCGAGGCCGCCCGCACCGGCGAACGGTTCGCGGTGCTGATGATCGACCTGGACCGATTCAAGGGGATCAACGACACGCTCGGGCATGCCGCCGGCGACCAGGTCTTGTCCGCCGTGGCCCGGCGCCTGCGCGCGAGCGTGCGCGGGTCGGACACCGTGGCGCGCTACGCCGGTGACGAGTTCACGATGATCCTGCGTCATATCGTCAAGCGCGACGACGTTCAGCGCATCGCCGAGAAGGTGGTGCAGGCGATGGAACTGCCGCTCGGCCTGGGCGACGGGTCGGAGTTGCAGTCCACCGTATCGATCGGCGTCGCGTTCTTTCCCGACGACGCGCTCGAGAGCGAGGCGCTGCTGCACCACGCCGACGAGGCGATGTATGGCGCCAAGAGCCTGGGCCGCAACAATTACCAGGTTTACGCGAGCAACGTCGACACCTCCCAGCAACAGCAGAACGAGCTGAAGTCGCGCCTGCGTCACGCGGTGCGCAACGGCGAGTTGCGCGTGTTCTACCAGCCCCAGGTCAACACGGTCAGCGAAGACATCGTTGGCATGGAGGCCCTGGTCCGCTGGGAGCATCCGGGGTTGGGCATGATCAGTCCGGCGTTTTTCATTCCCCTGGCCGAGACGACGGGGCTCATCGTCGCCATCGGCGAATGGGTGCTGCGGCACGCCTGCGAGCAGGCGCGGCTTTGGCAGGACCGCTACGGACTGGGCCTGCGCCTGGGCGTGAATCTCTCCGCGGTGCAGCTGATGCAGCCCGGTCTGGTAGGGGAGGTCGCCACCATCCTGCGCGAGACGGGCCTGGACCCCTCGCTGCTCGAGCTCGAGGTCACCGAAAGCATCAGCGTCAAGACCGTGCCGCATCTGGAAGACACCCTTCAGGCGCTGCATGCCCTGGGCTGCGGCATCGCCATCGACGACTTCGGCACCGGCGCCGCCTCCCTCGATTACCTGCGTCGCCTGCCCGCGGGCCGCATCAAGATCGACCAGAGCTTCGTGCGCAACATCGGCGTCGATCCCGACGACGAGGCCATCGTGCGCTCTACCATCGAGATGGCGCATCGTCTCAAGCGCGAGGTGGTCGCCGAGGGGGTCGAGGTGGAGGAGCACCTGCAGTTCCTCCGGGCCCAGGGGTGCGATGAACTGCAGGGCTACCTGTTCTGCCGGCCCTTGCCAACGCCCACGTTCGAGAAGCTGCTCGCCGAGCGCCAGCGGATCGTGGGCGACCGACTCCCGGCGGTGACGGCGTGAGCCGGGTTGAGCTGACGATGCCGGACCGCATATTTTTTCCGAACCGCCCGGCGCGGGCGGAACTTGCGCCGGTGGTGTTTGTCTCAAGTGCGCCCGCGACTGGCCCTGACGCGTGAAGGAGACGGCCCGGATGGGCGAAAACGAACTGGATCAAGTACTTGTTGAGCGCGTGCAGCAGGGTGACCGCCGCGCGTTCGACCTGCTGGTCCGCAAGTATCAACACAAGGTCGTGGCGCTCATCTCCCGCTATGTCCACGACTGGACCGAATGCGAAGACATCGCCCAGGAAGCGTTCGTCCGGGCCTGGCGCGCCCTGGGCTCGTTCCGGGGCGAGAGCGCGTTCTACACCTGGCTATACAAGATCGCGGTCAACACCGCCAAGAATCACCTGGTGGCGATGGGCCGTCGTCCGCCCACGGGCGACATCGACATCGAGGATGCCGTTTACGTGCCTGGGGCCAGCCGCATGCACGAGAGCGCCACGCCCGAACGTGAACTGATGCGCGAACAGGTGGAACAAACGGTGTTTTCCACTGTCCAAGCCCTGCCCGAGGAGCTTCGGGTCGCGATCACCCTGCGCGAGGTGGAAGGCAAGAGCTACGAGGAAATCGCCTCCCTCATGGACTGCCCCATCGGCACGGTCCGTTCGCGTATTTTCAGGGCCCGCGAGGCCATCGACGAGAAACTGCGGCCGTTGCTTTCCGACCGCGAGGATAAAACCCCATGAGCGAAGCCCAGCGCGAATCGATCTCCGCCGGCATGGACGGCGAGCTGTCGCGGGAGGAAATCCGTTTCCTGCTGCGCCGCATGGCGTCGGATGCTGACCTTCCGGATGCGTGGTCCCGTTATCACGTCGCCCGCGACGGCGTGCGTGGTGAAGTGCTTCCGCCGGTGTCACGCGACTTCGCCAGCCGGGTGATGGCGGCGATCGAGGCGGAGGCCGAGCAGGCCGCCGTACCGGTCGCGGCACCGCGTCGGCGCTGGTTGCACTGGTCCGCGGGCGGCGCCATCGCCGCGAGCGTGGCGGTGGCCGCGCTCATGCTCTCCCAGCCGACCGGCAACGGGCCGGCGGGCGTGTCGCCGGTGGCCCAGGGCGTTCCGGCGTCGTCGGAGGGTGTCTCGAACCCGATCGCCGACGTCGTGCGCGAACCCGCGCAGGCGCCGGCCGTACCGCAATGGTTGAGCGGCAACATGGCCTCCCAGTTCACGCAGAAAGCGGCGTTCGAGGGCCCGGGTGACGATGGCGGCCTTTACCTGCCACGTTCCACGCCTTACCAGATCCACCGCACCCGCGCCGCCCAGGCGCCGGAGAGCAACGGCTACATGCTGCTGGTTCGCCCTGACGGCAGCCGCTATGTGGCACCGATTGCGGCACCCCAGGCCCGCTGAGGCCGCGCTTGCGCAACGCGCGCCGGCTGACGTCGGCGCGCCTTTCGCTCCCCACTCGATTTCGTAACGATCCGTGCGGCAGGTGCCGCACGGGCAGCCGTGTCCAAAAAAGGAGGAAAACGATGGCTTTCTGGCATGTACGCGCGCTTCTGGGCGGCGCCCTCGTCGTGGCGGCGACGGGTGCGCAGGCGCAATCGCTGCCGGACTTCACCGGAATCGTCGACAAGTACGCGCCCGCCGTGGTCCACGTCGAGGCGAAGACCACCGGTGCGCACCGGGGCAAGGGCCGCAAGGCAACGCCGGACACCATGCCGGACGACCAGGACGACCTGCTCAGGCGGTTCTTCGGCATGCCAGGGATGCCGGGCATGCCGACGCAGCCTTCCGAGCAAACCTCGCTCGGCTCGGGCTTCATCATCTCCCCCGATGGCTACATCCTGACCAACGACCACGTCGTCGAGGACGCGGACAAGGTGACGGTGCGCCTCCAGGATCGGCGCACCCTGACGGCGAAAGTGGTCGGCGCGGATCCGCAGTACGACATCGCCCTGCTGAAGGTCGATGCCGCCGCGCTGCCCACGGTCACCATCGGCGATTCGCGCACCGTCAAGCGCGGCCAGTGGGCACTGGCGATCGGCTCGCCGTTCGGCCTCGACGCTACCGTGACCCACGGCATCATCAGCGCGGTTGGCCGCAACCTGGGCAGCGGTGATCAGCCCTACACCTCGTTCATCCAGACCGACGTGCCGATCAATCGCGGCAACTCCGGCGGTCCGCTGTTCAACCTGCAGGGCCAGGTGATCGGCATCAACTCCCAGATCTACTCCACCTCGGGTGGTTACCAGGGCCTGTCGTTCTCGATTCCGATCGACGTCGCGATGAACGCGGTGCAGCAGATCAAGGAGAAGGGCTACGTGTCGCGGGGCATGCTCGGCGTCACCGTGCAGCCGGTCGACGACTTCGTGAAGAACCTCGACCTGCCCAACGCCAGCGGCGCGCTTGTGGCCCAGGTCACGCCAGGCAGCGGTGCCGACAAGGCCGGCCTGAAGCAGGGCGACGTCATCCTCTCGTTCAACGGCACGCCGATCATGCAGTCGGCGGACCTCCCGCCCCTGGTCGGCATGACCCGGCCGGGTGCCATGGCCAAGGTCGAGATCCTGCGCGACGGCAAGAAGCAGGCTGTCGACGTCAAGGTCGGCGAACTGCCGCGGGACAAAAACGCCCTGGCGTCGGCGGGCACTGACACGGCGGGCGACGCCGCCGCGGCCCTGGGCCTGACCGTGCAGGACATCGACGCCTCGACCCGTTCCGAGTTGGGGCTCAAGGCTGGCGAGGGCGTGGTGGTCGGCAAGGTATCGGGGCGCGCGGCGGCCAGCGCCGGCCTCCAGGCAGGTGACATCGTGCTGATGGTCAACCAGAAACGCGTTGGCAGCGCCGCGGCGTTCCGGGAGGCCACCAAGGGCATCAAGCCCGGCGACACGGCCATGCTGCTGGTCCGCCGCGACGACACCACCCGCTTCGTCGGCATCACGGTGCCTTCCGATCGCTGATCGGCCCGGCCGCCCGCCGTTCGGCGGCGGGCGGTCTTCCATGCGATAATGCGGGATTAGCGCCGGCCCGGATGGGTCGGCGCGCGTCGTTCGCGCCGCGAGCGATGGTGAACGTGACCACGGCGCTCCATGGAACTCATCCGCAACTTCTCCATCATTGCCCACATCGACCACGGCAAGTCGACCCTGGCCGACCGCATCATCCAGCTCTGCGGCGGACTCTCCGAGCGCGAAATGGAAGCGCAGGTCCTCGACAACAACCCGATCGAGCGTGAGCGCGGCATCACCATCAAGGCCCAGTCGGTCTCGCTGCCCTACAAGGCGCGCGACGGCAAGACCTACCAGCTCAATTTCATCGATACCCCCGGCCACGTCGACTTCTCCTATGAAGTCAGCCGCTCGCTGTCCGCCTGCGAAGGCGCGCTGCTCGTGGTCGACGCCGCCCAGGGTGTCGAGGCCCAGTCGGTCGCCAATTGCTATACCGCCATCGAGCAAGGCCTGGAGGTCATCCCGGTCCTGAACAAGATCGACCTGCCTACCGCGGACATCGACAAGGCCAAAGCCGAGATCGAGGCCGTGATCGGCCTGGACGCCAGCGACGCTATCCCCGTCAGCGCCAAGACGGGGCAGAACGTCGTCGAGGTGCTCGAAGCCATCATCCATCGCATCCCGGCGCCGAAGCCGAGGGACACCGACAAGCTCCAGGCGCTGATCATCGATTCCTGGTTCGACAACTACTTGGGCGTGGTGTCGCTGGTGCGCGTGATGCAGGGCGAGATCCGGCCTGGCGACAAGATCCTCGTCATGTCCACCGGACGCACCCACCTGGTCGACGACGTGGGCGTGTTCACGCCCAAGCGCAAGAAGCTCGAGAAGCTGTCGGCGGGCGAGGTGGGCTGGATCAACGCCTCCATCAAGGATGTCCATGGCGCGCCGGTGGGCGACACCCTGACCCACGCGGGCAAGCCGGCCGAAGAGCCGCTGCCGGGCTTCCAGACGATGCAGCCGCGTGTCTTCGCCGGTCTCTTCCCGGTGTCGGCCGACGACTACCCGGCGTTGCGCGAGGCGCTCGACAAGCTGCGCCTCAACGATGCCGCGATGTTCTTCGAGCCGGAAAGCTCCGAGGCGATGGGCTTCGGCTTCCGCTGCGGCTTCCTCGGCATGCTGCACATGGAGATCGTGCAGGAGCGCCTGGAGCGCGAGTACGACCTCGACCTCATCACCACCGCGCCCACCGTGGTCTACGAGGTCGCCAAGACCGACGGCACGGTCATGGAGCTCGACAACCCGGCCAAGCTGCCCCCGCCGCAGACCATCGCCGAGATCCGCGAGCCCATCATCGTCGCCAACGTGCTCACGCCGGCCGACTATGTGGGCAACGTGATCAAGCTGTGCGAAGAAAAGCGCGGCGTGCAGCGTTCCATCCAGTATCTCGCCACCCAGGTGCAGGTCACGTACGAACTGCCGCTGGCCGAGGTGGTGCTCGATTTCTTCGATCGTCTGAAATCGGTGTCGCGCGGTTACGCATCGATGGATTACCACCTCGAGCGGTTCGATGCCGGCCCGTTCGTGCGCGTGGACATCCTGATCAACGGCGATCGGGTCGACGCGCTCAGCCTTATCGTGCACCGCTCGCACGCCGACCGTCGCGGTCGCGAGCTGGTCGAACGCATGAAAGACCTGATCCCCCGCCAGCAGTTCGATGTGGCGATCCAGGCCGCCATCGGCGCGGCGGTGATCGCCCGTTCGACGGTGAAGGCGCTGCGCAAGAACGTGCTGGCCAAGTGCTACGGCGGCGACGTTTCGCGAAAGAAGAAACTTCTCGAGAAGCAGAAGGAAGGCAAGAAGCGCATGAAGCAGGTGGGCAGCGTGGAAATCCCGCAGGAGGCCTTCCTGGCGGTGCTCAAGGTCGACAAGTGAGCGCCCTTCGCGCGGCTTGACGTTTCACCCATGGAAACCCGGCGCCGGATGCGCCGGAATGGACCTCGCGGTCCCTCGACACGATTGACGGAGTTGGCATGGCATTCGATTTTTCGGCGATCCTGCTCGGCCTGACGGTTCTTTTCGGACTGATCTGGCTGTTCGACCGCCTGTTCCTCGCCAAGGGCCGCCGCGCCCGCAGCGAGAACCTGGGCGAAGAGCAGCCCGAACCGTGGCCGGTGGACTGGGCCCGTTCGCTGTTCCCGGTGATCCTGGTGGTGCTGTTGCTGCGCTCGTTCGTGGCCGAGCCGTTCCGCATTCCCTCCGGATCGATGATGCCGACCCTCGACGTCGGCGATTTCATCCTGGTCAACAAGTTCAGCTACGGCCTGCGCATGCCGGCCTTCAACAATAAGCTGCTCGAGAACGGTGAGCCACGCCGCGGCGATGTCGTGGTGTTCCGCTTCCCGGGTTACCTCTGCAAGGACGACCAGGGCAACACGGTCCGCAGTGGCGACATCACCTGTCAGAATCCCCACGCCCCGGTGCCTGGCGAAAACTGGATCAAGCGCGTCATCGGCCTGCCGGGCGACCGCATCGAAACGCGCGGCAGCGAGTTGTACATCAACGGCGAGCGCGTGGGCATGGACGAGATCGGTCCCTACAAGGGCAACATGAACGAGCCCGAAGACCGCCTTCTCATGACCTATGGCTCCAAGCTCTACACCGAGCACCTGGGTAGCATCAGCCACACGATCGCGCTCACCCCCGCCTACAACATGCCCAATGACATCCCTAACGCCCTGGTGCCTTCGGAAGTGCCCCAGGGTTGCTACATCGTGATGGGCGACAACCGCATGAACAGCACCGACAGTCGCTGGTGGGGCTGCATGCCGGAGAAGAACCTCGTGGGCAAGGCGTTCTTCGTGTGGCTGGCGTGGCGCGGGCCCAGCAACGGGTGGTTCGACGCAGGCCGGATGTTCCGGGTGATCCATTGATCGAAGGGTGCCCCCCGTCACGCGCCGCGGTGTCACGAACGGCGGCAGACGCGGTAATCTCCGCAGCGGGGCGCCCGGCGCCCCGCCTTCACTTTGGCATCCACAGGGGAGCCGCCCGGCGCGGCGGGACACGAGCATGAAGACCAGGCAATCGGGCGTCACCCTCATCGGCTTTCTCGTCATGCTGCTCGTGCTGGGCTTTTTCGCCTACATGGGCATGAAGCTGGCGCCCTCGTACATCGAGTTCTTCGGCGTGAAGAAGGCCATGAGCCAGATAGCGTCCGACGGCGCCCCCGCCGACCTGAATCAGCTGCGCCAG
This sequence comes from Luteibacter sahnii, assembly GCF_034063545.1. NCBI lineage: Bacteria > Pseudomonadati > Pseudomonadota > Gammaproteobacteria > Lysobacterales > Rhodanobacteraceae > Luteibacter > Luteibacter sahnii. The sequence goes on from NZ_JAQLOK010000005.1 coordinate 17,296, forward strand.
AATCTCCTGTTCAAGATGAACTTCCAGTACGTGGACGACGCCACCATCAAACCCAAGGACATCACCCTCGACCGCAGCAACAACGCGACGATGCTCGAGGTGTCCTACGACAAGCGCATCCACTTCCTCTACAACATCGACTTCCTCCTGCACTTCGAAAACGCAGTGCCCTTGAGGAATGTGCAGGCGTGATCCGTGCAGTTTCCGCACCACTTCCGTAATCCGTCCCTCGCGGACCTCGCGCTCACGCATCGCAGCGTGGGCAAGCCGAACAATGAGCGGATGGAATTCCTCGGTGACGCGTTGTTGGGCGTCACCGTGGCTGAACTTCTCTACGACGCGCATCCCAACGCCAGCGAGGGCGAACTGTCCCGGCTTCGCTCGCAGCTGGTGAACGGACAGGCGCTCGCCGTGATCGCGCGCGAACTTGAACTGGGCGACCGCCTGAAGCTCGGTCCGGGCGAGCTGAAGAGCGGCGGTTTCCGCCGCGACTCCATCCTCGCCGACGCGTTCGAAGCGCTGATCGCGGCGGTCTATCTCGACGACGGCTACGATGCCTGCCGCCAGGTCGTGCGCCGGCTGTTCACCCCGCGCATCGCGGAATTGAAGCGGTCCAGCAAGGATGCGAAAACGCGGCTGCAGGAGTGGCTGCAGGGCAAGGGCCTTCCCTTGCCCGTTTACGAACTCATCGACAGCTACGGCGAAGACCACGCCAAGACCTTCGACGTCAGCTGTTCCATCGACGAGCCCCAATCCATCCGTATCGAAGGCCGCGCCGGCAGCCGCCGCGCCGCCGAGCAGGAGGCCGCTGAGGCCGTGCTCCGTCGATTGCAGGACACCCGACCATGAATGACCTCGACCATGATGCCGGCGACGAAGCGCGCGCCACCGACGACTTCCGCTGCGGCTATGTCGCCCTGGCCGGGCGCCCGAACGTCGGCAAGTCCACGCTGCTCAACGCGTTGATCGGCGTGCGCCTTAGCATCGTCAGCCATCGCCCGCAGACGACCCGCCATCGCATCCTCGGCATCTCGACCAAGCCGGAAGGTCAGATCCTCTACGTCGACACGCCGGGCCTGCACAAAGGCGGCAAGCGTGCGATGAACCGCAGCATCAATCGCGCGGCGCGCGCGGCGGTGACCGAGGTGGATCTCGCCGTGCAGGTGATCGAAGCCGGCCGCTGGACCGACGAGGATGCCGCCATGTATGCCGCCCTCGCCGAACAGGGCGACCTGCCGAAGCTGCTGGCGATCAACAAGGTCGACCTCCAGAAGGACAAGACCGCCATGCTGCCGTTCGTGGCCGACCTGATGCAGAAGCATCCGTTCGACGACGTGTATTACGTCAGTGCCCTGAAGTCGAAGGGACTCGACGGGCTGGAAAAGGGCATCCTCAAGCGCCTGCCCGGGCAGCCGGCGATCTACGGTGAAGACGAGATCACCGACCGTAGCGAGCGTTTCCTCGCCGCGGAGATGGTGCGCGAGCAGCTGATGCTACGCCTCGACCAGGAGCTGCCCTACGCGACCACGGTGGAGATCGAGCGCTTCGAGGATCGTCCCGATGGCGTCGCCGAGGTACACGCGGTGATCTGGGTCGAACGTGACGGGCAGAAGGCCATCGTGATCGGCGCGGGCGGCGCGCAGTTGAAAGCCATCGGCTCGTCCGCACGCAAGGCGATGGAGCACCTCTTCGAACGCAAGGTGTTCCTCAAGCTCTGGGTCAAGGTGCGCGAAGGGTGGGCCGACGACGAAAACCTGCTCAAGCGCTTCGGTTACGAGTGAGCCGCCCGGAGACGCGCCGCCATGCGTATCGAGCGGGAACCCGCCTTCGTGCTACATGCGCGGCCCTACCGCGAAACCTCGATGCTGGTGGAGTGCCTCACCCGCGACCAGGGCCGCATCGGGGTCGTCGCGCGGGGCGTCAGGCGGGAGAGAGCGAGGCTCCAGCGCGCCCAACTGGAGCCCTTCCAGCGCCTTGAACTCGATCTGCTGTTGAAAGGCGAACTGGCCACGCTGCGCGAGGCCGAGCCTGTGGGGCCCGTGTTGCGTCTCACCGGCGACGCGGGCATGGCCGGTCTCTACCTCAACGAACTCGTCGTGCGCCTAACCGGCCGGCAGGATCCCCTCCCGGCCTTGTTTCGGCATTACGAACGCACGCTCGCGCGGATGGCGGCGGGCGAACCCCTGGCCTGGACGCTGCGCCGTTTCGAGCGCGACATGCTCGAGGCGCTCGGTTATGCCCTCCAACTCGACATGGACGCCCTCGACGGCGAGCCCGTCGACCCCTCCCGCAGTTATCACTACAACCCCGAGGCCGGGCCGTCGCCAGGGCGGCCGGGTGACCCCGTTGCGATTCGCGGCCACGACCTGCTGGCCTTCGCGGCCGATACGTCGCCGGACGCGGCCGGGTTGTCGTCGTTGCGCCGGATGATGCGCCAGGTGATTTCCTTTCACCTTGGCGGCGGCGAACTCAGGGCGTGGCGCGTGCTTCGCTGATGGCGCGTCAAGGCGCAGCGTCCTGCAGCGCGGCCAGGGTGGCGCGCAGGGCCGACTGGAACCGACGTCGTGCCGCGCCTTCGGCTGTTCCGCCGGCTTCGAGGTGCCGTTGCCACGTCTTGACCTCGCCAGCCAGGCGCCCGGCACCGCAGAAGCCGCAGGCGGAGCGAAGGCGATGAAGGCGTTCGATCAGTGCGTCGGGACGATCAAGGAAGGTCGCCAGGTCGGCATCCAGTTCACGCAGTTCGTCCCGGAGCAACGCACGCAGGGCGTGCATGGTGCGGATGTCGCCCGTCGCCGCCAGGGCCTGCGCATCGTCCAGGACGCTCGCATCCGACGACGAACGCCCCAGCGAGGCCAGCGCCAGGCCCAGCACGTCGACTCGGCAGGGCTTTTCGATCACGCCGACGAAACCGGCCGCGAGCAGGCGACGGCGCGTGTCGGGCGTCACTTCCGCACTGGTGGCAAACGCGGCCGCGAGACGTGAGGCCGCCCGATCGTCGGCGCGCAAGTCGGACAGCACCGCTTCGGCGCCTGCGCCGGGCATCCGGCAATCGAGGAGGAGGGCGTCGAAGGCGTCGCGTCTGGCTTTTTCGAGGGCATCGCGCCCGTCGACGGCAAGGGTAGGGGCGTAGCCCAGGCGCCCGAGCGCCGCGGCGAGAAATTCCCTCGTGGACGCGTCGTCATCGGCGACCAGGATCGTCCTGGTCGAGGCAGTCGGCGGTGCGGAGCCCGTGCGGGATTCCGGGTAAGTCATGCAACGTTCCGTGTCGTTCATCTGGATTTGGCAGAATGGCCGACCATGCTCCCCGTATCAACCCGCCCATGGTTCGTTTTCGTCGTCGCCTGGTGCCTCGTCGCCTGGTCGGGCGGCGCATGGGCCACCGTGTCGGTCGAGGCGGACGCACTCGACGTCCCGGGCCTGAGCATGAGTCGCATGACGGCCGACATCGGCCCCGCCGACGAGGGCAAGGGCCTGACGGTTCGTCTGTCGGCCGACCGGGCGGACGTACCGTCGATGGGCTGGAAGAAACTGGGCGTGGGGCTCGATGGCCACCTCGATCGCGACGAAGCCGGCCGCTGGATCTTCGACGGTCGCGTGCGGTTGCACGGCGCCCCGGGCGGCGCCCTCACCGACGCATCACTGCGGATCGTCGCCGACGAATCGGCCAACACGCTCGAGGTGTCGCTCATCCAGGACAAGGCCCATGCCGCCGTGGCCTTTCCTCTCGACCAGCCGACCCACGCCCAGATCACGCTGAAGGGGTTGCCCGCGGGTTGGCTACAGGGATTGGTGTCCACCGTGTGGGCAGGCCGGCTGACGGCGGGCAAGGTCGATGCCGACCTGGCCCTCGACCTGCTCGACCAGAGCGTCCAGGCGGCCGGGCAGTTCGCCCTCGACGGCGTGGCGTTCGAAGGGCAGGGGGGCAAGCTGGCAGGCAACCGGCTCTCCGCAAACGGGCGGGTGGGTTTCGAAAAACGGGATCGCGGCGCCTCGATCGATCTCGACGGGTCGCTGCGGGGCGGCGAATTACTGCTCGGCCCGCTCTATGCCGCCTTGCCGGCGCATCCCGTGCAACTGTCGATGTCCACGGCGTCGACCCAGGGCGCCCTGGCCATCCAGCGGCTGCGCGTGACCGACCCGGACGCGCTTCAGCTCGAAGGCGAGATGGGCTTCGACGCCAAGGGGGACCTCGACCGCCTGAACCTTGATCGCTTCACGGCGCGCTTCCCGGCGGCCTACACGCGTTATGGCACCGGTCTGCTCAGAACGTTCGGCATCGACGGGCTCGCGGTGTCTGGCGGCCTCGCCGGCAGCGTGTCGATGGACGCGAAGGGATTGAGCGATTTCTCGTTTCAGACCGATAGCCTCGACCTGACCCTGGTCGGCGGGCGCTTCGGCGTGTCGGGGCTGCACGGCGCGGTCGACTGGAGCGCCACCGGCGAGCGACCGCCCACCACGCTCGGCTGGCGCGGCCTGCAGATGCTCACGATTCCCAACGGCCCGGCACAGGGCACATGGCAGAGTCGCGACGGCACGCTCGCGCTCACACGGCCCATGAGCGTCCCCGTACTCGACGGCCAGCTGCGCGTGCTTGGCCTTCGCTGGAAGCCGTCGGCGTCCAGCGGCGAGCGTCTGCAGACCTCGTTGGCGCTCACCCAGGTCGACATGGCGGCGTTGTGCCGCGCCCTCGGCTGGCCGGCCTTCAAGGGCACGGTGGGCGGCGCGGTGCCCAACCTGCGCTACGTCGACGATCGCGTCGAACTGGGCGGCGGCCTGTCGCTGAACGTCTTTGACGGATTCGTCGACATCACCGGCATGACGCTCGCCCATCCCTTCGGGGACGCGCCCGTGGTCACGGGCGACGTCGCGTTGCGCAACCTCGACCTCGGACTGCTCACCTCGGTCTTCGATTTCGGCAACATCACCGGGCGCATGAGCGGTGCGGTCGAGGCGCTGCGTCTGGTGGGTTGGAAGCCCGCCGCGTTCAACGCCCATTTCCTCGCCGACCAGGGCGGCCGGATCAGCCAGCAGGCGGTCAACAACCTGACGTCGGTCGGCGGCGGTGGCATCGCGGGTGGCCTGCAGGGCACGATGTTGAAAATCTTCAAGACCTTCGGCTACCGGCGCATCGGTCTGTCCTGCGTGCTCAAGGGCGACGTATGCACCATGGGCGGCCTGGGCAACGCCAGGGACGGGTACACCATCGTCGAAGGCAGTGGCCTTCCGCGGTTGACCGTGGTGGGGCATCAGCGCGACGTCGACTGGCCGACCCTCGTGCGCCGGCTCCAGGCGGCCACCGAAGGCGACGGGCCTGTCGTACGATGATTCCATCGAGCATTCCAAGGAGCCTATCCATGCGTCAATTGCTGATGACCCTGGTCACCTCGGCCGCCGTCGCCCTGGCGGGTTGCGTCACCATCAATGTCTACTTTCCCGAAGCGGCGGCGCAAAAGGCCGCCGATCAGTTCATCGGCAACGTGCTGGACGACAGCGGCGCCGCCCGGCCCGCCCAGAAGGCGCCGGAAAAACCCCGCCCCGAGGGCTCCGGCCCGTCCGCGTCGCTCCTTGACCTCGTGATTCCCCAGGCGATGGCCGCCGACAGCCCGGACATCCAGATCCGCACGCCCGAGACGGATGCCATCCGCGAGCGAATGAAGAGCCGTTTCGCCGGTGCGCTCAAGGGCCTGTTCGACAGCGGCGCGGTGGGTTTCTCCGCCGACGGCCTGGTCGCCGTGCGCGAGCAGGGTGCGATCCCGCTCGATCAGCGCTCGGTGGTCGACCAGGAAAACGCCGACCGCAACGCGCTCTACCGGGCGGTGGCCGCGGCCAACGGCCATCCCGAGTGGGAGCCGCGCATCCGCAAGACCTTCGCCGATGGCTGGATCCAGCGCGCGCCCGCGGGCTGGTATTATCAGGACGCCTCCGGCGCCTGGAAGCGCAAGTAGTTTTCGCCAGGAATCCGCCGCTTCCCAAGCGGCGCGTCCTCCCAGCCAGCCCGGACCCGTTCCGGGCTTTCAGTTTTTGAGCGCATGACCCCATTCGAAGCCACCATCACCGACCTCAGCCACGACGGCCGGGGCGTCGCCCGCATCGACAACAAGGCCACCTTCGTGGCGGGCGCCTTGCCCGGCGAGCGGGTGCTCCTTACGTACCGCAAGCGGCACCGCAACTACGACGACGCCGAGGTCGTCTCGGTCATCGAGCCCTCGCCCGATCGCGTGGAGCCCCGCTGCCAGCACTTCGGGCAGTGCAGCGGCTGCTCGTTGCAGCACCTGGCGCCCGCGGCGCAGATCGCCGCCAAGCAGCACGTGCTGGCGGAAAACTTCGAGCGCATCGGCAAAGTGGTGCCCGAGACATGGCTGCCGCCCCTCACCGACGAGCCCTGGGGCTATCGCCGCAAGGGGCGCTTCTCGGTGCGCTTCGTCACCAAGAAAGATCGCGTGCTGGTGGGGTTCCGGGAGGAGTCCAACCCACGCTTCGTCGCCGACATCCAGCGTTGCGAAGTCATCCACCCCGCGCTTGGCCCGAAGGTCGGCCTGCTGGCGGCGGTCGTGCAGCGTCTTGACGTCGCGCGCGACATTCCCCAGATCGAGTTCGCCGCGGGCGACGACACCGTCGCCCTCGTGTTTCGCCACCTGTCGCCGTTGTCGGCGCGCGATCGCGAGACGCTCGTGGCGTTCGGCAAGGAGCACGGCTTCGCCATCTACCTCCAGCCCGGCAACCAGAGCAGCGTGCATCCGCTGTGGCCCGAGGCGCCGCGCCTCGCGTTCGCGATTCCCGCCGACGGGGTGGAGCTGGAATTCCTGCCGCTGGATTTCGTCCAGGTCAACGCCGGCATGAACCAGCGGATGCTGGCCCGCACCCTCGAACTGCTCGACCTCCAGCCGACCGATCGCGTACTCGACCTGTTTTGTGGCCTGGGTAACTTCACCCTGCCCATCGCACGGCACGCGGCCGAGGTCGTGGGCGTGGAAGGCGAGCATGGCCTGGTCGAGCGGGCCGCCGCGAATGCCGCGCGCAACGGCCTGTCCAACGCCTCGTTCCGCGTGGCCAATCTCTTCGACGACCAGCGTAACGAGCCGTGGGCCAAGGCGGCCTGGGACAAGATCCTGCTCGACCCGCCGCGTGCGGGTGCCGACAAGGTGCTCGATTACCTTCCGCGCAAGGGCACCGATCGCATCGTCTACGTATCGTGCCATCCGGGCTCGCTGGCGCGCGACGCGGGATTGCTCGTGGCAAAGGGTTTTCGTCTGGTCAGCGCCGGGGTGATGGACATGTTTCCGCACACCGCGCACGTCGAATCCATCGCCCTGTTCGAGCGGCGCTGAGCATGGGCATCGAGATCGAACGCAAGTTCCTCCTGGCCGGCGACGGCTGGCGCGAGCACGTCGAACGCAGCGAAACCCTCGCCCAGGGGTACCTCGTGGATGCCGGCGCCATCACGGCCGGCCATGCGGCCTGTTCGGTGCGCGTGCGCCGCTCCGGTGAACGGGCATGGCTCAACATCAAGTCCGCCACGCTGGGCATCGAGCGGCAGGAATACGATTACCCGATTCCCCTCGCCGACGCCGAACGCCTGCTCGCCGACCTCTGCAACGGCGTGCTCCAGAAGCATCGTCACCATGTCATGGTCGATGGCGCACACTTTGAGATCGACGAGTTCCTCGGGGCGAATGCCGGCCTGTGGGTGGCCGAGATCGAACTGCCCGCGGTCGACGCGCCCTATCCGCGGCCCCCCTGGCTGGGCAGGGAAGTGAGCGACCAGGTGCGCTATTTCAACGTCAACCTCATCGACCGGCCTTACACGCAGTGGACGGCCGCCGAGCGGGAAGCCTAAGGAGACCTCCGTGCTGATCATCGGCCTGTCCGGCACCACCTTGCAGCCGCACGAGCATGCGCAGATCACTGCGCCCGGCGTCTGTGGCGTGATCCTGTTTTCGCGCAACTTCGCGTCCCGCGCGCAGGTGACCTCGCTCATCGACGCTATCCGCGAGGTCGGTGGCGAGGACATCCTCGTCTGCGTCGATCAGGAAGGTGGTCGCGTGCAGCGTTTCCGCGAGGGCTTTACCCGCTTGCCGCCGCTCGCGGTGCTGGGTCGGCTCTATGACACCGATCCGGCCGCCGCGATCGAGCGGGCCGAAGAACACGCCTGGATCATGGCGAGCGAGATGCGCGCCACCGGCGTGGATTTCAGCTTCGCCCCGGTCGCCGACCTCGACCGCGGCAGCGCGGCGATCGGCAACCGCGCGTTGCACGCCGATCCCGAGGCCGCCGCCGACCTCGTCCAGGCCTACGTGCGCGGCATGCACCTGGGCGGCATGGCGGCCGTGCTCAAGCACTTTCCCGGCCACGGTTCGGTCAAGGAAGACACGCACCAGTCGTCGGCCGTCGATCCGCGCTCGAAAGACGATATCCTGCGCACCGACCTGCGTCCCTTCGTCGCCGGCATCGACGCACGCGCCGAGGCGGTGATGGCCGCGCACGTGGTCTACACCGCGGTCGACGACCAGCCCGCGGGCTATTCGTCCGTCTGGATCGAAGACATCCTGCGCGGCGAGCTCGGCTTCCGGGGCTGCGTGTTCGGCGACGACATCAGCATGGCCGCGGCCGGCAGCGCCGGCGGGATCGCCGCCCGCGTGCATGCCAACCTGGATGCCGGCTGCGATCTGGTGCTGGCGTGTTTTCCCGAGGCCGTGCCCGAGGCCATCGCCGCGGTGAAGGGCCGGCGTCCCTCGCCGATCGAGCGCATCGCGCCGCTGCGTGGCGAAATCGCCTCGACCTGGGAAGGCCTCACCGACAATCCCCAACGCGACCGTTTCATCCAACGCGTGACCGCACTGGAGTCCTGAATCATCATGTCCACTTTCGCTCCGCTCGAGCAGGCGCTCGCGCACTCCGACGTGTTGTTCACTCGTGAGCAACTCGATACCGAAATCGCCCGGATGGGTCGCGAGATCGATGTGGCGCTCGATGGCGAGCGCCCGGTGTTTCTTTCCGTGATGCATGGCGCGCTGATCTTCGCCGGCCAACTCGCGCTGTCCGTCCGCACCGACCTCGAATTCGACTATGTGCACGCAACGCGCTACCGGGGCCAAACCAGCGGCAGCGACCTGCACTGGTTGCGTCGCCCCGAAGTGCCCCTCAAAGACCGCACCGTGCTGCTCGTGGACGATATCCTCGATGAAGGTCACACCCTCAAGGCCGTGCGCGATGCGTGCCTGGCAATGGGTGCGAAGCGGGTCATGCTGGCGGTGCTGTGCACCAAGCGGCACGACCGACGCGCCGGAGGCATCGAGGCCGATTTCAACGGCGTCGACCTGCCGGACCGCTACGTCTTCGGCTATGGCATGGATTACCACGAGCAGGCCCGAAACCTGCCGGCCATCCACGCGCTGAAGGACTGACGATGGCTCTCGATCTCGCCATCATCGGCGGCAGCGGCCTCTATGCCTTCGACGGCCTTGAGGGCATCGAGCGCCACACGGTGGACACCCCGTTCGGTCCCGCGTCCGGCGACGTCGTCACGGGCCGGTTCAAGGACCGGCGCGTGGCCTTCCTCGCCCGTCACGGCGAAAGCCACACCGTGCCGCCTCACCGGGTGAATTACCGGGCCAATCTCTGGGCGCTGCATGCGCTGGGTGCGCGTCGCGTGCTCGCGGTGAATGCGGTCGGCGGTATTCGCGATGACATGGGCCCGCGCGTGCTGGTGGTGCCCGACCAGATCATCGACTACACGCATGGCCGTTACACGAGCTTCAACGACGTGGACGGTGCCGAAGTGCGGCACATCGATTTCAGCGAGCCCTACACCGATAGCCTGCGCCAGCGCGTGCTTGCCGCGGCGCGTGCCGAAGGCCTCGCGATCGTCGACGGCGGTGTACACGGTGTCACCCAAGGCCCTCGCCTGGAGACCCGCGCCGAGATCGCGCGGATGAAGCGGGACGGTTGCGACCTGGTCGGCATGACGGGCATGCCCGAAGCGGCGCTGGCGCGCGAGCTCGACCTGGAGTTCGCCTGCCTGGCCCTCGTGGCCAATTTCGCGGCCGGTGCGGGCGACGATGCCGAGATCAGTATCGACGAGATCTTCGCCCACCTGAAGGCGGCCACCGCCCACGTCTTTCCGATCGTCGGCCGGATGCTCGAGGCGCTCTGACTCGGAAAGAATCGTAGTTGCGCTTTGCTCCCAAACGTGATGATACTTCGCAGGCGCCGCGGGGGCAGGCCAAGGGAATCCATGGGGAAGCCTCGCCGTCCGGGTGCTTCCAGTCCATGTCCAGAGGTTTCCGCAATGCGTTTCGGTACGGTCAAGTGGTTCAACGACGCCAAGGGTTTCGGTTTCATCGCGCCCGAGGACGGTGGGGAGGACGTGTTCGTCCACTTTTCTGCGATCAATTCGAAGGGCTTTCGTAGCTTGCAGGAAGGTCAGCGTGTGAAGTTCGAAGTGACCCAGGGCCCGAAGGGCGCCCAGGCGTCGGGCGTCGAAATCGCCGCCTGATCGACCTGTAAGTACGCTTCGAGAAAACCCCGTGCTTTGGCGCGGGGTTTTTTTCAGGGGAATACCGACACCGACGGTGTGAGCGCGCGGACGTCCATTCGCGTGGCACCCCGCTTCGCGCCCATGCCCATCGGAGGCATCGTGGGCGGATGTGTCGTGTCCGCGGTTCGTCCCTCATCGAATGCCTCGTCGCCCTGGCGATCTTCGCCATCGGCAGTGCGGCGCACGCCACGTGGCAAGCGCACTCACTGGCCATGCATGCACGGGCGTCGCGTTCGTTCGCCGCCACCACCGTCGCCTTGAATCTCGCCACGCGCCTGCGTGCGGCGCGGCGACGCGACGCGCGTGAAGCAAAACCGGCAAACATGCCAGCCCTTGGCCGCTTCGAACAGGAACTGCGCGCGATGGTGGGGGCTCGCGCGACGGGTACCGTCGCCTGCGATCCCGACGATTCGTGTCGCATCCGCATCGCCTGGGCCGGTCGCGAAGAACTCTCATGGCACGTGCCTGCACCGTCGCCCGGGGCATGACGCTCGTGGAGCTGGTCACGGCACTGCTGGTGGCCTCACTGGTCGCGGCGATCGTGCTGTTGTCGCTCTCGATCGATGGGCGCACTCACGGTCGCGCGATGAGCCGTCGCCGCCGCGAGGACGACGCGTGGCTTGCGCTGGCCGCCATCGCCGGCGACATCAGCCGTGGCGGTCCCGCGGTGTGGAAGGTGACCGACGGAACCCTGCGTCGGGACGGCCAGCCTTACGTCGATGGCGTGCAAGCGTTCGTCCTGCGCCCGGATGGGCAAGGCGCCGACGCGTCGCGTGTGCCAGGCGACCCTCGCGTCGTGGCCTTGCACCTGGTGCTGGATGACGGCCGTCGGTTTGTCCGCGTGGTCGAACAGCCGTGACGCCGCCGAGTCCGCGCGGTGCCATTCTTCCCTTCGTGCTCGTCGCGCTGGCCCTGCTCGCGCTGCTCGGGGCGGCTCTGGCGGGGTCCGCCCGGGCGCGTCTCGCGGCGGCACGGGCCTATCGCCAGGCGACGATGCACGCCTTCGAGATGGAGGCACCCGGCGGTGGTCAGTCGCAAGGGCGCCATGCGACCATCCCCGTTGGCGCGGATCGCGCGTCGTCGAATGGGGCAGTTCATGGATCGCAGGCGGTTTCTTCAGGGGGCGACCCTGGCATCGGGCCTGGCACTGAGCGGTAGCGGCCTGGCGAAGGCCGCGGCATCCACGGGCAAGGCCTCGGGCGCCGGCAAGGTGCCTCGCGTGTGCTCGACCTGGGATTTCGGCGTGGCCGCGAATCAGGCGGCGTGGAAGGTGCTCTCCACCGGCGGGCGCGCACTCGACGCGGTCGAGCAAGGTGCCCGTGTGCCGGAAGCCGACCTGCGGAACCACAGCGTGGGTCGTGCCGGCTACCCCGACCGGGACGGCAAGGTCACCCTCGACGCCAGCATCATGGACGAACACGGCAATTGCGGTGCGGTGGCCGCGATGGAACACATCGCGCATCCGATTTCCGTGGCGCGTCGCGTGATGGAGCGCACGCCCCACGTGTTGCTGGTGGGTGACGGCGCCACGCAGTTCGCTATCGAACAGGGCTTTCCGCGCGAGGAACTGCTCACCCCCGAATCGGACAAAGCCTGGCATGAATGGCTGAAGACGGCGAAATACAAGCCGGTTGCCAACAGCGAAGTGAAAACCTACAACGCCGGACCGGGCGGCACGCCGGGCGACGCGAGCAACCACGACACCATCGGCATGCTCGCCATCGACGCGCACGGCAACCTCTCCGGCGCATGCACCACCAGCGGCATGGCGTGGAAGATGCACGGTCGGGTCGGCGACAGCCCGATCATCGGCGCGGGCCTGTACGTGGACAACGACATTGGCGGCGCGACCTCCACCGGCGTGGGCGAAGAAGTGATCCGCAACGTCGGCAGTTTTCTCGTCGTGGAACTGATGCGCCAGGGCCGTTCGCCCGAAGACGCCTGCCGCGAGGCGGTGGAGCGCATCCTCCGGCGCAAGCCCGAAGCGAAGGGGGTGCAGGTGGGCTTCCTCGCCATGGACAAGAAGGGCAACGTCGGTGCTTGGTCGATCCAGAAAGGCTTCTCCTATGCCATCTGCGATGCCGACAGGCAAGACACCCTGCTCCCGGGCAAGAGCACCTACTGATATGGCCACGCTCGAAGTCGCGGCCAATTCGGTCGCCTCCGCGTTCGCCGCCCAGGAAGGCGGCGCGCATCGGGTGGAACTGTGCGCCAGCCTCGACGAGGGCGGCGTCACGCCGTCGCATGGCACCCTCCGGCTCGCCCGCGAGGGACTGCGCATTCCGCTTTACGTGTTGATCCGTCCGCGGGCCGGCGACTTTCTCTACGAAAATGCCGAAGTCGAAGCGATGATCGACGACATCACGCACTGCCGCGACCTCGGTTGCGACGGCGTGGTGGTGGGCGCGCTTACCGCCGAGGGCGAGGTCGACACCGACACGTGCGAGCGGTTCATCGAGGCGGCAGGGTCCATGGGCGTGACCTTCCATCGTGCCTTCGATCTGGTACCCGACCGTCCGGCGGCCCTGGAAACCCTGGTCGATCTGGGTTTCGAGCGGGTCTTGAGTTCCGGTGGCATGCCCAGCGCGGTCAGCGGCGCGGCGTCGCTGGCGCGCCTGATCGCCCAGGCGAAGCACCGCATCGTGGTGATGCCGGGCGCGGGTATCACGCCCGACAACGTGGCCTCGCTTCGCGAAGCGACCCGGGCCGCCGAATTCCATGCCTCGGCCAAGCGACGCCTGCCGTCGGCGATGCGCCGCGTACCGGGCGATACCCTGGGCATGGGCGATGGCGAGACGCGCACCGATCCGGCGATCGTGCGGGCCCTGGTAGCCGCCATCGCCTGACCGGCATCGGCGGCTTCAACCCAGCGGCAGCAAACCGGCGGGCGTCACGGCGACGATCCGCCGGCCCGCTTCCTCGCGCACGTCGTGCAGGCCCGTAAGCGTTCCGAACGCTGGCAGCATGCCCACGCGCGCGTCGAACACGAAGGCGGGCAGGCGATGCTTGCGCCATCCGTCCCGCACCGCGATGCCGGGATGCACATGGCCCGCCAGTACGTAGCCGCGGTCATCGTCGTCCGGGTGATGGGCGAACACGAAGGGCGGTTGCACGACCCGATCCGGGCGCACGACGAAGCCGAGACGGCTGGCATCCATGTGCCGGTCGTGGTTGCCGGCGACGAGCACCATGCGCACGTCGCGATGCGCCGCTCGCCACCGTTGCACGCGATCCACCCATTCGCTGCGCGAGCCCGGGGCGCCGTGAACGAGGTCGCCGAGCACCACGAGTTCCGCAGGGGCGTGTTCGGCGATGAGCCGGTCCAGGCGGGCGAGGTCGTCCTCGGTGTCGCCGCTGGGCACGGCGATGCCCGCGCGACGAAACACCGCGCCCTTGCCGAAGTGCACGTCGGCGACGAGCAGCATCCGCCGCGCCGGCCAGTGGATCGCGCGTTCGGGATGCAGTTCGAGCACCTCGCCGGCCACCTCGATGCGGTGCGTGCTCATGCCTTGGCCTCAAGCGATTCGCGCATGCGCTCCACCCGTGCCTTCCAGTCGTCGGCGGCGATGCCGCCGCGCAGGCGTTCTACCCACAGCGGAAAGGCGAGTGGCGTCAGGCGGGGCGTCTCACGCCAGAGCAAGCGGCCCCGGGCCATGCGCACGAGGCACGCGCGAAGACGCGTGTAATCCAGTTGCTGCTCCAGCACTTCGCGCTCCGCCTGCCAAAGAAGGGGGTGGGTGGGATCGTGACGCTTGAGCACGTCGAAGAGCAGGCCGCTCGAGGCCTGCAGCTGGCGCAGCGTCTTGTTGTGCGCGGGGTAGCCGTTGAACACCAGCCCTGCGACGCGGGCCACCTCGCGGAACTGGCGTCGCGCGAGCTCGGTCAGGTTTACGCTGTCGCGGATATCGCGGCGCAGGTGCCAGGGATGCAGTAGCACCCGCAACGCGTCGCCGTCCAGGAGGGGCATGCGCGCGGCGGTGAGCGTGAAACCGTAGTCGTTGACGGCGTAACCGTAGTCTCCCGGATGCGCTCGCGACAGCCGGTAGGCGAGCAGGGCGGCCATGCCCTCGTGCGCCAGGCGCCCGGCGAAGGGGTAGACGAACAGGTAGTCGCCCTCGCGCGTACGGGTGCGTTCGCACAGGTATTCGTGCACGCCGGGTACGGCCGACTGGGTGGCCTGGATGGCGAGCAGGGGCCTCAATGCCCGCATTTCGGCTTCGGGCGCCGAGCGATCGGCGAGTACGTCGCGCAACTGGTCCGACAGTTCGCCCGAGAGGGGCAGGCGCCCGCCCATCCAGCGCGGCACGCCGCCGCGCCGGCGGGTGGCCGCGCGCACGTAGGCGGTCATGTCGCGCACGCGCACCAGTTCCAGGTGACGACCCGCGAAGAGGAAGCGGTCGCCCGGCCGGAGCCGGGCGATGAAGGTTTCTTCGACACTGCCCAGGCGCGCGCCTTTCATGTAGCGCACCTGCAAGCTGCCGTCGGAGGTGATGGTGCCGATGGAAAGCCGATGCATGCGAGCGATGCGACCGCTGTCCACGACGTAGCGGTCGCCTTCCCTGACAAGCTTGCGGTATTCGGGGTAGCTCGCGAGCGCCGTGCCGCCGGTCTGCAGGTAGGCGAGCACCGCATCGAACCGTTCACGGGATAACTGCGCGTAGGCGTGCGACGAGGTGATTTCGGCGAAGGCGTCGTCGGCGTCGAAGCCGCCGCCGAGCGCCATCGTGACGAGGTGTTGCGCCAGCACATCAAGCGAGCCGCGCGGCGGATGCCGGGGTTCCAGGTGATCCGCGGCCAGCGCGCGCCTCGCCGCCGCCACCTCGGCCAGTTCGAGCAGGTGGGTGGGCACGCAGAGGATTCGCGACGCCGCGCCGGGGCGATGTCCGCTGCGGCCCGCGCGTTGCAGCAGGCGCGCGATGCTTTTCGGGCTGCCGACCTGGATCACGCGTTCGACCGAGGAGAAATCGACGCCGAGGTCGAGGCTGGAGGTAGCGACCACGCAGCGCAGCGATCCCACCCGAAGGCGTTCCTCGGTCTGCGCACGCAGCTTGGGATCGATCGACCCATGATGCAGGGCCAGCGTGTCGGGGGCGTCGGGCCAGACCGACGACAGGGCTTCGTGCCAGAGTTCGGCCTGCGACCGGGTGTTGGCGAAAACCAGGCTCGTCGTCGCGGACCGCACCGCGTCGAGCACGCGCGGCAACTGCGACAGACCCAGGTGCCCCGCCCACGGAAAGCGCTCGTCACCCTCGGGCAGCGCCGTTTCCACGAGCACCTTGCGTCGGCCCCCGCCGGCGATGAGCCGGCCGTCGCCGCACAGCGCGTGCAGCGCCTCGTCGAGGTTGCCCAGCGTCGCCGACAGTCCCCAGGTGCGTAGCGCCGGTAACTGGCGGCGCAATCGCGTGAGTCCCAGTTGCAGCAGCGTGCCGCGCTTATTGCCGATGAGTTCGTGCCATTCGTCGACGACCACGCCGCGTAACCGTGCGAAGCGCTCACGTGCGTCCGGGTAGGTGAGCAGCAGGGCGAGGCTTTCCGGCGTGGTCACCAGTAATTCGCAGGCACCGCGGCGCAGGCGCGCGCGTTCGGCGCTGCCGCTGTCGCCGGTGCGGCGAAGCACGCGCCACGGCAGGCCCATCGCCTCGACCGCGGCGGTCAGGTGCTGGGTCGTATCCGACGCGAGCGAACGCAGCGGCGTGATCCACAGGAGCTGAAGTCCGGTCGCCGGACGCAGCACGCCGTCGATCAGCGGACCGCCGGCGGCTGCCAGTGTCTTGCCGGTGCCGGTGGGGGCGTGCACGAGGCCGCTCTCACCGTCGCCCCACGCGCGCCACGCGGCGCGCTGGAACGGCGCGGGACGGCGCTCCTGCGCGGCAAACCATTCGAGCAAGCGGCGCTCAGCCCGACGCCAGGCGGCGGAGCGCGTCGAGTGTGTCGGCATCGTGGATCGCCTTGTCGGTGCGCCAGCGCAGGATGCGCGGGAAGCGCACGGCCACGCCGGATTTGTGCCGGCCCGATACCTGGATGGCCTCGAACGCGAGTTCGAAGACGTGCACCGCCTCCACCGAACGCACGGGGCCGAAACGCTCGCGTGTGTGCGCGCGTATCCAGCGGTCGAGACGGTCGATCTCCTTGTCGTCCAGTCCGGAATAGGCCTTGGCGACCGGCACGAGCGTGTCGCCGTCCCATACGCCGAAAGTGTAGTCGGTAAACAGGCCCGACCGCCGGCCGTGGCCCGGTTGGGCGTAGATCAGCACGGCATCGAGAGTGTAGGGATCGACCTTCCACTTCCACCAGTCGCCGCGCTTTCGCCCGACCCGGTAGGGCGAGTCAAGCCGCTTCAGCATGAGGCCTTCGGTGCGCCGCGTACGGGATTCGCCGCGCACGGCGGTCAGCCCCGGCCAGTCCACCGCGTCGATCGAGGGGGAGAGCATGAGCGTCGGCGCATGGCCGTCGACGAGCGCGGCCAGTCGCTGGCGACGCTCCGCGAGCGGGCGTTCGCGCAGGTCCTCGCCGCCCTGTTCGAGCAGGTCGTAGGCCATCAGGCGCACCGGGGCATCGGCCAGCAGCTTCGGACCGGGCTTGAGCTTGCCGATGCGCTTCTGCAGCGCCGCGAACAGCTGGGGATGGTCTTCGTTCGCGGTCCAGGCCAGTACCTCGCCGTCGAGCACACAGCCTGGCGGCAACGCGGCAGCAGCCTGTTCGATCTCGGGAAACCGGCCGTCGAGCCGTTCTTCGCCGCGTGACCACACCAGCACGCCGTCACCGCGACGCATGACCTGCGCACGGATGCCGTCCCACTTCCACTCGGCGAGCCAGTCGCCGACCTCGCCGAGCGTGTCCGGCAAGGCTTCCAACGGGGAGGCCAGGAAGAACGGGTAAGGCCGCTCACCGGCGTGCTCGTCGGCGCGTTCGGGCGCGGCGAGCGCGGTGAACGCCGTCGCCCCCGGCCGCCAGTCTCCGCTCATGCGATGGGCGATGAGGTCCGTCGGCAGGTTCGACCATTGCGCCACCGCCTGCACGAGCAAGCGGTGGGAAACGCCCACCCGTAACGCACCGGTCAGCAGCTTGTTGGCCAGAAACACCTGGTCGCGCGGCAGCGCCCGCCACCATTCGCGCAGCAGCTCAATGCGTCCGGCGCCGTCCAGTCGCGACAGCGACGGCAGCCGGGCTTCCATCCATACGTGCAGCGGCACGTCGGCATCGCCTTCGTCGCCGTCGGGCAGCATCAACGCCACCGTTTCGGCGAGGTCGCCGACCTGTTCGTAGCAATCGTCGATCAGCCAGTCGGCGTAACCGGTTTCCGCGGCGAGGGCGAGGCGCAGTTCGGTCGAGCTGGCCGTGCGCTTGAGCTTGCCACCGCCGAGCACGTAAGCCGCCCAGGCCGCATCGGCCGCAGGCGCCTCGTCGAAATAGCGGGCCATCGCGTCGCGCTTGGCCGCCGTGGAGGTCGTGCGGTCGAGCGCGTCGAAAAGGCGGGCGAAGCGGCGCATCAGTCGCCTTCCTCGCTTGTGCGCAGGTCGGGCATGGTGCCGAGCGAGCGCAACGGTCGCGCATCGACGCCGTGGTCGCGCAGGTGCCGGATCAACGCCTCGCCGTCGCCGTGGGTCACGTACACGCGGCGGGCCTGGGAGTCCGTCACGCTTTGCAGCAGCCCGGGCCAGTCGGCATGATCGGACACCACGAAGCCCCTGTCGTAACCGCGTCGGCGCCGTGCGCCGCGCACCTGCATCCAGCCCGAGGCGAACCCGGTGGAGGCTTTCGCAAAACGGCGCATCCAAGGCGAACCGGCAGCCGAGGGCGGCGCCATGATGAGTTCGCCCGCGAAGTCGCGGCCCTTGGCCGAATCGCTGACCGGCACGGTGGGCGACAGGGTGACGCCCGCCTCGCGATACGCCTCGACCAGACGCACCATGGCGCCGTGCAGGTGCACGACACGGTCGGGTTCGCGCCGCACGAGCTCGGCCAGCACGCGTTGCGCCTTGCCCAGCGCGTAACAGAACAGCACGGCGGGCACGCCGCGCGTCCGGCAGTCGTCCAGCCAGCCGACCAGTTCGTCGATGACCTGCGACATCGGCGGCCAGCGGTAGATCGGCAGGCCAAAGGTGGATTCGGTGACGAAGATATCGCAAGGCACCGGTTCGAACGGTGCGCAGGTCGGGTCGGGGTCCCGCTTGTAGTCGCCGGAGACCACGGCCACCTTGCCGCAGCCCTCGATGCGCACTTGGGCCGCGCCCAGCACGTGGCCCGAGGGATGCAATGACACCGTGGTGTCGCCCAGCACGAAGCGCTCGCCATAGGCATGCGCGTGCAGTACCGACCCCGCGCCGAGACGCTCCCGCATCAGGCCAAGGCCGGCGTCGGCGACATGGTAGAGCGCGCTGCCCGAACGCGCGTGGTCACCGTGCGCGTGGGTGACGACGGCGCGTGCGACCGGCTGCATGGGATCGATGAAGAAATCCCCCGCCGGGCAGTAGAGGCCTTCAGGGCGGGGGTGAAGAAGGTCGCCATCCATGGCACCGACGGTAGGGGCGGCGGTGTCAATACGGCGAAAAAGCAGGCGCGGGATGGGCCACGCCGGGTGCGGCTCAGGCCACGAACTGCAACCGGGCCAGTTCCGCGTAGAGACCGCCCTGGCGCAGCAGTTCGTCGTGCGTGCCCTGGGCGACGATGCGCCCTCCATCCATCACCACGATGCGGTCCGCGCGTTGCACGGTGGCGAGGCGATGGGCGATGACCAGCGTCGTGCGGCCTTTTTCCAGGCGTTCCAGTGCCTGCTGGATCGCCGCTTCGGACTGGGCGTCGAGCGCGGAGGTTGCTTCGTCGAGCAGCAGCAGCGGGGCATCGCGCAAGATGGCGCGGGCGATCGCGATACGCTGTTTCTGGCCTCCCGAGAGCCGCACGCCGCGTTCGCCCAGCGCGGCCCCATAGCCATCGGGCAGGGCGGCGATGAACCCATCGGCTTCCGCGAGGCGGGCGGCTTCCCGCACCTCCTCGTCGGAGGCGTTTTCACGGCCGAAGCGGATGTTGTCGGCGGCCGAACCGCCGAATATCACGGTTTCCTGAGGCACCAGGGCGATCGCGCCGCGCAGTTCGGGCAGGGCCAGCGCGCGCAGGTCGACGCCGTCGAAGCGGATCGTGCCGCTGGCCGGATCGTGGAAACGCAGGAGCAGGCTCAATACCGTGCTCTTGCCCGCGCCAGAGGGGCCCACCAGGGCGACGGTTTCGCCTGGCGCGATGTCGAGGTCGAAGTCGGCCAGCGCCAGCACGTCGGGGCGCGTCGGATAGCGGAACGACACGTGATCGAACCGGAGCGTCCCGGTCACCGGGCGCGGCAGGGGTTCAGGTGCATCCGGCGTGGCGATGGTGGCGCGTTCGGCGAACAGTTCGCCGATGCGTTCCATCGCGCCCGCGGCGCGCAGCACGTCGCCCCACACTTCCGAGAGGCCCGCGACCGAGCCGGCCGCGAAAATCGCGTAAAGCACGAATTGGCTAAGCACGCCGGGGGCCAGCGCGCCGGCGATCACGTCGCGCGCGCCGGCCCACAGCACGAGGGTGATGGCGCCGAAGATCAGCACGATCACGCCCGCGGTGAGCAGCGAGCGCATGCCGATGCGGCGACCCGCGGTCGCCAGGGCCAACGCGATGGCGTCCGCGTAGCGACGGCTTTCGATCGGCTCGCGACCGTAGGCTTTTACCGCCTGCGCGGCGTTGAGGGTTTCGTTCGCCACCGCGGCCGCGTCAGCGATGCGGTCCTGGCTGTGCCTCGACAGTTTTTGCACCCGGCGGCCGAAGATGAGGATGGGCAGCATCACCGCGGGAATCACCAGCGCGGTGAGGCCCGCGAGCCGCGGGCTGGTCCAGGCCATCGCGGCGGCGGCGCCGATGAGCATCACGGCGCTGCGCAGCGCCACCGAAATGCCCGAGCCGACGAGCGTCTGCACCACTTCGGTGTCGGTGCCCAGGCGGGAGGTGAGTTCGCCCACGCGGGTGCTTTCGTAGAAGCCGACGTCCAGGCCGATCACGTGGCGATACAGCGTCGTGCGCAACGACGCCAGCGACCGTTCGCCGAGCAACGCGATGCAGTAATAGCGCCCGGCGGTCGCCAGGGCCAGCACCACGGCCACGCCGAACAGCGCGAGGAAGGTTCCGTTGATGGTGGCGACGTTGGCGGCGAGAAAGCCGTGGTCGATGATGTGCCGAACGGCGACCGGCAGCAGCAGCGAGGCGCTGGAGGAAAGGCCCAGGAACACGAGCCAGCCGATCGCGAGCGCCTTGTGCGGCCGAAGGAACGGCCAGAGATGGCGCAACGCACCGATCTTGCGGGTCTTCTCCTTGCGTTCTTCGGTCATTCGCGGCGCGCTTCCTTAGGTGTCGCTGGCTCGGATGGGGATGGATCACCGCCTATTCAATCACACCTTCGTGACATGCCCCCGGGACCGAACGCCGCAGGCCGCCCGAGGTCGAGCCATCAGCCAGGGTCCCGGCGCGGCTGGATACGGCCGCGACTGATGTCGACCACGCGGGCCGCGATGGCGTCGAGGCGGTCCAGCGGCGCGGTCACCGTGAGTTCCGCGCCATCGGCATCGAAGGTCTCCCGCGCGATCTGGCCGCCGGACTCGCGAATCCGTGCCGAGACCAAAGCCAGTTCGGCGAAGTCGCAATGCATGTGCAGGGCGCCTGTCGCCACGATCGGCTCGCGGGGCGCCAGGCGCAGGCATTCGGCGGCCGAACCCCCGTAGGCGCGGGCGAGGCCACCGGCCCCCAGCTTGATGCCGCCATACCAGCGTGTCACGAGCACGGCGACCCGGTCGCATCCTTGCCCGTCGATCGCCTGGAGGATCGGGCGGCCCGCCGTACCGCCGGGTTCACCGTCGTCGTTGAAGCGATACGCGTCGCCGACGCGATACGCCCAGCAATTGTGCGTGGCCGAGGCGTCGCCCACGAGGGCGAACCATGCGAGCGCCTCCTCGGGATGGGCGATGGGGGCGGCCTGCGCGAGGAAGCGGCTCTTGCGGATATCTTCTTCGTGGCGCCACGGGGCGGTGATCGTGTAAAGCATGGTCAACGTGCGAGGTCGCGCAGGTCCTGGGGCAGGTCGTAACCGGGGTGCGTGCGGCGCAGGGCGTTCAGCACGCGGCGGGCCTCGGCGTAACGCCCCGTGTCGAGCAGGTGGCGGATGTAGGCGACCTGATCGTCGGGCGCGAGCGAGGGAGGGGCCGCCGCGTCGATGGCACGTGGGGCGATCGGCCGTGGGGCGTTCTGGGCCGATGCGTGCGGCGCCCCGGGCGACAATGGCACGGGCGGCATGGGAGGTTCCTGTGGCACGGGTGGCACGGGTGGCACGGGCGGCTCAGGCGGTATGGCGCGCGCGAGTGGAGGCCGGGTCCATGCCGGGCGCACGGGCGTCTCACGGCGCGGCGCCGGGCGTGAGACCACGCCTTCGGTCGACGTATCGGGTTCAGTGATCGGGTGGGGGGTGGGCGGGGCCTCCGCGGGTTTGGGTACGGGTGGCGCCACGAGCGGCACGGGGGCCGGGGTCGGCGCACGCCCGAGGTACAGGCCCACGATGGCGGCGAGGGCCAACACGATCGCCGCACCCCCGAGCAGGCGTCGCACCGACCGGTGGCGCGCGACGTGGGTCGCGGCGTCGGTGACGCGTGGGGCGGAGCGGTGACCACCGCCGCGGGTCGGTACGGGCGGACTCATGCCGATCGGCCGTGGGCCGGTCGATGCGGCGCGTTGTGCGGATCGACGGGCAAGGCGTGCGGGGTGCCCAGGGTGCCTACCCGGTTGTGTCCGCCCCGGCGTGTGCGCTGCAGGGCGCGTTCGGCCGTACTCACGAGGTCGGGCGCGCCCAGGTGCCCGGACGCGCGCAGGGCGGCGACACCGATCGTTGCCGTGACCACGCCGACCGCGCTCAAGGCATGCACGATCGCTTGCGCCTGGATGTGTTCGCGCAACTCGTCGGCCAGCGTTACCGCATCGCGCAGAGACGTGCCCGGCGCGAGCAGCGCGAATTCAGCGCCGCGGAAACGGACCAGGAGGTCGCCCGCCCGGGTGCCGCGCGCGAGCAGCATGGCGGCGACCATGCGCAGGCATTCGTCGCCGGCGGCACGGCCATAACGGTCGTTGTACTCACGCAGGAAGTCGATACCGATGACCAGGAGCGCGATCGGTCCCTCCTGCACCGGTCGCTGCCATTCGTGGAGCAGGCGATCGTCGAAGGCACGCCGGTTGGGTAGGCCGGTCATCCGGTCGATGAAGACCAGGCCGGCGGGCATATCGGGACGACGCGTTGGCCGGGCGTCGACGTCGGCGAGGTCGACCTGGGCCAGCGTGCCGCGCAGGCCGATGCCGACCACGGCGGCGATCGCCGCGGCGATGCCGAGCGGCGGGTGGTCGTCCATCACCATCAGGCCGAAGGCGAGCACGCTCACCGCGAGGAACGTCGGGCTTGCGCCCTGCACGAAGCGCACCACGTAGACGGGGGGATGCCAGTGGCGGCGCGTGGGCGTCATTTCCAGCGAGGCGATCAGCGCGACGAAGGGCAGGTCGAGCAGGACGTCCCACGGGGTGGCGCCGAACTGAGGGTAATCGCCCAGGGCGATGTCATGGTTGTAGATGAAGCCGGCAACGGCATAGGTGGCGAAGAACGACGCCACCGCGCGGAAGAAACGATGGTCGGCCGGGCTATCCGTGGCGACGAAGCGCAACGTGGCGGCGAGCGCCAGGCTGACGTTTTCCAGGTCGAACATCCAGGCCAGCTCGAGTGCGTTCTGGCGGTCGTTGGTGCCATGGAGCGACACGAGGGAGAAGGTGCGCGCGTAGAAAAGCACGCCGAGCAGCACGACCAGGACCATGTCGATGGCGAGGGCCCCGCGCCGGTGCGCGGCGACCGGGGCCGACGATACCGTGACGAGTACCGGTAGCACGTACAGCAGGTAAGCGAACATGCTGTCGCCCGGTGAGGGGTTGGGGTTGTCCAGCACGACGCTCTGCCGTGCGGCCAGCGCGATGCAGACCAGCCACAGCACGATGCTCGCCACGAGCATCCACCATCGGGGGTCATGCGCCTCGTCCTGGCGTCGTCGCACATGCAGGATCGCGCCGATCGCCAGGGCGCCCATGCCGACGTAGCTCGCGTACGACGTGGCCATGCCCAGGCGCGTCTGTGCGGCGAGCACGACGACATGCGCCACGACGACGGCGAGCGCGATACAGAGGGCTTTCATCGCCGGGGCCGACGCACCGCGTGGACGGGTGGCGTCGCCGCGGCGCGATGGATGGGAGCGGTCATGGCGGCATCTTAAAGTGCAGGCACGACGGGCGCGAATCCGGTGGCCTCACCGGTCGGCGAAACGTATCGTGCCCGTGGCGATGACCGGACCGGTCGGCTGGCCGGTGGGCGAACCGCCAGCAGGCTCCAGCGACACCGCCAGCACCGCGTGGCGGGCCAGCTGTGCCAGCACGTCGCCGGTCAGCGCGAGCCGCTTCGGGTCCCTGCTCGGGAAGACGCCCATGGATACGGGCCTGCCGCCCTCGGGCACGATCCACAGCTGCGTGTCACGGCCGGCGGCCAGGGCGCCGGGGCTTCCCGGTTGCACGACGGCCTCGGACCGGCCGGGGTCGACGGTCGCCGTCCACCACGCCTTGCCGTCGTCGGCGACCAGGGTCGATACCCACAAGCGGGCCGGCGCATTCGTGGCGCCGGGCACGGAAGGGCGGGTCAACGTCACCACCAGCATGGCGGCGGCGAACGCCGTCGCGCCCGCGCCGATCCAGCGCCACAACGCCAGGCTGCGCAGCCATGGCACGCGCGCGGGTGTCGTCATGCCGAGGCGGCGCCGGATCGACGACCACACGTGTGCGGGTGGCGTCACCCCGGCGACTTCCGTGGCGAGGGGCATGAGCCGCCGCTGCCATAAGGCGACCGCGGCGGCGGCGTCGGTGCCGGAAGCGACCTCACGTGCCACGGCGGCGCGCGCATCGGCGTCGAGCACGCCGAGCACGTACTCGGCGTAACGCAGGTTGTCCTTGTCCATCTCGATGTCGTCGTTCATGGCGTCATGCACGCCCTGAGTTGTTGCAGGGCCCGGCGTATCCAACTTTTCATCGTGCCCAGGGGCACCTGCATGCGTTCGGCGAGTTCGACGTAGGTCAGGCCGCTGAAGAACGCGTCACGCACGCAGTAGCGCTGGCGGTTTTCCAGCGCACCCAGGCAATCGCTGAGGCGCCGGTAGGCAAGGTCGTTTTCGCCGTCCTCGGCGGGGCCAGGCGAGGTATCGGGCAGCGCGTCCCAGTCGATATCCCGTGCGCCCTGCGTTCGCGGCCGTTGGCGCAGGCGGTCGATCGCCTTGTTGCGGGCGATGGCCATCAGCCAGGTCATCGCACCGGCCAGGCGCGGGTCGAACAGGGGCGCGCGGTGCCAAACGACGACGAAGCATTCCTGGAGTGTTTCCTCGGCGTCGTCGGGATCGCCCATCATGCGCATGCACAGGCCGAACAAGCGGGCGGATGTACGTCGATACAGTTCGGCGAACGCCTTCTCGTTGCGGTACCCCACCTGCGTGAGCAGGTCGGTCAGGACATCATGCTCCCTCGGAGCAGGGCTTACGGTCATGCGAATCCGTCGGCGTTCGGCAAGGGCGTGACGCTGATATATCACGAACGATGTACGCCTAACGCAGGGTAGGCGGAACGCATCCGGGAGCGCGGACGCTTCGTATACCCCCGCATGCCCGCCGCGGGCTCTCAGCGAGAGATGCGTCATGTCATCCGTCCCCTCCGCCGGCCCGTCCGGTCCCGAACGTCCCGCGCGTGGGCTTTGTGGCCTCGTGGAGCGGGGCCTGCTTCCCGACGCCGCCTTTCGCTTCATGGTTCGCCGATTTTGTGCAAAACGTCTCTCGACCGAACGATCCGGCGAAACGGCCGCGACGGATGGGGCACGCCAACGGGAGATCGACGCATTCGGACAGGCCGAACTCACCGTGCGCGCGTCGCCGCTGCTGGGGCCGCTGCGCGACGTGCCGCCACGGTTTTTCCGCCACTGTCTCGGTCCGCGACTGGCATCCGCCGGATGCTATTACCCCTCCGGGCAGGAGACGCTCGCCCAGGCGGAGGATGCGATGCTCGAACTATGCGGCGCGCGTGCGGAACTGGACGACCACCAGGCGATCCTCGAGTTGGGTTGCGGATGGGGGGCTCTCACGTTGTGGATGGCCCGCCGCTTTCCCCACGCACGTATCACCGCCGTGACCGATTGCATGGCCCAGTACGATTACATCCGGGGGTGCTGCGAGCGTGAAGGGCGTCGCAACGTGCAGGTGGTCCATGGGGGCGTCGCGGGATTCGACGCGATCCCCGGGAGCTTCGATCGTGTGGTGACGGTGGAGTTGCTCGACCGGGTGAGCAGCTACCGGGTGCTGCTGGCCCGCATCGCCCGATGGCTCCGGCCTGGCGGCAAGTGCTTCGCGCACTTCGTTGCCCATCGCACCCTGTCGTACGCGCCAGTCGTGCCCGCCCACGGCGGTTGGGCAAGGCGCCATGGCTTCACCGGGGGCGCGGTGCCTTCGGTCGACGCCCCTCTGTGGTTTCAGGACGACCTGCATGTCGAGCGTCGCTGGCTCATCGACGGCACGCACTACCAGCGCACCGCCAACCATTGGCTTGCCAACCAGGATGCCGCCCGCGACGCCGTGATGGCGGTGCTCCGCGACCTGCATGGCGATGCCGCGGGCTTGTGGTACCGACGCTGGCGCATGGTCTGGATGATGCTCGCCGAACGTTTCGGCTACGCGGACGGCGCGGAGTGGATGGCGGTCCATTACCGCTTTGCCCGCCCCGAGTCGTGGGAGCATTCGTTGATCGGGCGATTCTGACTGAACGCGCCGACCGTCAGCGCGCGTCGTCGAGGCTCATGAAGCCGTCGTCCGCCACCCGTACCACCACCCGGCGGTGCGATTGCATGCGGAGGGCGTCGTCTGTGGTGGCGCCGATCGAACGCGCGGTTTCCACCACGTCGACAGGTGCGTTACCCCGGCGCTTCTGCCGACCGGCGAAGCGCTTGTAGTTGTACATCGACCAGGCGGTGAACACGGCGGCGGATGCCATGGCGCAGCCGAGCACGATGCGCAGGTTGCCGCTGTCTTCCTCGCGATCGAGCACGTGCAGCTGCAACCAGGCGTCGTGCAGCCCGAAGGCCCAGGCGCCCAGGGTGACCAGTGGCAGCCAGAGAAACACCCAGAACACCCAGGCGGCCACCGTCACGATGGCGAACATCAGCTTCTGCGCGGCGGACTGACGCTCCGGCCGCTGGATGACGATGCTTTCCGCTTTCATCGAAGCCCCCGGTCCGGGCTGACCCACACCGCGCGGGTACCCTTGCGCTTCATCAGCGCCTTGGGCATCGCGACGATGGCCGTGGCCGTGTTGAGCAGCCAATACACCAGCGGGTACCAGATCATCCAGTAGTAGTTACGCCCGATGCGCGTCTCGTAGCGCCGGTCGACAAGCAGGCTGATGAGAAACTGCAGCAGGCAGATGGCGCCCAGCACCACGCCGTGCCACTGGGGCAAGAGCGTGTTGATGTAAAGCGAGGGCGGTAGCGGCACGAACCGCCCCACCACCCACAACGTGATGATGATGGCCATGGTGTACGACCAGACGAGGCTGGCGACGTATTCGATCGCCACCGGCCACATGCGCCGCTGGCGCCATTTCAGCAGCTTGCGGCCATAGCGCAGCAACACTTCCGAACCGCCTTGCGCCCAGCGCAGTCGCTGTTTCCATAAGCCGCGCAACGTTTCGGGCATGAGGATCCAGCACAGCGCGTTCGGTTCGTAGCGGATTTCCCAATGACGCATCTGCAGGCGCCAGCTCACGTCGATGTCTTCGGTGACCATGTCGGTGTTCCAGTAGCCCACGTCATGCAGCGCGCTCTTGCGGAAACAGGCGATCACGCCCGACACGGTGAAGATGCGCCCGTAGATCCGCTGGGCGCGCTTGATCAGGCCGATGATCGACGAAAACTCACCGACCTGGAGCTTGCCCAGAAGGGTGGAGCGGTTACGGATGCGCGGGTTGCCGGTGACTGCCGCGACGCGAGGGCTCTCCAGCATGTGCGAGACCAACCAGTGGGTAGCGTAGTCGTCGAGCAAGGCGTCGCCGTCGACGCATACCAGGAAGTCGGCGCGAGACGCGAGGGCGGCGGCGCGCAATCCCATGGCCTTGCCCTGGTTGCTCGCCATGTGGATGACCCGCAACGCGGGATACTGCTCCAGCAGTTGATCGAGCTGGGTGCCGGTGTCGTCGGTGGAGCCGTCGTTGATCGCGATGATTTCGAAGTGTGGGTATTTCTGTGCGGCAAGGTGGGCGATGGTCTCGCGTACCTGTTCGCCCTCGTTGTGGCAGGGCACCACCAGCGACACCATCGGGTAGTCGGGCAGTTCAGGCGGCGTCACGCGCAAGGGTTCGTCGCGCTCCCAACGGATGAAATACAGCACGCCGCCGCACATCCAGATCAGCGACATCACCATCGGATAGAAAAACGCGAACTCCAGCAGGAAATGCAGTACGCCACCGTTCATCGCGCGGGCGCCGGGTAGGGATAGTCGGCGGCCGAGATATACGGTCGGATGCTTTCCAGCGCGGGGTGGTCCTTGATGAAGTCGTCGGGGTAGTAGGCGATGTTGGGTGCGCCCAGTGCCTGCACCGTGCGCATGCGCTCGCCCATGGTCTCGGCGGGAATCGGCGCGTGCGTGCGCCAGTCCTGCGATGCGAACTCGAACACCGTGTGGTCCATCGCGTCGGGGACCGCGGCGACGGCCTTCGCCAGCGTGCGATACCAGCCGAGCGTATCGGGCTGCTTGTCGAGCTGGGGCATCGCCATCAACGCGGTGAAGTCGTAGGCGTCGTTGAACGCGGCGAGGTTCTGCGCCGTCCACGCCTCGGCCTTCGGCTGCAACACCGGCAGGGCGTAAAGGTTGCGTGCGCTGCGGGCCTGCGGGCGCCAGCGGTGTACCCGGGTCATCAGCTCCTGGGTGAAGGCGATCAGGGCCTGCGTCTTCTGCGCGGGCGTGTCGTGCGCCCACGGGCCGAGCCGATCGGTGTCGCGCAGGTACGCGTCGTCGGAAAACAGGATGCCGGCCGCGTCCGCATGCATGGCAAGGTCTTCGTAGACGTCGCCGATCATCTGTCGCACCTTCGCGTCATAGGGCGCCAGGCGGAAGTGGTCGCCGCCGGGCCTGGGTTCGCCGCCGAGGGAGGGGAGATCCTTGCCGTCGGGAAAGCGGAACGCCATCACCGGCATCCATGCGTAGACGCGCACGCCGGCGCGGGTGCGCAACTGCCATTCCACGCGTGAGTAAAGGTCGGCACGCATGGGCAGGTGACGGTTCGGGAAATACACCGCGTCGGCCACGCCGTCGCCGTCCGGATCCGCATACGCCTGAAGCCACACGTGGCTGGGATGCATGCGCTTGATCCGATCCAGCAGCCTGGACAGGTTGCGATCCTGCTGCGCGGGGTCCGGGTCGTACACGTAGTCGAGGTCGACCTGCACCGCGCGCACGGGATCGAGGCGATCGAGGTGACGCATCAGCCAGCCCAATCGGTTGGCCGTCACGTTGCCGCTGACCAGCAGGCGCGGGATGGTGCCGCCCGCGCCGATCTTCGGCAAGCGATCGCCGAGACTGAAGGAAACGTTCATCCCGACGCTGGCGGCCACGTTCTGGCCGACCTGGGTATAGGCGCCGTAGGGCCAGACCATCGCGCGCGGTCGCACGCCGGTGTGCTCGGCGATTTCGCTTGCGCTGTGGTCGAGATCGGCACGCAGGCGGTCGCTGTACTCGGCTTCGGTCTCGTAGCGCCGGGTGCTCGCGTCGTACTTCAGATAAGCGGCGGCCGGCTGCAGGTTGCCCTGCGGGTTGCCCTGGATGCCTTCATGCAGCGCCCAGGAGTGCGAGGCGAATTCCACCAGGCCCGAGGTTTGCATTTCGGCGACCTGGTCCCAGGTGAGGAAGCACGAGCGATCGCAGTCCGAGCCGTTGTAGGGCATGCGCTTGCCGTCCGGCAGGTCGATCCACGAGCCGACCAGCGCGGCGAGCGCGGGGTAGTGATAAGCGCGCAGCAGCGGATACACGCGGGTGTAGAAGCTCTTCAGGCCATCGTCGAAGGTGAGCAGCACCGCGTTCGGCGGCAACGGTGCGCCGCCATGGCCGGCCTGCACGACTTGCTCCAGGCTCACCATGTGATAGCCGTTGGCCTTGAGCCAGTCGAAGTGGGCGATGAGATGGTCGGTGCTGGTGGCGTCCGGATCGTGGTCGGCACGCGCGGCGACATCGTCGCGCACGTCGTGGTAGGCCAGCACGATAAGCGGCGCCTGTGGACGTGCCTCAGGCTGGGCAAGGGCGGGAAAGGACAGACCGGTCAGGACCAGCAGAAACAGCAACGCGCGCATGACGGGTCATTCTCCCCAGTGCAGGGTCAGGTCGAGGACGACGCGATGCTCGCGGCGGCCGTCGTAGGGTTGGTTGTGCCAGCCGATGCCCCAGCCTAGGCGAAACCCGGCATGGGGGGTAAAGACCTGGCCGTAGCGGACCGTCGCCATCCAGTCGGTGGCGAAGCCCTGCTCGTCGTACTGGCCCACGGCGACGTCGATGCGCTGGGTCCAGGTCCGTTCGTAGAACTGGCCCAGCACGTTCTGCAGGCGGCCGGTGAGCGCGTAGCTCAGGTCGCGCCGTGGATTGAAATAGGGGCGTTCGGTCAGCGTGTTCATCGAACCGCCGACCTCGATGCCGCCATCGAGGGTGAGGTTGGGCGCGGTGTGCAACCGCTGCAACACGCTGGCCAGCCAGCCGGTGCGCTTGTTGCCGTCGCTGAAGTTATCCCGCGACAGGCCCAGCTTCGCCTGGAAGAGCTCGCTGGGACGCCAGCTCACCGCCGTGTCGAGCGTCTTCGCCGATATGCCGTAGTACTGGCCACGCAGCGGCGCCTCGTCGCCGGCGGTGCTGAAGTCCGCGCTGAGCGTCCAATAGTCGTTCATCGACCAGTTGGCGCCGGCTTCGATGGCGGTCTTGCCGACATAGCGGTCAGCCGACGGCAGCACCTGCACATAGGCTTCGATGCCGCGCGCATAGCCACGCACGCCCAGGCCGACGCGGCTGCGCCGCACCTCGCCCTCGGGTAGGTCGGCCATGGAATAACGTGCCAGGGCCAGCACGCGCCAGTGATCGTCGATCAACGGACTGGCGACGCTCGCCTGGGTGTCGCCGTCGCGATCGCCGAAATCGGGGCTGGAGCCTTTGCCGCGCTCGGCGCTGAGGTCGAACTGCCATCCGCGTTCCCGGTCCCACGATTGCTGCGAACGCGCGACCCGCCCGTTGCGATCGCCCATGGCGCGTGCGGTGGCGAGGTCGTCGTCCACCTCGCCGTAATCATGGAGCGCGCGAGCGGCTTCCGTCAGGCCCACATAGACGCCGGTGTTGCGCTCGTCGAGCGTGCCGGCGATCGCGATGTCCTGTTCGGCGCGACGGGGCCAACCGCGCGCCAGTTCGACCATGCCCAGTTCGCTGCGCAACTGCGCGTTAGCGGGCGCTTCACGGCTCATCGCCACCAGCCGGGCGTAGGCATCGGCGGGCATGTCGACGTATTCGCGCAGGGTTGCCGCGGCCACGTCCGCGTCGACCTTGCGCGGGTTATCCAGGGGCAGGCGAACGCCACGCAAGCGGATCCAGGGCGGTTCTTTCGCAGCGAGGGCGTCGATGGTCTGCATGGCCTTCGTCGTCTGCCCCGATTCGAGGTAGGCGTACATCAGGCCGATCCGCGGCTCGGGTTCGGAGGGGTCGTACGGACCGGGGTCCTTGGCGATGGCGTCTTCGTAGAGCGCCACCGCTTCGTCGGGGCGACGCTGGCCGAGCATCGCATCGGCCATGGCGCGCTCCACGTAGGGCGGGAAGGGCGCGTCGGCTTTCTTCGTCGCGTCGTAGCGCTTCACCGCCTCGGCGGAACGACCGGCCTGGTCGAGCGCCACGAGCAGGTCGAGGCGTTCGCGCCGCCGCAGGTCGGCGGGAAGACTCGCGTCGTTCACGAGGGCCTCGGCATCGGCCACGGCCCGGTCCGCTTCCTCATATGGCTTGCGGGCATCGGCGGGTTCGCCGTTGGCCCAGCGGATGGCGTGCCCCACCGCGTCGGCCTCGAGGCGAAAGCGATCCGCAGCGCTCTGAGGCGGCTGGAGCCCGGCCGCCAATTCGCGTGCGCGTGTGGTCGCGCCGAGTTCGGTCAGCAGGGCGACGTTCATGGCCTGGGCCTCGCGGTCGTCCGGCCAGCGGTCGAGAATCGCCTGGCACGTGGCCAGCGCGTCGACCCGGTGTCCCTGCTGCCGTTCGGCGCGCACCTGTGCCATGAGAGCGTCGCGGTCGGCGGGCCCCTCGGTCGCAAGGGCGAGATGGCCTTGCAGGGCAAGGGCCAGCGCCAGGCAAAGCCGGGCCCGGGGTGCGCGCGCGGCGCGCGTCGGTGTGGTGTGGATCAATGCCATCCCGCCTATGAATCGATGGCCCGTCCCTGGCACGTGGCCGGACGGGGCGAGAATTATTCCTTCGGTACGCTTCTTCCGGGTCATCGGCGATAGGCGCCGGAAAATTCTCGCAAGAACCATGCCTGCGGTGCCACCTCTTTCGCGATAGCTGCCGGGTATGCGGACAGGAACGTGACGTGTCCGTGAGTGCCCCCGGGTGTCTCACGGCCGTTGAGGCCACTTATAGCGCGATCCGGCCGCTGTCACGATTCATGTGCCGGATTCGCGCTGCGTGGCCTTAAAGCGCTTTTCTTGCCGCAATATCGTCGAAATCCGGCAACTCGACGCGCATCGTCGGTGATTGCCAGATTTACGCATTCGGTCCAGCCGCCTGTCGCATAGGCTCCCGTCAACCAACCCGCTTTTTCTTACGCTTGCCCGACGTGACCCGGGGCCGACGGCGTTCGGCCTTGAAAAACGTCTCGTGTGCAAGCCCATGCGCAGCACGGGAGCGTCATGAGCAAGCCTCGCCTCGATTCACTTCGTCACACCTCGCTTAGCCGTGGTGTCGGTATGGCCCTGGCCTCGGTCGTGGCCATGAGTACCTACAGCGGCGCCGCCCTCGCCGATTGCGTTCAGAGCGGCACCACGGTCACCTGTGATCCGGGCTTGCTGATCACGAACTACGTGAGCAACACCGCGACGCTCATGAACGTCAACAGCGGGACGTCGATCGGGGTATTGCCCGTGCTCGGCGGATCGGCGGTGACGCTGGGCGGCACGGGGGGCATCGCGCTGAACAACCAGGGCACGATCGATCCCAGCCTCGGCGGTACGCTCAGCCTCGTGTCATCCGGCGTCACGCTGGGTAACAGCGCATCGCGCACGGCGCAGAACATCACCCTGAACAACCAGGCCGGTGGCGTCGTCCGGGGCGTGATTGGACTGGGCGGCTTGTTGGGGCTGGGCGGCCAGGCCGTCGTGATCTACAACGCGCAGGGCACCGGCCCCGCGGCGGGCAACACGACCACCGTCAACAATGCCGGCACCATCGGCATGAGTCTGCTGGGCCTGGGTGCGCTCGCGGACGCGCCCGCCATCGTCACCTACGGCGGGGCGCAGACCAACGTCACCAATACCGGCACCATCACCGGTCGCATCGGACTGGGCGGTTCGCTTACCGCGAACGCGCCGAACATGTTCGTCAACGCGGGTACGATCAACGGCAGCGTGTACCTGGGCGATACCGCCACCGGCAACACCTTTACGGCCGTGTCCGGGTCGACCGTGACCAGCAACGGCTCGGCGACGGTCGGCGTCTACGGGACGGACAGCAACGGCAACGCGGTCAATGTCACGGTGGCCGCCGCCGGTATCGTGGATGGCGGCGCGGGCAGCGGCAACCGGCTCATCCTGCAGAACACGGTCGCGGGATCGGGCTCTGGCACCGGTGGCACGGCCACCACGATCGATGCGAACCAGTACGTGCGCTTCCAGCGGCTGACGGTAAACAGCGGCACCTGGAACCTGCAGGGCGCGGTCGCGGGACTGGACACCACGATCAACGATGGCCTGGCCACGTTCAACAACGCCGGTGCCTTCGGTACCGGCACGCTGACCGTCAACGGCGGCAGCATCGCGGCGTCGGCGGCGAACCTCGCGCTGGCGAACAACGTCTCGCTCAACGCCGGTAGCCGCCTGACGCTCGGTGGCACGACCGGTTTCACGCTCAACGGCGTGCTCTCCGGGCAGGGCGGCCTGACCGTCAGCAACTCGGGCGTCGTACGCCTGGGTGCGTCCAACCTCTTCAGCGGGGGCGTGAACCTCAATGCCGGCGGCCTGTTGCTCGACACAGCGGGAAGCCTGGGCACCGGCACGCTCACCGTCGGCGGCAATGCCTCGCTGGATACGGCTGCCGCGGGCCTTGCGATCGCGAACAACCTCGTGGTCAACACCGGCTCGACGTTGACGCTTCCGGGCAGCAACGCGATGACGCTCAACGGCACGCTGTCCGGTGGCGGCAACGTGACCAAGAGCGGCAGCGGTACGCTCACCCTGGGGGGCGCGAACCTCCTGACCGGCAATCTCGCCGTCACCGGCGGCGGCATCGCGCTCGGTGCGGGAGGTACGCTGTCGCCGACGACCGCGGTCAACCTCCAGGCGGGCACCACGCTCGATCTTTCCGCGGCCGCCAATCAGACCATTGGCTCGCTCGCGGGCACGGGCGGCACGGTCAACCTCGGCGCCCATGCGCTGACGTTCGGCGGCCTCAACACCAACGCGGCTTACGCGGGCACGATCATCGGCACGGGCGGCCTGGTGAAGGTCGGCACGGGCGTGCAGACGTTCAGCGGCAACAACACGTTCAGCGGCGGCCTCGCCCTCAACGGCGGTGGCCTACTGCTTGGCAGCGCCGCCTCCGCCGGCACCGGCGCCATCACGGTCGGTGGCGCCGTGAGCCTGGAGGCCAGCGCGCCGATCGCCCTCGGCAATGCGGTGAACCTCGGTGCCGGCACGTCGTTGAGCCTTCCGGGTGCGCAGGCGCTCACCCTCGGCGGCACGATCTCAGGCGATGGCAGCCTGATCAAGACGGGTACGGGCGTGCTCACTCTCAACGGCGCGAACACCTTCGGTGGCGGCGTCACGGCCAATGCCGGCAGCCTCGTACTCGGCGGATCCGGCGCGCTCGGCACGGGTGCCCTGACCGTTGGCGGCAGCGTCGCCCTCGACTCGCCGGTGGCACTCAACCTCACCAACGCGGTGAACGTCGGTGGCCAACTCAATCTCGTCGGGTCGAACGACGTCACCCTCGGCGGTGCGGTGACGGGCACAGGTAGCCTGATCAAGAACGGCACCGGCGTACTTGCGCTCAACGGTGCAAACACGTTCTCCGGCGGCCTCACCGCCAACGCCGGTGCACTGGTCCTCGGCAACGCGGGTGCGCTCGGTACCGGTGCGCTCAACGTGGGCGGTGCGGTGACGCTCGATGGCAGCGCGCCCGTGAACCTCACCAACGCAGTGAACCTCGGCAGCGGCGGCGCGCTGACGCTTCCCGGCGGCCAGGACCTCACCCTGGGCGGCACCATCGCCGGTACCGGCAGCCTTACCAAGAGCGGCGCTTCGGTGTTGACGCTGACCGGCGCGAACACCTTCAGCGGCGGCGTGAACCTCAACGCCGGCCGCCTGGTGGTCGGTAGCGCCGGCGCCTTGGGCACCGGCGTGCTCGTCGTGGGCGGCAGCGCCGCGCTCGATGCCAGCGTGGCGGTCAACCTCGCCAACAACGTGAGCCTTGGCGCTGGCTCACGTCTCGACGTGCTGGGCAGCCAGGCGGTCACCCTGGGTGGCGTGGTGTCCGGCACGGGTGGGCTGGTGAAGGACGGCGCGACGACGCTGACGCTTGCGGGCGTGAACACCTACACCGGCGGCACGACCGTCAATGCGGGGACGCTGGCCCTTGCCACCGGTGGCCGCCTCGCCAGCACCGGTAACGTGACGCTCGCCGGCGCGGGTGCCACGCTGGATATCGCTGGGGCGGGCAACCAGACCGTCGGGGCCCTTTCCGGCGTGAGCGGTTCGTCGCTCACGCTCGGTGGCACGTCGCTTACCTTCGGCGACGCGACCGACCAGACGTTCGACGGCAGCATCACCGGGAATGGCGGTCTGGTGAAGGTCGGCACCGGTGTGCAGACGCTCGGCGGTGCAAGCGCCTTCAGTGGCGGCACCGGCCTGAACGCCGGTGGCCTCATCCTCGGCAACGACGCCGCGCTGGGCATCGGCGCGCTGACCGTGGGCGGCGCCGCCAGCCTGGATGCGAACACGGCCGTCACGCTCGCCAACCAGATCGTGCTCAATGCGGGGTTGACCGTACTGGGCAGCAACGCGATGACTCTCAACGGGGCTCTCTCCGGCACCGGCAGCCTCACCAAGCAGGGCGGCGCCACGCTTACCCTCAATGGCGTCAACACGTACACCGGCGGCACCACCATCGCCGATGGCACGCTGGCGCTCGGCGCGGGCGCCAGCCTGGCATCGACCGGGGTCGTCAATCTCGCCTCGAACGCCATCCTCGATCTTTCCGCCGGCAACGGCACGCAAACCCTCGGCACACTGGTCGGCAACGGCACCGTGAACCTCGGCGCTAACGCGATCACCATCGGAGACGCCACCAACGGCGTCTTCAGCGGCTCGATCGCCGGCAGCGGCGGCCTCATCAAGCAGGGCACCGGCACCGCCACGCTGACGGGCAGCAACACGTTCACCGGCGGCA
The DNA here is from genome assembly GCF_034063545.1 of Luteibacter sahnii. NCBI lineage: Bacteria > Pseudomonadati > Pseudomonadota > Gammaproteobacteria > Lysobacterales > Rhodanobacteraceae > Luteibacter > Luteibacter sahnii. Next base: position 53,611 of record NZ_JAQLOK010000005.1, read on the forward strand.
CGCTGATCAACGCGGGCACGCTCGCGATCGGCAGCGGCGGTCGGCTGGCGTCGACCGGGGCAGTGACGCTCGCCGCGCCGGGAACCGGCTTCGATATCGCTGGCGGCGGCGATCAGGCCATCGGCGTGCTCAACGGCGTGCTCAACAGCACGGTCACGCTCGGCGGTAACACGCTGGCACTCGGTGGCGTCGCCAATGGCGTGTTCGACGGCGTCATCGCCGGCTCCGGTGGCCTCATCAAGAATGGTGCGGCCGTGCAAACCCTCGGCGGCGCCAACACCTTCAGCGGCGGTGTCGGACTGAACGCCGGCGGCCTCGTGCTCGGCAACACGACGGCGCTCGGCACGGGCCAGCTCACTGTCAACGGCAACGCCACGCTCGACACCACCACCGCGCTCAGCGTCGCCAACACGATCGATCTGGATGCCGGCGTCAACCTCGACCTGCTGGGTAGCCAGGCACTGACGCTCAACGGTCCTGTCGTTGGCGCGGGCGGCATCACCAAGAACGGTACCGCGACGGTAACCCTCGGTGGTGCCAACACCTACGGCGGCGGCACCACGATCAACGCGGGCACGCTCGCCATCGGCAGTGGCGGCAGTCTGTCGTCCACCGGTGCGGTGAATCTCAGCGGTACCGGCACGCTGGACATCTCGGGCGGTGGCGCGCAGGCGATCGGCTCGCTCGCGGGCGTGACCGGCAGCACGGTGGCCCTGGGCGGCAACACGCTGACGCTCGGTGGCACGAGCGACAGCACGTTCAGCGGCAGCCTCACCGGCAACGGCGCACTGGTGAAGAACGGCGCCGGCGTACAGGCGCTCGACGGTGCCAGCAGCTTCAGCGGTGGCGTGACGCTCAACGCCGGTGGCCTGCTCGTCGGCAACGACGCGGCGCTGGGCACCGGTAACGTCACGGTCGGCGGTAACGCCACGCTCGATGCGAGCGGGCCGGTGACGCTGGTCAACGACATGGTGCTCAACGCAGGCCTGACCGTGCTCGGCAGCAACGCCATGACGCTCAACGGCGATCTTTCCGGCGTCGGCGGACTGACCAAAGACGGCGCGGCCACCCTCACGCTCAACGGCAGCAACACCTACACCGGAGGCACGACGATTAACGGCGGCACACTCGCGCTCGGCGCGGGCGCGAGCCTCGCCGCCACGGGCATCGTCGACGTAGGCACCGGTGCGGTCTTCGATCTCTCCGCCGGCAATGGCACGCAGGTCTTCGGCACCCTCGTCGGCAACGGCGCGGTCAACCTCGGTGCGAACGCGCTTACCGTCGGTGGGCCGACCGACGGCACCTTCAGCGGAGCGATCGGCGGCAGCGGCGGGCTGATCAAGGTCGGAACGGGTACCGAGACGCTGACCGGTGCCAATACTTTCACGGGCGGCACCACGATCAACGCGGGCGTCCTGGCGCTCGGCGCTGGCGGTAGCCTCGCGCCGGACGGCGCCGTCAGCCTGACGGCGAGCGGCACCGGTTTCGATATCGCGCCGGGCGGCAACCAGACCATCGGCACGCTCAACGGCGTGGCGGGCAGCCATGTCACCCTCGGCGCGAATACGCTCACGCTGGGCGGTGTCGGCAACGGCGCGTTCGACGGTGCCATCGACGGCACCGGAGGGCTGGTGAAGCTAGGCGCGGGCGTGCAGACGCTCGGCGGCGCCAATACGTTCACCGGTGGTGTGGTCCTGAACGCGGGCGGCCTCGTGGCAGGTAACGATGCTGCGCTAGGCACGGGCATCCTGACGGTGGGCGGCCCGGTGACCCTCGACGCCAGCACCGCCGTGACGTTGGCCAACGCGGTGGCCCTCAACGCCGGGCTGACCGTGCTCGGCGGGCAGGACCTCACTCTCGGTGGCGCGATCACCGGCACGGGCGGCCTGATCAAGAACGGTGGCGCGACCCTGACCCTGGCCGGGGCCGGCACCTATACCGGCGGCACCACGGTGAACGGCGGGACGCTTGCGATCGGTGCCGGTGGCAGCCTGTCGCCGGCCGGCGCGGTGAACCTCGCCGGGTCGGGCGCGACACTCGACATCGGTGCGGGCGGCGACCAGTCGATCGCTTCGCTGGCGGGCGTGAGCGGTAGCCAGGTCAACCTGGGTGCAAGCACGCTGACGCTTGGCGGTGCCACCGATGCGATCTTCGACGGCGTGGTCGCGGGTACCGGTGGCCTCGTCAAGAACGGCATTGGCGTGCAGACGCTGGCGGGCGCCAACACGTTCTCCGGAGGCGTCACCCTGAACGCCGGCGGCCTCAAGCTCGCCGACGCGGCGGCCCTGGGCACGGGCCTGCTCACCGTCAACGGTGCCGGCACGCTGGATACCACCGCGCCGCTGGCGCTGGGCAACGATGTCACGCTCAATTCGACCCTGGCGCTGCCCGGTAGCAACGATCTCACGCTCAATGGCGCGATCGCCGGTGCGGGTGGACTGACCAAGACCGGCAACGGCACGCTCACCCTCAACGGAGCAAGTACGTTCGGCGGCGGCACCACGGTCAGTGCCGGCGCTGTCGTCGTCGGCAGCGACACCGCGCTGGGCACCGGTACGCTGGCTCTCGACGGCGCCACGCTGGCGTCTGGCACGGCGGTGAACCTTGCCAACGATGTCGTCGTCGGCGCCAGCGGCGCGACGGTCGACGGTACGCAGGACGTGACGCTCGACGGTGCGCTCTCCGGGCCGGGCGCGCTCGTCAAGCAAGGCACCGGCAGCCTCGTGCTTCGGGGCAACCTCGCCAACTTCCGCACCCGCCTGGCGGTTAACGCGGGCCGGCTTACCGCGACGACCCCCTACACGGGTGGCGTGTCGGTGGGCGCCGGGGCCACGGCAGCGTTCGACGGCAGCGGCAGTGCGTTGACGGTCACCGGGCCGATCGCCGGCACGCTGAACCTGGGTAGCAACAGCCGCCTGGACGTGAGCTACGGCGACTTGCCATCCGTGACGGGCACGGTCAACGGCACCGCGCCGGGTACGTCGATCAACGTGACCGGCAACGGCGAGGCGAGCCTGCCCGGTTCGTTCAACGGCATCGGTCAGCTGAATGTCGACGCGGGCACGCTGTCGGTCGACGCAGGTACCGCCGTGACCTTCGCCGGCGGCACGACCATCGGGGGCAACCTCGTGGTGAAGGGCACGCTCGGTGGGTCGGTGACGGTCCATCCCGGCGGCAGCGTGAGCGGCGGCGGCACCGTCGGTGGCCCGGTGAACGTCGGCGACGGCGGCACGGTGGCGCCGAGCGGCGTGGATGGTGCGACGGGAGCGGCCGGTGGCACCGGGGTGCCCGGGTCGACGATGACGACGGGCGGATTGAACCTTTCCAACGGGTCCGTCACGCAGGTGCGCACGGACGCGAACGGCGCGCACGATGCCATCAAGGTCACGGGCCCCGCGGTGCTGGGTGGCACCGCGGTGGTGCTGGCGTCGCCGGGCAGCTATGCACAGGTGACGAACTATCCGATCCTCACCGCGACGGGCGGCTTCACGGGCAACTACACGAACGTGGCACAACCGCGCCTGCCGTTCCTCGACACGAGCGTGAGCCAGCAGGGCGATGCGTTGATCCTCACGTTGTCGCAGGCCGGTAGTGGCCTGGGCACGGGGGGCATGCCGTTCGGCCAGTTCCCCGGCCTGAACGGCAACCAGCGTCGTACGGCGAATGGCCTGCAGCTCATCGCGGCCTCGGTCGGCGACGCGATGCCGATCCTGCTCGGCCAGGTGCGTGGCCTGACGACCGAACAGGTGCGAAGCGCCTTCGATTCGCTGACCGGCGAAACCTACGCCTCCGCGGCGGGCGCCGAACTGGGTGGGCAGGCCCAGTACCAGAATTCGGTGTTCTACCGCCTGAAGCTGCAGCGCGACACGGGAGAGCAGGGCCCGGCGGCGTGGGCCGAGCCGTATACCTCGAGCAGCGATCTCTCCCGCAGCATGGAAGTGGCCCGCACCGACTACCGCATCCACGGCCTCGTTGTGGGCGCGGACGCCCCGGTGGGCACGGACTGGCGCATCGGCGTGCATGCCAACGTGGCCAATTCGCGCAACGAGGTCGGTAGCCGCAACGACCGCACCGATGCCGACCAGTACGCGGTGGGTGTGCACGCGCAGTACTTCGACGGGCACTCATGGTGGTTCCAGGGCCTGGCCTCGTATGGCTGGCAGAACGTCGACAGCACGCGCCGCATCGCGGTGGGCGCCTGGCAACCGCAGGCCACCGGCCGATACGATGGCAAGACCGAAAACGCCGCGGTGGAAGGCGGCTATAGGTTCCCGATCGGCAAGAGCGTACATCTGGAACCGTTCGTGGGCGCGTATTACACCAAGGTGAAGTACGACGCCTTCACCGAGCAGGGCGCGAGCGACGCGGATCTGCGCGTTGGCCGCAGCGTGGCCCGCAGCATGCAGTACGGCGTAGGCGCGCGCCTGGTCGGCGACATCGACCTGGGCGTGGGTGGTCCGCAGTTGCACCCGATCGTGCTGGTGCGTTACCTGCACAACACCAAGGACGACCCGGTGACGGTGTACAACGCCTTCGCCAGCATGCCGACCATGGCCAATGCCATGGTCGGCGCCCGACCGATGCGCAACCACTGGCAGGCCGGCGTGGGCATGAGCTTCGACATCACCCCGGCCGCCAGCACCTTCGTGTATTACAACGCCGACCGCGCGGAACACACGAAGAGTGATTCGGTCAACCTCGGGTTCCGCTGGAATTTCTGATCCTGGCGCTCAGGCGAGATGCTCGCCTGAGCGTCGTTCTGGTCGGTCAACGTCATGCCGGGACCGATCGCTTTAAGCACGGCCGATCGTCGTCACGATGACTGCACGTTCCGGACGGGATGATCGCTCTCACCCGGCGGCATCCACCCCATTCGTCGGACAGCCGCCCCCGTCCATCAGCGGGGGCGGCTTTTTCATGCCCGGCAGACCCCTTACGCCCCTCGGAGACGCCGCATGACGGGTCGAGCACACGTACGCATCGGGTGCGCCGGTTGGGCGTTGTCGTCGTCGGTGGCGGCGCGATTTCCCGGCGAGGGCAGCCATCTCGAGCGTTATGCCCAGGTGTTCTCGTGCGTCGAAATCAACTCGTCGTTCTACCGGTCGCACCAGCACAAAACCTATCGGCGCTGGGCGGACAGCGTGCCCGGACCGTTCCGCTTCAGCGTCAAGCTGCCGCGGACGATCACGCACGACAGGCGCCTGCGAAGCGCGGAGCCGGAGGTGGACGCCTTCATGCACGAGGTCGAGGGTTTGGAAGGCAAGCTCGGGTGCCTGCTGGTCCAGTTGCCCCCGAGCCTCGCGCTCGACGAGCTGGCCGCCGGTGCGTTCTTCTCCCTTGTGCGCCGCTACACCGACGCTCCGCTGGCCTGCGAACCGCGTCACCCATCGTGGTTTACGGACGCGGGCTCGAGGTTGCTTGTCGACGCGGGCGTCGCCCGCGTCTGGGCGGATCCTTCCCCCGTCCCTGAGGTGGTGTCGTCGGCGGACCGCGGGTTGCTTTACCTTCGCCTGCACGGATCGCCCCATATCTATCACTCCGCCTACGACGACTCCTTTCTGGATGCCATGGCGCTACAAATGCGCGAGGCACGGCACGTGGGCAGGGACGTGTGGTGCATCTTCGACAACACGGCCCGCGGCGAGGCCGTGCCGAACGCACTGGGGCTCAGGCAACGCCTGGAATGAACGCGGAGCCGACCACGGTCGCCGCGGGCACGTATACGAAAACGCCCGAGGTCGTTGGACCCCGGGCGTTCGTTCTGGAATGAATGGTGGAGCGGAGGAGGATCGAACTCCCGACCTTCGCATTGCGAACGCGACGCTCTCCCAGCTGAGCTACCGCCCCACGAGCCGCGAATCATAGCAGCGATCTTGGCGACTGCCAACAGCCCGTTCAAGGCGCGTGTGGTGAGGCTGGGGGCCAGGTCAACCGTGCCGTACAGGCTGCGCGTCGCCCACGGAGCTTGGGGAGCGCGCGCTTCTCCCGAAGCCGCACTCAGACGAAAAAGCTGACCACTATCAGTGCGCCGGCAACCAGATCGGCGATCTTCCCCGCCAGAGTCCCGTTGAATTTGCGTTCTCGGTTTTGTCGGTAGATCTGACCCAACGTGACGTTGAGGCGCGGTGCCCCGACGAACGCGACGCGCCAGGCCAAAAGCAAGAAGGCTCCTCCTGCCAGCGCTCCCTCGAGATTCGGATGCTGTAGGTAGTCCAGCAGCGAGACGCCCAGGAGGGTGGCTGCCGCCAGGGCCGTCTTCCCATGGCGCTGGGTTTTCGCTGCGTCTACATGCCGCATCGGCCGCCGTCTCCGTCTTACCCCACCATGATTGAAGCGACATCGTCATCCGAAGTGCCATTACCGGCATCCGACCGTCGCATCCATGGGCGGCGTGCGCGGTTCAACCTGTTTTCGAATGAACCGCAAAGAGCTTTTCCAAGGCTTGCCCGACGTGCCCATGCGATCTGCCACAGCGAATATACGACGTCAGAACCCTGGAGACGCATGTCCCACCTATCGTCCAGGTGCGGCAGGGGTTACAGACGTAGTGGCTGCACGAACGTGCTGCTGCACTCGGCCACACGCGGCGCGCTGGAACGCACAGCGAATGTGATAGGGAACAGACACATCAGCAGCGCGGCGCGTCCGCAACCAGCGGCGGCTTCGACTGACGATGGAGATAGATCGCGTCGGAAAGAGCCACGACGGCCTCGATGTAGCCCGTCACGACGCGATCGCCTTCCGCTCCCAATGAGACAATCACGGCGACGGCCGCATTTCGGACATCGGGGAGGTTGAGGGGCAGGGCCATACGAGCGATCTGGTGCGCCCGAAAACGAGCTTCCGTGAGGTCGTCGGAGCGAAGGGCGTCGCGCAACCCCTTGCCTTCCTCGATGAGCGTGTGGATGTCCCGTTCGGCGTTCACATGGATGTCCCGATGCCTTGGTCCATTGAACCACGGCCGCCCGTTCAGGTGAAATGGAAATCTCCGCCGGCCCCTCGCGTTTCCGTCGCCGCCGGCGATCTTCGGGAACAGCGCGGCAGCATCGGCGTGAGGTGCGCTGGGTTTTGCCTTCGCCCGTTGACCACCGCATGGATAGCGTGGAATGAACCCGATCGTCACCGGAAAACGCAGCGCCTAAATGCCACCGGCCACCCTGGAGTCGTCGAGGAAGGCAGCCATGGCATCGACGACGCTGGCTTCGCTATCGCAGCGGGCCGATGCCATGCCGACAGCCGCTGCGCCGTCGACATTCGCCTGCACGTCGTCGATAAACAACGTGTCATGTGCACGCCAACCCAGTTTTTCGAGGACGGCGACGTATACACGGGTGTCCGGCTTGGTCACACCGAAGTCGGCCGCCACATGGGCGCGCCCGCGAAAGAGCGGGAAGAGCGCTGGCGCGATATGTTCCCAATGCGCGGAGAGAAGGCGTCCGTTGTTGGTAAGGATGGCGATGCCCGTGCCCCGCGAGGCCAGTGACGCAATGTGCCCGATGAGGCCAGGACGTACGCGCGTTGCGATTCGGCGCGCCTCTGCCCATACGTCGACGGGTATGCGCCGCCCCATCCTCTTGCCAAGGGCTTCGAGGTAGTCGTCGGGGCCGAGGTGCCCGGCGTCCGCGTCCGCTTCCAGGCCTGAGGCATAGATCGCGGCATGGACTTCCGCCGGGCTGCGTTGAAGCGCCGTGGCGATGTGATGGACGCGGATGTCGGGTCGGTAATCGACCAGCACGCCGTCCATGTCGAAAAGGATATTCTTCATCGCCGGTATCGTACCTCGGGCTGGAAACAAGCCCAGCCATCCCTGGCTCGCTACCGGTCTGCCTGGGGCCTTCGTACGTCCTTTCTCAGAGTTAGAAAGGGGGGCGCCAGGTAACCCGCAGGGAGGTTCTTTCCTCCATCGGCCCCTTTCGGATTCGGGTTCTGCCGGTAGCCCTTGATGGATGAACGAAGACACGCGGGCTTACCCGAACCTTAATCGTCCTCGGACGGGTTCACGCCGACGTCCAGATAGCTCGAGGCCAGAAACCTCAGGCGCAGCGGGGCGCCAGCGTCGCTCACGGATTCATCGCTGACGTCCCGTCCGGTTCCGTAGTTGATCTGTCGGTCCGGGCCTTTGGGAACGCTGATCACGGCCACCAGCCGGCTTCCCTTCGCCAACCGGCGTCCGGCGACGGTCTGGCTCGTTATCTTGAGTCGCGTCGGTGTGTCCGCGTCGAGCAGGTGTCGCGACGTCCTGTCCGTGGCATAGCTGGCCCGGCCAAGATACGACGCGATGTCCTTCCAGCGCCCGTCACCGGTGACTTCATAGAGGTCGATCGCCAGATCGACGTCCCGCTTATTTATGATGACGTCGAGGGATGCGGTGAACAGGCCGGTGACTTCGATGGAGCGCTCCAGGGGCGCCGTCTCGAAAACCCGCGCATGGCGCAGATCCGGCGCGCTGCCAGGCGGTTGATAGTCCACGTCGCTGCGATCGCGGAAGTCGACGACCAGGTCTGGTGGCGCCTGCCGCGGTACCCTTGCCAGATCCAGCCCCGTGCCTTGCGTGTCCCCGGTGAGGTACAGCTTCCACCGCCGCTGGCTCATCGCTGCAAGATCATGCACGTGCCGCCAGCGGTTGGTCCCCATCACTTCGAAATTCACGCGATCACTCAGCGCGTCGGGCAGTGGGTCACCGTGAAACACGTGATCGAACCACGCCAGCCGGATCGCGGCGAGGTCCAGCATCGCCACCGGGTCGACCCGGGTGCCGCGTACGGCGGCGAATACGCCAGTTTGCATGGCCGTGTGGTGGTACGGCCCGATGAGCAGGCGGTGATCGGCCGAGGGGCGGTAGGCGAGGTGTTGTTCGAAGTAGTACAACGCGCCCACCATGCCGCCGTCGAAATAACCCGTCTGGGTGAAGACGGGGATGTCGATATCGGCGAAGGCACGGCCGAAGGGGATCATGCGCTGCCAGTACGCGTCATAGGAAGGGTGCCTGAGCCACGTGTCGAAGACCGGATTGGGCGTGCCGTCGATCCTGTCGAGGTCGCGATAGGGACGGCCGCTGGTGTACCAGCGTCGCCTTAGCCGGTTCCACCGGTCGCGATCGTCGTACGTCGCCTCGTCCAGGCCTCGCGTGTCGGTGGTATAGAACGGCCACGCGTAGATGAAGGTCTGGAAGACGTTGCCCTGCATCGGCGTGTCGATACCCGGTGCGTTCGTCGCGTTGGTCGCGATGGCCTTGAGCGCGGCAGGATGGTGTCCGGCGGCGGCCCATTGGGTGAAGCCGTTATAGCTGCCGCTGAACATGCCGACACGTCCGTCGCTCCAGGGTTGGCTCGCCAGCCAATCGATCACCGCGGCGGCATCCTCGCCGTCGTGTTCGTAAGGACGGATCGGGCCCGTGCCGCGTCCCTTGCCTCTGGCGTACGCCACGACACCCACGTAGCCGTGCGCGGCCATGCTCATGGCGTCCGCCATGCTCCATGCGTCGTTGGCGTAGATCGTGAAATTGAGCAAGGCCACACGCCTTGATGCAGGCTGGATCCGCGGTCGTACGACAAGCGCTGCGATGAGCGTGCCGTCATGCGTCGGGATAAGGACATGGTCGTCGATGAGGAAGCGCCGACGGGCGTCGGCCCGTAACAGGGGTTGGCTGGCCGGCAGCAGGAACCGCCACGTGGCGTAGGCCTGCCAGGCGGCGACCCCATCGGCGGTGCCGGAACAGTCCGTTCCCGCCGGTGTCCCGCACGTGGGCACCGATGCGACGGCGGCATGCTTCAGCGCATCGAGGTCGGCGCGATACCGTGCGTACGCCGCGACAGCCTGCGCGTCGTCCAACGACGCGTACCCTTCATCGAACGCGCGGCGAAGCGCCTGGCTGGATGGGGTTCCTTTCGCCTCGTATCGCCTCGCACGCAGGTAGACGCGCCAGGGTACGAGCGCGGGGACGAGGCGCGGTTCCTCGTCGCGTTCGGTCGATGCCAATCGATCCAGGGTGGCTTCCGCATCGTCCAGACGGTTTGCGGCCAGTTGCAGGCGTAGCAGGGTCTCCAGTCCGCCGATATCGGTACGGTGCTCATAGCGGGGAATGAGTTCCTTCGCGACAGTCGCGTCCGATGTCGCCAAGGTGGTCGCCGGGGCGGGGACGCCCATCGGTACCAGCAGCACGGCCGCCATGGCGGCGATCCGGATCCATCGTTTCATACGGTGCTCCCGTTGCCCCGGAACGTGGGGCGTCGGGGCGGGATGCTGGGCTCCCTGGCAGGCTGGGTGGCGAAAATCCAGCCAAAAGCGCCGACGGAGCGGCGAACGAACACGGCGAGTCGGTCAAAGGACGCGATCGCGAACGCGCTTCGCACCTTCCCGGCTCGTTTTCACCGCCGGCCCGGCAGGCAGGTGAAGCAGCAGGCAGCCTCCGCCGGCCGGTTCGATGTGCGTGACTCGCTGGATGTCCACCAGCCACGACCGATGCACCCTCACGTAACGCGCTGGATCGAGCGTGCGTTCGAACTCCGCCAGGGTAACGCGAACCAGGTGGGTGCCATCGGTCGTTCGCACCTCGGCGTAGTCATCTGCCCCACCGATACAGACGACGGTGTCCCAGTCCAGCGGGCGCCACTCGTCGCCGATCCGTACGAAATGGCGTGACGGCCTGGCCTCGGGTGCCGGATCGGCATCCGACGATGGCCCTGGCGGGGCCGCGGGCGGGACCGACCCGAGCGAGGCCAGGGTATCGCGCATGGCCTGCAGATGGGCGAGCGCGGCGATGAGCGCGTAGGTGGTGACGTTCTCGAGCGTCTGCCATGCCAGGCCACCTTTGTTGAAGGGCCGGATGAGATAACCGTCGGGGCTCTTGCCTACGAAGAAGCCGAGCAGCACCAGCACCATCCCATAGGCCAGCAGCGCGTAGATCGCCCCCATGCCGAGATGAACGACCAGTTGCGTGAGCATGGAGCGACCGATGAGCCGGTGGACGACCACGTGCCGTATCGCTATCCCCAGCAAGATCACGGGAACCGTGTTAGCCAGTGCGCCTAGCAGCGTTGCTGGCAAGTCGGCATCCAGTGCCACGCGGATCACGGCGGCGTAGGCGACGAACGCCAGGGCCGTCGCCACCAGATAGACAGGGCGGCACCACAGGGGGGCGCCGGGGGGAGGGGCTATCGCAACGGTGGGGTTCATCGGGGCCTCCGGGCTGCCGATGGTACGACATGATCCCGTTGACGCTCGACGAGGCGCGTTCTTGCGTCAAGCGAGCAACGCAAACGCACCTGACAGGCAAAGGCCTTGCCCATGGCGAAGCGCAACGCCGTGGGCCGGCTGCGAACGGCATGCTTGGATGTCCATTGGCCACATGCCGCGGACGTCCAGCGTGGGATCTGTCGCTGGCCGTCTCGCTGGTCGCCCACCCCTTGCGGTGACGGACCTCGTTATGTGCGTGACATACACATGTTATGATCATGCCATGTGTGTCTTTGTGTGCCAGCCATGACCCAGGAATCCCGTACATCGCGGCTGACCCTCCTGATCGACCCTCGCAAGAAGGCCGTGTTCGAACGTCTTTGCGAAGCGCGTGACACCACGCCATCGCAGGTGGTCCGGCAGATGATCCGTGACTACATCGAACGGGAGACGGGGCGCCCCTGGCATGCCGACGAGGCAGCGCCGCCTGCGGGCGGCGACGCCTGACACCGCCGCCACCGAGCCTGCCGGCGACGGGCAAGCGTCTCTTTTTTCAACCGGGAAACATCAAGATGGCTGTGCGTGACAGCAACGGTAACGAGCTCGTGGAAGGCGACGGCGTCACCGTCATCAAGGATCTCAAGGTCAAGGGATCGTCCCTGACGTTGAAGCGTGGGCGTGCGTTCAAGAGCATCCACCTGACCGACGACGAGGAACATGTCGAGGTCCGGGATGGCAAAAGCGTTCTCGTGTTGAAGACCTGCTTCCTCAAGAAGGCGTAACGCGCGGCGATTCGCTGCGGCACGATGGGGAACGGGGCGGCGGCGTGGGTCGCCTAAAGTTTTCGAGGTTTTTGCCGAAAACGTGCCACCCTCCATCCCCGATACAGGCACTTCCCCATGCAGGCTCTTTCTCGCTGGTTCAGGACGGCGCGTTCGTTCGTACCCGCCGTCCCGGTTGGCCCGTCGACCGTTTCCGACCCGTCTGCCGAACTCCGTGAGACGGTCAATCCGCCGCCCCACGCGGACGATGCGGCCCTGGAAGCGCTCCAGGCGCGTTTCGACCTCGTCCGCCGGGTGAGCAACGATGGCTTGTGGGACATGGAAGCCATCGGTGGTCAGGTCGACGCGTCGCAGCCGTTCTGGTGGTCGGATCAGTTCCGCCGCCTGCTGGGCTTTGCGTCCGAAGCCGATTTCCCGAACGTGCTGGGCAGCTGGTCGAGCCGCCTGCACCCGGACGACGTCGAGCCGACGCTGTCCGCGTTCTCGGCGCATCTGGCCGACACGAGCGGGCGGACGCCGTACGACGTGCGGTATCGCCTTCGCCTGCGCGACGAGACCTATCGCTGGTTTCGCGCACAGGGGCAGACGATTCGTCACCCGAACGGCGAGCCGATCCGCGTGGCAGGGTCGCTGACCGACATCCATGACGAAATGGAGCGCGACGCCGAACTCGAACTCATGATCACCCGCTTCAATCTGGCCCGCGAACTGTTGAACGACGGCCTGTGGGACATGAGCGTGGTCGCGGGCGATCCGATCAACCCCAAGAACGCGTTCTGGTGGTCGCCGCAGTTCCGGCAGTTGCTGGGTTTCGGCTCGACGGCGGAGTTTCCGGACGTGCTCGATAGTTGGGCGTCGCGGCTGCATCCCGAAGACAAGGACCTGACCCTGCAGGCGTTCGTCGACCACCTCAACGACAAGACCGGGCAGACACCTTACGACGTGCACTACCGGGTGCGTTGCAAGGATGGCGACTATCGCTGGTTCCGCGCACGGGGGCAGACCAGCCGCGAAGCGGATGGCACGCCGCTGCGCGCCGTCGGCGTGCTGACCGACGTGCAGAAGGAACGCGATCGCGTCGCCGCCGAACAGGCCAGGGAGCGTCAGGCCGAGGCCACCGTGGCGGCTGCGGGGCGCATCGGCGAGCTCGTGTCGGACATCCAGCTTATCGCCCACCAGACCAACATCGTCTCGCTCAACGCGACGATCGAAGCGGCCCGGCTCGGCCACGACGGAAAGGGCTTCGGCGTGATCGCCGACGAAATCCGCCGCCTGGCGCATACGACCCGGCAACTCACCGACCAGGTGGCCGACCTGCAGGGCGTGATCCTGGCAGGGGTGAACGCCGAGGCCGGCGTCGCGGCGTGACGGCCATCGGTGCCTCGCGACGTGCGGTGAGCCTGCCGGGACGCTAGCGGTAGGCCGTGGGCGGGGAAGGGATCACCCCCGGGAGCTCTCAGGGGCGCATGGGTGCGCAGGGGAATGGTCCCGAAGAGGGCGTCTATGACGACGCCCCCTTTTCGCTCCGTTCGCCTGGCATTGATGGTCCGGCTGCGAGCGTCACTGCCTTCTACCCAGGCCCGGAGTCCATGATGCCGTTCATTACCAGCAAAGCCACCGCCCAGCCCACCTCGCTGTTTTACGAAGAAATCGGGCAGGGGCGCCCCGTGGTCTTCATCCACGGATGGCCCTTGTCGAGCGCGATGTGGGAGTACCAGCTGGGGGCCGTCGCCGATGCCGGTTTCCGCGCCATCGCCTACGACCGTCGTGGGTTCGGTCGTTCGGATCACCCGGCGACGGGCTACGACTACGACACCTTCGCCGACGACCTCCACACTTTGCTGCAAGAACTCGACCTGCGCGACGTGACGCTCGTGGGCTTTTCCATGGGTGGTGGCGAGGTGGCGCGTTACGTCGCCCGTCACGGCGGCGACCGCGTGCATAGCGTCGCGTTCATTTCCGCCGTGACGCCCTATCTGCTCAAGGGGCCGGACAACCCGGATGGCGTGGATGCCGATGTCTTCAAGCAGATGAAAGACAAGCTCATCGAGGAGCGTCCGGCCTTCCTTGAGCCCTTCGCCAAGCAGTTCTTCGGCGCGGGCCTGCTCTCCCACCCGGTCAGCCAGGCGACGCTGGACGCCAGCCTGACGGTCGCGATGCAAGCGTCCAAAAAGGGCACGCTCGATTGCGTGGACGCGTTCAGCGCTACGGACTTCCGGCAGGATGTCGCGGCCCTCCGGCTGCCGACGCTCATCGTCCATGGCGACGCGGACAAGATCGTGCCGGCCGAAGCCAGCGGCCAGCGCCTCGCCAACGCCGTGGCCGGCTCGGTCTACAAGGAGTACAGCGGTGCGCCGCATGCGCTGGTGATAACGCACAAGGACGATGTCAATCGCGACCTGGTCGATTTCTTGCGTGGGCGCACCACGCCAGCCCACTGACCTGCGCCGATCCACCGACGGTGAGCCTGGCATCTCCCAGGCTCATCGTTGCCGTATACGACCGTCCTCGAGGGTCCAGCCAGGCGAAAGCGCCAATTGCCAGCCCGGCCCGCTGTAAGACTGACCCTTGCCGCTCGCCGGCCCCCTCACACGAGCCGACTGACCGCCGTCTGCGACCAGCAGGCCGTCCGTGACGGTGAGCGTGCCCCACGTATCGTGGAGGATCGCGTGGGGATACACCGTGCCGATCCCCGGCATGGCCACGAGGTTTCTCGGGTCGAATTCGATCTGCATCGCTTGCAGGGGAACCCAGACCGTGGGTCCGTCCACGAGACGCTCCCGCCATACCGCTAGCTGCTTATCCCGTGCCGCCTCCCGGCGTTGCTCGTCGGCATGCACATCGGCGTAGCCGTACCGGTCGCGTACGGATGACGGGTCAGGCAGCGGCGTGTCGCCCGTTGCCCTGTAAAGCAGTTCGCCCAGGTCGTCCGACGGCCGTACCGCATGGGTCCACCCGGGAGACCAGCGGTCGAGCAGCAGGCCGTAGGCCGGTCCCGACGCATAGGCGAAGCTGCGCACATAGCCGTCCCGCCGGTCGTAGTCGTCGAGCGTCGCAAGGGTGGACGCCACGCCATCGGCGCTGCCTAGCCGCTTGCCCGTGTACTCGGCCACGCCTTCATTGATCTCGAGCGCCTGCTCGCCAGCCGTCGCCGTCGCCCCAAGCCGACGCCGCGCCTCGCGAAACGATAGCGCGTCGCGAATGGCCACCCGCTGCGCCGCACCGTGGGAGCGAAGCGCTTCGGCCAGGGCGCGCCACTCCAGTCGCATGGTTTCGCGCCCCTCGCGGGTGTCCAGGTGTGCCGGCAGCGGGGCGGTGGGCGGCGGGAGACGTTCGGGCTGGATACGATGGAACGCCTCGTGCATCAACAGTTCCGCCCGCTTGCGCGGGTCGTCGGGCAAGGGCAGCACGACCATGGTCCAGCGGGTGCCGTTCCAGTCGATGGCGGTATTGGCCACGCCCACGTCAGCGGGCAACGTGTCCGAGACGATCGCGTCGCGGGCGGTGGGATCGCGACCGATATCCCTGTACGCGTCGAAGGTCCGGGTTTGCGGATCGACGATGAGTAGGGGCCCGCATAGCGACAGGCCCCAGAGGCGTCCGTCATCGCGTTGGCACAGCGAGCGGTACTCGGTCACGGTCGCGATGGCCTCGCGTCGCCCATCGTTGGCGTGGACCTGGCCTGCGGCGGCCTGGGTGAACAGACCGGCTGCGACGATGCCGATCGTCGCTCGCACAAGGCGGGAGCATGATGGGAACATAGCGGTTCGACCCTGCGTGGATGGCGTGGCAGGAGTCTGACAAGCCGTGGTATGCGTCGAATGTCGCGCGTGTATCCGGCGATGCATCGATGACACGATCGCGATACATTCGGTGGTTACGGTGAGCTATGACGAACCGAAGGAACCTCATCCTCGTGGTGGAAGACGACGACAGCGTCCGTGACGCCATCGTCGGTTACCTGATCCGCCACGATCTCGAGGCGATGGGTGCGCGTGATGCCGTGGCGTTCGATGCCCTTGCCTCAGGTCATCGCGCCGACCTGGTCATCCTCGACGTCATGCTGCCCGGTGAGGACGGGCTTTCCCTCTGCAGGCGGCTGCGTGGTTCGGGTGTTCCCGTGCTCATGCTCAGTGCGCTGGCGGATACGACCGACCGGATCGTCGGGCTGGAACTGGGCGCAGCCGATTACCTGGCCAAGCCGTTCGATCCACGGGAACTGCTCGCCCGGGTACGGGCCATCCTTCGGCGCGATACCTCGGTATCGACCGGTAAAGACCACGTCTTCCGTTTCGACGGATGGGTCTTCGAGCCGATAGCGGCCCGTTTGCTGGCACCGGATGGATCGAACGTGGCGATGACCGCGGGAGACCTGCGCATGCTCTGGGCGTTCGTGCGCCACGCCGGCCAGGTGCTGAGCCGGGAAAGGCTGCTCGACCTTACGCGCGACGCGTCCGAAGGGCCTTTCGATCGCGCGATCGACCTGGCGGTCAGCCGCTTGCGCCGACGACTGGCGGACGCCGGCGGTACGCCGCTCATCGACACCGTCCGTGGCCTGGGCTATCGCTTTCGTCCACGGGTCAGCGCCTCGTGAGATGGTCCGCACCGATCATGGCGCAGGTGGCGATGCTGGCGTTGGCGACATTGGTTCTGTCGTTCGTCGTTTGCCTGGCCATCGCGTGGACCGTACCCACGCCGCCGCCGGTACGGATGACGTTGGGGGAGGTCTTGCGCGTCGTACGTGGCGGTACGGACGACGCGCTGACACGTGCGATACGTGCGTCACCGCCGGCGGGACGACGGGTGGAAGCCATCGAGGCCGCCCTGGCCCGCGCCCTGTCGGTCGATCCCGCGACCGTCCGCGCGCGGTGGCGGGACAGTGAAGGGGCGGGCAAGGCCAGCGACGTCGGCCAGAGCGTGGTGCTCGTGGGCGACCGTGCGCTGCTGGTCGACAGCGGCGCCAGCGGATTCCAGATGCGATACGGGCCAGACGTGCGCATCGGACTGGACGTGCGGATGCCCGCGTTCGACGTCGCGCTGCGGCAGCGTGATGGTCGATGGCAGTGGGTCATGCCGGTCGATCGGCATCGGCGCGAATGGCGCATGCGCCTGCTGATCGCCTTCGGTATCGCGCTCGTTCTCTCGGCGGCTCCGGTCTGGCTGGCCTCCCGCCGCCTTTCCCGTCCTATCATGGCGCTGGCGTCCCGCGCGTCGGTCAGTGCCCTGGAGACCGAGGCGTCTTTCCCCCTCGACGGGCCTGAGGAAATCCGGGCTGTCGCACGTGCGATGAACGACATGCATCGCCGACTCGCCGAGCAGGCAACAGAGCGTTTCCAGTCATTCACCGCGATTGCCCACGATCTGCGCACGCCGCTGACGGGGCTGCGCATTCGCGCGGAATGCATGCCGCCGGGGGAGCGCGAACGCATGGTGGCCGATCTGGAACGGATGGGCGCCATGATCGACGACATGCTCGCGTACGCGCGCATCGATCGTCAGGGGGTGCGATGGGAGCGGGTCGACCTCGTCGCCTTTCTCCGGGCGATCACGCTTGATCGCCAATCGATCGCACAGCCGGTCGACTTCCGTCCCTCGGTATCGTCCGCTTCCGCACAGGTCGATCCACTCATGCTTCGCCGCGCGATCGACAACCTCCTGGACAACGCGTTTCGTTATGCCGGAAATGCGTCGCTCGACATCGCACGATCGGGCAGCGCCATTCATATCCACGTCGACGACACCGGCCCAGGCATTCCCGAGAACCACATGGAAGCCGCCCTGAAACCATTCACGCGCCTGGAAGCGTCGCGCAACGCAGCGACAGGCGGGGTGGGACTGGGCCTGGCGATCGCCGAGCGCGTCTGTACGGCGCACGGAGGAAGGCTGCATCTCCAGAACAGGTCACCCCAGGGCCTGAGGGTGACGATCGTACTCAATCCGCTCGACGACAGTCTGCATGCACACATGCCCAAGGCGTGACCCGCCCATCCGCGCCGATGCCGTTGTCGCGGGGATTGCACGGCACCTTGACGCCACCTAGAGCAGGTTGACTCGATTCACACGCCGAGGTCAGCCATGGTCAAGAAAACCGCGCCAACGTCATCCAAGCCGATCGCCGCCGCCAGCAAGAAGGCGCGCGGCGACGTTCGAGGCCAGGGGGACGAACTGCACCAGCAAGCGGGAGGCGGGCATCCGCCGCTGACGACCAACCAGGGCGGCGTGATCAGCGACGATCAGAATACGTTGAAGGTCGGTCCGCGCGGTCCCGTATTGCTTGAGGATTTCGTGCTCAGGGAAAAGATCACGCACTTCGATCACGAGCGCATCCCCGAGCGCGTGGTCCATGCGCGCGGCTCGGCAGCCCATGGCTTTTTCGAGCTGACCAAGTCACTCAAGAAGTACACCAGCGCCCGCATCCTCACGGAAGTCGGTGAGCGCACGCCCGTGTTCGTGCGTTTCTCCACCGTCGCCGGAGGCGCCGGGTCGGTCGATACGCCGCGCGACGTGCGCGGCTTCGCCGTCAAGTTCTATACCGGCGAAGGCAACTGGGACCTTGTCGGCAACAACATTCCGGTGTTTTTCATCCAGGATGCCATCAAGTTCCCGGACCTCATCCATGCGGTGAAGATGGAGCCGGATCGTGGGTTTCCTCAGGCAGCGTCGGCGCACGACACGTTCTGGGATTTCATCTCGCTCACGCCCGAAGCCATGCACATGGTCATGTGGGCGATGTCGGATCGGACGATTCCCCGCTCGTTGCGGATGATCGAAGGATTCGGCGTGCACACGTTCCGCCTCGTCAACGAGGGCAAGAGCACGTTCGTCAAGTTCCATTGGCGGCCGAAGCTGGGCTTGCAGTCCACGGTGTGGGACGAGGCCGTGAAGCTGGCCGGGGCCGACCCCGACTTCCACCGTCGCGATCTTTTCGAATCCATCCAGTCCGGAAACTATCCCGAATGGGAGCTGGGCGTGCAGCTGTTTACGGAAGAGGACGCCGAGCGGTTCCCGTTCGATCACCTGGATGCGACCAAGCTGATTCCCGAAGAGCTCGTGCCGCTGACGATCGTCGGCCGGATGGTGCTCGATCGCTGGCCGGACAACTTCTTCGCCGAAACCGAGCAGGTGGCGTTCTGCCCGTCTCACATCGTGCCAGGCATCGACTTCAGCAACGATCCGCTACTGCAGGGTCGCCTGTTCTCCTATCTGGATACCCAGCTGTCCCGCCTGGGATCGCCCAACTTCCATCAGTTGCCGATCAACGCCCCTAAGTGCCCGTTCGCCAACCACCAGCGTGACGGCCATATGCAACGTGAGGTACCCAAGGGCCGCGTCGCCTATGAGCCCAGCTCGCTCCAGGCAGACTCCCCGCGCGAGGACCCGCGACGCGGGTTTGGATCGTTCCCCGCGACCGAACAGGGCGTGCGGGATCGCCTGCGTTCGGAAACGTTCGCCGATCACTATAGCCAGGCCCGCCTGTTCTATCGCAGCCAGACGCCTCACGAGCAGACGCACGTCGCATCCGCACTCGTTTTCGAGTTGTCGAAGGTCGAGACCGCGCACGTGCGTGACGCGGTAGTGGGCCATCTCCGGCACATCGACGAGGCACTGGCTCGCCGCGTCGCCGATGGGCTGGCGATGGACTCACTGCCCCCCGCGCCCGCCGCCCGGGTGGCGCCGATCGATATGCCGGTCTCTCCCGCATTGCAGATCATCGGCAAGATGAAGCGCACCCTCGAGGGTCGCGTCGTCGGCATCCTCGTCAACGACGGTTCGGATGCGAAGACCGTTTCCGCGTTAAAGACCGCCTGCGCCGACGCTGGCGCGACGGTGAAGATCGTCGCGCCGAAGGTAGGCGGCGCGAAGCTGTCCGACGGCAAGAAGCTCGTGGCGGATGGGCAACTGGCCGGTACGCCGTCGATCAACTTCGACGCGGTCGCCGTGGTGCTGAGCGCTGAGGGTGCGCAGCAACTCACCCGCGAAGCGGCAGCGGTGGATTTCGTTCGTGACGCCTTTGGCCACCTTAAGGCCATCGCTTTGGATGACGGCGGCCGTGCGTTGTTCGACGCGGCGGGCTTGGCACCGGACGAGGGTGTCATCGCCGCCAGGCAGCCGAAGGCGTTCGTCGAAGGCGCGAAGGGGCGTTATTTCGATCGCGAGTCGACGGTGCGGATGCTGGCCTGACACGCCAGGGGAGGGCATGGAACCGGCGCGTGCCGGTTCCGTGCGGCCGCAGCGCTACGCGATGGCACACGCCGCGTCGATGGAACGCGCGAGGGCGGCTTTATCGAACGGCTTGACCAGACGAATCGCCGTCAGTGGTGCGTTTTCCGCGGGCTCGTCAGGGTCCGACAGCATGATGACGATCGCCATGCCGGGATGCGTCGCTCTGGCTCGCGCCAAGTAAGCACCCGAGCGATCGTCGCCCGGCGCGGGCACTGCCGCGATCAGGATGTGGACCGGCTCGCGCTCGATCACCGATGCTGCCGCGCCGCTGTGGCTCGATGCCACCCGCACGTCGTAGCCGCGGCTGCGTAAGCAATCCGCGACCGTGTCGGCGACGGTCGGGCGGGGCTCGATGACCACGGCCAGCGCGGATGCCGGCAGCGTGCGGAACGTTGGGTTGTCGTCAGGGGTCGTCATGCTGACGACTCCGCTTAAGGCAGCGGCCTGAGACGTGGCAGGCAAGCGTCTCGGTGAGCGTTCGTCTCGTTCGCCCGAATCGCGGGATAGTGCGATCGCAGGGGCCGGTGTGCCTTGATGTTCGGTTTCTCTCGATCCTGCATCGTCGCACCACCCTCGATCCGTTTGACCCCTAGGATCTGGCGATAGATACGATGATCCTCAAGGTCAAGCGCGCGCGGCGACGGGTGCTTGTTCAGGTTGGGCGGCCCTCGCGGCGGGGATGCCTCACCACGATGCGCCGGCTCGCGCGTGCATCCCTGCGCCTCATATCGAACGCGTCGCCACCACCGGCGGCACGGCTGCGGCGCGCAAGGCTGGCGAAAGGACCGCGAGTTGGCCCAGCACCCAGAGCGTCACGGTGCCGATCGGCAGGTAGAACGAAGGCAGCCGCGGAAGTTCGTAGGCGCTCATCAGCAAGGCGTTCATGCCATAGGCCAGGACCATGCCCGCCACCACGCCGATCGTAACGATCAGGAAGTTCTCCATCTGGAAATAGCGCAGGATGTCGCGCCGCGTGGCACCGATCGCCCGGCGGATACCGATCTGTCGACGTCGTTGCGCGACCCAGAAGCTGGCCAGCCCGAAGATGCCGAGCGCGGTCACGAGCAGCAGCGCGATCACGATGCCCGCGAGCATGCCCACCATCACGCGGTCACCCTGGAAATAGCGCTGGCGCAACGCGCTCACGGTACGGGTGGCGTCGTCGTCGATGACCACCTCGGGCGCGACGCGTGCGACCGCTTCCCGTGCCTTATGCAGCACCGCGTCGATCTCCGCTGCCGGTGCCCGCAACAGGTAACGCCCCGCAAGCTTCGCTCCCGGCGCGCCCGGCACGAACACGGCCCATTCCGCGCTGTTCGCGCCGCGGCTACCGGGCGCGGCGAGAGCCAGGTGGTCGAGCACGCCGATAACGCGGAAGTGATACGACGACACCCAGAATTCGTGGCCTAGCGGGTCTTGGCCGGGCCACAGGTGATCGGCCAGGGCACGTGTGACGAGCACCCGCGAATCGTTGGGAACGAAATCGGTCACCGGCACGTAGTCCGATGGGCCGGGAGCCTGGCCGGCCACGACCCGCAGCCCCATCGCGTCCAGTGTGCCGGGCCCGCTCACGTAGAAATCCACTTGGCCGCCGCGGTGCTTGTGTTCGGCATCGGTGGAGATGCCCGCCGTGGCCACCTGGGGACCGAACGGCACGCCGCCGACGACGCTCACCGCGGTGACGCCGGGGACGGCGCGCAGCGCCGACACGATGCGCCCGTTGAGGTCACTCGCACGCGCGTCGTCGAAGCCGTCGACGCCCAGCAGCGCAAGCGACGATTCGTCCACGCCGCTGACGACCTGCATCGCCGCAAACCGATGGGCGATGAGAAAACAGGCATTGCACAGCACGGCGCAGGCGAGGGCGATTTCAAGCGTGATGAGCGCGGCGGCGATGCGATGCTTGCGCAGCGCGGCCAGGATCGGGCGGATAGGCATGGTCATCCCAGCGTCTTCAGTTGGAGGGCGGGCGGCACGCGGCTGGCGCGCAGGGCGGGGAAACATCCTGCGAGCAGGCTGCTGAGGATGGCCAGGAGAAACGTCACGGCGAACATCGCGACATCGATGTGGGCCATGTCGGCATACGCGACCGGTTGTTGCCGCACCAGCCACAAGCCGGCGAGCGTGAGCAGCCAGCCACCGAAGCCGCCGAACGCGCCGATGACGCCGGCTTCCACGAAGCACTGGACGAAGATCGCCTGCCGCGTGGCGCCGAGCGCGCGTCGCACGCCGATCTCGCCGCTGCGGCGCAGGAAGTTGGCCAGCAACAGGCCGGTCGCGTTGAACAGGCAGATCGCGAGAAAAGCGAAGGCCAGGTTCGTCTGCAACTGCACGTCGCTGGGCACCACCCCGTTGTAGTCAAGCCAGGCCATCAGGCTGCGCAGGCGCGTGCCTTCGGCGACCTCGTAGCGCCCCAACGCTTTTTGCTGGGCGGCGTAGCCGGCGAGGAAGTCGCGATAGGCGGCGACCCGGGCGGGCGTGTCCAGTTGCACCCACAACTTTACCCAGACGCAGGGAGCCTCCTGGAGGTGGCCGGGCACCGGTGCGAGGGCCCAGCAATCGAATTGCTGGAAGTGCCCGTCGTTGATCTGCAGGCCCGTGGACAGTGGCGTCATGACGTCCTGCACCTTGCCGTAGAAGTCCGCCGTGTCGCCATGCGCGAACCGCCCGGCGGCGACGTCGTAAAATAAGGGCGACGGTCGCCACGTGTCGAGGACGCCAACGATGCGTACCGACGTGTCGCGTAGCCGGACCGTCCGGCCCACGCTGTTGGCGCCTCCGAAAAGGCGCCGGTTGGTGTCGAAGGAAATCACGGCCACGTGCGCCTGTTTCGCGTCGTCGTCCGCGCTCCAGCCCGACCCGTAGAGAAACGGTACGTCGAACATCGGGAAGAAGTCGGCGGTGGTGGACAGCATCTGGCCCATCAGCGGCGGGGTCCGGGCGTCCGGCGCGGTCACGCGAAGCTGGCTATCCACGATCAGTGTCTGGCGGTCGGCGCGACCCGCGCGCCACAGATCCATGGCCGAGCGGTAATCCATCACGTCAGGCGGCTCGTCGCCGCCCTCATACCCTTTGGGTGTTGGATTGACCTGGGGATAGAACAGGCGCGCGCTGCGGCCCGGCAGCGGATCGCGTGCGAGCAGGTGCATGACCGTCAGCGTGGTCATGCTGGCGCCGATGCCCACGGCGATCGCCAGGACCATCAGTGCCGATAGCGTGCCGTTGCGGCGTATGTTTCGCAGCGCCATGTCGAAGTAGTAAGCCAGCATGGGTTCCCTTGTCGTGCCGTCGTCCCGGATCGTTCGGGGGACGCGATGCAAAGGACGGGCCAGCGGCGACGTGCGCGGTGGAGGCGCCGGCGGATCGCTCCGCGATGTCGTTGCGAGTGTCCGCGGTCACGACGGGCGGACACGGTCGGACAATAAAAAGCGTCTTCGCGGACGTGCGGGGATGTCGCATGGATGCAGGCCTTGCCGCCGCCGCGGACGGTGAGGCCCGAGCCTTCCGTGTTGAACGAGGCGGACTGCCCGAGCAGCGAGGGTGTATACCGAGGTCTCCCTGCGGCACCGCCCAAGTGCAACGCGCTCTGGCGCTACAAGGTCGCAACAACTCTCATGGGATCGAACCATCCATCGGGCCATAGGGTCGATTGCTGGGATAGGCCCCCGGACTTCCTTGAAGAACCCATAAAAAAGCCCGCAGAGGGGAGCTGCGGGCTTCACTGCATTCCATCGGGTGCCAAGGCCATTGAGCAGGGGAACTCGGGCGTTGGCGGTGGGAAAGTCGCCTCACGACGACCTGGGAGTAAGACTAGCCCCCCTGCGATTAATGTCACCTGTATCTGGACCCGCAAAATGCTTCGATCCGGGCACAGCCTGCGTGAGGTGGCTGGAGGCACGGCTGTCACCGTTTCGTCACCCTTGAATCGGCGACGCTTGGACGTGCTCTTAACCCCATGGCCCGAACCGATGCCCGACCGCGACTGCTATTCCATCGACATTGACGCTGAATTAATGGTCGGAGGGCGTTACGAAGCCCACCTGGTGATCAGTCGGTCCGATGGCGAAGTCATCGTGCGTCATCGGCTGAACCGGCGTTTCGATACGTATAGCGAGGCACTGATGGCTGCCTACGAGCGCGGCCGCCACACGGTGGATTCGATGCGCGACGATCGGCTTGAAGCGCGGATCGAAGTCGTGCCGTTCTCCGCGCCGGCCGCGGCGCTGGCCTGAGCGGCCGATCCCGCTACTCGAACGCCCGATCGATCGCTCGCGAGAGCTGGTCCAGCGCTCGGGCGTAGCCTGCCGACGGCGAGGCGCCTTCGGCGCCCAGCTGGGTCACCAACGCGGCGGCAGCGGCATGGACCGCGGGCATGCCATAGTGCTCCGCCTTGGTCGACGCGGCCTGCGCATGCAGTCGGGCTTCACGCCAGTCCTGCTGCAGCAGGGTGCGACTGATCGCCACCGCCTCACGGAGCAGGTCTGCGAGATCGAGCTCACGGGCGACGTTTTCGTGCTCCCACGCGCCCGCCCCGATGGCCCGCGATGACCTCACCGGGGCGTCCGGCCACGGACCGTCGCCAGGCGTGCCGGGCGCGAGTTTGGCGAGGGTTCCCATCGTGTCCTGGTCTCCATGAAAGGCTCGCCCCATGCAAGCCGCCCTCGGCAGCAGAGTCGCCGTCGACGATGGAGGGTTTGGAGCATCCGCCGCGACGAAAACGTGATGACGCCGCATCACGCCACGCGGGTCCGCCGTAGCGCGGCCCGGAGCCACCGCGCGCTGTCGTGGCGTGGATCATCGGTCATGGCGACGGCTGCCGCCACTGCCGTTTATGCGGTAGGTCGCCGATCTCCCGTGCTGGCGACGGCGTCCCAGGCGCTATGTGCCCCGTGTCTCGCGATCGGCGCGGCGCTGCTCCATCCCGT
Organism: Luteibacter sahnii; assembly: GCF_034063545.1. Taxonomy (NCBI): domain Bacteria; kingdom Pseudomonadati; phylum Pseudomonadota; class Gammaproteobacteria; order Lysobacterales; family Rhodanobacteraceae; genus Luteibacter; species Luteibacter sahnii. Next base: position 78,716 of record NZ_JAQLOK010000005.1, read on the forward strand.
CGTACAACACCGGCAGCAAGATGAGGGTGAGCAGTGTCGACGTGATCAGGCCACCGACCACGACGGTGGCCAGGGGACGCTGGGTTTCCGCGCCCACACCGCTCGACACCAGCATCGGCACGAGGCCAAGGATGGCGACGCTGGCCGTCATCAGCACCGGGCGCAGACGCAAGGCGGTGCCTCGGATGACCGCATCCCGCACACCCAGGCCCGAGCGCCGTTGCGCGTTGAGAAAGCTGACCAGCACGATGCCGTTGAGCATGGCCACGCCGAACACTGCAATGAAGCCGATGGCGGAGGGCACGGACAGGTACTGGCCCGTCACGAACAGGCCGACGATGCCGCCTATGGTCGCGAACGGCACGTTGGCGAGGATCAAGCCGGCATGGCGTACCGAATGGAACGCGGTGTAGAGCAGGATAAAGATGAAAAAGATCGTGGCAGGGACGATGATCGACAGGCGCGTGAGCGCGCGCTGCTGGTTCTCGAACGCGCCTCCCCATTCCGTGTAGTAACCGGTAGGCATCTGGACCGATCTGGACAGCGCCGCATTGGCGTCCCGCACGAACCCGTCGATGTCGCGGCCACGCACGTCCATCTGGATGACGGCGTAACGCTGCAGCTGCTCACGACGAATGAACGAGTAACCTTCCGCCGTGGAGATCCTTGCGACCTGGTTCAGCTGCACAAGGGCACCGGAGGGCGTGCCGAGAGGAAGGCGCGCGACCTCCTGGATCGATGCCTTGCTGGCGTCATCCAGGCGGACGGTCATGTCGAACCGCTTCACGCCATCGAGCACCGTACCGACCGGTTCGCCGCCGATGCCGTTGCGCACGACCGTGAGAACGTCGTTGGCGTTCAGGCCGTAGCGGGCCAACGCCTCGCGATCGACCTCGATGCGGATCTGCGGTTTGCCGATATTCGCTTCCAGCGCCAGGTCGGCGACGCCCGGCACGTTGGCGAGCGTGTCCTTGATTCTGGCGCTCAGGCGGTCGAGTTCATTCAGGTCGTTGCCATACAGCTTCAGCGCGAGCGTGGCCCGCACGCCTGAGACCAGTTCCTCGATGCGCATCTGGATGGGCTGCGTGTCGCTGACGACGGCGGTGGGCAGGAGGCCGCTGAGCTCACGCTGCATCGCGTCCTGGATGGACGCCAGCGTCTCGCCCTTGCGCCACCGCTCTTTCGGCTTCAGCGGGGTATACACCTCCATGTAGTTCACGTCCGCCGTCTCGCCTTTCTCCGCGCGACCGATCATCGCCAGCGTGGTCTCAACCTCGGGGAACGTCGCCTGGATGCGGTCGGCGATCCGCCGGGAAACGTCGATCGATTCGTCGAGCGACGCGGAGGGTATGGATGTGATGCGCCACATGATGGCGCCCTCGCGCAGGTTCGGCATGAACTCCTTTCCCAGGAACGGGAACAGGGCCAGCGAACCGACCAGCGCTGCGGCCGCGATCGCGACCACGGCCTTGCGATGGCCGAGCGACCATGTCAGGACGCGTGCGTAGCCGCGCTTGAGGTAGGCCACCAGACGCGTGTCCTTCTCTGGCCTGGGCTTCAGGACCAGGGCTGCCAACACCGGTATGAGCGTCAGCGACAGAAGCAGGGAGCCGGCCATGGCGAAGCTGATGTTGAACGCCATCGGCTTGAACATCTTGCCTTCGAGCCCCTGCAGGCTGAACAGTGGCAGGAACACCACGATGATGATCAGGATGGCGAACGCGATGGGCGCGGCGACCTCACGTGCGGCCTGCAACACGGCGGAGGTCTTATCTACCGTCTCGCCGTGCTCAAGCCGCTCGGCCATGATGCGGAACGCGTTTTCCACCATCACCACGGCGCCATCGACCATCATGCCGATGCCGATGGCCAGGCCCGCCAGGGACATCAGGTTGGCCGACAGGCCGGCCTTGGCCATGCAGATAAACGCGATCAGCATGGCCAGGGGCAGGGTCACGACGACGATCAGGGCGCTGCGCAGCTCGCCTAAAAACAGGAAGAGGATGAGCGCCACGAGGAGGGCACCTTCGATCAAGGCTCGAACCGCCGTGCCTACGGCCGCATCCACCAGGTCCGTACGCTCGTAGACAGGCTTGATCACGGTGCCTTCGGGCAGCGCCTGCTTGACCGTGTCCAGCTTCGCCTTCACGGCGTCGACCACGCTCTTGGCGTTTTCGCCGATGCGGGCCAGTGCCTGGCCCATGACCACTTCCTTGCCGTCCCGCGTGACGGCGCCGGTGCGGGGAGCACCGGCCTCGGTGACCGCCGCGACGTCCCGAACGTAGATCGGGGTGCCGTTTTCGGTCTTCAGGACGATATGGCCGATGTCCCTGGCGTCTTTGACCCGGCCGAGCCCGCGCACCAGGTACTGCTCGCGGCCGACATCGATGACGTTGCCACCGACCTGTGCGTTATTGGCTTCCAACGCCTGGATGACGTCCTTGAAGCTCAGGTCGTGGGCGATAAGGCGCATGGGATCGATGCGCACCTGGTACTGCTTTTCCTGGCCACCCCATGAGGTGACGTCGTCGACGCCGGGTGCCGTGCGCAGGATAAGCCGCACGGTCCAGTCCTGCAGCGTGCGCAGGTCCATGTCCGACGGGGCCGTCTTCAGCGTTTCATCCGCCCGTTCGACGGTGTACCAGAACACCTGACCAAGGCCCGAGGTATTGGGGCCCATTTCGGGTTTGCCGTAGCCGGCCGGGAGGCGATCGCCCACCTGCTGCAGGCGCTCGTTGACCAGCTGGCGAGCGAAGTAGATGTCCATGTCGTCTTCGAAGTACACCGAGACGTAGGACAGTCCGAAGAGGCTGACCGAGCGGATCGCCTGGACGTTCGGCAGGCCGGCAAGGGCCGACTCCACCGGGGTGGTCAGCAGCGGCTCAACGTCCTCCGCGGCCAGGCCCGAGGCTTCGGTGTAAACGTTCACCTGCACCGGCGTCACATCGGGGAACGCATCGATCGGCAACGTGCGCACCGCCCGATAGCCGAGGGCGGCGACGACCACGAACGCGATGACGACGAGGACCTTGTACTTCAGCGAGAGTGCGACGAGACGTTCCAGCATCACTCGTCCCCCAGCTGCGAGCGGAGGATTCGCGCCTTGAGCGTGAACGCGCCCTTGCTCACGTACGGCGTGCCTTGCGTGAGACCCTGCTTGATGTCGGTCCAGCCGTCGCGCGTCTCGCCCACGTCGACGGGCACCGGCTCGAACTGGCCCGGCTTTTTGCCTCTGACGAATACCGTGGGTTGGTTCTGCAGGAGGACGACAGCCTCTGCCGGCACCGCGAGCTGCTGCGCCTGCGAGGTGATGGCGATACGGGCTTCAACGAGTTCTCCGGGGTGAAGGCGGTCTTTGTCGTTGGGCACGTCGATCCGAACGTCGACGGTACGCGTCCTCTCGTCGGTCTGGTGCGCGCGCTGGATCACCTTGCCCTGCGTTTCCGAGTCATGCGCGACGATGGTGGCGGGGGCACCGGGATGGACCTGTTCGGCGACCGCCGGGGCCAGTCGGGCATCGACCCACACGGAGGATTCGGCGACAACGGTAAACAGCGCGCGACCGGGCTCGATGCGCTCGCCGACGATGAAGCTGTCCGTGGTCACACGGCCGTCCTGCGGGGCGATGAGTTCGAAGCGGCCGTCCGCCGCCGACGAGCCGCGCTTGACGAGTGCGCTGATCTGGCCATCGGAGAGACCGTAGGCCTTGAGCTTGGCCCTGGCCTGATCGCGCTGTACGAGCGACTCGTTATAGCGTCGCGCCGACACGGCCTCCGGGCCGAGCGATGACACACGCGCCCAATCCTGGGCGGCGACGATCAGCTCGCCCTGGGTCTGGGCGACGTCGACGCTCGACAGAACGACGAGCGGCTGCCCTTTCCTCACCACGTCACCCCGCTTGACCTTGCGAGCGACCACCTGCGAAGCGACCCGAGGAGAGACCAGCGCGGTGGCGTAGGCATCGACCTTGACCTCGCCGGGAGCGCGGACCTGATCGGTCACGGAGCGCAGCGCGGCGTTGGCGACGACGATCCCGGCCTCCTTGATGGCGGCCGCGTCGAGCGCCAACGGATGGAATGCGGGGGCATCGCTCGCCGGTGGGGCTTGCCCGGCGACGGCAGCGCGAGGTGACGCGACGGTCAGGGCGACGGCGAGCGTCACGGCGGTAAGACGGAACGAATCACGCATCATGGCGAAGCATCCTTGGAGGTGCCGTCGACCCATTCGGTCAGGCGGCCGGAGGCGGCGAGAAAGTCGAACCACGCCTGCCAGGTCTGGCTTTCGAGAGCGATGCCCGACAGAGCGGTGTCGAGGCTTTGCTTGAGCTGCACCAGGTAATCGGACGTGCTGATCTCACCGGACCGCCAAAGCCTGTCGAGCAGGTCCGCGCGCTCGTCGAAGGCGCCGGCGCGACCCTGCCGGAACCCCGCGCTCGCTGCGCGCATCGCCTCATAGGTCATTCCGGTTTGCTTGAACACCGCATCCGAACGCAGCTCGGCGGCGCGAAGGGAGGCGAATGCGGCGTCCGCATCGGCCCGCGCCGCGCTCACCTGGTCACGCCCGCTCGCGAGGTTCGGGATCGGGATCGAGACGCTGATGCCGATGACGCGGTCGGTGCGGGGCCCGCTGCGTACCTGGCCGCCGGTCAGGCTCAGCGTGGGATCCGGGCGACGGTTGCGATCGGCCACGGTCACCGCGGCATCGGCACGGTCCTGCTCGGCCTTTGCCTGTCGCCGTTCGGGGCGCTCGATGGTCGGGACCGGCGACACGGCCCCGGCCATGGGCGGCAGGGCCCGTGGAAGCTCGGGAAGTGGACCGTCCGGGTTCCCGCCGAGGGTGGCTAGCGCCGAGCGCGCCGCGAGTTCCTGGGCGTCGAGCGTCGATTGCTGGACCTGGGCCTCGCCGAGGGCCAGGCCGGCCAGGTCACGCTCGGGCCGGCTGATGTCGCCGACGTTGAAGCGCTGTTCGGCCAGGCGGTCGAACTGGCGCATCAGCGCGACGCGGCGCCGACCCAGCGCGCTTTGTCGCCGCGCGAGCGCCGTGGTCGACCAGGCCTTGAGCCATTCGAGGGCCACGTCGCGACGCTCGAGCATAGATGCCGCCTCGCGTGCACGGACCTCGGCGTCGCTTTCGGTGACACGGGCATCGCGCTTATCGAAGACGTCCAGCGTCAGGCTTGCGCCGACGGTGCGACGATCGACGTCCGCGTTCTCACCATCGAGTTGGACGGAGGGGGTATAGACGGGCCGCCCGGCCGCCTTGGCACGCTCCTGGGCGGCGCGAAGGCGGGCATCGGCGGCCTGGATCCGGGGGCTCTTCTGCCAAAGATCCTGGATCGCCGCCCGCAAGGCGGGCGGCGGCGTGGGCAACGAGTTCGTCTGGCCCATCGCCGGCGAAGCGATGGACGAGACGGCAAGCAGCACGCACACCACGCCCTTGGGCGCTGCACGTAGCACGAACATGAGGGGATACTCCTAAGATACGCGCGCGTCACACCGCTGCGGAGGACGCAGCGGTGCACCAAAGCAGGCGCTTAGGCGATCGGTGGCCGCAAGGGCGATGCCAGGATGCGCACCGTCGGTGCGATCGGCGGGTGGATGTCTATCGAGTCAACGGCGAGGTGGGCGGCGACCACCAGGGCGGGTGCCGGCAGCGTCGAAGCATGGGCACAGGCGCAGTGACAGCCACCGCCCTCGCCCAGCATGCAGTCGTCGACGCTTACGGCGCCTGCGTCGGCTACCGCGACCAGGTCCGTCGCATGGCCTTCGGGGCCAGGGATCATCGCGATTCCCTGACCGTCGAGCAGGCACGCGCTCGCGCTGGCTATCTTGAGGAACACCGCGAACGCCAACAGCACCCACACGCCCCGGTGGGTGCGAAGACGTTGAAGACGCATGGCGGGGCGGCTCGACATAACCACCGAGAATACGGGCGCAAACACGTGTTAGACAATCACGCCGGCGATCGCGGCTCCCAGCCGAACACGTCGTCGAGCGGTTTGCCGAACACATCGGCGATGCGAAACGCACACTCGAGGCTGGGCGAGTATTTGCCCGCCTCGATCGCGGCAATCGTCTGCCGCGTGACGCCGACACGCTGGCCGAGCTCCGCCTGAGTCATTTCGCCGGCCATGAAGCGAAGCGTGCGGATGCTGTTGGTGATGCGTTTCTCAGGCACGCAGGCCTCGCCGGTAGCCGACAACGATCAGGCCGTGACGCACGACCTCGGCCAGCGCGATGGCAAAGACCGCGGCGTTGACGATGTCCATGCCTTGCTTGTCGAACGGCATGACGCAGCCGACCAGGATCATGCCGACCATCAGCACGCGATAGGCCACCGCGGAGGCCTTGTGCTCGATGGCCCGGTCGCGTTCGTCTTCGGCATCATCGGGTCGCCGGCGCCACCGCTGCGCCAGCCATGTGCCGCCCGCGACGAGTCCGAGCACGCCAAGCGCCGCGGCCAGCAAGCCGATGCGCAGGGCGATGGACGACGCGTCGGGCCTGACAAGGGCGAGGGTCGAGAAATACGCGCCGAAGATCACGATCAGGGCGCTGAGCCAGACCTGCGCGAAACGCTCGTTAGGCAGCATACGAAGACCCCCCGTCTGAGATGAGGGGGTCAATGTATGGCGGGCTTCACTTCATGTCAAATATTTTTTACATGAAGGTTTATTCCGGGAGGAGCGCGGCGAGCCGCTCGTGGAGCACGCCCTTGCGCCAGCCTTCCAGTGCCTCCGGCCAGGTGCCCGCGCTCATGACGTATTCCTCCAGCGAACGACGCGAGCAGAGCAGGCCAGCCGGCAGGTCAAGCTGCGTCGCCAGTTCATCGACGACGGTGCGCATCTCGTTGATGGCGCGCTTGGCGTCCCCGAACGGATGGCCGATGACCGGCGCCGTGGCGGCGATCTCGTCGGGCGACACCGGCGCCTGCAAGACGGCGAAGAGTTCGTCGCGCTGTTGCGAACGCAAGGCGCGGGTGCCACGCGTGCGTTCTTCGAGGGCGGCGAGAGTGGCCGCGGGCTTGTCGACGAGATCGAGCGCATGCGCGTCTTCGAGCAGCCACGAGCGAGGCTTGTCGAGTGCCCGGGCCGTCGCGTCGCGCCAGCGCAGCACGCGACGGAGCAGGGCCTGCCGTTCCGGACGCCATTCGGCGGCGGGCTTGAAACCCCGTTGCGGCTGCGGATCGCCGTCGCGTTGGCTGGCGCGCCGTTTCATGCGCGCGCAATCCTCGGCATGCCATTCGGTGCGACCGCGTTCGGCGAGGCGATCGGTAAGGATCGCGTGCACCGGATGCAGGTGCACCACGTCGAGCGCCGCGTAGCGCTTCTGCGACTCGGTCAGCGGCCGCTGCAACCAGTCGCTGCGTGTTTCGCCCTTGTCCAGTTCATCGCCGACCAGTTCGGCCACGAGCGCGCGATAACTGATGCCAAGGCCCATGCCGACGTAGGCGGCTGCGATCTGCGTATCGAACAGCGTGTGCGGGCCCTCGGGAAGGTAAGGCGAGAGCGCTTCGAGATCTTCGCCCGCGCTGTGCATTACGGTGACCACCGGTGGCGCGCCCAACGTGCGCGAGAGGGCATCGCCCAACGGGAACGCAAGCGGGTCGATCAGCGCATAACGCCCGTCGTGGGCAAGCTGGAGCAGGGCCAGTTGCGGATAGAACGTGTTCCGCCGCATGAATTCCGTGTCCAGGCCGACGACGGTCCCCGGGCCGATGGGCGTGAGCCATTCGGCGAGCGCGTCGGGACGGTCGATCCAGGGGGCGGAGGGAGCGAGGTCGCTCGGCGGCATGCGTGCATCCTGAGTGAGGGCAGGGTGCGCCCGCGTGTTGCCCCGCGGCGCGCGATTCCCTAAGGTGGCAGCGCACGATAGCAGGCCGACGCGGAACCGCCCACCATGCCCAACACCGAAACCGTCCGCCGACAGCGTGCCATAGGCGGTGCGATGGGCGTCGCCGTGCTCGGGTTCGCGCTCTTCTATCACTTCTTTCCTCAACTGCTGCACGTGCAGCCCAGCCAGAACACGCCACGCTCGCCGATGCGCGGGCAGCCGACCACCATGGGCTTCGACCAGCGTCCGCAGGCGGCCGCGCCGGCGATGGCGTCCGAGATCGACGCGGGTCCACCGCTGGTGCTGGCACCGGCCTCGGTCATCGCCGCGCGTCGCCGCGAAAAGAACAACGACATCCAGTTGCCTGCACAGGCGACGCCCGACAGTCCGGAGCTCACCGCGATGCTCGACCGGGCCGACCGGGCGCTCACCGCCGATCGGCTGGTCGGTAAGGAAAGCGCCGCGTCGCTGTACATGGCCGTGCTCAAACAGAAAGCCGACAGCCAGCGCGCCACCGCCGGCATGAACGAGGTGCGCGCTCGTCTCGTCGCCGAGATCGAGCAGGACATCGTGCTGGGCGACGCCGACGCCGCTCGCGATTCGCTGGACGCGCTCAAGTCGCTACCGGACAGCGCCGCCGACGCCAACCCGCTGCAGCAGCGGCTCGCCGTGCTCGACAAGGTGCGTCCGCTGCTCGGCAAGGCGGCGGAACAGTTGCGCGACGGCCATGCCAACCAGCCGCGCGGCGACAGCGCGCTGGACACGTACCGGCAGGTGTTGCAGCTGGACCCGGACAACGCCGTCGCCCTGCAAGGTGTGACCCAGGTGCAGCACGTGGTGCTCGACACGGCGCTCGCCGCCGTCGCGCAGAACGACTTCAAGGCGGCGGACGCCGCCTTGGCCGAGGCCGCGGTCATCGAACCCGAGTCGCAGGCGCTGCAGGACACCCGTGGTCGTATCGAAGGCATGCGCCGGCAGAGCGCGGCCGGCGTGCTTGCCCAGGCCCGTTCCGCGCTGGACGCCGGCAACCTCGAACTCGCCCAGCAGCTCGCCACCCAGGCCCAGCAGATCAGCCCGGACGTCGCCGGCATCGACGACTTCAACGAACGTCTCACCAACGCGCGGCTCTACGCCAGCTACAAGCCGGGCCAGGTGTTCGCCGATCGCTTCGTGGACAGCACCGGCCAGGCTCCCGCCATGGTGGTGGTGCCCACGGGCAAGTTCCTGATGGGGTCGCCCGACGGCGAGCGCGGCCACGATCCCAACGAGGCCCCGGTGCACGAAGTGCAGGTCGACAAGGGCTTCGCCGTGGGCCGTAGTGCGGTCACGATCGGCCAGTTCCGCGACTTCGTGCGCGCGAGCGGCTACACGCCCCAGTCGCAGTCATTGCAGGGTGGCAGCGTCTACGACGAGGCCAGCGGCGGCCTGCGCGACGACAGTGCCGCGACCTGGCAGGACGACTACCTCGGTCGCCCGGGTCAGGACCGCTTGCCGGTCATCAACGTCTCGTGGAACGACGCCAAAGCCTACGCCGACTGGCTTTCCCAGCGCACCGGCAAGCGTTATCGCCTGCCCAGCGAAGCGGAGTTCGAATACGCCCTGCGCGCCGGCACCACCACCCGTTACTGGTGGGGCGACGGCAACCCCGCGAACAAGGTCGAGAACCTGACCGGCGCCAACGACCGCTCCGCGTCGGGACGACGCTGGAGCAACGCGTTCACCGGCTACAAGGATGGCTACTGGGGACCGGCCCCGGTGATGAGCTTCTCGCCCAATCCGTTCGGTCTCTACGACATGGGGGGCAACGTGTCCGAATGGGTGGCCGACTGCTGGCACGATAACTACATCCGCGCGCCGCGCGACACGCAGGCCTGGGTCAACCCTGGCTGCGGCCGTCGTGTGATCCGCGGCGGGTCGTGGGGCAGCGCGCCCGACATGGTGCGCTCGGCCTACCGGCAGGGCGCGTCAGCCGACCTGCGCAACGCGCGCGTGGGCTTCCGCGTGGTGCGCGAATTGCAGTAGGGAAGGACGGACGCCGCCCGGTTCAGTGGGCGAACGGCGTGCGGGCGGCCGCCTTGCGCGTCGTGGTGGAGGCAATCGCGTCGAGCGCCTGGGTGAGCACGGCCTCGGCCGACGCCGTCGCGTCGATCTGTACGGTGTGGTCGAGCGACATCGCCTGGAAGATGCGCCGGCAACGCGAGAGATTGTCGTCGGTCTCGAAGTGGTTTGGCCGGTCGCCACGGCGACGGATGCGCTCCAGGCCCACGACGGGGTCGAGATCGAGCAGGAGCAGCAGGTCCGGACGCGGGGCGAAGGCGTTCCTGGCCATCACCTCGTCGATATCGAGCCCCGCCGCGCCTTGATAGGCCACGTTCGACGGAAAATAGCGATCGAGAATCACGACCTCGCCGCGCGCCAGCGCAGGCTGGATCAGGTTCGCCACATGCTCGCGCCGATCACGGACGAGCAGGTCGAGTTCTTCATCGGGGGTGAGGCGGCCGGTGGAGGCCGATTCGCGCAGGCGGGTTCCCCAGGGGCCGTTCGTGGGCTCCTTGCTCAGCGTCACCACGGTACCGTCTGCGGCGAGGCGGTCGCGAATGGCCTGGGCGAGCGTGGTCTTGCCCGCGCCGTCGATGCCTTCGATGGCGATGAGGAGGCCGCCGGGGATGGAAAACGATGCCATGGGCTGGGACTGTACCTCATGCGATGGGAGGCCGCGCGGGCATGCCCGGGGCATGAAAAAAGCCGCTCGAAAGCGGCTTTAGCCATTGGTGCCGAAAGTGGGACTCGAACCCACACGATATCACTATCGGCGGATTTTGAGTCCGCTGCGTCTACCGATTCCGCCATTTCGGCCCGAACCGAGGATTATGCGCGAATCAGTGGACGCGGTCGAGGCCTAACTGGCGTTCGGCACGCTGATACCACTCGTCACCCTCGGGATTGAACACGGCGCATTGGGTCATGCGACCCGAATAGATGTGCAGGCTGACCGCCACGGCATCGTCGCTGGGATTGCGGATGGTGTGGTATTCGTGCGGCGGGATCAGGCTGCCGGCCGAACCGGGACCCGCCTGGATCGAACCCACGGCCCGGAAGCGGTAACGCTCGGCCTCATGACCCAGCAGTTCGTACTGGACGATTTCCAGTGCGCCGTTCCACACGCCCTCGACGCACCACATGCCGCTGTGGTCGTGGATCAGCGTGCCCTGGCCCGGGCCCCAGGTCATGGCGACCACGCTGTAACCGTGCTCGTCGCTGCGGTAGAGCTCGCGGCGGGCGTAACGGTCGCCGGCGGTCTCCAGCACGCAGGCGGGCAGTTCGACTTCCTTGGAGCGGATCAGCTTGCAGAGCTGGTGGCGCAGGGTGTCGGTGATCTGGGCGGTGGTGGGCTGGGCGACGGAAGCGTCGATGGCTTCGATCAGCTTGCGACAGCCCGGAAACTCTACCGTGATCATGGGGTTGCGACCTCTGGACGTTCGTCGCCGCGAAACGCGCGGCTGTGCCCCATCATAACAGGCCGCCCGGGCGACGACCGCGACCGGGGGTCGCGGTCGCCTGATCGCTGTCTAGATCGACGCGAGGAAGCCGCCGATCGCCTTGCTGTAGTTCTCGATGTCCACCAGGAACGCGTCATGGCCCTGTGGCGAATCCAGGGCGACGAAATCCACGGCCGCCCCGGCCGCCTCGAGCCCGCGGGCGATGGTTTCCTGTTGCTCCAGGGGAAACAGGATGTCGGTGCTGACGCCGATGACCAGCGCGCGCGTCACCTGGATGCGTTGCAGGCCGCGCATGACATCGCCGTCGCCGTACTCGGCCATGTCGAACCAGTCGCTCGCGCGCGAGAGGTAGAGATAGCTGTTGGGATCGAACTGGCGGTTGAAGCGCCGCGCGTGAGCTTCGAGGTACGACTCCACCTGAAACTCGAAACCGAACGGCGCGTTGTCGTCGCGCTCGTCCGCATCCAGGCGGATGCGCGCGAAACGGCCGTTCCATTCCATCGCGGACCGATAGGTGATCACGCCCAGCTTGCGGGCGATGCTCATGCCGTGTTCGGGCCACACGTCGTCGTCGTAGTGGCCGCCGTTCCAGCGGGGATCCAGGCGGATCGCCTCGCGCTGCAGCGAGCGGATGGCGATGGCGAACGGCTGCGCCTGGGGCGCGGTGTCCACGCTGATATGCGTACGCACCGTACCCGGGTGCAGCAGCATGTAGGCCAGCGCGCTCATGCCGCCCATCGAGCAGCCCACGAGGCAGGCCAGGCGGGCGATGCCCAGGCCGCTCACTGTCTCATGGGCCGCGTTGGCGACGTCTTCGAGCGAGAGTTCGGGAAAGGTCAGGCGATAGGGCTCACCGGTGGCCGGATCGATGGAGGCGGGGCAGGTGGAGCCCTTGTCGCTGCCAAGCGAGTTCACGCAGATGACGTGGAATCGATCGGTATCGAACGCCCGGCCGGGTCCGATCATGGCCTCCCACCAGCCGGGCGAGGGATCTTGCGCATTCGCGGCGGCGTGCGCGCTGGGCGACAGTCCGGTCAGGATCAGTATCGCGTTGTCGCGTGCCGCGTTGAGGGTGCCCCACGTTTCGTATGCCACGCGGGCGCCCAGCAGTTCGCCCCCGCGCTTCATGCGAAACGGGGACGACAGCGGGTGGTAACGGCGGGCGTCGCCCATGAAGCGCTCCTTCTTGCGATGACGCGGCGGGTGTCGCGCAGCCCGTCCGCGGGCGGCGTCAGTTCGGGTGGGGCTGTGCCGCGCGTTCGTCCGCGAGCGCGATCTGCTTCGCCACGGCGCGCGCCACGTTCGAGTCGGGATCGAGCAGCGGCTGCAGTTTTTTCCAGGTCGCCGACGCCTCCGCATAGCGCTGCTGCTGGAAATCGCTGATGCCGAGCAGCCATAGCGCTTTCTGGCTGGTCGGATCGATGCCGACGGCGGCGTCGAGCAGCTCGCGCGAGCGTCCCTCGATGCGGTGGTCGTCGCGGGCGAGCGAATCCGCCTCGGCCCAGCCGACCATGGCCTCGACATTGCGCGGTTCGGCGCGCAACGCGCCGTCGTAGGCCGCGCGCGCGTCGGCGGGCTGCTTGAGTACCGTGAACGCCTGGCCCAGCAAGAGCCACGCCTTGACGTCGTCCGGATGCGTCTTGACCTGGGCGCGCAGGGCGGCGATGCCCTGGTCGATGGTCATCTCCGCGGCCGGTGCGACGCCGCCGAGCGTGGCCGGCTGGCCCACGAGCAGGTAGGTACCGACGCTGGCCACCGGCACCAGCAACGCGATGGCCACCGCCACGGCGAACACGCCACGCGATCGCCCCTCGCGACGGCCGTGACGCACGAGCGGCACGAGCAGCAGCGCCAGCGCGACCGCCAGCATGGCGGCGGCGACGAGATAGAACACGATCGTCACCAGTCGTCTCCGTCATCGGTGCGCGAGGATGCCGATATGGCGCCCGCGTCGCGTTGTCGCCGACGGACATGCCGGTAGACCACGCCGCCGCCGGCCAGCAGCAGCACGAACGGGCCAAACCACAGCAGCCACGTGGACGGCTGCACGGGCGGGTCGTAAAGCACGAAGTCGGAATAGCGGTCGACCAGGTAGCGTTTGATCTGGTCGTCGCTCTTGCCCGCCTGGATCATCTCGAACACCTGGCGGCGCAGGTCGTGCGCGATCGGCGCGTTGGAGTCGGCCAGGGTTTCGTTCTGGCACATCGGGCAGCGCAACTCGGCGCTGAGCTTTTGGAAGCGAGCCTCTTCCGCGCGGTCGCGGAACGGCAGCGGCTGGATCGCCTGGGCCAACACCACCGCCGGCAGCAGCCCCAGCGCGAGCCATACGAACAGGCGGCGGATCATGGCGACTCCTTCGCCAGCGCCGCGAGCGCCGGGCGAATCTCGTCGCGGATCACCTCCGGCGTGATTGGTCCGATGCGCTTGTAGCGGATCACGCCCTTGCCATCGATAAGGAAGGTTTCCGGCGCGGCATACACCCCGAAATCGATGCCGGCGCGTCCGTCGCGGTCGGTGACGATGACATCGAACGGGTTGCCGTGTTCGTCGAGCCAGGCTTTCGCCGCCTGCGGATCGTCCTTGTAGTTGAAACCGATCAGCGGCAGGCCCAGCTGCTTCATTTCGCCCATCCATTGCGGATGTTCGTGCGCGCATTCGATGCACCAGCTGGCGAACACGTTGATGAAATACGGTTTGCCCAACAGGTCGGCGCGGCCGAACGACGCCATGGGATCGTCCAGGCGCGGCAGCATGAACGCGGGCGCGGGCTTGTCGATCAGCGGCGATACGATCTCGTGGGGGTCGTGGCGGGTGTTCCACCAGATACCGAAGCCGAACAGGCCCACCAGCAGCAAAAAGCCGACCAAGGGTATCAGCCGGCTCATGCGACCGACTCCGTGGCCGACGTCGCCGGCAGGTCGCGCGCCTGCCTGTGCGTGCGGAATCGGCGTTCGGCGGCGGCGAGGAAACCGCCGGCCATCATGAACAGGCCACCCAGCCAGATCCAGCGCACGAAGGGCTTGTGGTAAAGGCGCACGGCCCAGGCGCCTTCGGGATGCCGGGCGTCCATCGGTTCGCCCAGCGCCACGTAGACGTCGCGGAACAGCCCCGGGTCGATCGCCGACTCGCTCTGTACCTGGCCGCGCGAATACGTGCGCTTCTGCGGGCGCATGGTGGTGACGAACGCGCCGTCGCGCAGCACGCTGACCTCGCCCTCGTCGGCGGTCCAGTTCGGGCCGTCGGTCTCACGCACGCCATCGAAACGGAACTGGTAACCGCCCACCGCTTCGGTCTGGCCCGGCGCCATGCGCACGTCGCGTTCCACGCTGAGCGATTCGGACAACATCACGCCGATGAGGAAGATCGCCACGCCCAGGTGGGCCACCAGCATGCCGGCCATTTCGGCGGGATAGCGCCGTCCGGACGGCATCTCGCGCCAGCGCTTGAGCGCGTAGGCCAACGTGCCGGCAGCCACCCACACCGCGCCGGCCACCCCCGCCACGGCGCGAACGCGCCCGTCGGCGAACCATGCCGCCGCGATCGCGCAGACGACGGCGGCGAGCCCCGCGCGAAGGCTCACCACGGTGAGCTGGCGCCCCTCCGCACGACCCCAGCGCAAGTAGGGCCCATACGGCAGCAACAGCACCGCCGGCGCCATCAGCAACACGAAGAGGAAACCGAAGTAGGGCGGACCGACCGATACGCGCCCAAGGTTGAAGGCATCGCCGATCAGCGGAAACAGCGTGCCCAGCAACACCATGGCGGCCGCCGTGGTGAACAGCAGGTTGGCCACCATGATGCCGGTTTCGCGCGACAGGGCGTCGAACGGCTTGCCGGTGGCCACTTTCGGGGCGCGGATCGCGTACAGCAGCAGCGATCCGCCGATCACCACCACGAGGAAACCCAGGATGTAAAGGCCGCGACGCGGGTCCGATGCGAAGGCATGCACCGAGGTCAGCACGCCGGAGCGCACCAGGAACGTGCCCAGCAGCGACAGCGAGAAGGCGAACAGCGACAGCAACACCGTCCAGGCGGGCAGCGAGCCGCGTTTTTCCGTGACGGCCTGTGCGTGGATCAGCGCTACGCCGACGAGCCACGGCATGAATGAAGCGTTTTCCACCGGATCCCAGAACCACCAGCCGCCCCAGCCCAATTCGGCATAGGCCCACCAACTGCCCGCGACGATACCCAGGGTGAGGAAGGCCCAGGCGACGTTCGTCCATGGCCGCGCCCAGCGCACCCACGCCTGCTCCAGTTCGCCGCCCAGCAGCGCGGCGATGGAAAACGCGAAGGCGACCGAGAATCCCACGTAGCCCATGTAGAGCACGGGCGGGTGGAAGGTCATGCCGGGGTCCTGCAACACCGGGTTCAGGTCGCCGCCGTCCGCCGGCATCGGCAGTTCGCGCAGGAACGGGTTGGAGGTGAACAGGATGAAGGCGAGAAAGCCGACGCCGATAAGGCCGAGCACCGCGAGCACGCGCGACAGGAACGCCGGCGGCAGGTGGCGGCTGAACGCCGCCAGCGCGAGCGACCACACGTTGAGGATGAACACCCACAACAGCATCGAGCCTTCGTGCGCGCCCCACACCGCGGTCACGCGGTAATACCAGGGCAGGGCCAGGTTCGAGTTGTCCGCCACGTAGGCCACGGAGAAATCGAAGGCGAGGAAGGCGTGGATGAGGATCGCCATCGCCGCGAACACGAAGATCGCCTGTCCGGCGGCGGCGGGTCGGGCCACCGCCATCAGGGCGCCGTTGCCGCGCCACGCGCCCACGAGGGGCAGGACGCCCTGGGCCAGCGCGAGCAACAGCGCCAGCACCAGCGAAAACTGGCCCAGTTCCGGTATCACCGGGGCGCGTCCTTCGATGGCGTGTCGTCGATGTGGCGCTTGTCGTGGGCCTTCGCCATCGCGTCCTTCAATTCCTTCGGCATGTAGTTCTCGTCGTGCTTGGCGAGCACTTCGCTGGCGATGAAGCGCCCATCGGCCATACGTCCGGTGGCGATCACCGACTGGTTGTCGCGGAACAGGTCGGGCAGGATCCCGGTGTATTCCACCGGCATGGCACCCCCGTCGTCGACGACGATGAAGCTGACCTTCAGGCTGTCGCCCGCGCGCTGGATCGACCCGGCCTTGACCATGCCGCCGAGCCGGAACGTGGCATACGGGGTGGCCTGGCCTTCCTGCACCTGGCTGGGCGTGAACAGGTAGCTCATGTTCCGCTGCAACGCGAACACGGTGAGGCTCACCGCCACGGAGGCGGCGAACACGACCGAGATCACGATGGCGAGTCGGCGTTTACGGGTGGGATTCATGGTTCGATGCGGTTCCGGGCCGGCGGCGATTCTGCTGTCGTGCGAGTCGGGCATGCAGGTCGCGCAGGTGGCGCCGGCGCCGCGCGAGCGGCACCAGCGTGTCGATGAGAAGCACGACGGCGAAGATCGCCAGCGACGACCACACGTAGAGGCCGTAGTGGCCCATGCCTAGGTCGGTCATGCCGGGGCGTCCTTCGCGTCGTCCAGGGCGAGGTCGCGCACCCAGCCCTTGCCGCCTTCGGCGACGACGAGGTCGGCGCGGACCCGGGCGAACAGGCTGGATACGTAGTAGCACTTGGTGGCCGCCATCATGGTAAGCAGCGGCCAGATCATGCTCGCGTCGATGTGCGACGGGCCGAGCAGGCGCACGGTGGCGCCCTGGTGGAGGGTGTTCCACCAGTTCACCGAGAAATGCACGATGGGCACGTTCACCGCGCCGATCAGCACCAGGAACGACGCCGCGCGCGCGCCCTGGCGGCGGTCTTCGAAGGCGTGGTGCAGGCCGATGATGCCGAGGTAGATGAACAGCAGCACGAGTTCGGAGGTGAGCCGGGCGTCCCACGTCCACCACGTGCCCCACATCGGCTTGCCCCAGAGCGAACCCGTGGCCAGGGTGATGAGGGTGAACGCGGCGCCGATCGGCGCGGACGCCATGGCCACGGTTTCGGCGAGCTTGATCCGCCAGACCAGGCCGATGAAGGCGGCCAGCGCCATCGCGCCATAGATGAACAGGCTCATCCAGGCGCTCGGCACGTGGATGAAGATGATGCGGTACGCGTCGCCCTGCTGGTAGTCGGCCGGGGCGACGAACAATCCGCCGTAAAGCGCCACGGCGCCCAGCGCGATGGCCAGGCCCAGCGCCCAGGGACGCACGGCGCCGGCGAAGCGATAGAACACCGGCGGGGATCCCAGGCGGTGCAGCCAGAGCGGTACCCAGTTAGCCATCGGTCCTCGTCAAGGAAATCGGCGCATCCATGGTTAGTCCCTCCCGTCGCATACCCGGTTGCATCGGATCAGCTGTCCATCGCGATCCGCAGCGCCGCCGCGCAAGCCAGCGGCCCCAGCACCACGGCCAGCGCCAGTCCCGCGCCGAGCCAGGCCATTGGCGCGGCCCATGGCAGGCCCTGTTGCGCCGCCGACACCGCGCCCGCGGCGAAGATCACGACCGGTACGCACAGAGGCAGCAACATCAGCGCCAGAAGCATACCAGAGCGCCTTGCGCCGCCCGCCAGCGCCACGAGCACTGCACCGAGCACGCTCAACAAGGGCGTGGCGAGCGCAAGGGCGAGTATCAGCACCGGAATCGCGGTCGCGGGAAAATGCAGCATCGACGCGAGCACGGGTGCGACGACGATCAGCGGCAGCGCCGCGGTGATCCAGTGCGCGAGCATCTTCATCCCCACCAGCATGGCGAGCGGTTGCGGCGCGAGCATCAGTTGTTCCATCGAGCCGTCCTCGATGTCGGCGCGAAACAGCCCGTCCAGGGACAGCAGGATCGACAGCAGCACGGTGACCAAGACCACGCCCGCGGCGATCCGGGCCAGGAGCGCCGGTTCGGGACCGATGGCGAACGGAAACAGCGTGCCCACGATCAGCGCGTAGAGCACCGGCATGGCGACGTCGCCGCGACGGCGCCATGCCAGGAGGAGGTCGCGTCGCAACACGGCGGCGCAAGCGGCGCCCAGGTGGCCGGGCGTCACGCGTGCAACCGTATGCGGCGGAGCGCGTCGCCCGCGAAGCTGACGGCGCCGTGGCTGGTGACCAGGGCGGCACCGCCCCGCCGGGCGTGGGTGTCGATCAGGCGATTCACCAACGCGATGCCGTCGCGGTCGAGGTTGGCGTAGGGTTCGTCGAGCAGCCACACGCGGGCGGGCAGGATCAGCAGCCGTGCCAGCGCGGCGCGCTTCTTCTGTCCCGCCGAGAGCCGGCGCACGGGTTCGTCGTCGTAACCCGCCAGCCCGACGTCGCGCAGGGCGCCCTCGATGGACAGGCCTTCCCGCCGACCGTAGAGCGCCTGGGCAAGGCTGAGGTTCTCGCGTGGCGTCAGCTCCGCCTTGAGGCCCAGTTGATGGCCGAGGAACACGATCGCGCCGGCGACGCGATCGAGGGCGAAGTGGGCGCCCTCGAGCAGCACCTCGCCCTGCGTCGCGCGGAGCATGCCAGTGAGCACGCGCATCAGGGTGGTCTTGCCGCTGCCGTTGTCGCCTTCGACGAGGGCGATCTCCCCCGCGTTCAACGTGAAGTCGATCGGCCCGAACACCGGCTCGTCCTGGCGCAGGAAGGCCAGGGCGCGCGCTTGGAGCAGGGGGGGGAGGGCCGGCGTCATCCGTGGATTGTTGCGGGACGCCGCGGTGTTGTCCATGCGCAGCGGAGGCGGCATCGCGCGCCGCGCGCGCTCCTACACGGGAAGCGGGGGCAGCGTCGCTTCGAGCGTGCGCACGGCAGCGTCCATGTCCACGGTCGCCGCGCTTTCGTGGCCTTTGAGCAACTGCTCGACGAGGATGTCCTGCGCCTTGCCGCGTTCGAGCGCATAGGCATAGGGCAGGTGGGTAAAGGTCACCATGCGGTAGCGCGGCATGTAGTGCGTCGGCGAGCGCTGGGCGAGGAGGGTGCCCAGTTCGCGCAGGCGCAGGTAGCGCGGGTCGGCGACCTTGTCGCGCATCTCCACGTAGTTTTCGAGCGCCATCTGCGCGATCGCGTCGGCGTTGGGCTTGCGCCGCGCTTCGAACGCCGCGAACACGGCTGACGGATCGTCAGGCGTCGCCGCGAAGAGCGCGGCCAGTTCGGCGGCGTCTTCGAAGCCGCAGTTCATGCCCTGGCCGTGGAAGGGCACGATCGCGTGCGCGGCATCCCCGATGAGCAGGGCGCGACCGCCGATGTGCCAGCGGTCGAGGTAGAGCGTCGCCAGCGTGCCCACCGGGTGCGCCGCCCAGTCGGCGGCGAAGTCGGGCATCAGCGCGAGCGCGTCGGGGAAATCCGCCCGGAAGAACGCCTCCGCGGCGCCCACGCCGTCGATGGTGCGGAAACTGGGATGTTCGCCGTCGTTCGGCAGGAACAGGGTGACGGTGAAGCTGCCTTCGCGGTTGGGCAGGGCGATGCACATGTAATGGCCGCGTGGCCAGATGTGCAGCGCGTTCGGCTCGATGGCGAACGGCGAGGTGGCGTCCGTGCCCGGCGGGATTTCGAGTTCCTTGTAGCCGTGGCCGAGCTCTTCCACGCGTTCGCCCAGCGGCGTGTGGCCGTGCATCGCCGCGCGCAGGGCCGAACCCGCGCCGTCGGCACCGATGACGATGGGGGCGTCGACGGTCCGTTCGGTGCCGTCGGCATCGCGCAGGCGCAGCGTGCCGGCATCGAGGTCCGCGCCCGCGAGGCCCTGGTCGAAGTGCACGGTGGCACCCGCGGCTTCGGCCGCGTCGAGCATCAGCGTATTGAGGCCGCCGCGCGATACCGACCAGATCACCTCCGAATCGTCGACGCCATACCGCTGGAGGCCGCTATGGCCGGCGGGGTCGTGAACCATGCGCCCGCGCATCATCACCGCCTGTGCCAGCACCTGGTCGGCCAGCCCGGTGGCGCGCAGCGCATGCAGGCCGCGCTCGGCCAGGGCGAGATTGATCGATCGGCCACCCTGGAACCCGGCTCGGCGAGGGTCGGAACGTTTCTCGTAGACGGTGACGCGGAATCCGCGCTGGGTGAGCAGGGTGGCGACCAGGGCGCCGACCAGTCCGGCGCCGACCACGGCGATGTCGTTGCGAGGCATGGGCGACGAAGTCCGGCTCGATATTGCGGGGCAGCGCATCGTGCGCCGCAGCGCCGCCCGGGGCAAGTCCCGGGACGGCGGGGTGAATCAGCCGGTCTTCTTGCCGGTGCGCCCCTGCGTGGCGGGCCGCGGCGGCGGCTCCGTCGGACGACCGGTAGCGACGTCGAGGAACCCGCGCTGCATCGACTTCCACACGTCGAGGTTGCGCTCGGTCATCTCGTTGAGCATCGACCAGGGCGTCTGGCCCATCAGGTTGTTGAGCTGGTTGCGGAACTGCTGCTGCTGGTCGAGGAAGACCTGCAGGCTGCGCTCCAGATAAGGGCCCATGAACCCCTGCAGCGAATCCCCGTAGAAGCGGATGATGTGGGACAGCAGCTGCGTGGAGAGCATCGGCTGCCCGTGCTCTTCGTGCTCGGCGATGATCTGCAACAGCACCGATCGGGTCAGGTCTTCCCCCGATTTGGCGTCACGGACCTCGAAGGTCTCCCCATCGAGAACCAGCTGGCGCACCTCTTCCAGCGTGATGTAGCTCGAGATTTCCGTGTCGTAAAGACGACGGTTCGGGTACTTCTTGATGATGCGTAGGGTTTGTGCCATGCGGCGAAAGCTACCACGAGGTATTGCGCCGCACCAGTTGCGATAAGTCATGGTCGTGACGGGTCGATTTCACGAACCTCTTTTAGATCGATTCAACCTTGCCGGTCAGTGGCCGACGGCGCCGCCGGCGTTGCCGAAAGGCGGTTTCGCCAGCCACAGCAGGGGAATCAGCGCAAGGAACAATACCGCGCAACCCAGGAAGACATCGTTGACGGCCAGGGTGAGCGCCTCGCGGTTGAGCACCTGGTCGATCACCGCGAGCGCGGGCCGCCCCTGCGCCCCGAGCGTGGCCAGGTGCTGGGTGTATGCGGTGGCGGCGGGCGACGCCGGGGTGACGTACTCGGTCAGGGAGGCGTGGTGGAACTCCCCGCGGTGCTGCCACAGCGTGACGGTGAGGGCCGTGGACACGCTCGAGGCCAGGGTGCGGCAGAAGTTGGCCAGGCCCGACGCGCCCGCGATCTGCTCGGGGGCCAGGCCCGAGAGGAATATCTGGTTGAGTGGAATGAAAAAACAGGCGATCGCGATGCCCATGATGAAGCGCGGCAGCACCAGCGCGGCAAACGAGGCCCCGCTGTTGAACCCCGCGAACCAGAATGAGGTGAACGCGAACACGAGAAACGCGAACGTCACGACCGCGCGCAGTTCCAGGCGCTGGATATTGCGACCGATCACAGGGGAGATGAGAAAGGCGAGAATGCCCACCGGCGCGGTGGCGAGGCCGGCCCAGGTCGCGGTATAGCCCAGGGTCGTCTGCAACCACAGGGGAAACACCACGTTGATGCCGAAGAAGGCCAGCATGCCCAGCGACAGCGCGGTCACGCCCACGGCGAAATTGCGCCGCGCGAACAGCGAGAGGTCGACCACGGGGTACTTCGCGGTCAGTTCCCACACCACAAGGAACACCAGCGCGACCAGGGCGATGAGGCCGAGCGAGAGGATCATCGGCGAGGCGAACCAATCGTGGTCGTTGCCGTTGTCGAGCATGAACTGCAGCGAGCCCACGCCGACCACCAGCAGCGCGAGGCCGACGGTGTCGATCGGCGCGCGCGTCGTCTTTGTTTCGCGGCGGCGCAGGATCGCCCAGGTGATGAAGCCCGCCGCGGCGCCGACCGGCACGTTGATGTAGAAGATCCACGGCCAGGAAAAGTTGTCCGTCAGGTAGCCGCCCAGGATGGGGCCGAAGATCGGCGCGACCACGACCGTCATGGCCCACATCGCCAGCGCGATGCCTTGCCGCGTCTTTGGGTAGCTCGCCAGCAGCAGCGACAGGGACAGGGCCACCATCGGCCCCGATCCCGCGCCCTGCAACAGGCGGAAGATCACGAGCATCGGCATGTTCGTCGCCAGCCCGCACAGCATGGAAAACACCACGAACAGGCCCACCGACACGCAAAACGTCTTCACCTCGCCGAAGCGACGGGCGAGCCACCCGGTGAGTGGCTGCATGATGGCGCTGGCCAGGGCATAGGAGCTGATCGCCCAGGTGCCTTCGCTCGCGCTTACGCCGAGACTGCCCGCGATGTGCGGCACGGCCACGTTGACGATCGTCATGTCGAGGATCTCCATGAACGTGGAGAAGGCGACGGCGATGGTCAGCAGGACGAGCGCGCCGCCCTGCAGCGGGGAGGGGCCCGGGGCGGGCGCCGCGGCGGCCGTATCGGCACTCACGGGCTGGCGATCCCGAGGTTGGCCTGGACGATGGCGTCGGCGGCCGCGTCGGCCTTGGCCGCGACATCGTCATAGACGCTCGTCTGCGCGGTGGGCACCGTGGACGGCGCTTTCGCCAGCACGTCGCCGCGATCGTCGCCGATGTCGACGGTGACCGAGGTGGACAGGCCGATGCGAAGCGGGTGGGCATCGAGGTCGCGCGGGTCGAGGGCGATGCGCACGGGCACGCGCTGCACCACCTTGATCCAGTTGCCGGTGGCGTTCTGCGCCGGTAGCAGCGAAAACACGCTGCCGGTGCCGGCACCGAGGCCGACGACCTTCCCGTGGTAGGTCACGCCGCCGCCGTAGAGATCGGCTTCGATCCGCGCCGGCTGGCCGATGCGTACATGGCGGAGCTGGCTTTCCTTGAAGTTCGCGTCGACCCAGAGGTCGTGCAGGGGCAGTACCGTCATCAGCGGCTGGCCGGGCTGCACGCTGTTGCCCAACTGCACGCTACGCTGGGCAACGTAGCCGTCCACCGGTGCGACGATCGCGTTGCGCTGCGCGGCCACCCAGGCCTGGCGGAAGCTGGCGCGCGCCTGCTGCACCGCCGGGTTGTCGCGCACGTCGCTGCCGTCGACCAGGGCGCGGCTGGCGTCCGCCTGGCGTTGCGCGGATTCCAGCGCCGACTGCGCGGTCGCCACCGCGTCGCGCGCATGCTGGACCTCCTCCGGGGCCACGGCCTTCTCGGCCAACAGCGGCAGGCGGCGCTTCAGGTCATTCTGGGCGCGCTGGAGGTCGAGCCGCCGGGCCGCCAGCGACGCGTCCGCGCTCGCGGCGCTCTGCGTTTGCTGGCGCACCTGGCGCACGGCCTGGGCGAGGGCTGCGCCGGCCTTGCGCAGCGCCATGTCGGCGTCGGTCGGGTCCAGGCGTACCAGCACCTGGCCGGCGTTGACGCGCTGCGTGTCGTCGGCATACACCGCGATGACGATGCCGGGCACCTGGGCCGATATGCCTACCTGGTTGCCGCCGACATAGGCGTCGTCGGTGGTTTCCCGGGTGGAGAACACGAATAGCCACAGCAGCAGCCAGGCAACGGCGGCGAGGATGACGATGGCCAGCACGACGAGCAGGGCCCGCGTGCGCTTGCGCTTGTCCTTGGGCGCGTTGCCGCTTTCGGGCGCCGGAAGGGTGGTGTCGTGGGAGGAGGCGCTCATGGCGTCGGGGTTCCGTCGGTACGCGAAGAGGAAGAAGGCATGGCTGCATCGGCGCGGTAGCCGCCGCCGAGGGATTTCATGAGCGCGACATCGGCCGAAAGCGCCTGTCCGTGCAGGTCGGTCGCCATGTCGCGCTGCTGTAGCGCGAACGCTTCGGTGGCGAGCGACTCGCGGTCGTCGCGTACGCCTCGGGCGGCCCGTGCGCGGGCGCTGGCGAGGAGGGCGGTGGCGGCGTCCACCTGTTCGGCCTGCTGGATACGCCGGGCGGCGACCTGCTCGGCACCCAGCGCCTGGGTGGCGACGTCGCGTGCGGCCGCGGCCACCGTCGCGCCGTATTGCGCGACCGCGGCATCCAGTTGGGCGCGGCTGACGCCGTGGGCGGCTTCAAGCGCGCCCCCTTCGAAGATCGGCAGGTCGATGGCCGGTGCGAGCGACAGCACGCGGCTGCTCCGCGAAAAAAGCTTGTCCATGTCGATGCTGGAAAGCCCGGCCATGGCCTTCAGGCTCACGTCGGGGAAGAACTGGGCGCGCGCGGCATCCGTGTTGCGCAAGGCGGCTTCGACCTGCCAACGGCTCGCCGCGATGTCGGGGCGCCGCGCCATGAGGTTGCTGCCCACGTCGGTGGGAAGGCCGGGCATGACCTCGGGCAGCGCGCGTGGGGAGAGCGCCGGCAGGGCGGCCGGCGAGATGCCGACGAGCGTGGCGAGCGTGGCGCGCCGGATGTCGGCGGAACCTTGCAATGCCACGCGCTGCTGGCGTGCGGCGGCGAGTTCGGCACGGGCCTGCTGCGCCGTGTCGGGTACGTCGACGCCTTGCCTGACGCGAAGATCGGCGATGCGTGCCGTGCGCTCGCGGGCGGCGATCAGCTGGTCGGCCAGGGTCACGCGGGCTTCGTCGGTAAGCCAGCCGAAGTAGGTGTCGGCCACCATCGCCTGGATCGACAACGAAGCGGCCGAACGCTCCGCCTCCGCGGCGCGGGCGCTGTCGATGGCGGATTCGAGCGCGAAGCGCTTCTTGCCCCACCAGTCGAAGTCGTAGCTCACCTGCACGCCGAGATCGGCCTGGTTGTACCAGGTGAAGCCCAGGAACCGGGAGGGAATCAAGCCGTGTTCGCTAAGTCGCTGCCGATCGAACTGGCCGCTGGCGCCGATGCGCAGGCCCGCCTGCGCCGCGGCCACGCGGATGTTCTGCTGTGCGGCATCGACGCGCGTTTTGGCCTGGGCGAGATCGGGGGCGTCACGCAGGGCCATCTCGACCAGCGTATCCAGTTGAGGATCGCCATACGCGCGCCACCACGCGGCCGCCGGCCAGCCGGGCCGGGTGGCGGTCTGGAGGCCGGCCAGGGGCGCCTCGTCGCGCAGGACGGGATGCTCGATCTTCGCGGGAACATGGCACGCGGCCAGCGCCACCGCGATGGCGCCGATCAGCACGGCGTGGCGTAACGGGGGACGGTTCATGGGGTGGGTGGCACCGGGTCGATGTGCAGGGCGAGTTTCTTGAGCAGGCGCTCGAACGTCTTGCGTTCGCTGTCACTGAAGCAGGCGAACCTGTCCTTGAGATCGGGAAACATCGGCGGAAGCAGCTTGCGGACGAATCGGCGTCCCTCCGCCGTGATGGTCAGCACCACCTGCCGGCGGTCGTGCGTGGCGTGGCTGCGGCTGATGAGGCCCCGTTTGACGAGCATGGTGGTGATGCGCGTCATGTTGGTGGGCTTCTGTTCGGCGAGCGTGCACAGCTCGCTTGGCGTGGATGTGCCGTCTGCCGATGAATACAGCATCATCAGCGTACGCAGGTCGCTTTCGTTCATGTCGACGGGTTTGAGCTTGTCTTCGATGTCGCGCAGGAGGGCCTCGCCGTTGAGCAAGAGCAGGCGAAGCAGGAGCACCTCGCACGTCGGCAGCCCGGGAATGTTGTCGGCGACCCGGCCGACGCCTTCGTAAAGCGCATCGACGCAGGGCTTGAGTCTGGACATTTTGCTGGCCGATATTTCGCTGATGAAGTAATAGGCTAGCGGCTTGCCGGAGCGTAGGCAATACCTGTCGTCGGGCGTCAGCTCAGGCCGAAAAGCGCGGTCGCGTTTCGCGTCGTCGCCGTCGCGATGTCGTCGGACGATTCGCCGCGCAACGAGGCGATGGTGTCCAAGACATCCCGCATGAAAGCCGGTTCGTTGCGCTCGCCGCGCCGGTGGGCGCAGGGTTGGTCGGGCGAATCGGTTTCGAGCAGGAGGCGATCGATGGGCATCGAGGCGACGACGCGTCGGATGCGCTGGGCGCGCTCGTACGTGATGGGACCGCCCACACCGATGTGGAAGCCGAGGTCGAACAATTGCCGGGCCTGCGCTTCGCTTCCGGAGAAGCTATGCACCACGCCACGCAGACCGCCCACGCGACGCAGGGTGTGGATGGCCTCCTCGAAGGCGCGGCGCGCGTGCATGATGACGGGCAGGCCGTGGTCTTTTGCGATCATCAGCTGGCGCCGGAAGACCTCCCGCTGGCGTGGGGGGTCCATCCCGTCGACGTAGAAGTCCAGGCCGATTTCACCGACCGCCACGGCGTGTTCTGTTTCCAGCCAGCGGGGCAGTTCCTCCAGGTGGGCGTCGTCGTGGTGGGGTGTCCATAACGGATGCAACCCGTAGGCGGGATAAACCCCTCCACGTGACCTGCGCAGGCGCGACACGGCGTCCCAGTTGGACCGGTCGGTCGCCGGGACGATCCAGCGGCGTACCCCGGCGGCCGCCGCCCGCTTGAACATGTCCTCGCGGTCGCCGTCGAAGCGGTGGTCGTCGAGGTGGGCGTGGCTGTCGATCAGGTCTGGCATGGGCCCGGCGCGTAGATGAATCGTGGTCTGGGAGTCTAAGGCTTCGTTCAGTTTAACGAATGTCAAATGGGGCCGAGGCGATTCGACCATCCGCGAATGCGCCGTCGGGGCAAGTAAACATTTCCAGGAGAGTAGGGTTATGAGCAGGTTGAAGATTTCCGTCCTGAACGCCGGTTTGGGCGCGGCTCTCGTCTTGAGCCTTTCCGCCTGCAACCGCGATGCGAATGCCGACGTCGCGGCCAACGCCAACGCGCCGACCCAGGCCGCCGAGGCCGCGGGCCCGCGCTATGCGCGCGTGGTGAGCGTGGAGCCGGTCCGGGAGACCACCTCCACGGCGCCGCAGCGCGATTGCCACGACGAAGTCGTGACCCGCCGCGCGCCGGTGCGCGACGAGCACCAGATCGCCGGTACCGCCATTGGTGCCCTCGCCGGCGGCCTGCTCGGCAACCAGATCGGTGGCGGCAAGGGCCGCACCCTCGCCACGGTGGCGGGCGCGGTGGGCGGTGGTTATGCCGGCCACGAGATCCAGGAGCGCCGCCAGGAGACGAACACGGTCACCAGCACCGTGCGCAAGTGCGACACGGTGCCGGGCAAGAGCAGCGACCGTATCGTCGCGTATGACGTGCGCTATGAATACAACGGCGTGACGCGTTCGGTACGCATGGACCACGACCCGGGTGATCGCGTCGAAGTACAGGAAGGCGTCTCCGTCGTGTCCGACGCGCGCTGATACCACCCATCCCACGAGGACGCCCCACCATGCGCAGCATCGTCCAGAAAGCCGGCATCGTCGCCGCCACCCTAGCCACGTTGTCGCTCGCCGGCTGTTACGACGAGCCGCGTCGCGTCTACCGCGAAGATCGCGTCGTGTACTCCGGCCCGCCGCGCGGTTGCCAGCAGTGCGGCACCGTGGAGGATGTCGAGCAGGTCTATAGCCAGCGCGGTTCATCGCCCTTGGGCGCGGTTATCGGTGCGGTGGCCGGTGGCCTGCTCGGCAGCACCATCGGCAAGGGCGACGGTCGTTCCGCTGCCACGGTGGGCGGTGCGGTCGCCGGCGGCTTCGTCGGCAACGAGGTGGGCAAGCGCAATGGCGACGAATTGTCCTATCGCGTGCGCATCCGTCTCGACGACGGGCGCTGGGCGACGGTGACCCAGCGCGACGATCCCCAGCTTCGCCCGGGCGATTACGTGCAGATCAGCGGAGACCGGGTGTACCGCCGCTGATAGGGACGTCTAGACGGCCAAAAGAAAAGCCCGCGAAAGCGGGCTTTTCTTTTTTAGCGAATCGCAGGCAAAAAAAGACCCTCATCCGAGGGCCCCTTTTCCCCGGAATCGCAAGCTGCCCGCTCCGACTCCTTCTCCCCGCACGTTTTCGCGATGCGTCAGTTGACGGCGTAGAACGCGTGGTCTCCGATCTTGCGAACCACCCGGCTGCTCGACCACGCGGGCGAGACGGCGACGGTGGCGAAGTGATCGGCCTGCGGTACGTAAACCAGGCGTTCGCCCTTGGGCAGGCTCCAGTTGTTGATGGAGTCGCCGGCGACCTTCCAGGCTTTCGTCCATGCGACGAGGTCGTTGACCTCGAAATCTTTCGGCGTGGTGGTGATCGCGAACTGGCGTGGAGCCGAAACCACGTCGCAGATGTTGCTGCCGCCCATGCCCCGGTCCCGGCGGCGGAGGGCGACCTCCGCCACGGCGTATTGGCCTATGGTGGGTTCGCTACGTGCTTCAAGGTAAACCGTCGTCGCCAGGCACGTCTGGTCGGCGAGGTGGCTCGGGAGGACGGACGCCATCCAGAGCAACGCGGAAAGTTTCATGTGTATCTGCCTCCAACGAGCTTTTCCGTCACTTGCGGCCTTGGAAAGAGCCATGGGGGACGTATGAGCGGTAGACGGGCGGGCAGGCCGTTACTACCTGGACCAACCGATGGCATCCGCTGGAATCGATGAAAGGCGGATGGCTCGGGCGTCACACACTGTGACTGAACCTGACGGACGTCCGCATCCGTCGGTATGGGGTTGCGCCGAAAGGGAGCGGCTCGCTTCGGCGGCGGCTCCGTCGGCTGACGGCGCGCTGGCAAAGACCGCGCGCTGCATGTCACTCCGGCTGTGCCGGGTCGCGCCAGTACCGTCATCGTCGACGGTTCGTCGCGTATGTAACCGTGGTGAAACACCCCGGCCACATCCATGGGGATCGGCGGAGACTAGTGGCGCATCACGTTTTGCGCAAGTGCGGAACCTGTTTGGTTCAGGCAACGCTCACGCACTGTCATGAACGTGTTTTTGCGACCACGGCGCGAATTTACGCGTCGAACGTCGACAAAACGTGTAGGCGCACGCCGTCGTTTTCAATAGTGTCTTCTTGCGATGCCGCATCGTCGAGTACGACCAGCGATGTAGGTGTTGCATCCAACACCGCATGCATCAATACGATGCCGACATCACGGCCGTTTGCGCGCAACGTCTGTCCTTCGCGCAAGGGTTCGTCGGAGCGTGTGAGGCGAAGATGACGCTTGTGTCCGCCCAGGAAATGCAATCGCGCGGCGATCTCCTGACCGGGAAAGCAACCCTTGTCGAACGCGACGGCGCCGAGACGTTCCATCGACAGCGCGGGTGGGAGCAGTTCGCCGAGTACGACCTCCGGCAGCCACGCGAAGCCTTTGCGCATATGCCGACCAACCCACGCATCGCCGTCGTCCTGCGTGCCGACGCGAATCGATGCGTCGCCTTCGCCCAGCACGATCGCGCCGTCGTCGCTTTCGTGGGCGAAGCCATCCGGTTGCGCCTCTCCATCGGCGACACGTAACGAGGGGAGCGTGGCGATGGTTACCTTCGCGCGAAAGACGAAACGCATCAGTGCCGTCGCGAGCGTTTCGCCGTCACCGCCACGGGGAACGGCCACGAAACGGTCATCGGCCAGGCGGGCCACCTGCAGAAGGGCCCGCACCCGGCCTTTGGGATCCAGCCAGCCGCTCCATTGCCAGCGGCCCACGGCGAGGGAGCGCAGATCGCTGCTGAGCTGGGCCTGGGCGAAGGCGGCCGCGTCGGGGCCGGCGAACACGAGGGGGCGAGTGGTACGGCTGGTCATGGGGCGGCGCGACTGGGGGGAGGGGAGTAAGATATACGGTCGCTACCGGGCCAGGCCAAGGCCGTCGGGTGAGACGACGGTTGTGCTGCGATGGCACAGGTATTACGCTTTTAGGGCTTTATAACCATGTCCGACCATCCCTCCGAACCCGAAAACGCGAACGATTCCGCTCCGGCGAAACCGCTCGTACCGCCAGTCGTCCCCACGAACGGCGAGCCGGGGGTCGAGAAAGCGCCATTGGACCCCACGCGTTACGGCGACTGGGAAAAGAACGGACGCTGCATCGACTTCTGACTGAAGGCGACGAGGGAGCGGTTTGGGCACCAGCGATTCCAATCCAGGATAGCCGCCATGGCAAACACGGGACGACCGCTCTCACCGCATCTGCAGGTCTACAAATGGCAAGTGCAGATGCTTTCCTCCATCCTGCACCGCGCCACCGGCATCGTCCTTGCCGTCGGTAGCCTGATCATCGTCTGGGGGCTCGCGGCTCTCGCCGCCGGCGAACAGGCCTTCGGTACGTTCACCGCCTGCGCGGCCAGCCCGTTCGGCATGGTCGTGATGGTCGGCTGGACCCTGGCCTTCTTCTACCACCTCGCCAACGGCATCCGCCACCTGTTGCAGGACACCGGCACCGGCTACGCCGTCGCCTCGTTCGTCCGCTCCAGCTGGATCTCGATCATCGCGTCCATCGTGCTGACCGTGCTCGTGTGGGGTTACGTGCTCGCCGGAGGTCACGCATGAAGACTGATCTGCGCCACCCGCTTGCCCGCGCCCGCGGCCTGGGCTCGGCCAAAGACGGCGCCGGCCACTGGATGCTCCAGCGGGTGACGGCCGTCGCCCTGGTATTCCTCACCGTCTGGCTGCTCTGCACCGTGCTGGGCCTGCTGCACGCCGATTACGCCATCGCGCGCGCCACGCTGATGAAGCCCTGGAACGCCGTGCTGCTGATCGCCTTCGTCCTGACGATGTTCCGCCACGCCGTGCTCGGCCTGCAGGTCGTCATCGAGGACTACGTCCACACGCGCTGGGTCGAAGTGACCTCGCTCGTCGTCATCAAGTTCATCGCCGTACTCGCCGCGCTCACGGGCGTGCTGGCGGTGGTGCGCGTCGCGCTCGGAAGCTGATCGATGGAAGCCTACAAGGTTCAACAACACAAGTACGACGTGATCGTGGTCGGCGCCGGTGGCGCGGGGCTGCGCGCCACCTTCGGCCTCGCGGAAAAAGGCCTCAAGGCCGCCTGCATCACCAAGGTGTTCCCGACCCGCTCGCACACGGTGGCGGCGCAGGGCGGCATCTCGGCCGCGCTGGGCAACATGGGCGAAGACGACTGGCGCTTCCACTTCTACGACACGATCAAGGGTTCCGACTGGCTCGGCGACCAGGACGCCATCGAATACATGTGCCGTGAGGCCATCCCGGCCATCATCGAGCTTGAACACTACGGCGTGCCTTTCTCGCGTACCGAAGAAGGCAAGATCTACCAGCGACCGTTCGGCGGCATGACCACGCACTACGGCCAGGGCACCGCCCAGCGCACCTGCGCCGCGGCCGACCGCACCGGCCACGCGATCCTGCATACGCTCTACCAGCAGGCGCTGGCGCACGACGCCACGTTCTTCATCGAATACTTCGCGATCGACCTGATCTTCGAAGAAGGTCGCTGCGTGGGCGTGCTCGCGCTCGACATGAACGAGGGCACGCTGCACCTGTTCCGTGGCCACGCGGTGGTGATGGCGACGGGCGGTTACGGCCGCGCCTACTTCAGCGCCACGTCGGCGCATACCTGCACGGGCGACGGTGGCGGCATGGTGCTGCGCGCCGGCCTGCCGCTGCAGGACATGGAGTTCGTGCAGTTCCACCCCACCGGCATCTATGGCGCGGGCTGCCTCATCACCGAAGGCGTGCGTGGCGAGGGCGGTTACCTCACCAACTCCGAAGGTGAGCGCTTCATGGAGCGCTACGCGCCGAACGCGAAGGACCTCGCCTCGCGCGACGTCGTGAGCCGCGCAATGACCATCGAGATCCGCGAGGGCCGCGGCGTCGGCCCGAACAAGGATCACATCCATCTCAACCTGATGCACCTCGGGCCCGAGGTGATCAACGAGCGCCTGCCGGGCATCGCCGAATCGGCGCGCATCTTCGCCGGCGTCGACGTCACGAAGGAGCCGATCCCGGTCCTTCCGACCGTGCACTACAACATGGGCGGCATCCCCACCAATTACCACGGCGAAGTCGTCACCAAGCGCGACGACGACCCGGATTCGGTGGTGCCGGGCCTCTTCGCCATCGGCGAAGCCGCGTGCGTGTCCGTGCATGGTGCCAACCGCCTCGGTTCGAACTCCCTGCTCGACCTGGTGGTGTTCGGTCGCGCGGTGGCCAACCGCTGCGCGGAGGTCATCAAGCCGGGCCTGCCGCACAAGGACCTGCCCGCCAACGCGCTCGACGAGGTACTCGGTCGCTTCGACGCCCTGCGTCACGCCAACGGCAGCCGGCCGACCTCGCAGATCCGCGCCGAGATGCAGAAGACCATGCAGAACGACGCGGCGGTGTTCCGCACCGGCGAGACGCTCAAGGACGGCTCGAAGAAGATTTCCGAGGTGTTCACCCAGTTCAAGGACGTCAAGGTCGCCGACCGCTCGCTGGTGTGGAATTCCGACCTGATCGAAACGCTCGAGCTGTCGAACCTTCTGGCTCAGGCCGTGGCCACCATGCATTCCGCCGAGCAGCGGCCGGAGAGCCGGGGCGCGCACGCCCGCGAGGACTTCCCCGAGCGTGACGACCACGAGTGGCAGAAGCACACGCTGGTGTGGATCGATGCCGAAGGCAACTCCCGCTTCGACTTCCGCCCGGTGCACATGTACACCCTGACGGATGACGTCGAGGTCGTGCCGCCGAAGAAGCGCGTTTACTGATACCGGACCGGAGAGGCCATCGTGGCAGAGTTCACGCTACCCAAGAATTCCAAGATCCAGGCCGGCAAGCACTTTCCGGCGAAGGGCGCGAAGAACGTTCGCACCTTCAAGATCTACCGCTGGACGCCGGACGACGGCCAGAACCCGCGCACCGATACGTTCGAGGTCGATCTCGACACGTGCGGCCCGATGGTTCTGGACGCCCTGCTGAAGATCAAGAACGAAATCGATTCCACGCTCACCCTGCGCCGTTCGTGCCGCGAAGGCATCTGCGGTTCGTGCGCGATGAACATCGATGGCACCAACACGCTTGCCTGCACCAAGGCCATCGCCGACTGCGGTACGAAGACGGTCAACATCTATCCGCTGCCGCACATGCCGGTCGTGAAGGACCTGGTCCCCGACCTGACGCACTTCTACGCGCAGTTCGCGTCGATCAAGCCGTGGATGCGCACGCAGAGTCCGGCGCCCGCCGACAAGGAGCGCCTGCAGTCGCCGGAAGACCGCAAGAAGCTCGACGGTCTCTATGAGTGCATCCTCTGCGCGTGCTGCTCCACCTCATGCCCGAGCTACTGGTGGAACGGCGACCGCTACCTGGGCCCGGCCATCCTGCTCCAGGCGTATCGGTGGATCGTCGACAGCCGTGACGAAGACACGGGCAACCGTCTCGACGACCTCGAAGACCCGTTCAAGCTCTACCGGTGCCACACGATCATGAACTGCGCGCGCACCTGCCCGAAGGGTCTGAACCCCGCCAAGGCGATCGCGGAGATCAAGAAGCTGATCGTGCAGCGTCGCGGTTGATGTTCCCTATCCCTCCGGTAGAACGATCCCACCGGAGGGATGGGGCTGATCTTAGCGGCGATACCCGGTTGCGCTAGGCCCCCGATTCCCATGGAAGAAGCCCGCCTGAAACGCCTGCGTTGGCGTACCCGCCGCGGTACCCGCGAGCTTGATCGCCTGTTCGGCGGCTGGCTCGACGAGCGCTTCGCCCACGCCGATGAATCCACCCGGCTGGCATTCGATGAACTGCTCGACGTGCAGGATCCCGATCTCTGGGATTGGGTGATGGGCCATGCCCGCGCCCCGCGCGACGACTGGCAGGCCATCATCGATGAGATCCGCTCGAGGCATCACCTTTGAAACCCGGCCACCGGTCGTCCTGATCCGCCTGCTTACCGCGGTCGCGATCGCGGGTGCCGGGGCGCCGCTGCTGACAGCCTGGCCCTGGTATCTGCGCGGCGGTCTGGGCCTGGTTCTCGCCGCCCATGCCGCGCTCAGCCTCCGCCGGCTCGTGCGCTGCCCCCTGGCCGTCGCCGAATGGGCATCCGACGGTCTCTGGGGCGTGATCGATCGCCACGGTGAGGCGTTTCCGGCTGAACTGGAGGGCTTCCGCGTGGTCGGTACGTGGGTGCTGCTCAGGCTGCGCTGGCATGACGCACGCGCTGCGGTGTTCCTCTGCGAGGCCAATGCCCACCCCGATGACCTGCGTATCCTGCGGGTCCGGCTCGCCGGTCGTTCAGGCGCCACCTTGCCGTAGGCCCGTGCATCGGGCACTCTGCCGCGCGGTGAACGCCTTTCGTGGCGGCTCCCTTCCTACCAGGTGCTTTTCGACAGGTATGTTCAGACCCCTCGAGCTTTTCGTCGGCCTTCGTTACACGCGGGCCAAGCGGCGCAACCAGTTCATCTCGTTTATCTCGACGGTGTCCATCGTCTGCATCGCCATCAGCGTGACGGCGTTGATCACGGTGATGTCGGTCATGAACGGGTTCGATGCCGAACTGCGCACGCGCATCCTCGGTGCCGTTTCCCACGTGACGGTGTCGGGCATCGACGAGACCGTGCAGGACTGGCAAAAGGCCGTCGCCACAGCGCGCTCGATCGGTCACGTCAAGGGCGCGGCACCCTATGTCGAGATCCAGGCATTCCTCCAGGCCCGTCGTTCCAGCGGTGCGCTCATCCGCGGTGTGGTGCCATCGATGGAGCCGGACGTCTCCGATCTCGACCGGCACATGGTCGAGGGCAAGATGACCGACCTGACCGACCGCAGCTGGAACATCATCCTGGGCCGCGAACTGGCCCTGACGCTGGGTGTGCAGAAGGGCGACAAGGTCACCGTCGTCGTGCCGCAGTTCACCGCCACGCCGATGGGCGCCGTACCCAAGCTGCGCAGCTTTACGGTCAGCGGTATCTTCGAACTGGGCATGCAGGAATACGACGCCAACCTCGCCCTGATCTCGATGGGCGACGCCGAACGCCTCAACGGTTTCGACGGTCCCACCGGCATCCGTCTCAAGCTCGACGACATGCGCGAGGCGTTTCCCGTGGCGCAGGAGCTGGTCAACAAGCTTGGCCAGTCGTATCGCGTGGAAACCTGGATGGACACCCATGCCAACTTCTTCCGTGCGATCGACATGGAGAAGAAGGTGATGTTCATCATCCTCTCGTTGATCATCCTCGTGGCGGTGATCAACCTGATTTCGATGCTGATGATGCTGGTCACCGACAAGCAGGCCGATATCGCCATCCTGCGCACGCTCGGGTCCACGCCCCGCAGCATCATGGGTATGTTCATGGTGCAGGGCGTCCTGGTCGGCGTCGTCGGCATCGGTTTCGGCGTGGCGCTCGGCGCGCTGCTGTCGTACAACCTCCCGGCGCTGGTCAAGTGGATCGAACACGTGACCGGCCAGACCTTCCTGTCGCCCGACGTCTACTACATCAGCGAGCTGCCGAGCCAGTTGCTGTGGTCCGACGTGGGCTGGGTGGTGCTGGTGACGTTTATTTTCTCGCTGCTGGCCACGCTTTATCCCGCGTGGCGGGCCTCGCGCACGCAGCCGGC
This sequence comes from Luteibacter sahnii, assembly GCF_034063545.1. Lineage (NCBI taxonomy): Bacteria > Pseudomonadati > Pseudomonadota > Gammaproteobacteria > Lysobacterales > Rhodanobacteraceae > Luteibacter > Luteibacter sahnii. Next base: position 114,237 of record NZ_JAQLOK010000005.1, read on the forward strand.
CCAGGCACTCCGTTATGAATAAGCCGAACGACATCGTGTTGCGCGCCACGGGCGTCGCCAAGGTCTACGAGGAGGGCGACCTGCGTACGGGCGTGCTCTCCAACGTGAATTTCAGCCTGCGCAAGGGCGAGACGCTTTCCATCGTGGGCGCGTCGGGCTCCGGCAAATCGACGCTGCTGCACATCATCGGTGGCCTGGACACGCTCAGCGCGGGGTCGGTCGAGGTCAACGGGCGGGTGCTGTCCGAGCTATCCGATGCGGAGAGGGGGCGCGAGCGCAACCGGTCGCTGGGTTTCATTTACCAGTTCCACCACCTGTTGCCGGAATTCACGGCGCTCGAGAACGTGTGCATGCCACTGCTGATCCGCGGCGTGGCGATCGCGCAGGCGCAGAAAGAGGCGACGGCGCTGCTCGAGCGGGTCGGGCTGGGGGCCCGGCTGCGTCATCGCCCGGCGGAAATGTCCGGCGGCGAGCGCCAGCGCTGCGCCGTGGCGCGAGCGCTGGTAACGCGCCCGGCTTGCGTGCTGGGCGACGAACCGACCGGCAACCTGGACGAAGCCAACGCCGCGCACGTCTACGAGCTGATGATCGAACTCAACCGGGAAATCGGCACGAGCTTTGTGCTGGTGACCCACGATTCGCGCCTCGCCGGCCGGATGGACCGCACGCTCGAACTCAAGAACGGCGAGCTGCACGAGCGCTAGGCATTCGTCGGGCAGGGCATCGCATGTCCCGCCGGCTGGCGCCGGATCGCGAGCAAGGCGGGATGCTACCGGGCGTCGCAAGCGCGAGCCTGGGGGCCATCCGGCCTGCCGTCGCGACGTCGGGCCCCTAGATCGACCGCCCTACCACCCGCTGGGCCGCCATCCGGCCCGGGGTATCCGCCAGAGCTACTACGGCGTAGTTGTGCCCGCCGCGCGACCAGTAATCGGCGAGGAGGCCGTCCTGCTCCCGCTGGCCGCGTGACAGCATCCGGCGCGAGGGCCCGGGCGGGCGGACATAGAAGCTCACCGTGTGCCCGGCGCCATCATCGTAGAGCAACATCGCCGCCGGCCCCTGCGCGGTCGCGAACAGCCGGCCGCCCATCGGCCGGAACCCCGCGTCAGCCAGGTCCGGCAGATGCACGTCCGGATCCACGCGACCGGCGACCCACGCACGCAGGTCGTTTTCGTTGGCGGTGGTGATGTCCATGCCCAGGCCATGATCCATGGCGAGCAGCCGATAGGCCTGCATCGCATCGGCCATCGGCAGCGTCTCGCCCGCGCCCAGGCCACGAAGCGCCCAGCCGGCCAACCCGCCGCCCAACAGGCAGAGCATGAGTGACGCGGCCATCGCGGCCCATCCCGCCCGGCGTCGCCGCTGCCTCGATCGCACCGCCGCCGGGTCGAGGCTGGCTGCCGGCGCGAGATCGCCCGCCAGTTGGGCGCGTAGCTGCTGCGCATCGTGGCGCCACGCGCGCACTTCCCGTTCGAGGTCGGGATGGCGAGCCAGGTAACGTTCGACCTCGCCGCGCGCGGGGCCATCGAGGTGACCATCCACGTAGGCATGGATATCGTGTTCGCTGGGAGGCGTCGTGCTCATTTCATGATCCGCAGGGCCGGTGACTCGGGGATGGCACCCTCGCTGAGGTCGCGCAGGGCCCGTCGGGCGCGTGACAGCCGCGACATGACGGTGCCGATGGGAATCCGCAGGATGTCCGCGACTTCCTGATAGCTCATGCCCTCGACCGTCACCCAGAGCAGCAGACTGCGTTGCTCCACGGGTAGGGCGGCGAAGGCGGCCAGGGTGGCGTGGGCGACGGCCACGCGTTCGGCTGAGGGCCAGGTCAGCTCCTCGCGCGACTGGGCGCCGAGGAACCGCGCATGAAGCGATGCCCGTCGCTTCCCGTCGAGGTAGATCCGATAGAGGATCGCAAACAGCCACGCGCGAAGGCTCTCGTGCTCCCGACGGCTCGACCAGCGCGACAGCGCGCGTTCCACGGTCGATTGCACCAGGTCGTCGGCCGCGCCCGGATCGCGGGCGAGCCATAGGGCGAATCGCCGCAATCGCGGCAACTGGCCGCGCAGGGCGTCGTCGATGAGAGGATCGGTCATGACCGGCAACGTGGAATCGGGTATGCCGTGGGACGGCTGGCGGATGGAATTATTCCGTCAGGCGTGAATAAAAGTCGCGGGCGTGCGTCCCACCATGAACACCCGACACGGACACGGAGACCTGACCCATGCAAAAGACCCCATCGGCCCCACCCACGGCGCGCCAACCCTGGCGTTGGATTCTCATCGCCGTCGCGGTGGCGGGATCGGCGGCGGCGTTCGGCTACGTGGGCGGCTGGCTGGCGCCGGGCCGTCTCACCTCGTCACGGATGATCGATACACTCCAGGCCAACGGCGGCGTACATCCGACCTACCGTCGCAACCATGCCAAGGGTATCTGCGTGGCGGGTTACTTCGAGTCCAGCGGCGCCCTGGCGGCCTATTCGTCGTCGCCCCTGTTTGGCCCGGGCCGCACGCCCATGGTGGGGCGCTTCGCGCTCCCCGGCGGCAATCCCTACGCCCCCGACAGCTCGGTGCCCATCCGCAGTTTCGCGCTGCGTTTCGACCTTGCCGATGGCGAGCAATGGCGCACGGGCATGAACGCCATGCCGGTCTTTCCGGTGTCCACGCCTGAGGCGTTCTATGAGCAGCAGGTGGCGAGCCAGCCGGATCCGGCCACCGGAAAGCCCGACCCCGCTCGCATGAAGGCGTTTTTTGCGGCGCATCCGGAAACCTCGGCGTTCCTCGCCTGGATCAAGACGGCCAGGCCGTCGGCCAGCTACGCGACGGAGACCTACGACAGCGTCAATGCCTTCTACCTTCGCGACAACGCCGGCGAACGCCACGCGGTCCGCTGGCGCGTGGTGCCGGAGGCATCCGACGCCGGAGCCGTGCCTGGCACCCCGAATTACCTGGACGACGATCTTGTCCGGCGTCTGGCGGGTGGACCGTTGCGCTGGCATCTGGTCATGACCTTCGCCGATCCCGGCGACCCGGTCGACGATGCGGCGCATGCGTGGCCCGCCGGCCGCAAGGCCGTGGATGCCGGAACGGTCGTCATCACCCGTGAAACCGCGCAGGACTCGGGCCCGTGCCGGGACGTCAACTACGATCCGACCGTGCTGCCCCATGGCATCGAGCCCTCCGCTGACCCTCTCCTGGCCGCGCGTTCGGCGGCGTATGCGGAATCCTACCGGCGGCGCACCGCCGAAGAAGCCCACCTGCCGGGTGCGGCATCGGCCGGGGAGGCCTCGCGATGACTACCTCCCCGATGTTCCACCCCGTCGCGCGGGTCCTGCACTGGCTGATGGCGGTCATGGTGCTGGCCATGCTGTTCATCGGCGCCGGCATGGTCAGCACGCTGTCGGAGAAACACACCTGGCTCCTGGCGATCCACAAGCCCCTGGGCATGACGGTGTTCGTACTCGCGTTGGTCCGGCTGGCGTTTCGCCTGACCCACCGCGCCCCGCCGCTGCCCGCGGACCTGCCCCTGTGGCAGCGGTTCGCGGCGCACGCGTCGCACTGGCTGCTCTACGGCCTGATGATCGCCATGCCGCTGATCGGGTGGGGCATGCTGTCGGCGGGCGGGTATCCGGTCAGCCTCGGCGAGGGCGTGCGGCTGCCGTCGATCCTCCCTGCCGATCCGGTGCTCTTCGCCTGGCTGCGAGGCGCTCATCGCTACCTCGCGTGGCTGTTCTTCCTGACCTTTCTCGCGCACATGGGGGCGGCGCTGATGCACGGGCTCATTCGCCAGGACGGTGTGCTGCGTAGCATGACCATCCGCCGAAGGCGCTAGCGACCCGGCGCGCATGCCCGCACAATGCGGACATGCGCGTCCTCCTGATCGTCTTCGCCGTGCTGCTGGCCGGCTGCCGCTCGCTCGGCTATTACGCGCATGTGGCGCACGGGCAAGCATCGCTGCTGATGCATCGGCGTTCCATCGACGCCGTCGTGGCCGACCCGGCGACGCCCGACGCGACCCGACGCCGTCTTGCCCTCGCCAGCGAAGCACGACGGTTCGCGTCGTCCGCGCTGCATCTGCCGGACAATCGCAGCTACACCTATTTCGTGCAGCTCGACCGCCCGTGGGTGGCGTGGAATGTGTTCGCGACGCCGCCCTTGTCGGTATCGGCTGTGCTGCATTGTTTTCCGGTGGCCGGGTGCGTGGCGTATCGCGGGTACTTCCGTGAAGACCTCGCCCGTCGCGAGGCCGCGCGGGAAGCGGCACTTGGGCACGATGTGGCGATCGGCGAGGTGCCCGCGTATTCCACGTTGGGGTGGTTCGCCGATCCGGTGGTGAGCAGCATGCTTCGTTGGGATGACGACACGCTGGTGGGCACGATCTTCCACGAGTTGGCGCACCAGAAGATCTACGTGAAGAACGACTCCTCGTTCAACGAGTCGTACGCTAACTTCGTGGAGAACGAAGGCGTGCGCGAATGGCGCCGCGTGCGCGGGCTTCCCGCGCCCGACGCGCGCGGCGACCGGCTCGACCATGATTTCACCGTGCAGGTGCTCGCGCTGCGTGATCGTCTAAAGGCGCTTTACGCCGAACCCTGGAGCGATGACGCCAAGCGTGTCGCGAAGGCTGAAGCGTTCGAGGTGTTTCGCGGGCACTACGTCGCGTGGCGGCAGGATGACGCCGATGGCGACCGGCGCTACGACCGTTGGATGTCGCAACCGCTGAATAATGCGCGCCTGTTGCCGTTCGGGCTCTACGATACGTGGGTGCCGTCGTTCGACGCGTTGTTCCAGCGCGAGGGGCGTGACTGGCCTGCGTTCTTCGTGGCGGTGAAGCGTCTGGCCGCCTTGTCGCCGGGCGAACGCACGCGGGAGCTCGAGCGGTTGAAGCCGTGAGGGGCGTCGGTGCTGGGTCGCATGCGGGGTAGGGGGGCGTATCCGCGAACCCGGCGGGTCGCCACCGGGCGGGTGATGCCGTCACTCGCACGATGCCGGCTGGCGCCGGATCGCCGATGCGATGGCTCCCGCCCCGTCCAGACCCTGGCAACGGCCTGTCATGGCTGCACCTTTCGCCCCGCCATGTGCTTGAGATACGCCTCCAGATCGTCAAGGTCACGATCGGACAACACGTGGGTATCGAACCCCGGCATCTTCGACTGCGGCCACCGGCGAAGGTTCTGCGGGTTGCGTACGAGAGTGCGGAACATGTCCGCGCGCAGGTATTCGGTGGGGCTATGCGGGATGTTGAGGTCGGGTCCGAGCTTCGCGTCGCCCTGGCCGTTCAACGTGTGGCACGTCATGCAGTGGCGCTGGAACACCGCGAAACCCCGCACGGGGGCGGCATCGGCGCCCAGGCGTGGATCGGGGCGCATCGCGGGAAACCGCTTCGCGGGGTCCGGAAGCACTTTGATCGTCGCGATCTGGTAAGGCCATTGCTCCGGGCCCACGGGCCCCTTGTCTGGATCGATCCACACGAGATAGAACGGCCCCGCGCTGGGCTTGCCTGCGCCCAGGGGCGGCCAGGCCGCGCCATCGGGTTCGACGGCGAGCCACGCGTGCGCCCCGTGCCCGTCGATGATCAGCGACGCGGGGATCTCCGCGGCGAATCCGTCGCGCGCCGTGAACTGGAGGTGCGCATCCGCCGGCACGCCCGGGAGCAGGGCCTTCATGGGCACCGCCCGGTAGGTGCGCGTCGCGTGGTAGGACACGTCACCAGGCACGCGGATGTCCCGTGCGTCCGGCCGGGAGAGCAACTCGGTCGTGGTCCACGCACGTACACCGCGACCGGTATCGACGGCAAGGGTGTCCGCACGGGCCAGACCCATGGCGCCCAGGTACGCGAGCATGACGATGAGAAAACGCACGGGCCGACCTCTTCCTGGCGGGCGACGGAATGTCGCGCTACTCTCGAATTATGGCCTCGCCGCCCTCAGATGGGCATTTCGACCCGATCACGGATTCACGCATGGCCGATTCTTCCGTTCCCGAGTTCTTCGAGCGCTTTCCGATGCCGCGCATCGACAGCGCCGGGCTCGACGCCGAGCTCGCGGTCGACGACCAGCGCATCGTCATCCTGTTCCTCTGGGGCCGTGACTGCCCCAACTGCGACATCGCCAAGCGGCAGATCCTGCTGACGCCGGAACGATTCCAGCGCCGGGACGTGCGTTGGCTGCACGACAACGTCTACGATGATCCAATCATGGCCACCCGTTTTGGGTTGCACGGCATCCCCGCGTTCTTCCTGTTCCACCGCGGCCGGAAGCTGGGTCGGATCACCCCGTGGCCGGGTACCGATCGCTTCCTTGAGGCGGTCGATCGGCAGGTGGCGCTTACCGGGGCGCATGCATGATCATCCGCTCGTTGCTCGACACCGATCTGTACAAGTTCACGATGATGCAGGTGGTGCTGCACCAATACCCCGCGGCGCAGGTCGAATACCGCTTCCGCTGCCGCACACCGGGCATCGATCTGGTGCCGCTGGTCGGCCGCCTGCGTGACGAGATCGATGCGCTGTGCACCCTGCGGTTCACCGATAGCGAACTGGACTACCTGCGCGGCCTGCGCTTCATCGACAGTGACTTCGTCGACTTCCTCGGGCTGTTCCAGCTCAACGCGAAATACGTGACCGTACGCCCGTCGGACACGGCCCAGGGGGAGATCGACCTGGTGATTTCGGGACCGTGGCTGCACACGATCCTGTTCGAAGTGCCGCTGCTGGCGATCATCAACGAACTCTACTTCGCCAGCGCGCATCCGACCATCGACCTGGGGGAGGGCAGGGCGCGGCTCCACGACAAGATCGCGCGCCTGCGCGACACGCCGGGCTACGAGCGGGTACGTGTCGCCGATTACGGCACGCGTCGGCGTTTTTCGCGTGACTGGCACGAGGAGGCCCTGGGCATCATGCAGGCCGGCTGGGGCTCGCAACTGGCCGGCACCAGCAACGTGTGGTTCGCCATGCGCCAGGGGCTCGTGCCCATCGGCAGCATGGCGCACGAATACCTGCAGGCGTTCCAGTCGCTTGGTCCGCGCCTGCGCGATTCGCAGACGGCGGCGCTGGAGGCGTGGGCGAGGGAATACCGGGGCGACCTAGGCATCGCGCTGTCTGACGTCTACGGCATGGATGCCTTCCTGCGCGACTTCGACATGTATTTCTGCAAGCTCTTCGACGGAGCCCGCCACGATTCAGGCGATCCCTTCGACTGGGGTGATCGCATGCTCGCGCATTACGAGGCCAATCGCGTCGATCCCCGCACGAAAACCCTCGTTTTCAGCGATGGCCTCACCATTCCCCGGGTGATGGAGCTTTACAAGCACTTCGAAGGGCGATGCCACCTGTCGTTCGGCGTGGGCACCAACCTTACCAACGACATGGGCCCGATGCCGCTCAACATCGTCATCAAGATGACCCGGTGCAACGGCCAGCCGGTCGCCAAGCTGTCGGACTCGCCGGGAAAGAGCATGTGCGACGATCCGGATTACATCGCCTACCTGAGGCGGGTGTTCGATTTGCCTGCGGCGGCGTGAATCGTCGCGGCGGTGGGCGCGGCTCGCGCCCACCGCGTCAGAACGCCGGCACCACGGCGCCGCCGTAGGTCTTTTCGATAAACGCCTTCACGTCAGGCGAGGTCAGCGCCTTGGCGAGTTTCTGCATGCGCGGATCGTCCTTGTTGTCCGGCCGGGCGACGAGGAAGTTCACGTAAGGCGACTGCTTGTCTTCGATCAGCAGGGCGTCCTTGACCGGGTTCAGCTTCGCCGCCAGCGCGTAGTTGGTGTTGATGAGGGCGAGATCGACCTCGTCCAGCACGCGGGGAAGCATGGCCGCTTCGAGCTCACGAAACCTCAGGTGTTTCGGGTTGGACGAGATGTCCTTCAACGTCGCGAGGCGATCGTTCGGGTTTTTCAGCTCGATCAGGTGGTGATGGGCCAGGAGCAGCAGGGCGCGGCTGTTGTTGCTGGGATCGTTGGGGATCACCACGTTCGCACCGTCGGGTAGCTGGTCGATCGAGGTGAATTTGCGCGAATACGCCCCGAAGGGCTCGATGTGCACGCCCACGACCTTCACCAGGTCGGTGCCGCGCTCCTTGTTGAACGCGTCGAGGTAGGGCTCGGTCTCGAAGAAATTCGCGTCGATCTGCTTCTGCGCCACCTGCATGTTCGGCTGTACGTAATCGGTGAAGACCTTGATCTCGAGGTTCACGCCCTGCTTCGCCAGCAGGGGTTTGATCTCTTTGAGGATCTCCGCGTGCGGCACCGGCGTGGCGGCGACGGTGAGCGGGGCGTCCGCGTCGGCCTTGCCGCCCCCGTTCGAACAGCCGGCCACTGCCAGGGCGAGGGCGGCGGCGAAGGGCAGGAGGTAGTTCTTCATGGCGGTGTCCGTGGGCGGCGTGTTGCGGTGCGCCAGCATAGACGTCCATACGTCCGGATGCAAAAACCTGCGCCCGGACGTGTTCAGCGCCGACTGTAGCGGGCCACGAGGCGATCGCCGAGCATCTGCAGCACCTGCACCAGTACCACCAGCAGCACGACCGTCACCAGCATGTAGTCGGATTTGTAGCCGTTATAGCCGTATTGATAGGCCAGCGCGCCGAGGCCACCGGCGCCAACGATGCCGCCCATCGCGGTGTAACCGACCAGGGCGACCGCGGTGACCGTGGTCGCCGCGATGAGGCCCGGCCGCGCCTCGGGCAGCAGCACGCGGGAGACGATCTGCCAGGTGGTGGCGCCCATGGCCTGGCTGGCTTCGATGACACCGCGATCCACTTCGCGCAGGGCGGTTTCCACCAGGCGCGCGAAGAACGGCGCCGCGCCGATCACCAGTGGCACGATGGCGCCGCGGATGCCGATGCTTACGCCGGTGATCGCCTTGGTCAGCGGAATCAGCAGGATCATCAGGATGATGAACGGGATCGAGCGCAGCACGTTCACCACCACCGACAAGGCGCCATAGAGCCCCGGGCGTGCCTGCGCCTGTCCGCGTGAGGCGAGAAACAGCCAGATGCCGAGCGGCAGGCCGAGGGCGAGCGTGAACACGAGCGAGCCGCCGAGCATGGCTAGGGTATCGAGACAGGCCTGGCCGATCTCGGCCCAGTCGATGTTGGGGAAGAGGGTCTGCATGAAGCTCATCGGGCGATCTCCTCGACATCCACGCCAGCCGTGCGCATCTGGGCGAGGGCCTCGTCGAGGCGTTCGCCCTGCATCGCCAGGGTGAGCTGGCCGTAGGGAGTGTCCTTGATGCGGTCGACGCGCCCGGACAGCAGGTTGTATTCGACGCCGGTGTCGCGCACCACCCGCGAGAGCAAGGGCGAATACGTGGTGTCGCCACGGAACGACAAGCGGAAGAGCCGCCCCGGCACTCCGGGATAGTCCGGACCGCGGCCTTCCCGATGGTCGGCCTCGGCGACGAAGCGTCGCGTGGTGGGGTGTTGCGGGTGCAGGAACACCTCGGTGACCGCGCCCAGTTCGACGACGCGGCCGGCATCCAGCACCGCCACGCGATCGCAGACACGGCGGATCACGTCCATTTCGTGGGTGATCAGGACGATGGTGAGGCCAAGGCGTCGGTTGATGTCGGCCAGCAATTCGAGCACCGACGCGGTGGTTTGCGGATCGAGCGCGCTGGTGGCCTCGTCGCACAACAGGATCGACGGCTTGCTTGCCAGCGCGCGCGCGATGCCCACGCGCTGCTTCTGGCCCCCCGATAACTGCGCCGGGTATTTGCGGGCGTGATCGGACAGCCCGACCAGGGCCAGCAGCTCGGCCACCCGCGCATCGATCGCGGCGTCGTCCATGCCGCCGTGGAGGCGCAGCGGGAAGGCCACGTTGTCGGCCACGGTGCGCGACGCGAGCAGATTGAAGTGCTGGAAGATCATGCCGATGCCCGCACGCAGGCGGCGCAGGTCGGCGCCATCGGCGTGGGTGACGTCGCGGCCATCGATCAGCACCTGGCCGGAGGTCGGGCGCTCGAGCAGGTTGATCAGCCGCAGCAGGGTCGACTTGCCGGCGCCTGAGTGGCCAATGATGCCGAACACTTCGCCCCGGGCGATCTCCAGATCGACCGGATGCAGCGCCGGAACGACCGAGCCGTCGACGCGATAAGACTTGGAGGCGGCTGCGAAGCGGATCACGATGGGGTGGTTCTGGCCGGAAAGGCACCCATGGTAGCCCATGCATGGCGACGCGCGGACGGGCAGTCAGATTGTAGACTGCGCGCTTTCCCGGACGTCCGAGGTTCAGCCGTGACCAACATCTACGATTTCTCCGCCCGCGATATCGAAGGCAACGAGCGCTCGCTTGCCGAGTTTCGCGACAAGGTGTTGTTGGTCGTAAACGTGGCGTCCAAATGCGGCTTCACGCCGCAATACAAGGGCCTGGAGGCCCTGCAGCGGGCGTATCAGGCGCGTGGCTTCGAGGTGCTGGGTTTTCCCTGCGATCAGTTCGGCCACCAGGAGCCGGGCGATGAGGCGGAGATCCGCGATTTCTGTTCGCTGACCTACGAGGTGACCTTTCCGATGTTCGCCAAGGTCGACGTCAACGGGGAGCGCGCGCATCCGCTTTACCGCTGGCTGAAGTCCAGCAAGAAGGGATTGCTCGGCACCGAGGGCATCAAGTGGAATTTCACCAAGTTCCTGGTGGATCGGCACGGCGAGGTGGTAGAGCGCTACGCGCCGACCGACACGCCGGAGAAGATCGGCAAGGACCTTTCGAAGATGCTGGGCTGAACCGTTTCGCCAGGCGCCGGTGCGACGCATCGGCTGCCCCCGATGCCGGCTGGCGCCGGATCGCCGATGCGATCGGCTCCCATCCCTTTGGTAGCCACGGTCGTGCCTCGGTCAGCGTAGTAGCGGACCGGGTCCGCGACCCCTCGCACGGCCACGGGGCGACATGACGCCGTCTCCCTGTGCGATGCGCGTCACAACCTCCCCGTCGCCTCAGCCAGCATCAGGGCGATGGCGTCCACCTCGGCCGCCATCGGCGCGGCGCCGGAGGCGGGACGGTAGTTGTTCAACAGGATCACGAACGCCAGCCGTTGCCCGCCGCGCGTGGTGACGTAGCCCGCGAGGGCATCGACGAAGCTCATGCTGCCCGTCTTGGCGCGCACATTGCCCATCGCGGCCGTGTCGCGCATGCGCCTCGCGAGGGTCCCATCCACGCCAGCGACCGGCAGCAGGTTGCGCCAGGATGCCGCGAGCGGCGACGCGTCCATCCGCACGAGCAGATGCACGAGCGCATCGGCCGTGGTCAGGTCATGGCGCGACAGGCCCGTGCCTTCCACCAGCGTGGCCGAGGACGGACCGATGCCTTGCGCCGCCAGCCAGCGCGCGAGCGCGGTCGCCGCCCGTTCTTCCGTAGGCTTCTGCGCATCGTCCGAGGCGAGCCCCGTCAGCAGGAAGACGCTCTGCAGGTAAAGGTTCTGCGAGCGCTTCAAGCCCTCGCGCAGCAGATCGATCAGCGGCGGGGAGGGCAGCGACGCGAGGGTCTGGCCCGTCGGCGCGGCCACCGGCCAACGCACGCTGCGCGCTTCGCCATCCACCCGGATGCCCCGGCGCGCCAACGCCGACTGCAAGCGTCGCGCGGCGGTAAGGGCCGGGTCGGGTAGCGACAGCTTCTGTCGCCCGGATACGTCCCCGAGCACAAACAGCGTCGCCTGGCCCGTCTCCCGGTAGAGGTCCGGCACCGTGGCGGCCTGGGGCGCGATGGCGATCGCCGCGTCGGCCGGTGTCACGCTGACGTCGCCGCCGGTCACGCGTGCGGTCAGGGTGTTCTCATCGATATCCAGGGCACCTGTGGACGCACCGTAGGCATACGCCAGGTCGTCTACCTCCCAGCCGCTGCCATACGGTGGCCCCGCGAATGCCGTGTCGTCGCCGACGATGCCGCCGTCGACGCGCTGGATGCCGGCCGCCTCCACCTGGCTTGCCAGCGCGTCGGCCCAGGCGTTGCCCGCCAGGGTCGGGTCGCCGCGGCCCCGAAGCACCAGTGGCCCATGCAGGCTGCCACGCCGACGTTCGCCCGCCGCGATCACGTCGGTATGCGTGCGCGCCTCCGGGCCGAGTCGTTCCAGGGCGAACGCGGCCGTGTAGAGCTTGGCGGTGGAGGCGGGCAGCAGCAGTCGCTGCGCATCATGCCGGTAGACGACGTGCCCGTCGTCCAGTGACACCACCGCGATGCCCCATGACGCCGACGCGAAGCGCGGCTGGGCAAGATGCGCGTCGATACGCGCCGCCAGGTCGGCGCCCTGCGCGGGCAGCGCAAGCAGCAGCCCGGCCCATGGCACGAACCGCCGCGCCGCCCGTCGCGCGTTCAAGAGAGCCACGATGGCCGGTTCTTCGACAGGAACGCCGTCAGGCCGTCCTGTCCCTCGGGCGACACGCGCAGGCGCGCGATGAGCGCCGCGTTCTCCGTATCGACCAATGCCATGCCGGTGTCGGTCATGCCGCCCATCGCCAGGGCCAGCCGCTTGGCTTCGCCCTGGGCCACGGGCCCGCCCTTGCCCAGCAGACCCAGTACCGTGTCGACCGCGGCGTCCAGTCCGTCGGCGGGCACCACCTCGTGCACCAGGCCCATCGACCGCGCCGCCGGCGCGTCCACGATCTCGCCCGTCACGAACAGCCGCCGCGCCTGCCGCAAGCCGATGGAGGCGATCACGTAGGGCGAGATCACCGCGGGCACGAGCCCGAGCTTTACCTCGGACAACGCGAACTTGGCACTCTCCGCCGCGATCGCGATGTCGCAGCAGGCGACCAGGCCCACCCCGCCACCGAACGCGGCGCCATTGACCCGGGCCACCGTGGGTTTGGAAAGAAACTGAAGACGACGCATCAACCGCGCCAGGCGCAGGGAGTCCTCGCGGTTCTCCTCTTCGCTGGCGCCGGCCATGCCCCGCATCCAGTTCAGGTCCGCCCCAGCGGAGAAGCTCGCCCCGGCGCCGGTCAGCACCACCGCGCGCACGGCATCGTCGCGATCCAGCTCGTCGATCGCAGCCGTGAGTTCGGCGATCAGCGCGTCGTCAAACGCGTTATGGACCTCGGGGCGGCTCATGGTGAGGTGGGCGACAGGGCCCGAACGGCGCAGATCGACGGACATGGGCAGGCATTCCGGGAGAAAGGGATTCACGATCATAAACGCACCACCGCGTCTGTCGGTCGCACCCGGCCGTGGGATGCAGGCGGGGGACGAAGGGCATATAATGCGAACAGTTCTTATTTGAGTAAGCCCAGTGCGCCTCTCCGACGCGCCGAAAGGTGCCCAAGCCGTGGTCCAGTCCGTCACCGACGCCCATCCCGCCGACCCCATCGCGCAGCGCCTGCGCGACCTGGGCTTCGTCGCCGGCGAGCCGGTGCGGCTCGTCGCCCGGGGGCCGCTCGGCGGCGATCCGCTGCTCATCCACATCGGCTCGACGCGTTTCGCCCTGCGCCGCAACGAGGCCGACCGGATCGACGTGACGCTGGAGCACGCCGCGTGAGCGCCGGGTCCACGCGCATCGCCCTGGTCGGCAACCCCAACTGCGGCAAGACGGCCCTGTTCAACCAGCTCACCGGTGGCCGCCAGAAGGTGGCGAACTATGCCGGCGTGACGGTCGAACGCAAGGAGGGACGTTTCACCGCGCCTTCGGGCCGCACGTTACAGGTGCTCGACCTCCCCGGCGCCTACTCGCTGGACGCGACGAGCCCCGACGAGGCGATCACCCGCGACGTCTGCCTGGGGCGCTACCCGGGCGAGTCGGTGCCCGATCTCATCGTCTGCGTGGCCGACGCCACCAACCTGCGCCTGCACCTGCGCTTCGTTCTCGAAGTGCGCCGGCTCGGCCGGCCGATGGTGCTCGCGCTGAACATGATGGACGCGGCCCGGCGTCGCGGCATCGTCATCGACGTCGATGTCTTGTCGCGTCGTCTCGGCGTGCCGGTGGTGGAGACCGTGGCGGTCAAACGCGGCGGGGCGAAGGCGCTGGTCGAGCGAATCGACGACACGGTGCCCGACATCGCCCCGATGCCGTTCGACCAGGCCAACGTCGAACAGCTGCATGCCGAGGTGCGCGCGATCCTCGCCGAGACGGTCACCACGCCGCGCAGCACCGTCGCCGTCGACGACGCGATCGACCGCTGGGTGCTGCATCCGGTGTTCGGCCTTGGCATCCTCGCGGTGCTGATGTTCCTGGTCTTCCAGGCGGTGTTCTCCTGGGCCAAGCCGGTCATGGACGGTATCGAAGCCGGCGTGGCCGCCCTGGGCACGGCCGTGACCGGTTTTTTGCCCGAAGGCAGCGCGTTGCATAGCCTGCTCAACGACGGCGTGTTCGCCGGCCTGGGCGCGGTGCTGGTTTTCCTGCCGCAGATCCTGATCCTGTTCCTCTTCATCCTGGTGCTGGAGGAATCCGGCTACCTGCCGCGCGCGGCCTTCCTGCTCGATCGGATGATGTTCCGCGTGGGCCTGACGGGCAGGGCGTTCATTCCCCTGCTGTCGAGCTTCGCCTGCGCCATTCCCGGCATCATGGCCACGCGCAGCATCCAGGATCCCCGCGACCGGCTGACGACGATCCTCGTCGCGCCCTTGATGACCTGTTCGGCGCGCCTGCCCGTGTACACCCTGCTGATCGCGGCCTTCATCCCCGATCGTCGCGTGTGGGGCGTGTTCAACCTGCAGGGCATCGTGCTGTTCGTGCTGTATTTCGCGGGTATCTTCAGCGCGCTGGCGGTGGCCTTCGTCATCAAGCGCCTGCGCAAGGACAAGAGCGAACACGCGCTGCTCATGGAACTGCCCTCGTATCGCCTGCCGAACGTGCGCGACGTGGCGCTTGGCTTGTGGGAGCGCGCGCTCATCTTCCTCAAGCGCGTGGGCGGCATCATCCTCGCGCTCACGGTGCTGCTGTGGTTCCTGTCGAGCTTTCCGGGACCGCCCGACGGCGCCACCGCGCCGGCGATCGATTACAGCCTCGCCGGGCGGCTCGGCCGGCTGCTCGAATACGTGTTCGCGCCGATCGGCTTCAACTGGCAGATCTGCATCGCCCTCGTGCCCGGCCTCGCCGCGCGTGAAGTCGCGGTGGCCGCGCTGGGCACGGTGTACGCGATGTCGGGCAGCGACGACAGCGTCGCCTCGCAGTTGGGGCCGGTGATCGCGCATCAGTGGTCGCTCGCCACCGCGCTGTCCCTGCTGGCGTGGTACGTGTTCGCGCCGCAGTGCATGTCGACACTGGCGGTCATCCGCCGCGAAACCAATTCGTGGCGCAACGTGGCCGTGGCCGCGGGTTACCTGTTCGGCCTTGCCTACATGGGCTCGTTGCTCACCTATCAGATCGCGAAGGCGCTCTCATGACCCCTTTCGACATCGTCCAGGGCGTGGTGGTCGGGGTGGTGGTGCTGGCCAGTGCCTATGTGGCGTTCCGCAAGCTGCTGCCGAAGACATCCACGCGGACCCTGGCGGCGATATCGGCGAGCCTCAACCGCGACGGCCGGTCGGCGTGGCTGCGCCGCATGGGCCGCCGGCTCCAGCCTACCGCCGCCACCGGCAGTTGCGGCGACGGCTGCGGTTCGTGCAACAGTTGCGGGCCCGCACCGGTCGCGCGGGGCGATGCCCAGCCGCTGACCTTCAAATCCCGGCGCTGATATCGCGCTCCTACGGGTCGATCGTCCGGCGTCGGCGGCGCCGCAGGTTCCACCAACTCACGGCGAGGTTCACCGTGAACCAGGCACCGACCAGCGCCAGCGGCCATGCGATCACGGCGGGCCACACGATGGCCACCATCGTGAGCACCAGCGCCACGGCCGCGCCTGCCAGCAAGGGACCGCTTTCGGTATCCCCGAGCACGCGGTGCTGGGTGATCGCGGCGCCCACGGTATTGGCCAGGCGCAGGGCGCCTGCGGCGGCGCGGCCCGAACTGCCGCCCGCCCGTTTGGGCCTCGGGGGCCGCGGCGAACGGCTGCGCAGCCGCTCGTTGCCATGGCGGCGGCTACGCGGTCGCAGCAGGATTTCGGTGGCGTTTTCCAGGTCGGCTTCGTATTGCTCGGCCAGCTGGGCCGCGAACCCGGCGTCTTCGATGGCCACGTCGATCTCGCGATTGCTCAGCCAGCTGGCGATGTTCAGGTTGGACGAGCCCACGCGCGCCCACCGACCGTCGGCTACGGCCGTCTTGGCGTGCAGCATGGAGCCGTTCCACTCGAAAACGCGAATCCCCGCTTTGAGCAGGGGGCGATACCCGGAGCGCGACATGCCCGCGACCATGGGGATGTCGCTGCTGCCCGGTACCAGCAGGCGCACGTCCACGCCGTCGCGCGCGGCCGCCGACAGCGCCTGCACGTACGGGGCCACCCCCACGAAATAGGCGTCGGTCAGCCACAGTGTCTCGCGGGCCATCGCGGCCACCATCTGGTCCAGGCGATACATGCCTGCCGTACTCGGCTGGGTGGCGATCACGCGCAGGGACACCTCGCCCGCGGAGGCCGCGGCGGCCGGGGGAAGCCCCTCCGGAAGCGGCTCGCCGGCTTCGCGCCAGCTGTCGGCGAAGGCCTGCTCGATTTCCGCCACGGCGGGTCCGCGCAGCCTGACGCCCGTGTCGCGCCACGGCGGCACGCCGCGCGTCGCGTCGCCGAGCCACTTCTCGCTGATGCAGACGCCGGACAGGAAGCCCGTGTCGCCGTCCACCGTGAGCACCTTGCGGTGGTCGCGGCTGACCCAGCCGAAGGCGCTGCCGAGCCGGGGCGGGTTATAGATGCGCACGTGCCCCCCGGCCGCACGCAGGTCGTTCCAGAAGGCGTGGCGCGACTGGCCCAGGCAGCCGCCCCAGTCGGCGATGACGGCCACGAACACCCCGGACCGGGCCCGTTCCACCAGGGTGTCGAGGAAACGGCGCCCCACCGCGTCGTCGCGGATGATGTAGTTCTCCAGGAACACGTGGTGGCGTGCGCCGGCGATGGCCGCCAGCCAGGCGTCGTAATGGGCCTGGGCGTCGATGAGCAGGTCGACGGCATTGCCCCCGATCAGCGGGGCGCCGGCACTGCGGCTGAGGGCCTGTTCGGCGAGAAGGCGGTTGAAGAGGCCATGACGGTAGCGGACATTCATGCCGGCGAGTGTAGCCGTCCTCCGGGCTGTCACGCGCTTGCGCTAAAATCCCCGCTATGAGCGAAGACCTTTCCAGCCGCCCGCGTCCCGCGGAAGCCGCCTCCCGCCGCCCCAGCAAGGGCGTGCAGATCGAACGCGTGACCGTCGGCGGTGGCGCGCCCATCGTCGTCCAGTCGATGACCAACACCGACACCGAAGACCCGGTCTCCACCGCGCGGCAGGTGGCCGAGCTGGCCCGCGCCGGGTCGGAA
This sequence comes from Luteibacter sahnii, assembly GCF_034063545.1. NCBI lineage: Bacteria > Pseudomonadati > Pseudomonadota > Gammaproteobacteria > Lysobacterales > Rhodanobacteraceae > Luteibacter > Luteibacter sahnii. The sequence continues at coordinate 131,533 of NZ_JAQLOK010000005.1, forward strand.
CTGGTCCGCATTACCGTGAATACGCCCGCCGCCGCCGCCGCCGTGCCGCGCATCCGCGAGCGGCTCGACATGATGGGCGTGTCCGTGCCGCTGATCGGCGACTTCCATTACAACGGCCATCAGCTGCTCGAAGCCGAGCCGGCCTGTGCCGAGGCACTGGCGAAGTACCGCATCAATCCCGGCAACGTGGGCTTCGGCAAGAAGAAAGACGCCCAGTTCGCTTCGATCATCGAGATGGCCATCCGCTACGACAAGCCGGTGCGCATCGGTGCCAACTGGGGCTCGCTCGACCAAGCGATGGTGGCCGCGCTGATGGACGAGAACGCCCATCGCGCCGATCCGTGGGATGCCGGCCACGTCGCCCGCGAGGCGTTGATCCGCTCGGCGCTGGATTCGGCTGCGCGCGCCGAAGACCTCGGCCTGCCGCGCGAACGCATCATCCTCTCGTGCAAGGTGTCCGGCGTGCAGGAACTCATCGCCGTCTATCGCGATCTCGCCCGCCGTGGCGACTACGCGCTGCACCTGGGCCTCACCGAGGCCGGCATGGGTTCGAAGGGCATTACGGCGTCCAGCGCCGCGCTGGCGGTGCTCCTGCAGGAAGGCATCGGCGACACCATCCGTATCTCGCTCACGCCGGAGCCGGGCCAGTCGCGCACCGGCGAAGTCATCGTGGCGCAGGAACTGCTCCAGACCATGGGGTTGCGCGCATTCACGCCGCTGGTCACCGCCTGTCCCGGTTGCGGCCGCACCACGAGCGAATTCTTCCAGGAGCTGGCCAAGACGGTGCAGACGCACGTGCGCGAGCGCATGCCGGAGTGGCGCGTGAAGTACGACGGCGTGGAAAACCTCACCCTTGCGGTGATGGGCTGTGTCGTGAACGGTCCGGGCGAATCCAAGCACGCCAACATCGGCATCTCGCTGCCGGGCAACGGCGAGGCCCCATCGGCGCCGGTGTTCATCGACGGCGAGAAAGCGATGACGCTGCGTGGCGACACCATCGCCGACGACTTCGTCGCGATCCTCGACGACTACGTCCAGACGCACTACGCGCCCCGCCACGACTGATTCGTGACGGGCGCGTGCCTGACGCGCCCGTCACACCCTGCATGCGCCGCCGTCGTCACGATGGCCGGCGGCTTCCAACGCAGGAGACAGACATGGCCCCCACGGTACCCACGCTGACCTTCCACGACGGTCACCACGCGCCGCAGCTTGGCTTCGGCGTGTTCCAGATCCCCAACGACGAGACCCGGGCGGCGGTGAAGACCGCGCTCGACAGCGGCTATCGCTCCATCGATACCGCAGCGATCTACGGCAACGAAGAAGGCGTGCGCCAGGGCATGGACGCCTCAGGCGTGGCACGCGACGAGATCTTCCTCACCACCAAGCTATGGAACTCGGAGCAGGGCTTCGATAGCACGCTGCGTGCGTTCGACCAGAGCATGAAGAAGCTGGGCGCGGACTACCTCGACCTTTACCTGATCCACTGGCCGACGCCGAAAAAGGATCGCTACCTCGATACGTGGAAAGCGTTCATCCGCTTGCGTGACGAGGGACGCATCCGCTCGATCGGCGTGTCGAATTTCCAGCCCGGGCATCTCGATCGCCTGGTGAAGGAGACCGGCGTCGTGCCGGTGGTGAACCAGATCGAGGTGCATCCGGACTTCGCCCAGAACGACGTGGTGGCGGCCAACCGTCAGCACGGTGTGATCACCGAGGCGTGGAGCCCGCTGGGGCAGGGGGGCGACCTGCTGAAGAACGATACGCTCGTCACGCTGGCGAAGCGGCACGGCAAGACGCCCGCGCAGGTCGTGCTTCGGTGGCACGTGCAGTTGGGCCACATGGTGATTCCGAAGTCGGCGACGCCCGAGCGCATCCGCAGCAACCTGCAGGTGTTCGACTTCGCGTTGTCGGCCGAGGACATGGCCGCCATCGCAATCCTCGACGCGGGCAAACGCATGGGCCCGCATCCCGACGAACTGAACTGACGGCGATCCGGGCTTCACGGGAGGCCCTTTAGCGTGAAGCCCGTACCGCCGCCGCGGTAGCCCATGGAGACCCGTCATGCGCGTTCGAATCGCTTTCCTTGCCGCGTGCCTGGCACCGGCCGTCGTCGTTGCCCAGGCCGCCAATCACCCTGCGGCCGCGCCGGCGACCCAGGCCACCGCCAACCCCGCGATGGCGCCGGTGCACGCCTCGACCGCAGCGAGCCGGCTGCCGCCGGTGCAGCCCGCGGAAGGCGTGACCCGGCATGTCCAACAGGCCGCGGAGCACGATGTCGATGCCGAGGGACACACGCTCGATCCGCACGGCAAGCCGGTCGGTCAGGCCCCCGCGCCCCCGTCCACGCGCTGAAGCGGCAGCAGGGTCGCACGCTCTTGCGGGGCTGCGTTACCATCGGCGGATAATCTCCGGCGGGACACGGGAATGAAACGAGCGGTCGCCATGGTCATCGTCGCGGCGTCCCTGGCGGGCTGCCAGGGCATGGGTGCCAAGATCGCCAGGCTCGATGTCGGCACCGATCGCGACGAGGTCATCGACCGCTTGGGGCGGCCCGATTCGGACCGCTCGATGGTCGGCTACGAAGTGCTCAGCTGGCTCGACCGGCGACCCTCGCGTTTCTCGTTCTCGCACAAGGACTACACCGTCGTGCTCAAGGACGGGAAAGTCACCCAGTTCGGCCCCGGACTGATCCGCCGCGATGGCAAGACCTCCTTGCAGATCGAAACCGACAATCCCTGACGCGCGTCACATCCAGCCGCGTCGGCGATAGATCCACGTCGCCACGTACTCGTGCAGGCTACGCGCCGTGAGGGTGAGCGCGTCGCGGCGAGGCAGCCAGGCGGGTGCGCGCCGCAATGCCGCCTCGTCGTCGTCGGATGCCGCGATGGGCCAGACCGCGAGGCCCTCGTGGCGGAAACAGGCCGCCGCGCGGCGCAGGTGCACCGGCGACGTCACCACGGCTACGGTGCGGATACCTTCCGCGCGCAGCAGCGTGGCCGAATCGCGCGCGTTCTCATGCGTGTCCGTGCTCGCATGCTCCACGCGCAGTCGCTCGCGCGGCACGCCCGCCTCCCGGTAACGCCGGGCCAGGTCATCCGCCTGGTCGCGGCCCGAGGCCATCAGCACCGGCGCCAGTCCGCCACGCCACCATCGCAGGGCGGTGCCGGCGCGGGTGTCGTCCGGTAGGGAGCCGTCGTGGGGCAGGCGTCCCCCGCCCAGCACCACGATCGCGCCGATCCGGGCGGGCCTGGGCGGCGTGGCGGGGAGGAGCCCGTCGCGCAGCGCCAGCGCAAGACCCGGGCACGACGCCAGCCAGACCCAGGCCAGTGCGAGGGTGCCTGTGACGAGGCCGGCACGCGGCCTGCGTCGGCTGACCAGGAGCAAGGCCAGCGTCCCCAGCAGCAACGACTGGATCGCCGGGTGCATCAGGCGGCTCGCGTAGTCCACGACGAAGGTGATAACCGCAGTTCGAAGGGCGCCTAGGATCGCGCGATCCGTGCGGCCCCGCCTTCGGTCGAACGGCATAGGCGGGCTGACGAATGGACGGCGCGAGGCGCCGGCAAGACGATACCGCTCGAATCGAAGCCACAGGGGCGGGTGATCGTCATGATGTATTTGTACCGTGTCGCCACGCTCGTCGCGGCCGTGATGCTGGCCGCGTGCGCGTCGGGTGGAAGCACGCTCCCGCCGCCGAAACAGGACGCGACCACGCCGGTGGTGGCGGCCTATCGCATCGGTGTCGACGACCAGTTGCAGATCACCGTCTGGCACAACCCCGACCTCAGCGTGAGCGTGCCCGTGCGGCCCGACGGCAAGATCACGGTGCCCCTCGTGGGCGACGTGGACGCGGGCGGTCGCACCACCGACGAGGTGGGCCGCGAGATCCAGGGCAAGCTTGGCCAGTACATCCGCGATCCGCAGGTGGCGGTGATCCTGACCGCCTTGCGCAGCCATGAATATCTCTCGCGGGTGCGGGTGACCGGCGCGGTGCGCTCGCCGATCTCCATGCCGTACCGGCAGGGCATGACGGTGCTCGACGCGGTACTCGCCGCGGGTGGCACCACCGAATTCGCGGCGCCGGACCGCACCGAACTGTTCCGCCACGACGCGACCGGCGCGACGCAGTCCTATGCCGTGCGCCTGGAAAGGATCCTCCAGCAGGGCGACCTGGCGAACAACTACCCGGTGCAGCCGGGCGACGTGATCACGGTGCCGCAGCGCGCCTTCTGATGAATCCGCGACCGGCGGCGAGGGGTATTCGATGAACGGTGACCTGGTTCCTTTCGCGGGCATGCTGCCCGCCCTCGTCGGAGAGGCACGCCGACGGCGCATGGCGATGGGCGTGGTGTTCGCCGTGATCGCGCTGCTCGCCCTGGGCCTCGGCCTGGCCTGGCCGAAAAAGTACGAGGCATCGGTCACGATCCTGGCGCAGGAATCGAGCATCATCACGCCGCTGATGGAAGGCGCCGCCTCGGCCACGGCGAACAAGAACCGCGCCGGTATCGCCCGTGACGTGATCTTCAGCCGCAAGGTGCTCGACGAGGTGCTGGATCGCGGTGGCTGGTCGGCGGCGCGCCCCTCGCCGCTGGAGCGCGACAAGATCATCGAGGGAATCAAGGCGCGCACGAAGATCGCCAACACCCGCGACAACATCATCACCATCAGCTATTTCGACTCCGACCCCCGCCGGGCCTTCGAGGTCACCCGCGCGTTCGGCCAGCTCTTCATCAGCGAAAGCCTCGCGTCGAAGCAGCAAGAAAGCCGCGACGCCTACGAATTCATCAACAACCAGGTCGAGGCCTATCGGACCAAGCTGACCGACGCGGAAGACAAGCTGAAGGCCTACCGCGACGCCAACCCCGACGCCCGTCCGGGCAGCGAGATCGACACCAACTCGCGGATCGGGCAACTGCGCACGCAGATCGAAACCAACCGCATGGATTACATGCAGAAGCAGTCGCAGGCCGCGGCCCTGGCCGGGCAGTTGTCCGGCGAGTCGGAAGTCAACGCGGTGCAGACCGTGGGCGGTATCTACCAGACCCAACTCGCCCAGTTGCAGGGCCAGCTCGACACGCTGTTGCTCAACTACACCGAGGACTACCCGGACGTCGTGCGCCTGCGTCACCAGATGGAGGACGTACGGCGCCAGATGCAGGTGGCCGACGCCCGGCGCGCCGCCGGCACGCCGATGCCGGTGGACAGCGCGTCCGCCCTCAACCCGGTGTACCAGCAGATGCGCCTGCAACTGGCGGCCGTGCGCGGTGACGCCGCGGCCAGCGCGGCCCGGGTGTCGGCCAGCGAGGCGATGCTGCAGGCCGAGCTTGAGCGCAGCAAGCGCATTGCCAACTCGGAGAACGTCACCGCCGAGCTTACCCGCGACTACAACGTCAATCGCGACGTCTACCAGGACCTGCTCAAGCGCCGCGAAAACGCCCGCGTGTCGATGAATCTCGATGCCGAGCAGCGCGGCCTGACTTTTCTCGTGCAGAACCCGGCGGTGATGCCGCTCGTGCCCTCGGGCCTGCGCTTCATGCATTTCGGCCTGGCCGGGCTGCTGCTCTCGGTGGCGGTGCCGTTCGGGCTCGTCTTCGCCGTGGCGCGATTCGATCCGCGCGTGCGCTCGGCCCACCAGGTGCAACAGGCCCTCGGGTTTGCCGTGCTGGCCACGGTGCCGTTCTATCCCACGCCGCGCGATCGCCGCCGCGACCACGCGCAGAACATGCTGCTGCTGCTGATCGTCGGGTTCGTCGGGGCCGTTTACCTACTGATGTTCTTCGTACGGATGAAAGGTTGAGCGATGAAGAAGACTGCCGTGGAAGCCATCGACATCGCCGGGGCCATGAACGTGTCCGACACCGTTCCCACCGGGCACAGCATCGCCCGGATGCGCGAGCAAGCGCATGCGCTGGCACCTATCGAATGCGAGAGCAAGCGGCTGATCCATCGCGAGGAGTCGGTTCGCCCGCAGTCCGATGCGTTCCGTGGCATCCGCACGCGTTTGCTGGAGATGGCCGGGGAAGGCAATTTCGTGACGCTCGTGGTGGCCGTCAGCCCGCGCTCCGGCGCCAGCTTCGTGGCGCGCAACCTCGCGACGGCCTTCGCCTTCGACGAGGCGAAAACCAGCCTGCTCGTCGACTGCAACCTGCGCTATCCCAACCAGCACAAGGCGCTCGGTGTCGAACCGGCCACGGGCGGATTGATCGATTTCCTTGAGCATCCCTCGCGCGGTATCGCCTCGATCATGTATCCCACCGGCGTTCCGCGCATGCGCCTGATCCCCGCCGGCACGTCCCGGGAGAACGGTGCGGAATATTTCTCGTCGTTCCGCATGCGCGCCGTGCTCGATTCGCTGCGCTGCCGGTATCCGGACCGTTACCTGTTCCTGGACGGTCCGCCGGTCAAGGGGTCGCCCGACGCGCGGATCCTTGCCGACCTGGCCGACACCGTGGTGCTCGTGGCGGGCTACGGCCGCGACACGCCCGCGGCCATCAGCCAGGCCGTGGCCAATTTCGATCCCGCCAAGCTCGCCGGCGTGGTGTTCAACCAGTCGCCGTGACCGACGCGATGGGGGGCGCGACGACGCGCACGTTCGGCATGGGAGCGGGGGAGGCACGCATGGCAACCACAACGCTCGCGCGCACGATCGCCCTGGTGCTGGCCGCCACACCGGCCGTGGCCAGCGCGGGAACGCTCGACTACACGCTCTATGCCGGTCTGCAACACAGCGACAACATCGCGTTGTCGTCGGACCATCCGCTGAGCGAAAACGTCTTTACGCCAGGGGCGACGTTCCAGTTTCTCCAGCAAGGTTCCACAGTGCAGGCCAACGTCGCCGGCACGTTCGAATACCTGCGTTACCTGGGCAACCGGTTCGACCCGCAGACCCAGGCGCAGCTCGCGGGCCAGGTCAACTGGTCGGTGGTGCCGGACCGGGTGGACGTCACCGTCGAGGACTACGCCGGCATACAGCCGGTGGACCAGCTCGCCGCCAACGCGCCGGATAACCAGCAGCAGACCAACGTGGCCGTGGTCGGCCCGACGTGGCGCATGCGTTTCGGCGACGCGGCCCGCGGCCAGCTCGAACTGCGCTACATCGACAGCTACGCCTCGAAAGTCGACGACTTCGATTCGAAACGCGGCCTGCTGGCTTATCGGTTGTACCGCGACCTTACGCCCACGGACACGATCTCGGCGAACGTCGAATACCAGCACGTCGACTTCGCCAACCAGCCTTCAGGCGCCAACTACGACCGCAAGGAGGCGTTCGTGCGCTACAACAGCACGTTGGCGCATGTCGATGCCGACGTCGTGCTGGGCGGCACGCGCCTGGATTTCGACCGCGGCAGCGTAGCGACGGCGCCGTTGGCGCGCGTGAGCCTGGGCTGGCAGCCGACGCCGCGCAACGCGTTCACGGTGTCGGGTGTCTATCAATACGCCGATGCGGCACAGGACATCCTCACCTCGCCCGCGGCCACGGGCGCGGCGGGCCTGGGCGGCGCGGCCGAACGCGTGGAATCCCTCGATCCCTTCGCGAACGCTGGCGGTCTCGGACGCGGCGCGACCACCGGCATCAGCGTGGGCAGCGCGGTCATCGGCTCGCAGGTCTACAAGGAGCGTCGCTTCGAAGCCACCTGGAACTGGCGTTCGGAGCGCTTCCAGCTGACCGTGGCGCCCGCGTTCAACCGCCTGCGCTATCGCGACGACGACACCTTCGACCAGACCGCGCGTGGCCTCAGCGTCGGCCTCGGTTACCGGATACGGCCCACGCTCACGCTGTCCGGCTTCGGCACGCTCGAAAAACTTCGCTACGAGACCCTCGGCCGCAAGGACACCACGGTGCGCCTGGGGCTGGACCTCGGCCAGCAATGGAACCGCCATTGGAGCTGGCACGCCTCCGTGGCGCGGGAACGTCGCACGAGCGACGCCGTGGGCCAGTCCTACCGCGAAACCCAGTTTTTCGTCGGCGTGGTCTACCGGAGATAAGCATGCGCAACGAAGCAGACCTTCCGTTCTTCTTCGGACCCGACGGCGAACTGTTCGGCCTCTACCATGCGCCCGCCAGCCGGCCCCGCCTCGGCGTTCTGATGTGCCCGCCGCTCGGCCAGGACCTGATCCGCTGCCATCGGCTCTACCGCCAGCTGGCCCAGTCGCTCGCGGCGCGCGGCGTGGCCGTGTTGCGATTCGATTACCACGGCACCGGGGATTCGGCCGGTGAAAGCCTCGCGGTCGACTGGCGGCGTTGCCTGCGCGATACCGAAACGGCGGCGGACGAGTTGCGTCTTCGCGCGGGCACCGACCGGGTCGTCGCGTTCGGCGCGCGGCTTGGCGCGACCGTCGCGATGTGCGCGCCGGCCGCGCGATTCGTCGAGGTGGTCGGCTGGGATGCCGTGCTCGACGGCGCCGCGCACGTCGCGCGCCTGGACCATCTTCAGGCGGCCTTGCGCGAGGATACGGGCCGCTTCACCCGTCCCCGCGGGCACGCCGATGTCGCCGGCCAGTGGCTCGGCTTCGACGTGAGCGATCGCTTGCGATCGCAGCTCTCGGCGTTGCGCATCGACACACCCGCCGTGCCCACGCTGTTCATCGAATCGGCCCGGTCGCCGTCGTCCGCGGCGGCGACACGCGTGGTCGCGCTGGACCATCCCACGACGTGGGACGACCTTGGGCGCCTGGAGAGCGCGATTCTTTCGCACCCCCTGATCCATGCCGTCACCACCCACCTGGAGGCGGCCGCGTGATTCGCGAACACGCACATCGTTTCGGGCGCGCCCGACACCTGATCGGCATCGCCGGGCTACCCGAGGGCAGCCGGTCGAACGTGGGCGTCATCGTGGTCAATGCCGGACTCGTGCACCGCATCGGCCCGTTCCGCCTGCACGTGGACATGGCGCGGCGCCTCAATGCGGCCGGCTACCCGAGCCTGCGTTTCGACCTCTCCACGCTCGGCGACAGCGGCGCGGCCGGCGGCGGCCTCACGCGGACGCAACAGGTCTGCGCCGACCTTTCCGACGCCATGGCGCTGCTCGCGGAGCTTGCCGGATGCGACCGCTTCGTGCTCGTGGGGCTGTGCTCCGGCGCGCAGAACGCGCACACCGTCGCCGCGACCGACCCGCGCGTGGCGGGCGCCGTCTTCCTCGATGGCTACGCCTACCGCACGCATGGCTATCGCTTGCGCCGCTATGTGCCGCGAATGGCAGACCCGTCCCGCTGGATGCGCCTGTTCCGGCGACGCACACGGGACCGTGGCGTCGCCGTGGCGCCCGAGCCGATCTTCGCCGTGGCACCGGCGCCACGAGACGAGGTCACCGCCGACTTCGCTGGCATGGTCGAGCGTGGCATGAAGCTCTGCCTGGTGTATTCCGGCGGTATCAGCGATGTCTTCAATCATGCGCGGCAGTTCCGCGAGTGTTTCGGCAAGGTGATGGACCATCCCGCCGTCACCACCCATTACGCGGCGGAAACCGATCACACCTACATCCTCAGCGGCGACCGTTCGCGGCTCGTCGACGGCATCGGCCGGTGGATGTCACGCAATTTCCCGTGCGGCATCACGGAGGGGGCGGCATGAACACGGTTCTGGTGACGGGCGGCGCCGGCTACATCGGCAGCCATACGGTTCAGCAACTGGTCGCCCGAGGCGACCGAGTGGTGGTGATCGACAACCTGTCGACGGGGTTTCGCGAGGCGGTGCATCCCGCGGCGATCTTCGTCGAGGGCAACGTCGGCGACCGCGCGTTGGTGGCGCGCACGTTGGACACCTGGCGGGTGAACGCGGTGCTTCACTTCGCCGCGCACACGGTGGTGCCGGAGTCGGTCTGCGATCCCCTGCGTTACTACGACAACAACACCTGCAACACCCGCGACCTCCTGGCCAGCTGCGCCGCGGCCGGCGTCGACAAGTTCATTTTCTCATCCACCGCGGCGGTCTACGGCAACACCGACGATGGCGTGGCCGACGAGGATACGCCGACACGCCCGGCCAACCCCTACGGCAGCTCCAAGTTGATGTCGGAGACCATGCTGCGCGACTGGTCAGCCACGGGGGCGATGCGGCACGTGATCCTTCGGTATTTCAACGTGGCCGGTTGCGACCCGCTGGGCCGTATCGGTCATTCCGCGCCGCACGCGACATTGCTGGTCAAGGTGGTCTGCGAGCATGCCGTGGGCAAGCGCGACCGCGTGGCGATCTATGGCACCGACTACGCCACGCCCGACGGCACGGGCATTCGCGATTACATCCACGTCGACGACCTGGCCGCCGCGCACCTGCGCGCGCTCGACCACCTGCGCGACGGCGGTGCGTCGTTGACGCTCAATTGCGGCTACGGCCATGGCTACAGCGTGCGCGAGGTCATCGACGCGGTCACCCGGGTGGGCGGCCATGCGCTCAACGTGGTCGAGTTGCCGCGTCGCCCGGGCGACATCGCCATGCTCATCGCACGCAGCGATCGCCTGCGCCAGGTGCTCGGCTGGCAGCCGTGTCACGACGACCTCGATTTCATCGTGCGCACCGCGCTGGATTGGGAGCATCATCTGGTCGCATCGCGACGACCTCAGGTGTCCGCCGCATGAGGTCGACGGCCGTCCACCGGCGTGACCGGCACGTCACCGCAGGGCCACCCGTTGTCGCCTCGCGCCGGGCGCTGCTCGTGCTGGGCGGCGTGCTTGCCCTTGCGTCGCTGGCGGGCTCATGGGGGGCGCGCTCGGTGGAGCGCTTGCCGGCGGACCAGCGGATCGAGGTGACCCGCGGCGCGGGGCAGGGCGACGACCTGCCCGTGTCGGTCGGCATCCCGCTGCCGCCCGGACGGCTGCGCGACCCCGGGATGGTCCGGATCGTCGACGCGAAAGGCGCGGAGGTACCCGCCGCTGTCACGCCGATGCTGGCCTGGCATGTGGGCGACGGCGGGTGGCGCGCGGTGCGCGCGCAGTTCCGTGGCCCGCCGGGGCGCTATTACTTCCTCCTGGATGCGCGGCGCGAGTCATCGCGTCCCGCCTGGCCGTTTGCGCAGGGGGTGATCGACGGTCACGCCGCCGCCCTTGCCACGCTCACGCCCGAATGGCTCACCCGTTCGCTCATCGCCGGGCCCCAACGTGTCGCGGCACCGGGCGAGGCCTACGCGGCCTACGTGGATGGCCAGTTCCGTTGGGCCAAGGCGCTGCCGGACAAGGACACCACCGCCTGGCTGTTCGACCGACCCTCGACCTTGTTCAAGGCCTACGTGCGCACGGGCCGGGCCGATTACCTCGACGCGGCCGAAGCGAGCTATCGCTGGTATATGGCGGGTCTGCGCCGCGAGGGGGCGCCGGCAAGCCCGACCTGCGCAGGCGGATGGATGCCGGACGGCAAACCGTGCGACGTAAAGTATGTGTACATCGAGCCCATCGTGATGGCGGTGGCGCTCACCGGCGACGACAGCATGCACGACGCCGCGCTCGTGACGAAGATGGCCACGTTGTGGGCCAATGGCGGGTGGAACGGCGCCCCGGGACCGTATCGCCACCCGGACGACTACTTCACCGAGCGGCTGGCCGGCCTCGGCCTGGTGGAAACCGTCGCCGCGTTTGAACTGACCGGCGACCCGCTCTACCTGCGTCGCGTGCGGGAGCGGGTGGGTTGGTTGCAGGCGCACCAGGCGGCCAACCCGGACGGCCTCGGCGACGACGGCTCGTGGCGCAACAGCTGGAACGTGCACGAGAACGACCGCGGCGGCAAGGACGATGTCCGCGGCGCGTCGCCGTGGATGAGCGAGAACATCATCGACGGCCTCTGGCACGCGTGGCTGGTCACGAAAGATCCGCGCATTCCCGACATGATCGTGGGCTTCGGTCTCTACCTCGAACGCTACGGATGGATCGATCCGGACCGGCTCGTGCCGCCGCACGACTGGCGCAACGGATGCTCCGGCCCGAACGGGCAGATCGCATGGTATTGGTCGTCGTCGACGGCGCCCCCGGCGGCGCTGGTCAGGATCCAGGCGTCCGAAGGCTGGTACAGCGACGGTCACACGGTGGAACTGGGCCTTCCGGTCGCGGCGGCGTACTACTTTGCGCACGACGCCGCGCAGGCGGCGACCTTCCGCAAGCGCTTCGAGGCGATCGCGTCGTCGTACGCCCCTGCGTGCGCGGCGATCGGCGACACCCTGCGACGCTTCAACTGGAACAACCGTGGCGCGGGCGTGGCGCAGTGGATGATGCACCAACCGCCGGGTGCGGGACGCGCGCCATGAACCGGCGCCTGGCCGTGATGCGTAGCGTGGGCATCGTGACCGTGTCGACCTATGTCGAGTACGCGCTCGGCCTGCTGATGAGCGTGTGGATCGCCCGCGCGTTGGGTCCAACCGATTTCGGCCGTTACGCGTTCACGGTGTGGCTCTGCGGCTGGCTCATCGTCTGTTCGAACCACGCGCTCACGACGTCATCGACCAAGTTCATCGCCGAGGCGGATGGGATGGGCGATCCCGCACTCGCCTCGCATCTCGCGGCGCGCTTCTCGCGGCTGCAGGCCTGGAGTTCGTGCGGGGTACTCGGCCTGTTCGTGGCGGGTGCCGCGATCGTGCGGCCGGCGGAGTGGGGCGATGACGGCCTGGCCGTCGCGGCGCTCGTGGCGATCGCCGTGGTGGCCAAGGCCAACTACGCCATGCTCGTCGCCATCGGCAAGGGCCAGGAACGCTTCGAACCCGAAGCCGTGGCGACCGTGGTCGGCGGATTCGCCAGCTTGCTGTGGGTGCTCGTGGCGTCCATGTGCCATCTGGGCCTGCTGGCCTTCGTGGCGTTGTTCGCCGTGGCCTGCCTGACGCTGAACCTCGTCAATCGCATGGTGTATCGCCGCTGCTGCCTCCCGTTCGAGCCCGGCGCCGTGCCGGCGGCGATGGCGGCGCGGGTGACCCGTCACCTGCGCCTGACCGCGGCCCTCGTGGTGATGGGGTCGTTCCGCGTGGGCACGATCGAGGTGTTTCTGCTGACGACCTTCGCCGGCCCGGTCGCGGTGGGCTACTTCGCCATCGCCGGCACCCTTACGCGCGGTGCGGTGCAACTGTTTTCCGTCGGCCTGACCTCGACGCTGTTGCCCTACATGGCCAAGACCTTCGGCGAGAGCGGCACCGCGCGCGCGGCGAGGTTTCTTTCCGAAGCCACGCGTTTCTACTGGGCGATGGGCATCGCGATCGCCGGCCTGGGCGTGGTCACCACGCCGCAGATCGTGCGGCTGATGTACGGCGAGCGTTACCTGGCGGCCATTCCCGCGATCGAGGCGACGCTCGTGCTCGGCGGCCTGTTGCTGATCGGCAACGGCATTGCCGCTTTCCAGACCGTGGTGGATCGACAGGACGACCGCGTGCGCATCGCGGTGGTGTCGCTGCTCGCCAACGCGTTGCTCGGCGTCGCCCTGGTACCGACGTTCGGGCTTCCCGGTGCCGTGCTGACCTACGCCGGCACCCGCGTGGTCGAGATGGTGCTCGCGGTGCATTACCTGCGCAAGGCGACGCGCGGTGGCCTGCCCCTGGCATCGATGACGCGCCTGCTCGGCGTGGGGCTAACGGCCACCGCCGCTGCCTGGATCGCGACCGGCGTGACGCCGTCACGATGGGGGTTCGTCGCCGGCGCCCTGGTGTTCATGCTCGTCTACGTGCCCGGCAGTGGTCTCGTGCGTTATTGGACCGCCGACGACCTTCGGCTCATGGACGGCATCGGCCGTCGGCTCGGGCCGCCGGGACGCTTTGTTGCGCGTCTGCTGTCGCATGGGCGGACGGCGGCCGCGAAGGCCACGCCATGATCTGCCACACGCTGGATACGCTGGACGACCTGCGCGCGTCGCGCGATGCGATGGCGTCGGTGGCCGAACGCCCCGACGCCGCCAGCAGCATCGTGCAGCACCCGGACTGGCTCGACTACGAGGTGGCCGGGCGTCGGGACGGCACCGCGCCGCACGTGGTTCTCGCGCGAGACGACGACGGCCGCCTGCTCGGTTACGCGCCATTGCTGGCGGCCGAACACACCGCGCGGCTGGACCTCGCCGGCCGGCGCCTGCGGGTCTATCGCGGCGATGCGTTGCGGCTGCTCGGCACGGGAGTGGTCGCCGGGCCGGCGCACCGTCCGGCGGTCGGCGAAGCCATCGCCCGACAACTGAAAACGGATCGCCGGCTACGGGTGATCCGCATCCAGGAAGCGCGGCTCGACGACCCCTTCGTTGCCGCGCTGGCCCAGAACGGCGGCTTTCGTGTCGTGTCGGCGCACCTGCGCGAACAGACCCACTGGATCATCGATCCGCAGCCGTCGTCGGAGGCATGGCTCGGCACGCTGGAGAAGAAAAAACGCAGCGACCTCGTGCAGCGGGTCGGGCGCGCCTATCGCAAGCTCGGTGGCGACGCGGCGCTGCACGTCTTCGATACGCCGGACGCGATGCCCCGCTACTGCCGGCTCATCAACGAGGCCTACGCACGAACCTGGCATCACGATGCGCTGCCGATCGACTGGGAAGCGCCGGCGCGCGTCGACCTGTTTCGCCGTCTCGCGGCGGCGGGTCAACTCATCGGCCACGTGGTGTTGCGCGACGACCGGCCGTTAGCCTACGTGCACGGTTATCGCGTGAGCGGCACCTACCTGGTGGAAGACCTCGGCTACGACGATGCGGTGGCCAAGGCGGGCATCGGATCGGTCGCCGTGTTCCAGGCGATCCGCGGCGTGATGGACCGCTATCCCGGCGAACGGATCAGCTTCGGGTATGGCGACAACCAGTACAAGCGCGTGCTGGCGAGCCGCGGCGAGGCCTGCGGTTCGTTGTACCTCGTGCGTCCCGGCCCGGCGACCGCGGGGTTCCACATGTACGCGCCCGCGCGATGGCTCTATCGTGGGCTCCGCCGGATGCGCGAGGTCAGTCGCGCAGATGGCCCAGCAGTTCGCTGACTTCCTCTTCCGTGAGGCCCACGGCCTCGACCGATAGCCATACGGGGCGTCCGCTGACCGCCTCGGTAAGCTGGCAGGCTCCTTCCATCGGCAGCTTCCCGAGCAGTTCGTCGTCGAGGGCGAGCACGCCCTCGTAGACACTTACCACCGCGAAACCGCCGTGGCGTTCGAGGACGGCGAATTGAAGGTCGGGGTGCCACCACACCACCCGCGAAGTCAGGCGCATCAGTGGGTGACCGCCAGCGAGGCGATGGCGTGGAGCCGGTTGGCGTAATCGCTGAAACCGATGCCGCTGGCGGTCGGATCCACGTCCTTGTCGAACAGGTAGATGCCCTCCATCGCGATACGCGCACCGAGGGCTTCCAGTTCAAGCAACACCGACTCGTCCAGTTGCAACTGGATCGGTGCGGCGACATCACAGGCCGTGGCGGCACGCTCTGCCGGTTGCGCGAGCCCCACCGGCTGGCCGTCCACGTTGAGCACGACGAAGCGATCCTCCGCCACCTGACGCAGGAAATGGGGAAAGAAACGACGGTAGAACGGGCGGTGCACGATACGGGAACGGTGGGGACGCTCGATGTAGGCGCGCACTGTAGCAGCACCCGTCCAATCGCGCCCATTGAGGGAGAAACGCTAGTGTCCCGCCGCTTTCAGCGCGTGGTGGACATCCTGGAGCAGGGGCGGCAGGACATCGGGTTCTTCATGCGTGCGCAACAGCTTGCGCAACGCGCGCAGATCCTGCCGGGCGCCGAGGGCATCGGACAGGTCGGACATCCGTTTCGCGGCCAGTTTGTCCTCATGCGCCCGATGATGGGCAGGTGCGTCCACCATGTTCAGGGCTTTGCGCCAGAACTCCAGCTGCATGCGAAGCCGGCGTGCCCGGCGGCGCCAGCGGTGGCGATTGGCTTGCGTGCCATGGCGCGCCGCGCGCGTCTCCGCCTTGGCGACCCGTCGCTCCGACGCCGCCAGCGCTTTTTCGATGTCGTCGCGCTCGAGCGCCGCCCAGGGCAGGGCCTGAATATGCACGCCCAGTTCGGCGAGTCGTTGCCGGCGCTGCGCGAATGCCGGGTCCCGTCGCAGGGCACGTTCGAGTTTCTCGTCTCGCCGCGCAGCGAGACGGCCGATCACCGCCCGCCACGTCGCGGACGGCGTATCACCCGCGACGGTCTTTGCCATCGCCAGGGCCACATGCGCATCGCGCAGGGCGGACAACCCGGTGGCCAGCGATGACAGTTCGGTCCAGAGGGGATCCAGGGCGTCACCGAAGCGGCCGGCACCCAGGGCCAACAGGCTCTTCAGGCGACGAAACGACTTGCGCGCCTCGTGCACGCCTTTATGGCGATCGGACGCATCGGCGAGGGCGCGGATGGCCCGGCGGCACTCGCGCTCCGCCAGTGATGCAAGCGCCTGCGCGAGGGGGGGAGACGGGAGTGGCCGGGTCATCGGCACTAGATACCACGGAAATCACTCACCCGACCGTGGTATAGCCGGGTTTCCGTCATGGAGGGTTTATCACCGGGGTGCCATCATTCGTGCCGAATACGGGCCGTCCCGCGCCCGCCCCTGGACTACCGATGTTGAGTTGGCGAGATCACCCGGTCATGGATGACGGCTTGTCGTTGGTCGACGCGCTGCGCGAAGGCGACCACGAAGAAGCCCGGTTCCTGTCCGCCCGCGTACTCGATGTGGCCGAAAACGATGGCCTTACCGAAGTGGTCTCCGCCGTCCGCTCGCTGCACGCCTGCCTCGAACCCGTGGCTGGATCGGCCAACCCGATGCAGCGCACCCTGGCATCCTTGACCCTTCTCGGCGCGTTGCTGCGTATCCAGTACGGCTTCTGAGGCTCAGGCGACGGTGGCGTCGTCGCCGCGGGTACCTTCGTCGTCCTTCGACTTGCGCCGCCGACGCGGTTTGACGTCGAGCAGGCCCTGCAGGTAGGCGATGCCTTCTTCGGGCGGAAACCACGCGACGACGTCGGCCACCGTGAGCTGATAGCGGAGGCGAAGCGCCTCGAACTCGTCTTTCGCGCCCGCGAGCGGATCGACCTTCTTGGGGCGCCCTCTCGGTTTGGGTGCCGGTTTGGGCGCCGGCTCGGCAACCGGTTCGGCCTTGACCGCAGCCGCCGGACTGGCACCGGGCTCGGGCGGGCGCTCGGCGATCTTGCGCTCGAGGGCGGCGAGTTCCTCCTGGAACTGTCGGAAATCGTATTTGCCGGACGAATTCATCGCTGGTGGTTCGATGCGGTGAAAAATCCCATTATTACATGGATTTGCCGGTAAAGAATTGAGAATTTCGCCCAATCGAGCGGATATCAGGCCGCCCGGAACGTCACCACGAGCACGTCGCGGTGCGAGGCCTTCGAGGGATCGATCGGCGTGACCGGCGTGACCCCGTGGAACACCCGGGGGTCGTGGATCAGCGCGGCGTCGAACGGCCGGGACAGGGTGAATTCCCCCAGTGGGCGTCCGTCCGGCGAGTGGATGGTGGTGGTGCCGCTGGCGATGTTTTCGCGGTCGATCAGCAACACCATGACGTAATCGACCCCGTCGCGGTGGCTCCCTTCGGGGGTCGGTTCGCCCGACGCGTTCGCCGTCGCCTCGATGCGGAACTGGTGCACTTCGATGTGCCAGCGATCGACCTGCGGCGAAAGGCCGCCAAAGAACACGTGGCAGTGGTCGAGGACCGCGCGCATGGTGGCGCCGTCCGCGATCTCCGGCAGCACCGGTTCGAACCAGCGAGCGATGTCGCCCTGGAGGCTGTTGTAGGCCAGCGTCTGGAAATGCGCCTGGTGCGGTTGCCGCTCGACGGTGCCGTGTCGCGACGCGGCGTAGATGGCGTGGCGACGACGGCGGAAGCGCCCGGTGGCGGCGAGGTAGGTATCCGGTTCGAGCGCGTTCCAGCTGGCGGCGAAGGCATGCCAGTCCGTCAGCGGCGTGCCGTGCTCGAACAGACGGTGCATGTCGTCGGCATGCACGAAGGCAAAGCCCTCGTCGCGCACCTGGTCGTGGAGGGAGGCTTCGGTAACGTCGGACGGCGCGTTCATGGCGGCATTGTGGGAGCCGCGTCCGTGGCCGCGCAAGGGCGGGCGACAACGGGCCGCAGGCGCACGCGACGCGCTAGGGCGCCTGCAGCGGCTGCGGACGGTCGAGCGCCGCGAGCATCGCGCCATCGCGCTGGTAGATGTCCGGCTTATAGGCGACATGGCCGTCGTCGCCGACGTCCACCGTCCAGTAGGCCAGCAGCACGGGCACGGCGGTGGGCAAGGTCACGTTCTGCGTCTTGGCGTCGTCCAGCCGCGCGTCGATGGCCTCGCGGCTCCACTTGACCGGATCGTTGAACAGCAGCTGCACCAGATCGAGCGGATGCTCCACGCGGATGCAGCCCGAGCTGGTGTCGCGGCGCGACTGGGCGAACAGCGCCTGGTGCGGGGTATCGTGCAGGTACACCGCGAACGCGTTGGGAAAGCGGATCACCACCCGGCCGAGCGAGTTGCCTGGTCCCGCATCCTGGCGGAGGGTGATGCCGCGCGGGTTGGCCCAGTCGACGCTCGCGGGAGACAGCGGACGTCCCGATGCGTCCAGTACACGGATGCGGTTGGCCGCGAGGTAGCCGGGGTTGCGCCGGATCTTCGGCAGCACGTCGTTCTTCAGGATCGTCGGCGGGATCGTCCAGGTCGGGTTGAACGTGACGTAGGTGATCTGCGAGCGGAAGATCGGCGTGCTGCGGTAGGGCTTGCCGACCTGCACGCGCGAGGTCCAGACGGGCTGGCCATCGCGATAAAAGCGGATCTTGAAGCCGGCCACGTCCACGACCACGAAGGTGCCCTGCAGCGAATGCAGCAGCCAGCGGGCACGTTCGAGATTTACCCGTACCTGTCCGATGCGCTGGGCGATGGGCACGTTGAGCGCGGCAAGCGTGCCAGCGCCCACGCTGCCGTCGGCGTCGAGGTACTGATCGGCCTGGAAACGCTTGACGGCGTCGGTCAGCGGATTGTCGAAGTGGTGGCCGGTGGCCAGGCGAGGGTCGAGGTAGCCATCGGCGACGAGCCGTGCGCGCAGCGCGGCCACGCGGGCATCGGTCATCCCCGGTTTGAGCGTCGCGCCGTCCGGCACGGACGGCCAGCCGCCCTGGGCGGCCTGGGCACGCAGGCGGGCGAGGGCGTCGCGCAGGTTCGCGTAGAGGGGATTCTGCGGACGGGCCATGGCGAAGGCCTGCTCCACGCTGCGCTCGTCGATGGCGGTCTGGAGCATCGACATGCCCTGTTGCGGATCGATCGCGGCAGGGTCGAAGTTCCACGCGGGGTCCAGGCGCAGCGGGTCGACCTTGCCGTGCGCGAGCTGGGCCAGCGCCGTGATGTAGGCAGCCGTGGCCTCGATTTCCACGTCGGCGCGCCGCGCCGGTGGCGCGTCTTTCCAGGCGGGATCGCCGAACGCGGCGGTCAGCGCGCTCAGGTGGTAGTCCTCCGGGAGCAGGCCATCGCCATCGACCGATGCCAGGCCCGCCAGCAAGGCGCGGACATTGTCCGGATCGGACCAGGCGGGGGCGTAGTGGCGTTGCGCGTAGAAGTCCGCCACCGCCTGGCCGATCGCGGCATCCTGATGCGGCAAGGGGCCCGCCTGGAGCGGCGTCATGCGCTGGATGCGATCGTAGATGGCCTGGGCCGCCGGGTCGTCCAGGGCGGGACGACTCGCTACCGTGCCGGCATCGGCGGGATCGGCCGCCACGATGGGGGGCGGCGATGGAGCCGAACTGGGCGTGGAGGGCGTCTGTGCGTGGCTTGGGGATCCCATGCCCATGAGGGCAAGGGCGGCGAACATCGTCTGAAACCGGTTATCCATAGCCACTACCTATTAAATCCTGCGCTTTGGCCTCGATTTTCCCTGGCCTTTTCACATATATGAAGGGCGGGAACGTGACGAGATTGTGGTTAAAGAATGACCAGCGCGTTAGCATCGGGGGACACGATTCACCGGCAGTACGATGATTCTTCCCTCGCGTTCGCCCGTCGCCGCGGCCTCGCTCCTCGGCGCCCTGGTCTTTCTTGCGTCTCCGGTCCGCGCCGCTGACACCCTCGGCGAAGCCCTCGCCCGGCTTGCGCCGTCCGCCGACCCGAAAGTCATCGGCATGGCCGTCGACGCGGCGGAGTGTGCGCAGACACAGGACGGCAAGCCGGTCGACCGACTCGCGGTGATCGACTACTCGCGTCCCTCGTCGCAGCCCCGCTTGTGGGTGTTCGACATCGCCCGGCGGAAGCTGCTCTTCCAGGAGCTGGTCGCCCACGGAAAGAACAGCGGCGACGCGACCGCCACCCGGTTTTCCAACGCGCCCGACAGCCTGGCCTCGAGCATCGGCCTGTTCCGTACGTCCGACACGTACATGGGCAAGAACGGCTATTCGTTGCGCATGACCGGCCTGGAGCAGGGCGTGAACGACCAGGCGCTGGCCCGCGCCATCGTCATCCACGGCGCGAGCTACGTGAACGAAGCCATGGCCCGCGTCGCCGGCCGCATCGGCCGCAGCTGGGGCTGCCCCGCCGTGCGGATGGCCATCGCGCACAAGCTCATCGATGCGCTCAAGGGCGGCCAGATGGTGTTCTCCTACTATCCCGACAAACGCTGGCTCGCGTCCTCGCCCTATCTCAAGTGCAGCGCCAGCCAGCTGGCCAGGGCTGAGGCGCGCGTCGCGACCGATCCGGGCACGTAAACCCTTGCCGCCGCGCTCGCGTTAGAATCCGCGGAACCTTACCGTGGAACCCAGCATGAAATACGTCGTCCTTGCGTCCGCAGCCTGTCTTGCCCTTGCCGGTTGCGCCACCAGCGGCATGAAAGACACCCTGCCCAAGCTCAGCAGCAAGACCGACAAGAACGTCGCCGCCTACGTGCAGTGCGTGGTGCCCAAGTGGCAGGCGCTCGCCAAGGATGCCAAGGGCGACGCGAAGGACGATGCGGGCACCGTGACCGCCAACGACAACGGCAAGCACGAGCGCCTGGACGTCAAGGCCAACGGCGCCGGCGCCCAGGTGGTCATGTACGAACTGCAGAACGGCAAGGACGACTACGACAGCCGGTTCCGCGACGAAGCGATTTCCTGCCTCTGACGTTCAGGCGCCGGGCGCGGCCGGGGGCCAATGGGCGTTGATGCCCTTGACCCGCTCGACCAGCTGGCGCACTTCCTCGTTGCGGTCGTGGATTCGCTTTTCCTCGGCAGCCTTCTGGGTGGCGAAATCCTGGTTGGTGCCCATCACCGCCTCGTAGACGAGGCGGCAGGTTTCCTCGGCGTTCGCGGCACGGGTATGAAAGCCCAGGCGGTCGGCCAGGATTTCCATCCGTAGCCCGGGATGGGCCTGCTCCAGGGCCTGGGCCCGCACGATGAAAAACTGTTGCCATTCGCGTTCGGGGGCGCCGGAGAGCACGGCCTCCACCCGCGGAATGTCGGGACGCTCGAACTGCTCGCTGTCGTCGATGGCTTCGAACGATTCGATCTCGATCCAATCCCGGCTGGCCATGGGGTCGCTCCTTACGCGATGAGGTGGATGGCGCGCGATTCTTCGCAAACCGGCGTCTACGCGATGTCGCGGCTTGCGTTTCGGGATGGCAGGGCCTATACGAAGGCGAGCCTTCCCCTTACGCCAAGGAGCCTTACCCCATGCGTTACCTCGTCATCGCCGGTGCCGTGCTGCTCGCCGGCTGCGCCACCCAGAACGAACGCCACGTGGGCATCCACGACGTCCCCTCCAGCACCGTGTTCTCCCATCAGGATCCCGGCGCCGGCGACGCCACGCTGAACGTCGTGCGCGACCAGGGCCTTTGGGGCGCGGGCTGTTCCAGTGCCGTCTACGTCGACGACAAGGTCGTGGCGGACATGGAGATCGGCCAGCAGCTGGTGCTGCACGTGCCCTCCGGCGCGCGCAAGCTCAGCGTGATGCCCCACGGCGCCTGCAGCGCCGACCGCATGGACGTCGACGCCACCGTGGGACAGGGCGAAACCCGCACCTTCACGATTCCGGCAAGCGGCCAGGGCCTGGCGGCGCAGGCTGCCCCGAAGGCCTGACAGGGGTTGTGCTTTCCGTCGCGGTGGCGCAAAAATCAGGCGTCGCCGCGACGCCGGCTCAAAGGGGGCTCTCGTGCACCGACGTATCGTTGGTCGCTATTCCGTCGAAGTACGCACGCTACGCACGCCCGCGGGCGCGTGGAAGTCGGCCTACATCGTGGAGCCGGCCGCCCATGCGGGGCCGCGCGATTTCGTGATGATCTCCCTGCTCGAGGCCTTCGCCGACGAGCGGTCCGCCGTGGACGCGGCGATGGCGCGTGGCGTCAAGCACGCCGACTGGCTCGCAGCCTCCCATACGGTGCCGTCCAGCTGACGTGACCCAGGTCGCGACCCGGCCGTAACGCCTCCACCACGAAAACCCTCCTAGCGTCGCCGCCATGGGCCATGTGGGCTCGCCGGTGGAACTCGACGCCTTGTCCCAGACGACCCTCTATCTGCCCTACACCGACTCCCCCCGCGGGTTGTGGAACGTGCTGCGCAACTCGGAAATGGTGGGCCGCTTCGACACCCCCGACGAGGCCATGCGCCATGCCCGCAACCTGGTGCGCTCCTTGCGCGCCCAATCCGGACAGAGCGCGGAGATCAAGGTGGAAGACGAGCGGGGTACGTGGCGCCTGGCCGATGCCGGCGACTGATCTCACGATATGAGACGAATGGGGGAGATAACAGGCATCCGTTCGCCGATCGCCTGTCCATGTCCGCCTATCTGCAAGCCCTTCGCTCCACCGAGGCCGATGCCGTCCTCGCGTCCCCCCACGATGGCCGGACGCTCGCCCACCGCCTCACCGACAAATACGGCGACCGGGTCTGCTCGGCCTTCACCCTGTTCGGTCGCCAGGGCGACTTCGTGCCACTGCCCGACGACCTGCCGCGGTCGCTGGCGCGCGCACTTGCCGAGCGAGGCATCGAGCAGCTGTACAGCCACCAGCAGGAGGCCTGGGCCGCCGCGCGTGAGGGGCGCCACGTGCTGGTGGCCACGCCCACCGCCTCGGGCAAGACGCTCTGTTACACCCTGCCTGTGGTGGCGGGTGCGATCGAGGCCGGGGCCAAGGCGCTTTACCTGTTTCCCACCAAGGCCCTGGCCCAGGACCAGGTCGCCGAGTTGCTCGAACTCAACCGCGCCGGCGACCTTGGCGTCAAGGCATTCACCTTCGATGGCGACACTCCCGGCGACGCGCGCCAGGCCATTCGCCTGCATGGCGACGTGGTGGTGAGCAACCCCGACATGCTTCACCAGGCGATCCTGCCGCACCATACCAAGTGGGCGCAGTTCTTCGAAAACCTGCGTTACGTCGTTATCGATGAGATCCACACCTACCGGGGCGTGTTCGGCTCGCACCTGGCCAACGTTTTGCGACGGTTGCGTCGCATCTGCGCCTTCTACGGGGTGCGTCCGCAGTTCGTGCTGTGTTCGGCCACGATCGGCAATGCCACCCAGCATGCGGAGGCGCTGATCGAAGACAAGGTTCACACCATCGCGCAGAGCGGCGCGCCCAGCGGCGACAAGCACGTGCTGCTGTGGAATCCGCCGGTGGTCAACCCCGATCTGGGCCTGCGCGCGTCGGCCCGGTCGCAGACCAGTCTCATCGCCCGCGTGGCGATCAAGGCGAAGATGAAGACCCTGGTGTTCGCGCAGTCGCGCCTCATGGTCGAGGTGCTCACCAAATACCTCAAAGACGTGTTCGACCACGACACCCGCAAGCCGCCGCGCATCCGCGCGTACCGGGGCGGCTACCTGCCCACCGAGCGGCGCGCGGTCGAACGCGATATGCGCGCGGGGGAGGTCGATGGCATCGTGTCTACCTCGGCGCTGGAGCTGGGCGTGGACATCGGCAGTCTCGACGCCGTGGTCCTCAACGGCTACCCCGGGTCCATCGCGGCCACCTGGCAGCGCTTCGGACGGGCGGGCCGACGCCAACAACCCTCGCTCGGGGTGCTCGTGGCCACCAGTGCGCCGCTGGACCAATACCTCATGCGCCATCCGGCCTTCCTGACGGAAGCCAGCCCCGAACAGGCCCGCATTCAGCCGGACCAGCCGCTGATCCTGCTCGACCACATCCGCTGCGCCGCGTTCGAGCTGCCGTTCGTGGCGGGCGACCGATTCGGTCCCGACGACGCCGAACCCTTCCTCCAGGTGCTCGCCGAATCGGAGGTGCTGCACCGCGAGGGCGACCGCTGGGAATGGATCGCCGACAGCTACCCGGCCAATGCGGTAAGCCTGCGCTCGGTGGCCGACGGCAACTTCGTGGTGGTCGACCGCACCGAAGGACGGCAGACCATCATCGCCGAGGTGGATTACTCCGCTGCCGCGCTTACCCTCTACGAGGGTGCGATCCACATGGTGCAGTCGGTGCCCTACCAGGTGGAGAAGCTCGACTGGGACGGGCGCAAGGCGTACTGCACGCGTACCCGCGTCGACTACTACACCGATGCCATCGACTACACCAAGCTCAAGGAGCTGGCATGTTTCGACGGGGCGAAAGCGGGTGAGGGCAGCGCGCGGCATGGCGAGGTGCATGTGGTGCGACGGGTCTCCGGCTATAAGAAGATCCGCTACTACACCCATGAAAACATCGGCTACGGACCGGTGAATCTCCCCGATCAGGAGCTCCACACGACGGCGGTGTGGTGGCAGTTGCCGCAGACCGTGCTCGACGCCGTGTTCCGCTCGCGCCAGCACGCGCTGGACGGTTTCCTCGGCGCCGCTTACGCGCTGCACACCGCCGCGGTGGTCGCGGTGATGGCCGAACCGCGTGACCTGCAGAAGGCGGTGGGTTCGGGCGATGGCGGTTGGTCCGCCCAGGTGGATGCGTCCGGTCGCGGCCAGCTGCGCGGCGACGGCGGCGAGTTGGCGTTGCCCGATATGCTCGAGCGATTTCTTCCCACCGTGTATCTCTATGACAACTTCCCCGGCGGGGTCGGCTTGAGCGAGCCACTGTTCCGTCGCGCGCCGGAACTCGTCGGGCATGCCCTGGAGACGTTGCGGGGGTGCGATTGCAAGGCGGGTTGCCCCGCCTGCGTGGGGCCGGTGCTTGCGTCCGACGAGGGCCGCGATGTCACGCCGAAGGCCTTGGCTACCCGGGTGCTCGAATTGCTCGGGGCGGTGGCGTGAGCGACCTGGCGTCGCGGATCAAGGCGCTGCGCGCCCAGGCCGGCGTAAGGACACCGGTGCGTCCGGTGGCACCCGCGGCCCCCGCCGTCGACGCGCGGCCTAGGGTTGATCTCGCCATGCTGCGGCGCATGGCGGGGGTAAGGGAGCGGGCTACGTCGCACCGGCCAACGCGTCCTGTCACCCGTGACGTTCCGGGCGTCGAAATCGCCGCGGGGTTGCGGTACATCGAACACATGCACGCGTGGTCGGCGCCGCCCGACATCGTCGATCTGACGTTTGCCCGGCTCACGCAGGCACGCCGCGATCGCCTGCTGCATTTCGATACCGAGACCACCGGTCTGGCCGGAGGCACGGGCACGCGGGCGTTCATGATCGGCGCAGCCGATTGGCGACCCGAGGGACTACGCGTGCGCCAGCTCTACATCACGGCCATGGCGGCCGAGCAGGCGATGTTGCGTGAGTTCGCCCGCTGGATTGACGCCGATACGGTGCTGGTCAGTTACAACGGCAAGTCATACGACGCGCCCCTGCTGGCGACCCGGTATCGCCTGGCGCGCATGGTGAACCCGCTGGCGGGGCTCGTGCATGTCGATCTCCTGCATCCCATGCGGCGGCGTTACCGGAGCGTTTGGGAGAATTGCCGCATGCAGACGGCCGAGCGTCATCTGTTGCGCATCGTCCGCGACGACGACCTGCCTGGTTCGGAAGCGCCGCGTGCGTGGCTCACCTATCTGCGTGGCGGCTCATCCACCGATCTGGCCCGCGTGGCCGAACACAACCTGCAGGACGTGCGCAGCCTCAGCGCGCTGCTCGTCGAGGCGCATGGCTGGGCTGCGATGGACGCTTCGCCCGCCGGTAACGAAAAATAGACGCCCGCCCGCGCAGTCTCGTGACGTGTTGACGCCCGGAGGCATCAGGCATGAACGAAGCGACCAAGACCTGCGATCACGACGGCTGCGGATGTCGCATCCCCGTTTCCCGCGATTACTGCAGCGAGAGCTGCCGCATGGCGGCGGAAAGCCAGAACGTCGGCGGCGCGTGCGAATGCAGCCACGCGCACTGCCAGCAGCGTCATTGAGGAGACATGACATGACTAACGACGGCAAGCAGCAGACGCCCGGGTATCGGGAAGACAACCCGAAACCCCATGGCGGCAAGGAAAACCTGCCTGGCGAGGGCCATCCGAAAGAGTCGCAGAACATGCCGAAGGACAAGCCGGGCAAACAGGGCAGCTGACCACGCTCACGGCCGCGCTGAGCGGTATGAGCTGCCCGTGTCAGCGACAGCTCGGGGGTGTCTTTGCGCGAACGATGCCATCGCTCGCGCCAGTCCGGCTGCCGCCGGGATCGCCGATGCGATCGGCTCCCCCTTCGGTTGCGGCTGGTCACCCGCAGGGCGGGCTCGTGACGCATGAAGGGGGGCGATTACGCCGCGCGGGATAAGGCGACCACGCGGTCCACATCGGCCAACGCCGTGTCGATCACCTTGGCCTTGTGTTCATCACCTAACGCCAGGCCCTCGGCGCGAACGAACGCTACATCGGTGACGCCGAGGAAACCGAAGAGCGTCCGCAGGTAGGGCTCCTGAAAATCCATCGCCCCTGCCGGACTGCCTGCGGGATACATGCCGCCCCTCGACAGTCCCACGATCACCCGCTTGCCTTTGGCGAGGCCTTCGGGCCCGGACGCGGTGTAACGGAATGTCTTGCCCGCCACCGCGATGCGGTCGATCCAGGCCTTGAGCGAGCTGCTGATCGTAAAGTTGTACATGGGCGACCCGATGACCACGACATCGGCATCCAGAAACTCCTGCAGTGCCTTATCGTCCTCCAGGGCCGCGGCGTCCTGCTTATCCCCAGGCAATCCCCAATGGTCCAACGGCTCGGCGTGGACATCGCGATACGTGACCGACGCATCGGGGTGCTGCCGTTCCAATCCGGAAACAATCGCGGCGGTGAGGCGGCGCGAGACCGAGTGGTCGCCCAGGGCGCTGGCATCGACGTGCAATACTTTCATGGCAATTTCCTTTAGGGACCTCAACGGTCTCGATGGGGCCACGATACGCCGGCGGTCCGTGCGGGATTAGCCCGCGTGAAGTAGACTGATTGTTTCGATAGAGAAACGGCCAGGTACGACGATGGAAGGCGCCCTCCAGGATCTCAACGATCTCTACTTCTTCGCTGCCGTGGTGGAGCACGGCGGGTTCTCCGCCGCCGGGCGCGCCCTCGGTGTACCGAAGTCGCGCCTGTCCAAGCGCATCGCGCAGCTCGAGGACCGCCTTGGCGTGCGCCTGCTCCAGCGCACCACTCGCCGCTTCGTGGTCACCGAGATCGGCGAGCGCTTCTACGGCCACTGTCGCGCCGTGCTGGAAGAGGCGCGGGCGGCGCAGGACGCGGTGGACGAGTTGCGTACCGAACCGCGCGGCGTCGTCCGCGTGAGTTGCCCGGTGTCGCTGGCGCAGAACGTCCTCGGCCCGATGCTGCCGGCCTTCATGCTCGAACACCCGAAGGTTCAGATCCGCGTCACCGCCACCAATCGTCGCGTCGATCTTATCGGGGAGGGCTACGACGTGGCCCTGCGTGTGCGCGAAAAGCTCGATACCGACGCGACGCTCGTGCTGCGCAGCATCGGCTATGCGCGCAACCTGCTTGTGGCGAGCCCCAAGTTCCTCGACAGCCACGGCCGCCCGTCGACCCTCGACGAACTGGCCCAACTGCCGGCCCTGTCGATGTACGAGCACGAGGGGGCGCAGGTCTGGGAACTGGTCCATGCCAGCGGCCGGAAAGCCGCGGTTGAGGTCAAGCCGCGCCTGGTCAGCGGCGATTTCTCGGTGCTGGTCGCCGCTGCCGTGCAGTGCTGCGGCGTGGCGCTGATTCCCGAAGAGTTCTGCGCCCCGCTGATCGCCAGCGGCACGCTCGAATGGGTGCTGCCCGACTACGCCACGGCGCAGGGCACGTTGCACTTCGTGTACCCCAGCCGTCGCGGCCTTCTGCCTGCGGTGCGCAGCTTCGTGGACTTTCTCGCCGAGCGCCTTCCCAGGGCGCGTGCGGACTACCAGAAGGATTGCGAGACCGTGGCCGCCGACCCGGCCTCCACGGGAGCGGTCGCCCTGCGTCGCATGTTAGGATCGGAACATCCGGCCGCGTTTGGCCGTCCAAACGAGTAAGAGCGTCCGATGCAGATCGACACCAAGCTTCCCAAGGTCGGCACGACCATCTTCAGCGTCATGAGCCAGCTCGCGCTGGAGCACAAGGCCGTGAACCTGGGCCAGGGCTTCCCCGATTTCGAGCCGCCCGAGGCGCTGCGCGACGCGATCACCCGCGCCATGGCCGAGGGCAAGAATCAATACGCACCCGGCATCGGCATCGCGCCGTTGCGCGAACAGATCGCCGCCAAGACCGAGCGCCTGTACGGCCACCGGGTCAGCCCCGACACCGAGATCACCGTCACCTCCGGGGCCACCGAAGCGCTGTTCTCGGCCATCGCCTCGGTGGTGCGGGCCGGCGACGAGGTCATCGTGTTCGATCCGTGCTACGACAGCTACGAGCCGGCCATCGAGCTGCAGGGCGCCCGGGCCGTGCACGTGCCGCTCGACGTGCCGTCGTTCGCCATCGACTGGCAGCGCGTGCGCGATGCGGTGACGCCGCGCACGCGCATGATCCTCATCAACTCGCCGCACAACCCCTCGGGCGCGGTGCTCTCCCGCACCGATCTCGACGAACTCGCGGCCATCGTGCGCGACACGCCCATCGTCGTGCTGTCCGACGAAGTCTACGAACACATCGTGTTCGACGGCGCCGACCACCAGAGCGTGCTGCGGCATCCCGAACTGGCCGCGCGCAGCATCGTGGTGTCCTCGTTCGGCAAGACCTTCCACTGCACCGGCTGGAAGCTCGGCTACGCGGTGGCGCCCAAAGCGCTGACCGCCGAGTTCCGCAAGGTGCACCAATACCTCACGTTCTGCACCTTTCACCCGGCGCAGTCGGCGTTCGCGGAATTCCTCGCGTCCACGCCGTCGCACTACCTCGAACTGCCGGGGTTCTATCAGGCCAAACGCGACCGCTTCCGCGCGTTGCTGGCCCCGTCGCGACTGACGTTGCTCGACGTGCCCGGCGGTTACTTCCAGCTGGTCGATTACAGCGCCATCCGCGACGTCGACGACATCAACTTCAGCGAGTGGCTGGTCCGCGAGGGCGGCGTCGCCGTGATCCCCCTGAGCCCCTTCTACGAAAGCGCGCCCGACACGCGCCTGGTGCGCCTGTGCTTCGCCAAGAACGACGCCACGATGGAAGCCGCTGCGGAGCGCCTGTGCAAACTCTGACCGTATCGCTCGTCCAGGGCGCCACCCGCTGGCATGACGCGGCCGGCAATCGCGACTACTACGGCGCGATGGTCCGCCGCGTGGCCGGCAGCGATCTTGTCGTGCTGCCGGAAACCTTCCTCTCCGGGTTCACCAACGACACGCTGTCCAATGCGGAAACCATGGACGGCGAGAGCGTGGCCTGGATGCGCGCGCTGGCCGCCGACACCGGCGCCACGCTGGCCGGCAGCCTGGTGATCCGCGACGGCGGCTCGGTATACAACCGGTTGATCTGGGCGTCCCCCGACGGCACCCTCGCGTATTACGACAAGCGCCACCTGTTCCGCATGGCGGGCGAGCACACGCGCTATGGCGGTGGCAACCAGCGGCTGATCGTCGAGCTGAAGGGATGGCGCATCCTGCCGCAGGTCTGTTACGACTTGCGTTTTCCCGTGTGGTTGCGCAACGGCCGACGCGAAGACGCGCCGGGTGGCATGGATTACGACCTCGCGCTGTTCGTGGCGAACTGGCCGACGCCGCGTCGCCAGCCGTGGCGCACGCTGCTGCGCGCGCGGGCCATCGAGAACCTGGCTTACGTGATCGGCGTCAACCGCGTGGGCGTGGACGGCAACCAGTTGCCCTACGCGGGCGATAGCGCCGTGATCGATCCGGTGGGCGAGGCGCTCGTCGAGCTGGGGCCGCAGGAGCAGGTGGTCACGGTCAACCTCGATCCCGCGCCGTTGCTGGCGCATCGCGAGCGCTTCCCGGCGTGGATGGACGCCGATCGCTTTTCCATCGACGCGTCGGGCTGAGTCCTCGCCGGTCTCGCCCAGGAACGCACCGCGACAGTACCCGTGCTGTCGCGACGCCTATTGGGCCGGTGCGAATGGCACCACCGGCCCGATTTTCGCCGACTTCCGCCACGCGGCGAGCTTGTCGCCGATCCCCGGGCCGACGTCGATCTGCGGTTCGGATGGTGTCACCGCGTCGCGTTTTTCCCACGATGCGATCTCGCCGCGCGCCCTGCCGAACGCGTCGATGACGTCCGGCGTCGCATTGAGGCCATCCACGAGCCAGGCGTGGCCGAAGTAGGTGACGTCCGAATCCGCACCGCATCCGAAGGAGGTGCGATCGGCGCGTGCCGCGGTCATCACGAGCGTGCCGCTGCCCTTGAGGACCGGCACGAAGCCGCCTGAATAGCAGGCGTTGACCACCAGTACTTTCCAGCGGAACGGGCGCTTCGCGAGAATGTCGCGGAGTCCGTCGGGGTCGAGCTGGTCCAGCGGGATCGGATCCATGTCCACCAGCAGCGAGTGATCGCTGCCCCCATGCGTGGCGATGTACAGCAGCAGGATGTCCTCGCGCGTGTCCATCACCTTGGCCAACCCGTCCAGCGCCTGTTCGAGGTTGGTCCAGCTGGCGAGCGGGTGGGTGGACAGGGTGGCAGGGTTGTTCTCCAGCACGAGCGTGTGGCCGGGGCTGCCGAACCGCCGGGCCATCAGCTGGTCGAGGTACTCGGCTTCGTTGCGGAACACGTCTTCGGAGCCGTCGCCGGCGAAAGCGACAGCGTAGATGTTCGGATGGCCCGGGGCGCGAGGTGCGAGCCGCGCGACGGCCTCGCGCACCCGGTCGGGCTGGGCCGTGAACACCTGCTCGGGCGTGGGGCCATCCGCGGGCCAGTCGCCGTTGTCCACGTCCATGGCCGCGTCCGCCGGTTCGTCGGCGACGCTGGTGGACGCGGCGGGTGCCGCCGCCGTGGCGACCGCCGCGGGTGCGACCGCGACCGGACGTGGCTTCAGGGTGGCGGGCTGCGGGCCGTAGCGCAGCACGCCCACGGTGATCAGCACGCCGGCGGCGAAAGCGGCCAGTGTGTAGATCGGCGTGCGCCGGCGGGGATCAAGCGACGACGGCATGGAAATCCGCGACGGCTGGGTGGCCGGCGTCCACGATGGGCTGGGGCGGGCGAACGAGTTGGGTGGTGCGCATGCCGGCGGCGCGGGCGGCGTCGAGTTCTTCCTTGATATCCGAGAGGAAGAGCACCTGCGCCGGCGGCAGGCCGATCTCCTCGGCGATGCGCTGGTAGGACACGGTTTCGCGCTTGTGGCCGGTTTGCGTGTCGAAATACCCGGAGAACAGCGGCGTCAGGTCACCCGCCTCGCTGAAGCCGAACATCAGCTTCTGGGCCGGCACGGAGCCGGACGAGTAGACATAGAGCTTGAGACCCTGGTCATGCCATGTCTTCAATCGCGCGGCGACGTCGGGATACATGTGCGAAAGGTAAGCCTTCGCCTCGTAGCCTTCGCGCCAGATCATGCCTTGCAGCGCCTTGAGAGGAGTGGCCTTGCGATCTTCGTCGATCCAGCGGATCAGCAGGTCGATGACTTCGCCGCGCGACGCCTCGACCCAGCCGGCTTCCTTCGCGGCCTCGTGCAGCCAGTGCTGCACCTCGGGATCGTCGGCGTGGGTTTCCACGAACGCTGGCAGGTGCTGGCGGGCGTAGGGGAAGAGAACATCCTTGACGAAATCGATCGAGCTGGTCGTGCCCTCGATATCGGTGAGGATGGCGCGGATCTCGGACATGGGCGGAGCCACCTGCGGGTCGGGGAAGACCCGCAGGATAACGGACCCCCGGGGCTTTACGAAGCCTTGCCCGCCGACGGGTGGGGAGCCATGCGCGGAAAACGCTCGGCGATGTCCGATCCGGTGAACTGCGCCACCCAGCCCTCGACGTTGGTGAAGAGGCGAATGGCCACGAAGTAGGGGGATTCGCTCATGTCGAACCAGTGGGTGGTGCCGTCGGGCACGCCGATCAGGTCGCCCTGCTCGCAGAGCACCTCGTAGACCTTGCCGTCGATGTGAAGGGTGAACTGGCCCGCGCCCGCGACAAAAAAGCGGACCTCGTCTTCGCTGTGCGAATGCTCGTTCAGGAACTTCTGGCGGAAGGCCGCGCGATCGGGGTGGTCGGGCGTGAGGCTGATGACGTCCACGGCCTGGTAGCCGTTTTCCGCCATCAGGCGGTCGATGTCGCTGCGATAGGCCGCGATGACGTCCTCCTGGCTAGCGCCCGGGGCGACGGGCTGGCTGGCCTCCCATTGCTCAAACCGCACGCCCACCTTGTGGAGCTCGGCCGCGATCGCGGCGTGGTCCGTGAGCGAGAGCAGGGGGGCGTCGTGCCGTTGGTCGTCGTAAATGCGCAGGCGGCTCATGGGGACAGTCTCCGCAGGTCGAGTTCGCAGCCGATCAGGAATTCCAGGGCTTCAAGGTGGCGTCGGGTCTCCGGCATGTCCTTGCCCCAGGTGTAGATGCCATGACCGTCGATCAGGTAGGCATACAGCGGCTTGCCCTCGTCGATCCATGCGTCTACCCGGGACTCGAGTTCGGGCATGTGCTGCGTGTTCGGGAACACGGGGATGTCGAGCACGCTTTCATGGGTGGTGTAGCCGGAAATCGCCTTCTGCAACTCCCAGCCCTCGAGGCGAATGCGGCCTTCGCGGGCGAAGAGTCGGGAGGCGACGCTCTGCGTGCGCGAGTGCGTGTGCAGCACCACGTTGGCGTCCGGAAAGCGGCGGTAGATCTGGGTGTGCAGTCCCGTCTCGGCCGACGGGCGGGCGTCGCTGCCGACGGCCTTGCCATGCATGTCGACCACCATGATGTCGTCGCGGCCCAGCCGACCCTTATCGCGCCCGGAAATGGTGATCGCGGCGAGGTGGTCGTCCAGGCGCATCGAAAAATTGCTGCTGGTGGCGGGCGTCCAGCCGAAGGCGGCCAGTTCGCGCGCGGCGTCGGCGATGGCGTCGGCGCCATGGGCGAGTTGGATGGGGTCGACGGTGAGAGGGGTCGGCATGGGGATTCGGACGTCCAAACGAGGTTGCCAGCATACCACGGCGGCCCACCGGTCCCGACCGTAATGCGAATTACTCCGCTTTGCCCGAACGCGTAGGATGGCGGGTGGTTTTTCGACGGAGGTGTCTGTTCCTTATGTCGCAACACGATTCGAACAACGAAGGTCGTCGCCGCTTCCTCAAGGCGGCCACCGGTGCCGTGACCGCCGCCACCGTGTTGGGCGCGCTGCCCGGCCTGTCGCGCGCCCAGGATCTCCCACACGTGTCACCGTCCGATCCGACGGCGTCCGCGCTCAAATACGTGGAAGACGGCACCAAGGCGCAGGGCCGCAAGACGCCCAACGATTTCTGCGCCGATTGCAGCTTTTACCAGGGCAAGGCCGGCGCCGCCTGGGGGCCGTGCCAGCTTTTCCCGGGCAAGGCCGTGGCCGCCAAGGGCTGGTGCGTCTCGCACACCCACGTGGCCTGACGATCCCGCTCACGCCGGGGGAAATCGCGGTCCCCGCCGCAGCCGGATCGGGCCCTTGCCGAGGGCGTCGGGGTCCAGAGTACTGTCGCCCCGGGTGATCGCGAGGCAACCCTCGCGCGCCAACGTGGCGGCCACGACACGAATGTCGGGCATCCGAGCCCGCCACGCCCCAGCCTCCGGGGCGAGATGACGGGCGACGTCGGATGGACAGATCGACGCGTCCGGCGCCCGGCGGCGCACCAGGGCGATGATGGCGGCGGGGATGTCCACGGCCGCGTTTCCGGTCATGCGCATGAGTGGCATCCGCGTCAAAACCTCACCCTGCGCCCGCTCGCGTCGAACGGTTGCGAAAGGTGGGTGGGCCCATTGCGCGTGATGGCGCCATCTGGTATCCCGGCGGCCTGGGTCAAGCGATCGGGGGAGGGCGTATGGCGGTCACCGGTATCGGCGGGTTTTTCTTTCGCGCGAAAGATCCAGACGCGCTGGGCGCGTGGTACGCGCACCACCTTGGCGTGGGCGGCCCGCCCTACGGGCAATGGGAGACCCAGGCGGGCACCAGCGTCTTTTCACCGTTCAAGGCCGATACGGACTATTTCGCGGTCGACCGTCCCTGGATGCTCAACTTCCGCGTCGACGACCTCGATCGCCTGTGCGACAGCCTCACCGCCGCAGGGATCGACGTGATCCGCGACCCCGCATGGGACGCCCCGGGCGTCGGTCGATTCGTACGCATCCATGATCCGGAGGGCAATCCCATCGAACTGTGGGAACCCTCTGTCGCCGGTTGACGCGTTCAATCGGGGCTCGGTTCTTCCTCGGTCGCCAGGGCCTCGTCGACCGCCAGGAGCAGTTCGGCGCGCGTGAACGGCTTCATGAGATAGACGGCCGACGGCGCCCCGCGCAGATCGGGATGGGCCTCGGACAGCATGAGCACGGTGGGCAGCAAACCGAGCATGCGACGGCAGTCGCGCAGGTAAGCACCGCGCGAGTCCTGGTGGTAGGCCGGCACACACGCCACCAGCAACTGCGGGCATCGCGACTCGACCAGGGTCGCCGCGTAGACGTGCGAACGCGC
Organism: Luteibacter sahnii; assembly: GCF_034063545.1. NCBI lineage: Bacteria > Pseudomonadati > Pseudomonadota > Gammaproteobacteria > Lysobacterales > Rhodanobacteraceae > Luteibacter > Luteibacter sahnii. The sequence goes on from NZ_JAQLOK010000005.1 coordinate 166,284, forward strand.
CACCATCGTCTCGAAGCCCAGTTCGGCCAGCACGTCGGCAACAAGGCCGGCGAGATCGTCGCTCGCTTCGATGATGATGGCCAAGGGGTCCGGTGGCGTGGCGATACCGCGGCGAGCACGTTTCGTCCAAGTCATAAGCGTCGGGTCCCTGAGCGAAGCGACGTCGCGGGCGCGGCCCGGCCTGCGGGGACGGACGAAGGCCGCAGCGTCAGACTGCGCCGGTGCGTGCGAGCGTGGCGCCGCTACATGCCATGCCCGTCGTCATCTGGCTGAACGCCGTTCAGCGTCGTTACGTTGCGTTGTGCGGCTTGCTGGCCCTGACTTCATGCCGCGGAGCGCACGGTGGCATGGCGTCCGACCCGGGCGCATCCACGGGAGTCATCTCATGAAAAAGATCGTCGTTTCCATGCTCGCCCTCGCACTCACCGCCAGTGGCGCAGCGATCGCTCAGTCCGCGCCGACATCCGGTTCTCAGTCGTCCGGGTCACAGGACACGATGGGCACGCAACCCACGTCGGGGCAGCAGACGCAGAATCGCAACCGGCATTCGACGGATCCCGTGCATCCGACGCACAAGGGTACCGCGGGCTCGTCCACGACGGGTTCGTCGGATTCGGGTACGTCGTCGGGATCGTCCACGGGTAGTGGCACGATGAGTACGCACGGGCGCAACCAGTCCGGGTCGTCGACCGATCGTTCGAATTCGGGTGGGTCGAGCCACGGCGGGTCGAGCAGCGGTGGCACCACCGACAGCAACTCAAGCGGTGGCGCCCGTGGCTCGCAGGGGGGCACGCAGACGCCGCCGACCTCCGGCGGCGGCCGCTGAGGTCAGCGGCTCTGGCCCGCCGTGCTGCCCGACGCGGGTGCGGCCGACGTGGCCGTGCCCGCGGTGTTGCCGCCAGGCACGGCCCGATCGGTGTCTTTCTGCTGGCTGCATGCCGTCGCGGCGAGAACCAGCGTTGCGAACAACAGGGCCTTGATCGGTCGGTTTTGCATGGCGCACTCCGGTGTGGTGGGTTAGGCCACACCATCCTCCGGGCGGTGTCGCGCTCGTGTATCACCCGGCAGCCTGTCGTCACGACGTTGCTGACTGGCATGTGGCGATCATCGACCTTATGCAGACCTGCACTGCCACGACGCTATCGTCACGGTGCGTGCGCTTTTGCTTGATCCTTCGCTGCGCATGGTGGCGCGTGAAGGAGAGTTGTCATGCCCGATATCTTCAAGACCCGCGCAGGGCGGGTCGTGCGTTCCGCGATCGACGGTTTCAGCGACGACGAACTGATGACGCGCGCGGCAGCGCTGGCGTTCTACGCCGCATTGTCCGTGGCACCGCTGTTGCTGCTCATGGTGTGGACGATCGCGATGCTGCATCCCGCCTGGCAGTCGCAGCTGGTGGAGGCGATGACCTCCGTGGTGGGCCCCAAGGCGGCGGGCGTGCTGGTAACGGTTATCCAAAGCGCGGAAGAGCATCCTCGCCTGGGCAACATCGCCGGTATCGTCGGCCTCGGCGTGACGCTGTTCAGTGCCTCGGCCGTATTCGCCCAGTTGCAGGGCACGCTGGACCGGGTCTGGCGGGTCAAGCCCAAGCCCGGAAAGGCCGTGGGCGCATGGCTGCGGGCGCGGGCGAGGGCGTTTGCGTTGCTGATCGGCGTGGCCTTCCTGCTCATCGTGTCGCTGGTCGTCAGCGCGGTGATCGAAAGCGTGCTGGGTCGTGACGGGGCGGCCTGGAGTACGCTCAAGTATGCCGTGTCGATCCTGGTGTTCGCGGGCGTGTTCGGGATGATGTTCCGCGTGTTGCCCGACGCACGCATCGACTGGAGTGACGCCATTTTTGGCGCATGCCTGACCACGGTGCTGTTCCTGCTCGGCGAATTCGTCATCGGCCTGTATGTCGCGCATAGCGACGTGGGCGGAGCATATGGTCCGGCGGGTGCCTTCGTCGTCCTCTTGATCTGGACGTACTACTCCTCGCTGATCGTGCTGATGGGCGCCGAGCTGACGCGGGGCGTCGCGGAGGCGCGGGGCAAAGGCATCCGGCCCAGCCCGCACGCGGTGCAGATCGAAGCGGCGCCGGCAGAAGTGAAGCGGGACACGCCTGTCGTGAAGCCGCGGCCGCGTCGCGCACATGCGAATGCGCCGGGCTGGCTCGCGGTGGGTGTCGTGGCGGGCGTGGCGTTGGCGCGCTATCGGCGTCGCGGCTAGGTTTGCGTCGGGTCTCTTGGCACCGCGCCCATGGCGATAACGGCTTCACTCGCCCGTGGTCTCCCTGAGGCTCCGCGTTGCCGAGGGTTTGCGGACAGGGTCCGCCCGTAGCGGCCCTGAATCCGCCGCGCGGCCAACCGGTCGCGCGGCGGAAGCCCAACGGACCTGCCTGCGGGGTCGCGCCGCCGATCCAGCGCCAACCGGCAGGCCATCACGCCGATACTACCGATGCGGATCGTGCGGCGTTCTCTTACTCGGCCCCTCGTGAGGCGCGGGCGTCTCTGGATGACGCTCAAGACCCGCGCGAAGCGAGGCATCGATGGCACGATCCACGTCCACCCGGTCGCCCAACGGTGGCGCCGGCCATACGCCCGGCGCCTCCTCCGATAAGGGGCGTTCGCTGGTCTCGATCCGTTCCGCCCCGGTTTCCTCGAGAAGCGCGCGCACATCCGCATCGCTCATCTCACCGTCGCCGGTATCCAGTTCGAGACGTACCAGGCCATATGCCTTAGGGCCCACCTCATCGACACGGCGGTTGGCCGACCCGCGTGCCAGCGGCCGCGCCGCCTTGTTGCTGTGCGCGGACACCACGTTGGCCGGCACGTTATAGCTGTCCGGCGAGCCGCGCACGTCGCCGTCGGCGACCGGCACCAGCCTATCCTGGGGAAATCCCCGGCCGGCAAGGCGCTGCATCGCTGCCATGGCGGCCGCCTGAGTACGGAAGTGCGCGATGAGGTGAGTCATGGTCGCCCCTGTTTATTCGGGTGCTTTCGCCGGAATGAACGGCGACACGGGGTCGCTTGCCGGGAAGGTCTCTTCGAGCGCCTCATCCTGGTTGGCGTCGTGGTGCTGACGTTCGTCTTCGCGCTCGTTTTTCGACGGCTGCTTGGTGTCGTTAGCGTTCATGGGTAGCTCCTCCTCCAAAAACCTCACCATGCGGTCGGCTATGTCACGGCGGTCGTGGCGCGGCGTGAATGACGATTCACGGCGCGGTTGTCGGTATCCTTGCCGACCGAGCCGTATTGTCCGGAGTTGAGCGGTGACCACCGGTCGCGAGTCCACGTTTTATCTGCCCCTTCGCGAACGCGTCGCGCTGCGTTTTCTCCTTGAGGCGCACGTTCCCGACCTTGGCGCGGAGCGCGCAGGCCTTTTCGGCCTGCTGCTGCTCGTGCGCAAGCCGTCGTTGTCGCGTGCGGAGCTGGCGAGGGCGGTCTTCGATGCCGAGCGCACGCTGGCCGGCGAGAGCCCTGCGGTGGTGGGAAACAGCCTCGCCGCGTTCTGTCCACCGGATGAGGTGGATCCGGCCGACGTGGCCTCGCTGATGGCGACGCGCGGCGTGGCGTTCGTCGCGGACGACACGTTCGAGGGGCTGGCGTGGCGTGGGCCCGATGGCTTCCTGTCGCCGGATTTCCAGCGTGCCTGCCAGGACAGCCTGATCGCGTTCGACCTTCCCGTGTTTCGCGAGCGCGATGAACTGACCGACCGCGTGCCGCGCACGATCGTGCGCGGCACCAGCGACCAGGTGCGCGCGCTTTCCGCGATCACGGCCGACCTGGGCGATCGTTATGCCGTCGACGCCTACGCGGGCACGGGCAAGACGCACCTTACGCTGGCCCTGTTCGACACCGGGCGGCGCTTCACCTACCTCACGCCCTGGCAAGCGCAGCGGGAGGCATTCCGGCGACGCGCCGGCCGTGCGGGCGACGAAGCCGTCACGCTCGCCGACCTGGCCGCGCGGATGGCCCGCACGTTCGTCCGCGCCTCCGGCACGCGCTGGACCAAGGCCCCACGTCGGCAGGAAGCCACCCGCACCGTCGCCGAACAGGCCACGATGATGGGTATTCCGTCGATCGGCCGGGATACGCCCGAGGCGGTGCTGTCGCGCGCCCTGGAAGCGATTCGCCGGTGGTGCGGCAGCGAGGATCGCCGCATCGGCTATCGCCATTTTCACTGGCCCGACCATCTTCCGGTGGCCGAACGCGCCAGCTATGTCGGGTGGGCGGTCGAGGCCTGGGAGATCATGTTCGCCCTCGACGAGCGCCAGGAGCGCTTCGGCTTTCCCGTGCGCGTTTATCACCTGGTGAAGTGGCTCGACCTGGTCGGCGCCGGCGTTCCCGACATGGGCACGCTGCTTATCGACGAGGCGCACGATCTGCCTGCCCCGTGGCTTTCGCTGTTGCGTCGCTACCCCGGCGGCTACGTCGTGATGGGTGACCCCTACCAGCATCTCGCCACGGGACGCACCGCGCGCCCGCACGACGCGAAGCCGTTGGGCATGGTCGAATCGGTGCGCGCGGGCGAGCAGATGATGCCGCTGGTCCGCTCGGTGCTTCGGCGGCACAGTGAGGCGCTGATGCCCGACGACATCGTCGGTTCGCGCGACCGCGTGACCCGCCATCGTCTCTTCGGCGACAACGCCATCGAGCTGCCAACGGCTGGGCTTCGCGTGTACGGCAGCCTTTGGTCGATGCTGGAACAGGCACTCCGCCTGAAAGACGCCAAAGTGCCATACCGCTTCGTGGAAGCCAGTGCCGTGCAACTGGTGAAAGCGACGCAGGACGCCATCCAGCTGCACATGCACGGCGATCGCCCCCGTCACTACAGCCTCCGCGGTTTCGCCACCTGGACCGACTTCGCGTCCCACCTGGTGGCATCGGGACGCTCCCGGGTGGCGCGTCTGTTCGAACGCCAGTTTGGCCATGGCAACCTCCAGGCGCTGATGATCGGCCAGGCCCGGGAAGGCGACGCGTTGACGCTCGGCCTGCTGGAAGACGCGAAAAACCTCGAGGCCGGCACGGTTTACATGTCGCCGTGCTGCTTTTCGCGCCCGCCCGGCAGTCGCCCCACCGATGGCGCCGATGTCGCCGTGCGGGCGGTTTACCTGGCGATGACGCGCGTCGAGAACGAGCTCTGGCTGCCCTACGACTGGGATGACCGCCTGCTCGACCTGGCGCACCAAGCATAAGCGCCGCGTCAACGCATCGCCTACGGACGGTCACGGCGGCGCGACCGGCCTTGGGCGAGGATGCCCCATGTCCTCCGAGCAGGGTAAGCCCATGAAGCAGATCATCCTCGCCGCATCGCTCGCGATCGTCGCCACCCAGGCCTACGGCCAGTCGACGCCGGCCCAGCGTGCCGACAGGCCGACGGAGGTCACCCAGCAGACCGCGAACAGCCATCCGCAAACGATGAAAGAGACGCCACGCTCGCGCGCGCACGAACCGGGTCAGCACTGGACCGATGGCATGAACACCAAGCGTTCGGTGGACCCGCGTCAGCGCGACGAATTCGGTGCGCCGAAGGTGACGCCGCCGGCGGGGCAGGGCACCGACAACGCGGGCGGCATCCCCACCTCCGATTCGCCTGCGGGCACACGCGAGTAAGTCCTTCCCATGAATGATGAAAAGCATCCGTCGCCGCGCGACTACGACAAGGATGTCGGTCAGCACGTCGAGAAAAAGCCCGAGCGCGAGCGCGGCGGAGAGTCGCCGCAGCAGACGCACGACAACGAAGACCATGGCTAGGAATCGACCCATGCCCGATCAAACACATCCGCCCCAATCCGGCGATCGCAACGTCAACGCCGTCGCCCGCCGGGATAAGCCGCTGCAGGACAAGCTCGCCAGGGATCAGAAAAAGGGCGAGAAGAAAATGGATGATGCGTCCAAGCGCGACCAGGGCGTTCGCTAGTTACTCCGTTCCCCGGGGCGCTGAGCGACGCGTGAGGGTGATCTTGCCATTGGGTTCAAGTCGCCCCATCCGGATATCGCGTTCGTCCTCCAGGCCCGCCTTGTGCAGGGCCCGGTCGAGCGCCGCGTCGGCCACGTGCTGGCGACGCATGGCGTCCCGATCGCGCCGTCCATCGCGGATCAGCAATGCGGGAAAGCCCTCCACGAGGCGGTTGAAGCGCGGAAAGCGCGCACAGGTCCATGCCAACAGGCGATTCGTGGCGAAAATGCTGGCGACGCCGATGAACGGGCCCAGCATGCCTTGGTCGTGACCGATGATCGCGGTGCGCAACGTGCCGCCGACCAGGGCGATGATGACGATGTCGAAGGCCGACATCTCGCCCAGGCTGCCCTTGCCGGCGAGGCGCATGAGGATCAGCAGGCCGAGATAGGTCACGACGCCGCGGACGACGAACGTCCACCAGGGCGCGGAGAGATCGAACGCGTGGTCCATGGGTAGGCTCCGGTTAGACGGAGCCCTCGTCATACAAGCCGGTTTGTCGTGCTTACGTTGTCGCCGCGACAGCGATTCGCGACGTTCAGGCCAACCCCGCGCCTGGCGCGCCATGCGAGATGGCGCTTGAGATCTCGGCGGCCGCGTCGGTCAACCGACGGGCGGCGGTATCCATGTCGACCTTGGCGCCGCGCCGTTCGAGGAACGGGATGGTGACCGCGCAAACGGCGTGGTTGCCTTCGATGATCGGTGCCGAAAGATCGGTGACGCCATCGACCACCTGGCTGGGGATACGTGCCAGGCCCGCGGCGCGGATCTCTTTGATCGTGGCGTCGATGCGGTTGCGCTTCAGCCCCGGCTCGTGTTCGAGCAGCGTGCGGAACCAGCGCTCGCGGATGTCGTCTGTCTGCCAGGCGAGCAAAACGTAACCCGATGCCGAGTGCGACATCGGGCGACGATGGCCCACGCGCACGACGAGGCCGGTTTCGCCCGGCGGGTCGACGCGTGCCACGACGACGATCTGCTCTTGCGAGGGCACCACGAGGTGGCATGACTGGTCGATGTCGCCGGCGAGGCGATGCATGACCGGCATCGCTGTCTCCACGAGGTTCTTCACCGGTGGCTGTTCCATGCCCAGGCGGAACAGCCGCGGGGTCAACGAATAGGCGCTGCCGCCATCCGGACGGGCGATGTAATCGCGCTCCTCGAGCACCTGGAGCATGCGGAAGATTTCGCCGCGGGAGCGCCCGACGCCTTCGGAAATCTCGGCGATGGACAGCGGCTGGGTCGCCTTGGCGAGTAGCTCGAGGATGTCCAGTCCCTTGTCGAGGGCAGGGGCGCGATATTTCGGCGAGTCGGTGGGCATGGCATTCCGTGGCGGGTTGAAGGGATGATGCGACCGCGAGTCTAGCCGCGCGCCCCAAGACATCGCCATAAGGGCCGCCATGTTGCAGTGCAGCTTGTTATGCGGGTAAATATCACGTTTATATTTGCACAGTTCGGGGCGGGGCCATGACGAGGGAGACACGCATGCAACAGCACGCTGCGGCGCGGACCGCCGCCCACCGGGGGCTGGCTCGCGTGCCCTGGTTTCCCCTGGCATTGATCGTCAGCCTGTTCTTTCTCTGGGGCGGCGCGAACAACCTCAACGACGTGCTGGTCGCCCAGTTCAAGAAGGCTTTCACGCTGTCCGACTTCCAGGCGGGCCTGGTCCAGAGCGCGTTCTACCTTGGGTATTTCCTCGTGGCGCTGCCGGCCGGGGTGTTCATGCGCCGCTTCGGCTACAAGGCCGCGGTGGTGTTCGGCCTGTTGCTTTATGGCGCCGGCGCGTTGTTGTTCTGGCCCGCCGCCGCGACCGCGACCTACGCCACCTTCCTGGTGGGCCTGTTCGTGATCGCGGCGGGCCTTGCGTTTCTCGAGACATCCGCCAATCCCTACGTGACCTTGCTCGGTCCACGCGAATCGGCCGCGTCGCGGCTCAATCTCGCCCAGGCTTTCAATCCCCTGGGTTCGATTACGGGCGTGCTCATCGGCCAGCATTTCATCTTCACCGGGGTGGAGCGCTCGCCCGCGGAACTCGCCGCCATGGATACGGCCGCGCGCACCGCCTTCATGAAGAGCGAAGCGGCGGCCGTGCAGATGCCTTACCTGGTGATCGGGCTGGGCGTGATCCTGTGGGCCGTGATCATCGCGGTCACGCGTTTTCCTCGCACCGAGGTCGACGACGAGGGCGCGCCGCCGGAGCGGGGCGTGCTCGGACGCCTGTTGCGCGACTGGCGCTTCATGTCGGCGGTGGTCGCTCAGTTTTTCTACGTGGGCGCGCAGGTGGCCGTCTTCAGCTACATGATCCGCTACGCGCAGGCCACCATGCCGGGCACCGAGGATCGAGCCGCGGCCAACTTTATCACCGCGGGGCTCGTGTGCTTCATGGTGGGGCGTCTCGCCGGCGCGGCGCTGATGAAATACCTGCGCCCGGCACGGGTGCTGGGCGCGTTCGCAGCGATCAACGTGGCGCTCGCCGCGTTCGCGGCGTTCGTTCCCGGTCGCATGGGCATCCATGCGCTGGTCGCATCGAGCTTCTTCATGTCGATCATGTACCCGACGATCTTCGCCCTCGGCGTGGAAGGTCGCAGCGATACCGAACGCAAGTTCGGCGCGTCGCTGCTGGTGATGTCGATCGTCGGCGGCGCGGTGCTCACCGCGGCGATGGGGGCGACGTCCGATCGCCTGGGCATCGCGCACGCGATGGTGGTGCCGATGGTGTGCTTCGCCGCGATTCTGGGTTTCGCCTGCCTTCCCCGGGAGCGCGTCGCATGACCTGGCAATGCCTGGCGCTCGACCTGCGGGACGATCCCGCGGCAATCGCTGACTACGAGCGCTGGCACCGCAAGGGGGTCATCTGGCCGGAGATCGTCCAATCGATCCGCGAGGCGGGCATCCTCGACATGCAGATTCATCGCACGGGTAACCGCCTGGTGATGCTGATGCGGGTCGGCCCGGAGTTCGACGCCGACGCCAAGGCCGCCGCCGACGCGGCGAGCGAGCGCGTGCAGGCGTGGGAAACGCTGATGTCGACGTTCCAGCAGCCCTTGCCGTGGGCAGGAGCCGGGCAGAAATGGGTTCCCATGACGCGGATCTTCGATCTTTCGATCTGCTGAGGCTGTTGCGACGTTGCGCCCATGGAGGGTTGGGGGCTTTCTCACGCCTCGCGCCGTGGCCTGCTACCTGCGCTGGGGCGACGGCGCCCTTTCCCCGGCACCGCCGTCACGTAGTGCCGTCCTTGCTAGTCTTCGCCGCATGACAACGATCCGACTCTCCCGCCCCGACGACGGTGACCGCGTCGTGGCCATCTGGCGCGCCGCCGTCGATGCCACGCACGATTTCCTCACCCCCGACGATCGCCTCGCCATCGACGCGATGGTCTGTGGATTCCTCCCCCAGGCAACGCTCTGGCTTGCGGTAGACGCACAGGACCGCCCCCTGGCCTTCATGCTGATCGACGACGGTCACATGGAGGCCCTGTTTGTGGACCCCGTCTACCGCGGACAAGGCCTCGGCGCGACCCTGGTGCGGCACGGCCTCACGTTGCATCCGCGCATGACCACCGACGTCAACGAACAGAACGCCCAGGCGGTCGGCTTTTACGAGCGCATGGGCTTCGTGCGCACCGGCCGGTCGCCGCTTGACGGGCAGGGCAGGCCGTACCCGCTCATCCACCTCGCGTACGCGCCGTAACCCGTGACCTATGTCGTGGTGTTCGTCCCAACGTGTTCGCCCTCCCGGCGATGGGGCTTGAGGCGCGGCGCCTCGTCGGCCCCACGCGCGACGGACACGACGCGCTCCACGAGCCGGGCGCGCGGACCGCGCCGCTACGGGCACCCCGTCGGGACCCTACGCGACCCCCGTGGTGCGACACCCTGACCCGATTTGCCATAATCCCCCTTCGCACCCAATGGAAGCCCCCTCATGCTGGACCCAGTCCTCCTGCGCGGCCGCCTCGCCGAAACGGCCGAGCGCCTGCGTACCGCCCGGCATTTCGAACTCGACGTCGCGACGATCGAGCGCCTCGAATCCGAGCGCAAGGCGCTCTCCACCGAGACGCAGGAGCTGCAGAACCTCCGCAACACCCGCTCCAAGGCCATTGGCCAGGCCAAGGCCAAGGGCGAGGACGTGGCGCCGCTCATGGCGGAGGTCGCCGGCATCGGCGACAAGCTGAAGGCCAACGAGCACGCCCTCGTCGAGGTACAGGCAAAGCTCGCCGACATCGCCCTGGGTATCCCCAACCTTCCGGACGACGCGGTCAGCATCGGTAAGGACGAGAGCGAAAACGTCGAGATCCTTCGCTGGGGCCACGCCCGGCCCTTCGACTTCCCCGTGCAGGACCACGTGGAGCTCGGTGCCCGCCACGGCTGGCTCGACGCGGATGCCGGCGCCAAGCTCAGCGGCGCCCGCTTCACGGTGTTGCGCGGGCAGCTTGCGCATCTGCACCGCGCGCTCGCCCAGTTCATGCTCGACCTGCACACCACAAAGCACGGCTATCTCGAGCACAACGTGCCGCTCATCGTGAACCCGGATGCGATGCAGGGCACGAGCCAGCTGCCCAAGTTCGAAGAAGATCTCTTCCACACCAAGGTGGGCGACGCCAGCCGTTACCTGATTCCCACGTCGGAGGTGGCCCTGACCAACCTCGTGCGCGAGAGCATCGTCGAGGCCGACGACCTGCCGATGCGCCTCACCGCGCACAGCCTGTGTTTCCGCGCCGAGGCCGGCAGCTATGGCCGCGACACCCGCGGCATGATCCGCCAGCACCAGTTCGAGAAGGTGGAGATGGTGCAGATCGCCACGCCCGAGACGAGCATGCAACAGCTGGAAGAGATGGTCGGCCACGCCGAGGTCGTGCTCCAGGCGCTGAAGTTGCCGTACCGGAAGGTGATGCTGTGCACCGGCGACATGGGCTTCGCCGCCGCCAAGACCTACGATCTCGAAGTGTGGCTGCCCAGCCAGAACACCTACCGCGAGATCAGCAGCTGCTCCAACTGCACCGACTTCCAGGCCCGCCGCATGCAGGCCCGCTGGCGCAACCCCGCCACCGGCAAGCCGGAACTGGTACACACGCTCAACGGTTCCGGCCTGGCCGTGGGCCGCACCCTGGTCGCCGTGATGGAAAACTTCCAGCAGAAGGACGGCAGCATCGAGGTCCCCGAAGTGCTCCGTCCGTACATGGCCGGGCTGGAAGCCATCGCCTGACGGCAGGTTCGGTTACAATCGGCGCGCCGGGGTGACCTGGCGCGTTTTGAGGTAAGACCGTGGCGAGCTGCAATGGCTGCCATGGTGGAAAAAAACGGAGAGATGGCCGAGTGGTTTAAGGCAGCAGTCTTGAAAACTGCCGTAGGTGTAAGCCTACCGTGGGTTCGAATCCCACTCTCTCCGCCATAAGCTCCCAAGGTGTTCTTTTTCAGCCACTTAGGTGAGGCTGGAGAAATTCGGTGGTAGGCACCCGCAAAGGCACTTCGCATGCGGCTAGCACATCATCTTGATCGTTCTCCCACGGGGATGTTCCATTTTCGGCAGAAAGTGCCGTTAGACCTTCGAGGGGTGTTCCGACTCACGGTGATTCGCCGTAGTCTTGGGACGCGAAACCCTCGCATGGCACAGGTGCAGGCCTATGCCTTGTCCGCGCGCTGCGCGGCACTGTTCGACCAGGCAAGGAGGCTGAGGGGAATGAAGCAACCGGCACCCGACGATCCCTTTCTTTTGGATGTGGACGACCCCGGGCACCCGCTGCACATTGCCCCATGGAAGCTGGAGCGAACCTCCAACGGCTTTACTCTGGCGACGGAGGGTGACTCTGCCCAGGAGCATGCCAAGGCTGTTGAAGTGCTTCGTGTGCTGATGGGCGCTCAGCCGCTGCCGTCGTCGGCGGTCGATGCGCCTGTGCGCGGCAAGGCGCGAGCGTCACGCGTCAGACCTGGCATCACGGTTGGGGAAGCCGTACGGAAATATCTGCTGACGCTGGATTCGTCGTTGCTGCCAGATAAGACGCGCAGCCAGAAGAAAGCGGCCGTCGACGGCTTTGCGCGGTGGAAGGGGCTTAAAGCGCCGCTCGCGGAGGTCGCCCGAACGGACGTGTCGGAGTGGGTGCAAAGTCTTCGCACTCAGCAGCTCGCAACGCCGACGCTGGCGAACAAGGCGAGCTATTTGAAAGCATTCTTCGCGTGGTCGCAGAGCGCTGGCTACTATCCAACCGGTGACAATCCGGCTCAGGGCCAAGTGAAGTATGGCATCCGAGAAAAGCGACTCCGCAGGAAGCTTGGCTTTGAAGCATTCACTCCAGAGCAACTGGCGATCATCTACGGGCCACGATTTTCGACGCTGCGAAAGGAGGTCCGGCTGGGTGCGTTGTTAGGCCTTTATACGGGTGCGCGCGTGTCTGAACTCGGCCAACTGTGTCTCGCCGATTTCGTGGAAGAGGATGGTTTGCCGTGCATCCGAATCAGTGCCGACGGCGAGGGCCAGCGCCTCAAGACCGACGCCAGTGCCCGCACCGTGCCCCTTCATCCTCATCTCATCAATTGGGGATTGTTGCGGCATGTCGAGTCGCTGCGAAAAGCTGGCCAGACCAGGCTTTTTCCACGGACTAAAGTGGGATCTGTGAATGGGAACGGTAATTTTTTGTCGGCCGCATTTGGGCGTTATATTAAGGCCGCCGGTGTGGCGCCTCGGGTCGGAAAGGTCGGTTTTCACAGCCTACGGAAAACAGTGGTGCAAATGATGCAGAGCGCCGGCGTACCCTCCGAGTATCGAGCCCAGTATGTGGGTCATGAATTGGGGGACGAGCATCACGCAGCCTATTCTCGGCGATACAGCATGTCGGAATTGGCGGCTAAAGTGCATCCGGCGCTGCATTCACTGGGTTATCGTGAAAGCACTGGCGACCGATAATTTAAATCGACGAACGGATGCTGACCTGCTGCGCCGAGTGACCAGGCTTAGCCCTTTGCACATCGTGCAAGTCTCCACCTTTAGCGCCCAAGCGGGTTCGGAGGTGGGGACTAGAATGACGAGCCGATCCCGGCGTCTCGGCGTCTGGTCTAGAAAGCGGTAGTGGCCAGCCCGCCTAATTGCGACCTTAGCGCGACTTGCGATGCATCACCCTAGAAGCTAAGGCGAGGGACGTTCAGCCTAGGTGGCGTTCCTCGTAGTTCTGTTCCTAGTCGGTGCTTCCGTCGCGTTCGAGGCCCAAACGCGGTCGAAGGTCCAATACCCTTGCTGCGACGCGCACTTGGCCCTGCAGTTGTTGCTCAGTGCGCTTCGCCTCAGCAGAGAGGAGCTGACGCAGGCCATCTACGCCGATTCGCTCGCCCGTGTCCGGGTGGCTCCATCCCCGATTTCTGCCCACGGTGACCAGAAGGCAGCCCGCACGCCGATCTTTCGGGGCAAGGTACTTGCGAACCAGTTGGCCCTGAATGGTGTCCCGAAGCTCTGCGGCCGATGCATTTTCACCCACCTTGAGTTCGATTACGCCCGTGACCGACGACGCGCTCGACACCAGGCGGATATCGGTCTCTTTTTCGTCTGCGGACACGGCCTCTTGATTGACGCTGTAAATGCCTGCGGCCAGCCGCTCCAATTCGTGACCAATGTTCCGGCGCATCTCCCGCTCGATCCTCACCCGGGCCCATGTCTCTCGCGGCGACGTGTCGGAGAGCAGCAACTCTTCCAGATCGTCGAGCCGGTCACTCAACAGTGTGAACATTTGGTCTCGCGTCATGGGCGGCGGCGCCGCGCCACGCAAGACCGCCCGCACCTGGGTGAGCGTGAGCGGTTCGCCCTCGGCCTCCCGGGCGGCATGCGCGAGCGTCAGTGCCCGGGCGCGGTCGGCGAAGGTTCCAATCAGCGGGTCGTTCGCCAGAGCCATTTTTGCGTCCCACGCCCCAACGCCGTCCGATTCCAGAAGCGCTGTGAGGAGCGCATTGCGGCCCTGCTCAGCACCATCTCGCGTATCCGGCGTGAACGAGCCAATGTGCTCCACATCGTCCTCTCGACGCACATGGGTATAGGCTAGGCGCGTGAGGCGCAACAACAGATCGGGCGTGAACCGCTCATCGCGAGCATTGACACGCATGGCCTCGTGCCGATCGCCGAAGAGCCCACCCAGCAACCGCGCGCCGTCGCCCAGCGGACTAACCGGATATTGCGTCAAGCGATGTTCGAGGATGGCAGTAGCAGCCAGAGGGTCCAGGAAAAACGCTGCGCTGAACCAGAGCAGCTCCCAGCCGCCGGTGACCGGACGTGCCAAAGCCTCGAGACTCGTGCTCAGCAGCGCGGCCCTCGCGGGAGGGCTGCCGTGCTTCAGCACAAGTCGAATCAGGCGCTCAAGTCCATAGGTGGGCTTGGGAGGCGTTGAGCGTGCCGTCAGGTCCGCCGCTTGGGAGGACAACCACGCCTCTAGGTGAGGCATGGCCAGAGCTTGCAGCACCGTGTCGGCGTACTCCATGTGCTGCAATGTCGTAGGGTGTGCCTCGGGGTCATGCAAGCAGGCCAACTCGTCATCAAGCAATTGAGTCATCGTGGCCCGAACCGCGCCTGGATGAGCGGCAGCCAATGCAGGCAACCACGGGGGAAAACGGTTGAGTTCGATCGGGATATAGCGCGTCGCCAAGGCCGCCTCGGCAGGGGAGAGCCGCAGCGCCCAGTCATCGTCTTCCGATTCAGCGGCGAGCGCAGCGTTGCCCATGCCCCATCGCAGCAGCGTGGTGTTCCGTTCAGCCGGTGGACGCTCGTGCGGAAGTGTCGGCGTGTCATTACGCCACACGGTCCGAAGGGCGTGCTTGAGCCGATTGGCAATATCAGCACCAAGGTGTGACTCTAAAAACGGCCGGTTCCAGCCCGTGTGATGGCCGCTTTCTTCATGCTGACGCATGACTGCCCAGATGTTCCAAGCGGTACCATACGCGCGGTCCTTGGTGAAGAACGCCTCCGGGTCCGCCAATATCTCCCGGACGAATTTTTGCCAGCCGGCGCGTCGGTCGGCCTCTTTCTTGGTATGCAACTGGCGTCGGCGTGCGTCAGTCGCGCGCATCCGTCGCAGCTCCGGATCAGCTCGTCGCGCATTGGCGACTCGCGCCACGCGCGCACTCAATTCGGGGTCGTCGGCGACTGCGCTGGCGAGCGCCCGTAGGCGTGCTGTCGGCGAAGGAAAGGCGGGGGCAATGCCTTGAAGGACGGCGGTCAGCGCCGTGGCGCGTAAGGCGGCGGATTGGTCACGGTCGCCAACGATTGCCATGACCCAAGGTCCGTCGGCTGGCGACAAGCGAATGAGACCAGCCTCATCCGAGGCATTCAGGCGGTCGAACGCATCGCCCGTTGGATGAATCCCTTCCAGCAGGGCATGGCAAGCGGTGAACGCCACACACCGCAAGGATTCCGGCCAGGCGGAGGCGGTGGTACGCAGTTGCGCCGCGAAGTCCTTCCCTATGGAATCTTTCGCCGCCACCTGGACTGCAACGATGCTGGCCACCAGCAGCGTGCTCGACAATGGTTGCTCGACCAGTAGGCGCACGCACACCGCAGCAAGCAATTCTGCTAGGTCGGGGCGGGTCGTCCGATATCGAGGATACTCCGAGCGCGTCCAGTGCATCCCTCGCATCACGCTGGCCACGAGGCCGTCGCGCAGCCGTTCCAAGTAAGTCGGCTCGAACGTGTCGTGGGTCACGTGGTAGCACAGCGAGCGTGCGAGATCGCGGCCGGGGCTGTTGCGCCCTGCGGCTATGCGGTCCAACAGGGTACACAGCGTGTCGGCACCGATGTGGCGCGGAACTAGACGCAAGGCAACGGACGCAGCGATGCCATCGGGCCAATCGGCGGCATCCAGCGCCAGCTGCTGGGCTAAGTCGGGCAGCCGTGCATCGTTTGCTGCGGTCAGCGCCTCCGCAGCCCAAATCCGTTCCAAATGATCGCCGTTCGCGTCGGTCAGCACCGAAAATGCGATCCGGGTGCCAGCCTCGCTGGGCCACGCCGCGAACATCTGCAGGAAGAGCTTTCGAACGTCTGGGTTGGTCAGACCTCTGTCCCAAACGTCCGGCAGCGCCGACATGACCTTGGCGCAGGCAAATCGCTGGATCTGGACTGGATAGAATTCCACACCTTCGCGCTGCCGACTGCCGACCCGGGTGACGTACGCCATGAGGGCACGCAAGCGGTCACGCTCGTCCAGCGTTTCGGGGTCGCCGTACTGCAGCAGTGCCTCGGGCTCTCTAGCGATCACCGCCTCAAACACATCGCGCGACCGCGCTGCTAACCAGACGGCCGTGGGGCGCATGGACGGACGGATGACCTCAATGCCTTGGGGCGTGGTGGCGAACAGTCGTTCGGCTACATTGCGCCATGGTGCACCGCCCTCCCTCAGCGCGTTGAGTTGCTCAGCTGCTAGAAATTCGACGACGGAGCGGTGATGGAATCGGACACGCCCGTAGCCCGCATGGCCGAACAGCGGACGCTCCAAAAGGGCTTTGACTTCATCGTCGGTCCAGCCCTCGAGCACATCCCGAGGATCCAACACCGTCTCAATGGCATGCTCAGTGTCGGAGTCGACGCCGTGCTTCAGCGCTAGGCGCCGGGTCAGCTGCATTGTGAGCGCGAGCGCCCTGGCTCCTTTCATCGCCTTGTCGAATGGCAGCTGCCGCTCGTTGCGGCGGCGGGCGCCACGAAGCTTCACTTCGGCGTTCCTGGCGACCTGATCGCGGTAGGTGCGCAGACGACCCTCCGCCTTCCACACGCCAATCAGCTCGATGAGATCCTGCGGACGGCGTGCGAATGCGAAGGCGTTCTTCGCCGAGAGCGCTTCCATGAATGCAGTGGGGTCAGTGACCCCATGCGCGGCAGCAAACCGCACCACTTCTGACTCCGACAGCGGCAGCAAGCCCACCGTGCGGACCACGGGGATCGGGTCGCGGACTTCTGTTCGACGCACTACCGATCGCGTACCCATGGCCGCCTCGACGAAACCATTGCCCGGTTCGGTTTTCGGCTCCTCAACCTCCATGCGGTCCGGGTAAGGCAGGATGTTGATGATGGCTTGTCGGTCAAAGTCGGTCGGGCGCGAGGTCACCACGAAGCGGGCTCGGTGGGTACGGGGGCCTATGGCGCGATTGACCGCGGTCAGCGCCTGTTCAAAGCTAGCTTTTAGCAAGAGTTCGTCCACAGAGTCGAGGAAGAACGTGGCCACGCTAGCCGGGTCATCGAGCCAAGCGTGGAAACGTTCCAACGCCTCGCTCCCTAGGGTGTTTGACAGTTCGCTGCGCTCCAGGCTGGCAAGCTCAATCCAGAACGCCGGTCTGCCTTCGTCCCACAGGCGCCGTTGTTGGGCTTGGCACTCGAAAGTCTTGCCGGTCCCCGCCTCGGCGACGATCAATACCCTCGGCGAGGTAAGCAGCTCGTTCCAGTCCATGGAGCCGTATCGGTCGAAGGCCCACGAAAACTCTGTATCCCGTCCGGCAGCTTCGTTCAGGTCAAAGAAACGGCGGTCAAACAGCGCTGGCATAGGCATGAGGCCACATCATCCTTGGTGCGTTTGCCGTCGCAGGGCTGGACGGCAGCTGGTCCAATTGTATCGGGCAGTCAAGCGGCAGAGTGTCTGCGAAATAGCCATGGTTACCCCGTGTTGGTGAAAGTGGCCATCGGGCATGGCTATTCCCGATGGCATTGTGTCGCGGAGTTTGCGTTCTCGCAGAAGCGACCCGGGTGACACCGCGACGATAGGCCTAGGTCTGACAGGGGCGTCCTCTTCACCGGCTACGGGGACAACGGCACGTGACTGCTTTGTTTCGATCGGCCGAATATGACGTCGGCGTCGGCGTCGGCGTCGGCGATAAGGCTGTATTTGCGCATCGTGTGGCGGGTCTCGCCTCCTGAGACTGCCTTCTCACATCCTCGCCCCTGAACCCACTTCACCCCGTTTGTGAGGTTCAGCGGGCATCCCGTTGATCCTTGCATGGGCAAATCTTGACCCTTCCATTTTCACCTAAAACGGTGAAAAGTGATGCCCATGACCCTGCTCTTGACCTCCCGCCAGCACAACGTTTTGGACCTCATCCGGGCACGCATTGCGCGGGACGGAGAGGCCCCGACGCTGGAAGAGATCGGCCAGGCCTTGGGCATCGAGCACGTCAGCGCGGTCCTCAAACATGTTCGCTCCCTTCAGGCCAAAGGCCGGCTGGTCATCGAGCCCAACCGCCCCCGCGGCATCCGCCTCGTCGAAGAGTCCGATCCCATGGCGGCGGACACCCTGGACCTCCCAATGGTTGGACGTATTGCGGCCGGCGAGCCGCTGTTCTCGGCGGAGCGCGTGGAGCGGTCGCTCCGGGTGTCGAAGTGGCTCTTCAAGCTCAAACCGGACTATCTGGTCGAGGTCGTGGGCGACTCGATGCGCGACGAGGGCATCCTCAACGGCGATTTGGTCGGGGTCCACGCTACCCCGGTGGCCCACCACGGCCAAGTGGTGGCCGCCCGCGTCGGCGGCGACCGCTTCACCATCAAGCGGCTGCACCACCAGGGTGACATCATCCGCCTGCTGCCGAACAGTCCGGGCTACCACCCGATTGATCCCGACCCCACGGACGACTTTGCCATCGAAGGACTGTTTGCAGGCTTGGTCCGGAGAGGCTGATGGGCGCAGTCGTTGCCCTATCCGACCTCGTCGAAGCCCGACGGGTCTGGCGCGGTCGTGCTGAACCCATCCCGGCCGGCGACCAGCCCACCGGCGTAGCTGGTCTCGACGCCGTGCTGCCCACCGCCGGCTGGCCCGACGCCTCGATCACAGAAGTGCTCATGCCGCAGGACGGAGTGGGGGAGCTGCGCCTCGTCCTACCCACACTGGCCCGGTTGACCCAGGGCAATCGCCCGGTGGTCGTCGTCGGGCCGCCGTATGTGCCCTTCGCGCAAGGCTGGCGCCAGCGTGGGCTTCGCCTCGGTCAGGTCCATTTCGTCCGTGCAGCCGACGCCGACGTCCTGTGGGTAGCCGAGCAATGCCTGCGGTCCGGTGCGTGCGCGGCCGTTTTGCTCTGGCCCAAGCAGGCCGACGACCGGGCGCTGCGCCGGCTGCAGGTCGCCGCTGCAGACGGCCAGGCCTTGGGCTTTGTCTTCCGCGACCGCCGGCACTTGGCCAACCCCTCGCCGGCCCCCCTTCGCCTAGAAGTCGCGGTCCAGCCCGGGCCTGCGGTGTGGGTGCGCAAATGCCGGGGTGGCAACCCACCGGCCCAGCCGGTCCCGTTCCCGGATACGGTCCATTGAGGGCGGCCGACGATGCTCTGGGCCTGCATATTGCTGCCATCCCTGGCGCTGGATGGCGTCCTCCGGCGTCAGCCTGACTCTGGCCCCGTGGTGCTGGTCGATGGCCCGGCGCAGACCCGGACCGTGGTCGCTGCCAACGCCGAAGCCAAGGCCGCCGGGTTGCGGGTGGGCCAGCGCCTGAGTGCCGCCCAGGCTTTGCTCGCCCAGTTCACGGCTTTGCCCTACGACCCCACTGAGGTGGAACGCTGGCAAACCTTCCTGGCCGGGGTGGCATATCGCTACAGTTCCGAAGTCGCACTGCTGCCGCATGCCCTCGTGCTCGAAGTCGGCCGCAGCCGGGGGCTGTTCGGGGAGTGGTCCGATATCGAGCGGCGTCTGCGGGGCGACCTGACCGATCTCGGCTTTCGCCACCGCCTTGCGGCCGCGCCGAGCCCCCATGCCGCCTATGTGCTGGCCGGGGTGCACGACGGGCTGGCGGTCGCCCACCCCGAGCACCTACGCCGGGCGCTCGAACCGGTGCCGCTGCGGAAAGCGCGCTTGCCGGCGGCGGCGAGCACAGCGTTGCCGCGGATGGGCGTGCGAACCCTGGGCCAGCTCCTGCGCATGCCCCGCGATGGCCTGCGTCGACGGTTCGGTGCGGAACTTCTTGATGCGCTCGACCAACTGCTGGGGGATCGGCCCGCAGGGCTGGACCTCTACGCGCCGCCGGACGCCGTCGACTGGCGCCTGGAGCTGTCGCACGAGGTGGAGAACATCGCCGCCTTGGTCTTTCCGGTCCGCCGTATGACGGCCGATCTCGCGGCGTATCTGGCGGGCCGCGATGGCGGGGTGCAGCGCTTCGTGCTGCATCTGGAGTATCGCGAGGGAGCGACGGAGGTCGCCGTCGGCCTGTTGGCGCCCGAGCGCGCGGCCCACACCTTGTTCGACGCCGCGCGCGGCCGCTTGGAGCAGGTGCGTCTGCCCGCACCGGTGTTGGCGCTTCGCTTGCGGGCGGACGACCTTCCACCGTTCGTGCCTGAAGGGCGCGACCTCTTCGACGAGCGGCCGGCGCATGCGCTGCCGTTCGGTCAGTTGCGCGAACGCCTGCGGGCCCGCTTAGGGGACGACGCCGTTTATCAACTGGCCACGACGCGCGATCCGCGGCCAGAGCGCTCGCAGCGTGTGGGCGCGCAGGACGAAGGCGACGCCGAAGCCTCGCCCCGGCCCACGTGGCTGCTGGAGCGGCCCATCCCGTGGCGTGGCGCGGCGCCCACCGTCGTGGCCGGCCCTGAGCGGATGGAAACCGGCTGGTGGGACGGTGGACCGGTGCGGCGCGACTACTACATCGTCGAAACAGCCCAAGGGCAGCGCGCGTGGGCCTTTCTGCCACCGGACGAAGCCCAAGGCTGGATGCTGCACGGCTGGTTCGCATGAGTGGCCCAGAGCCCCCCGGCTACGCCGAACTCCACTGCCTGTCGAACTTCAGCTTTCAACGGGGCGCGTCCACCGCGCGCGAATTGTTCGAGCGCGCCAAGGCCTGCGGCTATACCGCGTTGGCCATCACCGACGAATGCTCCATGGCGGGCATCGTGCGCGCGTTCGAGGCCGCACGCGATACCGGGGTGCGTCTGGTCGTCGGCACCGAGGTGCAACTCGAGGATGGGCCCAAACTTGTGCTGCTGGCCCAGACCAAGGCCGGCTATGTCGCGCTGTGCCGGATGATCACTCAAGGGCGTCGGGCGGCGGAGAAGGGCACCTACCGGCTGACCCGGGCCGACGTGGCGGACGGCTTACCGGGGACGCTCGCCCTGTGGGTGCCGGGGCGCGAACCCGAGGCGGAGCAAGGTGCCTGGGTTCGGGCCACCTTTGGCGAGCGCGCGTGGCTGGCGGTCGAACTGGTCAAAGACTTCAACGACGGGCGTCGCTGCGCCCAGCTCGAAGCGGTGGGCCGGGAGCTGGGCCTCCCCTGCGTGGCCGCAGGCGACGTGCACATGCATGTCCGCCGGCGCCTGGCGCTCCAGCACACCATGACGGCAATTCGCCACCGGCTGACGATCGCCGAGGCAGGTTCGGTGTTGTTCCGCAACGGCGAGCGGCACCTGCGCACGCGTGCGGCGCTCGCGCGCCTCTACCCCAGCGCGTTGCTGGACGAAGCGGTGCGCATCACCGAGCGCTGCACCTTCACCTTGGACGAGCTGCATTACGCATACCCTGCCGAATTGGTGCCCGCGGGCTATACCGCTACCGGCTGGCTTCGGGAACTCACGGAAAACGGGGTGCGTTGGCGCTGGCCCGAAGGGCCGTCGGCCACCGTGCGCCAGCAAATCGAGCACGAACTCGGCCTCATCGCCGAACTGCGCTACGAGTCTTATTTCTTGACCGTGCACGACATCGTGCGCTTTGCGCGCAGCGAGGGCATCTTGTGCCAAGGCCGTGGGTCGGCGGCGAACAGCGCGGTGTGTTTTGCGTTGGGCGTCACCGAGGTCGATCCGTCGCGCTTTAACCTTTTGATGGAGCGGTTCATCAGCAAGGAGCGCAACGAGCCGCCGGACATCGACATCGACTTCGAGCACGAGCGGCGCGAGGAGGTCATCCAATACATCTACCGAAAATACGGCCGGGAGCGCGCCGCGCTCGCTGCCACCGTCATCTGCTACCGAGCCAAAAGCGCGGTGCGCGATGTGGCCAAGGCCATGGGCCTGCCGCTCGAGCAGGTGGAATTGCTGAGCAAGGTGTTCTCCTGGTGGGACGGATCGATGTCCTTGGCGGCGCTGTTGCGCGAGCGCGGGTTTGACCCCGATAGCCCCGTGATTGGCCATGTCGTGACGCTGACCGTCGAGTTGATGGACCAACCCCGACACCTGTCCCAACACGTGGGCGGCTTTGTGATCGCCGACGCGCCGCTGCACGAGTTGGTACCGGTCGAGAACGCGGCGATGGAAGACCGCACGATTCTGCAATGGGACAAGGACGACTTGGACACCATGGGGTTGTTGAAGGTCGATTGCCTGGCGCTGGGCATGCTCACCTGCGTCCAAAAGTGTTTGAACCTACTGCGCCAGCACGAAGGCCAAGCGCTGACGATGGCCACCTTGCCACCCGAGGATCCGGCGACCTATGCCATGATCCAACGGGCCGACACGCTGGGCGTGTTCCAGATCGAAAGCCGGGCGCAGATGGCGATGCTGCCACGGCACCGGCCGGAGAATTTCTATGACTTGGTCATCCAGGTCGCCATCGTTCGCCCGGGCCCTATCCAAGGCGGCATGATTCACCCGTATCTGCGCCGCCGCCGGAAAGAAGAGCCGGTGGATTACCCATCGGAAGACTTAAAAGTGGTCTTTGAGCGGACCCTGGGCGTGCCGTTGTTCCAGGAACAGGTGATGAAGCTCGCCATCGTCGCCGCAGGCTACACCGCCGGCGAAGCCGATCAGCTGCGCCGCGCGATGGCCGCCTGGAAGCGGCACGGCGGGATGGAGAAACACCGCGAACGGATCATGGCCGGCATGCTGGAGCGCGGCTATACCACGGCGTTCGCTGAGCAGCTGTTCGAGCAGATCAAAGGATTCGGTTCGTACGGGTTCCCCGAAAGCCACGCGGCGAGTTTCGCCGGCATCGTCTACGCGTCCTGTTGGCTCAAATGCCACCACCCCGCGATGTTCGCGTGCGCGTTGCTCAACTCGCAGCCTATGGGCTTCTATGCACCGAGCCAAATCGTCCAGGATGCGCAACGCCATGGCATCGCCGTGTGGCCCGTGGATGTCCGCTACAGCACGTGGGATTGCTCCCTCGAACCGGATCCGCGTGGGACATGGGCCATCCGGTTGGGGTTTCGGCAAGTGCGCGGGTTCGCAGAGGGCGCGGCGAGCGCAATCATGGCAGCGCGAGCCCAGAGCATGTTCGGAGACATCGCGGATCTTTGTGCCCGGGCGGACCTCGACAAACGCCATCAAGACCTGCTGGCCGAGGCCAGCGCGCTGCGTGGCCTGGCGGGGCACCGCCACCGGGCCCAATGGGCCATCGCGGGCGTGGAGCCCCAGTTTCCGCTCTTCGGGGAGAGCCCGGTGGAACAGGGCGTTGTGCTGCCCCCGCCCACGCAGGCCGAAGATACCTTGGCGGACTACGCGCTCACGGGGGTGACCTTGGGGCCGCATCCGCTCCACCAGATCCGACACAAACTGCAGGCCGCGCGCTGGATGGACAGCCGGACCCTCCGTGGGTATCCGGACGGGCGATGGGTGAGGGTGGCCGGGATGGTCAACCTGCGTCAACGACCGCAAACGGCCAGCGGGGTGACCTTCGTCACCATGGAAGACGAGCACGGCATGGTCAATGTGATCGTCTGGAAGCGCACCGCAGACACCCAGCGGCGAGAGCTGTTGGAGACCCGATTGCTAGGAGTGGAAGGACAGTGGCAGGTCGCGGATGGGACCTGCCATCTGGTGGCCCGGAGGCTGGTGGATCTTTCGCACTTGTTGGGCGGATTGGATGCGCGGTCCAGAGACTTTCGCTGACATCCGCCACGACGCTTAGGGAGTCGGTGCCCCTTCCCAAATTCCATTCAGACGAAAAAACTGACCACCACGAGGGTGCCGGCAACCAGCTCGGCAATCTTTCCTGCGAAAGGCCAGTTGAATTGACCTTCTCGGTTCTGCCGATAGATCTGACCCAGCGTGACATTAAGGCGAGGCGCTCCGACAAATGCGACGCGCCAAGCGAGAAGCAAGAACGCCCCTCCCGCCAGCGCCCCTTTGAGATTTGGGTGCTGTTGGTATTCCAACAGCGCAACGCCAAGGAGCCCTGCCGCCGTCAAAGTCGTTTTCCAACTGCGCTGGTTTTCCGCTACGCCTGCATGCCGCATCTGCGTCCGTCTCCGTCATAACCCACCATCGGTAAAGCGACATCGTGATCCGACGCGCCTGCATCCGTACCCGAACCTAACAGCAACGGGTGGCTGGCGTGTCGCAACATGTTTCGAACGGCCCCTAAAAGAGTTTTTGAAGGACCGAACGACATAGGCGGCGCGAGGTGTTCCAGCGCCTCGGCGGCGTTAAAACCTTCGAGACGCATTTCCGGCACGTATCAAAAGTCCGGTATGAGTCGCACCCGAAGTCGCCGGGCGAAGCCGTCCCTGAGGCTCAGCTACATGCGTTGCGTTCGACAGCGCAGCGCAGCGCGTCCGCAACGTGCCCCCCCCTTCGACTGACGATGAAGGTAGATCGCGTCCGAAAGGGCGATGACGGCCTCGACGTAGCCGCTAGCGAGGCGCTCGCCCTCTGCCCCCAACGAGACGATCACGGCGGCGGTCGCATTTCGCACATTAGGAACATTGAGCATGAGGGCAATCCCGGCGATCTGGCGCGCTCGAAAGCGAGCTTCGGTGAGATCGCCGGAGCGAAGGGCGTGGCGCAATGCCTTCCCCTCGTCGATGAGCGCGTCGATGTCCTGTTCGATGACCATGTGGCTGTCTCGGTTCCTTGGTCCATTGAACCACGAACGCGTGTTCAGGCGGAGGCGCAGCTAGTGATCGCAGTCCCGTCGTCGGCTCGCGATCGTCGAACATCAAGGCGCTGTGGCCATTGCGTACGATGGGGTTACGTGTCGTCCGCAGCGTTGTCGTCAACGGGTTCATACACGTAGTGCACCTCGTGCGGGTCGCCCAGAATGGCCATCATGTCCATCAGTCCGCTGGCTTGGGGGTCTAGCCACGCATCCAGGTGCTCGGGCTTGATCGCGATGACGCTGCGATCGTGACCGGCGGCGACAAAATCGGGCAGAGGATCGCCCGTGATCGCGGCCACCGTGTAGAACCCCGGCTCGTCCCCCTCCGGCTCAACGTACCGCCACAGGCAGGCCAACAGCAGGTCCTCCCCGGACTCGGGCCGAAACGCTACCTCCACCGAGATCGGGCGCTCTCCCGGCGCCAACGGCCGATGTTCCAGATCGTGGAGGGCCACCGACTCATAGATCCGACGCGCCAGCATGACACCGTGGGTCTTTCCCCACAGTTCCCGCCAGGCGGTGGTGAGCTTGTCCCGACGGGCGTTGTAGGTCCCGTCCCACTTCTTCTCGTCCGCGGCCGTCCAGCTGGGCATGCGGCAGCGGTAGCGCATGGGCACCACGCGTCGCTCGCCGGTGGCCGGATCCCGGATGAGCACGGGCGTGATACCGCCGGGCCAGATGCGGGCATAGCCGTCGCCTTTGGCGTGGTCATGGATCTCGGCCAGTTTGGACTTGGCGTTGGCAATTTTTTTGGTGGCGACGCGCTGGTCGGTTTCCGCCTTCTTCGTGGGCTTGGGCCCGGCCAAAACCATTTGCGCCTTCGCCAGCCGCGCGGTCTGCTCGGCCAGCTCCTGTTCGAGGGCAAGAGCGGCCGCCTGATAGGCATCGAGTGCCGCGGCCCGCGCTTCCTGTTCATCCGATTCAGTGGAGTCCAGAAAAGCGTTGCGGATGCCCTTGGGGACGCTATGTATCCAACTGCCGTTGCGCGTACACCAACCGGCCATCTTCACGTAGGCATCCAGATCTAGGTTGCCCCCGAAGCGCTGGTAGGCGCGAAAGTCAGCCTGGATTTGGGCGGAATAGCACATGGCGCGAGGATAGCGCCTTCGCCCCCCATCTGGGTCAAACGCCGATCTGGCTTGGAAAATGCCGGTTCGGCCCGGGAAGCACGGAGCGATCATCTGGCTTTCAGAAGCGATAGAATCCACGACCCTCCGAAGGGAATGACCGATGCCAGCAGGATTGCCCAGCCGTCGCAGCGGACTTTGCGCACTATTGGTTGCGTCCCTCGCGATTCCCTGGTCGGCCATCGGCGCGCAAGCGTCTTCATTTCATGATGTGTACGAGCTTGTTGACGTCGTCACACGGGAAGGCCTGCAGTCTGACGTGCTTCTCAAGCGCTTTGCTGACCATGGAATCGCCTGGGTCGTTTTTGACGGCATGCCTTGGTCGCACGAGGCCTCTCATCTCGTTCTGCTCGATGGCACGCGCATCAACTACGTTGCCTCCTTTACCGGGACCGAGATCGCACCCCCGAACTTCGTGGCCAACATTGATGACCACACCTGTGTCAGCGCCTGGGGTGTGGCCGGCCACTATCGCCTCAACGATGCGCCCACGTTGATGACGGCCCCGGAACCGACGCCCTTCCCATCGACAGAACCACCGAGGTCAGCGCACCGCATGAGTGGAAAAGTCGGGCAGCTCACCTTGTCTGTGACGTACTGGACACTCGATAGTGCGCCACGGTCTGACGGATGTGTTGAGGGCATCAATATCGACGAGTGACGCACAAAAGAGGCTTGGCGTTGAGGGGCGAGGGCCGACCTGCGTGCTCACGTTGCGTCCTCGCCTTCAGGCTCAAGCGCGGCCGCCATCTCCGCCAGCTTGGTCACCGTGTTGAGGTTGCGCGCAGTGCCTTGCTTCTCGCTGGGAAGCCGGAGCTTGGTGGCCCCCATGCCGTCCGGATAGAGGACATAGATTTCCCGCTTGCCCCTATGGACCCGCTCGTTCTTGAGGCCGTTCGCCCCGTCGAGAGGGTCGGCAGGCAGAGGACCATCCACAAACAGGGTGATGACGCGATTCCCCGCCTCTCCCTCAAATGGATTGCGCGCCAGAACACTGGCCATTTCAGCAGCGGTTCGCACCAATACGCCCACCGGTTTGCCGACGTGAGTCTGAAGTTGCTCTTCGAGGGCGGATCGTACCTGTGCTTCGCTCTTCTGGCTTGTAAACACAGCGTTGCCGCTTGCAAGGTAGGTTTTCGACTGGCCGAACCCGGCTGACTGGCACATCTCGAGCAGGGTGGTCATGGGCAGTTTGCCGGTGCCACCGACATTCACTGCGCGAATCAGCGCGACGTATCCGGTCAAGGTCGTTCTCCTCCCCATCGTTGCCCCATGTTAGCTCTTCCCTGGTATCGCCATTGTGCATTCAGCAAGACGGTTGATGCGTCGACGGACCTTTCGCGAATCGTTGTACAGACCTTCTCGATAACGTCGTCGGAGGCAACGCGTCAATGGCATTGTGATGCACCGATAATCGGCGTAGCGTGGTTGGGGCAGGGGAGTCTTGACGGAGCCATGCCATGGCCCAGCCCCTCCTATTGCCCGGTTGGCGGGCACCCATGCGCGTGGCGGAATACGTGCGCATGTCGACCGACCGCCAAGCGTATTCGGTAGCGAACCAGACGTCTGCCATCGAACGCTACGCGGCTAGCCACCACATGGTTGTGGTGCGGCGGTATCACGATCTGGGAAAGAGCGGTCAGTCCATTGATGGACGCGACGCACTCCAGCAGTTGCTCACCGACATCCAAGCGCCGCGACCGGCATTCGAGGCCGTCCTCGTGCTGGACATCAGTCGTTGGGGGCGCTTTCAGAATACCGATGAAGCCGGGTTTTACGAGTTCCTCTGTTGGAAGCGCGGCATCCGCGTGTGCTATGTCGGCGAGCCGTTCGCCAACGACGGTGAGCCCTCTTCGATGGTCTTCAAGGGCCTCAAGCGGGTCATGGCGACCGAGTACGCCCGCGAATTGTCCGCCCGGGTCATTGCTGGCCAGCGGCGCTGGGCCAGCCAGGGCTATCGCCAGGGGGCTCCCGCAGGTCTGGGGCTGCGTCGCCAGGCGGTGAACTACGAAGGAAAGGCCCAGGTGGTCATGGCCCGTGGAGAGCGCAAGCGGGTGGGAACCGACCGGGTGGTGCTGGTGCACGGGCCGGACGATGAGCTGCGAACAGTCCGATGGATGTTCGAGCAGTACCTGGCGGGCAACGGGGATTCGGCCATTGCGAGGCAGCTCAACGACCAGGGCTGCCTGACTCAGGCGGGCAAGCGCTGGAGCGCGACGACGGTGCGGGCCGTGTTGCGCGCCGAGCGCTACGCCGGCTGCAACATATATCGTCCAGCCAAGACGAGTCTGGCGGCGCTCCGGTCCCCCGCTGCCGTGCCCGCCGCGGTGCGCCGGACGGACGCGTTCCCGGCGATCGTTTCGCCGGCCGTGTTCGCCGCCGCCCAGGCTCGGCGCAGGTGCGCGCCCTGTCACGCGTCAAAGACCGACTTGGTGGAGCGAACCCGAGCCCTCTGGGTTCGTCAGGGCACCTTGAACGCGTCGCTCCTCAACGCCGAACCGAGCTTGCCGTCGAGCTTCACGCTCGCCCGCCGCTTCGGGAGCCTCGCTGCCTTGTACCGGGAGGTCGGTGCCGTGCCCGACCATGGGCCGCGCCCGATGAAAACGCGCCAGCGCATCCATCGATGGCGCCAGTCGCTGACCGCGTTTGCCCATCGGCTGCTCATCAAGCACGGCTCGGCCGTGGAACGCGACGGCTGGCGGTTGCGCATCGACGGACGATGGTCGGTGTCATTCACTATCCTGCATCCGTCGAAGCGCGGCGGTCAGGGATGCACCTGGTTCAACCGCAGCGCCAGTGAGGCCACTGACGTGGTGGTCTTCGCCCGGCTGGGCGCGGGAGAGGCCGGACCCGTGGACTATACGGTGCTCCCACGCCAGCTCTTTCCCCAGTGGCCAGACTTTTTCGACGATCGCTTCCGTCCGTGGGTGGACGGGTTCCGTTATCCCTCGCTCGCCATCCTGCTGGACATGGCACGGGCCTCGCGGGGGAATGTGCCATGACCTGGCGGAGCCGCGCCGAGCAACGTCATCTTCGCGAGCAGGACGAGGCTCGGCTGAGTGCGGCGGCCGAAGCCGCTCGCGTGCGTCTTGGCAGAGCCGCCCGTGCTTTTTCCAGCCTGCTGGCCGATGAGTCGGCGCGAATCTACCTGACGCGCAGGGGCATCACCATTGTTCCCGACCTTGGGCGCCCGCGTCCGGCCATCCATGGCACCACCGACGGCTCGACCGTGCTTGAAGCGGTGGTCTGGGCCGGGAGCATCGCCGCATTGCTGTCTGACGCCGCGTGGGTGGGATGGCTGGCTGAGCACCACCCGGCCGAATGGGAGGACCTGCGCGATGCGATCGCCTGAGTCCACTGAGCCAACCGGGTTACAGGATGCAGGGACACGGGTGATACCCGCGGCAGCCTATCTTCGTGTGTCGACCGATATGCAGGAGGGGTCCATCGCCGAGCAGGCGGAGGCCATCGAGGCCTATGCGCAGCAGCGCGGCATGCTCGTCGTGCGCACGTTTTGCGACGCTGGAATCAGCGGGCTCACGGCCGACCGTCGTCCGGGATTGCAGTCGTTGCTCCGGACCATCGGTGGAGGCTCGCCAGGGTTCGACGCCGTGCTCGTCTTTGACGTGAGCCGATGGGGCCGGTTTCAAAACACCGATGAAGCGGCCTACCACGAGTTCTTGTGCTGGAAAGCAGGGATCCAGGTGTTTTATGTCGCCGAGCATTTCACCAATGACTTGAGCCCGTTCTCGATGGTGGTCAAAGGGCTCAAGCGGGTGATGGCCGCCGAGTACAGCCGGGAGTTGTCAGCGAAAGTCCGGGCGGGCCAGCGCCGCCTCGCCGGCATGGGATATCGGCAAGGCGGCTTGCCCGGATACGGCCTGCGTCGGATGCTCCTCGACCCGGACGGGACCCCCAAAGGCCTTTTGGCCCATGGTCAGCACAAGGGACTGACGACCGACCGGGTTGTGCTCGTGCCGGGGCCGCCCGACGAGGTGGCCGTCGTGCGCCGCATCTTCGAGATGTACGCAAAAGACCCCCAGCTGACCCGCATCGTGGAAGTGCTCAATCGCGAGGGCATTCCTGCTGTTGGCGGTGTGGCGTGGAAGATTGGTCGCGTGACCCGCATCCTCGGCTCGGAAAAGTACGTGGGCACGGCGGTGTATGGAAAGCGCACCCAATACCTGGGAGGCCCGGAAGCCGACAACCCTGTGGAGGACTGGGTGCGCAAGCGTGAGGCCTACGCACCGGTCGTGTGTCGCGAACTCTTCGATGCGGTCCAGGCTCAGCGGAAGGCTCGCCGTCATGTCAAAACGAACAGTCAAGTGTTGGACAGTCTTCGCGAGCTTCTCATCAAGGAGGGGCGACTCAGCTTGGGCGTGATCAACGCGGCGCCTGGGGTGATGTCGGGGCCTCAGGTCATCGTGCAGTTCGGCAGCCTCATGGAGGCCTATCGGCGGCTCGGCTACACGCCAACGCGGTCTGCATACAGCACTGGGTGCCGTCTGCTCGCGCGATGGCGCATCAGCCTCACCGGGTTTCTTCGGGACCATCTGCGGGCACTGGGACATCGGGTGACGCAGAAGGGATGGTGTTTGCGGATCAACGATGCTTGGAGCGTGTCGTTCATTGTGCTTCTGGAGAAGATGAATGGCTCGGGGCAGGCCTGGCTCAATGTGCGCCAATACCCCGACGCGGACATGGTGGTGCTGGCGCGCCTTCCTCGGAAGGCCGATGTCCCTTGCGACTATTTGATCCTGCCAACGCACCTGTTTCCCATGTTTCCCGCGGCCATCGCCAGTCGCCGGGATCATCTCCTAGACAATTTCCGGTTTCGGTCCTTGTCGCTTCTTGAGGATCTCGCGCAGCTCTCCGGGCGGCGAGAAGGGTGTTTGCATCATGAGCGTTGCTTCGACGGGGCCGGTGAGGCGCCTCATCCGCTGGTGCTCGACGCTGCGGCCAAGGCCGAGCATCGGTTCCAGAGGGTGGGGCAGACCATGGCACGGCTGACAGCGAGCCGCAGTGGTGCGCGGTCGACGGCGCACCACGGACTGACTCATCTCGGAAAGGCACGGTCATCCCGCTTGGCGATGAACCACCGGGCAGAGGGGCGGCAGGCCCTGGAGGGCGTCGTGCTCGCCGGTGCGCTGCAGGCCCTCTTGGCGGAACCTGAAACAATCCGCTGGCTGTCGCGGTATTTCCCGCGCGAGCGCGCTGCATTCCACGAGGCGAGCGTGCTCAGTCTGGGGCACACCTCGTCCTTCTCTCGCCGCTAATGACCTTCACCAAGGACCTCGCTTTCTATCAAGAAGTCGATGAAGACCCTCAGCTTGGGCGCCATGTAGCGATCGCCCGGCCATAGAATAGAAAACTGTCCGCCTTCGATCACGCAGTCATCCAGAATCGATACCAGCGCTCCCGATGCCATGGGCTCTCGGACGGCAAAGCCGGGCAGGTAGGCAATACCGAGACCGTCCAACGATGCGCTGATCAACGCTTCGACGCTATTGAATGTGTGAGTGCTAGGAATGGGCAGTCGCGACGCGTCTGACCATTCCCTCCCTAGCCGCCAAGCCTGCAACTGGCCCGTCGTCGGAAACTTGTATCGAAGGCATTGGTGTCTGGCCAGATCGACGGGACTTTGCGGTGTGCCCCGGCCGGTGAAGTAACTCGGAGCACCGACCAAAACGAAGCGATAAGTGCCCAGCGACCGCGCCTTGAGCTGAGAGCTGCTGCTATCGCCGCTGCGGATCGCGGCATCGACTCCTTCCGCAATGATATCGATCAACCGGTCGTTAAAATCGATATCGAGCCGAATGTCGGGATAGCGGGTCAGGAATGCCGGGAGTACGGGCTTCAGCATCCGGTAGCCAATGGCTGGCACGCTGATTTTGAGCGTGCCGCTGGGACTGCCTGCCAATCGAGACAATTCCGATTCCGCTTCCTGGATTGCTTCGACAATGTGTCGCCCTCGCTCGAAGAACAGGGCGCCTTCCTCCGTGAGACTCAGGCGTCGCGTGCTGCGATTGAACAGTCGCACGCCCAGATCGGCTTCCAGGCGAGCCACGCTCTTGCTGATCGCAGACGCCGACACGCCTAGGCGCTCGCTGGCAGCGACAAAGCTGTTGGCCTCGGCAGCGCGGACAAAGGCAAGCAAGCCACTGAGGCTATCCATTGATGTCGACCATTGATGAGTTTATGTCGCTTCAGAAGGGAGGGGTGGCGCATTTGTTAATGATTGCGGAGATTTTAGCATCTCGACTCTGCCGACAAACCGCGTGCCCTCCAATGAGCGGGGCGCCCCAAGAGATGCCTAAGTCATGACCCATACCGCCGCTTTCTCGGAAGGCCGCCAATCGCAAGAATCAATCCTTGCTGCGATTTGTTTGGCCGCTCTGATCCTTCCCTTGAGCTTCACGGGCGGGGCTGTCGCCACGCCAACGATCGCGCGTGAGCTTGGCGGTGACCCGTTGGCGCTCGGCTGGATCACCAACGCGTTCATGTTGACCTTCGGCAGCCTATTGATGGTGGCCGGTGCACTGGCAGATGCCTTCGGCCGTAAGCGGGTATTCGTTTGCGGTGTGCTGGCTTTCGTGACGATCTCATTGGTGACCGTGTGGGCGCCGAACATCGTCTGGCTCGATATACTCCGGTCGTTGCAGGGCGTTGCGGCTGCGGCGGCGTTGGCCGGTGGTTCCGCTGCACTCGCCCAAGCCTTCGAGGGAATGGCGCGCACGCGGGCGTTCAGCCTGCTGGGCACCAGCTTCGGCGTTGGGCTGGCTTTTGGTCCGGTCTTGGCGGGAGCGCTCATCGACCACTATGGTTGGCGTTCGGTGTTCTTCTCTAGCGCGTGCGTTGGCTCACTCGCCTTGCTGCTGGGAATGCCAAGAATGCACGAATCGCGAGACCTCGGTCCGGGCGGCTTCGATTGGGCTGGCGCGGCCAGTTTCACTACGGCGCTTGGCTTGTTCACCTGGGGCGTTCTGCAATTGCCTGTCAGGGGCTGGAGCAGCTGCCAAGCGTGGAGTCTGCTGGCCGGTGCCGGGGCGGCGTTCATCGCCTTCGTCAGCGTGGAGCGGCGTGCCGATCGCCCCATGCTCGACCTATCGCTCTTTCGGTATCCGCGCTTTCTGGGCGTGCAGGTGCTGCCGGTGGCGACCTGCTATTGCTATGTAGTCTTGCTGGTGTTGCTGCCACTGCGGCTGATTGGCATCGAGCGTCAAAGCGAGGTCAGCGCCGGCGTGAGCATGATCGCGTTGTCGATTCCCATGTTGGTGGTGCCCACCCTGGCCGCCAGCCTGACGCGCTGGGCCTCTCCCGGGAAGATTTCGGCATTGGGACTATTTATCGCTGCAGCGGGACTTTTTTGGCTCGGCCGCATCGGCCCTTGTAGCCCTCGAGGCTCCCTGATGGGACCACTGTTGCTGATCGGTACCGGCACTGGGCTGCCGTGGGGGTTGATGGATGGCCTGGCGGTCAGCGTGGTTCCGAAGAAGCGTGCAGGCATGGCGACGGGCATCTTTAGTACGACCCGGGTGGCGGGTGAGGGCATCGCCATCGCCGCCGTTGTCGCACTGCTGACCCTGTTCATCCAGGTGCACTTACCGCAGGAGCACAGCACAGCTGAGATCGAAACGGCCCAAATGCTTGCGATGGGCAATCTCGCCGAGGCATCCCGTCTCTCCAACGACAGCGTCCCGGCGCTGATTCGCGCCTATGCAGATGGATTCCGATGGCTCACCAATCTTCTGATCCTCGTCACCCTTGCTGCGGGAATCGTTGTGGGCTGGCTGCTCGACCAAACGCCTCCGTCGCAGCAGCGTGGTGACGAGGGGTAGGGTGACCGAAGTAGGCAATGCTTGTGGTCAGGGTCTAGCACGACGGCGTCAAGGGAAATACGCCGCCACGCAAGCAGCGGTCCCAGGCGGAAAGGGCGTGGAGTGGCGAGCGGCGCTCTTCGGGCCATTGCACGGGGGCCGCATCGTCCGGCTACCATGGAGAGTATGAGCACTTGGGACGAAACCCGCATTCTGGTTTTGGCCGAGCTGTCCTTGGAGGGCTCCGCCATGAACGAGGCCGCGCTTGCCGGGGACCTGGATGAGTCCCGATTCCGAGCTGCCCTGATTGCCACCAAGGCTGAAGAATGCGGCCTCGCCGCCATCGCTACGGCCGCGCGCGACGTCGAATGCGTGCTCGGAAGGCCAGGGACCGAACCCGCGGGCGCGTATGGCGAGTCCATGCTTCGCTTGGCCACGGTCATCAGCCAAGACCCCGGCTTTGTGCCTCTATGATCAATGGTTCTCTTTAATAGAGGGGCGAACGTAAGCCAAGACAGGCGCCTGCTAGCTCTCTGCTTAAAACGCCTTTGCGTTTTCTGGTCATGTATTTGGCCGCAAGTCAAGCGAAGGCTTTTTGCGTGGTTTGATCGTCAATGGCTTCCGTTGAAGTTCGAGATCAAACGATATGTAACATGGTCGTTGGTCGCTTCTATCACCTCCAGCCTGGCCCCTTTGTAGCCAACAGTTGTCGATTCGGACAGGTCATAGTCGACGTCGTTACTGTATGCCGGCCGGGCGACGTTTGCAGAAAACTCGCGGTAGCCTAGCTTGATCTTCTGTCCGACCTTTCCGCTGTAAATAAGGGTTTGCTGAAAGCTGTCGTCGGTAGCCACCGACTTGACGACACGGTCAAATGAGGCCTTGGTGCAGGCCGAGGCGTTGAACACCGTAACTACGCACAGTCGACTATCGGTCTTGTAGGCCTGAACCGATTTATAAGGATCGGCCAATGCCGCTTTGTCCACGCGGCCTCCGTCCGGCGTGGGGCTCGGCTGGTAGAAATCCGAATTTTTGTTTTCGCCTTGTTTTACAAAGTATCCGTGACGAAGCGTGTAAGCGTTGAAAAGCCCAATGTTGGCATCTTTGTGGAGGAGCAACGCCTCCCGCTCGTAAACAACTCCCTGATTGACCATCTCATCACCCACGGATGCGGTCGTTACCGAGCCGACGGCCGGACGGCTAATAGCAGTGGCCTTTGGTGCGTAGTTATAGGTGGGGGCCACGCACGCCGACAGGCTCAAGGCCACGCCACATGCGGGGACGCAGACGAGCCAGTTTTGCTTTTTCACAAACTTCCCCTTAGGAATAACGAAATGCCGAAACCACCGTGCGAGTTGGACCGCTTGACCGGATGTTCTGCCACACGCGGGCCCTGACGGTCGATGGGGTCGCAAGCCAATTTTCCACACTCGGAATCATGAAGTCTGTCAGAACACAGTGCACAGGTCTTGCCGAATCTGCGCTGCACCGCGAGCAGGAGAGTGCCCGTCGGCCATACCTGCCGCGCATGCATGCAGCTCATCGGCGACGTCTGGCTCAGATCCAAACCCTTGAGGAAGAGCTGGCCGGTCGGCTGCGCCTTTCCGTGTCCATCCGGGCACAAATGGAGGGCATCAGCAAGCGGGCGGATCCGGGGCGTCGTCGCTAGCCATCCACGATCGGCGCAACCTTAAGGGCCATCTGGCCGACCTGGAGCAGCAGGACCACGAGGCAGTTGAAGACCTGCTCAGTGTGGCCAACGCCGCTGATCTGCCGTGGCCCAAACTCTACACTGCACGCGCCGGGCCCACGTTTTCCCTTCAGCGAATCGTGGACGACGCGGAGTCGCACGCGTGCTCTAAAGATCGCTCAGCACACCGCAGATATCGGCCGAAGATCTCACACTGAGCACGCGACTCATGCTCCTCTCCGATGGCACAAGAGCCGATGAGTTATCCAGCTGAGGCTGGGAGCGAAGACTGCACGAAGCTGTTTTGAACCGCGACCACCCGCAATGTCGCGACACAACCGTGCCAACGTTCAGGCAGATTCGCATTTTATTGCGATTGCGTTGGGTGGCGCTGCCGCAGTTGTGTAGGAGTTTTCCTACACAACTGCGGCACGCGCTTGGTTAGCCACTTTGGTTACCGTTGACGCATCAAACTCATCTAAGAAATTTCGTTGACACGATGCAGCAGGTTTGTTGAACTAAATTTATCGCGCATGGGGATGTGCATGTAGGGAGGGCGCCCTCGGGCGAACACGGAGGTCTGATGGAGATGCATTACTTCATCTTGGCGATGCGACGTATCCGCAACGACTGGTGGATATCAGCGCTCACCATACTTGCCCTTGCCGTGGGTGTCAGTGCCACGATGACATCTCAGCTGGTGATTCGGATGTTGGACGCGGACCCTTTGCCTGGGCGCAGTCAGTCGCTGTTTTACGTTCGCGCCGATCCACAGCCCGCGTCCGAAGACGAAAAGCCACTGCCCGACATGTTGGACTACCGCACGGCTACCGATTTATGGTCGCTCAGAGGCCAAGATCGCGGCGCGCTCGTCGCTGACGGGTCCATGTCCTTGCAGGACGAGCGAGGGAAAGCGTTGATCGACGCAACATTTCTCGCGACTACCAGTGACTTTTTTACGCTCTTTCGAACGCGGTTTCGTTTTGGATCCGCTTGGAGTAGCGCTGACGAGCAGAGGCTCGTTCCCTCAGTCGTCATTTCGGACCGACTGAACGAAGTGCTTTTCCATGGGGGCAACAGCGTGGGGCGTATGTTGCGAGTCGATGGCCGCTCACTTCAGGTAGTTGGTGTTCTTGCACCGTGGCGGCCAAGCCCCCGCTTCTATCTGATGGCCGGTGGACATGACGGCGGCGCGAATGCTTCAGATGTCTTTGGTCCGGCTCACGACCTTTATATTCCGATGCCTCTGGCAAAAGAGATTGCCCTCCCTCACATGAGTTGGTTCACCTGTTGGGGCCAACTTCGCAGTCCTTCTCAGTTGGCGACCGCACCTTGCTTGTGGGTAGGGCTTTGGGTTCAGGCATCCACCGACGCCGATCGTCGGGCCTATTCCGAGCGAGTGAGCGCCTACGTAAAATCCCAACTTGCGAGTGGTCGATTTACTCGTGGTACTCGTCCCGAACTCATCGGCTTGACGGATTGGATCGCTTATAACAACGTGATTCCTCGCGATGTCAGGCTGCAGTCGTGGTTGTCGTATGGCCTGTTTATAGTGTGCCTGATTAACATCGGGGGGCTGTTGTTTGTGCGATTTAGCGGTCGGCGCAGTGAGATCGCGTTGCGAAGAGCATTAGGAGCCACGCAGGCGAGCATTGCTTGGCAGTGCACTGCGGAGTCGCTGGTCGTTGGTTTGATCGGTGCAGCGCTTGGCATGCTCTTGACCACGGGGGCCACGTCCTATGTCCGATCGCTGCCAACGGCGTACGCGAATTTGATACATTTGGGCGCGGTAGCGCTTGCCGTCACGGTTGCCGTAGCTCTGGTGGCTGCGTTGATAGCCTCCATCATTCCGACTGTGCTTGTGGCCCGGCAAGCACCCGGTCAGTTTTTGAAGGAGTGACCGTGATGCTGCAGCTAACGCAGGTTATTTCTGTCCTTCGGCGCCATAAGTTGGCAGCAATACTCTTGGCGGTCGAGGTTGCGCTTACGGGGGCACTTCTTGCAAACGCGATGTGCCTGCTATCGGAGCGGAAAGCTCTTGAGAGTTTGCCTACAGGATACGCAGACGAGACGGGAGTGATCGCCTTGGCTTTGTCCGATCTGCCGCAAGAAGGGTTAGCGGATGCAGTGTCTCGGATCACGACTTCGATGAAGGCGGTGCCAGGGGTGCAGGCCGTGTCGGTGACTAACGCCTCTCCCTATACCTCGCGGGCGGGGGAGTCAGGTTTTAGCCTTCTGCCCGAGATAGAGCGAGCCACACACCAAGCTCATTTTTATTTGGTCGACCCGAGCTTCTTAAAGGTCAGTGGAGTGCGTGTGATCGCCGGCAGGGCCTTTCACTCCGATGAATACGAGGCCGCAGATACTTTTCCGCCGTCCGCGAGCGTGGCGCTGATCTCCGAATCGTATGCCAAGGCGATCTGGCCCGACGAAAGCCCCCTGGGCCACACGTTCTATCTCAACCATCTTCCTGTACGCATTGTGGGAGTAACGGCGGACGTCCTCCGTCCCGACCCAAGTCGCTGGGCATCGACAAACACCATTTTCTTGCCGGCACTTCCGGGGCAAGTGATGTCGAATCGCTATCTTCTCCGTATTTCGAGCGAGCCAGATATGGCGCTCAATGCCGTGCGTCAGGCCGTTCGTCGGGAAATGCCGTCGGTCACAATCGACAATGACAACACGGGCATGATGTCGCAACTCAAAGTCGCTTATTTTGCTTCGGATGAGGCAACAGGACGCGTCCTGACGGCCACCGCTCTGGGCATGCTGGCAATGACGACGGTCAGCGTCATGGGTCTTTCGACGTTATGGGTTCGTCACCGACGCCGACAAATTGGGCTACGTCGAGCGTTGGGTGCCACACAAGCCAGCATCGTCCAGCTCTTTCTACTCGAAAACCTGGTGATTGCAGGGACAGGGGCCATCGCAGGGGTGATGCTTTCCTACGGGATTAGCTTGCTCATGATGGATGAGTTTGCGACACCCCTGATTACGCCGTGGCATGTGGGGATTGCGGCGCTGGTTCTCATCGGAGTGATGCAGGTGGCGGCGCTGTGGCCGGCTTTGGCCGCGTCGCGGCTATCGCCAGGCGCCGTGATCAAAGGCTGTTGACTTCGCACCAGCCGTTTATGGAGTTTGCGGATGTACTCGAGTTACTTGCTGACCGAATCGATGTTCTACACCCCGGTAGTGGCCTATGAACACGCCGACGACTGGGCATCCTTTATCGCTGCGGAACTCGGGTCAGGATGGTCCTACGCGAGGTGGTCGTATTGGCTTCAGTTCGACTGTGCCGAGAAAAACCGACCGGACCAAGGCTTCAAAATCCACATTGCCCCGGACTTTGCCGATTTACAGCAGCAGGTCGTTGATTGCGTAAGGATCTTACGCAAACATCGCGCGGGGTTTAAGATTGTTGCCGACAGACGACTCGTTGGAGTGATGAACGGGAAAACCTTCTCGCGGACGGCGTCTGCGAAGTTCTTCACTATCTATCCGACGGATGACAAAGAGTTTCACTCCTTAGCCAAGGAATTGGCAGCGAGTGAAAACGCAGCTCGAAGAACAGGTCCGTATATTCTGACGGATCGGCGTGTCCCCGGGGCAAGCACAGTGTTCTATCGATACGGGGGCTTCACACGAATGGAGATGCTGCGGGATGACGGAGAGCGCCTTCAGCTGATTCGAAATCCCGTAACGGGGCAGATGGTGGAGGACCGGCGTGAACCGGCATATCACTTGCCGTCATGGGTAGAGGAGCCATTTCCTATGCCGGCAGCCCCAGCTTCGAGCGGTGGAGGCCTCCTAAATGGACGGTATCGCGTCACGTCAGCCATCTACTTTTCGAACAGCGGCGGGGTGTACAAGGCTGAGGACCTTTCATCGGGGACGACCGTCATCCTCAAGGAGGCCCGCCCTCATGCTGGCATTCGCGATGCAAAGCACCTCCAAGCGGATGGGTTGGCGTGTCTTCGCCACGAGTTTTCCATGATGCGCCGACTCGCGGCTGTGCCGCATGTGGTGGCGCCCATCGATTATTTTGAGGCGTGGGAGCACGAATTCCTTGTTGAGGAATACATCGAGTTGCCCACGTGGCGGACCTATTTTGCAACCGATGGCGTGATTTTGAGCCCCTTCTCGCCGGGGGCAACAAATCCCGCGCCGTTTTTGCAGCGCATGGTCCCTGCGCTCGCTGATGCTGTCTCCGCTCTTAGGTTGGTTCACGCCCAAGGAATTGTCCTCGGGGACTTGTCGTCCACGAATCTCCTTGTTGACGCCGAGGGCGAGCGAAAGGTGAGAATTATTGACCTGGAATCGGCCTGCGACCCAACCGAGGCCTTGCCTTGGCAAGAGCAGTGGGGAACGCGCGGATTCCGCGATCAGCAGCGCGCGAACGGCGCTCGAAGGCCGGAGGATGACTGGTTCGCCCTCTCGAAGTGCGTATTGGATGCGATGGTTCCCATCGCGCACTTGCCTGACATCGGCATTGGTGAGCTTGGGGAGCTGATCGATTTTGCAGTTCGAACCAACGGACTTCCCGAGGCATTCGGCCATTTGGTCCATGCAATCCGGACCAACGATCAAGATACGGTCGATCATCGGTTGAGCTTTCTGCGTCGGCTTTATGTCGAGCAGGGCGAGCCGATGCGCCGAATGCCCATCGATCTGTCGAATCAAGTGTTACGGCCTCGAGCGACCGTGAGTCAAGAGACTGTCGATGGGATCGCTCGCTTTATCGAGCTTGCAAGAGGCCGTGTCTCTACGGGACAGGAACATTGGCCGGCTGATCCAAAGCTTTACAACTCGAACAAGTGGAACATCGCCTATGGCAGTGCTGGGATCTCAGCCTTTTTGCATCGATGTGGCCGCCCTGTCCCAGACGAAGTGAAATTTCGCCCGGATGATTTGGCTCAAGTGCAGGAGCTGGGGCTGTATTACGGGGCCACTGGTGTCGCAGCCGTTCAAAGCATGGATGGCGACCATGCTTTGGCTAAGATTCTTGTTGATCATCTGCATCAGGGAGAAACGCATTTTTATGGTGCCGGTCTATTCGGTGGCGCCGCCGGCATCGGCTTGGCGATGCTTTCGATTGCGCACTCTTCCCACGATGAAAGGGCCATGGATGTGGCCGCCTCGGTCGTGGGCTGGCTATCAGAGCGGGCGCAGAAGGGTGAGCGCGATGCAGTGTTTTGGCCCACGCCGGGTGGCCGCGAAGAGTACGGTCTGGGCAAGGGCAGCGCCGGCATAGCTTTCTTTCTAGCCTCTTACGCGGCGGATACGGGCTCCGAACAAAGTGCGGCGCTTGCCCGCGGAGCCATACAACATGTCATCACGAACGCACGCCTGGACGCTAGGCTGCGGCCGCAGTGGGGAAGAGATGAAACCGACCCGAGGTTCTTGCCCTATCACATCGAAGGTGCAGCAGGTATTGGTGCGGCATTGCTACGGACAGGATGGCTCTTGAAAGAGCCGGCACATACGGCGCTGGGCGTGCGACTGGCCGAGTCTGCGTTCAACAAGCTCACAGTTTCCCCGGGGCAGTTCTCAGGGTTGGCTGGCATCCTTGAGTTCCTTACGGACGTTTCGATGGTTTCGAACGATCCTAAGGTGGTTTGGATGCGTGACGAAGTGGTTGACGGGATGACTCGTTACTTCAATCATCGGGACGGTGCAATTGCGATCCCCGGTGAGTACTGCATTCGCTACGCGTGCGATTACGCTACGGGTTCCGCTGGCGTAGGAATGGCGTTGGCCCGTGTGGTCAATCCAGGGCCGAGGCCGCTATTCGACTTCGCATTGCCTTCTGCTCGGTGTTTTGGGGGTGCGTAGCATGCGAGGCATTACCCGCGCTGTTCTGGTCATCGTGCGTTATCCCTTCGATCAGCTTCGCTGGCATAGATCGATGATGGCGTGGCTCATCGCGGGACGATTTGTGCTCAGTGGTGGCTGGCTATTCGCCAGTCCACTGATTCAAAAGCATGCGGTGGATGCAATTGTGGTGCGAGACTTGGCGAGAACAGGGGAGTGGCTCGCTAGTGGTGCTGTGGTTTTTGTGGTGTTGCACTGTCTGAATTACTGGTGGTCCTGCCTTAAAGCCCAGACCGTGCGTGTCGTCATTGCAAGCACCGCGGCCAAGGCGGCCACGGCTGCGACGCGACGTTCGGGACTCGGAACGAAGGTCGATGCCGACCACCATGTTTCGCGAGTGGTAGACGAGTCTCAGCAGCTCAGTGAGACCGTCGATGTAACGGTTAACCTGGCTGGATCTATCTTTAATGTGCTGTTTGCATGCGCCGTTGCCGCTGTCATCAGTCCACTCGCAGTCGGCCTGGTCGTCGTGTTGACGCCGCTGATCGTGGTTCTTTCCTCACGAAATTTCTCTGTCTCCCGACGGTTCTCTGAAGTCATGGACCGAAGCCGAGCGACAATGAAGGCAACAACTTCGACGAATCTTCGCAGCATTTCCGGCATGGAGGCACTGCCAATTCGGCGGCTGACCGCTGCGGCGATTGATCGTTCGTTTAAACCGTTTCTTTCGTCGTATATCACTTTGCAGGGCGAACGCGCGAAGACCCAGCGGGCGAATGCCATCGTGATGAGTGCGGTTGAGATGTTGGTCATGCTTGCGGTTGCCGCACTGGCTATTGTCGCAAAGCTTTCGCTCGGAAGTTTCTTCGCCTTGGTGCAGGCATCCTGGTCGCTCAGCGGTGCGTTCAAGGATCTGAACGCTCAGCTTAGTACGGCGCCAGTGCACTATGGTCGCATCCAGCGCATGAAGCGGTACACGCGCCTTCACCGGTCTAGTAGGAGCGCACATGCCTCGGGGCGCGTGCGTGCTCGGGCACTCGCTTTGTCACCGGGCGGGTTGGAGCGACTGCCAATTCCTGACTTTGACGCGCTTCCTGGTCAGGCGCTGGGCTTGTATGGAAGTAATGGGTCGGGGAAGAGCACGCTGCTTCATGCCATCCACGGATCGCCTATGGCCGCGATCGGTCAGTTGAGCGTTTGGGGGGCCTCGGGTTTGATGCCTTCACATCTGGTTTTCCCCACGGTCGACGTAAACGCACTTCTTTGTGCATGCAAAGTTCCCTATGAGCTGGCGACTACGCGGCACTTTATGGATGAGTTTCTTCCGGGGAAAATGCTGACGGACGATCCAAACGGGTGGTCTGATGGAGAGCGGAAGAAGCTAGCAGCGTTTCTCCATCTTGCTCACGACCGCCCCATCGTTTTGATGGATGAGCCGCTTTCTGGCGTTGACGCGGCATCGCGAGAGCGGCTGCTCCGATATCTCGTGGAGCGAAGCCGAGACCGCGTGCTCATCGTGGTTTGTCACGACATCGAGCTGCGGAAATGCTTTTCAACGACGATTGAGCTTCCGGGGGTGGCGATTTCGAGCCGTGTTTCGCCGTCCCTCACGACTCCCTTTTGAGCTGAGTTCAGCTCAATTCCCGCCAACGTTGTTGGCACCTACTCACATGTTATGGAGAACCACTATGAATGACGTCCTCGCCCTGCAGGCCCTTCCGGTTGACGCTGGCATTGACCCGATGCTTGCCAAGGAAGGCAGCAGCTCGCAGAGCACGCAGTGCAGCTGCCACAGCTGGGTTCACTGCGGTTA
The DNA here is from genome assembly GCF_034063545.1 of Luteibacter sahnii. Taxonomy (NCBI): domain Bacteria; kingdom Pseudomonadati; phylum Pseudomonadota; class Gammaproteobacteria; order Lysobacterales; family Rhodanobacteraceae; genus Luteibacter; species Luteibacter sahnii. Next base: position 209,199 of record NZ_JAQLOK010000005.1, read on the forward strand.
AAAGCTAACGCCTTGATCGTGTCCGGCGTATCGCCGGACACGCTCTTTTCCTGGAGCGATGCAATGCAAATACGACCATGGCCTGTCCTGGTGGCAGTGACCCTGACTCTCGCGTCTCTGGCAGGCTGCGAGTCAGTCCGGGTTCGCCACCCCGAAGCACCGATTGAACGAGCCGATATTGAGGCCATCGGTCAGCAGCATTTCGATAGAACTCGGGCGAAGTGGATACTGGGTCCGCCTAGCTCGACGGCAGATGGTCCAGAAGAAGGTCAATGCTTGACATGGAACGGCGTTCGTGTGCGCGATCGTTCGCGCCCAAGTGCAACCGAGGTGAGCGATGTGCGCGTTTGCTTCAGTGCAACCGGCTATGCACGCTCAGGTTCTATTGGCGATAAGCCGCTCCCCGACTGATAACATTTCATGGGCCCAGCGATTTGACGACTTGGCCGGATGCATTCATGAATTCGATAGTCGCTTCGCCGGCTTCAGTGACCCGTAATTGAAGCCGTGGCCGGCCGCGGCCATCTTGCAAAACTACTGTGGCGTCCCCCATAGCGCGGCCAACGAACAATCGATCGGGAGCGGGACTGAGTTGGTCCAGGCGGCGGCGCTCGGCATCTTTGGCAGGGCCATCGGGCATGGCGTCCAATCGTGTCCAGGCGGCTATATCTAGGGGATGCGAGGATCGATCAACAACGCGCATACCGGTGAAGTGACCATCTGGTCCATCGTCATTGAGCAATTGAAGCGCCTGATCCTGTCGATATCGATCAAAGGTGAGGCTACCGGAGTTTTTGCTCCCTCCGGTTGGCAGCCGTTGTCCGTTGAACAGTAGTCCTCCAACTTCGCTTCCCTCATCGTCGTAAAAAAGTGCACCGGCGCTCTCGCGGTCGCTGGGGTACTGCTTACCCCCAACAATCAGGCCCGGCATGGATGCGCGGTTGCTCAGCACCGTGCGCAATGTGCCATCGGGCTCTACGATGCGCAGTTGTTGGACCGTCAGAACGGACGGTGCAGCCGTTGTCCATCGAAGGTGGCCCGTGAAAAGTGCCACCGCGATTGCCGTAGTCAGGGCTGCGGTGTATGTGAAGAGAAGGGTGTGGGTTGAGAGGCGCATGTGTCATCCTTTGCGACGTCGCCATTTTGTCTCGATGCCGTCGTTGTGGGAACCCGTCAATGGTCACGAAGAGGCCTTGGCCCAAACAGCCTTGGACTCTGCAACCTTGGAAAGTCTTTTCTAGCCGGGTGGCCGCGCACCAAATTGCTCAGCCTGTTGAAGTATCCGGGTACTGTGTTTGAGGTCGCCGGTCAAGCGACGTGGTTACGTACAATAGCCCCTTGACGCGATACGTGATCCACCTATCACGTTCGTTAGGGGGCTCGGTGCCGCATCGCACTTGAGCGGGGCGCGATCCCCAGCATCAGTAACCGATCCTGCCGGCAAGGCGGGCCGGCATGCCGCTGGCGACAACGCGAAGCGGAGTGGGGCAGCACTCGATTGTTACGATTGATTGGCCGGACTGCAGTCGGGGTATAGTCGCGCGTAGACGGATGTATGGCATCTGCCATTGACCAGTGTTGAAGAAGTGGTGATCGGTTCTACGACATCCATTAATTGATCGTGTGGTGCTGTATTGCCAAAAGGATTTGAGCAAACCGCCGACGGCCTGAGACACCTCAGAAGAATTCGCAATGGTACGCGACCCATTATTGCGATGCGCGATTGCTCCTCATGAGCCGTATCTTCCTTACGGTTTCGATTACGTTAGCGTTTCGTCGGTCACTGTCAATCGGCCTTAGCCTGTTCGCGGATTGCGCGTCAGAAGTCCTAATGGCCGTTCGCTAGCGCATAGAAGCGCATGCCGGCTTGATGCATGATGATGGTGCCGGGTCGAGGATGAGAAGCGGTCCGGACTGCACAGCAAGGTCGGGAGCAGCACGACAGCGCCCTGCGCTGCAGCATTGACCGCTCCGATGGGCGAGGCATTAGCGCATTCGGAGCCGTCACAGGGTAGGGCGGTGTGCGAGGGGCAGTGCGCGTCTACTTGTTCTTCGAACAACGCGCCCTTCGGGGATGACCCATAGGCGTCGTACGTACTTGCGACACCCGCAGGCTCGCTCATGCGCACATCGGCCTGCACCAACGCCTGACGGCGCATGCGACGTCGACATCGCTTCGCGCAACTGTCCGGCCTCACAAATTCTCGAATTCGCCGAATTTGTGCAATTGACGTTTTGGGCCCCGCTGCTTGAATGAACGGACGGAGCGGCGTGGCCCCACGGGTCGCCCTTCTCCGCGCATTCCAGATCGTTCAAGGGTCTGCGGTGTTGAAAATCCTCCCATTACAAGAAGAACAAGGAAGCCGCATGCATCACGCTCGCCCTCATCTTTCCGTCCATTCGCGCTCTCGGCGCCACTCCGCTGTGTCGGGTGCGGCCTACCGCATGCGCTTGCGACTCTTCGACGATCGCGCCAAACGCTGGCGCGATTACCGTCCGCGCCGACATGTTGACAGGGTCGTCTTTGCCAACACCATCGCGCCAGCGGGATCCCCAGCGTGGGCAACGGACCCGGCCTTGCTGTGGAACATCGTCGAAGCCGCAGAACAGCGCAAAGACTCGCAAATCGCTCGGGACTACCGTATCCCCGTTCCACGCGGCGTTCCGGAGGCCACGGCCATCGATTTGGCGCGCCTGATGGCCGACTTCATCATGACCGAGTTGCACACGGCGGTTTCGTATGGGGTGCACCGCGACGCCGACGAAGACGCCTTGGGCGCCGACAAGCCGGAGGAAGCGCGTGGCTACCACGTCCACCTTTACTTTCCCACCCGCACCATTCCGAATGAGCTTGGCGACGAGACGGGCATTCCCCGAATGGGAATCAAATTGCCTCAGTTCGTCAATCAGACCAAGGGGGCGGCTTTCATCGAGCGCATGAACGCGCGATGGGCTGAACTGGCGAACCTTGTCGCCGGGCAGAATGGGGTGTCCGCCACGTTCGACCATCGCAGCTACAAACGGCTGGGCATTGCGCGAACGCCCGAGCCCCGCTTGGGCCAGAGCGCGACTTGGACCGAGCGCCGCGGACAACGCACGCGCCTGGGCAACCTGCTGCGCGCGCATCGGGCCACCCGCGACGGCACGTCCACCGTCGTTCCGGTGTTGGCCCCGATGACGCCGGTCGACCCATTCGCAGCGCCCCAGGAGTGGCCCGAGGCCGTCTTGGCAGACGAACGCCAGCCGCAGGCGCTCGGCGTTGCGCCCGACGCGCCGGTACCAAACGAGGCTGCACCCATGGGTGACGCGGCGCTCACAAACCCGCCACCGACGGTGACCGCCGCCCGCCCGGTCGATGGGCGGTCCGAATTCGGGCGCCTGGATGGCCGCCTGCCCAATCGGCCGCGTCCACGGCGGAGCGGCTCAAGTACCGAGTGGACCGGCCCAGCCAGGGGTGCGGTCCCTGGATTAACGCGGGAACAGTGGGAGCAGTCGCCTGTCGCCTATGAGCCGTTGCCCGTCGTGGGGCTGGCGCAGCGGTTCGAGACGCGGTACACCGCGCGCCAGAGTGCAAATGCGACCCTCCCGCCGTCGGCGCTGCTGGCGTTGGTGCACGCCGTCGAACGTGCCCTCAACACGCTGATCCGCATCGGCCGCGCGCTGTGGCACCTGAACGACGAGCACAAGCGCTACAGCGCGGCGCAAGCCGATGTGCAGCTGGACGTGCAGCGCAAGCGTGAGGCCGCTGAGACGCTCCAGCACGAGGTGCACCAGGGAAGCCGGCCGTTCACCCCGTGGATGACCCCGGCGCATCGGCGCAAGCTGGCCGAGATCCAAACGCTGGAGGAAGAGGTCGCCGAGCGTCTGCGGATGAGCGCGCACATCGATGAGCAACTGCAGGGCATCGCAGAGCGTGCTGACCCGTGGCGGGCGCAGGTCAAGCAGGCCCGACGCACGCTCAAGCAGCGCTTGGTGGCCCTGCGCGAGGTCGACAGCGAAGCGATGGAGGACTTGCTCGGTGTCGCCACCAACCGGGAGCGGCCGTGGCTGAAGATGTACTCGGCGACCACCGAGCCCACCTTGTCCTTGCAGCAGATGGTGGACGCCGCCGAGGCGGAAGGGCGGCGCAAGGACCGCACGACGAAGCGAGCCTACCGTCCGCGGCGATAACTGCGGTGGGTGAGGGGCCGGGGTAACCAACGATTGCTTCGGCCCCCTCCATGCAGAGCCTTACAATGGTTCAGCGGACCGGATCTGCCCTTCTCGGAGGCTCCGGTCCTCGCTTGCGCCCAACCCTCCACAAGGAATAGGACCATGACTCAGCACAACCCCCTGGTGACCCTGATTGAACACCGCGCACCCCTGCCGGCCATTGAAGCCGCGCTGGGCGCGGGTGCCGAGGCGAACGATGTGGCCGTGATGCAGGCGTTGGAGGACATCCCGTACAACGATCCGTGGCTGGCCCAGGTCCTGGCGCTGCCTGCCATGGCCGACGCCTGGCAGTTGCGCGGCGATGCTGACCAAGCTGCTCTGGATCTGAGCGGCGCCATCGAGGACGGCAACGTTGATTCGGCCGCGGCGGCGCTCGCGACGATGCGCGAGGCGGGCGATACGGCGGACATGCTCTCAGACGACCTAACGTTTCTGGGCGAGGCCGTGGCGTGCCAGGCACCGTTGGCCATCATCGAGCTGTTGCTGGAGCACGGGGCGGATCCGAACGGATTCAGTCGCGATGCGCGAGAGGAACTGACCAAGCTACCCGAGGACGCGTACCGCGAAAGCGTCGAACGTCGGCTTGGGTTAGCGGCAACTGAGACGATGCGACGAAAAGCCGGCATCCGGCCATGACGCCATGCGGAAAGACCACACGCCGACGTTATAGAACCGCTCCACAAGATCGGCTCGCACTGAACGCGTGGCCCAGCGGCGCACGGTCGCATTGCCGCATGATTGCTCGAAGTGACCGCCCGTAGCCCAGCCCACCGCCGAGATCGGAGCGTTGACGTATGGGATTACACATTGCAGCTCGATAACGTGGTAAATCCATGGTCATTACGCGAGGGGTGGGTATGGCCGAAAATGTGCATGCGAGGGCATCGCGCTACGGGTGGCAAACGCGTTCGTCCGAAGACGAGGGCAGTATCTGGTTGACGTCACCCGTCGGCGATGAGTATTACTGCGAGCTTGATGCGGATGCGCACGATCTGCTGAACATCGCACTCATGTATGCGTGGTTGCGCTATGAGCAGTGTCGGCAGATCGTGGCCATCGCGAACGATCCAGGCCATGAAGCTCATGAGGCTGTTACCCGTTGGCTGATCGACCCGGAGGCCACCTTCGACCCGTGGAAGCGATTGCCCCACCCCGGACCGGGATGGGCCGAGCTGCCTGACACTCTACCGGAAGGGTTTGAGGCCATGTGTGTGGACGGGTATCAAGGCAGTGACCTCCGGTTGGCGATGGAGCGCTTCAAGGCGATCGAAGGGGCACGCCAACTGGACAAGGCGTTGAGCAGCGTCTCGGTCGCACGAGGGCGTGCACGGCTCTGAACGCACCCTATGCCAGTGCCGCCGAAGCGGCTTACAAATGGGCGCCTCTGCGAGACGTGGCCGGCTCGGGTGTTGTGTCTACCAACTGTCGCCGACACATGGCGGTGCGACAGTGACGCCGACCAGGCTGCCCTGGATCTCAGCGGGGCATCGAAGACGGTAACATCGACTTGGCAAAGGCGACGCTCGAGGCCATGCGCGATGCGGGCGACACCGCGGACATGCTGGCGGACGAACTCAGCGATCTGGGAGAGGCTGTGGCATGCCGGGCGCCGCTGGCGATCATCGATCTGCGACTGGGGCACGGGGCAGGCCCGAACGGGTTCAGCCGCGATGCGCGTGAATATTTGACGAAGCTGTCTGAGGGAGCCTACCGCAACAGCGTGGAGGATCGGTTTGGGACGGCGCTCGCGGTGAACGAGACCATAGGGAAGGAAGTCGGGCCTCCCCTTGAGGCAATGCAGAAGGGATCGCACGGCGATTCATGATTGAAGATCATTCTCGAATCGGCGTATAACCGTTCCACAGTGAGCCGTGCGCAGTTACGCAAAAGCCGCGATGAAATGCGGACCCTACCTCGGACAAGGATCGAAATGAATCACGGGTCAGAACACAAGAGCACAGGAAGAGCGAAGCGGCTGAATACCACGATAGCTAGAAATATAAAAAAAGCTTCAAAGCACTCATCTTACCCGTGGCTTCCATGGTTGTGTGCATTGGGCTTAATCATCACCTACCTAGTGATGCTCAAGTACCCTTCATGGAAAACCTATGATGTTTTCTGCAACGTTGTCGTCGTTTGCGGTGTAATCCTCGTCGCCAGCGGATCGGTGCTTACGCAAGAGATGCGTCAGCATCTCTTCGACGTCAAAGATTTTGATAAAAACACGAAAGATTCCAATGGAAATGCGAGAGTGCGGCCGATGTTGTCGCAAAAGGAAGTTGCAGCGATGCTCTTGGAGGCGTCTGACAGATCCGAAGCGGGAACGTTAACTGCAGTCATCGGTACATCAGCGCTCATCGTTCATCTGATCGCGGGCTGAGCTTGAAATTCAGGACGCTATGAGACGGACAAGGATCATCCCCCCAATCATGAACGTGCCCAATAACATCGCCTTCTGACTGGTTCTCAGCGCTGTGTACATCGCTAGGACGGAGCGAGGCGCGCCAGCGTGAACAGGTAGCGTTGAATAAGTTATCGGCGTGCTTCTTTTTCGCTTGGCCATTGAGACCTCTCAATACTAACGACGTTTTAGTCTAGACTTGTCTAAGTCAGGCGAATGAAGAAGTCCGAGTGCGGTATACCTTCGACGTGTACTAGCACGTGGGCGTGCCCTGTCAATGTTTTGCCAGCTCGTTTCTGCAGACTCACCCGTCCGCAATGGGGTGAAGAGGTCCACTGGGCTTCTTCGGGCACGAACCGATGGAGCCGCGCCGCCTTCCAGGGGGCTGGGCAAATAGTCGGCGACATCATCCGGTGCTTTAGGTCGTAGCTGCGCTCATCGTAGGCGGTTTTAAGATTCCTTCCATGGCCTTCATTCGTCTTGCGCAGCCCCGGCGCCGTGCGAGTCAAAGTCAAAGAGTGGCAGGCTGCGGCCTATCTCCCATTATTTGCTGTGACTTCCAGACTTGAGGTCAATCCCTTCAAAAATTCTCACCTGGGTATTCCTTACTACGTGACCAGGATTCTGAAATACGATGACCACGTGTCCTAAAAATGCTGTGGTTGAGCCATGCATAGCGGCCAATGTCAACGCCTCTCCATGACTGATAAAAATGCCTATGCTGTCGGAACGATTTGCCGTTGCTGGTGCACCAGAGTGACAGAATGAGCGATTGACCCAGCTGCGCCAAGGGCTGGGAGCGCGTCCCTCGGGTCAGCGGAATTCAGATGCCGAGGACGGGTGGGGTGGAATGAACGATCAAGGCCGAGATCCATCGGCGCCGGAGGCAACCACCTTTCATTAGTGGTTAGGCCTGCTACTCGTAGCTACGCCCGGCCCACAAGAAGGTCGCAAAAAGCTGCCAAGGATTGACCGGCTTAGGGCCGGGACGCACACCAAAATCCGAATCCTTGGCCCATGCCGATGCCGCCAGCAAAAAGTCGACGATGGTTTGGTTGGCCCACGCGCCTTGAAACCCGTCATGGGTCACGGATGACGACTCAGACCGATCTCGGTCGGCGGCGAGCAATTCGACAAACGTGATGAACGATGTTTCGTCTTCCACTGCCGATAAAGCTTTGAACACGTCGTCGGTCACCGTAGGCATCTAACTACTCACGAGAAGGATGTGCTGGTCCGATGATACGTCGACGCGCATCCGCTGAGCGCAGCCCTTCCACTCTTTTGCGAGACCTGTGGGCAATCGAGGTTCAGCCATCAAGGTGTTCAGCCGAACCGAGTTCCGCATTCACACATCAAAAAGGCCGCCCGAGGTTCTCCCCGGACGGCCTTCGCGTGCCTTTTGCTTACACCGTGAGGCAGATTCGGCAAAACGCCCGTATCGACCGTCCCACGATGGCGTCGGCGGCGATGGGATCTTCGAACTGCTGATCCCACGCTTCCATGGGTGTCGGCGACGCGATCAAGGTGGCCTTCTTCCGCCGCTGTCGCTCGTCCAAGAGGCGGCGGAGCAGATGCCCCTCTTCGGACGTAGCAAGCTCAGTAGCGAAGTCGTCCAGCACCAGCAGCGCGGGCTTGACCAGCTTCAAGATGCACTCCGTCACCGCTTTGCGCGACTCGGCCTCGGCGCACTCGGCCAGCCACTCCGGCACCCGAATATACGTCGTGGTCAGGCGCTTGACGACGGCCTCTTGTGCCAAAGCCGTCGCTAAGTAGCTTTTGCCGGACTGAGTGGGGCCGGTGACGACCAAGGTGTGGCCCTGGCGCACCCAGTCGCACGTGGCGAGGTTTCCCAGCTGCTCCTCAGTCAGCCCCCGTGTCCCACTGGCCCACACCTCGGGCAGCGCCACGTGGTCGGGCAACACTGCCCGGCGCCTGAAGCTGCGGGTGCGGCTGGCCAGGCGATGCTGGAGCAGGGCCTCCACCAGGGCTTGGACGCAGGCGGTGTGGGACCGCTTCTGATTGCGTGCGTCGGCCACCCAGTCCTTCAACGCGTCCGCCATCGGACCCAGGTTCGCTGCATACAGCGCCGCCAAAGCATCATCCAACATGGGTCACCCCCACGATCGCAGCCGCGCCCCGGACATGCGCCGGTCGAGGGACGGCGCGGGCGGCATCCCGTCCGCCACCCTTGGTGGGCCGCGAGTGACCGGGCGATCGGGTTGCTGGCAAAGATGCCAGGCGCTCCTTGGCCGCCCGGGCCACCAGGCGCTGCAGCGTGGTGATCTTCACTGACTGCATCGCAATGGCTTCGGCGCACATGCGATCGACGAACGCGGTGCCATGCTTGGCCGCCAGACGCTGCGTGCCCTCGCATGCGGGCATGCCCAAGTAGGGCTGCGTGCGCGCCAGTTGAGCCTCAACAAATTTCTTCACGTGCGGCCCCGCCGACTCGGCCCAGGCTCGCATGCCTTCGGGCGAGCGACCCGCGTAGCTGCGGTGGGCCTCCGTCTGGTGCTCGGGGGCGGTCGTGTGCCCGCCCAGGTCCGACGACAGGCGGTGGATGGCCACGCAGATGCGCTGATGGAACACCTGGACCTTGCCGTCCTGAACCTTTGCGTCGACGCGTTCGCCGATGAGCCGGTGCGGCACGGAGTAGAAGTGTCCCAACAGCGGGATGTGATAATCCCGAGGTACCTTCGGGACCGTGGTCCATTCTGCATAGGTGTACGGTTCGGCAGGCAATGGCCGCAGCGCTCCTTGTTCGCGCTCGAGGAAGCGCTCGCGGCGGCTTTGCCCGTACTTTTTCATCGGCCGGTCATTGAGTTCGTCCAGCAGCACTCGCATGCGGGCATTCAGCGCGTCGAGTGAGCCAAACGATTCTTGGTTCAGCACCGCAAGAATGCGCTGTTGGACGATGCGCACCGCGGATTCTGCCGGTGCTTTATCGCGGGGCCGCCGGGGCCGAGTATTCCGAATCAGCATCATGTAGTGCTGCGCCAGCGACAAGTAGCTGCGCTGAAAGACCGGCTCCCGCCCGGCCTTGAGCACCGCGGATTTCAGATTGTCACAGACCACCAGGGCAGGGGTGCCTTGGAAGTAGTCGAACATCTGGACATGGGCGCTCAGAAAGTCCGGCACGCGTTGGGTCGGCGTGCATGTGCAAAAGATGAGCGAGCTGTGGGGCAAGACCCCCACAAAGACCTGCACCGACACCGGTTGTCCGGTGGCCTCATCGGTATAAGAAGCGAGCATGCCCGAATAGTCCACCGCCGCTTGCTCGCCGGGCTTGTAGCCTTGGCGCATCTCCGTCGGCAACGCGGCGCGATACGCGGCGAGCTTGGCGGCGAGGTGAGAATAGCTCAGCGCATGGCGAGGATCTGCTTTGCGGTAGCCCTCCCACCAGAGTTGTAGAGTCTGCGCGGTGACCACCCCCCAACTTTTCGAGCCATCCCAAAGTAGGGAAATTCGGCGAAACTAACCCCAACCTACGAGGTGGTTT
>NZ_JAQLOK010000006.1:0-163214 GCF_034063545.1 Luteibacter sahnii
CCGAACGCGCTGGCGCCGTCGGCACCTGCGAACGATCCCGAGCCCGACGCCGTCGCGTACTGGCCGATCGCCTGCGCGTCGTCGGTGCCATCGCCGAGGCCGGTGGCCTGGTGATAGCGCGCGACATCGGCCACGTCGTCGCTCAACTGCCCCACCTGACCCGACACCGCGTCGACCGATCGCGACAGCGTGTCCACACGCGTCGACACGCCCGCCACGTTACCGGAAACCGTATCGAGTTGGCGCTTGTTGACCGCATCGGTCGCCTGCGTACCGTCCGCGAGATTCGTCAGCTGACGTTCGGCATTGACCGAACCGATCGAGACCGTGTTCGCGCGGTTGGCGATGGAGCTTTCGCCCAGCGCCACCGAATTCTTCGCCGTCGCCTGCGCGTCGGTACCGAACGCGGCGCTGGCTGAACCGCTTGCCACCGATGACTCACCGACGGCGACGCTATCGGTACCGCTCGCACGAGAGGACTGTCCCAACGCCGTCGACCATGCGCCCGTGGCCTGAGCGTCATAGCCGAGCGCGGTGCCGTTGTCGTTGGTGCGGGCCTTCGTGCCTACGGCGGTGCTGTAGGCACCACCGGCCTTGGCCGACGTACCGCAGGCGAACGCATCCTTGCCGTTGGCGACGGGCGACTTGCCCTGCAAGCCAAGCAGGTATCCACCGCACACGTTGCTGCCGTCGCCCGCCTGCGCCGGCGCGCTACCCAGCGCCAGCAGCATGCCGGCGGCCAGGGGTAGCGCCGCCATCGCGGCACGCGTGCGACGGGTGGAGCCGCCCTTGCCGTTGGCCCGGGCGAATTCCGAGGCGACGACGAGCATGCCCAGCGACTTGTTCCAAACCTTGCTATAGATGGTATTCACGACAAAATTTCCTCCCAGTGCCCGCTCATGAGCGAATAGATGCGCGTGCCGCGCCGTGCGCGGCCCGCCGCCGGTCCGTCGCCTTCGCGCGGCGGACATGCCGTCCAGAACCGTTCCCCTTTGCCCCTTGCCGCCGAAGGCGGCGGAAGAGGCCCCGTCCGGCGGGGCCCCTTCGCGTGGCGCGTTTACTTCACGTACGTACCGAGCACGCTCACGTTCGTGTAGGCCTTCTCGCCCTTCACGGTGAGCGTCCACGTGCCAGAAGCCGGCTTCGTGGCCGTATACATCTCGGAGTTGCCCGGACGATTCGCCGGCGTGGTCACCTTGCCCGAGGGGTCGGTCACGCTGATCGACACGTCGCCCGTGCCGCCGAAGGTGCGCAGGCTCAGCGACTTCGCGTTGGCCGGCACGTCGAGCGAATACGCCGTGGTGGCACCGGCAGCACCCTTCTGTCCGTTCAACGCCGTGTTGTTGCCCAGCGCGATGGCGGACGGTGCCGAGGGCGGACCCCAGGCGGCGTATTGGGCCTTGACCTGATCGTCGGACAGGCACGCGTTGAGGCTGCTGGCCTGGTCGGCGGTCACCAGGCCGTTCGCCGCGAGCTGCGAGGCGTAGTTACGTACCGCGGTGCTGTACGCGCCCACGTCGGCGGCGCTGCCAGCGAGGATTTTCGCGTTGGCGATCACGTTGGCGCCGATAATCATGCCGCCCGGCACGACGCGCGGGATGCCGGTATCGCAGGTCAGCAGCAACTGGTTGCTGTAGTCGATGCCCCAGCCGATGTCCTTGAACAGCGCCGGACCCAGGTCGAGGTCGATCTCGCCGCGCAGATCCTGGCTGATCGCGTACTCCATGATCGCGTTCGGGGTAAGACGGGTGTCGTAGTGCGAGAATGACGAACCCGGCGCCAGCTGCGCGGGCGCGTAGATCTGCACGCCGTCGGCGTTGGTACCCGCCAGGCCGTTGCCCTTGCCAACCGCGCCGGTGAGGCCGGAGAGGTTGGCCTTGAGCGTATTGCCCGCGGTCTGGTTGACCAGGATCACCGGGATGTTGACCGGCGAGGCGGGAGTGCCGCCGGGCGTGACCGCCGCGGCCTGGTTGTTGGCCAGCAGCACGGCACTGGCGCCGGCGGTCTGCGCGGCGAGCGCCTTCACCGTGAAATCGCAGCTGCCGCGATCGATGAGCGCGACCTTGCCCGCGATGTCGGCGGCGTTGGTGATCGCCGAGCAGCCATCGTTCGGCACGGCGCGGACGACGCTGCCGGCGAAGTTGGAGGCGGTGGCGAGCGGGCCGAAGCTCGCTTGCGCGTAAGGATAATCACCCACGGCGGCGGCCGGCGCGCTGACGCGATAGACGTCGGGTTGCGCCAGCGCGAGCGGCGCTTCGGCGATCACGGTCGCGCCGGTGAAGGCGAGGTTGCCATCGTCGGTGGAGGCCGACACACGCTGCGCATCGGTGAGGCTGTACCAGGGCGTACCCTTGTACTTGACGTAGTAGCTGTAGATGTCCGGCTTGCCCTGGAACGGCTGGCCGGTGGAAAGGCTGTCCAGGCCGAGGAAACCCAGGCCGTGCGACATCTCGTGCAGCACCACGTTGAGGAAGTCGATCTGGCCCGAGGGCACCTGATGATCGAGGCCCATGTACCACTTGGAGCCCTCGATGCAGCCGGGCGAACCGAGCGCACCGTTGAACTGGCTCTGGATGTCCGCATTGCCCGGGTCGCCGTCTTCACCGGCGATCGAGTCGGCTTCGGCGCCGGTCACCCAGGTATTGGCCGGGACGTTGCCGGTGGCGTTATCGAAGGTGAAGACCGACACCGGTCCGGACGAACCGAGCACGCCACCGGTGGCATCGCATTCCAGCGGCTCGAAGGTCGCGTTGTTGACGATGGTGACGTTGCTCTTGAGGTAGGCGCCATGGATCTCGGCGGCGAACAGGAAGACGTTGAACGCCTGCTGGCCGAACGTGGTGCCGGGATTGCCGCCGATCGGCGTGGCCGGCGTCCGGTCGTCGAAGCCCTGGCCGGTGCCGACGTCCTGGTTGACGATCTTGATCTGGGCGGCACTCGCGTTGATCGCGCCGAGCAGTCCGGCCGCGAGCAGGGCGGTGTAGAGAAGTCCGCGACGATTCATCGGGTGGCCTCCGGTGCCTTCGCGGCGCTGTCGTCGCCGTCGTGATGGATGCTGATCGTGCCGTCCGCGTTACGCGTGGCGACCACGCTGCTCATCATTTCCTGCGGCAGCTTGACGGCCTTGCCGCGCATGCCGTTGCCGAAATCGACGGTGCGCAACGTCTTGGTCGCGTCGGCCCGCGTGCGCGGCTGCGTGGCGAAGGCCGAGATGCGACTCTGGCGCTCCTGGAATGCCTTGGCGTAGGCGGCGCGCTCGGCGTCGGTCGGCGCCCGCAACTGGTGCGTGACCGGGTCGATGGCGACCTGGACGCCGGCGCTTACGGCGCGCGGCGCGGTGGGCGCGGACGGGGTGTCGGCGGCGTGCGCCGCTCCCACGGAGATGAACATGCCCGTCAGCACGAGGCCGACGGCCTGTGCCACTGTTCGTGAAGTCATTACCTTTACCTCCCTCATTGCGGCGTCGGGACCCCTCCCTGCACGCCCACCGGCGAAGACCCCCTCGCCGGCGCAAGACATCGCGGCCACGTCCCCTCGCGCGGCCGCGGTCGACGGGCGAACCCGCCGACCGGTGTCGCTCATGGCCGGGTGAAGCTGGCCTGCACGGTGACGTTGGCGAATGCCTTGCCGCCGGCGTCGACGGTGACGTACCACGTGCCTGCCGCCGGTCGGGCGACGATGACCGTTTCGCTGTTGATCGACGGCTTCGCCGACGTGAAGTCGTAGCTCGAGGACGACGCCATCGCACCCGCCTTCACGTAGATCGAGACGTCACCGCTACCGCCGTAGGTGCGAAGCGCGAGATTTCGAGCGCCCTCGGGTACGTCGATGCGATAGGCGACCGTCGTGCCGGCCGCGCCGCGCTGGCCGGTCATCGGCACGCCGTTGGCGAGCACAGTGGCGTCGCCGGGTTCGCCCGGATCGCCGCCCCCGTTGCCCAGCGCCTTGTTGATCGCGGCGTAGGCGTCGACGATGCCGCTGCCGATCGGTTTGTCCGGCGTGGACGCAAACGGCTTGGCCGAGGACGTGAGCAGGCTGCGGACCTGGGCCGGCGTCGGTGCGGCCAGACCCGCGCCCTTCATCGCCGACAGCATCAGCGCCACGGTGCCGCTGACATGCGGCGCGGCCTGCGAGGTGCCAGCCAAGCCGCCGTAACCCGGGGCGCCCGGTTCATGCGCGCCGTCGTTGATCGCCTGCCAGACGAAACCGGCGTAGATCTGCGTGCCCGACGATCCGTCGTTCGCATAGACGCCGCCGCCGGGCGACGACAGCGCCACGGTGGATCCGTAGTTCGAATAGAAGGTGCGTTTGCCCGCGATGCCGTTGGCCGCGACCGCGATCGCACCCGGGCAGCCCGCCGGGGAGTAGTTGGCGGCGTCGGCGTTGGAGTTGCCGGCCGATACCACGACGGTGGTGCCACGGGAGACCGCCATGGCGATCGCATCGGCGGTGACGTCGCCAGCGGCACAGGTGCCGCGGCCGCCGAGGCTCATGTTAATGACCTGCGCCGGGTGACTGTTGTCGGGCACGCCGTCGACATGACCGCCGGCGGCCCAGACGATCGCGTCCGCGATGTCGGAACTCAGGCCGCCGCAATGGCCCAGCACGCGCACCGGGAGGATTCTGGCGCGGTACGCGGTACCGGCCATGCCGGTACCGTTGTTCGTAAGCTCGGCGACCGTGCCGGACACGTGCGTGCCGTGCCAGCTGGAGTCTTCCTGCTGGTCGCCCTGCGACGGGTCGATGCAACCGCCGTTGGCGGCGAGGTATTTGTCTTCGGTGGTCCAGTCGCCCGGATCCCAACCGCCGGGTACGCGCCCGTCGGTGCTGCGCCCGGAGTAGAACGCGTCGGTGATGAAGTCGTAACCCGCGTCGGCGAGCGAGGTGTCGAGGTCGGGGTGCTGGGTGATGCCGGTGTCGAGCACGGCCACGACCACGCCCTCGCCGTCGGCGAGGTTCCAGGCGTTGGCCACGTTGCTGCCGCCGAGGTTGGCGAACGACGTGGTGTCGCTGCCGATCTTTTCGGACGTGCCGTCGGCCGGGCGCAGGTGCCACTGGTAGCGCTGGTAGTTGGCGTCGTTGGGGACGAACGGGCTGACCGCCGTCGCGCGGATGTCATCGCCCGGGCGCATGATGATGTCCGCCTCGACGTGGCGCACCGCCGGATCGGCGGCGATCTGGCGGATCAGCGCATCGGCGTCGGTCCGCGAGAGCTTGCGGGAGGTGCGCACCAGGTCGGCGCCGGTGGCGAGCTTGCGTGCGTAGGTCGCCTGTATGGCCGCCATGCCCTGGCCTGCGCGAAGAGAGGCACTCGTGGCCGAGGTTCGCGACAGCGCGGCCGAGACCGCCTGGGTCGCGGCGGACGCACTGGTGCGTTCGCGGGTGCCGTCACGGTAGGTGACGATGAAGCGGTCGTAGCCGCCCGGCGCACGAAGGTTCGAGACGTTGATCTTGCCGACGGACGCCGTGTCGGCCCCGAATGCGGCGGCGGGCACGAGGCCCAGAAACATCGAGGCGACAAGCATCCTCGCGCGATTGCGAATTACCATATGCACTACCCCTGCTGCTGGTGCTGATGGCAGACGACCGGTTGCCGGTCGCCTTCCCTTGGATGCCCGCTTGGGCAACCCCTGCCGAAAGGTCTTCTTCCCCTGCACGCGCTCCCTGGACGTCGTCTTCATGACGACCGTCTCTGGAACCTAACAGCACGAAAATACGAACGTCAATCTTTTGACGGTAACTTTTTTCGTTTCCGGATGGCCTAGGCGAAAAGTTGCGTAAAGACTCGATGCACAAGCATCTATGCGTTTAAATTCATAATGTTGCGCGCGGATAACGCGCGCGAACGCCCTTCCAACCCTCGTCCCAAAGCAAAGCAAATCATGGACTTGATCGACATCGGCGCGAACCTCACCCACGATTCCTTTCGTCAGGATTTTGACGCCGTGCTCGAAAGGGCCTGCGCCCACGGGGTAAGACGCATGGTGGTGACCGGCGCGTCGCGCGAGGGCAGCGAGCAGGCCCTGGCGTTGGCCCGGCGCAGCGGGGGGCGGTTGTTCGCCACCGCCGGGGTGCACCCGCACCATGCGATCGACTACGACGAGGCCACCGACCAGGTGCTGCGCCAGCTCGTGGCCGAACCCGAGGTCCGCGCGGTCGGCGAGACGGGGCTCGATTACAACCGCAACTATTCGCCCCGGGACGTACAGCGCGACGTGTTCGAACGTCAGCTGGCGATCGCGGTCGAGGTGGGCAAGCCGCTGTTCCTGCACCAGCGCGACGCGCACCCCGATTTCATCGCCATCCTGCGGCACTATCGCGACCGGGTGCCGGCCGCGGTGGTGCATTGTTTCACCGACGACGGCGATGCCCTGCGCGATTACCTCGACCTGGACTGCCACATCGGCATCACCGGATGGATCTGCGACGAACGCCGCGGCGCACACCTGCGCGAGCTCGTGAAGCGCGTCCCGTCGGACCGGCTGATGATCGAGACAGATGCGCCTTACCTGCTGCCTCGCACGCTACGCCCGATGCCCAAGGACCGGCGCAACGAACCGATGTACCTCGCGCACATCCGCGATGAGGTCGCGCGCGATCGCGGCGAATCGCCGGAGGCCTTGGCCGAATCGACCACGCGCACGGCCGAACGATTCTTCGGCCTGGCCTAGCCGGGGTGCAGACCGACAAGCGCCGCTTCGGCCAGATCGATTTCGTGCACGAGCGTACGCAGCGTTTCGTCGTTGATCTCGTGGCGACGGCGCAACGCGCGCAGCTCGTCGCGTTCGGCGCGTAAGGCGACCAGACGCAGCGTGCGTTCAGTGCCGGCTTCGGCGCGCGCCCGTTCGGGTACCTCGCCTTCCTCGCCGGCGGCTTCCAGGCGCTGCTGGTAGTCGCCCATGATCCGCGCCGCCACGCGCGACGCCAGCGCGATGGCATGCTCGTCACCTTCCGCCTCGACGCGCTTGTGGTGTTCGCCGATACCGCGCAACGCGGCCTCGGCGGCAAGCGCGCGTGCCTTGCGCTCTTCGCGTATGCGCGGGTCTTCACCGGGCAACCGAAGGCCGCGGACCAGCAACGGCAGCCCGATGGCGCCCAACACCAGCGTGCACAGGATCACACCCGAAGCGAGGAAGATCATCAGCTCGCGCGTGGGAAACGGCACGCCCTCGTCTTTCATCAGGGGCAGCGACAACACGCCCGCCATCGTGATGGCGCCACGCACGCCCGCGAGCGCCGTCGTCCAGACCAGCCGCGTGCCGACCTTGGGACGCGTCTCGCCCTTGCGCAGTGCACGCACGAAGGAAAAACGCAGCGACACCCACACCCAGACGAAGCGCAGCACCACGAGGGCCAGGGTAATCGCCACGACGTAGCCGGCGAGATACCACAGCTCGCCCCCGCCCGCCTGGGCCAGATCGAGCTTCGCGCCACCGACGATGCCGGGCAGCTGCATGCCGAGCAGGAGGAAGATGAGGCCGTTGAAGGTGAACTCGACCATCGACCACACCGCCATGGTCTGCATGCGCGTCGCCACGTAGCTGCCTTTGCCGACGTCGGTAAAACTCAGCGTCATGCCCGCGGCGACGGCGGCGAGGATGCCCGACGCGCCGAAGTGTTCGGCAAGCAGGTAGGCCGCGAAGGGCAACAGCAGGAGCATCACCACCTGGCTCGCCGGATCGACCTCGTCGCTCCAGCGCACCAGCCGCCGGCGGAACAACACGAAGGTGCGGCCCACGAGGATACCCGCGGCGATACCGCCGGCCGACATCAGGCAAAAATCCAGCGCCGCGCCCGGCAGCGAGAAACGACCCGTGAGTTCGGCGGCCACGGCGAACTGCAGCGCCACCAGGCCCGATGCGTCGTTGAGCAACGCCTCGCCGGAAAGAATGTGCTCCAGGCGAGGCGGCAGTTTCGTGCCGCCGGTGATCGACGACACCGCCACCGCATCGGTCGGCGAGAGCACCGCGGCGAGCGCGAACGCCACCGCGAGCGGCACCGGCGGAATCATCCAGTGCACGAAGTAGCCGATGCCCACGATGGTGAAGAACACCAGGCCCACCGCCAGCGCGAGGATCGGTCCGCGCAGGTGGAACAACTCACGCTTGGGAATCCGGGCGCCGTCGGCGAACAGCAGCGGAGGGATAAACAGCAGGAAGAACAGTTCGTGGTCGAAGTCCAGACGCACGCCCAGCGGCCGGGCGAGAAAGGCACCCAGGCCGATCTGTATCAGCGGCAGCGGCAACCGGAACGGCAGCACGCGCACGAGCGCACCGGACAAGGCCACGACGAGCAACAGCACGAGAAGGGTGATGACGAGTTCCATGCGCCTGACGCTAAGCGGAGTGAGTCGATCCGGCAAGGAACACGCGCAAGGCCGCGACGTCGCGAGATATCGCAATATCTTGCCATGAGGCGCAAGAACCTGCCTAGGACTTATTCTTATTGTTCCCTTGAGTAACAGGGGTTTACGTTATTTTCACGCATCGATTCGGTGCCGTCGGCCACGCGTGTTCCAGGGGCAGGTGAACACGCTAACCGGCTTTCGCCATCCGGCGTTTGCTCGTTTTGGGGAGAACCGACATGCCACACCCGCTTTGGCTCCTACCCACCGCACAGGGCGCGCCCGTCCGCTTGCCTTGACGTCTTACGCCGTGTGCCCACGAAGAGGCGAACGGCGCTTGAGACGCTTTTCCAACCCCGTGACCCGTCCCGCCCGCGAGGGTGGAACGTCCGCGTGCCGCGCGGATGCGGGTCGCTTCGTCCACACGTTTCCAGGAGGGTAGGTCCCATGCAGTCCATCACACGTCCGCTCGCTCGCCACCGGCGACGACTCGTCCTCGCCACCGCCATCGCCGTCGCCATCGGTGGCGCCGGCAGCGCCGCCGCACAGAGCAACGCCACCGGCTCGATCTTCGGCTCGGCCACGCCGGGTGACGTCGTGCACATCGAAAACACCGACACCGGCCTGCGCCGCGACATCACCGTCGACGCCAGCGGCCGCTATCGCGCGAACTCGATGCCCATCGGCAACTACACGGTCAGCCTGATGCACAACGGCGCCGTTGTCGACTCGCACAAGAATGTATCCACGCAGATCGCCCAGGGCACCGAGGTGTCGTTCGCGGCCGCCACGGCCTCAGCCAGCCCGACGGATCTGGGCGGCGTGCAGGTCACCGCCAACGCCCTGCCCAGCATCGACGTCAGCTCGGTCGACTCGCGCACCGTGCTCACCGCCGACCAGCTCAACAAGCTGCCCATCGCACGCACGTCGATCAGCTCGGTCGCGCTGCTCGCCCCCGGCACCACGCCGGCAGCCCGCGGCTACGGCAACGCGCTGTCCTTCGGCGGTTCATCGGCCTCGGAGAACGCCTACTACATCAACGGCTTCCAGGCGACGAACCCGCTCACGGGCGTGAGTTCGCGCCAGCTGCCCTACGACGCCATCGACCAGGAGCAGGTGCTCATCGGCGGCTACGGCGCGGAATACGGCCGTTCGACCGGCGGCGTGATCAACGTCGTGTCCAAGCGCGGTTCGAACGAATGGAAGGGCGACATCCAGGTGCTGTGGTCGCCGAGCCAGCTGCAGCAGCAGCCGCGCAACGTCAACCTCCGCGACGGCACCCCGTATCAACGCGGCAACCTCTACGCGCAGCGCGACCAGGACAACCTGCAGTACTCCGGCTCGCTCGGTGGCGCCCTGATCAAGGACAAGCTGTTCTTCTTCGCCGCCGCCGACTGGATCAAGCAGACCGGCAAATACACCGGCCCAACCACCGTCAGCGACGATGAGCGCGACACCAGCAAGATCAGCCGCTGGCTGGGCAAGATCGACTGGAACATCACCGATAACAACATCCTCGAGTTCACCGGCATCGGCGATACCGAGACCACCGACTCGTCGATCTACGCCTACAACTACACCACGGGTCGCGGTCCGTATCTCGGCCACCAGTACACCAAGAACTACAACGGCACCCAGACCAACGGTACGCCGGGCGGCCAGACGTACATCGGCCACTACACCGGCTATATCACCGATGACCTCACCCTCAGCGCGATGTACGGGCGCTCGAACTCGGACCATCAGCAGACGGTAACGTCGGCCTCCGGCACGGCGTGCCCGAGCATCACGGATAACCGCGTCGCGTTCGCCGGCAACCCGCAGACCGGCTGTACCGTCGGCGCGACGACGTCCCTTTTGCCGGGATCCAAGGACAGCACGCGCGGCTGGAGCGCGTCGATCGAGTATCGCCTGGGCGACCACGATCTGCGCGCCGGCATGGATAACTACGTGCTCCGCGCGACCTGGGGTGCGGTGCCCGTTGGTGGCACGGGTTACAACTATAACGACCTGGGTGACGGACAGGCGATCCGCGACCGACTCACGAGCCTCGGCCTGAGTCCCGCCCTCTACAACCCCGCCGATTTCCCGAACGGCTACTTCGTGGAGTCCACCGCGCTCTCGACGGGCACCTCGGCCCGCACCAACCAGCGTTCGCAGTTCGTCGAAGACAACTGGCAGATCACCGATCGCTGGCATGGCTACATCGGCCTGCGCAACGAGCAGTTCACGAACTACAACGGCGCGGGTCAGGCTTACGCGAACGCCCGCCACCAGCTGGATCCGCGACTGGGCGCGTCGTGGGACGTCTATGGCGACAGCACGTTGAAGATCTACGCCAACGCGGGTCGCTATCACCTGGGCCTGCCCACCTCCGTCGCGGTGCGTGGTGCCGGCCCGTCCAGCTACCCGTCCCAGTACTTCAGCTTCACCGGCATCGATCCGGTGACCGGCGTGCCGACCGGCCTGGGCCAGGGCCCGTGGTCGGGCGTCTATTTCAACAACGGCGCGAACGGCACCCCGCCCGACGCCAAGACCGTGTCGGCCCAGAAGCTGCATTCGTACTACCAGGACGAGTACATCCTGGGCTTCGACAAGCAGTTGGGTGACAACTGGACGGGCGGCGCCAAGGCGATGTATCGCCGGCTGCGCAGCCTGATCGACGACACCTGCGATCCGCGTCCGCTTCAGGCCTGGGGCGATCGCAACGGCCTCAGCGCCCAGGTGGCCGCCGGTATCGCCGCCAGCACGGGTTGCTGGCTGTTCAACCCGGGTCGCGCCAATACCTTCACGCTGGCACCGACCCCGGGCCAGTACCTCAGCGTGCCGCTGACCGCCGCCGACATCGGCGAGCCCAAGGCGAAGCGTTCTTACTACATGATCGACCTGTACCTGGAGCACCAGTTCAGCGACAAGTGGTATGGCAAGGTCGACTACACGTACTCGCGCAGCTTCGGCAACTCCGAAGGCCAGCTTGATTCCAATATCGTGCAGGCGGACGTGTCGACCACCGAGAGCTGGGACTTCCCGGAGATCATGGAGAACACGAACGGCGACCTGCCGAACGACCAGAAGCACCAGTTGCGCGTGTACGGCACGTTCGCGCCGACCGACGAGTGGCAGTTCTCCACGGTGACCCGCATCGCGTCGGGCTACCCGGTCAGTTGTTTGGGGCTGCGCCCGAGCTCGGCGGGTGGCGACCCGTTCAACTACAAGAACAACTACTTCTGGTGCAACGGCGAACCGGCCAAGCGTGGCACGTTCGGCCGCACGCCGTGGACCTACACGCTCGACATGAGCGCGGCCTGGAAGCCGGCATTCGCCGATCACAAGCTGTCGTTCACGATGGACGTCTTCAACATCCTGGGCAAGCAGCGCGCGACCCAGTATTTCGAAACCGGAGAGACGGCGTCCGGCCTGCCCAACCCCAACTACAAGCGTGCCCGCTCCTTCCAGGATCCACGCTACGTCCGGTTCGGCGCCCGTTACGACTTCACGCTCTGACATCGCATAACGAAAAAACGCAGTACGTTTCCCCAGATATTGGCCGCCCATCACGGGCGGCCTTTTTTTGAGTTGGTCGCGCAAGTGCGGGGATGTCGCATGGATGCAGGCCGCGCGGCCGGCTCGGACGGTGAGGTCGGAGCCTTCGGTGTCCACTCTCGCTGCCCGGACAGTCCCCCGCGTTCGACAAGGACGACCGCTCCCTTGTACGGAACTTCGCCTCGAGGGTGGACACCAAGGTCTCCCCACGAAACGCCCAGGTGCAACGCGCTCTGGCCCTACTAGATCGCCACAGCGCCACGGCTCGCGGGATCGAACCACCCTCCGCGCCATAAGGTCGCCGGGAGGGTCCCCGGACGTCCGTGACGAACTTTTTGTCGGGAACACCGCAAGAACACCGGCTTTTCGTCGAACACCCACCGCAATAACTAATTTCGATGATGAAACTTGTTTCATCATAGGGTTAAGCCACGGGGCAATTCCTTGGCTTTTCGCCGGGGCTTCACGCATGGGCTTACGTAACGCCGCAAAAAAAGGGCGGTCACCCTTGCGAACGGATACTGCGCAATCCCCGCAATCTCTTTCGTTCATGCTTCTGGCATTGAGTCGCTCCCACCACCGCGCGTAGCTTCAGCACGCTTGTTTCGGTTTCGTTAACCGGCACGGGCGGCGGCACGCGTGGAGCGCAGCCATGCCGCGAGGGGGCTTGGGACGGCCAGACGAGAACACTGCCGCGCACCTTGCCGGGTATGCGCGGTGACTTGCACCAATTTTCGGGGAGACGATTCATGGATTCGCGTTATTCGTACCGGAGCGCCGCGCGGCGTTCCCTTGCTTTCGCCATCGCTTTGGGCCTGGGCGTCGTGTCCGGCCAGGTCATGGCGCAAAGCACCTCAGGCAGCGTGTTCGGCACCGCCCAACCGGGTGCCACCATCACGGCCACCAACACGGGCAACGGCGTGAGCCGCTCCGCCACCGTGGGCAGCGATGGACGCTTCAACATCGTGTCGCTGCCGCCGGGCACCTACAAGGTGACCTCCGGCACGAACGGCCAGACGCAGACCCGCGAAGTGCAGGTCGTCGCCGGCCAGGGCTTCAACCTGAACCTCGCATCCAGCGCGGCCGGCGCGTCCGCCGCCAGCGCGCAGGACCTTGGCACGGTGTCGGTGCGCGCCAACGCCCTGCCGCCGATCGACGTGGCCTCGGCGCAGACGACTACCGTGCTGACCTCCGACCAGATCAAGGCCCTGCCGATCGCGCGTAACCAGACCGCGGTCGCCCTGCTCGCGCCGGGTGCCACCCGTGGCGACGCCGCGTTCGGCAACCTCGCCTCGTTCGGCGGCGCCTCGGTGGCCGAGAACAGCTACTACGTCAACGGCTTCAACCTGACCAACTTCTTCCAGGGCCTGCGTTATTCGCAGGTGCCGTTCGAAGCGATCGACTCGCAGGAAGTGCAGGACGGCGGCTACGACGCGCTCTACGGCAACTCCACCGGCGGCGTGATCTCGGTCAACACCAAGCGCGGCACGAACGAGTGGAAGGGCGGCGTCGACTACACCTGGAACCCGTACCAGCTCCAGTCGCAGCAGCCGAACGTCTACCTCAACAACGGCACGCTGTACCGCAACGACCGCCATAACCAGAACTTCCTGATCGGCAACAACAACAGCGGCGGCGCGACCGACTTCGGCCAGCGCTGGAACGCCTGGCTCGGCGGCCCGCTGATCAAGGACAAGCTGTTCATGTTCGCCCTCGTCGGCGGCACGCGCACCAACGATTCGTACTACGGCCCCGCCGACGGCTCGGGCAATTACAACCGCACCACGTTCAAGGCGCCGACCTACCTGGTCAAGCTCGACTGGAACATCAACGACAGCAACATCCTCGAATACACCGGCTTCAGCGACACGCAGACCGAGTCGCAGCGCGTCTACGGCTACTCGTACGATGCGAACAACCAGCCGCAGCGGGGCGATTACCTCGGCCAGGTCTACGACAAGACCGGCGGCATGACCAACATTCTGAAGTACACCAGCTACGTCACCGACGACTTCACGATCACCGCGCAGTACGGTAAGAACAAGAGCCGCCGCACCAATTTCGCCACCGCCGCCAATGGCATCGTCGAAACGTACGACGGCAACATCTTCGACGCCGCCAACTCGCCGGGTTGCCCGGGCATCACCGACAACCGTACGCCGGTGACCAGCGGCAGCGCGCCGGCCCTGCCGCACTGCGGCTTCGCGGGCTCGCTCAATACGCCCGACGGCGAAGACAAGCGCAACGCCGGCCGCATCGACTTCGAGTACCACCTCGGCGATCACGACCTGAAGGCGGGCTGGGCACGGGATCACTTCGCGACCTCGACCGGCACGTCCTACGAGGGCGGTGCGCTCTATACCTACTCGTCGATCCCGCAGAGCATCCTCGGCTACGCCCCGACCACGGCGCCGTCGGACAACGTCGTGCAGCAGACGATCTTCGCCACGGGTGCCCAGGTGGGGATCACGCAGAAGTCGTACTACCTGCAGGACGAGTGGCACGTCACCGACAACTTCATGGCGCGCATCGGCGTGCGCAACGACGGCTTCGAGAACACCAACAGCCTCGGCCAGACCTACGTCAAGCAGGTGCACAGCTGGCAGCCGCGCCTGGGCTTCTCGTGGGACGTGCACGGCGACTCCACGCTGAAGATCTACGGCAGCGCCGGCGACTACTCGCTGCCGCTGGACGGCAACGTCGCGTTGCGCGGCGCCTCGGCGTCGATCTACCAGCAGCAGTACTTCAGCTACCAGGGCACCGACCCGCAGACCGGCGCACCGATCGGCCTCGGCCCCCTGCCGCCCGGCTACGCCGCCGCCTTCCCGGCGCGCACGCAGCCGGTGTACCAGAACGGCGAGGCCGGCGTGGTACCGAACCCGCAGTCGGTCGCCACCCAGGACCTCAAGCCGTTCAAGCAGCGTGAGTTCATCCTCGGCGCCCAGCAGCAGGTGGGTGACTGGACGCTCGGCGCCAAGGCGATCTACCGCAAGATCCTCACGGGCATCGACGACTCGTGCGACTTCCGCCCGATCGCCAAGTACGCCAATGCCACCTACGGCACCAACCTGGACACGACGAGCCTGACGCCGCCGTTCTCCAACATCCCGGGCTGCTACATCTTCAACCCGGGCAGCAAGGTCACGCTGCGCACGCCGCTCGACGCCACCGGCACGCTCTACAACATCAACCTGTCCGGCAACGACATCGGCGAGCCCAGCTACAAGCGCTCGTACGAGGCCTTGCAGCTCACCGCCGAACGCAACTTCGACAACGTGTGGTACCTCAAGGCGTCGTACGTCTGGTCGCACCTGCGCGGCAACTCCGAAGGCGGCGTGGACTCGAGCAACGGCCAGGCCGACACCGGCACCACCGAGCTGTTCGACTATCCGGAAATCATGGCCGGCACCAACGGCTACCTGCCCAACGACCGTAAGCACACCCTCAAGGTGTACGGCGCGTGGCAGATCACCGACGAATGGATGGTGGGCGCCAACGGCGTGTTCCAGACCGGTCGTCCGGAGAACTGCTACGGCCTGAATCCGATCGACGGCCAGGTCAACGGCGGCTACGGTTCGGGTGCCTACCTGTACTGCGACGGCATGGTGATGAAGCGCGGCTCGGTCGGCCGCACGCCGACCTACTGGAACATCGACCTGAACGCGTCCTACAAGCCCGCCTGGGCGAAGGGCCTGACGGTGTCGGCGAACGTCTTCAACATCTTCAACAAGCAGCACACCACCACGATCAACGAAGTGGGCGAAGACGGCAGCGGTGCGTCGTTGTCGGGCAGCACGTACAAGATCCCGACCGGCTTCCAGACGCCGCGTTACGTGCAGTTGTCGGCCGAGTACGACTTCTCGCTCTGATCCGCATCACAACAAGACCGAGGGGCGCGCCGTGACGGCGCGCCACCTTCGCAAATTTCCCCGGAACTACCGCCCGCTCCCACGGGCGGTCTTTTTTTGCGCCAGGCTCAGAGGATCGACGCGTCGCCGTCGGCGTCGTCGGCAAAGCGCAGGTGCTTCACGCTGCGACCGTGGCGGCGGACCAGCTTCAGCGCCTCGACGCCGATCTTGATGTGGCGCTCGACGAAGTTGGCCGTGACCGCCGCATCGCTGGTTTCGGTCTTCACGCCCTCGGGGATCATCGGCTGGTCGGAGACCAGCAGCAGGGCGCCGCAGGGGATGTGGTTGGCGAAGCCCGCCGCGAAGATCGTGGCGGTTTCCATGTCGATGGCCATGCTGCGCGTGCGGCGCAGGTAGTCCTTGAAGCCCTCGTCGTGCTCCCACACGCGCCGGTTGGTGGTGTAGACGGTGCCCGTCCAGTAGTCGTGGCCCAGGTCGCGGATCATCGTCGACACCGCGCGCTGCAACTGGAACGCGGGCAGTGCCGGCACCTCCGGCAGCAGGTAGTCGTTGGACGTGCCCTCGCCACGGATCGCCGCGATCGGCAGGATCAGGTCGCCGATGGCGTTCTTGCGCTTGAGGCCGCCGCACTTGCCCAGGAACAGCACCGCCATGGGCTCGATGACGCTGAGCAGGTCCATGACCGTGGCGGCATTGGGGCTGCCCATGCCGAAGTTGATCAGCGTGATGCCGTCGGCGGTGGCGTTGGGCATGGGCCGGTCACGGCCGCGCACCTCCACGCCGTGGTCCTGGGCGAAGCGTTCGACGTAGTGGCCGAAGTTGGTCAGCAGGATGTGCTGGCCGAAGGCCTCCAGGGGCGTGCCGGTGTAGCGCGGCAGCCAGTTGGAGACGATCTCGAGCTTGGTTTTCATGGGAATCCGGAACGCGCTGGCGCCGGCGGCCGGGTATCGCCCTGGATGGGTGGCCGACGGCGGGGTTACCGGCGACGCCACGCCGGCGAGGTGCCAAGTGATTCGTGCGAGTGTAGCATCCGTGCCAGGCACGTGGCCGGGCGCGAAGGGCGCATCCGGGTGTCGTCTACGGGGAGGGTGCCGGATGCGCATCGGCATGGCGATCGACGCGGCGTGCGACGTGCCGCAGGGTTTCATCGAAGACAACGGCATCACCGTGATGCCGATCAAGGTCAACGTCAACGGGGAGTCTTTCCTCGACGACCGCGCGCCGGCGGAGATCGCCCGCTTCATCGCGCGCAAGCTGGGTGACCGCAGCCATGCGGCGGACACCGAACCGGCCACCGCCGAGGACGTCCAGCAGCTGTTCCTCGAACGCATGGTCGGGGAATACGACTGCGTGGTTTGCCTCACCATCATGGCCACCCGTAGCCCGATCCACGACACCGTGATCCGGGCCAGTTTCGCCATCCTCAAGAACTACCGCCCCATCCGCGAGGCGGCCGGGCGCTCCGGGCCGTTCCTGATGCGTGTGGTGGACTCGCGCAACATCTTCGCGGGGGCCGGCCCGATGGTGGCCGAGACCGCCCGGATGATCCGTGAGGGCCGCTCGCCCGCCGAGGTGCGCGAGCGCGCGGCGCGCGTGGCCGACGCCAGCTACGGCTACCTGCTGCCGCGCGACCTGAATTACCTGCGCTCGCGGGCGCGCAGCAAGGGCGATCGCAGCGTCAGCCTGTTCACCTCGATGCTCGGCACGGCGCTGGACATCAAGCCCATCCTCCGGGCGCATCGCGGTGAGACCGGCCCCGTGGGCAAGGTGCGCGGCTTCGAGCAGGGCGCCCAGTCGCTGTTCGACTACGCGGCCCGTCGGGTGCAGGCGGGGCTCCTGGTGCCGTCGTTGTCGCTCAGCTACGGCGGCGACCTGGACGTGATGCGCGACCTGCCCGGCTACGCGGCACTGGTGCGCGCTTGCGCCGACGCGGGCGTGGAGATGCTCGAAACCCCCATGGGCATCACCGGCATGGTCAACGTCGGCGAAGGCGCGCTGACGGTGGGGCTGGCATGCGAAGACCATACCGCCTCGTTCTGATCGCCGCCATCGCGGTCGCCGACGGGGTCGCCGGTGTGTCGGCCGCGACGGTCTACAAGTGCCTGGCGAACGGGCAGACCGTCTACCAGCAGTCGCCCTGCGCGCGCGGTCAACGCCAGGCGGTGATCCACCTGGACGATCCCGCGCCCGCGGCATCCACACCGGCGCCGCGGACGGCGGCTGTCGACGCGCCGGAGCGCCTGTCCGACCCGGCGCCCGCGCGGCCCATGCCGCCGCTGCCCCGGCTGTTTGGGTGCGTGCGCGCCACCGACGGCAAACCCTATCTCAGCGACAACGGCGATCCGGCGCTTTACCTGGCGCCCTTGGGCGTGCTGGGCGCCGTGTCCGGTCCCCTGGCGGCCGACGTGCCCGCCGGGTCCGCCCCCGAACTCAACCGGCATACCGACTACGCCTCGGCCACGCAAGGCAACTATGTCTGGGTGCAAGACCGCTGCCGGCGGCTCAGCGGCGCGGAGACCTGTGCGGCGCTGCGCGACGAGGCCGAGGCGAACCAGCGTGCGATACGCAATGCCTTCAAAAGCCAGCGCGCCCCGCTCGACGCGAAGGACGCGCAGTTGCGCGACCAGCTGCGCGCCTGTCCCTGAGCGCCCGGCGGATCAGGTGGACGGTGGCGCCAGTTCGGTGGCCGCCACCGCCAGTCCCGAGACGACGCCCAGCGACGGATCCCCGTGCACGAGGGGAATGTCGGGAAAGCTCGCCCGCACGGCCTCCTTCACGATCGGTGAACGGGAGGTGCCACCGGTGAGGAAAATGCTCGCAGGCTCCCCGGGCCACGCGTCGCGCACCTCGGCGAGCAGGCGCTGCACCCGCTCGACGAAGGGCTCGGCCGCCTGGTCGAGGTCATCCCGCGTGACCGCCGCGCCCAGCCCACGCTCGAGGAAACCGAGGTCGGCCTGCGTCGCGTCGCCGCTGGATAGGTCGATCTTGCTGCGTTCGGCGGTCTGGTTCAGGCGCGTGGTGGCGCCGGGCTCCTGCAGGGCGCGCAGGCGCGACTGCCAGGGCTCGTCGATGAAGCGGTAATCCTGCCGGCGGAACTCGCGCTGCTTGGGCAGGTTGTGCACGCTCGCCGCCTCGACGAAATGGTGCACCGGCACGCGCGTGACGTTGTTGCCCATGAGCGGCATGAAGCTTCGCATGCTCAGGTTGACGTCCAGGTCGGTGCCGCCCTTGGCCAGGCCCCACGTGCGCAGGATGCGCGGCAGGGTGTCGCCGCCCAACTCGGCGAACGCGACGTCGGTGGTGCCGCCGCCGATGTCGACGATCAGCGCGGTTTGGCGGGTCGCCAGCTGCTTGTGGTAATGCATCGCGGCGGCGGCGGGCTCTTCGAGAAACGACACCTGCGTGAAGCCCGCGGCGGTGGCGGCTTCGCGGATGATCGCCACCGCTTGCTCCGACCCCTTGTCGCCCATCGAACTGCGGAAATGCACCGGACGTCCAATCACCGCCGTGCGCACCGTCTCACCCAGCTGCTCGCTGGCGGCAAGCCGGATGTGTTCGAGGATGTAGGTAGCGATGTGCACGATCACCCGGCGTACCTGCGGGTCCATCCGGTAGCCGAACATCGACTTCGGCGATTCGATGAGGTTGCCGTCGCCGTATTCGAGGTAGGCCTCCACGGCCTCCTCGCCGAACAACGCGTCGCGGAACCCCTCGACGGTGGCGGCCGCCGACTCGGCGCGGCGACGCCGCATGTCGGCCGGATCGGGCACTACCTCGGGGAAGAACACGGCGCTGCGGAACTGGCCCGCGCCGCCGAAGCGGATCGGCGTGAGCGTGCCGCCGACGAAGGTCGCGGCGGCGGAATAACTCGTGCCGAAGTCGATACCGATGTTCATGCCGGTGGGGGATAGCCTACGGGGCGGGCGATTCTGACCGCCCCGTCCCGCCGTGTCCACTTCAGAAGCCGTAACGCAGGAAACCGCCGTCGACCGCGACGATCTCGCCGGTGACGTAACCGGAGGCCGGCAGGCAGAGGAAGGCGACCACGCCGGCAACCTCCTCGGGCTCGCCGATGCGCCCCATGGGCGTGCGGTCGAGCACCTCGTCGAGGTATTCGGCATCGGCCAGCGCGGGCTCGCTGCGCTGGGTGCGGATGTACCACGGTGCGACGCCGTTGACCCGGATGCCGTCCTCGGCCCATTCGCAGGCGAGGTTGCGGGTGAGCTGGTGCAGCGCCGCCTTGGTCATCCCATAGGGCGAACCCGTGCGTACGTGCACGATGCCCGAGACCGAGCCCACGTTGACGATGGCGGCGTTCGCATGCTGCACGAGATGCGGCTGCGCGAGGCGGCACATCTCGTAAGCGGAAAACACGTTGAGCTCGAAAATGCCGCGGTAGTCGTCCGACGTGTAGTCGAGCGTGGGCTTCACGAGGTTGCCGCCCACGTTGTTCACCAGCAGCGACAGCTCGACGTCGAGGTCGGCGATCCAGTCGAACACGGCGAGCCGGTCTTCGGCATCGGTGAGGTCCGCGGCCATGCCCATGACCTCGACGTCGGGACATTCCTCGGACAGTTCGTCGCACACCTCTTCAAGCGCGTCGCCGTCGCGCGCGATGAGCAGCACGTCGGCACCGAGCGCGGCCAGTTCGCGGGCGCAGGCGTAACCGATGCCCTTGCTTGCGCCGGTCACCAGCGCGGTGCGGCCATCGAGCCGCCAGTGGGAGAGTCGTGGATGCATGGAAGGCTCCGGATGTCCGCGTCATGGTACATCGGGTTAAGCTCGACGGATGGACATCCGCACGCCCCTGCTGGTCGTCGATCGCGCGACGGTACGCCGCGACGACCGGGCGCTGCTCGACGACATCTCCCTCGCCATCGCGCAGGGCCAGCACACCGCGATCCTCGGACCGAACGGCTCCGGCAAGTCGACACTGGTGAAGCTGATCGAACGACGAATCTACCCGCTCGTGCACGACGACGGCTCCCCCGTGCTGCGCGTGTTCGGTCGCGAGCGTTGGAGCGTGGCCGAGCTGCGGGCACTGCTCGGCGTGGTGTCGTCGGACCTGCGGCGTGAGTTCGAGGCCACGCACGAAACGGCACTGAACGCGGTGCTCTCCGGTTTTTTCGCCGCGCTGACGCTCGGCCTCGATCACGCGGTCGACGCGGCGATGCGCGAGTGTGCGATGCAGGCGCTCGACCGCGTGCAGGCCAGGCACCTGGCCGACCGCGACGTCGCCACGCTGTCGACTGGCGAGGCGCGCCGGGTGCTGATCGCACGGGCGCTCGCGCACTCGCCGCGCGCGCTGCTCCTGGACGAACCCTGCGCGGGGCTGGACCCGGGCACGCGCCGACGTTTTCTCGACCTGCTGCGCCAGCTCGCCCGCGAGGGCACCACGCTGCTGCTCGTCACCCACCACGTAGAAGAGATCGTGCCGGAGATCGGGCACGTGGTGATGCTTCGGGACGGGCGTCTGTTCGATGAGGGGCCGAAAGCCCGGCTCATCGCCGACGAACGGCTCTCCGCGCTGTTCGGCTGGCCGACGCGCGTGGATGAAGCCGACGGTTTCTACGGCGCGCGATTGCGCTGAGCGGCCCCGGAGATAGAGACTGCGGGTTCCCCATGGAGATCACCGCCATGAAACGCTTCGTGCTGCCGTCGTTTCTCGCCCTGGCCTGCCTGGCCTGCTCCAAGCCGCCGCAACCCGAGCAGCCGCCCACGCCGAAGGCGGCGGCCGCCGTAACGACACCGTGGGACGGCATGAAAGCCCAGGAGCAGAAGGCCCGGGACGTGCAGAAAACGGTCGACCGCCAGGCGGAGGATCAGCGCAAGGCGATCGAAGCGCAGGAGCAGTAGGCGTTCAGAAACGGGCTACGCCCGCGAACCCTCCGTCTGCAGCGGCGCGAACGACGCCGCTGCCGCCAAGGGACGATGCCCGGATCAACGCGGCGAGCAGAAGCAGTACGCGTAGACATTCGGCTTGCCCGCCTGGGCGGTGCGGAACAGCGCGAATTCCGGCGCCATGCGCGGCAGCTGCGCCACCCACGTCGGCAGGCGAATGCCGAACGACATGGCCACCCGGGCTTCGTCGCTGTCGCCGACGTTGGTGAGGAAACGCTCGAACGCACCCATCGGCTTCTCGGCGTAACGCACGTTTACGTCTTTGCCCAGGTGCGCCTCCTGTGCGGCATCGCGGATCGCGTCGTCCAGGCCGCCAAGCTTGTCGACAAGCCCGCGCTGCATGGCCTGTTCGCCGGTCCAGACGCGGCCCTGGGCGATCGCATCGATCGCGGGGAACGTCTTGCCGCGTGCCTTGGCCACGCCACCGACGAAGTCACGGTAGCCCTTGTCGATGATGCTCTGGATCAGCACGCCAACCCGGGGATCGAGCGGGCGCGTAATGTCGAAGGCCCCGGCGAGGCCGCCGGTGCTCACGCCGTCGCTCTTCACGCCGATCTTCGCCAGCGTATCGGGTACGGTGTAGAACATGCCGAAGATGCCGATCGAGCCGGTGATCGTGTTGGGCTCGGCGTAGATGCGATTGGCGTTCATCGAGATCCAGTAGCCGCCGCTCGCGGCCACGTCGCCCATGGACACCACCACCGGAATGCCGGCCGCGCGGGTCAGTTCCACCTCGCGACGGATCTGCTCGGCCGCATACACTTCGCCGCCGGGCGAGTTCACCCGCAGCACCAGCGCACGGGTGCGGTGGTCCTGGCGCGCGGCGCGGATCAAAGCGGCGGTGGACTCGCCGCCGATCGAACCCTGCGGTTGCTTGCCGCCGGTGATCTCGCCCTCGGCCACCACCACGGTGACGCCCGGCGAGGTCTGCAGCACGTCGGCGTTGGCCAGGCCTGTCGCGGCCAAATAGCCAGAGAGATCGACCTGGCGGAAGCCCTGGTCTTTCTTGCCCGCCGGGACGCCCTCGTCGCGCAGCATGCGCACGAATTGCTGCTCGGTGGCGATGCCGTCGACGAGTTTTTCGTCCTTCGCCAGATCGGCGAGGTTGCCCTTGGCGTTCTGAACGCGCTCGGCGAAGCCGTCGACATCGGCGCGCAGCGCGGCCGGGTCGATATGCCGCAGCGTGGCGACCTCGTTGATCCAGGTGTTCCACAGACCACCCAGCCAGTAACCGTCGGCTTCCTTCGACTCCGGCGAGGCATGGTCGAGGATGAACGGTTCGGCCGCGCTCTTGAACTGGCCCACGCGGAACAGGTGCACCTGTACGCCGAGGCGGTCCAGGAGATCCTTGTAGAACAGGCGATAATTGGCGAGGCCGGTGGCCATAACGCCGCCCTGCGGATCGATGTAGATCTTGTCGGCATGGGCGGCGAGGTAATACTGCCCCTGCTCCATGCTCGACGCCCACACCAGCACGGGCTTGCCCGCGGCACGGAAGCGATCGAGCGCGGCACCCACCTCGCGCAGGGCCGCGAAGCCGCCGGCGCCGAGTTTGTCCGGGCGCAGCACGATGCGGGTCACCCGCGCGTCGGTCGCCGCGGCGTCGATGGCACGGACCAGGTCACGCACCTGCACCTGTTTCACGCCATCGCCGGACAGCTTGCCCATGGCCCGCGACAGCGGATCGGCGCTGTAC
This sequence comes from Luteibacter sahnii, assembly GCF_034063545.1. Classification (NCBI taxonomy): domain Bacteria; kingdom Pseudomonadati; phylum Pseudomonadota; class Gammaproteobacteria; order Lysobacterales; family Rhodanobacteraceae; genus Luteibacter; species Luteibacter sahnii. Next base: position 23,354 of record NZ_JAQLOK010000006.1, read on the forward strand.
TGCTCCACCAGTTGGCCCTCGGGCGCCAGCACGAGCACGGTCTTGTCGTCGACGGCATGGGTGCGGCTGCCTGCGTAGATCGCGATAAGGAACACCGCGAGCAGTCCGAAGAAAAACACGTTCAGGACGAACAGTCGCACGAGATTGATGCCGCGGCCCAGCGAGCGCAGGAACCCGCCGAAACCACCGCGACGCCGGGGCGGCACGGGCCTGGGGGATGCCGGCAGCGGCGGGGGCGTAGCGTCGAGGCGATCCGGCATGGAGCGTATTCCTTGAAGGTTGGGCCGAGCGTAGCGCGTCGGCCCATGAGCATCACGTGTGTAAAGGCAGGGGCGCGGCCGAGTCGTCCGGCCAACGTCCGCTGGCGCTGGATCGCCAGAAGCGGGCGAAGAGGAGGATGGCCGCCATGCTCAGACCGGCGATCAACCCCATCCACATGCCCCGTGCGCCGAGATCATGCCCGAACGCCAGCCACCAGCCCACCGGCATGCCCACGCCCCAATAGGCGAACAGGGTGATGACCATCGGCACCCGGGTGTCTTTCATGCCGCGCAGCGCGCCGTTGGAGGCGACCTGGATGCCGTCGGAGAACTGGAAGAAGCCCGCCAGCACGAGCAGCCGGGAGGCCATGTCGATCACCGCCGGATCGTTGGTGTAGAGCGCGGCGATCGGCCGGGCGAACAGCAGCATGGCGCCCGAGGACAGGAACTGCGTCACCAGCACCAGCGAAATGCCCGACAGCCCCGCGTAGCGCACGGCCAGCGCGTCGCGGCGCCCCACGGCGTTGCCCACGCGCACGGTGATCGCCATCGACAGGCCAAGCGGGATCATGAACGCCACCGAGGCCACGTTGAGGGCCACGTGGTGGCTGGCCGTCACGGTCTCGCCCAGGCGACCGATCAACAAGGCGACCGCGACGAAGAGACCCGCCTCCATCAGCAAGGTCACCGCCATGGGCACGCCGACGTGCAACAGCTGGAGGATCTGCTTCGGATCGGGCCGGGCCATGCGCTCGCGCAGGCCGAGGTCGCGGTAGTTGCGGTGGCGCAGCACGTAGATGCCGAAACCCAGCATTTCGAGCCAGAGCACGATGGCCGTGGCGATGCCGCTGCCGCGCGCGCCCATCGGTGCAAACCCCAGCTTGCCGTACATCAGCACGTAGCCCAGCGGCGCCAGCACCACCAGCCCGCCAAAACTGAAGTACATCGAGGGCCGGGGCATGGACAGCCCCTCCGACAACCCGCGCAGCGCGAAATAGGTGGTGAGCGCCGGCGCCGCGAAGGCGATGGCGTGCAGGAAGGCGGTGACGTCGTGGCGCATGGATTCCACCACGCCGAACACCGCCATCAGCGGCGACGCGTGCCACACGCCGATGCCGAGCAGGAGACCCAGGCCCCAGGCGATGTAGAGCGCCTGGTGGAAGGTGGCCCCCACCTCGCCACGGCGTCCGGCGCCGTCGAGCTGGGCGACCGTGGGCGGTACGGCCATCATCGTGCCGATGCCGGTGACAATGGCCAGCACCCATATGTTCGCGCCGGTCACCACCGCCGCCTGGGTATGCGCGCCCTGGTGGCCGGCGAGCACGGCGTCGACGACGTTGGTGCCGATGGCGGAAAGCTGCGCCGCGATCATGGGCAGCGCCAGGCGGAAGGTGGCGCCGATCTCGCGACGCGCGCGGGCGCGGTCGATGGACATGGCAGAAAACGCACGGAAAAGGCCGTCCATTGTAGCCGGTACGCGGGAAAAACGCCCCGCGACGCTCCCCGCGGTACGCCGGCCGTGCCATCATCCGCGCGGGGAAAACACAGGGGTATCAGGCGATGAAGGAGCTGGAACCGGCGCCGGCGCGCTACTGCGCCAATTGCGGCGTGGCGTTGCAGGGCGAGTTCTGCCACGAGTGCGGTCAGTCGGTGCACAGCGTGCTGCGCCCGATGTCGCACATGCTTGAAGACGCGGGCGACATCTTCTTTCACATGGACGAGCGCATCGTGCACACGGTGCCGCCGCTGTTCACCCGTCCGGGCTTTCTTACCCTGGAGTATTTCGCCGGACGCCGGGTGCGTTACATCGCCCCATTCCGGCTCATGTTCGTCTTCTGCCTGCTAGCGTTTTTCTTCGTGCACGGGGTGATCAACGACACCGCCGCGGGCTTCCACGGCATCGGCAACGAGACCGGGCCGTTCGCCAAAGCCACCACGACTGCCGAGGTCGAACGCCTGTATGCGACCCAGGCCGCGAGCCTGCGCAAGGCCGCGCAGGAACCGAACCTTCCCGAGGCCGCCAGGGCCGGCTTCCGTACCGGCGAGAAGGCCATCCGCGCCCAGGCCGACGCACGTCTGGCCGAACTGAAGGATCCCTCGGCCAGCCCCGGTACGCCCCTGGTCAAGGCCGACACGGAAGAAGACCAGGCCATGCTCGACGGCGACTGGCACGTCTCGATCGGCTGGTTGCCCGCGTCGATGAACGCACGGCTGGATCAGTCGCTCGCCCGGCTCAAGACCAACGTCAACCAGGTGGCCGCGGGCGGCGAGACGGGGACCGAGGCGCTGCACCGGATCATCGAAGGCGTCTTCGGGGTGCTGCCGCAGACGATGTTCGTGATGGTGCCGGTGTTCGCGCTGGTGCTGAAGCTGTTCTACCTGCTGCGCCGCCGGCTTTACATGGAACACATCATCGTCGCGCTGCACAGCCACGCGTTTCTGTTCCTGTCGTTGATGGTGCTGGTGCTGCTGGGCCTGGCCCGGGGGGCCCTGGCACCGCATGTGCCGATCGCCGGGAAAGGCATCGCGCTGGTGCAGTGGGCCGTGTTCCTGTGGATGCCGGCCTACCTGTTGCTGATGCAGAAACGGGTGTACCGACAGGGATGGAGCATGACTATCCTGAAGTACATATTGATAGGCCTGGTCTATTTCTGGCTCCTTGGATTTGCCCTCACGGTGGCCATGTTCATCGGGCTCGCCCATTGACCGTACCGAGGGTTGTGCACAGGCAGGCGGAGCCCCTTCGCGTTTGTCAAGGTTTTGCGGAGTTGTTGTGAGCCCGTTTAGCAACGCATTTCCAAGTACATGAAAACATGGAATATTTCAGCTTGGTTAAAATGTACGCAAGCTAACCCGCAGGGCCCAACCGTGCGGTCTGGAACCCTCCCATCCGACCCTCATCCACAGACTTATCCACAGCTCCTGTGGATAAGCCGGAAAAGCGTCCGAGGGCGGGCACTTACCTTTCATTCCTCTTTCTGGAGGTGTCTTGTGAGCCCAAGCCCATGTCCCTGGGGTTAATCATTGATCGGCGTTATCGGCATAGCCCTATAAACTAGGGCTGGCATGAACCCCGTCCTCCGCGTCGCCCTTCCGGTACCCCTGCTGACCCTTTTCGACTACCTCCCTCCCGAGGGGCGGATCGCCGAGGCGGGTTCCCGCGTCCGCGTGCCGTTCGGCAAGGGCGAGATGGTCGGCATCGTCATCGATCCGGCCGCCGAGCCGGCGGTAGGCGCCCGTCGGCTCAAGCGGGCCCTAGAGGTGCTCGACGCGTCGCCCCTGCTCGACGCCGAGCTGCTTGCCACGCTGTCCTGGGCCGCCGACTACTGGGCCGGTGCGCCGGGCGAGGCGTTCGCCAACGCCCTGCCGCTGGCCCTGCGCGAGCCGCGACCGTTGCCGGCCACCGGACGCGAAGTCTGGTCGCTCACCCCGCACGGGCGCGAAAGCCACGAGGCTGGCACGCGACGCGGCAGTTCGGCGGCCCTGCTCGACGCCCTGCAACACGGGCCGCGCGCCGCCGACGAACTCGGCCTGGCCCTGCCCGAATGGCGGCCCGCGGCCCGGCGCCTGCTCGAGGCGGGACTGGTCGAGAAAAACGAATGGGATGAACCCCTGCCGCCCGCCGATCCGTCGCCGGGACCGAGGCTCAGCGACGAGCAGGCGGCGGCGGTCGCGGCGGTCGCCGAGGGCCTGGACCACTTCCAGCCCTATCTGCTGGACGGCGTCACCGGCAGCGGCAAGACCGAGGTCTACCTCGCCCTGATCGAACGTGCCCTCGCCCAGGGTCGGCAGACGCTGCTTCTGGTGCCGGAGATCGGCCTGGCGCCCCAGACCGTGCGCCGGCTGCGCGAGCGGCTGGGGGTCACCATCGAGGTGCTGCACTCCAACCTCGCCGAGGGCGAGCGCGCCAGGGCCTGGCTGCGCGCGCGCAACGGCACCGCCAAGGTGGTGCTGGGCACGCGGTCGGCGGTGTTCACCCCGCTGCCACGCGCGGGGCTGATCATCGTCGACGAAGAACACGACGCGTCCTACAAGCAACAGGACGGCTTCCGCTACCACGCCCGCGATCTCGCGCTCGTCAGGGCGCGCGCGCACGGAGTACCGGTGGTGCTGGGCTCGGCCACGCCGTCGCTGGAGACGCTGGGCAACGTCGAAGCCGGGCGCTACCGGCAGCTGCTGCTTCGCGCCCGTCCGGGCGCGACGCGCGCCACCCAGGTACGCATCGTTGACATGCGCGCGCAGCGGCTCGACCACGGCCTGTCGCCGACGCTGCTCAGCGCCGTGGCCGAGTGCGTCGGTCGAGGCGAACAGGCGCTGGTGTTCCGTAACCGCCGCGGCTACGCACCTGTGCTGCTTTGCCACGACTGCGGATGGCATGCCGACTGCCCCCGTTGCGACCGGCCGATGACCCTGCATGCCGGTCGGCGGCGGTTGATCTGCCACCATTGCGACAACGTGCTCGGCATTCCCGCCGCATGCCCCTCCTGCGGCTCCGCCAGCCTCAGTCCGCAGGGCCAGGGAACCGAACGGCTGGAGGAAGCCCTCGCCGAGCGATTTCCCGGGGTGGAGGTGGTGCGTATCGACCGCGAGACCACCCGCCGCCGCGACGCCTTCGGCGAGATCATGGAGCGCCTGCGCGAGGGTCGACCGGCGATTCTCGTCGGCACGCAGATGCTGGCCAAGGGACACGACCTGCCCAACCTGACCCTGGTGGCCATCGTCGGGGTCGACGAGGGCCTGCACAGCGTCGACTTCCGGGCGAGCGAGCGGCTGGCCCAGCTGGTGGTGCAGGTGGCCGGGCGGGCGGGCCGGGCCGACAAGCCCGGCAGCGTGCTGCTGCAGACCCACCACCCCGACCACCCGATGCTGCACGCCCTGCTCCGCGGCGGCTACGCGGCGGTGGCCTCGAGCCTGCTCGCGGAGCGCCGCCTGCTCGACCTGCCCCCCTACGGTCACCAGGTGCTGCTACGCGCCGAGGCCCATGGCCGGGGGGAGGTCGACGCCTTCCTCGCCGAGGCCCACGCCGCCATCGGCGAACCGGGCGACCTGCGCGTGGCCGGCCCCATGCCCGCCCCGATGCCCCTGCGCGCGGGACGCCATCGTGGACAGATCCTCGTGGAGGCGCACTCGCGGCCCGTGCTGCATGCGTTCCTGCGCCCGTGGCAACACGCGCTCACGACCTTGCCAAGCGCGCGAAAAGTGCGCTGGTCACTTGATGTCGACCCCATCGACCTCTATTGAACGCTTGACCCCGTAAGATCGGACGCTCCCTGTTCGCCGCCGCCCCACGGCGCGACAATGCCCTTCTCCCCAGGTAACGGAAATCGACAACGTGACCAGCCAGCTCGAACAACTTCGCTCCATGACCAAGGTCGTCGCCGATACCGGCGACATGTCCGCCATGAAGACCTTCAAGCCGGAAGATGCGACGACCAACCCGTCGCTGCTGCTGAAGGCGGCCGGCATTCCCGAGTACGCCCAGTACATCGACGAGGCCGTGACCTGGGCGAAGCAGCAGAGCAACGATCGCAGCCAGCAGCTCGTCGACGCGGGCGACCGCCTTGCGGTACTCGTCGGCCGCGAGATCCTCAAGATCGTGCCGGGCTACGTGTCGACCGAAGTCGACGCGCGCCTGTCGTTCGATGAAGACGCGTCCATCGCCAAGGCCAAGCGCCTGATCGGGATGTACAAGGACGTCGGCGTCGATCCCAAGCGCGTGCTGATCAAGCTGGCATCGACGTGGGAAGGCATCAAGGCCGCCGAGAAGCTGCAGAAGGAAGGCATCAACTGCAACATGACCCTGCTCTTCAGCTTCGAGCAGGCCGTGGCCTGCGCCGAGGCCGGCGCGTTCCTCATCTCGCCGTTCGTGGGCCGCATCTTCGACTGGTATGTCGCCAACACCGACACGAAGGTCTACGCCCCGGAGGAAGACCCGGGCGTGAAATCGGTGCGCCGCATCTACGACTACTACAAGACCCACGGCTACAAGACCGTGGTGATGGGCGCGAGCTTCCGCAACATCGGACAGATCCAGGCCCTCGCCGGTTGCGACCGCCTGACCATCTCGCCGGAACTGCTCAAGGAACTGGACGGCACCGACGCCGACCTGTCGCAGGCACTGAAGGACACCGGCGCGAAGGCCGAGCCGCCGAAGGAAAAGCTCACCGAGGCCAAGTTCCGCTGGGGCCACAACGAAGACGCGATGGCCACGGACAAGCTCGCCGAGGGCATCCGTAAGTTCGCCGTGGATCAGCGCAAGCTCGAGGAACTGCTGGGCGCGAAGCTGTAAGGCGGATCGCTTCACGGGTTACGCAAAGGGGTCGCTTCGGCGGCCCCTTTGCGTTGGGGCGGCGTGGGCCGGTACCGCGCCCGCTTCGCTTCCGGCGTTGCGCTCGCGCGAAGCCAAACGCGTTTATCTCTTGATGCGGGTGCGCAGGATGCGCCGTATCAGCGGGCCATAGGGCGGACGTATCAGACGGGTGACGTCCAGGCGTGCCTGGCGGTAGACGCCGCGCGCATGGCTGAACGTGCGAAAGCCATCGATGCCGTGGTACGCCCCCATGCCGGACGGACCAATGCCGCCGAACGGCAGGTCGTCCATCGTCAGGTGCATCACGGTGTCGTTGAGGGTGACGCCACCGGCGGTGACACGTGACAGCACGCGCTCCTGCTCGGCCGCGTCGTCGCCGAAGTAGTAAAGCGCGAGCGGCCGTGGGCGGCCGTTGACCTGGGCGATCGCGTCGTCGATGCCGTCATAGGGCAGCACGGGCAGCAGCGGTCCGAAGATTTCGTCCTGCATCACCGCCATGCCGTCGTGGACACCGACGATCGCGACCGGCGCGATGCGTTGCGCGCCCAGCATGTCGTGTTGCGGGTGCAGCCAGCGCAGCGTCGCGCCCTGGCGCTCGGCGTCGTCGAGCAGGCCACGCAGGCGGCCGTGATGGCGCTCGTTGACGATCGCGGTGTAATCGGGGTTGTCGCGCAAGGTGGGAAACATACGCCTGACCGCGCGTTCAAGCGCCGCCACGAAGGCGTCCACGCGTTCGCGGGGCACCAGGGCGTAGTCGGGCGACACGCAGACCTGGCCGGCGTTGAGCGTCTTGCCGAACATGAGCCGGGCCGCCGCGAGGTCGGGATCCGCGTCACGCGCGACGATGGCGGGCGACTTGCCGCCGAGTTCGAGCGTGACGGGCACCAGGTGTTCCGACGCCGCGCGCATCACGTGACGGGCAACGGAGGTCGCGCCGGTGAACAGGAGATGGTCGAACGGCAGCGCCGTGAACGCCTGCCCGACCTCCGGCCCGCCGACGACCACGGCGACCTCGCTGGCGTCGAACGCCTGCGCGATCAGGCGGCGCATGAGCTCGGACGACCGCGGCGTGAATTCCGACGGCTTGATCATCGCGCGGTTGCCCGCGGCGAGGATGCCGGCCAGCGGCGCGAACGTCAGGTTGAACGGGAAGTTCCACGGCGACACCACGCCGACCACGCCCTTGGGCTGGTAGTCCACCCATGCTCGCGCGCCGAGCAGGCCCAGCGCGGATGGCGACACGCGGCGGCGTTCGCGCCGCATCCACGAGCGCACGTGGGAACGCGCGTGTTTCAGCGGTTCGATCGACGCCGCCACGTCGGTGACCAGCGAGCCTTCGACCGACCGATGGCCGAAGTCGTCGCGCAACGCGTGGGCGATCTCGTCGGCATGATCGACGAGGAGGCCGATGGCCCGGTCGAGACGGTCGATGCGAAGCGCCGCGCTGGGCGGACCGTCGCTTTGCTGGGCGTGACGCTGGCGGGCGAGGATATCGTGCATGCGCGAAGGCTAGCACCGATCCGCGGCCTCGCGATCCCGGCCGACGGCCGCCCTGCTCAGGCGCCCGCCGACCAACCGCCGCCCAGGGCGCGGATCAGTTGCACGCTCGCGCGCAGCTGCCGCGTCTCCAGGTCGATTACGCTACGCTTGGCGTCAAGCGCCGTGGTCTGTGCCTGCACCACGTCGAGGTAACCGACGGCGCCCTCGCGGTAACGATTGAGCGAGAGATCGACCGAACGCTGCGCCGCCTCGGCGGCCGCGCGTTGATCGGTCAGCGCCGTGCCCAGATCGCGCAGCAACGTGAGGTTGTCTTCGACCTGGGCGAAGGCGTTGAGCACGACGTCGCGGTACCGGGCGCCCGCTTCGTCGGTGGCGGCCTTGGCCGACGCCACCTGCGCCTTGCGCAGCCCCCCGTCGAAGGCGGTGAGCAGCAACGACGGACCGATCGACCAGAAGCGGTTCGGTGCGGTGGCGATGTCGCCCCAGCGCGAGCTCTGCCAGCCACCCTGGCCATCGAGGGTGAGCCGCGGGAAGAACGCCGACCGCGCGATGCCGATGCGAGCGTTGGCGGCCGCGGTGCGGCGCTCGGCGGCGGCAACGTCAGGACGCCGCTGCAACAGGGTCGACGGCACCGCGAGGGGGAGGGTCGGCACGCCGACCTTCGTGTCGTCGGTGGCGAGCTGGAACGTCGACGCCGAGTCGCCCACAAGCACGGCGATCGCGTGCAGCACGATCGCACGCTGCGCCCGCGCCTGAGTAAGCTGCGACCGGGCGTTCGACACCTGCGTCTGCGCGCGGGCGACGTCGAGCCCGGAGGCGATACCGCCGTCGTGCCGCGACTGGGTGAGTTGCAGGGCCTTGCCGAAGGCGTCGATGCTTTCGTCGAGCACCGCGATCTGCCGGTCGAAACCGTTGAGCTGAAGATAACTGTCGGCCAGCTGCGCCTGCAGGCTCAGACGGGCGGACGCCAGGTCGGCGAGCGAGGCGGCCTGTTCGGCCGTGCCGGCGGCGACGGTATCGCGTACGCGCCCCCACAAGTCGACTTCGTAGTCGAACTGGGCGCCAAGGGTGTACGAGTTGTAATAGGTCGGCGACGTGGCGCCGCGCAGCGGACGCGTGTCGGATTCGCGGTCACGCTGGCCGTTGGCATTCAGGCCCACGGTGGGGAAGAGGCCCGAACGCACCTGGCGGGTGAAGGCTTCGGCCTGCCGGTAGTGGGCCAGCGCGGCGGCGAGCGAGGCGTTGCTGGCGATCAGGCGGGCCTGCAGGTCGTTCAGGCGCGCGTCGCCGTAGACCGTCCACCAGGCGTCGCGGTCGATGTGATCGGCCGGCGTCGCCGTCACCCAGGGCGAATCGGCGTTGGCGTAGTGTGCCGCGACCGGCACCTGTGGTGCCTTGTAGGTCGGCGCCAGCGAACATGCCGCAAGGCCGAGCGACAGCACGCACGCCGCCGCCGTGCGAAGGCGCGGCGATCCGTTACGCCTTGGCATGGTCGTCGCTCGTCGGGGCCGTGGCGTTCACGCGCACGCTGTCGCCATCGGCCAGGCCGTCGGGCGGACTTTCGATCAGCCGCTCGCCCGCCGAGAGGCCCGACGCGAGTTGCACCGTCTTGCCGAAGTCGCGGGCGATGGTCACGGTCTTGAACCGCACCTTGTTCTGCGGGTCGACCACGGCCACCCGCAAGCCTTTTTCGTCGAAGACGAGCGCACTGGCCGGAACGCTGACCAGGGCGGCGTTCGCCGGAAGGTCGAAGGTCACGCTCGCGTAGCCGCCCGGCAGTAGCTTGCCGTCGGCGTTGTCCACCGCTACCTGCACCAGCGTGGTGCCTGAGGCAGCGTTGATCGCCTCGGACGTGCTTTCCACGGTGCCCTTGAAGGTCTGGCCGGGGTATTCGGGCACGGTGAGGTCGACCGTGGCGCCGGTGCGCACCGACGGCGCGTAGTTCTGGGGCACGTTGACGTACATCCGCAGCTTGCGGGTGTCCGACACCACGAACAGTTCCTGCCCGCCGCCGCCGGCGTTGACCAGCGCGCCGACGTCGGTCTCGCGCGCCGTCACGGTGCCATCGAAGGGCGCGACCAGGCGGGCGTAACCCTTCAATGCCTGGATCCGCTCGAGGTTGGCCTGGGCGGCCTGGGCCAGCGCCCGCTTGGCCTCGTAGTCGCCTGTCTTTTCGTCGACTTCCTGCCTGGACACAGAGTCGGAGTCGCGCATCGCCTGCCAGCGCTTCGCGGTGGTTTGGGCAAGGGCCTCGTTGGCGCGAGCGCTGGCGAGGTCGGCCCTGGCCTGGAGCAGTTGTTGGTCGAGGTCCGGCGTTTCGATCTCGGCCAGTACGTCGCCCGCCTTCACCTTGGTGCCGATGTCGGCCTTCCACGATTTCAGGTATCCGCTGGTGCGAGCGAAGATCGGTGCACGCGCGTAAGCCTCCAGGCGACCGGGAAGGTTGAGGTGCCCACCGCCCTGACCGCCTTCGGCGGCCACCAGGTTGACCGTGGGCACGGCCTGGTCGTCGGTCCACGCGCGGAGCTTGTGCGCGTCGCTGGCGCGGGTGGCGATGCCCGCGACGACCACCGCGAGCACGACGATCGCGGCGATGATGCCGGCCAGGCGGAGCCGGCGCGGCGGCGGGGTGTGCAGGGTGTCAGACGACATGGGGCTCTCCGGAAACGTTCGCCGGGTGGGAAGCGGTGTGGCCGCGACGGCCATGGATGAGACTGAAGACGATGGGCACGAAGAACAGCGTGGCCGTGGTGGCGAAGATGAGCCCGCCGATCACGGCGCGGCCCAGCGGCGCGTTCTGCTCGCCACCCTCGCCCAGCCCGAGCGCCATCGGCGCCATGCCGATGATCATCGCCAGCGCCGTCATCAGCACGGGACGGAAACGCACGAAGCCGCCCTCGAGCGCCGCCTGCGTGGCGTCACCGGTCTCGGCCAGTCGCTCGCGGCAGAAACTGACCACGAGGATCGAGTTGGCCGTGGCCACGCCCATGCACATGATGGCACCGGTCAGGGCCGGCACCGACAGCGTGGTGTGCGTGGCGAACAGCATCCACACGATGCCGGCGATCGCGGCCGGCAGCGCGGTGACGATCACGAACGGATCGCTCCACGACTGGAAGTTCACCACGATCAGAAGGTAGATCAGCACGATGGCGCCGAGCAGGCCGAAGATCAGGCCGGCGAAGGCGCTGTTCATCGTCTGCACCTGGCCCAGCAGCGCGGTGCTGGAGGCCTTGGGCAACGTCTTCTTGTGCGCGTCGAGGATGCGCTGGATATCGGCCGCCACGGCGCCCAGGTCCCGATCCTGCGTGGTGGCGAAGATCTCCACCATCGATTGGATGTTGTACTGGCTCACCACGGCGCTCGTGGCGGTGCGTCGAAAGCTCGCCAGGCCGCCGAGGATCTGCGACCCGCCGGTGCCCGCGCTGGGGCTGACCGGCACGTTGGCCAGGTCGGGCAGGCTGTCGATGCTGTATTGCGGTGTCTGCATCACAATGGGATACGACACGCCGTTCTGCGGATTGAGCCAGAAGGTCGGCGCGATCTGGCTGGAGCCAGCCAGGTTGACGCCAAGGCTGCTGGTGACGTCACGTTCGCTGATACCCACCTGTTGCGCGCGGCTGCGATCCACGTCGACGTCGAAGCCCGGGTTGGACCGCGACTGCTGGATGCGCGCGTCGACCACGCCGGGCACCCGGCGGATGTCCCGCAGCAGGCTCGAGGCATAGGCGAAATTCGCGGCGACGTTGGGTCCGCGGATCTGCAGGTCGATCGGCGCCGGCGAACCGAAGTTGAGGATCTGGCTGATGATGTCGGCTGGAGGAAACGAGAACGTCGCCGTGGGGAAACGGCGCGGCAGCGTTTCGCGCAATTGGCGCACGTAGTCCGCCGTGGGCCGGTGATCTTCCTTCAGCGAGATCTGCATGTCGCCGTCCTGCGAGCCGATCGTGCCGGTGTTGTTGTAGGTGTTGTTGATGCCCGACGACGACAGGCCGATGTTGTCCACCACGGCGCCCAATTCGTCGGGCGGGATGATCCGGCGCACCTGCTTGGTGATGGCGGCGAAGAGGTTGGCCGTTTCCTCCACGCGGGTGCCGACCGGCGCGCGCACATGCATGAGGATCTGGCCCGAGTCGACCGAGGGGAAGAAGTTCCGGCCCAGCATCGGCACCAACAGGAACGACAGCAGCACGAACGCCATGAAGCCGATGGTGAAGCCCTTGCGGTGCGCCAGCGCGAGGGCGAGCAGGCCGTGGTAGCTCTCGCGGATGCGTTCGAAGCGCGCCTCGAACGCGCGCTGGAAACGCACCAGCGGATGGCGCGACGGCGCGCCGTGATCGCCGTGCGGATCCTGGTGCGTGTGCGGCTTGAGCAGGTATTTCGCCATCGTCGGCACCAGCGTGCGCGAGAGGATGAACGAACAGATCATCGCGAACATCACCGCTTCGGCCATCGGCACGAAGAGGAACCGGGCCACGCCTTCGAGGAAGAACATCGGCACGAACACGATGCAGATGCACAGCAGCGAGACGAAGGCCGGCGTCACGATCTGGGCCGCACCGTCGAGGATCGCGGTCTCCACGTCCTTGCCGTGCTCCAGGTGCCAGTTGATGTTCTCGATGGTCACCGTGGCATCGTCGACGAGGATACCCACCGCGAGCGCGAGGCCGCCGAGGGTCATGATGTTCATCGTTTCGCCGAAGGCCGAAAGCAAGGCGATGGAGCCCAGGATCGCCAGCGGAATCGAGGTGGCGATGATGACCGTGGAGCGCCAGCTGCCCAGGAACAGCAGGATCATCAGGCTGGTGAGCGCCGCGGCGATGGCGCCTTCGCGGGCCACGCCGGCGATGGCGCCGCTGACGAACAGCGACTGGTCGCCGATGGGCGCGACCTCCAGCGTGTCGGGCAAGGCGTCCTTCATCGCCTTCACGCGATCCTTGATGCCCTGGATGATCGCGAGCGTGGAGGCGGAGCCGTTCTTCAGCACGGTCATCAGCACCGAACGGTTGCCGTCCACGTGCACGATGTTGGTCTGCGGCGGCGAGCCGTCGCGCACGTGGGCCACGTCGCGGATGAACACCGTCGCGCCGTTGACGCTCTTGACCGGGAGGTTGCCCAGCGCCTCGATGTCGGACGGTGAGTTGTTCAGTTGCAGGGTGTACTCGTAGCTGCCGATCTTCTGCGTACCCACCGGCGTGATGAGGTTCTGCGCCGCGAGGGCATTGGCGACGTCCTGCGCGGAAAGACCGCGCGCCTGCAACGCCGGCGGATCGATGTCGATCTGCACCTGGCGGGTCTTGCCGCCGAAGGGATACGGAATCGCGGCGCCCGGCACCGACGTCAACTGCGGACGGATGATGTTCAGGCCTAGGTCGGCGAGGTTCTGTTCGGTCAAGCCCTTGCCCGACAGCGCGAGCTGGATGATCGGCACCGTCGAGGCGTTGTAGTTGAGGATCAGCGGCGGCGTGGTGCCCGGCGGCAACTGCTTGAGCAGCGTCTGCGCGACGGCGGTGACCTGCGCGTTCGCCGTGCGGATATCCACCGTGGGCTGGAAGAAGATCTTGATGATGCCGAAGCCCTGGATCGACGTGGCCTCGATGTGTTCCACGTCGTTCACGGTGGTGGTGAGCACACGCTCGAACGGCGATGCGACGCGGCCGGCCATCTGGTCGGGTGGCAGGCCGTTGTATTGCCACACCACGGCAATGACCGGAATCCGGATGTCGGGGAAGATGTCCGTCGGCGTGCGCATCGCCGCCAGCGGTCCCACGATCAGGATCAGCAGGGCGAGGACGACGAAGGTATACGGCCGCGTGAGAGCGATCCGGACGATGCCAATCATGGAGACGGATTCCGTGCGCGATGTTGCGTCGCCGCGAATTTTCGCGCGCAAGAACCCGTGGTCGTAGTTAAGATTTGTTTAGTTATCGACCGTCAGGCCGAAAAACCCATGTGCGCCAGCGATTTGGCCGTCCGTTTCAGGCCGCCGGACAGGTGACGGAAAACACCGCGCCCCGCTCATTGCCGCCCACCGACAACGAATAGCCGTGCAGGCGCACGATCGCGCTGACGATGGCCAGTCCGAGGCCGCAGCCGGGCTTGGAACGGGTATCGTCGCTGCGATAGAACCGCCGGAACACCGCTTCGCGCTCGTCGGGCGGGATGCCGGGGCCCGTATCGGCGACGTCGATGCGCGCGTCGCCCGTCGACGCCGTGAGGGCCACGAGGTGGATGGCTCCGCCGTCGGGCGTGAACTTGATGGCGTTGCCCACCAGGTTGGCGAGCGCTTCGAACATCAGCTGCCGATCGCCACGCAGCGACGGCAACGGGCCGATATCGAGCTCGAACACCTGGCGCCGGTCTTCGGCCACGGGCGCGTAGAAATCGTAGACGTCACGCAGCACGAGGCCGAGATCCATGTGTTCGAAGCACGCGCTGCGCTGGCGGTCCTCGAGCTCCGACACGCGCAACAGCGCCCGGAAACGCGCCAGCACGGTGTCGATCTCCGCGACGCAGTCGTCGAGTTGCGCGGCTTCGGGACGCCCCTCGAACTGCTGCTGCAGGCGGTACAGGCGCGTGCGCATGCGCGTCAGCGGCGTGCGCAGGTCGTGGGCGATGTTGTCGGTGACACCCTTGACCTCGCCCAGCAACCGCTCGATCTCGTCCAGCGTGGCATTGACGGTGGCGGCGAGGAGATCCACTTCATCGCTCGCCCGTCCCACGGGCAGCCGCACGCTGAGGTTACCCTCGCGGATCGGCGCCATCGCTTGCTGGATCGCGCGCACGCGGCGAGCGGGCCCGCGAGCGATAAGGATGCCGCCGAGCAGGCCGGGGATCAGGGTAAGGGTGAGTCCCCAGAGCACGCCGCGGCGGATGATCACGCCGATGCCGTCGATGGCCGTGCTTTCCTTCGCGACGACCAGGCGATCGCCATTGGGCAGCGTGCGCGCCACGGCGCGGGTCCGGGCCGTGCCATGGTGCGCCTGCGCATCCCCGACACGGGTGAGATCGGCCACCCCCGCATTGAGCGGACGGGCCACGCCGTCTTCGGTGAGCTCCCGGGGCATGTGCGCGATGCTGCCGGCCAGCCGGTGGCCCTGGGCGTCGAACAGGCCCGCCCACATGTAGCCCTGCGAGTCGATCGCTCCCGCGGCGTCCACGGTATCGCGAAGCCGCGCCGGCTCGGTTCGCTCCAGGTAACGGATGCGAGCGGCGAGCATCTGGTCGACCACGCTCGACAGGTAACGCGAGGCTTCCCACTGGACCACGCCCAGCAGCACGACGCACCATATCGCGAACAGCGCGCCGTAGATGATGATCAGGCGCGAGGTGGCGGAGCGCCAGGCGTCAGTCAGCGGCCGCAAGGGTGTACCCCGAGCCGCGCACGGTGCGGATGAGCGGCGCCTGCCCCGTCCCGTCGATCTTGCGGCGGAGGCGGCCGATGTGTACGTCGATCACGTTGGTGCCGGGGTCGAAATGGAATCCCCACACGTGCTCGAAAATCATCTGCCGCGTGACCACCTGGCCCGCGTTGCGCATGAGGAACTCGAGCAGGCGGAATTCGGTGGGCAGCAACGTCAGCGGTTGGCCATGGCGCAGGGCGTTGTGCCGGACGAGGTCGAGCTCGAGATCGCCCACGCGCAGGCGCACCTCGTCCCGACCGGCTCGCTGTCGGCGGCGCAGCAGCACCTCGGCGCGCGCGGCGAGTTCGTCGGGCGAGAACGGCTTGGTGAGGTAGTCGTCGCCTCCGGCGCGCAGGCCGCGCACGCGTTCGTCGACGTCGGAGAGCGCGCTGATCATGAGCACCGGCGTGTCGACCGCGCGCTTGCGCAGCTCGGACACCACGTCGATGCCATCCATGCCGGGCAGCATGCGATCGAGGGTGATGATGTCGTAGCCATCGGCAAGCGCGCGCGCCAGCCCCTCGCGGCCGTTCGCCACCCAGTCGGCGGTGACGCCGTGTGCGTCCAGTTCCGCGACGATATCGCGGGCGGTCACTTCATCGTCTTCGATGACCAGGGCCCTGGGCATCCTGATGTCTCCTGCCAACGGAAAACGGCCCCCGAGGGGGCCGTTGCCGGATAGTACGCCTTCCGCCGATCAGGCGGCGATGGCCACGCGCATCTTCTTCATCGCGTTCGCCTCGATCTGGCGAATGCGCTCGGCGGACACGCCGTACTCGTCGGCGAGGTCCTGGAGGGTGGCCTTGTTGTCTTCGGCCAGCCAGCGGCGCTGGATGATGTCACGCGACCGGTTGTCGAGGTTGGCAAGGGCCGACGACAGGGCACCCATCTGGTTGCTGGACGCGTCGGCCTCGGCGAGGTTGTCGTACGGGTCGGCGCCTTCGTCGACCAGGAACGCGGCCGGGGCCGGCTTGTCGTCATCGTCGGCGTCGGCCGGAGCCTCGAAGCCCACATCGCGACCGGACAGGCGCGATTCCATCTCGCGTACGGTGGCTTCCGGCACACCCAGGTCGTTGGCAACCACACGGACTTCCTCGGCGTTCATCCAGCCCAGGCGCTTCTTGCTCTTGCGCAGGTTGAAGAACAGCTTGCGCTGCGCCTTGGTGGTCGCCACCTTGACGATGCGCCAGTTGCGCAGGATGAACTCGTGCATCTCGGCACGGATCCAGTGCACCGCGAAGCTCACCAGGCGCACGCCCTGGTCCGGGTCGAAACGCTTCACCGCCTTCATCAGGCCGATGTTGCCTTCCTGGATGAGGTCGGACAGCTGCAGTCCGTAGCCGTTGTAGCCGCGGGCCACGTGGACCACGAAACGCAGGTGCGACATCACCAGCTTCTTGGCGGCGTCCAGATCGGCGTCGTCGTGGAACTGCCGCGCCAGCGTCTGCTCCTCGTCAAGGCTGAGCACCGGGATGCGATGGACGGCCGCGATGTAGGAATCCAGACTGCCGACGACGCTCGGGAGCCCGTAGTTACGGGTGGCGAGGGCTTGGGACATGTGTGGAGCCTCCTGAAAGGTCTTGGGGCAGATTAGCAGTCCCGATGTGAGACTGCTAACCCCGGCCGAAGTTCGCTTCGGCTTTATCTGTACGACATAGTACAGAAATAGCCCTTCGGGGTCAATAGCTGTACTGACTGGTTCAGGAGGAATATACCCTTGCCGACATGACGGCGGCGTCTGATCGACTTCATCGACGGCACACCCGGCGCGGTGCTACGGTCGGCCTTATGATCGATCCAAACGCACGCGACCGGCTCGATGCCCTTCTCGCTCAGGGAGGTCGCCGCCTCCTCGGCATCGCCGGCCTCCCCGGCGCGGGTAAATCGACCCTGACCGGATGGCTTCTGGGGGCCTTGGGCGCCCGGGCTGTAGGCGTGCCGATGGACGGGTTCCACCTCGCCAACGCGGAGCTGGCCCGCCTCGGCCGCGACACGCGCAAGGGCGCGCCGGATACCTTCGATGCCGCCGGCTACGTCGCCCTGCTCCGCCGCCTGCGCTCCCCGGTGCCCGGCGAGACGGTCTACGCGCCGGCGTTCCATCGTGAGTTCGACGAGCCCATCGCCGGCGAGATCGCCGTCCCGGCGGCGGTCCCGTTGGTCATCACCGAGGGCAACTACCTCCTGATGGACGACGGCCCCTGGGCCGGCGTGCGCGGGCTGCTCGACGAGGTGTGGTTCGTCGACGTGGATGACGCCCCACGGCGCGCCCAACTGCTCGAACGGCACATGCGCTACGGGCGTGACCGCCAGGCCGCGCTCGACTGGATCGAACGGACCGACGAGCCGAACGCCCGTCGCATCGCCGCGACGGCGCACCGGGCGGACACGCGTGTCCGTCTCGATGCCCGTTCGGTGCCATGACACCTCAGCCACCCGGGAGCCTTGCATGCACGCGGTAACTCCAGACCCATCGGCGGCTTCCGCCGCTTCCGCCCCGGCCTCCACCGGCATCGTCGTCGGCATCGCGGTGATCGCGGCCCTCGGCGGCCTTCTTTTCGGCTACGACACCGGCGTGATCGGCGTGGCCCTGCTCGGCCTGGGGCGGCAGTTCGCCCTCGACGACACCACCAAGCAGTTGGTCACCGGTGCGATCATCTTCGGCGCGCTGTTCGGCTGCCTCGCCACGGGGCCGTTCTCCGACCGGCTGGGGCGCCGGCGCATGGTGATCTTCGTGGGCACGATCTTCGCCATCGGCTCGATCGCCTCGGCCCTGGCGCCGAGCGTGGGCTGGCTGATCGCCGCCCGCTTCGTGCTCGGCCTGTCCGCGGGCAGTTCCACCCAGATCATTCCGGTGTACATCGCCGAGGTGGCCCCGCCGAAGCACCGCGGCAAGATGGTGGTGCTTTTCCAGTTCATGGTGGTGTTCGGCATCACGGTGGCCTATTTCACCGGCTTCGCGCTCGGCGAGCACTGGCGCTGGATGTTCGGGCTCGGCGTGGTGCCGGCGGTGGTGCTGCTGGGCGGCATGGCATTTCTCCCGGAGAGCCCGCGCTGGCTCGTTGCCGAGCAGCGCAAGGATGAAGCCCTGCGCGTGCTCGAACGGGTGCGCGGCAACGCCGCGGCCGCGCGGGCGGAGGTCGCCGAGATCCAGACCGTGGCGCAGAAAGAACCGACCGGCCACTGGAAGGATCTCGCCAAGCCGTGGATCCGTCCCGCGGTGATCGTCGGCGCGGGCATTTCGATGTTCTCGCAGATCACCGGCAACAACGCGCTCATCTACTACGCGCCCACCATCCTCACCAAGGCGGGCTTCTCCGACCAGGCCGCCGTGCTGGGCACCGGCGCGAGCACCGTGCTGGTGGTGATCATGACGGTGATCGGCAGCGTACTCGTCGACCGCATCGGCCGACGCACCTACCTGCTTTGGATGATCCCCGGCTCCATCGTGGCCCTGGTCGTGATGGGCTGGCTGTTCCAGGGCCAGGGCCCCACGAACGACGTCAGCCGCTGGGTGACGGTGGGCTGCCTGGCCGCCTACATGATGCTCAACTGCGGCGGTTTCGGCGTGTGCATCTGGCTGGTCAACGCGGAGGTCTACCCCCTGTTCGTACGCGGCAAGGGCGCGAGCCTGGGCGCGTTCAGCCACTGGATCTTCGACCTGGCGGTGACGCTCACCACGCTCTCGCTGGTGACCTGGCTGGGCGCGACGCACACGTTCTGGCTCTATGCCGTGATTTCGCTGGGCTCACTGGTGTTCATCTACTTCCTCGTGCCCGAGACGATGGGCAAGAGCCTGGAAGAGATCGAACACGAGTTGCGCGAACATCGCTTTTATCCGTACCAGCGGAAGCGGCTCGCGCCGACGCGCTGACGCCTACACGTGCGGCAAGTCGGCCCGGCGCGGCAGCGACCAGTCGATCGGCGGTTCGCCGCGCGAGACCAGGTAAGCGTTGGCCCTGGCGAAGTGCCCGCAGCCCATGAAGCCGCGATGCGCCGACAACGGCGATGGATGCACGCTGCGCAGCACGCAGTGCCGCGTGCCGTCGATGAGCTGCCCTTTTTTCTGTGCATGGCTGCCCCACAGCAGGAAGACCAGCCCCTCGCGTTCGCGGTTGAGCGAGTCGATGGCCGCGTCCGTGAAACCCTCCCAGCCTTTGCCCTGGTGCGACGCGGCCAGGCCCGCCTCCACCGTGAGCACGGCGTTGAGCAGCAACACGCCACGATCGGCCCATGGCGTGAGGCAGCCATGGTCGGGCGGCGCGATGCCGAGGCTGTCGTGGATTTCCTTGAACATGTTCTGCAGCGACGGCGGCACGCGCACGCCCGGCCGCACCGAAAAACTCAAGCCATGCGCCTGGTTTGGACCGTGGTAGGGGTCCTGGCCGAGGATGACCACGCGCACCCGGTCGAACGGCGTGTGCGTAAAGGCGTTGAAGATCTCCGGCCCCGGCGGGTAGATGACCTTGCCCTTCGCTTTCTCCTCCCGCAGGAAATGCGACAGGGCCTGCATCGGGGGCCGGTCGAGGTAGGCGCCGATGCGTTCTTTCCACGACGGCTCCAGCCGGACGCGGTCGTTCATGCGTGGGTCCTTTCGCGCACGTGCCGCGCGACGCGCAGTTGGAACAGCAGCTTGGTGATCAGGAGTTTTTCTTCCACGGGCTTGACCACCAGGTCGTTGGCGCCGGTCCGCAGCAGCGCCGCCTGGTTGGCCGGGTTTTCATCGCCGGTCATGACGAGCACCGGCAGCCGGCCCTTGCCGTAGCCGAACTCGTTGCGGATGCGTTCGACGAGGTCGCCGCCGGTCAGCTCGCCCTTGAGGCTGACGTCGGTGAGTACCACGTCGGCGCCGACGTCGCCCCGGCCGCGCGCCACGCGAAGATGGGCGAGCGCCTCTTCGGCACTGATCACGTGATGCACGGTCAGGCCGTATTTTTCCATCATGCGGCGCGTGGCCAGGGCTACCACACGGCTGTCTTCGACGTAGAGCACCTCGCCTTCGGCACCGCCCTCCGGGGCGACGTAGCCGCGGATGAATTCACCCAGGGCCTCAAAACCGAGCGACTTGTCGAAGTAATCGGTGACGTACTCCCCCATCTCGCGACGTTGCAGACGCGACTCCACGTCGCCGGACACCACCACGATGGGCATGTAGATCTGGGGAGCCGACTCGCGAACGTAGCGCGCCAGTTCCAGGCCATCCATGTCGGACAGCCGCAGGGCGATGGTGACGACGTCGAACACGCCACGCTGCAACTCACCCTGCGCCTCCGCGCCCGTGGCGACGCCGACGATGTCCACCTCGGGCACCTCGGCCAGCACCACCCGGGAAATCAACTGGCGCACCACCTTCGATCCATCGACCACCAGGATGCGCGGCGTCGCGCCCTTGTTCGTGTTCACGTGGATGTCGGCGGCCATGCGCCCTCCCTCAGGCTGACGCCATGCGGTGGATCAGGTGGGCGCTCACCAGACGCGCCCCGACCCAGCCGAGCACGGCCGACGTAAACGGCACGGCCAGCAGCAACCAGGCCGGCAAGCCCCCGAAACTCACGCTTCCGTCGTAGGCGGCCGTGAGCCGCCCGATCGGGCCGGCCATGGCCAGTTCGAGCACCACGGCCAGCACCACGGCGAACACGCCGGCCAGGAAACCCAACCACGCGCCCGCATACAGATAAGGCCGACGGACGAAGGGCCGGCTCGCGCCGATCAGCAGCAGCACACCGATTTCTTCGCTGCGGCTCATGATGTCCACACGAATGGTGTTGCCCACCACCAACAGGGCCGCGATGCCGAGCAGCAGGGCGAGTAGGGTCACCGCTCGCGTGCCGACGCCCAGCAGGGCATCGAGGCGCTGTCGCCATGAACCGGTGTCCTGCACCATGTCGACGCCAGGGGTGTTCTTCATCGCGTCGACCAGGCGGGCGACCTCGTCGGCGGTCAGCCCCGCCCGGGGCTTGACCGACAACACGAACGGCAGCGGATTGGCATCCAGCGACTGCAGCGCGCCCGAAAAGCCCTGCACTTCGGCCAGTTCGTCGAGGCCGTCCTTCGGGGTGCGCACGGCGATCTCGTCGACCTCGGGACGACCGCGCAGCGCCGAGGCCGCGGTTTCGGCCATGCCGGCGTTCTGCCCGGGCTTCATGAACACGCTGATGGTCTGGTTGCGCCCCAGAGCCTCTCCCATGCGCTGCACGTTGCCGAGCAGCAGGTAAAAGGCGAGCGGCAGGGCGAGGGCCACGCCCATCACCGCGACGGTGAGCAACGTGCCCAGCGGACGGGCGCCGAGCCGGCGCAGGCTGATCGACAGGCTCCAGGCGTGGTGTTCGCGCCAGGCGCCGACCTTGTGCGGGCCGCTTCGGCGGGTCTTGTCCGGCTCGGGGGCGCGGCGGGGTTCGCGGACGGCGTTCACAGGACCTCCGTCGCGGGCACGTCGGCCACCAGCTTGCCGTGATCGAGGACGACGACGCGTTTCTTCATTCGCTTGATCAGCATGAGATCGTGGCTGGCGACGAGGACGGCGGTGCCGACCTGCTGGAACTCCGCGAACAGGCTCATGATTTCCAGGGCCAGTTGCGGATCGAGGTTGCCGGTGGGCTCGTCGGCGATGAGCACGGCGGGCTTGGCGACGATCGCGCGGGCGATGCCGACCCGTTGCTGCTCACCGGTGGAGAGCGCCGAGGGCAGCTGCTTTTCGTAACTGAGCAGGCCGACTTTCTCCAGGGCGGCGCGCACGCGCCGACCGCGGTCGGCGGGCGACACGCCGGCGATCACCAGGGGCAGTTCGACGTTGGCGAACACGCTGCGGTCCAGCAGCAGGCGATGGTCCTGGAAGACCATGCCGAGCTTGCGGCGCAGGCGGGGTATGTCGGACGAGCGGACGGTGTTGAGCTTCTGGCCATCGAGGGTGACCACGCCGTTGGTGGGACGCTCGATCATGGCCAGCAGCTTGAGCAACGTGCTCTTGCCGGCGCCCGAATGACCGGTGACGAAGGCCATCTCGCCCGCCCCCACCTGGAACGACACGTCGGTAAGGGCCTGATGGTCGCCCTCGTATCGTTTGCTCACCAGATCGAAACCGATCACCGCACTACCCGTTGGCCCGTGAAGGGTCCAAGGATACGGGATGGCGTGGGGTTTTGCGGGAGTGGCATCGCACCGGGGCTTTTCGCGCGCAAGGCACGCGAAAAGCCGGTGGCGCGGACGCCCTCCGCTACCGGATCACCGACCGCCGAACAGCCGGCCCAGGCGGCGGAAGAAACCGACCTTTTCTTTCGTCGGAGCGGTCGGCGTCGGCGCGTTGGCCGGACGCGTCGCGGCGACCTGGCGCGACGGACGCTGCGCGGCGGCGGCCGGGGAAGCCTTCGCCTCGCCCTGCGGACGCGGCGTCGGGGCGACCGTGGCGCCTTCGGCACCCTCGCGCTGCCCACGACCGCGGCCGCCACGGCGGCGACGCCGCTTCTTCGGGGCCGATTCGGCGGCCATCGCGTCGGCGGCGGCCGAAAGGCCGGACACCGTCTCGGCTACCACCACGGTCTTCACCGGCACCTCGGTCGGCGCGGGGGCGTCGGCTCGCGGCGGACGCGGCGTGCGCTCGCGGCTGCCGGCGCGCTCACCCGAGCGCTCGCCGGACCGCGGACCGCGGCCACCGCGCGGGCCACCGCGACCGCCCTTCTCCGGCGGCGCGCCACGGGTGGGCACGTGGCCACCCGTGTCGTTGGGATCGTCGATCTCGTCCTGCACGCCGTCGGCGCGAGGGCGCGGCGCCGGCATCACCAGCATCCGGGCCTCGATCGAGGCGGTAGGGATCTTCTGGTTGATGTAGGTCTCGATGTCCGGCAGGCCCATCGCGTAGAGGTCGCAGGCGAAACTGATCGCGTCGCCCTCCGCACCGAGGCGGGCCGTGCGGCCGATGCGATGGACGTAGTCTTCGGCATCCTGCGGCAGGTCGTAGTTGAAGACGTGGCTCACGGCCGGGATGTGCAGACCGCGGGCCGCCACGTCGGTGGCCACGAGCATGTCGATCTCGCCGTTCTGGAAGCGCTGTAGCAGCTTCTGGCGCTTGACCTGGGGCACGTCGCCGGAAATGGCGCCGACGCGGAAGTTGTGCCGCTTCAGGCGGTCGGTGATGCGCTCGGCCGCAGCCTTGGTATTGACGAAGATGATGCTGCGCTCGGCCTTGCTCTCTTCGAGCAGGTTGAGCAGCAAGGGCATCTTTTCTTCCTTGGAGGGAAAATAGATCACCTGGCGCACGCGGTCGGCCGTGACGTTTTCGGTCTCAACGACGAGCTTTTCGGCCTCATGCATGTGCTCGTAGGCCAGTTCGAGCACGCGGTGGCTCAGGGTCGCGGAGAACAGCAGCACCTGGCGCTGCTCGCGGGCCGGGAGGCGCCGGAAGATGAAGCGCACGTCCTTGATGAAGCCGAGGTCGAACATGCGATCGGCTTCGTCGATGACCATCACCTCGACGCTGCCGAAGCCGAAGACGTTCTGCTTGTGGTAGTCGAGCAGGCGGCCGGGGGTGGCGATGATGATGTCGCACCCGTCGCGCAGCTGCTGGCGCTGCTTGTCGTAGTCGACGCCGCCGTAGATAAGCGCGCTGCGCAGGCCGATGCCCTTGCCGATGGTGCGGAAATCCTTCTCGATCTGGATCGCCAGTTCGCGCGTGGGCGCGATCACCAGGGCGCGTGGATCGGTGTCCTTGCGGTCGGCGTGGGCGGGGTTTTTCAGCAGGCGGTCGATCAGGGCGACGAGGAAGGCGAAGGTCTTGCCGGTGCCCGTCTGGGCCTGGCCGGCGACGTCGCGACCGGTGAGCGCCACCGGGAGGGTAAGGGCCTGGATGGGCGTGCAGCGGGTGATGCCGGCGGCGGCCAGGCCCTGCTTGAGCAGCGGATGAAGATCGAGGTTTTCGTAGAAGACGTCGGTGAGAACGGTTTCGGACATGGTGTGATGAAGGCCTGGAAGCTTGCGCCGCGGGATGCGGCGCCATCCCGGCGGCGTGCTAGCACCACGGGACGGAGGGAATTCCGGCCGGCGTCACGGGAGAGTCGGGAGCGGCCGGTTGCCAGTGCCGGCGGCCTGTCGAAACACCCGGCGCACGGTGGCCGGAGGCGGTGTGCGCCGGTCCGACGGCTTCCGCTGGCATAGGTGAACCGGCTGCGTGAACCGGTTTACCTATGTCAACGGAAACCATCCGCCGGCCGCTTGAATCGCTTGAATCGCGCCCCTAGTTCGGTTGGAATGAGGGCCATGGGCGTCTATCGCCACGACCTTCCGTTCCGGTTCGACCCATGACTGGGGGCGCCTTAGTGTAGCCGATGCCGGCGCCAGGGTCGTCAACCCGCCTTTTTTCCCCTTTACTTTCCCCTGGAGACCACGGTGAGCGACAAGATCACCCATACCACCGACGCCGCTTTCTCGAAGGACGTCCTCGAATCGGATACCCCCGTCCTCCTCGATTTCTGGGCGGAGTGGTGCGGTCCGTGCAAGTCGATCGCGCCGGTCCTGGACCAGCTCGCGAGCGAATACGAGGGCAAGGTGAAGATCGTGAAGATCAACATCGACGAAAACCAGCAGACG
This sequence comes from Luteibacter sahnii, assembly GCF_034063545.1. Lineage (NCBI taxonomy): Bacteria > Pseudomonadati > Pseudomonadota > Gammaproteobacteria > Lysobacterales > Rhodanobacteraceae > Luteibacter > Luteibacter sahnii. The sequence goes on from NZ_JAQLOK010000006.1 coordinate 48,403, forward strand.
CCGCGCCAGTACGGCATCCGCGGCATCCCGACGCTGATGGTGTTCAAGGGCGGCCAGGTCGCCGGCACCCAGATCGGCGCCGTCGGCAAGAGCCAGCTCGCCCAGCTCATCGAAAAGTCGATCTGACCTCTCTTCACGCGTTACCCCAGCCGCCGCGTGGGGCGCTTTACGATGCGCCTCACGCGATGCTAGGCTCTAGGGGTTCGCCGGGACACCCCTTGTCCCCCTCGCTGCGAACCCCTTCCCATTCTTCTTCCAACGGCGCCCCGTGAGGTTTGCCCGTGTCTGATATCGAAACGAAAGACTCCATCGACGCCAAGGGCGCCGGCGATACGCCTGCGACCGAACCGCGTCCGCGCACCCGCCGCAAGGCACCCGCCGCCGAGGCGCCCGCGGTCGAGACCCCGGCTCCCGTGAAGGCCTCGGCACCCGCGCCGCAGAGCGAACTGCCACTAAGCGCCAAGCCTGCCTTGGCTCCGCAGGGCGAGGCGTCCCAGCCCACCGCGCCGCCGCAGCCCTACGCGCCGCTGCCCAGCCTGCCCAACCCGCAGGCGGCCCATAACCCCAATCCGCAGGCGCCGTCGCCGCAGCAGGGCCAGGGTGGCCAGAATCCGGGCCAGGGCCCGAACGCCAACCGCAATAACAACAGCAACAACAATAACGACCAGCGCGAAGGTCGCGGCCGTCGTCGTCGCAACGAGCGCAACCAGCAGCGCCAGGGCGGAAACGGCAACGGCGGCAATAACGGCAATTACCAGCACCCGCGCAACAACAACGGCTATCCCGTCGACGACGACGAGAACGCCGACGCCGGCAGCAACGATCGCCTGATCAACCTGACCGAGCTCAAGCGCAAGAATTCGATCCAGCTCCTGGAATTCGCCGAGTCCCTCGGCATCCGCGAGGGCGTGGCCCGCCAGCGCAAGCAGGACGTCGTCTTCAACATTCTCAAGGCCCACGCCCGCTCCGGCGGCGGCATCTGGGCCGAGGGCGTGCTCGAGATCCTCCAGGACGGCTTCGGCTTCCTGCGCTCGGCCGACGAGTCCTACCTGGCCGGCCCTGACGACATCTACGTGTCGCCCAGCCAGATCCGCCGCTTCAACCTGCGTACGGGCGACTACATCACCGGACGCGTGCGCCACCCGAAGGAAGGCGAGCGCTATTTCGCCATGCTCAAGGTCGACGACATCAACGGCGATCCGCCGGAGGCGTCGAAGAACAAGCTGCTGTTCGAAAACCTCACCCCGCTGTTCCCGCGCAAGGCGTTCAAGCTCGAGCGCGGCAATGGGTCCACCGAGGACATCACCGGCCGCATCCTCGACCTCGTCGCGCCGATCGGCCGCGGGCAGCGCGGCCTCATCGTCTCCCAGCCCAAGTCGGGTAAGACGATGATGCTGCAGAACATCGCCCAGGCCATCCAGTACAACCATCCCGACGTGCACCTGATCATGCTACTGATCGACGAGCGTCCGGAAGAAGTCACGGAAATCGCCCGCACGGTGCGCGCCGAGGTGATCAGCTCCACCTTCGACGAGCCGGCCGTGCGCCACGTGCAGGTCGCCGAAATGGTGATCGAGCGCGCCAAGCGTCTTGTCGAGCACAAGAAGGACGTCGTGATCCTGCTCGACTCCATCACCCGCCTCGCCCGCGCCTACAACACCGTGGTGCCCAGCTCCGGCAAGGTGCTTACCGGCGGTGTCGACGCCAACGCCCTGCAGCGTCCCAAGCGCTTCTTCGGCGCGGCGCGCAACGTGGAAGAAGGCGGCAGCCTCACCATCATCGCCACGGCGCTGACGGATACCGGCTCGAAGATGGACGAGGTGATCTACGAGGAGTTCAAGGGCACCGGCAACATGGAAGTGCACCTTTCCCGCCGCATTTCCGAGAAGCGCGTCTACCCCGCGATCGACATCAATCGCTCGGGCACCCGCCGCGAAGACCTCCTGATCGACCCCGACCTGCTCGCCAAGATCTGGATCCTGCGCAAGCTTCTCCACCCGATGGATGAGCTGGCCGCGATGGAGTTCATGCTCGACAAGATGAAGAACACCAAGTCCAACGACGAGTTCTTCAATTCGATGAAGCGCTGACCGGCACACCCGGTCCGCCCAGCGAACGAGACGGAAGGCCGCCCCATCGGGCGGCCTTCCGCTTTTCGACGCCCCGTTCCTTTGCCATGGTTCACACGCTGCATTTGGTACGCTCGCCACACTTTTGCTTGCCCGCGCGCGCCCCCATCTGTGCGGCTCCGGCCCCGCCGATCCATGCCAAGGAAGTTCCGTGTCCATTCCCAGCGCCGCCAAGAGCACGCCCATCGGCGACCGTCACGACCTCGTCGCCTATCTCGCCGAGGGGGAAAAGCCGCGCGAGCGGTGGCGGATCGGCACCGAGCACGAGAAATTCGGCTTCTACACCGACGACCTCACGCCTCCGCCGTTCGAAGGCGCGCGTCCGGGCATCCGGGCCATCCTGGAAGGGCTGGCCGAGCGCTATGGGTGGGATATCGCCCGCGAGGGCGACACGCCGGTGGCCCTGACCAAGGGCATGGCCAACATCACCCTCGAACCCGCCGGCCAGCTGGAGCTCTCCGGGGCGCCTCTGGAGTCCATCCACCAGACCTGCGACGAGGTCAGCACCCACCTCCAGGAAGTGCGCTCGGTGGCCGACGCGTTCGGCATCGGCTTTCTCGGCATGGGCTTCCAGCCCAAGTGGCGCCGCGACCAGATGCCGTGGATGCCCAAGGGCCGCTACAAGATCATGCGCGAGTACATGCCCAAGGTCGGCTCGCTGGGCCTGGATATGATGACCCGTACCTGCACGGTGCAGGTCAACCTCGACTACGCGACCGAAGCGGACATGGTGAAGAAATTCCGCGTAGCATTGGCCCTGCAGCCGATCGCCACCGCGCTCTTCGCCAACTCACCCTTCACCGAGGGCCAGCCGAACGGCTTCAAGTCGTATCGCTCCCACGTGTGGACGGACACCGACGCCGACCGCACCGGCATGCTCGATTTCGTCTTCGAGGACGGTTTCGGCTACGAGCGCTATGTCGACTACATCCTCGACGTACCCATGTATTTCAGCTACCGCGACGGTCGCTATGTCGATCTGTCCGGGCAGGACTTCAAAGCCTTCATGCGCGGTGAGCTCGCGGCGCTGCCCGGCGTGCGGGCCAATATGAAGGACTGGGCTGACCACCTCACCACTGCGTTCCCCGAGGTGCGCCTGAAGCAATACCTGGAAATGCGTGGCGCCGACGCCAGCCCGTGGAACCAACTCTGCGCCCTGCCCGCCTACTGGGTCGGCCTGCTGTACGACGACGTGGCCCTGGACGCGGCCTGGGACCTGGTCAAGGACTTCAGCAAGACGGAGCGCCACGCCCTGCGCGACGGTGTGCCCAGGCATGCCCTTGCCCTGCCATTCCGCGGTCACAGCGTACGCGAGCTCGCGCTGGAATCGCTCAAGATCGCCGAGCACGGCCTGAAGCGGCGCGACATACGCAGTTCGCGCGGCGCCGACGAGTCGATCTATCTCGAACCGCTGCTGGAAATGGCGCTATCGGGCAAGACCCAGGCGGACACCAAGCTGGAGTTGTTCCACGGCAAGTGGAACGGCAACGTGGATCCCGTGTTCGGGGAATACGCCTACTGATCGCACCGGGCGGATCTGCCCGAGCCACGAGGGTGGACACCAGGGTCTCACCGCCAAACGCCCAGGTGCAACGCGCTCTGGCGCTACCAGGTCTCCACAGCGCCACGGCTCGCGGGATCAACCATCGACCTGGCCACAAGATCGACCGCCGGGAGGGTTCCCGGACTTCCGTGAAGAACCTAAAAAAAACCTCCCCGTCGCCGGGGAGGTTTTTCCTTTCAGGCACTGATCGGTGAATCGATCAGAACTGATACTTGGCCGAGACCGAGAGCAGGTTGCCCTTGTCGTCGTTCTCGCCGACCAGGCGATCGTTGGTCGCGCTGCTCACACCACCGATATGCGCCTTGTTGACGAAGATGTGCGCGTAGCCGGCGTTGATTTCAAAGCGCTCGGTCGCCTTGTAGCCGATACCGAAGGCCAGCCACTTGCGGGTGGAGTCCGGCACGCGCGGCGAACGGGTGTCGTCGTAGGTTGGGGTGCTGTCCACGGCCACACCGGCGCGCAGCGTCAGGCGGTCGGTGGCGTAGTACTCGCCGCCGGCCGACAGGAAGTAGCTGTTGCGCCAGCTGTAGTTTTCGCTGGTCGGCGGCTGGTTCGGGTTCGAGTAGTTGACCGTGAGGTCCTTGAACGAATCCCACTTGGTCCACGACAGATCGAAGCCCAGGCCGAACTTGGTGTCCTGGTGCCAGAAGCTGGCGGTCGCCACGGCAGGCGTGGTGAAGCCGGCCTGGCCGTCGGTGTGGGTAAACGGCGGCTGGCCGCTGCCCAGCAGAGCGCCCACGGTCGGGTTCGACAGCACGGCGGTCACGTTCGACGGCATCGTGAAGTTGCCGGTGCCTTCCAGCGTGTGCTTGATCTTGCTGCGGTAGGCGAGCGAGAGGCGATCGTTCGGCGTCAGCTTCCACAGGCCGCCGACCTGCCAGCCGTAGGCCCAGTCGTCGCCCTTGATGCGGGCGACGCCGTCGCTACCCGGCTGCACGATGGTCGCGTACTGGGTGGCCAGCGCCTGGGCCACGGCCGGCGAGATCTGGCCGGCGGCGGCGGCACGCTGGATCAGGCCCAGGCCGACGGAGTTGTAGTTGATGGCGCTGGTCAGTTCGGCGCTGGTCTTCTGCGCGATGGCGCTGACGCCGAGCGCGAAGTCGTCGGTCACGTCATAGGAGGCCGAAAGAGTGATGTCGAACGACTTGAAGTCGGACTTCACCGCGTTATAGCGGCCCTTCCAGTCGCCGTCGTACTCCGTCTTGAAGCCGAACGGCGCGGTAGCGGCCAGGCCGAGGTGCCACTTGTCGCTCACCTGGGTGGCGAAATACAGCGCCGGCACCGGGATGGTGGTGCCCGCGTCGCCGCCGTTGCCGCCGCTGATCGGGCGACCCTGGGCATCGGTGGCCGTGCCGCGGAACTTGGTGCTGAAGTTGATGCCGGTGACGTCGGCCTGGAACACGTTGCCCTGCAGCAGCGACATCGCGGCCGGATTGTTGACGATGACCGAGGCGTCGTCGCCCGCGGCGGCCGAACCGGCGAATGCGCGACCGAGAGCCTTGGCGCTGTTTTCCTTCAGCTGGAAGGCACTGGCGTGGGCGGCCTGGGGAGCCACCAGCGCGCCGGCGATGGCCAGCGAAAGCGCGGCGACGGCCAGCGGGCGAATACGGACGTTCATCTGCATGAGGGCTCCTGCTTTTTTTCGTGGGGTGTCGGCTGCGGGGAAAACTTATCTGTTTTCATACGCGCGTTTAACAAACCGGCGACGAACTTTGGAGGACTTGACGTATTTTTTGCAAGTGCAGTCGCAACAAAGCCGAAACCGCCGACAGGTTAGTGCGCACGCAGGCGCAGGATTTTGGTAGGGTGTGATGCCGAGCCGCCGCGAGACCTGCCGTCATGCACTGCTTCGTCTACGCCAGCCTGCGCAAGCCCGACACCTATGTCTGGCTCGTCCGTCGCGAGGGATTCGACCTCCTCCCACCGCCGTTGGCCCTCCTGCTGGGCGACCTCCGCTTCGCGCTCGAGGTCGAACTCACCCCGCAGCGAAAGCTTCCGCTCGACGATGCTGAGAAAGTGCTCACCAATCTGCGCGACCAGGGCTGGCACCTCCAGACACCACCCCACGAGACGCTGAGCGTCTGCAACCTTCCCAACCATCACCGTGAGATCGATCCGGTCCGACCCTGACCTGGCCGATTCAGTGCATTTCCCGACCGTGCAGGCGTGGTTAACACCGCGTTACCGTCTGCCGCGTTTTCGCTTCGTATACTCCCGCGCATGGCCAATCCCAAACGTCGTCGACCGCCGCTGATCAAGGCGCTGCCCTGGTTCCTTCCCGCCCTCGCCGCCGTCGCGTGCGCCGGGCTGACCGCCTCCCCGCTGACCCTGATCCCCCTGCTGCTCGCCAACGCCCTGGCCATGGGCGCGGTATGCCACGCGATCGGTTTCGATCCGGAGCCCAGCTACCTGCGCACGGTGTTACGCCGGGGCGCCGCCAACGTGGTGATCTTCACCGGCTACACCTTCGTGGTGTTCGTGCTTGTGGCGTGGCCGCTACTGAAGCTGACCCAGGCGCCGAGCCTTGGCGCCGCCCTGCTGCTCGCCGCGACGCTCGTGGTGGCGCTGGCCGCCCTGTGGCGCACCTGGCCCGCATTCGGCCTGCTCTTCCTCTGGGACGACGCCTACCCCGAAGACAGCGGTAACGGCTCATGGATCTTCACCGCCGTGGCTCGTTCGGTCAGCTTCGGCCGCCATCTGTCGGCGGAAGATCGCTTCTTCAGCCATTTCCTGCCATCGGCCTTCAGCCTGCTGGTACTCGCGTTCTGCGCCGTGGCCCTGTCCGGCCTCTACGGGGTACTCCCGCCGGAGATGCGCATCGCCGCCCTGGGCATCTATGCGGTGGTGCTGCTGCCGCTGGGCTGCATGGTCATCGCCAACCGTACGCTGCGCGCGCTGCTGTGCGACCGCCGGGGTCACCTGCGCACCGCCCGGGCCGAACCCCGGCGCGAGGCGGAATCCCGCCGGGAACCGACGCTCGCGATGGACGAGCCCGCGCCGCCTCCCGCACCGATCCCGGTGCTGAGCCAGGAAGAAAGCCTGCCCGGCGTGCGCGAACGCGAGTTGCTCACGGCCATTCGCAAAGGTGACGTCGCCCGTGCCGTCGCGCTTGTGGAAGCCGGGGCCGCCCCGGATACCGCCGCCGAGCCGGGCGACCGCGACCAACGACCGGTACTCACCCTCGCCGCGCTGTCGCCGGACACCCGTCTGTTGCGCGCCCTGATCGCCAAGGGCGCGACGGTCGACCGAGCGCACAATGGCGTCACTGCGCTGCTCGCCGCCTCGCGCGACAGCTGGCACGGACGCCCCGAAGCGGTGCTGACCCTGCTTACCAACGGTGCCGACGCCACGCGCGCCGATGCCGAAGGCAACACGGCGCTGCATGGCGCCGTGCTGAGCGCCGAACCGACGGTCGCGGCGATGCTGGTCGATGCCGGCGCGCCGGTCGATGCCGTCAATGCCGCGGGCGATACGCCGCTGGCCGTCGCCGCGCGCGCGGCCAACTGGACACTGGTTCGCTTCCTGCTCGAACACGGTGCCAAACCGGCGCCCGTCGGCGCGGAACCGGCCATCGTCGCCGCGGCGGGCATCGCCGATGACGACGCCGAAGGGGTCAAGGTGCTGATGCGGCACAAGGGCTCGGTCAACGCGACCGGCCCCAGCGGCCGCACCGCCCTGATCGCCGCCGCAGGCGAAGGGCACGAGCAGATCGTCCGTGCCCTTCTCCAGGCCAACGCCAACCCGAACCTCGCCGATCGGCACGGCACCACCGCCCTCATGGAAGCCGCGCGGGCGGGAGCCCACGGTATCGTGCAATGCCTGGCCGATGCCTCCGCCGACGCCACCCCGCGCGATACGCACGGCCGTGACGCCCTGACCCTCGCCTGCCAGTCACCACGCGCCAAGGCGGCGACCGTACGCGCGCTGCTCGCGCTCGGCGCCCGGCCGAAAGACCCCGGCGCCGACGGACGCAGCGCGCTCGATCACGCCGCCGCGGCGGGGCGCTGGGATTTCGTCGCGCTGCTCGACCCGGATACCCCCCTGCCCAGTTCCCTGAGCGAGTCGGTGCTACCCGAAGCGGGCGCCGATTCGCCCCACCACCTGCATGACGCGCTTCGCTTCGGCCATTGGGCGGTCGCCTCCACCTTCGCCACCAAGGTGCGCGAATGGCCTTCGCACGAACTGGCCACGCTTTACGTCGATCTGGCCGGCACAGGGCTGGACGCGGCGCGGGCCTGGCTGCTCGATCACGGCCTGTCCGCCGAGGCGCGGCTCGCTTCGCCGGAGGGTGACGAACCGTCTGGCCGCCGCCTGTTCGACGCCTTGCTGCAACAGCTGCCCCAGTCCGCCGACGCCCTGCTCCAGTTGCTGCGCGCTGGCGCCTCGCCGGCGGGCGCGGGCCTGCTCGGCCAGGCCCTGTGCCGTCTGGACGGTGCCGACGACGCGCTGGCGCTCACCATGCTTGAGGGGGGGGCCGATCCGTTCGGTGCCGATGCGCGTGGGCGGACCCCGATGCACATGGCGGCGGCGAGCGGCCTGCCGCGTGTGCTGGCCGCCCTGCTCGCCCGTGGCGTCAATCCCAACGTGCGCGACTTCGGCGGCCGCACCCCGTTGCACGCGGCACTGGATCATGGCGGCGATACGCTTCCGCTCGTCCGCCCGCTGGTGGCGCACGGCGCCGATCCCGAAGCGGCGGACGTCAACGGCGAGACGCCCTACGGCCTTGGTATCGGGCGTGGCGACGTCGAGCGCTGGTTGAGTTGGCCGGCATGGCAGCCGCCGCGCCGCCCACTGCGCGCCGACGACCTCCCGGCCGCCGCGGCCGCGGGCGACCTGCACGCGGTGGAGCGGCTGCTCGAACTCGGATTCCTCGTGGATACCCGTGACGAAAAGGGCGCCTCGGCCCTGATTCGCGCGGCCGGCGCGGGACATCGCGACGTTGCCGCGCGACTCCTTGAGGCAGGCGCCGATCCGGCCGCCCCGGCGGCGTCTGGCATCACGCCGCTGGCCGCGGCCGTCAACACGCGTCGTGACGGCGTCGTCGAGCTGCTGCTCTCGCGCGGTGTCGATGTCGACCAGCGACTACCCGGCGGCACCACCGCGCTGATGGTGGCGGCCGCGATGGGATACCCGGATATCGCCGAGCGCCTGCTCGCCGCGAACGCCGACGCGAAGGCCGAGGACGCCCATGGCCACACCGCGCTCCACGCGGCGGCGCAGTACAGCTTCGGCAGCAGCGACAGCCTGCGCGCGCGCCGCCTGTTCGACGTGCTGATCGCTCGCGGTGCCGACGTCAACAAGGCCGACAAGGACGGTGCCACGCCGCTCTTGCTTTTGCTCGGCTCGCACATGCGCCCCGGGAGCACGGCCGACGCGACGCACCTGGGCGCGCTCGTGCCGGTACTGCTCGACGCCGGTGCGTCGATGGAACACGCCGACCAACGCGGCGTGAGCGCGCTGCACGCGAGCGCGATGCATGCCCTGCTCGCACCCGCGCGCGTGCTGCTGAATCGCGGTGCGAACCGCCACGCTGCCGACGCCTTCGGGCGCACGGCAGGCGACGTGGCACGCCATCTCGGGTACGTCGATATCGCGCATGAGCTGGGCGTGCGCAGCGGTACGATCCCGAGCGTGCGGCAGACGCTGCGGCAGCCCGCGCAGCCCGACTGATACCCGCTGGACCGGTCGGGGCGGCGGTCATGCCGCCGCCGACGGGATCATCGACCGCCGCGTTCGCGCTCTTCGGCGAGGTCGGCTTCGAACAACTGCTGCAGGTCGTGCAGCGCTTCGTTGGACGTCTGCACCAGCGCCGCTTCGTCGTCGTAGACGAGATACTGCTGACGCAACACCTGGGTGTCGTGGGCCCGGAACCGCTCGATGCGGCTGGTCGCCACTTCCGGCGCCATGCCCAGCGATTCGAGCACGTGCCGGGTCATCTCCAGACTGGAAAAGAAAGTCTCGCGCACGGGGTCTTCCACACCGATGTCCATAAGGCGGAACACGTGCTGGCGGTTGCGGGCCCGGGCGACGATCTTCAGGTGCGGATACTGCCGGCGCACGAGCCGCGCAGTGCGGATATTCGCTTCCGGATCGTCCGTGGCGATGACGAACACCTCGGCCTTGTCCGCCTGCGCCGCGCGTAGCATTTCCGGCCGGCCGGGATCACCGAAGAACAGTGACGTGCCGCCGAAGCGGCGCGAGGTGTCCACCTGCTCGACCGAGCTTTCCAGCGCCACGAACGGGATGTCCTGGGCACGCAGGATGCGCGCCACGATCTGCCCCATGCGGCCGAAGCCGGCGATGATGACGCGCGGTGCGTCAGCCTCGATCTGGTCGAATTCGCGCTCTGGCTTGCGCACGCGCTCGCGGACGAGTCGCGATGCGGCCAGCACGAGCAAGGGGGTGAGCGCCATCGAGAGCGAAATCGCCATCACCATCAGCCCGCGCTGGCTATCGTCGATGAGGCGATTTTGCTGGGCGAGGTTGAGGATCACGAAAGCAAACTCGCCGCCACTGGCCAACACGGCGGCCAGGCGCACGGCATCGCCGCCGCCGAGCGCGCCCACGAGCCGACCAAGCGGCCAGATGAGCACAGCTTTTACCGCCAGGAGCAAGGCCACCATGCCCAGCACGAGCAACGGCTGGGCGACGAGCAGGGCGAGATCCACCGACATGCCCACGCTGACGAAGAACAGGCCCAGCAGCAGGCCCTTGAACGGCTCGATGTTCGATTCGAGTTCGTGACGGTATTCGGAGTCGGCCAGGAGCAGCCCGGCGAGAAACGCGCCCAGCGTGGTCGAAATACCCGCCAGTTCCATCAGCCACGCGGTGCCCATCACCACGAGCAGGGCGGTGGCGGTGAAGACCTCGGTGCTCTTGGCGCGCGCGACGAAACGGAACACGTGGCGCAGCAGCAGTCGTCCGCCGACGATCACGCCGAGGATCGTGCCGACCACGCGGATCACCATCATCGGATCGGGCGCGTGGGTGTCGCGCGCGAGCGCGCCGCCGAGCAGTGGCACCGCGGCGATCAACGGGATCGCGGCGAGGTCCTGGAAGAGGAGGATCGCGAACGCCTGGCGGCCGTACACCGTGCCGGCTTCCTTGCGCTCGGCGAGGATCTGCAAGCCGAAGGCCGTCGACGAGAGCGCGAGGCTGCCGCCCACGATGACTGCGGCTTTCCAGGTGAGGCCGAAGAGGAAATAACCGATCGCGCCCAACGCCGTCGCACAGGCCAGCACCTGGAGCGAGCCGCTGCCGAAGACCGCGCGGCGCATCACCCATAGCCGCGAGGGCGAGAGTTCCAGGCCGATGACGAAGAGCATCAGCACCACGCCGAAATCGGAGATCGTCGCGACGCCCTGGGTGTCGCTGACCAGCCCAAGCACCGAGGGGCCGATGACGACCCCGGCGAGCAGGTAACCCAGCACGGCGCCGAGCCGGAAACGTTTCGTCAGGGGGACGGCGATGACCGTCGCCAGGAGAAAGACGACCGCCGTTTCGAGAAAGTGATGTCCGTCCATCCAGCGACTCTCCGCAGATCGCCCTGGATTATGTCACGCCCAGGGCCGTCAGGCCTTGAGCCAACGTGCTACGTCGAGCGCGAAATAGGTGAGGATCGCATCCGCGCCCGCGCGCTTCATCGCCAGCAGCGACTCCATCACCACGGCCTTTTCGTCGAGCCAGCCGTTCTGCGCGGCGGCCTTGATCATCGCGTACTCCCCGCTCACCTGGTAGACGAAGGTGGGCGCGCCGAAGGTGTCTTTCACGCGACGCACGATGTCCAGATAGGGCAGGCCCGGCTTGACCATGACCACGTCGGCGCCCTCGGCCAGATCGAGCTCGACTTCGCGCAGCGCCTCGTCGCTGTTGCCGACGTCCATTTGGTAGGTGTGCTTGTTGCCCTTGCCCAGGTTCGCCGCCGAGCCCACGGCATCGCGGAAGGGGCCATAGAAGCTGGACGCGTACTTGGCCGAATAGGCGAGGATGCGCGTGTGGATGTGGCCGGCCGCTTCGAGGGCTTCGCGGATCGCGCCGATGCGGCCATCCATCATGTCCGACGGCGCCACGAAATCCATGCCCGCCTCCGCCTGCGCCAGCGACATCTTGATCAGCGCCTCGATCGTGGGCTCGTTCATCACGTAGCCGTCGGCATCGATCAGGCCGTCCTGGCCGTGCGTCGTGTACGGATCGAGGGCGACGTCGCCGATGAGACCGAGCCCGGGGAAACGTGTCTTCAACTCACGCGTGGCGCGCTGAAAGAGCGCGTCCGGATTCCACGCCTCGCGGGCATCCTCGCTCTTGGCCGAGGCGCCGACGGACGGGAACAGCGCCAGCGCCGGGATGCCCAGCTCGACACACGCGGCGCCGAGCTTGAGTAGCTCGTCGATGGACAGTCGCTCGACGCCGGGCATGGACGGCACCGGTTCGCGCACGCCCTGCCCCTCGACGACGAAGGCGACCATGATGAGGTCGGACACGGTAAGGACGTTTTCGCGCATCAGCGCGCGGGAAAAGGCGTCGCGGCGCATGCGGCGCATGCGAACGGCGGGAAAGCTCATGGGAGGCGGCCTGTTCGGTGGCGATCCGCCCATTTTACGCCCCGCATCCTCGCTGCGGCATGTCAAAGCGTCGCAGGCCGCTCAGCCCTCGACGGGAATGCGCGCCGTGGTCGCCGGATCGAAGAAATGCAGGCGCCCCGGCCGGAACCCGAGGCCGACGTCGCTGCCGGCCGCCACCGCCGACTGCGGCGGCACGCGCGACACCAGTTCGTCGCCCGCGTAGCGCATGTTGAGGAAGATTTCGTTGCCCACCGGCTCCACCACCTCGACGTGCGCACGCAGGCGTTCGTCGAGACCTGCATGGTCGGCCACGGTGAGCAGGTCTTCGGGGCGCAGGCCGACGATGATCGGGCTGTCGACGTACGCGGCGAGCGCCGCCGAATCGGTGCCCAGATCGATGGCGCCGTCTTTCATCACCAGGCGCAGGCCATCCTCGCGGCGCAGGGTGCCGTGGAAGAGATTCATCGCCGGGCTGCCGAGGAAGCCGGCCACGAACAGGTTGGCCGGCTTCTCGTAGAGCTTCATCGGCGTGTCGAGCTGCTGGATCTCGCCGCCGTTGAGCACCACGATGCGCTGCCCCAGCGTCATCGCCTCGATCTGGTCGTGGGTGACGTAGACCATGGTGGCGCCGACGCGGCGATGGATGCGGGCGATCTCCACTCGCGTGGAAAGGCGCAGCTTGGCGTCGAGGTTGGACAGCGGCTCGTCAAGCAGGAACACGGCCGGATCACGGACCATGGCGCGCCCCAGCGCCACGCGCTGGCGCTGCCCGCCGGAGAGCGCGGCCGGGCGATGGTCGAGGCGCTCTTCCAGCCCGAGCATCGCGGCGGCATCGGCCACGCGACGCGCGATCTCGTCTTTGGCCACGCCGCGCAGGCGCAGGCCGAAGCCAAGGTTCTCGCGCACCGTCATGTGCGGGTAGAGCGCGTAGTTCTGGAACACCATGGCGATGTCGCGATCTTTCGGCGCCACGTCGTTCACCACGCGGTCGCCGATGGTCATCGTGCCCCCGGTGATCGATTCCAGCCCGGCGATCATCCGCAGCAGCGTGGTCTTGCCGCAGCCCGACGGCCCCACCAGCACCAGCAGCTCGCCGTCGGCGATCTCGAAGCTCGCCTCCTTCAGGGCGACGTGCCCGTTCGGGTAGACCTTGCGTACCTTTTCCAGACGCACCGCTGCCATGTACCGCTCTCCCGTAAGGTCCGGAACCCGCATCGCACCGGACAATCCGGTATTCTGCCGACGTAAACGTTTACGTCAAAGTGGCTGCAGGGTAGCCGTGAAGGATGCCCGAAGGAAATCGTCACTGGACGCCAGCCCCGGCCCAAGGCACCCTTCCGGGCTATCCCCGTGACACGACAGGTTTCCAACATGGCCAACGTGAGCGCCCCGGCGCCGACCTTGCTTGCCGACCTCGGCGGCACCAACGTGCGCTTCGGCGTCGCGCATCCTGAGCAGGATCAACCGCTTATCCAGGAAAGCGTGCGGCGCTACCACGTCAAGGACTACCCCTCCCTCGCCGACGCGGCCCGGCAGTATTTCAAGGAAACCGGCCACGAGGCGCAGCGCGCCATCATCGCTGCCGCCGGCCGCATCGACAACGGCGAAACGGTGAAGGTCACCAACAACCCGTGGGCGATCTCCGCGCACAAGCTCGCCAAGGAACTCGACCTTGAGTGGGTGCACCTGGTGAACGATTTCGCCGCCCAGTCCATGGCGGTGATGCTGATGAGCCCGGACAAGCGCATCGACGACGCCGGCCATTGCGAACTGGAGAAAGTCGGCACGCTGCCGGTGCCGACGATCGGCGCGAAAGACGAGCAGACCTTCGTGGTCGTGGGTCCCGGCACTGGCCTGGGCGTCGGCGGCCTGCTGATCCGCGGCGAGAAGGTGAGCGTGTTGCAGACCGAGGGCGGCCATGCCGGTTTCGCCGCGCACAGCCCCGAGGACATCGAGATCCTCAAGGTGCTCAACCTCAAGTACGGCCGCGTCTCCAACGAGCGCCTCATCAGCGGCCAGGGTCTGGCCAACCTTTACACGGCGATCTGCGAGATCTCCGGGCAGAAGGCCGACGAAGACATCACGCCGGAAGAAATCACCCGTCGCGCCACCGACAAGACCTGCCCGATGTGCGCCCGCGCGGTGGAAACCTTCGCCGGCATCTTCGGCAGCGTCGCCGGTGACCTGGTACTCACCCTGGGCGCGTGGGATGGCGTGTACCTCACCGGCGGCATGACGCCGATCCTTCTGCCGTGGATCCAGAAGCACTTCCGCGAACGCTTCGAAGCCAAGGGCCGCTTCCGTGACACGATGGAAAAGGTGCCCACCCAGGCCATCATGAACCCCGAACCGGGCCTCATCGGCGGCGCGGCCCTGGCGATCGTGGAAGCCGGCGGTACGCCGCTGCGCGGCCGCTGACCGTCACCTCCGTGCAGGAGCCCGCCCCGCGGGCGATAGGCAGGCTCCCGTCCGGCGGGCGACCCGGCCGCTGACTCACGGACCGACCAGCCGGTCGCATCCGCGATCAGGCGTCAACCGGCATCCCCGGGGACGCCATCGCCCGCCTAGACCGAGGGGGCGAGCAACGCGTCGAGATCGTTCTCGTCGAAGCTCAGCCGTTCGCGGCTACCGCCGCCTTCGAGCACGGCGTCGGCCAGTTCCGCCTTGCGCACCTTGAGCTCTTCGATGCGTTCTTCGACCGTGCCCGCCGTGATCAGCCGATAGACGAACACGGGTTTGTCCTGGCCGATGCGATGCGCGCGATCGCTCGCCTGCGCTTCCGCGGCGGGATTCCACCACGGGTCGTAATGGATCACCGTGTCGGCGCTGGTGAGGTTGAGGCCGACGCCGCCGGCCTTGAGCGACAGCAGGAACAACGGTACCTCACCGTCCTGGAAACGCTGCACGGGTTCGGCGCGGTCGCGCGTCTCGCCGGTGAGCGTGACGTAGGTGATGCGACGGCGGTCCAGTTCCACGGCGATCAGGCGCAGCATCTCGGTGAACTGACTGAACAACAGCACGCGGCGGCCTTCGGCGAGCAGCGCAGGCAGCATGTCCATCAGCAGTTCGAACTTCGCCGACTCGCGCACGCCGCGCGCGGCCTCCAGCTTCACCAGGCGCGGATCGCAGCACACCTGGCGCAGCTTCAGCAGCGCGTCGAGCACCACGATGCCACTGTGCGCGATGCCACGCTGCGCGATCACCTCGCGCAGTTCTTCGGCCAGCGACAGGCGCAGGCTTTCGTAGAGATCGCGCTGACGCGGTTCCATCACCACGCGGCGGGTAATTTCTGTCTTCGCCGGCAACTCGGACGCCACCTGCGATTTCGTCCGCCGCAGGATGAACGGCGCGATGCGGCGGTTGAGCCGCTCCTGGCACGCGGCATCCTGGTGTTTTTCGATGGGCACGCGGTAATGCCGACGAAAAGCGCCTTCGTCGCCAAGCAGGCCGGGCACCGCCAGGTCGATCTGCGACCAGAGCTCGCCGAGATGGTTCTCCAGCGGCGTGCCCGTCAGGCAAAGGCAACGCGGCACGTTGAGCGCGAGCAGCGCGCGGCGCGCCTGCGTGCGTGGGTTCTTCACCTGCTGCGCTTCGTCGAGCACGACGAGCGAGAACGGCTGCTTTTTCAGGGTTTCGACGTCGCGGGGCAACAGGGCATACGTAGTGAGGATGACGTCGTGGCCGCCGATGCGCGCGAAGGTCTCCGCGCGCTGCGGACCATGCAGCGCCAGCAACCGGAGGCTCGGCGCGAAGCGCGCCACCTCGGACACCCAGTTGGGTACGAGGCTGGTCGGCACCACCACGAGCGCGGGGGATTCGAGCGCCCCACGCTCTTTCAACGCCAGCAAGTGCGTGATGAGCTGAAGCGTCTTGCCCAGGCCCATGTCGTCCGCGAGCACGCCACCGGTGCCGGCCTCGGCCAGCGCGTTCATCCAGCGAAGCCCGTCGCGCTGGTAGCCGCGAAGCGTCGCGTTGAGCGCCTCCGGTACGGCGTCGCTGGCGCGTTCGGCCGCCTCGCGCAGACGGCGGGTGAACCCGCGCAGCCGCTCCGGCGCCTCGAACGATCCACCGCTGGGCAACGCCTGGACCAGTTCTTCCAGCCGACCGGCCTGCACGCGGGGAAGATGGAGCTGCTGCCGCGGCTTCTCCAGGTATTCGGCGAGGGGGGCGAGCAGGTCGCGCAGTTCTTTCAGCCGCACGGGCACGCGTCGGCGTTCGTCGACCGGCGCATACCAGACGGAGTCTTCCGCTTCGCCCGGGGCCGGACTCAGGCTGAGCTGGTGCTCGGCGAGCGCCTGGGCTACGGCGGGAAGCAGGTTGACCCGCCGCCCCTCCACCTCGATGCCGATCTCGAGATCGAAGGCCCGGTCGGTATCGTCCTCTTTGGCCTGTCCATACCAATGGACAGGCCCTTCAAGCACTTCGAACGGAAAACTGGGGGCGTAATCGATCAGGAAGCCGTCGATCTCGAGCTTCGTCCGCAGCGCCAGCCAGCGCGCGGGCGTGTTGACTTCGAGCGCGCCCGCGTAGCCCTTGCCGGGAAACAGCCAGGCGTCGTCGGGCAAGGTGTCGGCCATGTCCCAGGGCAGGCCCTCGGTGTCGACCGCCGGGTTGAGGCCGACCGTCTCCAGGGTTTCCATCGTCGCCAGCTCTTCGGCGCGACGCCGGGTGATCTCGAGCAACGTCCCCTGGCGCACGCGGCGCACGAGAGGCTCGCCGCCGCGACTGGGCAGGCGCTCCCCCGCGTAATCGAAGGAAAGGCGGCCGTAGGCGAGCGGCGGCGTGCCGGCGGCCAGCCGTGCGTGCCGGGTCAACGCATGCAGGGTGAGCACGGGCCGTGGCGAGACCTCGGCCCGGCGCAGGTCGCCGAACACCTGGGGCAAGGGCACGCGGCCGGCCATCGACGTGGCCGCCAGGCCGTCGCGGAAGGCGGTGGTGCTTTCCGGCGGCAAGGGCGGCAGGTCGAGCCAGTCGCTTTCGGCGGGGTCGCCCTGCAGGGGACCGACCTCGGCGTGCTCGGCGTCGAGGAACCAGAGCGTACCGATGCGAAAGAGGCGCTGGCTCGGCGGCACGGCGGGCAACAGCTTCTGGCTGCCGTCCTTTTCCATCTGCCAGCGCCAGGTCAGCGGCTGCGGCTTGCCGCGCATGAGTTGCAGTCCGGCCACGCCACCGAAGAAGCAGGGCGCGCTGTCGAGGATGTCCGCCAGCAGGTGATCGCCAAGCGTGCCGCTGAAACGGGCATAGCTGCGGCTCTTGCGCAGCGTCTGCGGCAACCCCAGCACCGTGGCCGCCAGCCGCTTTTCGGTGACCGTCAGCGTGGTGTCATGCAGGTGGCGGCTGTCCAGCGGCAAGGGCCGCGAGAACCGACCGTCCGCGCCCGCCGTCAGGAGCACCGGGGCGACATCGAGCCGGGCGGCCGGTTCGTGGTCGTCGTTGACCCCTTCGATGAAGAAGCCGAGCACCATGCGCTCGGTGCCGGCGGCGGCCGCGGCCACGCCGAGCGCGCGCCGCCATGCCACGGGCAGCGCCCCCTCGGCCTTCACGTGTCTGCGCTTGTCGTCCGGTTGCTGCATCCGTGTCGATCCCGCCCGCGCGACCAAAACAGGAAGCTTAGCAAAGGCGGGATGACCTGCCGGTAGGACTTTTTACCCCGGAGCGGCCCGGTTCAGCGAGGGCGGCGAAGACCGGTCAACGCCGCCCGGGGAACAGATCGACGGGGTATTCGGCCTTCTGCTCCCGGCTCATCAGCGTGCGCAGCCCTTCGGCCGGCGTCACTTCGCCGTGGAGCACGGCCCGCACCGCGGCCGCGATGGGCAGGTCGAGCCCGTGGAAGTCCGCCAGGCGACCCACCTCATCGGCGGTCACCACGCTCTCCACCACCTGGCCGATCTGGCGCACGGCGTCGTCCAGCGGCGTACCGCGGCCCAGGGCGAGGCCCAGGCGGCGGTTGCGCGAGAGGTCGCCCGTGCAGGTCAGCACGAGGTCACCCAGCCCCGCCAGGCCCATGAGCGTTTCCGCACGGGCGCCCAGCGCGACGCCCAGGCGCAGCATCTCGTTCATGCCGCGCGTGATGAGGCCGGCACGGGCATTGAGGCCCAGCTCCATGCCGTCGGCGACACCGGTGGCGACGGCCAGCACGTTCTTCATCGCCCCGCCCAGCTCGGCGCCGAGGATGTCGTTGCCGGTGTACGCACGGAAGTTCGGCGCATGCAGCAACACCGCGAGCTCCTTGCCGAACGCCTCGTCGGTGGCGTGCACCGTGACGGCACTGGGCAGGCCCGCGGTGACCTCACGGGCGAACGACGGCCCGGTGACCACGGCCGCCGGCCGGCCGGGCAGCTTCTCTTCGACCAATTCGTGCAGGAAGCGCCCCGTGCCTGTCTCGAAGCCCTTGGTGGCCCAGGAGATCCGGGTGTCCGGATCGAGCAGGGGCACCATCTGGTCGAGCATGGACGCGAAGGCGTGGCTCGGCACCACGACCAGCACGATGGCCGCGCCGCGCAGCACGCTTGCCAGGTCGCTGTCGTAGGTCAGTTCGGGGGGCAGGTCGAGGTCGGGCAGGTAGCGCAGGTTGCGGCGCGCCGCGGCCATGGCCGCGAGCGCGTCCGCATCACGGCCCCACAACCGCGTGGGTACCTCGTTGCGCGCCAGCAGGGCGGCCAGCGCGGTACCCCAGGAGCCGGCGCCGAGTACGGCGACGGCGGGGCGGGCGGGCGCGGTCATGCTCAGCTGTTGAGCGGATGGGCCCCGGCGCCTTCGAGCTGCTGGCGCTGCTGTTCGGCGTAGAGGGCGTCGAAGTTGATCGGCTGCAGGAGGAACGGGGGAAAACCGCCTTCCTGGACCATCGACGAGACCATCTGGCGGCCGTACGGGAAGAGCAGGTTCGGGCAGTAGGAGCCCAGGATGCCGTCGCGGTCTTCGTCGCTGAAGCCGGCGATGCCGAAGATACCGGCCTGGTGCACTTCGGCGAGGTACGCCGTGCGCTCGCCGAGGGCGCAGGTCAGGGTCAGGCTGAGCACGACCTCGAAGAGGTCGTTGCCCAGGTCGGTGGCCTTGTGGCCCAGGTTGAGCTGCACCTGGGGCTGGGCTTCGGTCTCGCCCATCTCCTGGAAGATCTGCGGGGCGTTGGGCGCTTCGAAGGAGGCGTCCTTCACGTAGATCTTCTGCAGCACGAGCTGCGGCTGGCCTGCCTGGCCGTTGACGTTGGTCTCTGCCATTGCGTGTTCCTCGAAAAGGCGTCTGGGGTCGGGTTTCGCGCGCCGTGGCGCGAAAGGCGCCGATTGTTTCATACATCCCGGGGCGCCGCACATCCGGCTTGCGGCGGACGGGGTCCATCTGAGAGAATGCGCGGCTTCCCTATGCCGACCCGATACGTCGGGCAGGTCCGTCATGCGATGCGGGCCTCCATCGGCGGAAGCGCTCCATTCTCCAGCCATCGCGTGGCGCCCCTGTCCGGGATCGCCGCTGGGCCGTCGCCGTCCTGGCCAAAGGGCGGTCCAACCGAATCTATAAGGAGGCCCCATGGCCCGTAGATGCCAAGTCACCAACAAGGGTGTGCAGACCGGTAACAACGTCTCGCACGCGAACAACAAGACCCGCCGCCGCTGGCTGCCGAACCTGCACGAGCGCCGCTTCTGGGTCGCGAGCGAAAACCGCTGGGTCAAGCTCCGCGTTTCCAACCACGCCCTGCGCACGATCGACAAGAACGGCATCGAGGCCGTGCTGGCCGACCTCCGTTCCCGCGGCGAAAAGATCTAAGGAGCTCACATCATGGCAAGCAAGCGCGATAAGCACCGCCTGATTTCCACCGCGGGCACCGGTCACTTCTACACGACCACGAAGAACAAGAAGAACACCCCGGAAAAGATGGTCTTCATGAAGTATGACCCCGTCGTCCGGAAGCACGTGGAATACAAGGAAGGCAAGATCAAGTGATCTTGAAGAAACCCGCCGCAAGGCGGGTTTTTTTTGTTCTTCGCGCAAGTGCCGGGGATGCCGCATGGATGCAGGCTTCGCCGCCGGCTCGGACGGTGAGGCCAGAGGCTTCGGTATCCACCCTCGAGGCGAGTTCCGCACAAGGGAGCGGCCGCAGGCCGATCAGGCCCATGGGCCGCGTCAGCGGCCTTCGTTGTCGAACGCGGAGGACTGCCCGAGCAGCGAGGGTGGACGCCAAGGTCTCCCTGCGAAACGCCCAGGTGCAACGCGCTCTGGCGCCACAAGGTGGATCGCTGGGGGGTCCCCGGATATCCGTGAAGCACCTCTTCTATGCTTGGTCCCCGGATTTCCGCGAAGAACAAAAAAAACCGCCGTCTCGCGACGGCGGTTTTTTTGGGCAACCGAGGTTCGCTTACGCGCCGACCGCGGAATAGCCCTTCAGGCGCTGGGCGAACTGCTGGAGCGAGCGGATGCCGCTCTCCTCGGCCTCGACGATCCACTGCTGGAGGGCCTTGAGCGCCTTGTCGGCGCCGCGCTCTTCCATCAGGGCCACGAGACGGGCGCGGAATTCGCAGACCGTGCTGAGCGCCGGACGATTGGCCAGGGCCGCCTGCATACGCTCGCGGGCATCGTTGTCGAGCCAGCGACCGCCGTCGGCCAGGGCGCGACGCAGGCGACGCGGGATGGACTTGATGCTGTCGCCGGCCTGACCGACTTCCTCGCGCATCGTGGGAAGGATGACGTTGCGGTAGTAGTCGGTGGTGGCCTGGAAGCGCAGCGCCAGCACGCCCTTGAGGGTCTCGGCATCCGGCAGGTGCACGTTGGGCCGCAGGTTGAGCGTAGGAGCCACGCGCAACACCTTGGCCAGCCCGACGGCGCGCAGGGTGCAGATCACCGCCCAGCCGATGTCGAACTCCCACTTGCGCAGGGCGAACTTCGCCGAGCTCGGGAAGGCGTGGTGGTTGTTGTGCAGCTCTTCGCCACCGATCCAGAAGCCCCACGGCGAGATGTTCGTCGCAGTATCGGAGCTCTCGAAGTTGCGATAGCCCCACCAGTGGCCGATGCCATTGACGAAACCGGCGGCCCAGAAGGGGATCCAGATCATCTGCAGCGCCCAGATGGCCGCGCCGAGGACGCCGAACAGGGCCAGGTCGATCAACAGCATCAGCGTCGGGCCCCAATACGGGTGCTTGCCGAACAGATGGCGCTCGAACCAGTCGTCGGGCGTACCGCGGCCGTACTTCTCCATGTCGGCCTTGTTCTGGCTGGCCTCGCGATAAAGCGACACGCCGTCGAGGAAGACCTTTTTGATGCCGAAGATCT
This sequence comes from Luteibacter sahnii, assembly GCF_034063545.1. NCBI lineage: Bacteria > Pseudomonadati > Pseudomonadota > Gammaproteobacteria > Lysobacterales > Rhodanobacteraceae > Luteibacter > Luteibacter sahnii. Next base: position 69,915 of record NZ_JAQLOK010000006.1, read on the forward strand.
GCGGGCTATGCGGATCTTCTTCGGTCTCAACTTTGGCGTGGTGCTTGCGGTGGATGGCGACCCATTCCTTCACCACCATGCCGGTGGTGAGCCAGCCCCAGAAACGGAAGAAACCGTTGAGGGTCCAATGGAAGTCGACGCCACGGTGGGTGGCGCTGCGGTGGTAGTAGAGCGTCACCGTGAAAATGGTGAGCTGGGTGACCACCAACACGTAGACCAGGATCTCGCCCCAGCTTGCGCGGGTGAGGCCATTGGCCAGGAAATCGAGCAGGGTGTCGAACATGAAGTCGGTACCGCGCGGGTAGTGAAGGGGATGTACAGGTACCAGTCTACCGGGGGGTTTCCATACCCACCAGCACGGATGGCGCCTAATTGTGAAAGTCGCGGTTGTCGTCACAATGCCGGTTTGCGCACAATCGCGGGATGACATGCGCCTTCGCCGTTCAGAGAGATCAACGCCCTGCGGCAAGATGGCCGCAAGTTCCTGCCGGTAGGCCGTCGTTGGACGACGTAGGCGCATGACCGCGTCGCCGTTCCTGAACATCCAGGGCGTATCCCGTCGACGGGCGGGGCGCGCGGCCGTGTCCGGGCTCAGCCTGCACCTGAACCGTGGTGAAGTGCTCGGCCTGCTTGGCGTCAATGGGGCCGGCAAGTCCACGACGCTGGCGATGCTGGCCGGCGCGCTTCGCCCGGACTCCGGACATATCCTCCTGGACGGCCAGCGGCTCGACGAACGACCGGCCCTGGCCCGGGACACCGTCGGCTGGCTACCCGAATCCGCGCCCCTGTGGCCGGAACTCTCCGTCGACGAACACCTGATGGCCTTTGCCCGTCTACGCGGCCGCTCGAAGCGTGATGCCCGGCGCCTGGCCGACGCCATGCTCGACCGGTTGCAGCTCGGCGACCTGCGCCGCCGCCTGGCCGGCGTGCTGTCGCAAGGCCAGCGCCAGCGCCTTGGCCTTGCCTGCGCGCTGGTCCACGAGCCGCCGTTGCTGATCCTCGACGAACCCGCCAACGCGCTCGATCCGGTGCAGGTGGCCGAGTTGCGCCGGCTGGTCCGCGAACGCGCCGCGGCGGGCAGTGCCGTCATCCTGTCCACGCATGTGCTCGCCGAGGTGGTCGCGGTGTGCGACCGGGTGGCGATCCTCCATGAGGGATGCCTGCGCCACGACGCGCGGCTGGGCGATCACGCCGCGCTGGAAAAAACCTTCTTCGGCATCGCGACGGGAGCCACCCCATGAGCCTCGGCACGATGACTCGCCTGGAGCTGCGCCGCCTCGCCGTACGGCCGCTGGCCTGGACGCTGGCGGCCTTGACCGGCGCATGGCTGGCCTGGACCTTCACGCTGGGCCTGGGCCAGTTCCTCGGCGCGCAGGTACGCCTCGCCGCCCTGGCCGACGCCCCCGGTTTCACCGATCTGGTGGCGATTCCCCTCCTGGCCGAACTGGTCAAGCTCTCGTTTCTCGTCGTGCCCCTCATGACGATGGCCTCGCTCGCCGCCGAACGACGCGCAGGCACGCTGGCCCTGCTGTGGTCCGCCGGGATGGTGCCGTGGCGCATCGTGCTGGGCAAATACCTCGCCGTGCTCGTCTGGCTCGCGCTCTGGTTGCTGCTTACGCTGGCGATGCCGCTGGCCGTCGGCGCGCAGGGCCAGGCCGACTGGGGCAAGCTAGCCGCGGCCACGCTGGGCACCGCGCTCACGCTCGCGACCCTCGCCGCCATCGGCCTGGCCTGCTCGGCGGCCACGAGCGTGCCGGCCATCGCCGCGGCGATGGCCCTGATCATCTCGCTCGCGCTATGGACGGTCGATCGCGGCGCCCAGGCAGCGGGCGTCAGCGGCGGGTTCCTCGAGTGGCTGACGCTGGCCACGCACCTGCAGAACCTCCTTCGCGGCCTCGTGGTCTCCAGCGACCTGGCCTGGTTCGCCCTCGCCATCTCGCTGGCGCTGATCCTCGCCACCCGCCGCCTCGCCGCCGACCGGGAGCGCTCGTGATGCGCCGTGTCGACCGCTGGCTTTTCCTGGGGGTGTTGCTGGCCATCACCGGCGGACTCGGTTTCCTCAGTTCGCGCCATACGTGGACCGCCGACTGGACCCACGGCGCCCGCGCCAGCCTGGCACCCGAAAGCGTCGCCGTGCTGCGGGCCCTGCCGGGCCCCGTGGCGGTGGTCGGCTACCTGTCGCCGACCGGACCGTTGCGCGAGCAGGTCGCCGCCATCGTCGAACGCTACACGCGCGCCAAGCCCGACCTCGCGCTGTCGTTCGTCGATCCGGATCTCGACCCGGCCGCCTCGCGCCAGCTCGGCATCAGCGGCGACGGCGCCTTGCTCGTGCGCTATCGCGGGCGCGAAGAACGGGTCGAGAGCCCGGTGAACGAACGCAACCTGTCCAATGCGCTGGAGCGGCTGGCCCGTGGCGGCGACCGGCTGGTGGCGTTCGTCACCGGCGATGGCGAACGGCAGGCCGACGGGCGGGCCAACGCCGACCTCGGCGTCTTCATGAGCCAACTCGGCAAGCGGGGCATCCGCACCGTGCCGCTCAACTTCAGCCAGACCCAGGGCGTGCCCGATCACACCGACCTCGTCGTGCTGGCCAGCCCCCTCGCGGCCCTGCCCGCGCGCAGCGTGCAGGCGCTGGTCGACTACCTGCACGATGGCGGCAACCTGCTCTGGCTCACCGAACCGTCGAACGACGACCTCGGCACCGCGCCGCTCGCGGACGCCCTGGGCATCCGGGTGTTGCCCGGCGTGCTCGTCGACGGACAAGGCAGCACGTTGAACGTGCAGGACCCGCGGATCGTCGTGCTGGGCGCTTATCCCTTCCACGCGATCACGCGCGGTTTTCGCGATACGACGCTGTTTCCCCAGGTCGCGGCGCTGGCCCAGGTATCGGCGCACGACTGGGCGGTGGTGCCGTTCCTGCGCTCGGGCGAGCGCAGCTGGACGGCCTTTGGCGGCATCGACAACGATCAACCGTCTACCGTCGCCTTCCATCCGGAAAACGGCGAACTCAAAGGGCCGCTCGATTTCGGTTTCGCGCTCAACCGCCTGTCGCCCAGCCCGGCGAAAAGCGAACAACGCGCGGTGGTGATCGGCGACGGCGACTTCCTGTCGAACACCTACCTGGGCAATGGCGGCAACCGCGCGCTCGGCGAGCGCGTGTTCGATTGGCTGCTGGGCGACGACGTGCTGGTCGACCTGCCATCCCGCGGTGCGCCCGACCGGGTGATCGCGCTGTCGCAGGACGGACTCAACGCACTGACCGCCGCGTTCCTCATCGCGATCCCGCTGGCGCTGATCGTGCTCGGCGCCGGCATCGCGTGGCGCCGCCGGAGACGCTGACATGGCGGCCCGCGTCGTCGCGATCGTCCTGCTCGCCCTTGTCGCCGTGGCGGTCGCCTGGCAATGGCACGCCGACGACACCGAGGCGCGTGACCACATGCTCACCGGGCTCGATCCCGCCGCCATCACGCACCTGGACGTGTCGCTGCGAGGATTCGCCACGCAACGGTTCGAACGCCGCGACGACCACTGGACCGCCGATGGGGCGACGCCTGTCGATGCGGGCCGCGTGGAGGAACTGGCCCAACTCGCACGCACCCCGGTCGACGCATGGAAGCCGTCGTCGGACGTCGATCCGACGCGGATCGGCCTGTCGCCCCCGACCGCCGTGCTGACGCTCGACGGCACGCGGCTGGAATTCGGCGACATGACCGCACTGGGCAAGCGTCGCTACGTGCGCGTCGGCGACCGCGTGGCGATCGTGCCCGCGCAGGCCCTGCCACGCCCGCCGAGGATGCAGGCGCTGGCGACGTCGCCTGGCCCCTGATCGCGCCGGCGGCATCGGCGCCGCTTGCCTAAGGCGGCGCCACGCCCCATCTTGCGCCCATGCCTGAGCTGCCCGAAGTCGAAACCACCCGCCGCGGCATCGCCCCGCACCTGGAAGGCCACCGCGTGGTCGGCGTGGTGTTGCGCCGCCCGGATCTGCGCTGGCCGATTCCGCCGGAGATCAACGCGCTGCTGCCGGGCCAGGTGATCGACCAGGTGGAACGCCGCGCGAAATACCTGCTGCTGCGCACGGCGGCGGGCACGGCGCTGCTCCATCTGGGTATGTCGGGCATGCTGCGCGTGGTGTCGCCGGACGTACCGGTGGGCAAGCACGACCACGTGGACATCGTGCTCGACGACGGCAAGGTGCTGCGCTTCACCGACCCGCGTCGCTTCGGCGCCCTGCTCTGGCAGATGCCCGGCGAAACGCACGAGCTGCTCGACGGCATCGGCCCGGAGCCGCTGACCGACGCCTTCGACGGCGACCTCCTGTGGCGGCTCTCGCGCGGTCGCACGGCGGCGGTGAAGACATTCCTGATGGACAACTCGGTGGTCGTCGGCGTCGGCAACATCTACGCCAGCGAGGCCTTGTTCGCCGCCGGCATCGACCCGCGCCGACCCGCCGGCAAGGTGGCCCGCGAACGTTATGCGACGCTCGCCGCCGAGGTGAAGCGCATCCTTGCCTATGCCATCACGCGGGGCGGCACGACGTTGCGCGATTTCCTCTCACCCGACGGCGCGCCGGGGTATTTCTTTCAGGAACTGTTCGCCTACGGCCGTGCCGCCGAACCGTGCAAAGTCTGCGGCACGCCGATCAAGGTCGTGACGCTGGGGCAGCGCGCATCGTTCTACTGCCCCCGCTGCCAGCGCTGACGGTCAGTCCGGCCAGCGCATCGCCGCATGCGAGTTGTTGAAGCGCGGATCGTTCTCGTCGCCGGACAGGGCCACCTTCAGCCCACCGCGCACGCCCGTGACGTCGATCAGCTGGCCGTCTTCGAAGCGCGAACCCAGGGCGGATAGCTCGACGAGGTTTTCCGCCAGGGCGCCGACTGCGTCGATGGCGTTGTCGGGCACGTGGGTGATGCTGACGTCGGGACGGCCGAACTTGCGCATGCCACGCGTGCGGATCCACGAGCGCCCCTTGGCCTCCTCCTCGGGGCTGCACAGGATCAGCACATGGTGGCGCGGGGGCGCGCCGCCGGGGACAAGGTAATGCTCACGCCAGGCCGACGCGTCGAACAGGGTGAGGATCTGCGGATCGACCACCACCTTGCCGCCGACGTCGGTCAACGCGGCGACCACGCCCAACGTGTCGCGCAGGTAGTCGAGGCTGTCGCGATCAGGGAACCGGCCGCGAATGACCATGACGTGAGGCGCGGCCTTCGCCGCCTTGAAGGCCTCGGGACTGTCCTCGCGAAGCAGGTCGCCCAGGGCGCCGGCGAGCGGATAGCCCTCCCAGCGTGCCAGCACCGCGTTCTGCATGCGCTGCATCTCGATGCCCTCGGGCAGGCCGGGGCTGCCGTATGTCGACGAGGGAATCGTCACGCCCTCGGCGAAGGCGCCGAACACGAAGAACAGGAGGACGGCTTGCTCATCGCTGGGCTGCCAGTAAGGGCGCGGCCATTCGGCGGCGGTCGTCGTCTCGGTCACGTCAATGTCCTTCGTCGGGGTCGGATTCGCCGAGCGGCAGCATGGGCTGCTGCAGCTCGATACGGCCTTCGCCGGCCGTGATGGTCTTGAACTCGGCGCGGCTCACGGACACATAGCGGTCGTTGCCGCCGATCTCAACCTGGGGCCCCTGGGTGACCGCCCGTCCGTGCTCGTCGACGCGCACCACCATGGTGGCCTTGCGCCCGGAGTGGCAGATGGTCTTGATCTCGTCGAGGTTGTCCGCCCAGGCCAGGAGGTATCGGCTGCCCTCGAAGAGCTCGCCGCGGAAGTCGGTGCGAAGGCCGTAAGCCAGCACCGGGATGCCCAGCCGGTCGACCACGTCGGTCAGCTGCCAGACCTGGGCCTTGGTCAGGAACTGGGCCTCGTCGACCAGCACGCAGTGAAGGGCGCCACGGGTACCGATGTCGCGATCCACGGTGGCGAAGAGGTCTTCCTCGCCCGTGAAGCGCATGGCGCGCGCCCGCAGACCGATGCGCGAGGCCACGACGCCTTCGCCATAGCGATCGTCGAGCGCGGGAGTGAGGATGAGCGTGCGCATGCCGCGCTCGTGGTAGTTGTGCGCGCTTTGCAGCAGCGTGGTGGTCTTGCCGGCGTTCATCGCCGAATAGTAGAAATACAGCTTGGCCATGCGGGTTCGGGATACGTTCGCGACCGGCCATGGTAGCGGAAACCCGGCACCCCCTGATCCACCCGTCCCCGAGACTGGCACCTGCTACCATCCGGTGCCTCGTCCGCCCCTCGTCTTCCGGCCGACCATGCTCAATCCCCAACAACACGCGGCCGTCGAGTATTGCGACGGCCCCCTCCTCGTGCTGGCCGGCGCCGGCTCCGGCAAGACCCGCGTCATCACCGAGAAAATCTCGCACCTCATCGCCCGGCGGCACCTGGCCGCCGAGAAGATCGCCGCCATCACCTTCACCAACAAGGCGGCGAAGGAAATGCGCGAGCGCGTGGGCAAGCTCATCTCCGACGACGCGGCCAGGGCGCTCACGGTGTGCACCTTCCATGCCCTCGGCCTGAAGTTCCTGCAGATCGAGCACGAGCGGGCGACGCTGCGCCGCGGCTTCTCCGTGCTCGACGCGGACGACAGCGCGAACATGATCAAAGAGCTCTCGCCCAAGGGCGTGAAGCCGGAAGTCATCCAGGGCATCCGCAACCTCGTCGGCAAGGCGAAAAACGCCGGGCTCACGCCCGAAGAAGCCATGGCCGCCGCGCGCAGCCCGCGTGAGATCGAGGCGGCGACCATCTACGACCTCTACCAGCAGCGACTGGCCGCGTTCAACGCGGTGGATTTCGACGACCTCATCCGGCTGCCCCTGCGCATCCTCGAAACCGACGCCGACGCCCGTGCCATCTGGCAGGAGCGCCTGCGCTACCTGCTGGTCGACGAATACCAGGACACCAACGACGCGCAGTACCGCCTGCTCAAGGCCATCGCCGGCACCAAGGCCCGCTTTACCTGCGTGGGCGACGACGACCAGAGCATCTATGCCTGGCGCGGCGCCAACCCCGAGAACATCGACCAGCTCGGCCGCGACTTCCCGCAACTGAAGGTCATCAAGCTCGAACAGAATTACCGCTGCGCGAAGCGCATCCTGCGCGCGGCCAATCAACTGATCGCCAACAACCCCCACGTGCACGACAAGCGACTGTGGAGCGACCACATCGAAGGCCCGCCCATTCGCGTACTGGAGTGCAAGGACAGCGACCACGAGGCCGAACGCATCGCCGCCATCGCGGCGAGCCTGCACGAGAAATACAAGGACAAAGGCTGCCGCTGGGACGACTTCTGCATCCTGTACCGCGGCAACTTCCAGGCGCGTCCGCTCGAGAAGGCGCTACGGCTCGCCCGCGTGCCTTATCACCTGAGCGGCGCGCTGTCGTTTCTGGATCGCGCCGAGGTGAAGGACATCCTCAGCTACCTGCGCCTGCTCACCAACCCCACCGACGACGCGGCGTTCCTGCGCGTGGTGAACGTGCCCAAGCGCGAGATCGGTGCCACGTCGCTGGAAAAACTCGGCCAGATCGCGCAGACGCGCAACGCGTCGCTGCTGGACGCGGCGCGCAGCGATACCGTGCTCAAGTCGTTGTCGCCGCGACCGGCCTCCTCGCTGGCGAGCTTCGCGCGCCTGATGGACGAACTGCGCAGTCACGCCGTGCACGAAAGCGCCGCCGACCTCGTCGCCACGGTGGTGGAAAAGACCGGCTACGGCGCGCATATCGCCGCGACCACGCCAGACCCCGACCTGCGCGAACGCCGCCTCGGCAACCTGCGCGAGCTGATGGACTGGTTCCGCGCCATGGGCCGCGACGGTGGCCGCACGGGCGACATCGCCCAGCAGCTGGCCCTGCTCAGCCACGCCGATCGCGACGATCCGGGCAACGCGCTGCGCATGATGACCCTTCACTCGGCGAAGGGCCTGGAATTCCGCTTCGTGTTCATCGTCGGCTGCGAAGACGGGACGTTGCCCCACGAAGGCGCGCTCGACGAGGGCCGTCTCGACGAAGAACGCCGCCTCATGTACGTGGGCATCACCCGCGCCAAGGAAGCCCTCACGCTCTCCTTCGCCGCGAAGTCACGCCGCTACGGGGAAATCCTCTCCAACGACCCCAGCCGCTTCCTCGACGAGCTGCCCCAGGACGACCTCCACTGGGACGGCAAGGACCCGGAAGCCGACGCCGAGGTAAAAAAGGAGACCGCGCAGACGCATATGGAGCGGATCAGGGCGATGCTGGCGGGTGGAAGATGAGAGGTGGGGTAGAGGGACGGGAAGCGGGGGCGCCGTGACAATCGCTTGAGGGGGCCGGTGACCATCGAAACACTCAAGGCATGCGTCACGACCTGGTTCCCCGCCTTGCGTCGTCGTGCGCGCCCCTGTCTTTGCCCCGGTTTCAGACCAACCCCTCTGCCTCCAGTTCGCTCTTCAGGTACGCGTAGTAGATCGGCCCCGCGACGAGTCCCGCCAGCCCGAACGCTGCCTCGAATACCAGCATCGCGACCAGCAGCTCCCAGGTGCGCGCGCGGATCTGCCCGCCCACGATGCGCGCGTTGAGGAAGTATTCCAGCTTGTGCACCACCACCAGGAAGCCCAGCGCGGCCACGCCCACCCACAGGGAGACGGACAGGCCGGCAACGGTGATGAGCGTGTTGGAAATGAGGTTGCCCACCACGGGCAGCAGGCCGACGATGAAGGTGACGATCACCAGGGTCTTCGCCAGCGGCACCTGCACGCCGAACAGCGGCAGCGCCACCAGCAGGAAGATCGCCGCCAGCGCGGTGTTGATCGCCGAGATCTTCAGCTGGGCGAAGATGATGTTGTGGAACGCATCGGCCAGGCGCGTGGTGCGGGTGGTGAGTTCGAACGCCAGCGGCCGGGCCGGGCGTCCGCCGGAGCCGTGCGAGATGGCCACGATGGCACCAAGCACCAGGCCGATGAGGATGTGCGCGAACATCCGCGCCGCGTGCGTTCCGACCAGCTGGAGATCCCCGGCGTGCTTGTGGGCGAGCTCCATGCTCTGGGCGCGCAGCTCCGTGACGCTGTCCGGCAGGTGCGTCGTGATCCACGCCGGCAGTTGCTCACGGGCCTTGTCGACGAGCGGAGCCAGCTTGGCGTCCCACAACTGGCGCGGGTCACCGATGTCGCGGCGGTAGAAATCCAGCGTAGCCACCACAAGCAGCACGATGGCGCCCACGACCACCACGGCCACGAGCACCACCGCGATCAGCCGGGCCCGCTCCCCGGGCACGAGGCGGCGAATGAGTGGAATCAATCCCTCCACCACCTCGAACACCAGCAGCCCGGCCAGGAGCGCGGACACCAGGTGCAGCTCGAGGAATCCGAGCAGGGCGATGCCCGCCAGGATGTAGCTGGCGATACGGATACGGTCGGTGGAGTCTTGGAGGCCCATGCGGTGTCCTTGGCGTTGGGGCGCGATTCCAGCAGGGCGCCGATGAAGGTCAGATCAAGCGGGCCGCTTCCAGCTCGGCCTTGAGATACGCGTAGAAAATCGGCGCCGCCACGAGCCCAGGCAACCCGAACGCCGCCTCGAACACCAGCATCGCCACGAGCAGCTCCCAGGCTCGCGCCCGGATCTGGCCGCCGACGATGCGGGCGTTGAGGAAGTACTCCAGCTTGTGGATCAGGATCAGGAAGGCCAGCGCCCCCAGACCCACGTAAAGGCCCACCGAGAGCCCGACGACGGTGATGGCGGTATTGGACAGCAGGTTGCCGATGACAGGCAGCAGGCCAACCACGAACGTGATCACGATCAGCGTCTTGGTCAGGGGCAGGTGCACGCCGAACAGGGGCAGCACCCCCAGCAGGAAGATGGCAGTGAAGACCGTGTTGACCAACGAAATCTTGATCTGGGCGAACACGATGTTGTGGAAGGCGTCGGCCAGGCGCGCGCTGCGCAGGCTGAGCTCGGCCGCGAAGGGGCCGACCTGGTGGGTGGGCCGCGTGCGGCTGAGGGCCACGATCGCGCCGAGCACGAGGCCGATCAGGATGTGCACGAGGATGCGCGCCGCCTCTTTTCCGGCCAGTTGCAGCGTGACCGCGTGCGAGCGCGCCCAGTCCAGGGCGGTGACGCGCAGGGCGTCCACGCTGTCGGGCAGGCGATCGACGACGGCCGGGGGCAGTTGCTGACGCGCACGCTCCACCATCGGCATCAGCTTGTTCTGCCACAGATCCTCCGGGTTGCCGATCTGGTTGCGGAAGAAGCTGATGCCGCCGAGGATCAACGCCGTGATCAGGCCGACCACCACCACCCCGACCAGCGCCACCGCCAGCACCCGGGCACGGTCGCCGGAGAGCTTGCGGCCCATCAGCGGCGCCACGGACACGACCACCTCGTAGACCAGCAGGCCCGCGAGCAGCGCGGGCAGCAGGCGCAGGTAAAGCATGAGGAAGAGGCCGAGCCCCGCCGCGACGTAACTGGCGATGCGAACGGTGCGGGTCCGGGATGATGCGGCGTCCATGGAGGGCCTCGCGGTGGATATGGGGTGGCAGTCTGTCAGGACGCGGGGGCGATGTGCCAGAGGGCGCGGGCGTCGTCACCCTGTCGTAAACTGCCCGGACAATCGCCGGCCGTATCGCGATGACAGTCTCCGAGGGGTTTGCCTGATGAAGTCCGTTCCGACCGCGCTCGTCGCGGCCCTTTTGCTCACTGCCTGCGCCACCGGCGCGCCGACGCACCCGCCGATGGTCGCCGCACCGGCCGCGCCCGCACCCGCACCGACGGCACCCGCCGCCGACGACAATCTCAACGCGGTGACCTGGGCGCAGCATGCCAGCGAGCACGACTTCCTCTACCTGCAGACCTACCGCGACGCGGAAGAGAAATTACTCAAAGCAATGAAGGATCCCAGCTGGGACGCCCTGCCCAAGGACGATCGCGCGGCCCATCCGTCGCTCAAGGGACTCAAGCCCGCCGTCGTGCTCGACGTGGACGAAACCGTGCTCGACAACTCGCCCTACCAGGCGCGCCTGATCCGCTCTGGCACGGAGTTCAACGAGGCCGACTGGGCCGCGTGGTGCAAGGAAGGCATCGCCCGTCCGCTGCCCGGCGCGGTTGAATTCACGACCTTCGCCGCCGACCACGGCATCGCCGTCATCTACATCTCCAATCGCGCGAAAGACCTCGACGACGCCACGCTGGCCAACCTGCGCTCGGCGGGCTTCCCGGTGTCGGGCAAAGAGGCATTCCTCGGCCTGGGCACGTTCGTGGACGGCTGTGAGCAGGCAGGCAGCGAAAAGGGCTGCCGTCGCCAGCTCGTGGCGAAAAACTACCGCGTGCTGATGCAGTTCGGCGACCAGATCGGCGATTTCGCCAATGTCTACGGGAACACGACCGACGGACGGGCAAAAGCCATGGCGCCTTATACCGCCTGGATCGGCGAGCGCTGGTTCGTGCTGCCGAACCCCACGTACGGGGCCTGGGAGGCAGCGATGTTCGACAACGATTACACTCTGCCGCGTGAACAGCGTCGCCAGAAGAAGATTGACGCACTAAAGACAAACTAAAACAGCGGGTTAGCAATGATTTCCTCACGTATTGCATTAGCAATGTCGTGCAACTATCATTGCTCCCGCCGAAACCCGCGGTGCCGAAAGCAATGTGGGCAAGGCCATTTCCCTTGCCGGCTTCGGGCCGGATAACCCCGTGAGGCGAAGGTCTCCGGGGTTTTTCTTTGTCAGGCCCCGGAACGGCGCGGTCCAGGCACGCGCAAAGCGCACGTCACTTCCCATCGCCGGCCTCCCCCCGTACCCTCCCTTTCCCGCTCGATGACGGCTGCTCGCCCCATGCCCCGTATGCTTGCCAAGGCCTGGCTGCTCACCCTGGCGCTGTTGCTCCTGGCCGCCTGCGGCAAGGACAAGGAGCCCACCGGTACCCCCGGCGGCGGCTCTCCCGACGACGCCGTGCGCGCCTCGCTCGACCTGCTCCGTGACGGCAAGTTCGACCTGTATTGGCGCCACGCCCTCCCGCCCGCTGACTTCGCCACCCTGCGCGCCGACTGGACGCAGCGAAACGCGGCCAAAGAACCGATCGCGCCGCAGGACCGCCAGCGCTTCGAAAACGGCGTCAAGCGCCTGACCGAGCCCGACGCCGAAAAGAAGCTGTTCGCCGACCTGCGCCCCGTGCTGCTGCGCTTCAACCGCGACTACAAGGACCAGATGCCGCTGATCGCCGGCGTCGCGCAGTCGATGGCGCTGACCGCGATCGACCAGGACAAGGACTTCAACGCCGGCCAGAAGCGCCAGCTGCGCGAGGTCGTCAACATCATCGCGCCCTGGGCGCAGACGGTGGACTGGAGCGACCAGGCCAAAGCGAAAGATGCCATCGCCATCGTGGTAGAGACCGCACGCAACGCCCACCTGTCCACGCCCGAAGCCCTGCACGCGATGGACTTCGACCAGACCATGGCCACCTACGCCACCGCGTGGCAGGGCCTGAAGCGGTTGGTGGCGGTATACGGCCTGTCGCTGGACAAGAGCTTCGACTCGGCGAGCATCGACACCCTGGAGAAAAGCGGCGGATCGGCCCACGTCAAAGTCACCTATACCCTCCTCGACAAGCCGATCCAGACCGACGTCACCCTCGTGCTGCTGGATGGCCGCTGGTACGACAGCGACCTGCTCCAGGACGTGCGCGCCGAACATGCCCAGCTCAACCGCGTGCCCGCTCCCGCCGCCAGCGCGCCGGCCGGACCGGGCAGCGTCGCGCCTCCGGTCACCGCCGCCCACCTGCGCTAGGCCTTACAATCCCACGATGTCCGATATACCGATGAGTGCGGATCCGCACGTCCACGTCGCCCGTTCGCCCTGGTGGTTCACGCTGCTGGGCCGGATGCTCGAGCCCTGGGTCAAGATCAAGCGCGAGCCGGCCGAGCCGGCCTCCCTCCTGCTGGGCGGCGCGTCGGTGTGCTATGCCATCGAGCGCGACGGCACGTCCGACGCGCTGATCCTCGAACGTGCCTGCCGCGAGGCCGGCCTGCCCAGCCCCATGCAGCTGCTCGACCTCCCGGGCCGTCGACGCCGCTCGGTGTTTTCGCTCAGCCGCCGCGAAGGCTGGCTGTTCGGGCGCACCGACAAGCGCGGGCCGAAGGAACCCATCGGCCAGCTGATCCGCGCCTTGGAGGCCGACCCCTCCCGCGACATCCAGGTCGTGCCGGTGTCGATCTATGTCGGCCGCGCGCCCCACCGCGAGACGGGCTGGTTCAGCGTGCTCTTCGCCGAAAACTGGCTCGTCGTCGGTCGTTTCCGGCGAATGCTTGCGCTGCTGCTCAACGGCCGCGACACCGTGGTGCATTTTTCCGCACCGGTATCGCTCCGCAACGTGCTGGCCGAATCGCAAGGCCTCACCGCCGAACGCCTCACCCGCAAGATCGCCCGCGTGCTGCGCACGCACTTCCGGCGTATCCGCGCGGCCGTCATCGGCCCCGACCTGTCGCACAAACGCACGGTGGTCGACGCCGTGCTCAACGCGCAACCGGTACGCGACGCCATCGCGGCGACGGCCAGCAAGGAAAACCTCACCCAGGCCAAGGCCGAACGGCGCGCCCGCGACTTCGCGCTGGAAATCGCCGCGGACTACTCGCATCCCGTGGTGCGCTCCACGTCGTTCCTGCTGTCGAACTTCTGGAACAAGCTCTACGACGGCATCGCCATGCATCACTTCGAGAAGGTGCGCGCCGTCGCGCCCGGCCACGAAGTGGTCTACGTACCCAGCCACCGCAGCCATACCGATTACCTGCTGCTCTCCTACCAGTTGCACCACTCGGGCGTGGTGCCGCCGCACATCGCCGCGGGCGTCAATCTCAACCTGCCGCTGATCGGGCCGCTGCTGCGGCGCGGCGGGGCGTTCTTCCTGCGTCGCAGCTTCAAGGGAAACGCGCTGTATTCGGTGGTATTCAACGAATACCTCGCCCAGCTCGTCGACCGTGGCGTGCCGCTGGAATACTTCATCGAAGGGGGGCGCTCGCGCACGGGTCGCCTGCTCACGCCGCGCGCCGGCATGCTGGCGATGACAGTGCGGGCGTTCCTGCGGGCGCCGCGCCGCCCGGTGCTGTTCCAGCCGGTGTACATCGGCTACGAGAAGCTGATGGAAGGCAAGTCGTACATCGGCGAGCTGTCCGGCAAGCCCAAGGAGAAGGAGTCGCTGCTTGGCCTGATCCGCGGCCTGAAGGTACTGCGCCAGCGCTACGGCCACGTCACCCTCAACTTCGGCGAGCCGATCCTGCTCGAGCCGGTCCTCGCGGCGGCCTCGGCCGACTGGCGCGAATCCACCGCCGATCCCGACGCGAAGCCCGAATGGCTCAATCGCGCGGTCGACGGCCTCGCCGAACAGATCCAGATCAACATCAACCGTGCCGCGGACGTCAACCCGATCAACCTGCTGGCGCTCGCGCTTCTGGCCACACCCAAGCACGCGATGGCCGAAAACGACCTGCTGGTGCAGCTCGAACTCACCAAGACGCTCTTCCAGGAGCTGCCCTACTCCGACCGCGTCACGATCACGCCGATGAACCCGCAAGGCATCGTGGCTTACGGCGAACAGATGGGCTGGATCCGCCGCGTGCGACATCCGCTGGGCGACGTGCTGGTCACCGAGGGCGAGCAGGCGGTGCTGTTGTCGTACTTCCGCAACAACGTGCTGCACCTCAATGCCGCCGCCGCGTGGGTCGCCGCATGCTTCCTCAACAACCGGCGCATGTCGCGCTCGTCGGTGGTGCGCCTGGGCCGCATCATCTATCCCTTCATCCAGGGCGAGCTGTTCCTGCCGTGGGACGAAGACGGCTTCGCCACGCAGTTGCAGGACACCATCGACTTCTTTCTCCGCCGCGGCATGCTCGAATCGCAGGGCGAGGGTCGCCTGCTCGAGCGTGGGCCCGGCCAGGACGACGGCGCCTACCAATTGCGCGTGATCGCGCGCAGCATGCTGCAGGCCTTCGAGCGCTATTACATCGCCGTCGCCGCCCTGGTAAAGAACGGCCCGCACACGATGAGCGCGGGCGAACTGGAAACCGCGTGCACGCTCACCGCGCAGCGCCTGAGCATGCTCAACGAGTTGTCGGCACCGGAGTTCTTCGACAAGGCCCTGTTCCGCGGCTTCATCCAGAAGCTTCGCGAGAAGAAGGTGGTGTGGACCGACGAAAACGGCAAGCTCGATTTCGCCGAAGCGCTGGAAGACATGGTGCGCGACGCGCGCGTCATCCTTGCCCGCGAGGTGCGCCACTCGATTCTCAAGATCACGCCGGGTGGCGAGAACGAGCGCGATCTTGATGCACGCCCGCCCGACGATCCGCAGGCCACGGACACCGGTGACTCGCTCCACGAACGACACGTCGCCAACGAAAAACACCGGCACCAGCCTCACGAAGGGCCTTGATCCCATGCGTCAGGGCGGCGCTCGCCGATGAGCGGCGTTGCGCCGGCCGCCCCCCTTTTTGCGACGTTCACGCCAAGGAGCGACGCCCCAGGGATAGGGTTCCGCCACAGCCGCCCCGGCGCTCGTGCGGGGTGCCGGCCAACCCGCGATCCGCGATCGACGCGCGACTTCGACACCCTCCGCGTCACGCAGCGCGCGCGTTCGAGCGGCTGCTCGCCGACACCATGGAACGCGGCGCCGATGCTGATCGGCGTCTCGTGGGGGCGCTCTTCGAGCCGGGCGTCATCCGCGTCACCGCATCCATAGAGACCGCGCGGTCGACATCGTCCCCGGCCTGCCGGTCGGTCGCGATGAGTTCGTCACCGGCCTGCAGCCGCTCCCCTGACCGACACGGCAAAGTCCGCGAGGACGACAGCGCCTCGCGGGCGAGCCTTCGTAGACTGGGCGTCTCCCCATGCAAAGGATTGCCCGTGGACATGCTTCCTCCGCAGGCCCCGCCTGCCCTGGTCGTCTCCTCCCAACAGGACATGCTCGACACGCTCCAGCGCCTTGCCGGCCTGCAGGCGTGGCGCGGCGACATCGCGCAGGCCCTTCCTCCGCTACCGGATTCGCCGACAGCCGGCGAACGGGGGGATCATCTCTATCGCCTCGCCCAGTTCTGGCATGACCCGCAAGCGGCGAGGACGCCTGCGTTGGGTGCGCACCTGGCCGCGGTGATGCGCGACGAGGCGCTGCTGCGAGGCTTCGACGGGACCCTCGACGAGCGGGCGCGTGACATGGCGGTCGCGTTCGCCCGGTCGACCGAACGATCGCCACCGACGCCGCTCCAGGGCCACTTGCTCATGGTAGGAGGCATGCCGCACGCGGGCTCCGTCGTGGTCACCGGTGCACCGGACGACCCGGCGATCGTCTTCCTGCCGGAGGTCGGCTGGGAACGTTTCACCGATCGCCAGGCATTGCTCGACGCGATGGAACAGCGGTTCCGCCAGGCACAGAACGATGGCATCGAGCCACCCGGCGTCTCGCTGCTGGGCATCGACGATGCCCCCTCCGATCGCATCGTCACCCTCTCGGCCCTGCAAGGAGCACCGCTTTTCACGCTCGCGTCGGTGGTGATCGCGCGGCAACGCGAGCGGCTGGACGCGGCATGGAGCCTTCTGTTCGACACGACGCTCTCTGCCGACGAACGCCGTCTGGCGATCGACGCGATGCGTATCGCTGCACGACTGGACATGCTCCCGGACGTCCGACGCCTGATCTCGGCGCACGAGCGCCGCCTGCTGCAAAAGGTGACGGACGAGCGGCTGGCGCAGGCCGCGCCCGACGTGGCAAACGACTGGCGTCGCTCATGGAAGGCATACGACGACCTCCAGCGCGTCGCCACGAACTGGACGTGGGTGGACCTACCCAACATCGAAACCTTCGCCATCCAACGGCTCGACGACGCGCTTCGCGCCATCGGTGCGACGACACCCGCCGGCGACGTCTTCGTCGACATCTACAGCTGCGGTTGCCAGATCCCGCCCACGGGCCGCCGGCGCGTCTACCACTTCGTCAAGCGCGTTCCCCTCGTGGAACTGGCGCTCGAAAACGTCCCGGACTGGGAAGTTCGCCAGTTCGCCGCGGTCGATCGCACGGGACGATCGCTCGAACGCGAACTGACACCCGATCGCGTGCACACGCTCATTCGGGACGTCGACGTCGCCGGTCATTATGCGCGGCTCATCCGTACGACCTTTACCGGATCCATCGAAGCCGACATGCGTCGCGCGCTCGCGCTCGGTGCCCTGACGATTCGCCTGCGGATGGATGCGGAAGAAGCCCGGTTGTCCGCACACCTCTCCGAAGACATCCCGCACCTCGCCGGTGGGCCGCTGCACGATGCGGGCTATGCCTGGGTCGACGCCATGCTCGATGCGCCCGCGGCCAGGAACCGACGCAAGGACGGGGGGCACGACATCATGGCGAAGCAGGTGACGTACAAGGGCGTGCCCGTGGCAGGCGTGTTTACCCTGTCCTCGTCGTCCACCTATGAGAAGCGGATCGTGGCCTACACGCCCGGCGCACCGGACGGCGTCGTCTTCCGGGAGTTCACCGATCGCGATGCCCTCGAACGCGAATTCCTCTACGCGCTTCGTTTTGAGGACTACCTTCTCGAACGTCTTCCTCCACGTTTCGCCACGACGGCACCCAATGGCGTGCGACGTTTCGACGTGTCTTCCGCCACACGCCTGAGTCGGTGGGTGTTCGGCGGCATGCCGGCCCACAACACCACCCATACCGACGAGGCGTTCGGCGAGCGCGTGGTCGACGGTCACCTTCTTGAGGCGCTCTACGATGCGGAAGTCGACCTGCGCGAGGCGCAGGTCCGCCTCCTGGCACGCAGCAGCAGCGAGGCCGACGCCGATCACTTCCGCCTCGATCCGGCCGCCTTCGCCCGAGGCTTCGCGCACTTCATCGGACGCGCCCCGATGGCCGGCTGGCGCTTCTACGACCAGGTCAAGCAGCGCGATCCGGCGGGGGCCTTCGTCGAGTTCACGGCCGCCTACACCGCGTTGCTGGACTTCGGCCTGCTCGTGGCACTCAAGCCGGCGCTCGCGCATTCGGTGATCGTGCGCGGCGCCCATCGGACGCTTCGGTTGCGGCTCGCCCGCGTCGACCTGACGACCGCCGCCGACCTCTTCGAAGCACGATTCGCGATCACCTGCGGCAAGTGCGCGCGATCGATCGCCAACGCGCACGGCATCCATCAGGTCGACGGCCAGAACCTCATCGCGCACGGCGGAAAAATGTACGCGGTGCAATACGACGCCGTCGCCCAGACCTGGCGCCTCACCCGTCCCGCTGCCCTCGACAGCCATTTCACCGGCCCGGCCGTGGTGCACGTGGGCGAGGGACAGTGGCAATACCGCACCGACCTCGGCCTGCTGGGCGGCAGCCCGCCGGTCGGATCGACCGACGCGTTGCTGCGCAAGCACCGCCACATCGAGGACCTGCATGGCCTGAACGACGCACAGATCGGGCGCTTTGCCCGACACCTCGTAGCGGGCAAGGGCTCGGACGCGGGCGCAAAGAAACTGGCCTGGCGCCGGATCCAGCGCGCCCCCCTCACCACAGTGGAACGCCAGCGCTGGGACGCCGCGCTGGCCTGGTCCCGATCGGAGGCGCCCGCGTCGGCCGTCGCCTCACCCACGCCCAGGCCGCCTGTGCGCGTGGACGCGCTGCCGGCGCCCGCCGCCAGCGGCGCCGGGCAGGGCCTGACCCACGAGGCCACGCCCGTGACGCGCGCGTTGTGGCCCCGCTATGTGTGGCACTACACGGACGACGCGGGCTTCTACGCGATGCGTGGCGAGGGGTTCAACTGGCTTACCCAATCCGAGGCCCATCGGGGCTTCCCGTCCGGCGCGTACGTGACCACGCTCGATCCGGCACGGAACGACCTCGACCAGGTCGCCGCATGGCTCAGCGGGCGCAACCCATGGACGCGCCAGGCCAACCGGCCAGGCATGGTGCAACACTGGATCAAGCTCGACCTGGAGGCGCTGCCGCCGGGTTACGAACTGCATCGGGTAAGCAACGTGCATGAAAGCACGTACCTGATCCGTCCGCCGCGACTGACCGGCGGCGGGCATGCCGGCGATGTTCCGGGCGCCCTGCCCGCGGTGCCGCTGCGCGGGATCATCCAGGGCGTGGGGCACCGGCCGAAGTCGTGAGGGGCGGGCGTCGCCGGCACGGGGTGCGTGAGGGCACGGCAGGCCGGAACGGGCATTCATCCGACAGGCTCGCGGCGTGACGGCCGCAGGGGTACCATGCCCGGATGGATAATCCGAAAACCACCCATTTCGGCTTCCGCGACGTCCCCGTCGGCGAGAAGCAGAAGCTCGTCGGCCAGGTGTTCACGTCGGTCGCCCGCAATTACGACCTGATGAACGACCTCATGTCGTTCGGCGTGCATCGCCTGTGGAAGCGCCACTTCGTCGCGGTGAGCGGCGTGCGTCGCGGCGATCGCGTGCTCGACCTGGCCGGCGGCACCGGCGACATCGCCGCGCTGCTCAAGCCGGTGGTCGGCGACGAGGGTGAGGTCGTGGTGGGCGACATCAACGCCGCCATGCTGGGCGTGGGCCGCGACCGGCTCACCGACCGGGGCCTGGTGGCCGGCCTGCGCTGGGCGCAGATGAACGCCGAGATGCTGCCCTTCCCGGACAACCATTTCGACGCCATCACGATCGCCTTCGGCCTGCGCAACGTCACCGACAAGGAAAAGGCCCTCGTCGACATGCTGCGCGTGCTCAAGCCTGGCGGCCGCCTGCTTGTGCTCGAGTTCTCGAAGGTGCAGAGCCCACTGCTCTCCAGGCTCTATGACGTGCACTCGTTCAAGGTGCTGCCCCGCCTGGGCAAGCTCTTCGCCAACGACGCGGACAGCTACCGCTACCTCGCCGAGTCGATCCGCAAGCATCCCGACCAGGGGCTGCTCAAGGACATGATGCTGCGTGCCGGCTTCGGTCACGTCGAGGTGCGCAACCTCACCAACGGCATCGTCGCCATTCATCGGGGTTACAAGCTGTAACCGCCGGGCCGGGCCACTCGTCCCCGGGTACCCGGCCACCGATGGCATACTGGTTCCTCATCCCCTCGTGGAACCCCGCATGCGCCTGCTCCCCTTCGCGGCACTCACCGCCGTCTTCCCTGTGGTCGCCATGGCCGCCGATCCGCATTCGTACGCCCAGCCCGACCAGGTGCGCGTCACGCACCTGGATCTGGACCTGACCATGGATTTCGCCAAGCGTGAACTGGCGGGCAGCGCCACGCTCAAGCTCGACTGGAAAGACGCGAAGGCCCGGAGCCTGGTGCTCGACACACGCGATCTCACCATCGGCCGCGTCGAAGGCGTCGACCCGACCGGCAAGACGTCGCCGTTGCCCTTTGTCCTGGCGCCACGCGACAAGGAACTGGGCTCCAAGCTCACCATCCAGGCGCCGTCGCACCCGGCCAGTGTGCGCATCGTCTACACCACCTCGCCCCAGGCCTCCGGCCTCCAGTGGCTGACGCCGGCGCAGACCGCGGATAAGAAGCAGCCTTTCATGTTCTCTCAGTCCGAATCCATCCACGCGCGTTCGTGGGTGCCCCTGCAGGATTCGCCGGCGATCCGTTTCACCTACGATGCGCACGTCAGCGCGCCGAAGGGCATCCGCGTCGCGATGAGCGCCATCAACGACGCGACGCATCCCCTCGACGGCGATTTCCGCTTCGACCAGCCGCACCCCATCCCGTCGTACCTGCTGGCGATCGCCGCCGGCGACATCGCGGTGAAGCAGACCGGCCCGCGCAGCGCGGTGTATGCCGAGCCATCGGTGGTCGGCAAGGCCGCGCATGAATTCGAAGACACCGAAAAGCTGATCGAGACCACGGAGAAGCTCTACGGACCCTACGCCTGGGGACGCTACGACATCCTGGTGCTGCCGCCGTCGTTCCCGTTCGGCGGCATGGAAAACCCGAACATGACCTTCGCCACGCCGACCGTGCTGGTGGGCGACAAGAGCCTGGTGTCGCTGGTCTCGCACGAGCTGGCGCATTCGTGGTCGGGCAACCTGGTCACCAGCGCGGCGTGGCGCGATATCTGGCTCAACGAAGGGTTCACCACCTACGTGCAGGGCCGCATCACCGAGGCCGTGTACGGCAAGACGCAGGCCGACGAAGAGGCGTTGCTTTCCGCACGCGAACTGCAGAAGACGATCGGCGAGATGCCGGAGAACGCGCAGAAGCTCGCGCCCGACCCGCGCGGCGTCGGTGCCGACGATTCGCTGTCGTCGGTCGCCTACGACAAGGGCTCGTGGTTCCTTCGCACGCTCGAGCAGCGCTTCGGTCGCGACACGTTCGATGCGTACCTCAAGGGATATTTCGCGCATTTCGCCTTCCAGAGCATCGACACCGAAACGATGTTCGCCTACCTCAAGGCCAACCTGCTCGACAAATACCCCGGCAAGATGAGCGAGGCCGAGGCCCGCGCATGGATCTGGCAGCCGGGCATCCCCAAGGACGCGCCGCTGCCGTCGTCGCCGCGGTTCGATGCCATCGACAAGGAACGCAGCGCCTTCCTTGCCGGCACGCTCGACGCCAGCGGCCTCGACGCCAAGGGGTGGAACACGCAGGAGTGGATGTACTTCCTCGATCGCCTGCCTGACGTGACGCCGCTCGACCGCATCCGCGCGCTCGACGACGCCTGGCACCTCACCGGCACGCCGAACGCGGAAATCGGCATGCGCTGGTACGCCCACGCGATCGCGGCGGGCGACAAGAGCGTATGGCCGGCCGCCGCCGAACACATGACCCGGATCGGCCGCCTCTACCTGACCACGCCGCTGTATCGCGCGCTCGCGCAGACGCCGGACGGCCTCGCCTTCGCCCGGGCGACCTACGCCAAGGCCAAGTCCGGTTACCACCCCCTCACCCAGCAGGCGGTGGAACGGATCCTCGCCGACGGCCCCAAGAAAACGAAGTGATCTCCCGGCCCTCGGGGCACCCTGGCGGTGTCCCGAGGCTTGCATCCTGACGCCCGGCCCCGCATCGTGCGGGCGTCCCCGTTCCCCCCGGTTTTCGTCCCATGGCTACCCCTTCCCGTTCGCCGTCCGAGTCCCGCCCCCTGTGGCAGCGCCTGCTGCTGCGGCGCCTGAAGTTTCTCGTCGTCGTCGCCGCCGTGCTCGGCATCGGCGCGGGCCTGGTCTACCTGTTTGCCCCCTCGCTGCTGCTGAAGGCCGACGCAGCGCGCCTGGCGATGCAGGCGCATGTGGAGAAAAAAACGATCCAGGCCGGCGACACGCACTGGTCGTATTACGAAGGCGGCGACGGTCCGAACATCGTGCTGCTGCACGGCTTCGCGGCCAACAAGGAAACCTGGCTGGAAACGGCCAAGGAACTCACGGCGCACTTCCACGTGATCGTGCCGGACCTCCCCGGCTGGGGAGAATCCTCGCGTACCGAGGGCGGTGACTACGGCATCACGGCCCAGGCCGCACGCCTTGAGCCGTTCTTCGCCGCTGTGGGCATGCAGCGTTTCATGCTGGTGGGCCACTCCATGGGCGGCGCCATCGCCGGCGTGTACGCCGACCAGCACCACGAGCGCGTCGCCAGCCTGGTGCTGATGGATGCCCTCGGCCTCACCTTCAAGGAAAACGACTTCACCCGTGAGGTGAAAGCCGGCAAGAATCCGTTCCTGTGGGAAAACCGGGCTGATCTGGAATCGCTCCTGGCCCTCATCTTCCTCCAGCCGCCGCACATCCCGCCGCGCCTGGAAGACGCACTGCTCCAGCGCAACCGCGACGACCATGCCTTCATCGCGCGCACGTTCGACGAACTGCGCCGGCCGGAGCAGGCGCTGTCGCTCGACCCGGTGATCGGCCGCCTGCCGATGCCGGTGCTGGGCCTGTGGTGCCACGACGACAAGGTCATCGACGTGTCCGCGCTCGACACGCTGCGCAGCGGGCTGAAAAGCTCCCCGGCGATCGGCGCCACGGTTCTCAACGGCTGCAACCACATGCCGTTGCTGGAAAAGCCCGAAGAGACCGCACGGATCATCACCAGCTTCGCGCTGGCGCATTGACCCCCGCCATCAAAGGGGGCCCGATCGCATCGGCGATCCGGCGCCAGCCGTCCGTGCCATCGCGCGGACGACGTCGTTCGCCCTCGGTAGCCTGAGGATTCGCGGACACGATCCGCTCCCACGGGCAGCGGCGTCATTCGCGTTGGCTGACCGGAGAATTCAGGCGCAGGGCGCGCTCTGCCACGCCGGGCCGACGGGCCGGTCAATCGGCTACGTCGGCGACCAGGCGATCCAACTGCCTCTTCAACCCGCTGCCGTGCGCGCGCAGCCAGGTTCGCTGCGCCTTGTGGTCGGGCAGGACGCTCTCGACCCAGTGCCAGAATCGCGGCGAGTGATTGCGCACCTTCAGGTGACACAACTCGTGCACGAGCACGTAGCGCAGCGCCGCGGGTGGCGCGAGGGCGAGTGCCAGGTCGAGATTGATGCGGTCGCGCGTGTCGAGGCTGCCCCACAGGCTCTTCAGCGGACGGATGCGCAACGCCGTCGGCGCGGCGTTGATCAGAGGAATGTACGTAGGCAACCACCGTGAGACATCGCGGCGGATCTGCGCTTCGAAGAAACTCGCCAGCAAGCCACGGGCTACGCCCAGCGCCCGGGTAGGCGGCCTCGGAATCACCAGGGTAAGGCTACCGGGCGCGTGCTCCACCTTCGGATACGGCCCTTCGGCCCAGCGCAGTTCGATATCGTCGCCCCGGAACGGAAACGTCGCAGGCACCCCCACGCGCAAGGCAGGTAACGGCTCGGCATCGAGATGGAACTCGCCGAGTTTCTGCTCCAGCCAGTCGGCGTGATGACGCAGGAACGCCGTCATCTGCGCCGTATGCGTGCCATGGGGATAGGTGAGGCGGGCACCTTTGGGCGTGACCGTGAGACGCAGGCGGCGCGCACGGGGGTGCGCCGCCTTGAGCACGCGGATCACGCCCCCTGTGGACGTGGAAAGTTCGAGCCAGTCGCTGTCGTCTGCCGCCATGTCGCAAGCCTCGTGCCGATCCCGACGAACATCCCACCGCTGCGCGTCAACGCCTGCGACGCGGCCGCTTTCGCGCTACTCGGGACGGGGCAGCTTGAACCACGCTTCGATCTTGCCAAGGAGGCGCTCGTACTCGAGCGCCATGAGCGCGAAGTTGGCATCCATTTCCGCCGCAGCCGACTCGTGACTGTCGGCCTGCTCGTCGAGCACCACGTCGGTGAACTTGATTTTACGCAGGATGAGGTCTTCGCCAAGTACGAAGGAAATGCGGTCGTCGAATACCAGACCCAACTGGAACACCTGTTTACCGGTGCGAAGGTGCTCACGGATCTCATCGGTATCGAGATCTTGTCGACGGCAGCGGGCGATCGCCCCGGAGGCCGTGGCGGGGTCGCGCAACTCACATTCGTCGCCCAGCGCGAGGCCCCCCGGAAGGTTGCCCGTCGCTACCCAGTGCGTCATCAGGATGCGCGGCGACTCCTCCGGCGCCAGCGGCACGGCCGGGAAGCTGCCCAGCGCCGTGCGGATCTGGCTCAGGGTGTTCTCGGCGGACTTGCGACTGGAGGTATCCAGCACCAGCCATCCGTTCTTCTTGTCGGCATAGCCGCGCATGCGCGAGCTGCGCACGAACGCGCGCGGCAGGAGCTCGTTCATCACGTCGTCCTTGATTCGCTTTCGCTCGCGACCGCTCACCTTGCGGCCTTCTTCCTCGGCGATCTTCTGCACGCGACTGGCGAGCTCGTCGTTGACCACGGCGGACGGCAGCAGCTTGTCCTCGCCGCCCACGCTGACCATGACGTTGCGACCCACGGCGTGGGTCAGCGCTTCGTCGTTGCGGCCTAGCGGCGACACGAATCCCTTTGACGAAAGCTCCATCGGGCCGACGGGACGCAGCCGGTGTTCGGGCAGCGCTTCGTCGAGGCGTTCGAGGTCATCGGCGACGGAAGCGGAAAAGCGGAAAAGCGTCAGGTTGCGAAAGAACATGGATCGGTGAGTCTCGTGCGAAGGAGGGCCGTGGCGGGCAAGAACGCCCGCCGGCGGAGAGGTGTCGCGTCGTTCAGGCGACGACCGTCGCGATCGCGTCGGCGACGCGGTCGATGTTGCCGTCATTGAGCGCAGCCACGCAGATGCGGCCGGTCCCGACAGCGTAGATGCCGAACTCCTCGCGCAGTCGATCGACCTGCGCCGATGACAGGCCCGAATAGGAGAACATGCCGCGCTGGTCTTCGATGAAGCCGAAATCGCCCGCCCTGGCCAGGCGTTCGACGAGGCCGCGACGCATCGCGCGGATGCGCTCGCGCATCTGGCCCAGTTCGGCTTCCCACGTGGCACGCAGGCCCTCGTGGTTGAGCACCGCCGATACCACCGCCGCACCGTGCGTGGGCGGGTTGGAATAGTTGGTGCGGATCACCCGCTTGAGCTGCGACTGCACGCGTACGGCCTCGTCGTGCGAGGCCGTGACGATGGAGAGCGCGCCGACGCGCTCGCCGTAGAGCGAAAACGATTTGGAGAACGAGCTGGCGACGAAGAACGACACGCCGGCATCGGCGAACATCCGCACCGCGGCGGCATCGGCGTCGATGCCGTCGCCGAAGCCTTGGTAGGCAATGTCCAGGAACGGGACCAGGCCTCGCGCGCGCACCACATCGATGACACAGGCCCAGTCGGCCTCGGTCAGGTCGACGCCCGTCGGGTTGTGGCAGCACGCGTGCAGCACCACGATGGCGCCGGCCGGCAGGCTCGACAGCGCGTTGAGCATGCCGTCGAGGTTCAGGCCGTGCGTGGCGGCGTCGTAGTAGGGGTATTCCTGCACCGTGAAACCGGCGTTTTCGAACAACGCGCGATGGTTTTCCCAACTCGGGTTACTGATAGCCACCGGCGCGGCAGGGCTCAGGCGCTTGAGGAAATCGGCGCCGATCTTGAGCGCGCCGGTGCCGCCGAGCGCCTGCGCGGTCACCACGCGGCGATCGGCCAGGAGCGGCGACGTCGCGCCGAAGAGCAGCGTCTGCACGGCGGCATCGTAGAGCGCGATGCCGTCGATCGGAAGATAGCCCCGGGGCAGTTGGGCCTCGAGCCGGGCTTTTTCTGCCTCGCGCACCGCACGCAGCAGCGGCACGTGGCCTTTCGCGTCGTAATAGACGCCCACGCCAAGGTTGACCTTGTCGGCACGCGCGTCGGCACCGAAGGCTTCGTTGAGGCCAAGGATCGGATCGCGCGGCGCGAGTTCCACGGAAGAGAAGAGAGTCATGATCGGCGGGCCCTGGATCTGGAAAGACGGAAAGGATCAGTCGTTGTCGTCGGCGCTGTCGCCACCGGCCAGCCACGCGTGTGCGTCGGCCATGGCCGCGCCGTCACGCGCGCCGAGCGCACGGAAGTCGAACAGGTCGCGGTCGGCGAGCTGCGAAGGCGCCACGTTGCCCAGCGCGCGGAACATCGTTTCGGCACGCCCGGGATGGTTTTTTTCCCAATCGGCGAGCATGCGCTTGATCACCTTGCGCTGCAGGTTTTCCTGCGATCCGCAGAGGTTGCAGGGGATGATCGGAAAGGCGCGGGCCTCGGCGTAGGCGGCGATGTCATCCTCGCGACAGTAGGCCAGTGGCCGGATCACCACATGGCGGCCGTCGTCGGACTTCAGCTTGGGCGGCATGGCCTTGAGGCTGCCCTGGTAGAAGAGGTTGAGGAAAAACGTGCCGAGGATGTCGTCGCGATGGTGGCCCAGGGCGATGCGCGTGATGCCGTTGTCGGCCGCCCATTGGTAGAGCGCGCCGCGGCGCATCCGCGAGCACAGGCTGCACATCGTCTTGCCCTGGGGAATCACCCGGGTGACGACGCTGTAGGTGTCCTGCTCGATGATGTGGAACGGCACGCCACGCTCGGCCAGGTAGTGCGGGAGCACGTGCTCGGGAAAATCCGGCTGCTTCTGGTCGAGATTGACCGCCACCAGCTCGAAGCGCAAGGGCGCCTTCGCCTGCAACGACAGCAGCATGTCGAGCAGGGTGTAGGAATCCTTGCCGCCGGACAGGCAGACCATGACCTTGTCGCCCTCCCCGATCATCCCGAAGTCGGCGATGGCCTGGCCCACCTGCCGACGCAGGCGCTTGGCCAGCTTGGCGGCTTCGTAGGTCTGTTTACGGGTGGCGTCGGGCGAGGCGGACATCGGCGGGGGCTTGGCAGGACGGGCGGCCCCCTATTGTAGCCGCTGCGCAAGGCTTCGCCGGGCGTTAGACTGCGGGTTCCCTTTTCGCCGGCCGACGCCATGCAGGTTCCGGACCCCATCGAGCTGACCCGGCTCCTCGCCGAGCTGAAAACCGAGCACCGCGAGCTCGATACGGCCATCGCCCACCTCGCCGACACCGTCGGTCGCGACGAGATCCAGCTGACCCGGATGAAAAAGCGCAAGTTACAGCTGAAGGACGCCATCGCCCGCGTCGAGAGCCGGCTCATCCCCGATCTGGATGCCTGAACGTGACGCCCATCCCGCTCGAAAATGCCCACGTCACGCTCGAACCCCTCGGCCTGCATCACGTGGGGCCACTGGAACGCGCCGCGGCCGATGGTGAACTGTGGAAGCTCTGGTTCACGTCCGTGCCGTCCCCTGGCCAGATGACCGCTTACGTCGAGGCGGCCCTGCGTGGCCAGCAGGCGGGCCGGATGTCGCCCTGGGCCGTGCGTGAGAACGTGAGCGGCGAGATCGTGGGCACCACCCGCTACTACGACATCGTCGAAGATCCCCCGCGCCTGGCCATCGGCTACACGTGGTACGCGCGGCGCTGGCAGCGCAGCCACCTCAACACGGCCTGCAAGCACCTGCTCTTCGCCAACGCCTTCCAGAACGAGGGCGCGGTGGCGGTGGAATTCCACACCGACGCATACAACCAGGATTCCCAGCGCGCGATCGAGCGGCTCGGTGCCCACCGCGAGGGTGTGCTTCGCGCCCACAAGCGGCGGCCCGACGGCTCCCTGCGCGACACCGTGTGCTACAGCGTGCTGGCCACCGAGTGGCCCGATGTCGACCGCTGGCTCCAGCTGCGCCTGTCCCGCCTCATCAGCCTTCGATAGGCGGCCGCCCGGCGCGCTGCGCCCCTCACCGACGCGCCACCCGATCCCCCGCCGGCGGCCGCACCACCAGCGTCGCCGTCATGCCCGCCGCCAGCACGGTGCCCTCGGGCAGGTGGGCCGTATCGATCCTCACCCGCACCGGCACGCGCTGGGCCAGCCGTACCCAGTTGAAGGTCGGGTTCACCGAAGCGAGCAGGTCGCTGCCCGTGGGGTTATCGGCATCGGTGATGCCCCGGGCGATGCTCTCCACCGTGCCGTTAAGGTGGACGCCGCCGCTCAACAGGCGAATGTCGACCGGATCGCCGACGTGCACGCCCGGCAGCTTGGTTTCCTCGAAATACCCGTAGATCCAGTACGAATGGCTGTCGATGAGCGCCAAACGCGCGGCGCCCGCGTTGGCGTAGTCGCCCACGCGCACGTCGAGGTTGGTGACGTAGCCGTCCACCGGCGCACGCACTTCGGTGCGGTCCAGGTTCAGTTCGGCCAGGGCCAGTTCTACCTGCGCCTGGGCGACGGCGGCCAGCGCTTGCTGCTGGGAGGCGCCAGCCTGCTTGGTGCTGGCCTGCGCGGCCTGCCAGCCGGCGCGTGCGGCGTTGGCCGCGGCCAGGGCGTTGGCCTTGTCCTCCGCGGAGATCACGTTGTTGATGAGTTTCTGCCGGCGCTGCGACTGGGCCGCGTACATCTCGTAATTGGCCCGGCTCTGCTGCGCGCTCGCCGACGCGGCGTTGATCGTGGCCCCCGACGCCCGCGCGGCGGCCTCCGCCGCATTCACGTTGGCCTGGGCCTGGGCGACCGCGTTCTCGTAGCGCGAGCGATCGACCACGAAGAGCAGGTCGCCCTTCTTCACCGACTGGTTGTCCACCACGCGCACGTCGGTGACCAGGCCGGCCACGTCCGGGGCGATGCGCACCACTTCCGCGCGCACGCGGCCGTCGCGCGTCCACGGGGAATACATGTAGTGCTTCCAGAGGAAGTGGCCGGCGATCGCCGCGAGGACGACGACGATCGCGGTCACGGCTATGCGAACGACGGAGGCGAGTTTCATGGCGGGGTACTCAGAACAGGAAATACGCAAAGGCGCCAAAGACGCAGACAAAGGCGGCGAGGCGGAACAACGACGGGTGCCACACCAGGCGATAGAGCCCGAACCGCCCGGCCACGGCGTCCAGCGCCCACAGCACCAGCAGCGACACGACGAAGACGACGAGCAGCCCCGGCACGAGCGCGTCGCCGAGGGCGATTTCACGGGGCATGGGCGATCTCCTTGGCGAGGGGCGCATCGGGCATGTACGCGGCAACGGCCGATTCGCTGTCGAGCAGCGCCATGCGGATGAGGCTGAGGTGTTCGAGCAGGTAAGCCTGCCCGTCGTGTTCGCAGACGCCGGAGATCGCGGTCGCCACCGCGTCGCGGGCGGCCACGTAGGTGGCCACGTCGGGCGAGGTGTAGAAACGCGCGAGGCGATCGAGCGCCGTGGCGAGATACGGTCGCAGCGCATCGGGCACGTCGCGGCCTGCCATGTCGTGGCGCATCTCAATCACCGCGCGGCCGGTCTCGTGCACGGCGAGCGCCCACGCGATCAGCGCCCGCGAGTCCGCGCTGCCCGGTTCGGTCTGCGCCACCACCTGGCTGACGAGGTCGTTGTTGACGCTCTCGAAGCGATGACGCAGGCCGGGCAGCGGCGCGTTCGCCGCCAACGCCACCTGGCCGCGCAGGCGGGCCATGAGACGTCGACGCAACCACGGACTACCGACCGCCGGGGGAATCACCACGAACGCCGCGGCCGCCGCACCCAGCCCGATGATCTGCGCGATAGCATCGTTGATCGCATGCGCCGGATCGAAGACCTGGATGTTGTTCAGGCCCAGCAGGTAGGTGAGGCCGAAGGCCCACCCCAAACCGAAGGACGCGGTCTTTGGCGTGAACATCATGACCAGCCCGACCGCGATAAACGGAAACACGCAAACCGCCATCAGGCCGAAGCCGTCCACCTGGGTGAGGATGAAGAAGAGGCAGATGAACGCCATCGTCATCCCGCAGAGATAGCCCAGCATCACGATCCACGTGGTGCGCGTTGGATTGGGCGCGGTAGCGAACAGCCCGGCAAAGACGGTCGCCAGCAGCATCGCGCTGGAGCCGAACGGCCAGGCGCTCTGGATCCAGAAGGCGCCGAGGGCGAGCATCGTCAGCGTGGCACGAGCCATGGCGATGCCCGCGCCGAGGAAATCGTTGCCCCGGTCGAAACGCACGCGCTCGGCGGAGATGGTCGGAAACGGCCGCGACGACTGCAGGGCGGCCGCCGACTCGACGTAATCGTGCAGTTCGTCGGCAAAGCGGCGGATCAACGCCGCACCGGTATCGAAGTCGCGCAGGTCCTGCGCGTCGGCCAGGGAGGCCCGCAGGGACACCACGTCCGCATCGATCGCCTTGCGTGCGTCCACCAGCGGCGGCAGCAGCGCCTGCGCCGCGCGACCCGCACCCAGGGGGCCATCCAGGCCCTTGCGCAGGGGGGCATAGAGCCGAATGAGCGCATCGGCCGCTCGCTCGCGATGCGCACGCTTGAGCCGGTTGATGAGGTGGTGCAGCGACTGGAAACTCGTGGACGTCGCCATGAAGCGCTGGTTGAAAAGGCGAAGGTGGTTGCTGCGCGCGCGTGTCTCCACGTCTTCGAACACCACCGAACTGCGCAGGTCTTCCAGGGTGACCGCCGCGCGCACGAAACGCAGGTGTGCGTTTTCCATCGCCTCGCGAGGCACCACGCCGCCCACGGCACCGCGGACGAAGGCGATGAAGTCGGTGAACTGCTCGCGGCCCGTTCGGCGCATCACGTCGCGCATGCGCGCGGGAAACACCGCCTCGCTCACCACGCCACTGACCAGCAGGCCCAGCAGCACCTCGCTCATGCGCGCCCACGCGGAGTCGAAGACGTTCAACGGCGCATTGATTACCGGCACGGCCACCAGCGCGGTACCGTAACCGGCCAGCACGAAGGCGTAGGACTTGAAGTTGCGGTAGAGCGTCGCACCGGCGGTACACAGGCCGATCCACACCGACAGCGAGAGCAGGAAGAGCACGCGCTGCTGGGCGAACGCCGACACGATGACGATCGCCACCAGCGTGCCGACCACCGTGCCGATGCCGCGGTAGAAGCTCTTGGCCAGCACCATGCCCGATTGCCGGTTGGCGACGATGATGGTGGTGAGCATCGCCGACGAGGGCGACGGCAGCGCCAGGCGCATGGCGATCCAACCGGTGAGGAAGAACGCGATGAGCGTCTTGACCACCAGCAGCCACACCGAGGCCTCCTCGCGCAGGGCTTCGACCAGCACCTGGCGAAACGCGGGCGTGCGTTGGGTGGAATCGACGGCAGCCATGGCGATCTGCTTACTCCCCGAACCCGGTCAGCATCTTCTTGAGCAGGGTCTCCAGTTGGGCCTGCTCGGCGGCGGACAGGTGACGGGTCTGCCGGTGCAGGAGCGTCACGATGTCAGGGAGGAAATGATCGATCAGCTCAAGTCCTTCCGGCGTGAGCGACAGGGCGACCTTGCGCCGGTCGCCCTCGCTGCCCGCCCGCGCGATGTAGCCCATCTCGCACAGTTCAGTCGTCAGGCGGGTGACGTTGGCCGACTTCTCGCCGGCCGCCCCGGCCAGTTCCGACGGGGTGAGCGTGTTGTCCGGGGCGCCATACAGCATCATGAGGATGTTGTATTCGGCGTGGTTCAGCCCGTGGGGGCGCATGACCGCGTTGGCCTGGTCGTGGATTTCCTTGTAGATGTGCTTGATCAGGCGCACGAGCACGGCTGGCGCCCGGGGAAACGCCGGGTATTTGCGTCGTGTGACGTCGAGGCGGGCTTCGGTCGGGGCGAAATCGCTCATCGGGCGGTCCAGCGGCAGGAAACTTACGACATAAGCATATTATTCATTTCTGAATTATCAATGTCTGTAGTTTTTGCCTGTTCGCCTCCGTTCTTACCGTTCGATACGCAACCGGTGGAAGCGACAGATGTCGGCACCCTCCTCCATCAACGTCCGCCGCGTCCGATCAATCCAACCCTGGTTCAACGGCCACCACGTGGTCACGATGGCGACGAAAGGCGTAACGCAGGCCGATTAACGCACGAAGGCCGCCGTCGCCGGCGGCCTTCGTGCGTTACGCCCCGGCGATAAGTCAGATCCGGAAGCCGCCCACCACGGCCTCTAGCGTGCGCGTCTGGTCTTCCATCGCCTTGGCGGCCGCGGCCGCCTCTTCGACCAGGGCCGCGTTCTGCTGGGTCATGTCGTCCAGGTGGGTGACCACGCCGCTCACCTGCTCGATCCCCTGGCTCTGCTCGGTCGTGGCCGCCATGATTTCGTCCATGAACGTGGCGACGTGCGTGACGCTGGCGGTGAGTTCGCCGATGCGCTGACCGGCAACCTTGGCCAGTTCCGCACCCTGGGCCACGTCGTCCACCGATTCGGCGATCAACGCCTTGATGTCGCGCGCGGCCTTCGCCGAACTCTGGGCGAGGCTGCGCACCTCGCCGGCCACCACGGCGAAGCCGCGGCCCTGCTCGCCGGCGCGCGCCGCTTCCACCGAGGCATTGAGCGCCAGCAGGTTGGTCTGGAAGGCGATGCCGTCGATCACACCCACGATATCGGCGATCCGCGCCGACGAGCGGGTGATGGCATCCATCTTGACCACCACGTCGTCCACCGTGTCGCCGCCACCGCGCGCCGCCTCGGCTGCTTCGCGGGCGAGCGTATTGGCTTGCCGCGCGCTATCGGCGTTCTGGCGGACCGTCGCGGTAAGTTCTTCCATCGATGCGGCGGTTTCCTCCAGCGCGCTGGCCTGCTTTTCCGTGCGCTGGGAGAGGTCCATGTTGCCCGTGGCGATCTGCGATGCCGCCGACGAGATCGACGACGAGCTGTCGCGCACCTGGCGCATCATCGACTGCAACCGCGCGACGAACCCGTTGAAGCTGTCGACCACGCCGTTGTATTCGCTACCCGACCCCTGATCCAGGCGACGGGTGAGATCGGCTTCGCCGGAGTTGAGATCGTCGATATTGGCCTTGAGCGTGCCCAGCTGTTTCATCAGCGCGCGGATGCCCAGCACCAGCGCGACCAGGAGCAACACCGCCAGCGGCAGCTGCACCGCGGCGAGCTTGCCGAGGATGCGTGTGGTGTTCGCGGTGAGCAGCCGCGTGGGCAGGCTCGTGGCGAGCACCCACGGCGTGCCCGTGACCGGCTGGAGGAACAGCGTGTGCGATTCGCCGTCGACGTCGTAATCGCGCTCCACCTGGCCGCCCTTGGCGATACCCGGCAGCGCGTCCTTCACCTGAGCGATCATCGCCGAACTGCCGGCGAGGTCGGCCAGCTTCTTCAGCACGATGTCGTCCTTGATGTACGTGCTGTTGCTGACGATGGTGCCGTTGGGCTCCACGATCAGGATCTGACCGTGCACCTTCTTCTCCATGTCGGCGACGAGGCGGTTGAAGAAGCCCAGCGTCACGTCGACGGTGGACACACCGAAGATGTCGTCGCCCTTGTAGATGGCCATCGCGCAATTGGTGCGAGGCTGGGCGCTGGCATCGTCCTTGTAGGCATCGGCCCACAGACAGTGGCCGCGAGGCGCGCTCAGGCCGTTCTTGTACCAGCTCTGCTCCCAGTACTTCAGGGCGTCGGGCTGGTTCCAGTGGGTGTTGACCACCAGCTTGCCGCTCGCGTCGCGGGCGAAGAACGTGCTGTCGCGCTCCTTGGTCGGTTCACGCTTGAACGGCAGCGGCCAGATACCTCCGCCGAACACGTCGACGTCGCCGTACTGGTCGACCAGGCCCGGCTGCAGGCGATCGATGGAGGCGCTGTCCATAAGCGCCACGGTCTGGGTGATGCTGCGCTGCTGGGCTTCCACCTGGTGCAGCTTGTTGGTGATGACCGTGCCGATCTCGTCCACCTGCCGACCTACCAGTTCGGCCTCGGTGTCGCGCAGATCGGGACTGACGAACAGCCGGATGACGATGAAGGTCAACGCCACGAGGAGAAGGAAATAGAGTGCCAACGCCGACGTGTAGCGGGCTTGGGTCGACTTGAGGAAATTCACGCGTAGGGACCGGAAGGGGGCTGAGGACACCGCTTGACGGCCCGCCGCTCGTAATCTTTAGTTCACAAAGATGAAATATCTGTATTTGTGACAAAGATCACAATGTAAGCGTTTACATGAACTTACCGATATGTATCGAAAGCGTTTGCCAAGGATGGCAACAGGTCGATCCGACGCAGGGACGGGCAGCGCCCGCCCCGTTCGCCGTCAATTCTTGAGCGGCACGGTCTCGAAACCACCCTGGGGCGTCGTGTTCTGCGGCGGCGGAGTGGGCGAATCGCTACGGGATGCCGCGGCCGGGCGCGCGCCGCAGGTGTAGGCGCCCCAGTCCTGCGAGCCATCATGCGGCTCGCCCATCGGCTTGACGGTGTCCGCGCCCATCTTGGCCGCCTCGTTGCGGGCCAGCACTTCGAGTTCGTCGCGCACCTTCAGGTCGCTGCGATCGACCGGACCCACGCGATTCATGACCGAGACCGTCACCTTGCCTTGCTCGCGGCAGCCGGAGGTGTCGCCGTTCCACGCGGTGCGCACGTTGCGTGCGCCGTCGTCGAGCTTGATGCCCCACGAACAGGCGGACAGGGCCAGGGGGATGAACAGAACGAGGGCTTTGCGCATGGGCGGCTCCGGGAACACGGTCGCGCCTATGCTAGCCCGAGGAAACGGAACGCGCGATCACCGCCGCGCGTTCCGTGCGGTCGGCGTTTACCTCGACGCCTTTACCGGATCGCCGTCTCCGTCGATCACCTGCACCTCGCCCAGGTTGAGCGCACGCACCGGGGCCTCGATCTTGCGCAGGTCGCCGACGATTACCCAGGTCAGCGAACCGGGATGCATCACCGCCGAAAGCGCCGCCTCGGCGGAGCCCCGGTTGACGCCGTCGATGCGCGCCTTGAGCGTCTGCACGTAATCGTCGGGCCGGTCGTAGATGACGATGCCTGACAGGGCGGAAAGCACCGACGCGGTGGTCTCGAAGCTGCCCGGCAACGCGCGCACGCGCTGGGCCTGTACCTTGGCGATTTCCGCGTCGGTCAGCGGCTTCGGACCGATCACGGCGCGGATCTCCTTGAGGATTTCCTCTGCCGACGGCGCGGTCTTGTCGGTCTGCACCGGCGCATAGAACAGCATCGGCCGCTGGCCCTTGGCATCGGACAGCATGCTGCCCGCGCCGTAGGCCCAGCGTTTCTGCTCGCGCAGGTTCATGTTGAGGCGCGAGGTGAACGTGCCGCCGAACGCCGCGTTGGCGATGCCCAGGTCGATGGCGTTCTTCGCCTTGGTAGAGGGGGCGAGCAGCCCGGCCAGGATCAGCGATTGCGGCGCGTCGGTGCGGTTGACCAGGAAGACACGGGGCTTGGCCTGGGCCGCCACGGTACCGATGTTTTTCGCGGGGATCGTGCCGGGCGGCGGCGTCCAGTCGCCGAACGCGGCGTCGAGCCGCGGCAGGATCTGGGCCAGCGTGGTGTCGCCGGCGACGAGGATGCGCGCGTTGTCCGGGCGCAGGTAGTCATGCTGGAAGGCCTTGAGGTCACCGGCGTTGAGAGAGGCAATGGCCTTCTCCGTACCGCTGCCGGTGAACGGGATGCCGTAGGCATGCGCCTTGCCGTAGAGCAGGGGCGGCAGCGTGCGCAGGGCGATGCTCGTGGGGTCGGTCTTCTCCTGGGCGATACCCGCGATCCACTGGCCGCGCACGCGCTCGATGTCGGCCGCCTTGAACGCCGGATGGCGCACGACGTCGGCGAACAGGTCGAGCGAGGGACCCAGTTCGCTGTTGAGCGCGTTGAGCGCGACGGCGCAGGTATCGAGCGAGCAGCTCGAACCGATCATCGCGCCCAGGCGTTCCTTGCGGCGGGCGATATCGACCGAATCCAGGTCGGCCGTGCTCTCGTTGAGCAGCGTGGAGGTAAAGCTCGCCGTGCCCAGCTTGCGGCCCTGGTCGGCGGCGTAGCCCGCGTCGAACAGGATCTGCACCTGGGTGACCGGGATCGTGTGGCGCTCGGCGAGTACCACCTCGATGCCGTTACGGAGTTTTCCCCGCTGCAGGCCGGGGAACGACAGGCTCGGGAAGCTCGTCACCTTCGGCACGCCGAGGGCACGATCCACCGTGGAGGTCGCCACGGTGTAGTGGCCGGCCGGCGGCAGCACCGGCGCCGGGCGTCCGTCCGCCGCGGGACGGCCGACGACGGCCTTGTCCTCGGCCGCCGGATCGAAACCCGGTCCCGCCGGCATCACGGTGAGCGTGTAGCTGCCCTTGCCCAACCACTTCTTTGACGCCGCCAGCACCGATGCGGCCGTGGCGCGCTCGGAGCGGTCGAGATCCTTGCGGTAGGCGCCCGGATCGTTACGGTAGACCTGGCCCTCGGCGAGGATCGCGGCCTTGCCGCTGACCTTCTCCAGGCCTCGTATGAAACCGGCTCGGTTGGCGACCTTGGCGCGGGCCAATTCATCATCGGCCGGTCCGTTGGCGAGAAAGTCGTTCCACACCTGGGCGACGGCCGCCTCGACCCGGGCCGGATCGACACCCTGCTTCACGTCGACGGTCAACTGCACGCGGCTGGACAGCGCGAAAGGGGATAGACCCACCGACACGTCGTCGGCCAGCTTGTCCTGGTAGACAAGGCGCTGGTACAGGCGCGACGTCTTGCCGCCGCCCAGCACGGTGGTGGCAAGGTCCAGCTGCACCGCATCGTCGGTGCCCAGTTGCGGCACGACCCAGGTGCGGACGATGCGCGTCTGCGCCACCTGATCGTGCTGCACGCCCCGCGTATCGGTCGTGAGCGGCAGCACCCAGGGCTGCTGTCGCGGCACGGGCGGCCCGGCGGGGATGTCGCCGAAATACGTCTCGGCCTTGGCCCGGGCCTGTTCGGGGGTGATGTCGCCGGCGAGTACCAGCGTGGTGTTGGCGGCGCCGTAGTTATCGTGGAACCACTGCTTGACGTCGGCCAGCGAGGCCGCGTCGAGGTCGGCCATCGAGCCGATGGTGTCGTGGTGATAAGGGTGGTTGGCCGGATAGACGTTGGCCAGCACGTTTTCGTCGACCCGGCCGTACGGCTCGTTCTCGTCCTGGCGTTTCTCGTTCTGCACCACGCCGCGTTGCGTGTCGAGCTCGTGCTGGCCGATCGCGCCGAGGAGGTGGCCCATGCGGTCCGACTCCATCCACAGCGCCATGTCCAGCGCGGTGGTGGGCACGGTTTCGAAGTAGTTCGTGCGGTCGAACCACGTCGTGCCGTTCATGTCGGTGGCCCCGGCCACCTCGAACGGCTGAAAGTACGTGCCCTTGTGGTTCTCCGAGCCGGAGAACATCAGGTGCTCGAACAGGTGCGCGAAGCCGGTCTTGTGCGCCGGCTCGTCGGCCGAGCCGATGTGATACCAGATGCTAACGGCCACCACGGGCGCCTTGTGGTCCTCGTGCACGATCACGGTCAGCCCGTTGGGCAACTGGAAGCGGGTGAAGGCGATACCGGGAACCTCGGCGGTGTCGGCGAGGGCGCCACCGGCCATCGCGAGCAGTCCCGCGGCGAGCAGGGCAAGACGTTTCTTCATGCGAACTCCTTCACGGGCCCGACGCGGCCCAACCGGCCGAGGCTAGCCCGCGCGCTCGACCGGTGTCCATGCAAGCGCTGTCCGGTTCCGGCCCCGCGACTGTCCGCGGACAGACGCGCGCACGACGCCACGGGTGACAAACCTCATGTCCATCAGCTGATTACGGGCCCTACAGCGCGTGGCACGGCGATTGCCTAATACCTGTGCACCCGGGCACGCCGCCCGCCACGCTTTCCCTTCCAGGAGTACGCCATGAAATTCGAACTGCCGATGATCGCCGCTTTCCTCATCGCCTCCATGCTGCTCTGCGGCTACACCCTGGCCATGATGGCCTGACGGATCGACCTCGAGGATTTCCCCATGAATTACGAACTCGTCATCCTCCGCGGCCTGCTCGTCGCCTCGGTCATGGTCTGCGGCCTCATCCTGGGCAACATGCTCGGCCTCGCGGGTGCAGCACCGACCTTCGCCGCGCCCACCACCGACGCGAGCGCCACTACCGCGACCGCCATCACCGCCGGCGCCTGCGCCCTGCCCCCGGACGGCGTGCTCTGCGTCGCGTCTGGCTCATAATGGGCGCATGCCCCACGTCATCCTGTTCCGACCTGAGATTCCGCCCAACACGGGCAACGTCATCCGCCTGTGCGCCAACACGGGCGCCACGCTGCACCTGATCCGCCCGCTGGGCTTCGAACTGGACGACGCGCGCCTGCGCCGCGCGGGGCTCGATTACCACGAGTTCGCCCACCTGTCGGTGCACGACGACCTGGCCGCCTGCCTGGGGTCGATCGGCCATCCGCGGGTCTTCGCCTTCTCGACCCGGGGAAAACACCTGCATACCGATGTGGCCTACGCGCCCGAGGACGCGTTGCTGTTCGGTTGCGAGACCGCCGGACTACCGGACGACGTGCTGGACGCGGTCCCGGAGGGCCAGCGCATCCGCCTGCCCATGCGCCCGGGTAACCGCAGCCTGAACCTGTCCAACGCCGTGGCCGTCGCCGTGTTCGAGACGTGGCGGCAAGCCGGGTTCGTCGGCGCGGGGTGAGCCCCGGCCTTCCCGGCGATTGCACGAAGCGGCAGGCTACAATCCACCGATGACCTCCGATCGTCCCCAGGCCGATAGCGGCCCCTCCCGTTTCCTTCCCCGCCCGCTGCGCGTCGTCGCCGGCCGGGCCATGGAGTCCGTGCTCAACCGCGTCGTCGACCTCGATCCCGACACGCGCGGACGGCTCGACGCGCTGGATGGACGCAGCGTGCAGGTGCACCTGAGCGGTCCGGACCTCGCCCTGCGGATCACCGTCGAGAAAGGCCGGCTGCGTGTCGGCCCGGCGGAAGACGGCGGCAGCCTGCGCGTGACCGCCTCACCCGGTAGCCTGCTCGCCATGGCGCTGCGTCGTGACGACGAGGGCATGGCACCTGGCAAAGTGGACATCGCCGGCGACGCGGAACTCGCCCGACGGCTCGAGCGCCTCGCCAGGCAATTCGCGCCGGATATCGAAGAAGCCTTCGCCCGCGCGTTCGGCGACGCCATCGGCGTGCCGCTGGCGCGGGCGTTTCACCAGGCGTTCGCCCACGCGAAGCAGACCGCCGCGCATCTCACCGACGACGGCGCGGACTGGCTGCGCGACGAGGCCCGCGTCGCGGTCGCCCCGGGCGAGCTCGACGGTTTTCTCGATGGCGTGGATGCCGTGCGCGAGCGCACCGAGCGCGCCGAAGCCCGGTTCGCCCGGATCGAGCGCCTGCTGAAGGGGAACGGGGCATGACGCCGTTGCGCCTCGCGCCCCGCCTGTTCCGCGTCGCCGCCATCCTGATCAAATACCAGCTCGACGAACTCGTCGACGGCGCCCACCTGCTCGGTCCGCTGAAGGCCGTGCGCCTGCTGTTCCCCCGGGCGCCGGCCGAGGTGCGCGGGCTTCCGCGCGGGGCCCGCCTGCGCCTGGCGCTGAACGAACTGGGCCCGATCTTCGTCAAGGCGGGCCAGGTGTTGTCCACCCGCCGGGACCTGATCCCCGCCGACGTCGCCGACGAACTGGCGCTCTTGCAGGACCAGGTGCCGCCGTTTCCCGGCACCGAGGCGCGTGCCATCGTCGAGCGCGAACTGAAGGCCCCGGTCACGACGCTTTACGCGCGCTTCGACGAGCAGGCGCTCGCTTCGGCCTCCATCGCCCAGGTGCATGCCGCCACGCTTCACGACGGCCGCGAGGTGGTGGTGAAGGTGCTGCGACCCGGCATCGACCGGCGCATCGCCCGCGACATCGACCTGCTCCACACACTGGGCTCGCTGGCGCAGCGCTGGCACCCCAACGCCGACAAGATCCGCCCGCTCGACGTGGTGGCCGAAGTCGAGAAGATGCTGTCCAACGAGCTCGACCTGCAGCGCGAGGGCGCCAGTGCCAGCCTGCTCCGGCGTAACTTCGCCAGCGGCATCGACCTGTACGTGCCCGAAGTGCACTGGGACCTCAGCACCCAGGGCGTGCTCACCCTCGAACGCGTGCACGGGGTCAGCGCCGACGACATCGCGGCGATCGACGCCGCGGGGCTCGATCGCAAGCGGCTGGCCGAAAAGGGCGTGCGGCTGTTCTACGAACAGGTCTTCCGCGACAACTTCTTCCACGCCGACGCGCACCCGGGCAACATCTGGGTCGACCTGGGCCGCATCGACGAACCGCGCTTCATCGCGCTCGACTTCGGCATCATGGGCTCGCTGCCCGAAGCCGACCAGTACTGGCTCGCCGAAAACTTCATCGCCCTGTTCGAACGCGACTACGCGCGGATCGCCCAGTTGCACGTCGCCGCCGGCTGGATGCCCGCCAACGTGCGCCTGGACGAACTGGAGGCGGAAGTACGCACGGTGTGTGAGCCGTATTTCACCCGGCCGCTCTCGCAGATATCCATCGCCGAACTGGTGGTAAAACTGTTCCAGACCGCCCGCCGTTTCGAGCTCACCCTGCAGCCCCAGCTGATCCTGCTGCAGAAGACCCTGCTCAACATCGAAGGCGTGGGTCGCATGCTCGACCCGGAGATCGACATCTGGGCCGTCGCGCATCCGGTGCTGCGGCGCATCCTGCGCGAGCGCTACAGCGTTCGCGCCGCGTTGCGCGACGTGCGCCGTCGGCTACCCGAGTGGATGCACATGGCGCCCCGCGTACCCGAACTCGTGCGCGACGCGCTGCGCCAGGTCGCCAGCGGCGAGCGTCGCGAGGTGGCCGACCCGCGCGTGCTGCTGCAAACGCGCGACACGGCGCGCCAGCTGCATCGGGTGCTCGCCTGCGGCCTGCTTGGCGCCGCGCTGCTGGTGGGCGGCGCGGTACTGTTCGCCCTGGCGCCGCGCCTGCATGCGTCGCTGCCAGCGGCCTGCGTCGCCGCCGGCCTCGTCGCTTTCGCGGTGGGTTGGCCGCGCCGTTCGTCCTGATGCTGGAGATCCTCTTCCAGGACGACGACCTGGTCGCCGTCAACAAGCCCGCCAACCTCGCGGTGCATCGCTCGGCCTTCGTCGGCCCCGACGACGCCTTTCTCGTCGACCTGCTGCGCGAACAGGTCGACGGGCGCCTGCATCTGGCGCACCGGCTTGATCGCGCCACGTCCGGCGTGCTCCTCGTGGCCCGCTCGCAGGCGATGGCCGCCCAGATCGGCGAGCAGTTCATGGGGCGCAGCGTGCGCAAGCGCTACCTCGCCGTGTGCCGGGGCTGGCCGGAACCGGCGGAAGGCTGCATCGACTACGCGTTGCCGGGCTCGCGCGACACCGGCCCACGCCGCGAGGCGCAGACCGATTACCGGCGACTGGCCACCGTCGAGGTGGGCATCCCGCTGGGCCGCTACGCCACGCAGCGCTACGCGCTGGCCGCCGCCGAGCCACGCACCGGCCGCTTCCGGCAGATCCGTAAGCACTTCGCGCATATCCATCACCCGTTGGTGGGCGACAGCCAGCATGGTCGCGGCGATCACAACCGGCTGTTCAAGGTCCACTTCGCGTCGCACCGCCTGCTGCTCCATGCAGCGCGGCTCGTGTTCGCGCACCCGCGCGACGGACGGCCCATGCGGATCGACGCGGGGCTGGATGCGACGTGGCAGCGCCTGCTGCAAGGTTTCGGCTGGACGCAGGCGTACGACGCCTGGCGCGACGACTGACACGCACCGAGGTCGGCGGGTGGCGCTCTGCGTCATGACCCGTGGCGGCGCGCTGCTAAGATGCGTGTCGCCATGCTTATCGTGACCCGCGCCATTGCCATTCCCGACGCCGAACTCGTCGAGCGCTTCACCCGCGCCGACGGTCCCGGCGGTCAGCACGTGAACCGCACCGAGAGCGCGGTTGAGCTGCGTTTCGATGTCGCCTCCTCGCCGTCACTGCCCGACGATGTCCGCGCGCGACTGCTGGCCCGGCGCGACCGGCGCATGACGGAGGCGGGCGTGCTGGTGATCCAGGCGCGCCGCTTCCGCGACCAGGCGCGCAATCGCGACGACGCGCGCGAGCGGCTGGCCGACGTGCTTCGCGAGGGCACGGTGGTGGCGAAGAAGCGCGTCGCGACCAAGCCCACGCGTGCGTCCAAGGAGCGGCGCCTCACGGGCAAGGCCCAGCGAGGCGATACCAAGCGTGGCCGCTCGCGCGACTGGAGCCGTGAATGAAAGGCGTGCCGGAGCACCTGCCTCCCCACGCGCCTACCCTGCCCCGCACGCCCTGGCGCCGCCTCTGTCGCTGGGTCATCGGCTTGAGCGGTTGGCGCATCGTCGGCGAGTTTCCCGACGTGCCGAAGCTGATCCTGGTCGGCGCGCCGCATTCGTCGTACTGGGATGGTGTCTGGGGCCTGTTGATGAAGGTGGCGATCGGGCTCGACGTGGGCATCATGATCAAGCGCGAGGTGTTTTCCGGCCTCCTCGGTCCGGTCGTGCGCCGCCTGCGCATGATTGCCGTCGACCGCAAGGCGGCCACCAACGTGGTCGACCAGATGGTGCAGCGCTTCGCCCGCGAGCCGCGCATGTGGCTCGGCATCATGCCGGAGGGCACGCGCAAACCGGTCAGGCAGTGGAAGTCCGGCTTCCTGCGCATCGCCCGTGGCGCCGGCGTACCGATCCAGCCGGTCTTCATCGACTACCCCAGCCGCACGTTCACCCTGGGCCCCCTCGTGCGCGCCAGCGACGACATCGAGGCCGACCTGGTGCGCGTTCGCGCGATGTTCGCCGGCTATCACGGCAAGCACCGCGACGCCTGATCACCGCTCGGAGTGACCGGAGTCGTCGTAGTCGCGATGGGTCAGCAACCCGGGCTTGATGAGATCGATGAAGGCACGCGCTTGCGGACTGAGAAACCGGCCCTTGCGCATCACCACGCCATAGCTTCGCTGGGGCAGGTACGACCGCAGGTTATGCACGGCGAGGCGTTCGCGATCCGACGGCGTGATGCAGATGCCTGTCACGATGGAGATGCCCAGGCCCATGGCGACGTATTGCTTGATGACATCCCAGCCGCCGACCTCGATCGCCACCGTGTAGGGCACATGGCGTTGCTGGAACACCATGTCGACCAGCTTGTAGGTGGTCAGGCGCTTGGGCGGAAGGATGAGACCGTAGGGAGCGATGTCTTCCAGGCGGATCTCGCTGCGGTTCGCCAGCGGATGGTCCGGCGGCATGATCAGCATCGGGTCGTAGTGGTAGACCGGCGCCCAGGCGATGTCGTGGGGCACGTCGATCATCGAGCCCACCGCGATGTCGACCTCGTCGTTGCGCAGCAGGTCGATGCCGTCGCGGTTGGTGACGTTCGACAGCGCCAGGTGCACGTCGGGGTAGCGCTCGCGATAGGTCTTCACCAGGTCCGGTAGCAGGTATTGGATGGTGGACGAACCGGCGGCGATCGTCAGCCGCTTGACCCGCGCACCCTGGGTCTTGTCGCGGAACGCGACGTCCAGCGCCTCGAATCCCTCGACCAATGGGCGAGCCATGGCGTAAAGGGCCTCGCCCGCGTCGGTGAGCGTGATGCGCCGACGGGTACGTTCCAGCAGCAGCGCGTCCAACTCCCGCTCCAGCGCTTTCAGTTGCAGGCTCACCGACGGCTGAGACAGGAAGAGCGCCTCGGCGGCCCGACTGAGGCTACCCAACCGGGCGATGTAGACGAAAGCACGCAGTTGCTTGAGGCGGTTGCCCTTGTAGTAAAAGCGCTCCGCGACCGCCGTCGTCGGGACGGAAACGTCTCGAAACGAGGCTTTGCTGCGTACTTTAACCTGATTTTTCTTCATTTCTTTCAATGATTTCCAATAGCCATTGGATTTGTTAATCCTAATCATTGAAACATATGCTTTGTCAAATACCAGATGAAAGTCCTAGCGTGGAGCCCTGACCCGCCTCCCGGAGACTTCCCACCATGGCCGCTTCCCAGAGCGTGATCGATCCCGCCGCCGGTATCGTCGCCCACGCGATCGAGTCGTACCGCGACATCCTGAGTACGGAAGCCCTCACCTTCGTCGCCGGCCTGCACCGCCGCTTCGACGCCCGGCGCGT
The DNA here is from genome assembly GCF_034063545.1 of Luteibacter sahnii. Taxonomy (NCBI): domain Bacteria; kingdom Pseudomonadati; phylum Pseudomonadota; class Gammaproteobacteria; order Lysobacterales; family Rhodanobacteraceae; genus Luteibacter; species Luteibacter sahnii. The sequence continues at coordinate 114,028 of NZ_JAQLOK010000006.1, forward strand.
GGCCCTGCTCGCCGAACGCGAGGCCCGGCAGCGTCGTTTCGATGCCGGCGAGTGCCCCGACTTTCGCGAGGACACCCGGGCGATCCGCGAGTCCGAGTGGACCGTCGCGCCGCTGCCCGAAGCGCTGCTCGACCGTCGCGTGGAAATTACCGGCCCGGTGGAGCGGAAAATGATCATCAACGCCCTCAATGCCGGGGCGAAGGTCTTCATGGCCGATTTCGAGGACTCCAGCGCGCCGACGTGGACCAATCAGGTCGAGGGCCAGCGGCACCTGCGCGACGCGGTGAACGGCACCATCGAATACACCAACGAGGCAGGCAAGCACTACCGCGTGGGCCCCGACCCCGCCGTGCTCGTGGTTCGCCCACGTGGCTGGCACCTGCCGGAGCGGCACCTGACGGTGGACGGCGAGGCGACATCGGGCGCGCTCGTGGACTTCGGCCTGTTCGTGTTCCATAACGCCGCCGCGCTGCACGCGCGGGATCGCGGCCCCTACTTCTACCTGCCCAAGCTGCAGAGCATGGAGGAAGCGGCGCTGTGGAACGACGTGATGGACCACGCCGAAGCGGTGCTCGGCCTGCCCGAGGGCAGCATGAAGGCCACGGTGCTGATCGAGACCCTGCCTGCGGCATTCCAGATGCACGAAATCCTGCATGCCCTGCGCAGCCGCGCGGCCGGCCTGAACTGCGGGCGGTGGGACTACATCTTCTCCTATCTGAAGACGTTCCGCGCCCACCCGGACCGCCTCCTGCCCGAGCGCGGGCAGGTGGTCATGACGGTGCCATTCCTGAAGGCCTACTCCGAGCTGCTGATCCAGACATGCCATCGCCGTGGGGCGCTGGCCCTGGGGGGCATGGCCGCGCAGATCCCGATCAAGGGCGACGACGAGGCCAACGATGCGGCGATGGCGAAGGTGCGCGCCGACAAGCTCCGCGAGGTGACCGCCGGGCACGACGGCACCTGGGTCGCGCACCCCGCGCTCGTGCCGGTGGCCCGCGCGATCTTCGATGCGCACATGCCCACGCCGAACCAGCGGCACGTCACGCGAGACGACGTGAGCGTGTTGCGCGAGGACCTGATCCGCCCGGCCGTTGGTACCGTGACGCGCACCGGCTTCGACAACAACGTGGAGGTCTGCCTGCGCTACACCGCCGCGTGGCTGGACGGCCTGGGCTGCGTGCCGATCCACCACCTGATGGAAGACGCGGCCACGGCGGAGATCGCCCGCGCGCAGCTGTGGCAGTGGTTGCACCACGGCCCGGTGGAGTTCAGCGACCACGCGCCGGTGTCGTTCGCACTGTTCGACCACGCCCTGGCGAAGTACCGACAGCGCCTGCGCGAGTCGACCCTGCCTGGCGCCGCGCGCGCCGACGACGCGGCGGCCCTCATCGCTGCGCTCACGCATGCCGACACGCTGCATGACTTTCTCACCCTGCCCGCCTACGACCGCCTGCCCTGAGCGAAGGAGACCGACCATGACGATGCACACCGCTGAACAGATCGCGCTGGACTGGGCAAACAACGACCGCTGGTCCGGTATCGAGCGACCCTATACGGCCGACGATGTGACCCGACTGCGCGGCACCGTGACGGTGGAACACACGTTGGCCCGCCGCGGCGCCGCACGGCTGTGGCGTGCGATCCACGAACGTCCCTACGTCAACGCGCTCGGTGCGCTCACCGGCAACCAGGCCATGCAGCAGGTGAAGGCCGGGCTGGAGGCGATTTACCTCTCTGGCTGGCAGGTCGCCGCCGACGCCAACACCGCCGGTGCAATGTACCCCGATCAGTCGCTGTACCCGGTGGACGCGGTGCCCAACGTCGTGCGTCGGATCAACAAGACCCTCTTGCGCGCCGACCAGATCCACCACGCCGAGGGCCGCGACGATCGCGACTGGCTGGTACCGATCGTGGCCGATGCCGAGGCGGGCTTCGGCGGCGTGCTCAACGCCTACGAACTGATGACGCACATGATCGAGGCCGGTGCCGCCGGCGTTCACTTCGAAGACCAGCTCGCCAGCGCCAAGAAGTGCGGGCACATGGGCGGCAAGGTGCTGGTGCCGACGCAGGAAGCCGTGCAGAAGCTGATCGCGGCGCGTCTGGCCGCCGACGTCGCCGGCGTGCCGACGCTCATCGTCGCGCGCACCGACGCGATGGGCGCGGGACTGGTCACCTCCGATATCGACGAACAGGATCGCCCGTTCCTCACCGGCAAGCGCACGGTGGAAGGCTTCTATGAAAGCCGCGAAGGCATCGACCAGGCGATCGCCCGCGGCCTGGCCTACGCGCCGTATGCGGACCTGATCTGGTGCGAGACCTCCACGCCCGATCTCGAGCAGGCGCGTCAGTTCGCCGAGGCGATCCACGCGCGGTTCCCAGGCAAGAAGCTCGCCTACAACTGCTCGCCCAGCTTCAACTGGAAGAAACACCTGGACGAATCCACGATCGCCGAGTTCCAGAAGCGCCTGGGCGCCATGGGCTATGCCTTCCAGTTCATCACCCTGGCGGGCTTCCACGCCCTGAACCACTCCATGTTCCAGCTCGCCCGGGGCTACCGCGACCACCAGATGTCGGCGTACGTGGCCCTGCAGGAAGCGGAGTTCGCCGCCGAGAAGGACGGCTACACGGCGGTGAAACACCAGCGCGAGGTCGGCACGGGTTACTTCGACGCGATCAACCAGGTCATCGCCGGATCGTTGAGCTCGCTGTCTGCCCTGGACGGCTCGACCGAGCAGACCCAGTTCCACGCCTCGGCCGCCTGAAAAGGTTCATTTCGGCCCTCGACCTGACGACACGGAGCATGGGTTCGACCCGGCGAGTCGCGGGAGCCCTGGCCCCCCCCCAAGGCTCGGGTCTCGCCGCCCCACCGTCGGGCCCGCGGCGACGCCTGTATCCACGCAGCATCCCCCCGACGCCCGCGAAGCACCTAAAAAAAACGGCCCGCGCAAGGATGCGCCGGCCGTCAATACAAAAATGGAGTCTTTAAAGGCCGGGCCCCGGTGCTGGAGCGGGGGGAGGGAGGGGTATCCAGCACCGGAGCGGGGCAGGCAGCCATTAAGCGAACTACCTGGTACAGGATTCTCCGCCCGACCCCTCTATTTGTCAACCCGTCAGTACATGAAATAAGTTTTATCGTCAGAACCGCCGGTAATGCAGCGCCTCGGCCAGGTGCGACTGCTCGACGCAGCCGGTACCGCCCTCGAGGTCGGCGATGGTGCGTGCCACGCGCAGGATGCGGTGGTAGGCACGGGCGGAGGCGCCGAGTTTTTCCAGCGCCGCTTCAAGCCAGGCGCGCTCGGCCTGCGGCAGGGCGCAATCGCGTTCGAGGTTGACCACGCTGAGTTCGGCGTTGCTCTGGCCCGCGCGCAGCAGGGCTTTTTCGCGCGCCGTGACCACTCGCTGGCGTACCGTGGCGCTGTCTTCGTCGTACGGTGAGGCCGCCGCGGTGAGCGCGGCGATCGGTACGCGCGGCACCTCGACGCAAAGGTCGACGCGGTCGAGCAGCGGCCCCGAGACACGCGCCCGGTAGCGCTGCACCTGATCCGGCGTGCAACGGCACGCATGCTTGGGATCGCCGGAGAAGCCGCAGGGACACGGGTTCATCGCCGCGACGAGTTGGAACTCCGCCGGGAAGGTCGACTGGCGCGCTGCGCGCGAGATGACGATCTGCCCGGACTCGAGCGGCTCGCGAAGCACGTCGAGCGTGTGGCGGGGAAACTCCGGCAACTCGTCGAGGAAAAGCACCCCGTGGTGGGCCAGCGAGATCTCGCCCGGACGCGGCGTGGAGCCGCCGCCCACCAGCGCGGTGCCGGAAGCGGTGTGGTGGGGTGCGCGGAAGGGCCGGCGACGCCAGCCCTCGGGATCGATGATCTCGCCGGCGAGCGAACGGACGGCACAGCTCTCCAGCGCCTCGGACTCGGTCATCGACGGCAGGATGCCGGCAAGGCGTTCGGCGAGCATGGTCTTGCCGGTGCCGGGCGGCCCGACCATGAGCAGGTGGTGCCCACCGGCGGCCGCGATCTCCAGCGCGCGCCGCGCCTGGTGCTGCCCACGGATGTCGCGCATGTCCGGACCGCCCTGGGGCAGGTCGTAGAAGTCGGTCGAGGCAGGGGGGATGTCCAGTTCGCCCTGCCCACGCAGCCATGCGCACACCTCGGCGAGGCTATCGGCGAGCAGCACGTCCGCCTCGCCGATGAGCGCCGCTTCGGCGGCGTTGGCACGAGGCACGACCACCCGGCGACCGCAGCGGCGGGCACGAATCAGGGCGGGAAGGATGCCGGGCACGGCGCGCAGTTCGCCCGACAGCGCCAGCTCGCCCAGGAACTCGCAGTCGTCGAGGCGTTCGCGCGGTATCTGGGCGCCAGCGGCGAGGATGCCGAGAGCGATCGCGAGATCGAAACGACCGCCATCCTTGGGTAGTTCGGCGGGCGCGAGGTTCACGGTGACCCGGCGGTTGGGATACTCGAAGGCGGTGCTCTGAATGGCCACGCGGACGCGGTCGCGCGCTTCGCGCACGGCGGCCTCGGGCAGGCCGACGATGGAGGTGCTGGGGAGGCCACCGGAGAGATGCACCTCGACCACGACCTGTGGTGCGGAGACACCTTCCTGGGCCCGCGAGAGAGTGACCGCGAGGCTCATGGGAAGGCGTATCGTAACCGGTGACGGATCAGGCCGGAAAGCGAACGTCGGCGATAGTGCCGTGATCCGGTTCGCATACGCGCTCCTTGCGCCGGCTAAGAAAATAACCGCCTCCGACCGCTCTCGGGGTGAGGGTGACGGATCGGAGGCGGCCCGGGATGTGCGGTCGTCCTATTGGCCGCGTTGCGCAGCGCTGACTTCCAGATCGGCGATGCGCTTTTCCAAAGCGTCGAGTTTTTCGCGCGTGCGAGCCAGAAGCTGGCTCTGTACGTCGAACTCCTCGCGGGTTACGAGATCGAGGCGGCGTAGTCCTTGCGCCAGAACATCTTTGAAGTTGGCGTGCAAATCCTCACGCGCTTGCGCCAACCCTGGCGGAACCAACGACGCCAACCGCTGTGCGAGTTGATCGATACCCTGCACATCCATCTTGCGCACCTCGATGTCGTGAATGAATTATTGGGACAACCGATTGTAGGCGCTATCGGCGAATGCCTACACGGCGTGTAGGGTTTTTCCTACAAAACGGGTCGAGGGCGTGTCCCGGGCAGACGCCCGCCGGACCCGGTGGCACAATGGCGGATCCGCCTGCCGCTGTCCGGCACGCCCCCAGGAGTCCTACATGAAGCTGGTCGTGGCCATCATCAAGCCGTTCAAGCTGGACGACGTCCGCGAGGCCCTCGCAGAGGTCGGCGTACAGGGCGTCACGGTGACGGAGGTGAAGGGCTTCGGCCGGCAGAAGGGCCACACCGAACTCTACCGGGGGGCGGAATACGTGGTCGACTTCCTGCCCAAGATCAAGCTGGAGGTGGCCGTGGCGGACGACCAGGTCGAGCGCGTGACCGAGGCGATCCAGCAAGCCGCCCGCACGGGCAAGATCGGCGACGGCAAGATCTTCGTCAGCCCGCTGGACCAGGTCATTCGCATTCGCACGGGCGAACTGGACAACGACGCGCTCTGAGCGGAATCACACCGCCGCCGCGATGCGCTTGAAGCGGCGGTGGTGCACCAGCACGCCGGCGTAATAGCTCAGGTAATACCCCAGGGTCAGCCCCACCACCATCATCGTGAGCGGGCTGTTGCCGGGTGCGGGGCCGTGATACGCGGCGGCATCGCCGCCCATGACCGGCGCCAGCACGAGGAAGCGCCAGGCCAGGCGGCCCAATAGCAGGGCGGTGAGCGCGGCGCCCACCCAGGGGTTGGGGATGTAGCCGTCCTGACCGCCGGCGCCGATCTCGAACCGGGTCAGGCGCAGGCCGACGAACACCGCCAGCGCGGCGCCGACGATGCCGCCGGCCAGCACGCCCTCGGCCAGGCGCACGTCCTGCAGGCCCGACAGCATCGACAGGGCGAGGCCCACGCCCAGCAACACCGCCCGGGCCGTCATTCGCCGGGTGTGGATCGGCTGCCGGCCGAAGCTGCCACGCACCCGACGGTAGATGGCGAACAGCACGAGGCCGCCGATGGCGATCGGGACATACACGGGCATGGGGGAAGCGGCGGCCTGGGCAAGCATTGGGATTCTCGTGTCGTTTCGGATGGACAAAGCCTAGCGTCGGGCCGCCGTCGCGGGCATGGCCGGTCGCCACCCGTTACGGGTGACGACTGTCAGTTCCCAAGGGTGGCTCAGGCCTTGGCCTTGCCCTGGTTGGCCACGGCGGCCATCTTGGCTTCGATCTCCGCGGCATCGCCCAGGTAGTAGTGCTTGACCGGCTTCAACTCGGCGTCGAATTCGTAGACCAGCGGAATGCCGTTGGGAATATTCAGTTCGGCGATGTCGTCGTCGGAAATGCCGTCGAAATACTTCACCAGGGCGCGCATGGAGTTGCCGTGCGCCGCCATCAGCACGCTGCGGCCGGCCTTGATGGCGGGGGCGAGCACATCGTGCCAATACGGCAGCACGCGGGCGACCGTGTCCTTGAGGCACTCCGTGAGCGGGACGTCGGCGATGCCGGCGTAGCGGGCGTCGTCGGCGAACGACATCTCGCCCGGCTTCAGCGCCGGGGGCGGGGTGTCGTAGCTACGGCGCCAGATCTTGACCTGGTCATCGCCGTACTTCGCCGCCGTCTCGGCCTTGTTGAGGCCGGTAAGCGCGCCGTAGTGCCGCTCGTTGAGGCGCCAGTCGGTGACGACCGGGATCCACATGAGATCCATCGCGTCCTGCACGTGCCACAGTGTGCGCACCGCCCGCTTCAGGTACGAGGTGTGGGCCAGGTCGAAGGTAAAACCGGCCTCCTTCAACAGACGCCCGGCCTCGCGGGCTTCGGCCACGCCCTGCTCGCTGAGATCGACGTCGGCCCAGCCGCTGAAACGGTTTTCGAGGTTCCAGGCCGACTGGCCGTGGCGGATCATGACGAGCTTGTACATGGCGATGGGCGCTGCGAAGGGAAAAGGCGATGGTGGAACGTCATCCCGCGCCGGTCAACCGACCGCACCCTGCCATAGGTCACGCTAAACCTTGCGACCGCGAAGTGCATCCTACGGGTCTCATCCCTGTGGAGTTGCACCCATGCGCCGTACCCTGATGTTCCTTCTGGTCGCCCTGGCCGTCTCCGGCACCGCCGTCGCCGCCGACGACATCAGCAAGGTCAACGGCACCGCGAGCGTGGACGCCGGCGGCAAGGCCGGCGAGGTGCATACCGTGAACGGCTCGGTCAAGATCGGCGACCGCGCGGTGGTGGAGAAAGCCGGCACGGTCAATGGATCGGTCGACATGGGCGCCGCGGCCACGGCCGACAGCGTCAAGACCGTCAACGGCGCGGTCACCCTGCACCGCGACGCCCGGGTCAACGAGGATGTGGAGACGGTCAACGGCCGCCTGGCGCTCGAGCCTGGCGCGGACGTCAAGGGCCACCTCTCCAATGTGAACGGCGAGATGGAACTGGACCACGCCCATGTGGGCGGAGGCATCGAGACGGTCAACGCCGACGTCACCCTCACCGCGTCGAGGGTGGAAGGCGGCCTGACGGTGAAGAAACCCCGCATGAACTGGCACAGCAACGACGACCGCCGCCCGAAGATCGTGATCGGCCCACACAGCGTGGTGCAGGGCACGATGACGTTCGAACGACCGGTGGACCTCTACGTCAGTTCGTCGGCCACGGTCGGCAAGATCGAAGGCGCCACCCCGAAGTCGTTCTCGGGCGACGCGCCGTAAGCTCCCGCCCCGGTCAGATCCAGTCGCGCGGCTTGAGGTACTCCGCAAGCCGCGCTTCGGCGCTACCGGGCTCCGGTGCGTAGGCGTATTCGAAGCGCACGCGTGGCGGCAGGCTCATGAGAATCGACTCGGTGCGGCCGCCCGACTGCAATCCGAACAGCGTGCCGCGATCGTAGACGAGGTTGAATTCCACGTAGCGTCCGCGGCGATACAACTGAAACTCACGCTCGCGCTCGCCGTAGGGCGTGTCCTTTCGCCGCTCGACGATCGGCAGGTAAGCCTCCAGAAACCCCTCGCCCACGGCGCGGGTGAAATCCAGGCAGCGATCAAAGCCGCCCTCGTTGAGGTCGTCGTAGAACAGCCCGCCCACGCCACGCGTCTCGTTTCGGTGCTTAAGGAAGAAATACTCGTCGCACCACCGCTTGTAGCGCGCGTAGACATCGTCGCCGAACGGTGCGCAACGGTCGCGCGCCACGGTGTGCCAATGGCGAACGTCCTCGTCGAACGGGTAGTAGGGCGTCAGGTCGAAGCCGCCACCGAACCACCAGACCGGCTCCACGCCTTCCTTCGATGCCTCGAAATAGCGCACGTTGGCGTGGGTCGTCGGCACGTACGGGTTGCGCGGATGGAGCACCAGCGACACCCCCGTGGCGACGAAGCTGCCGCCGATGAGATCGGGGCGATGGGCCGTGGCGCTCGGCGGCAGTTGCGAGCCCGATACCCGGGAGAAGTTCACGCCAGCCTGTTCGAACACGCCGCCCTCGCGCAACACACGCGTGCGGCCACCGCCGCCGGCATCGCGCGTCCAGGCGTCCTCATGGAAACGGGCCTGCCCGTCGATGGCTTCGACAGCGGCGCAGATGCGGTCCTGAAGGCCGCGCAGGAAGGTTTCAGCGAGATCGGCGTGTTGGGACATGGGAGGCTCTCGTCAGGATGCGCCCGAGCTTAGCAAGAGCCTATGACAGGTCCCATGCGGCATGCGACCGCGCCGGGATGATCAGCTCACCCGCGAGACGACGCGCCGGTTGCCGGTCAGCGCGGCCCAGCGCAGACCGGTGTCGATCCACATCAGGTAGCCGGCTTCCATGGCCAGCCGGAGCAGGTAGCGGCGCGTCATCGGCAGGGCGTCTTCGGCGGCAAGCGGGTGGGCATCGAAACCGAGGCGGCGGGCGAGGTAGGCGCAACGGGCCAGGTGGTAGCGACTGGTCACGAGATAGACCCGCGGCAACGGCTCGCGATCCGGGCCGCGCAAGAGTTCGCGGGCGTGTCGCAGGTTCTCGAGCGAATCGATGGACGCCTGTTCGAGCGCCAACGAAACGCCCGGCGGCCAGACGCCGTCGCGCAGCCAGCGCTGTCCGGCTTCGGCCTCGCTGAGCGACCCACCACCCGGACCGCCGAGCAGCAGCACGCGGTCGGCGCGGCCCTTGAGGGCACAGTGCCGCGCGCGCTCCAGCCGTGCGATGAAATCCCCCTCCGGACGGTCGTTTACCAGTCGGCGACCGAAGACGAGCAAGGTGCCCGCGCGCGCCGGCGTCGTCGGCGCGCGGCGGGCGATCCGCCACACGCGGACCGCGTGGGCGACGTAGAGCAGGCCGGCGCTCGCGGCACACGCCAGCACGGTGACCACCGCGGCGGCGAGGATGTCCGCGTCGCCGAGGTATCGCCACACGCCACGGCGCAGGGGTTTGAGCAAGCCAGGCATGGTCCGGTGACCGTCGCGCAGGAAAACACGGAGTCTGTCCCGCCGTCCACGCACGCGCAATCGTCATGCCGGCACGCGTTATTCACGCGACGCTGGATGGCAAAAAGGATAGGCTCGCCGCATGCCTCATCCCATGCCTCCGCTCGCCATCCGCGCGTACACCGCCACCTCCTCGCTCGGTCGTGGGCTCGACGCCCACGCCACCGCCCTCGCCGCCTCCCGCGGCGGCCTCACGCCCAACGACATCACCAGCGCGCCCCTCGCCTGCTGGATCGGCCGCGTCGACGGTCTGGACACCGAGCCGCTGCCCGGTGAATGGTCCGCGTGGGACTGCCGCAACAACCGCCTCGCCCTGCTCGCGCTACGCCAGGACGGCTTCATCGACGCCGTGCGCGCCGCCCGCGATCGCTACGGCGCGTCGCGTGTCGCCGTGCTGCTGGGCACGTCCACGGCGAGCATTGCCGCCACCGAGGAAGGCTACCGCCGCCTTGAGCACGGACGGATGCCGGCGGACCTGCACCGCCCGCCGCTGCACACGCCGCATTCGCTGGCCGGCTTCGTCGCCGGCTTTTTCGAACTCGAAGGCCCCTGCCTCACCATCGCCACCGCCTGCTCGTCCAGTGCGAAGGTGTTCGCCAACGCCGAGCGGATGATCCGCCTGGGCCTGGTCGACGCCGCCATCGTGGGCGGCACCGACACGCTCTGCGACAGCGTGCTGTTCGGCTTCAATTCGCTGGAACTGGTGTCCCCCGAACCCTGCCGCCCCTTCGACGCCGACCGTCAGGGCATTTCGCTGGGCGAGGCGGCTGGCTTCGCGCTGCTCGAACGTCCGCGCGAGAATGACGACGCGCCGTTGTTCATCGGCTACGGCGAGGCCAGCGACGCCCACCACATGTCGACGCCGCACCCGGAAGGCCTCGGCGCGGAACTCGCGCTGCGCGATGCCCTCGAGCGCGCCGGTCTTGCGCCGGACCAGGTCGACTACATCAACCTGCACGGCACCGCGAGCCAGAAGAACGACGAGGTGGAAGCCGCGCTCATCTCGCGCAGTTTCCCGGCGACCACGCGGGCCAGCTCGACCAAGGGCTTCACTGGCCACACCCTGGGCGCCGCCGGCATCGTGGAGGCCACCGTGGCCCTGCTGGCGATGCGCGACGGGCTCGTGCCCGCCAACCTCGGCGCGCGCAAACCCGACCCCGGCTGCGGCCCCCACTTCGCCTGGGAAAGCGAGCGCCAAGACGTGCGCTATGCCCTCAGCAACTCCTTCGGTTTCGGCGGCAACAACGCCTGCCTTGCTTTCGCCCGCCCAGGAGCGGTCGCATGAGCCCGGCCCTGACCCTCTGGATCAAGGGCGTCGGCCTGTGGGCACCGGGCGCCCCCACGTGGGACGCGTTCCGCGCCCTCGTCGCGGAAAACGGCCAGCCCGGCGCGACCGAGCGGCCGGCCGCCAGCGTGCTGCCGCCCAACGAGCGGCGCCGCGCGCCGGAAAGCGTGCTCCTGGCCGCCACGGCCGCCGGCCAGGCGGTGAGCATGGCCGGGCTCGACGCCGCGCACGTGCCGTGTGTGTTCGCCTCGGCGCACGGCGACCAGGCCATCACCGACTACATGTGCACCACGCTGGCGACGGCACCCGGCGAGTTGTCGCCGACCAAGTTCCATAACTCGGTACATAACGCCCCCGCCGGCTACTGGACCATCGCCACGCACTGCCATGCCTCGTCGAGCGCGGTGTGCGGCGGCGAGGCGTCGTTCGGCGCCGGCCTGCTCGAGGCCGCCACGCTGGCGATCGCCGACGAACGCGACGTGCTGCTGGCGAGCTATGACATCGCCGGCAGCGGCCCCCTCGGCGACATGACCACCAGCACCGGCCCCTTCGCCGGTGCCTTGGTGCTCTCCCCACGGGCCGACGGCGCCCTCGCGCGACTGCAGCTCTCGCCCGAGCCGGGCAACGTCGGCGACGAGTCCATCGGCGAAGGGTGGCTCGACGCCATCATGACCAGCAACCCGAGCGCCCGCGGCCTGCCGCTGTTGCTGGCGCTCGCCCGACGGAAAACAACCGCGCTGCGCGTCGCCGCGGCGGACGGTCTGGACCTGCATCTCGACGTGGAGTTCGCGCCATGAGCCTTGGCCGCTGCTGCATCCTGATTCCCTGCCTCAACGAGGAAGTCGCGATCGGCCACGTGGTGGCCGACGCCCTCGCGATCGGCCTCCCGGTCATCGTGGTGGACGACGGCTCGGACGACCGCACGCCCGAGATCGTCGCGTCGCTGCCGGTGACGCTCCTGCGGCACACCCAGCGCATGGGCAAGGGCGAAGCCTTGCGCACCGGTTTCCGCGAGGCCCTGCGGATGGACTTCGACGCGGTGATCACCATGGACGGCGATGGCCAGCACCTGGCCTCCGACATCCCCGCCCTCCTGGAGGCCGGTCGCCTGCATCCGGGCTGCATCGTGATCGGGGCGCGCCTGCTCGACAAGGAGCAGCAGCCCAAGGGGCGGCGCCGCGCCAACGCGGTAGCGGACTGGGGCATCTCGTGGGCCTGCGCCTGCCCCATCGCGGACACGCAGAGCGGACAGCGACTCTACCCGCGGGCCGTGCTCGACCTGGTCGACCTGCCGGCCGAGAACTTCGTCTTCGAAGCAGCGCTGCTGATCACCGCCTGTCGCGAGCGGGGTATCGGCGTGGTCTCGGTGCCCATCGCCTCGCGCTACCACGGCGAATTCCGGCTGAGCCACTTCAAGCCGGTGCGCGACGTGACACGCATCACGACCTATACGATCCGCCAACTGCTCCACTACGGCAGTATCCTGCCCAGCTACCGGCGCTCGCGCGCCATGCCCACCATCATCGCCCACTGAGCCGCCGCGCCAAGGAGCCCACGCATGGAAAGGACGACGCACGAGGTCATCATCATGGGCGGCGGCCTCGCCGGGCTGTCGCTGGCGATGCAGTTGAAAGGGGCCTACCCCGACATCGGCATCGTCGTGCTGGAGCGACAGAAACGCCCGTTGCCGGAAGCCGCGCACAAGGTCGGCGAGTCCACCGTCGAAATCGCCGCCCATTACTTCGCGCACACGCTCGGCCTGCTCGACCACCTCGAACATAAGCAGATCCGCAAGTTCGGCTTCCGCTTCTTCTTCTCCGACGGATGCGACGACCTCGCCGACGTGACCGAACTGGGCGTCAGCGCGGTGCTACCCACGCCCAGCTACCAGATCGACCGCGGCATCCTGGAAAACTTCATGGGCGACGAGGCCCGCCGGCGCGGCATCGACTTCCGCGAAGGCGTGACCGTCAAGGGCTTCGACATCGGCGAGGGCGACGCTCCCCACGTGGTGCGTTACAGCGACGACGGCGTGACCCATGAACTGCAGGGACGCTGGCTGATCGACGCCGCTGGCCGCACGGGGCTCATCCGGCGCAAGCTCGATCTCACGCGCGACAATGGCCATCACGCGAACGCCGTGTGGTTCCGCATCGGCGAGCGCCTGGAGATCGACGGCTGGTGCGACGATGCCGAATGGCAGGACCGCTGCCACCCGCCCGAACGCTGGCGCTCCACCAACCACCTCTGCGGCCCTGGCTATTGGGTGTGGCTGATCCCGCTGTCGTCAGGCGCGCACTCGGTGGGCATCGTGGCCGATGCGGCGATGCACCCGCTGGAAACCATGAAGACGTTCGACCTCGCGCTCGACTGGATGAAAAAGCACCAGCCGGTGGTGGCGCGCGAGCTGGAGAAGTGCAAGGACAAGCGGCTCGATTTCGCCTTCTTCCGCGATTACTCCTACAGCTGCTCGCGCATGTTCTCGGCCCACCGCTGGGCCCTCACCGGCGAAGCCGGGGCGTTCCTCGACCCGTTCTATTCGCCGGGCAGCGATTTCATCGCCATCGCCAACACGTACATCACGCTGCTGGTGGGACAGGATCGTCAGGGCGCGAACCTCGCGTCGCATGCCAGGCAATACGAGCGCATGTTCATGTCGTTCTACGAAGGCACGCTGAGCATGTACCGGGGCCAGTACAACCTCTTCGGCGATCCGGAAGTGCTGCCGATCAAGGTAATCTGGGATTACGCCTACTACTGGGGCGTGCTGTGCCAGCTGGTGTTCCAGAACCGGCTCGGCGACAGTGGCTTCATCGCCCGCATGGGCGACGTGCTCAAAGACGCCACCTCGCTCAACATACAGATGCAGGCGTTCTTCCAACGCTGGCACGCCCATTCGGATCGCCGCAATCGGCGCACGATGCTCGACCAGCGCAACCTGCGCTGGTTCGCGGACATGAACCGCACCCTGCATGACCAACTCGATGACGCCTCCCTGGCCACACGCCTGCATCACAACGTGGACATGATGCGCGCGCTGGCCGCCGCCGTCGTGGAGCGCGCGAGCGCGGATCACCCGGCGCTCGTCGACGACGCCGGCGAGCTCATGGGCGAGGGTGCCACGCGCCCGATGCTGCAGGAATGGGCGGCCTGACGGATGGGACGAGGCCGGTGAACGGTGGCGTCATTCCCGTTCACGACGGAAGCAGCCGACCTGGTGGTCGTCGACGAGACCCGCCGATTGCATGAGCGCGTAGCAGATCGCCGTGCCGGCGAACCGGAACCCCCGCCGGCGCAGCGCGTCGCTCATGCGATCCGAACGGCTGCTTCGCGATGGTAGCGGATCGTCGCGTCGGAACCGGTTGACGATCGTGCGCCCATCCACGAAAGACCACAGGAAATCGCCAAAGGCGCCGTCCGTGCGTCGCATGGCCTGGACGGCCCGCGCGTTGATCCGCACGGATGCCAGCTTGAGCCGATGGCGGATCAGGCCGCGATCCAGCGCGATGCGTGCCATGGCCGCATCGTCGAGCGCGGCGACCGCGTCGATATCGTAGTCGAGGAAGGCGCGCCGGTACGCCGCGCGCTTGGCCAGTACGGTGCGCCACGCGAGACCGGCTTGCGCCCCCCTCAGCACCAGCAGCTCGAAAAGTGCGCCCTCGTCACGCAACGGCACGCCCCATTCGGTGTCGTGGTAGATCCGCTCGGCGTCGGTGCTGCCCGTTCCATCGCAACGCATGCCGCCACCTCTTTCCTGTCCATGGGGCCGGTGAGAATATCGGGCCGCTTTCGGTCAAGATGTCCGCCTTTCATGGCGAGTGGCGTGCGAATGAATGAATCCCGGTCATCGCAGGGCGCTGTCGTCGCACTGGCCCTCACCGTCATCATCTGGGCCAGCAGCTGGATCGTCATGAAACAGGTGCTGGCCTACGCCGGCCCGTTCGACTTCTCCGCGCTGCGTTACGGCATCGGCGGCGTGCTGATGTTCGGGGTGCTGCTCGTGACGCGGCGCTCGCTCGCGCCGCCGCCGCTCGCGGGCACGATGCTGGTCGGCGTCAGCCAGACGGCCGCGTTCCAGGGGCTGGGCCAGTGGGCGCTGACCACCGGCGGTGCCGGCCACGTGGTCTTGCTGGCGTATGCGATGCCCTTTTGGGCGGTACTGCTCGCGTGGCCGATCCTCAAGGAAACCCCGTCCCGTCGCCAGGGTCTCGGCCTCGCCCTGGCCGCGGTGGGGCTGATCGCCGTAATCGCCCCCTGGGAGGGCCTGGGCAGCGGACGCAGCACGGTCTTCGCGCTGCTCGGCGGCATATGCTGGGCCCTCGGCACGGTGGTGAGCAAACGCATGTTCCAACGCCATCGCTGCGAGCCGCTCAACTTCACGACGTGGCAGATGACCTTCGGCGCCGCGGCCCTGGGCGTGGTGGCCCTGTGCGTGCCGCAACGGCCGGTCGCGTGGACGCCGGCGCTGATCGGCGGCCTGGCCTACGCCGTCGTCTTCGCCACCTGCGTGGCCTGGACGTTGTGGCTTCGGGTGGTCGGTCGGTTGCCGACCGCCGTGGCCGCGCTCTCGTCGCTCGCCGTGCCGGTGCTCGGCGTACTGATGGCCTGGGCATTTCTCGGCGAGCGGCCCACGCCGAACGAATGGATCGGCATGGGCTTCATCGCGGCGGGCCTCGCCGCGGTCAGCGGCCTGCGCCTGCCGCGGTCACCACGGTAGGGCGTCGAGATCGACGTTGCCTCCCGTAAGAACGACCCCCACGCGGCGGCCGGCGAAGCGGTCGGGGTAACGCAGCAGCGCGGCGAGCACGGTCGCGCTGGAAGGCTCGACCACGAGGCGCAGTTCGGACCACAGCAGACGCATCGCGGCGATCGTCTCGGCATCGCTCACGCGCACGACGTGGACGGCATGGTCACGAAGCACCTGGAAGTTCGGCGCGCCGACCAGCGTACGCAGGCCGTCGCAGAGGGTATCGGGAGCGAACGGCTCGACGCGCGCCCCGGCTTCCAGCGACCGGACGGTGTCGTCGGCGCCTTCGGGCTCCACGCCGAACAGTCGCAAGCCCGGGTCGATGCCATGCGCGGCGAGGGTGCAGCCTGCAGCGAGCCCCCCGCCTCCCACCGGAAACAACAGCGTATCCAGGCCGGGATGGCACCGGAGCAGTTCCGGCACCAACGTGCCCTGCCCCGCCATCACCCGTGCATCCGCATAGGGATGCACGAGCGTGGCGCCGGTCGTGGCCTGCACTTGCGCCGCCATGGCTTCGCGCGCGGCGGGGGTGGGCGCGCAGCGGTGCACGGTGGCACCTGCCGCGAGGATGGCGTCGACCTTCGCCTTCACCGCTCCCTCGGGCACCACCACATGGGCCGGGATGCCGCGCGTTCGCGCGGCCATCGCCAGGGCGTTGCCGTGGTTGCCGGAGGAATGGGTGACCACGCCGCGGTGCGCGTCGTCGTCGGACAGCGACCACACCGCATTGACCGCGCCGCGAAACTTGAATGCGCCGCCGCGTTGCAGGTTTTCGCACTTGAAGACCACGGTGCCGCCCACGCGCGCGTCGATGACGTCGCTGTGCACGGTCGGCGTCACGACGGCGTAGGGCGCGATGCGCGCCGCCGCATTGCGAATGTCATCGAAGCGCGGCGCCTCGCTCACGCGGTGAATTCCACGCCGCAGTCGAAGCGGCGCTCGGCCCCGGGCGCGAGGGTGATGGCCTCGCGGCAATCGCCGCGGTTGAACGCGTTGGGGATGCATTCCATGGGCTCGAGCGCCACCGATTTGCGGGCGTCGCGCTCGGCGGTGTCGGCGGTAAAGGCGAGCATGACGCCGTGACGCTGCCACAGCGCGATGGCGCGACCGGTGCCGGGATCGCGCAGCCGCGTGCGGATGCGCCCGTCGGCATCCGCCTTCAGGCGCGCGTAGGTGTGGTTGAGTTCGGTGGCGCCGATCGTGCGTGGCTCGCGGAAGTCGAGCGCGGGGTCGGCGGCATCGATCGACTGCCACGCGGCGTCGCCCGGCAGCGGAATGAAGCCCGCATCGGTCGCGACCACCTGTGCCGCCGGCACGTGAAGCTCCCACCCCTCGATGGGCGTGTCGGACAGGCGGAAGTAGGGATGCCAGCCGAAGAAGGTCGGCGCATCGTGCTCACCCACGTTGCGGGTGACAGCCTCCAGGGCGAGGCCCTGCTCGTCGAGCGTGAAAGTGACACCGACATCGAGCGCGAACGGGTAGCCGGGATGCGCGCCGGGGCGGATCGCCTGGGTAGCGAAGGTGACGCGCGCGTGCGACTGGCCGGCCTCCTCGTGCGTCACGTCGAAGGTTTCGCCGCGCAGGAAGCCATGCCGGCTCGCGCGATCCGTGCCCGTCGCGCCGGGCTGCAGGTCGTATTCGCGCCCCTGGAAGGTGTAGCGCGAGTCGTCCACGCGATTGGCGAACGGCGTCATGATCGCGAAGCGCGAGCCCTTGTGCGGCACCAGTTCGGCCTCGTCGCGAAAACCATCGGCGATGTCGTGCCCGTCGAGGCGGATGGACAGCACGGTGGCGCCACGCCGCGCGATACGCACCTCCCGGCGGGCCGCCGTATCGGTCAAGACCAGCAGTTCCTGGGCGCCCAGGCTGGCACGGGTGATCGTGAATCGGGACATCGGGTGCTTCCTTTTGACGGATCCGACCGCATGTTAGCCTGCCTGTCAGACACCTGAAGCTCTCCCCGCCATGAGCGATCGTTCGGAAACCCCCACCGCCCCCATCCTCCTCGCGGACTACCGGCCACCCGCCTGGACCGTCGAGCAGGTGGAACTCACCTTCGACCTCGCCATCGATCGCGCCGAGGTCGATGCGCGCCTGGCCTTGCGGCGCAAGGTCGACGAGCCGATACGCCTGAACGGCGAGGGCCTCGAGCTGATCGAACTGAAAGTCGACGGCCGGGTGCTTTCGGAGGGCGAGTATATCCTCGGC
This sequence comes from Luteibacter sahnii, assembly GCF_034063545.1. Taxonomy (NCBI): domain Bacteria; kingdom Pseudomonadati; phylum Pseudomonadota; class Gammaproteobacteria; order Lysobacterales; family Rhodanobacteraceae; genus Luteibacter; species Luteibacter sahnii. The sequence continues at coordinate 131,801 of NZ_JAQLOK010000006.1, forward strand.
GACGGGATGCTCGAGTTCACGGCGACGGGCGACACCTGCGTGGTGGAGACACGGGTGGCGCTCAGGCCCGCGGAGAACACCGCGTTCGAGGGGCTTTACCTCTCCGGCAGTCGTGAGACGGGATTTCTGTTGACGCAGTGCGAGGCCGAGGGCTTTCGCCACATCACCTTCTTTCCCGATCGCCCCGACGTGCTGTCCCGCTACACGGTAACCCTGCGTGCCGACAAGGCACGTTTCCCCGTGCTGCTGGCCGGCGGCAACCCCGACGGGTCCGGCGATCTCCCGGAAGGGCGCCACTGGGCGCGCTTCGTCGACCCGCATCCGAAACCGAGTTATCTCTTCGCCCTCGTGGCCGGTCGCCTTGAGCGCATCAGCCGCGATCACGTCACCGCCGACGGCCGACGCGTCGCCCTGCACATCTGGGCCGAACCCGACGCGATCGATCGCTGCGATTACGCCATGGATGCCCTCGTCCGCTCGATGCGCTGGGACGAAGACGCCTACGGCCGTAACTACGATCTGGACGTATTCCACGTGGTCGCCACGCACGACTTCAACATGGGCGCGATGGAGAACAAGGGCCTCAACATCTTCAACGCCAAATATCTCCTGGCCGATCCGGACTCCAGCACCGACGACGAATACCGGCATGTCGAAGCGGTGGTCGCGCACGAGTATTTCCACAACTGGAGCGGCAACCGCGTGACCTGCCGCGACTGGTTCCAGCTGAGCCTGAAAGAAGGGCTCACCGTGTTCCGCGAGCAGAGCTTCTCGGCCGACATGAACTCCGCCCCGCTCAAGCGCATCGAAGACGTCGCCCTGCTCCGGCGCGCCCAGTTTCCCGAGGATGCCGGTCCGCTGTCGCATCCCGTGCGCCCGTCGCAGTACAGCGAGATCAACAATTTCTATACCGCCACGGTCTACGAGAAGGGGGCCGAACTGGTTCGCATGCTCGCCGGACGGCTCGGTCCCGAGGGCTTCCGCCAAGGCACGGATCTTTATTTCGCCCGGCACGACGGCCAGGCGGTGACCATCGAGGATTTCCTGCGCGCGCTCGGCGAAGCGAACGGTATCGACCTCATGCCGTACCTGGCCTGGTACGAACAGTCAGGTACCCCGCGCATCAGCGCCGACGGCCGCTACGATGCCGCGCAGCGCCGCTATCGCCTCACGCTGCGCCAGCGCACGCCCGCCGTGGACGGCCAAGCCGCACGGCGGCCGCTGCCGGTGCCCGTGCGGTTGTCGTTGTTCGATCCGTCCGGCCAGGCGACGCCGCTGCGCCTGGAGGGCGAGGCCGCGCCCGACGGCGTCGAGCGCACCGTGGTGCTGCATACCGCCGAACAGGTGTTTACGTTCGAAGATATCGCCCAGGCGCCGGTTCCGTCGCTGCTGCGCGGGTTTTCCGCCCCGGTCATCCTCGAATACGACTACGCGCCGGACGAACTGGCTCTCCTGCTTCGCCACGACGCAGATGGGTTCAACCGCTGGGAGGCCGGCCAGCAACTCGCCGGACTGGCGTTCGACGACGCACGCGACGGCCGCCAACAGGGAGCGGCCCTCGACGCGTGGACGACCGTCCTGGCCGCGCTATTCCATGACCCGGCCGTCGACGACGCCCTCCTCGCCGAACTGCTCACGCCCCCCGGCGAAATCGAACTGGTGGAACGCCAGCCCGAACGCGACCCGCAGCGCATCCGCGACGCGCGGCTGCGCATGCTCGGCGCACTCGCCGCCCGCATCGGGGTGCCGGCATTGCGCCAGCGTTACGACGCGCTGAGCGCGATGGCCCGTGGCGACCTCGACGCCGCCAGCCAGGCACGTCGGCAGCTCAAGCGGCGGGTACTCGACCTCATCGCGCTGGCCTCCCCCGACGACGGCCGCGCCCTGGCCCGTACTCAATACGAGCGGGCGCCCGCCATGACCGACCGGCTCGCGGCGCTGTCCACGTTGGCGCTCGCCGATGCGGACGCGGCGGCCGAGGCCATCGCGCACTTCCGGCGCAGGTACGACGGCAATGCCCTGGCGCTCGACAAGTGGTTCGCCATGCAGGCGCAGTTGCCCGGGGACAGCGCCTTCGACCGCATCCGATCACTGGAAGCGGATCCGGCCTTTACGCTGAAAAATCCGAACCGTGTCCAGGCCCTGATCGGCACCTTCGCCCGGGCCAATCCGACGGGATTCCACCGCACGGACGGTGCCGCCTATCGCTGGCTCGCGGACCGGCTGCTGGCGATCGATGCGCTCAACCCCCAGGTCGCCGCGCGCGTCGCCACCGCGTTCAACGGCTGGAAGCGACTGGAACCGGTGCGCCGGGAAGCGGCCCATGCGGTGATCGCGGCGTTGTCGTCACGACGGGACCTATCCCGCGACCTGACCGATATCCTCGGACGCGTCGCCTTGGGGTAAGCGTGCGCCCGGTCACAGGCAAAACGTGCACTTGCTCAAGAAAAGTGACGTTCTACGTCAGGCAGTGCCGAAATCGAGCACCTGACTGACAAAAAACTCACACACGGTTCATTGGGACGGTGTAGTGTTGGCACCAACGAAAAGAGCCGCACCCAAGGGCGCGGCTCTTCGTGCCAGTCAAACGGTTTCTGGCGCCCGGCAGCACGGTCATCCTGGATTCCCCCTGTTCCTGAGACCGCCGGGCGCCAGATCTCATTCGTCGAACGAATAGGGCGTCCCTGCCCGTATTCCGCTTCCTTCCCCCGGCACACGGCCGAACCCCTGTCGTCCAGCCTCGGCGCGCGGATGATCGCGCAGCGTCCGCCCGGTGGAAGTGCATGCATAGCAAAGCATGACTCGTGCCATGGGCCTCTTCACGCCGACAGGCGGCAGGTCGACCGGCACCCGCGTAAACTATGCCACCGGCTCCAACGCCCGATATCCCTGCCATGCTGCATCAAGAATCCTACGACGTGATCGTGGTCGGTGGCGGCCATGCCGGCACCGAAGCCGCGCTGGCGGCTGCCCGAGCGGGCGCACGCACGCTGCTGCTGAGCCATAACATCGAAACCATCGGCCAGATGAGCTGCAACCCGGCGATCGGGGGCATCGGCAAAGGCCACCTGGTGAGGGAGATCGACGCCCTGGGCGGTGCCATGGGCCGGGCCGCCGACCGCGCCGGCATCCAGTGGCGCACGCTCAACGCGTCCAAGGGCCCGGCCGTGCGCGCCACGCGCTGCCAGGCCGATCGTGCGCTTTACAAGGCAGCGATCCGGGCCATGGTCGAAACGCAGCCCAACCTGTGGCTGTTCCAGCAGGCCGTGGACGACCTGCTCCTTGCCGGTGGCCGCGTCGCGGGCGTCCGGACGCAGATGGGACTGGATTTCCACGCCCCTGCCGTCGTGCTCACTGCCGGCACCTTCCTGGCGGGCAAGATCCATATTGGCGCCGCGCACTACGCCGGCGGCCGGGCCGGCGATCCGCCCGCCACGACCCTCGCCTCACGCCTGCGCGAGCTGCCGGTGGCAGCCGATCGCCTGAAGACCGGCACGCCGCCGCGCATCGACAGCCGCAGCATCGACTTCTCCCGTCTCGACGAGCAACCCGGCGACGATCCGATGCCGCACTTCTCGTTCATGGGCTCGGCCGCCGACCACCCCCGCCAGGTCAGCTGCTGGATCACCCACACGACCGAGGCCACGCACGCGCTCATCCGTGGTTCGCTCGACCGCTCGCCGCTCTACAGCGGGCAGATCGAAGGCGTCGGTCCCCGTTACTGCCCGTCGATCGAGGACAAGGTCGTCCGCTTCGCCGACAAGACCTCGCACCAGATCTTCGTCGAGCCGGAAGGCCTCGACACCGTCGAGATCTATCCCAACGGCATCTCCACCTCCCTGCCCTTCGACGTGCAGTACGCGCTCGTCCGCTCGATCCCCGGTTTCGAGAACGCGCACATCACGCGTCCCGGCTATGCCATCGAATACGACTACTTCGATCCACGCGGACTCCATCCGTGGCTGGAAACGAAAAACGTGCCCGGCCTGTATTTCGCGGGCCAGATCAACGGCACCACGGGCTACGAGGAAGCCGGCGCCCAGGGCCTCATCGCCGGGATGAACGCGGCGCTCGCCGTGCGTGGCGACGCGCCCTGGTACCCGCGACGCGACGAGGCCTACATCGGCGTGCTGATCGACGACCTCACGACCAACGGCACGATCGAGCCTTACCGCATGTTCACCTCGCGCGCCGAATACCGCCTGCACCTGCGCGAAGACAACGCCGACCTGCGTCTCACCGAGCAGGGGTACGCACGCGGCGTCGTGCCGGAGGACCGCTTCCGCCGACTCGAGGCCAAGCGCGATGCCGCCGAACGCGAAACCGCGCGGCTGCGCGGCCTGTGGGCGGCACCCACCAACGCGCTGGGCGCCGCGGTCGAACGCACCCTGGGCATCGCCGTCAGCCGCGAAACGCACGCGCTCGACCTTCTGCGCCGTCCCGAACTCGACTACGCCACGCTGACCGCCGTGCCCGAACTGGGCCCGCGGGTGCCCGACGCCGAGGTGGCCCTGCAGGTCGAGGTGCAGGCGAAATACGCGGGCTACCTGGAGCGCCAGCGCGACGAGATCGAGCGCCAGCGTCGCCACGAGTCGACGGCCATCCCCGAAGGCTTCGACTACGACCGCGTGCGCGGGCTCTCCGCCGAGGTTCTCCTGAAGCTCAAGCGATCGCGCCCGGCGACCATCGGCCAGGCATCGCGCATCAGCGGCGTCACCCCGGCCGCGATCTCGCTGCTGCTGGTCCATCTCAAGCGCCGCGCGGCCTGATCGGGCCGCATGGGCGGACGCCCCCTGCCGACCGGCAGGCGGCACCGTCACGACCCATCTGGCATCATTCGCGGCCAGTGCAACGAGCTTAGGGAAGGACAACCATGCAAGTCTGGATCGGACGCAACGGCGAGCGCTTCGGACCCTATACCGAGGACGAGGTTCGCCAGTGGATGCGCGACGGCACGGTGCGCTCCGACGAGCTGGGCTGGTACGAGGGGATGACCGACTGGCGCCCGCTCGGCGAACTGTTTCCCGGGGCCCAGCCGGCCACCGGCAGCATGCCGCCGACACCACCGCCGTTCCTCGGCATCCAGGAGGCGGCCGCGCCGGACTACGCGACGTTCTGGGCGCGCGTGGGCGCATGGATCATCGACTACGTCATCCTGATGGTGCCTTTCACCGTGATCGCCATGGCGATGGGCATGAACGGCCTGATGGCGGAGTTCCTCGCCAACGCGCAGCACGACCAGACGGCAGCCTTCGTCGCCTTCAGCGCCGCGACGCGACCGATCAGCTTCGCGCTGGTGGTCCTGGGTTTCGTCTACTACGTGGCCTTCGAGTGCTCCAATTGGCAGGCCACCCCGGGCAAGATGGCGCTGGGCCTGCGCGTCACCGATGTCGAGGGCAGGCGCCTCACGCCCGCCCGCGCCGCGGCCCGCAACGTGGTGCGCCTGGTCAACGTAATCAGCACGCTGGTGCCGTTCGTGTGCTATCTCGTCACCGCGTTCACCCAGCGCAAGCAGGGTGTGCACGACCTGGTCGCCGGCACGTACGTGCTGGTGGGCCGCGCCGGCAAGGTGGCGGATCCGGCACCTGTCCGCTCCCCCGGCAGCTTCGACGCCTGACGATCCGCCCCGCCCTAGGGCGGGGTGGTCACCCGTGCTTGCTATCATCGGCGGCCCGGCCCGACGTCACGGCCGGCCGAGCAACGCACAGGAACGACATGCAGAGCATCGAACAACGTATTGCCCAGGACATCGCCGCGAAGCCCGACCAGGTGCGCGCGGCGGTCGAATTGCTCGACGGCGGCGCCACGGTGCCCTTCATCGCGCGCTACCGCAAGGAAGTGACCGGCGGTCTCGACGACACCCAGCTTCGCCTGCTCGAAGAGCGGCTTCGCTACCTGCGCGAGCTCGAAGACCGCCGCTCGGCGATCCTCGACAGCATCGCCGAGCAGGGCAAGATGACCGACGCCCTCCGCGCCGACATCCTCACCGCCGACACCAAGGCACGCCTGGAAGATCTTTACCTTCCCTACAAGCCCAAGCGCCGCACCAAGGCCCAGATCGCCCGCGAGGCGGGGCTGGAGCCGCTGGCGCTCGGCCTGCGCGACGACCCCACGCAAGACCCGGAAAGCATCGCCGCGGGCTTCGTCGATGCGGAGAAGGGCGTGGCCGACACGAAAGCCGCCCTCGACGGGGCCCGCGCCATCCTCATGGAAACCATCGCCGAGGACGCCGCCCTGGTCGGCGAGCTTCGCGACTGGCTGTGGGAGAAGGGCCAGATCCGTGCCGCCGTCGTGGCGGGCAAGGAGACCGAAGGCGCGAAGTTCCGCGATTACTTCGACCATGTCGAGCCGGTCGCGAAGATCCCCTCGCATCGCCTGCTCGCCCTCATGCGCGCCCGCAACGAAGGCGTGCTCGAAATCGACCTCAATCCGGGCGTCGACCCCGAACAGGGCCACGCCGAGGGCGAAGGCCGCGTCGCCGCGCGCGCGGGCATCGTCGATCGCGGTCGCCCGGCCGATGCCTGGCTGCGCGAAACCGTGCGCCTTACCTGGCGGGTCAAGCTGCACCTGCACCTCACGCTGGATCTCTTCGGCCGCGTGCGTGAATCCGCGGAAGACGAAGCCATTCGCGTATTCGGGGAAAACCTCAAGGATCTCCTCCTCGCCGCGCCCGCCGGCCCGAAGACCGTCATGGGCCTCGATCCGGGCATCCGCACCGGCTGCAAGCTCGCCATCGTGGACGCCACCGGCAAGCTGCTCGCCTACGACACCATCTACCCGCACGAGCCGCGCAACCAGTGGGATCAGTCCATCGCCCGCATCGCGCAGCTGTGCCGCCAGCATGGCGTCAACCTCATCGCCATCGGCAACGGCACCGCGTCGCGCGAGACTGACAAGCTCGCGGGTGAGGTCATCCGCAAGCATGCCGACCTCAACCTGTCGAAAATCGTGGTCAGCGAAGCCGGCGCGTCCGTGTATTCGGCCTCGGAACTGGCGTCCCGCGAGTTCCCGGACCTGGACGTCTCCATCCGCGGCGCGGTGTCGATCGCACGCCGCCTGCAGGATCCCCTTGCCGAGCTGGTCAAGATCGAACCGAAGGCCATCGGCGTGGGCCAGTACCAGCACGACGTGAACCAGGTGAAGCTCGCCCGCGCCCTCGATGCCCGCGTGGAAGACTGCGTCAACGCCGTCGGCGTCGACGTCAACACCGCCTCGGCGCCGCTGCTTGCGCGCGTGGCTGGCCTCTCCGCCAGCGTCGCGGAAAACGTGGTCAAGCACCGCGACGCCAACGGCCCCTTCCCCAGCCGCAAGGATCTCCTCAAGGTACCGCGCCTGGGCGACAAGGCCTTCGAACAGTGCGCGGGCTTCCTTCGCATCAGCGGCGGCAGCAACCCGCTCGATGCCAGCGCCGTGCACCCGGAAGCCTATCCGGTGGTCGAGCGCATCCTTGCCAAGTGCGGCCGCGAGGTGAGGCAGGTCATCGGCGACAGCGGGTTCCTGCGCGGGTTGAAGGCGGAGGAGTTCACCGATGCGAATTTCGGCGTACCCACCGTGCGCGACATCCTGAAGGAACTGGAAAAACCCGGCCGCGATCCGCGCCCGGAATTCGTCGCGCCGACCTTTGCCGAAGGCGTAGAAGACCTCAAGGACCTGCGCGTGGGCATGGTGCTCGAGGGGCGCGTGACGAATGTCGCCGCGTTCGGCGCCTTCGTCGACATCGGCGTTCACCAGGACGGCCTCGTCCATGTGTCGGCGCTCTCGCACACCTTCGTCAAGGATCCCCGCGACGCCGTGAAGGCCGGTGACATCGTCAAGGTCAAGGTGATGGAGGTCGACCTGCCCCGCAAGCGCATCGCCCTCAGCATGCGCCTGGACGACGTGCCCGGTGAGGCACGCACCGGCCGGCCACCCGCCCGCGACGACGCGCCCGCCGGCAATCGCCGCGGCGGTGGTGGTGGTGGCGGACGCGGCCTCCAGCCACCCAAGGCCACGCCCGCACCGGCCAACAGCGCGTTTGCCGATGCCCTGTCGCGCGCCATGAAGAAGTAAGCTTCACCGGCAAGAAAGTTCTCAGGGCCCGAGGGCGACCGGTCGACGACCGTCATCCCCCGGGCCTTGCCTGACGGCCCCATGCCAAGACTTCCCCTCGCCTATCGCGGCGCAGCATGCGCATGCGTATGGCTTCCGCTACCGTAACGCTTCTCTAACACCCAGGGAGTGATCCACATGCGTATCCGCCATCTCGCCGGGGCCATCGGCGCCGCCCTCCTGTTCAGCGCCGGGGCACACGCCGACGGGTTCCAGCAGGTCGTCTCGTTCGGCGACAGCCTGAGCGACAACGGCAACGTCTCGATCCTCCTGCGCGCGCCCACCACCTCGCGCTTCACCACCAATCCGGGCACCGTCGCGGTCGAGAACATCGCCAGCGCCTTCAACCTGTCGCTGGCGCCCTCGCTGCAGGGTGGCACCGACTACGCCTACGGCAATGCCCGCGCCGCCGTGGCCAATACCATCGCCGGCCCGCTGGTGGCCCCGTCGACCGCCACGCAGATCCAGACCTACCTCGCCGCCAACGGTGGCAAGGCCAACCCGAACGCGCTCTACACCATGTGGATCGGCGCGAACGACCTGCTCGCCGCCGTGCAGAACCCGGCCACCGCGCAGGTGACGGTCGCCACGGCCGCCTCGAACGAGGTCGGTCAGCTCAAGGCCCTGCAGGCCGCCGGCGCGAAGACCATCGTCGTGTTCAACCTGCCGGACGTCGGCAAGACGCCCGCCGCGATGTCGCAGGGCGCCGCGGCCTCCGCCGGCCTCACCCAGCTGTCGCAGCTCTACAACGGCGTGCTCTCGGGCGGCCTCGCCTCCGCGCAGCGCGGCATCGTGCCGATCGACACCTACACGTTGCTCAACGAAGTCATCGCCAATCCGTCGGCCTACGGCTTCAGCAACGTGACCGTGCCGGTCTGCACCACGGCCAGTTCGCTCACGTGCTCGCCGAACACGCTGCGCGACCCCAACGCGTCGAGCTACCTGTTCGCCGACGGCATCCACCCGACCGCGGCCGCGCACGCCATCCTCGGCCAGTACGCCGTGTCGGTGATCCAGGCGCCGCAGAAGATCTCGCTGCTTGGCGAGGCCGGCCTGGCCACGAACGCCGCGCACGTGCGCTCGCTGCGCAACCAGATGCTCGCCGACAACTTCGGTGGCGACTCGCGCTTCTTCGCATCGGTCGACTACGGCCAGCAGAAGTTCAAGAACACCGGCACCTCGCCGGGCACCGACAGCGACAACGTCAACCTCACCGTCGGCGCCGATGCGAAGGTCAACGAGAACGTCAACGTCGGTGTCGCCCTCGGCCTGGGTCAGACCAACGCCGATTTCAAGGGCGGCGGTGGTTACAAGCTGCAGGACGTCGCTGGTTCGGGCTACGCCTTCTATCACAACGGCGGCGGCTACGTCGGCGGCTTCGTGAGCTTCGGCCAGCTGAGTTTCACCGACATCGATCGCCGCATCGACCTGGGCACGGCCCGCCGTACCGAAACGGGCAAGACCGATGGCTCGCACGTGGGCGGTGGCCTGAGCGGCGGCTGGTGGTTCGGCAACGAATCGCTTAAGACCGGTCCGTTCGTCAGCGTGGAATGGGAGCAGCTGCGCGTGTTCGGCTATACCGAGTACGGCAGCACCAGCACCGCGATGCAGTTCGGCAAGCAGACCCGCAACGCCCGCATCGAAACGGCTGGCTGGCGCCTGCAGGGTTCGTGGCAGTCGGGCAACACCACGCTGCATCCGTTCGCTGAAATCGCCTACAACCACGACGGGCGCGCAGACGATCGCTTCGTGACCGCCGGCCTGACCAACATGTCCGGTCGCTTCAGCGTGCAGGGCTTCGCGCCCGACAAGAACTGGGCCACCGCCGATCTCGGCATCTCCGCCGACTTCAGCCAGCGCTGGAGCGGTTGGGCCGCCTACAGCGGTCGCTTCGCCGACGACTCGCAGCGCTACAACAGCCTGAACCTCGGCGTGAAGATGGCCTTCTAATGACCTGGTTCGCCTGATCGGAAAACGCCGGCCTCGCGCCGGCGTTTTTCGTTACGGCAAACGATGAACCAAAAAAAACGCCGGCAAACGCCGGCGTTTTTCGGTGCATACGGTGTCGCGCTTACTTCTTGCCGCCAGCCTTGGACAGCATGGCTTCGGCCTGGCTCTTGAGGCTGTTGGCGTCGGCATCGCTCAGCTCGTCGACCTTGCCGCCGACTTCGTTCTGCTTGAGCACCAGCTCGCCCGCGTCGTTCCAGCCCGCGCGCTCGATGGACGTCGGTTTGCCGTCCTTGCTCGGCTTCTTCTCCTGCACCACGACCCACGGCTTGCCATTCTTATAGGCGTAGTTGGTGGAGGTGAAACCCTTGTCGCCGTAGTCGACCAGCTCGATGACAAACTGGACGTCGTTGCCTTTCTTGAAGATTTGCCAGCCGCGCGATTCGCCTTCCTTCAGCGCGGTGCCCTGGGTCATCTTCATGCCGCCGATGTTCTTCTTGACGCTGTTGAAGTCGGCCAGTTCTTTCTCACCCGGTGTGGCCTCGCCAACCAGCTGGATGTTGGCGACGTTCTTCGCGCCCTTGGTGAGCACCGGATTCTTCAGCGGCGACGAGTAATGGCGCTCGCCATCCTGCATCGACGCCTCGATGATGTAGATGTCGTTCGGGTTGACGTCCGACGCGTTGAAGTCGAGCTGGAACGACTGCGGCAGCGTCACCGGGGAGATCGTCTTCGTCGCGAGCGGCTGCGCGCCCTGGGCCGAGACGTCGAGCAGCTTGAGCTCGAGCTTGGCGTTGGGCGAGAGATCCTTGCCCGCGTCACGCAGGGTCACCGTGCCCGTGACGTTGGTGGCTGCCGCAGCGGCCGCGTTGGAGTCGCCGTTGGCCTGCTGGCCGTTACCGGAGGAGCCACCGCAGCCAGCGAGGGCCAGCGTGGTCACGGATGCGAGCGACAAGAAAAGCCTGCGCATGGGTCTGAACCTCGTAACGAATCAAAAAGAGCGGATCACGCAGGATACGCACGCGCACGGCGCGTCGAGCCTGGCGGGGGGAACGTGTGAGCATACCGGCAAATGCGCCGATGGAAAAGTCAAGGGCGTAACGTCTGGTTTTCGGCCGATCTGCGACAAAGTTGACCCTAAACATCGAAGACATGCCGAAGACGCGTAGCGCTATTTTTTACGCAAATTCATGCGGATAGCGGCGCGCGTCGAACCGCCGGGACATGGGCGATAGCGTTGGCTGCGCGCCCTCGCATAAAAAGGTTCTTCGCGGAGGTGCGGGAATAGGCATAAAAAAAGGCTCATCGCGGCGTATCGGGAGCCCTCCGAACGATCGAGCTGACGGCCTGGTGCAGGGTTCGATCCGGCCAGTTGCGTTGCTCTTGCGTCCGGGTATCGCCAGAGCGCGGTGCATCTGAACGTTTCGCGGGAAATCCTGGTGTCCACCGTCGAGGCGAGTTCCGCATAAGAGAGCGGCCGAAGCCACGTCGATACACGGGCTGCGCAAGCGCTCCCTCCCTGTCGAACGCGCAGGAGACCTGTGTGACCAGCGAGTGGGACGCCGAAAGCGCTGGCCGCATCGCCTCACCGTTCGGACCGACCGCGGGGCCTGTGGCCGCGCAGCGCCCCCGGACTGCCATGAAAAATCAAAAAAAACCGCCCCGAAGGGCGGTTTTTCTGTCGGAATGACACCGGCCCTGGACAGGACGGTGTCAGCCGGTCGACCACCGATGATCAGTAGTCGTAGGTCACGCCGAAACGGAAGTAACGCGGCGTCTGGAACGCGATGGGCGCGTTGTACGTCGGCAGCGGTGCGCTGCTGGTCGCGTAGTACGGGTACGACTGCGTCTTCTTCTGTTCGTTGAACAGGTTGAAGACTTCGGCCGTGAAGCCCAGGCGACCTTCGGCGAACGCCGGACGGTAGGCGAGCGCGGCCGACACGGTGTGCGTGATCGGGTTGCGGCCCGCGGCACCCGGGGGCGACGGCAGACCGTTGCACCAGTGGTACGACGTGGTGCCGTAGCCAGCGTCGATCTGGTCCGGACCGAAACCGCCGTAGCAGTTGCGCGGCGCACCGGAGACGATCGCGATGTTGCCCGAGACCTGCCATTCCGGCGTGATCTCGTACGCACCGTAGGCCTTCAGCTCGTGGGTGTGGTCGTTGGCGAGCTTGCCGTTCGAATACACCATCAGCGGAGCGTTGTCCCACGCCTGCGTGACCGACGGATCGCTACGCGTACCGGCATCGGAGTCGGTCTGGCCTTCGCTGTTGCCGTAGAGCTTGGAGAAGACGTACGAGACGTTGCCCCACCACTTGCCGTCACCCTTGAGGTGCTGCAGGTGCAATTCAACGGCGTAGTAGTGACGCTTCAGGTGCGGGAAGCCGAGATCGTCGTTCGTGGCGCGGACGCGGTCGTAGCCGCCGGCAGCGTTCGGGGCCAGGAAGGTGTTCGCGCGGCCCGGGTTGAACAGGTAGCAGCTGACGCCCGCAGCGGCGAGGTCAACGTTGGAACCGCTGGCGGTGAACAGCTGCTGCAGGCGGCCGGGCGGCGTATCGCCGGTGTCGCAGTAATCGTCGATCGCGTTACGCAGGGCGCGGTAGGTCAACTTGGCGCCGTAGACCCAGTTCTCGCCCCAGGTCTTGTCGAAACCAGCGATGAACTCATCCTGGTATTCGGACTTCAGGCCCTTCGCGCTGACGATGTTCGGGTCCTTCGCCTGGCCGTACTCGTTGTTGGGCGAGTAGGGCTGGCCCGGGCCGTTGACCGTGTTGAGCGGGGTCAGGCCAGTCGGGTAACCGGTGGCCGGATCGATGCCCGTGTACGAGAAGTACGTGTTGGTCTGGGTGGAACCCGAAGCGCCACGCAGGGCCGGCACGAGCGGCAGGGCGAGGTAGTAGCGACCGGCATTGGCGTACACCTTGAAGGTGCTGTCGCCGTACACGTCCCAGCTACCGCCGAGGCGCGGTGCCCACTGCGGCTTGGTCTGGGTGATGTAGGCCTGGCCGCTGCCGTTGTAGTTGGTGAACTGGTCGTTACGCAGGCCGAGCGACAGCTTGACCGTGTCCGAGACCTGCCATTCGTCCTGGATGTACTGGGCACGCTGGCGCACGCGCACCGAGGCGGCGGTCTGCTGGCGGTACTGCGAAACGTAGTACGGCGTGCCGACCGGCGACGAGACGGCGCCGTTGGCGATGCCGCTGTCCTCGACGGTGCCGTAGCTCCACTCGTAGCCGAAGTTGTTGTAGACCGACTGGCCGTCGTTCAGATCCTGGGTGTTCTGGTTGTCGATACCCGCCGAGATCGTGTGGTCGCCCAGCACGTAGGAGAGGTCGACGCGGTAGTTCGAGACCTTGCTCTCATGCTTGGGATCGGGAACGACCGTGAGGTTCTGGGCGTTGGTGATGCCCTGCGGGAAGCCCGCCGTGTACGCCGGGTTCTGGCTCTCGGCGCCGAGGATCGGAATCAGGTTCGGATCGGTGGTGCCGGTCCGGGTGAACAGCTTCGTGTCCTGCTTGCCGTACTGGGCCGTCAGGGTCAGGCTGTCGGTGATGTAGCTGGTGTACTTCGCGATCCACATCCGCTGCTTGGTGCTCGACGCGGTATCCGGCGCGATGAAGCTGCCGTAGGCACGGGTGCGGTTGTTGAAGTTGTACACGTCGCCGGTGTAGTTGTGCTGGTAGCTGGCACCGGTCAGTTCAAGCAGGTTGTTGTCGTTGATGTTCCAATCGAGCTTGGCGTACATCTTCGGATCTTTGTACGTGTACTGCGTGATCTTGTTCGACGAGGCGAGGGCGACGCTGTCACCTTCGCGCTTGGCGCCTTCGACGGCGATGAAGCCAAACAGGGTGTCCTTGATCAGCGGGCCGCCGGCGTAGGCCGAGTACACCGCTTCCCAATCCTTGTTGAGATTGCGGTAGCGATAGACCTGGCCGTCGCGCACCGAGCTGCTCGGGTACTTGGCGTTGATCGGGTCGGCCTTGCCGAACTCAGGCGTCCACAGGACCTGTCCGCCGAAGTGGAATTCGTTGCTGCCACGGCGACCAACGATGCTGATCACGCCGCCGTCGGAGCGACCGTACTGGGCGCCGTAACCGCCGGTCAGGATTTCCTGCTGGTCGATCGCGCCGTACGGCAGGGCCATGCCGCCGTAACCCGAGATGGGATCGGTGGTGTTCATGCCGTTGATGTAATAGGCATTCTCGGACACGGACGAACCGCCGAACGAGACCAGCGCCTGGCCGGTCGGGCTGGCGAAGCCGGTGCCGGTGGCACCCTGCGACACGCCCGGGGCGAGCAGCGCGATCGATTCGGCGGTGCGGCCGAGCGGGAGCTGCTTGAGCTGGGTCTGGGTGATAACGGTGCGCGAGTCGACGGACGACACGTCGATCGGGGGCAGCGCGTTGCCGGTGACGGTCACGGCCGACAGGTTTTCAGCGCTGGTGGCCGTGGCGGCGGCCGCGGCAAAGGACACGTCGGTACCGGCGTTGACCTTGAGCTGGACGTTGTCGCGCGTGTCGACGGTGGCACCGCCCTTCATCAGGCTGACCTTATAGGTGCCCAGCGGAAGGTTGTTGAAGGTGTAGCGGCCGTTTTCGGCGACCGTGGTGGAGCGGGTCACACCGGTCGAGCTGGTGATCTGAACGGTTTCACCCGGTTCGGCCGAACCGAACAGGCTACCGGTGGTGGACTGGGCGAAAACGGTGCCCGTAAGGCCCATGCCCATCGCCAGCGCGAGCGCGAGCGAAGAACGACGCAGGACGGATGCCTGCCGGATGCTGCGAGAACTCATGATGCAAATCTCCCCAGATCGGCCCAACCGGGCCTTAAAAACGAGCAAAGCCGGCAAAGGCCGGAAAATTCGGCCTTGGCGGTGCACGTTTCCGGGGTTTTTCCTCGGCGCCTGCTCCTCCCAGAGTAGCGTCGTCCCCACGAGACCTGCTCCCGACAAGTCCATCGACTCTTACCGTACGGGGCCGATTCACGATTCGTGAAATCTTCCCGACAGAATTCGCCGATGCCGAACATAGGGGCAGGGAGCGCGTCGTGTCAACAAATTATTTACAAGGCCCCGGCTCCTGCCCGAGGCCCCGACCGGCGGGTTGGCCGGGCCTACCTGAAAAGGCCACCGGCAAGCCGGTGGCAATCTGGGGAGACGCTTCCATCCCTGGACATGTTTTTCTACCGTTTTCCTCTCAAGCCGGGGGCTCCTGCCCCCGGCCCGAGCCGGTGCGCTTAGAAGTCGTAGCTAGCGGACAGGCGCACGAAGCGCGGCGTCTGGAAGTACGTACCCATGTTGTAGGTATTGCTGACCACACCCGGACCCGCGTTGGTCTCATAGGTGGCGTCGGTCTGCGTGACCTTGCGCTCGTCGGTGACGTTGAACACGCTCAGCGCGAAGGCCAGCTTGTGATCGGCGAACGCCGGGCGATAGGTGACCGACAGGTCGATGTTCTTCGTCCACGGCTGGCGCTGGTCGCCCGGGTGGTAGGGCTGGCCGTTGCAGAAGTGGTACGAGGAGCCGTAACCGATGGGATCGGTACCGGCCGCACCGTAGCCACCCGGCGTACCGGTGTTATCCAGCGTCGGACCGGCGTAGTAGCCGAGGCAGCTCTTGGGGCCACCCGACTGCACGCGCACCACGCCCGAAAGCAGCCACTCGTCGGTCAGCGCATAGCTGCCGCGCATCTTGATCTGGTGGCGGCGGTCGTTCGCGAGCAGGCCGTTGGAGTTTTCCATCAGCGCGGCGGCATCCCAATCCTGCGTCTTGGAAATGTCGTCCTGACCGATGTCGGACTTCACCTGGCCTTCGGTGTTGCCGTAGCTGCGCGAGAAGGTGTAGTCGATGCGACCTTCCCACTTGCCGTCCCACGGATGGCCGAAGTACATGTCGAGCGCGTAGTACTTGCGCTTCGCGCCATCGGTGAAGCCCCAGTCGTCGCGCGACATGCTGACTTCGGTACGGGTACCGTCGGCGTTGCCGAAGCTGAAGCGGTTGGTCTTGCCCGGGTTGAAGATCACGCAGCCCGGGAAGGTGGTGTTGTCCGTGTTGACGCCCTGGGCCTGGAGCTTCTCGATCACGCGATTCATGTCGCAGACGTCGTCGATGGCGGCCTGGAGCTTGCGCACGGTCAGCTTGGCGCCGCCGACCCACTCGCTGCCGAACGCCTTGTCGAAACCGAGGATGGCTTCGTCCTGGTACTGCGACTTCAGGTTACGCGCGGTGACGGCCTTCGGGTCGGTCGGCTGACCGTACTCATTGTTGGCGGAGACCGGGCCCGGTCCGAGCGGGGCCAGTCCGGTGGGCGAACCGTCCGCGGCGATACCCGTGTAGGTGAAGTACTCGCTGGTCAGGGTCGACGACGAGGCGCCACGGATCGCGACGCTGTTCGGCAGTGCGAGGAAGTAGCGGCCGAGGTTGCCGTAGACCTTGAAGGTCGAATCGCCGAACACGTCCCATGCGGCGCCGAGGCGGGGGGCCCACTGGTTGCCGCTGTCGACGTACGAGATGTGGTTGTTGTTGTAGTTGGTGAACTTGTCGTTGCGCACGCCGACCGTCACGTTGACGCGGTCGTTCACCTGCCACTTGTCTTCGAGGTAGTAAGCCTTCTGATCGACCGACATGCTCGTGGTGGTGATGAACTTGTACTGGCGCACGTAGTAACCCGCGCCACCCGGCGCGCCGACGCCGAGCGTACGACTGATCGGCGTGGTGGGGTTGCCGCGCCCGTAGATCCAGGCGTAGCCCGGGCCGCTCATTGACTGGCCTTCGTCGTACGCGTTGTAGCGCATGTTATCGATACCGCCGGTGAGGCGGTGATCGCCGACCTGCCACTCGAGGTCCATGCGAAGGCCGTGCGTCAGGCTGCGCGCATCCGGAGCCTTCGACACGTAGGTCGGGTTGAGGTTGGAGATCGGCGTACCGCCGGTGATGGCCGGGTTCTGGTTGGTCACGCCGCTCAGCCACGGCGCGCCGCCGCCGCTGGGATTGTTGAAGTAGTCCTGCGACTTGCCCTTGCCGTAGGTCGCGGAGAACGTCAGGTCGTCGGTCAGGTAGCTGGTGTACTTGCCGATCGTGTAGGTGTTGGTCAGCTTGGTGTGGTCGGCGAAGGCGCCGGTCTGACCGCCCTGGGTGTGCGTCGCGTAGTCGTAGGCGTAGTACACGCCTTCCGCTTCATCCTGCGAACGGATGCCCGTCACTTCGAGGATGTTGCTGTCGTTGATGTTCCAGTCCAGCTTCACGTAGTACTTGGGCAGGTTGAACGTGTAGTGGTTGTTGGCCTGGATGCTGCTGGCCGAGCTGTTCGTGGAGACGCCTTCGCTCTTTTCCGCTTCGGCGGCGGCGAAGAGGAACAGCTTGTCCTTGATCAGCGGACCACCCACGTAGGCGCTGTAGGTCGTGGTCCACTTCTTGTTGCCGTCGCGATGACGGTATTCGGTACCGGGCTGGTCCGCGTTCTCATACTCGTAGCCGTTCGGCAGCGTGGCATTCGGGTAGAAGATGTTGCGCGGAGACTCGGCGAGGAACTTCGGCTCCCACAGCACCTGGCCACCGAAGTGCCATTCATTGGTGCCGCGCTTGCCGACCTGGTTGATCACGCCGCCGTCGGAACGGCCGTACATCGCGCTGTAACCGCCCGTGTAGACTTCCTGCTGGTCGATCGCGCCGTACGGCAGGCTCGCGCCGCCGAGGTTCTTCAGAGGGTCGGTCGTGTTGTAGCCATTGATGTAGTAAGCGTTCTCGGAGACGCCGGCGCCGCCGAACGACACCACTCGACCGAAGTCACCCGAACCGGTGACGACGCCCGGAGCGAGCAGCGCGATGGCTTCCGCGTTACGACCCAGCGGCAGGCGGGTGAGCTGGGCGGACGTCACGACGGTGCGCGAGTCGACCGAGGAGACATCGATCGGCGGCAGCGCGTTCGCGCTCACGGTCACCGATTCCAACGACTGCGCGTTGCCCGCGGCGGCGCTGGCGAACGACACTTCGGAGCTGCTGCCGACGGTCAGGTTGATGTCCTTGCGGGAGTCGACGACCTTGCCGCCGTCCAGCACGTTGACGGTGTAATTGCCCAGCGGCAGGTTGCTGGCGCGATAGCGACCGGAAGCATCCGCCGTGATCTGGCGGTTCACGCCGGTCGAGGGGCTGGAAATCTGGATGGTGGCACCCGGCTGGGCGGAACCGAAGATCGAGCCGGTGGTCGACTGCGCAAGCGCGGCGCCGGACACGGTGGCCAGGCCGATGGCCAGGGCGAGGGTGGAACGACGACCGAGTACGGAGGCTCGATAGGAACGCGAAATCATGCTGCGGGACTCCCCTAGAAAGTTAACCCTTGATCGAATGTTTCTACGATCGGCAGGCAAACGCCTTCGTCCTGACCTTCGCCAGGCTTGGGCAAACGACATCGAAAAAAGGACGGAAACGTCGGATTTTTCCGCTTCATTTCCGTACGCCAGCCTCTCCCCGGATGGCGTGGGGAAACATATACGTAATGCGAACCCGTAGGGCAATACGGAATTTTTACCATTGGTTTGGATTACCACCGAAACAACTTACGCGTACACTATTTCTTTCGCGTCAAAAAATGTCGCTTGAACAGTGACTTGTGGCCATTCTTAGCAATGACTTATGGCACATGCACGACTTTGGCTTAGGAAATTTTCTTACCAGATTTTGCATGTCGATCCGGCGCAGTCCGCAAAAAAAGGCCTCCGTGCCGTCGGCACGGAGGCGATCCGGGGAGTCGCTTTTGATCTTTATCGTAGGGACACGTCCTGTATCCCTACGACTCTTCTTATTGTCTTGGGTGGATACCGCGCCGTTACATCGAGAAGTCGTAACGCGCCGTGAGGCGGACGCTACGCGGCGTGGAGAAGCTCAGCGGACGGCCGTAGGTCGGGCTCAGCGGACCATCGGCGGTCTGGTAGGTTTCGTCGATGTTCTGCACGCGCTGCTGGTTGAAGAGGTTGAAGACGTCCATCTTCAGCGACAGGTCGTGGTTGAAGAACGACGGACGGTATTCCGCGCTCAGCGACAGCTGGTAGGTCCACGGCAGGCGGCCACGGGAGCCGCGCGGGGCGTCCTCGCCGTTGCAGTAGAAATACGACGAACCGTAGTTGAACGTATCCGGCGGACGAATGCCGAGGCAGTTCTTCGGACGACCCGATAGCGCCAGCAGGTTGGCGCCGAAGAGCCATTCCGGCGTGGCCTGCCAGAAACCGTAGGCCTTCACCTGGTGGCGGCGATCGCTGGGCAGCGGGCCGTTCGAGCCGATCATCAGCTCAGGGAAATCCCAGTCCTGGGTGACCGACGGATCGAGCTGGCCGATGTCCGACTTCAGCAGGCCTTCGGAGTTGCCGAAGCTCTGCGACCACACGTATTCGGCGCGACCGAAGAACTGCTGGTTGAACTGGTGCTCGACGTACAGGTTCACGGCGAGGTACTTGCGCTTGAGATCCGGAAAACCGAGATCGGCCTTGGACAACGCGATGTTCTCGTAGCGACCGTCGTTGTTGAGATCGATGGTAAACGTGTTGCCCTTGCCGGGGTTGAACAGCAGGCAGCCCGGGATCTTCGCGTCGGGGCTGATGGCGATGTTGTTGCGCTCGGCCCAGGCTTCGATCGGGCGGGAATCGCACATGTCGTCGATGATGCTGCGCAGCTTGCGATACGTGGCCTTGGCGCCGACGGTCCAGTCCGAGCCCAGCTGCTTGTCGAAGCCGAGGATGTACTCGTCCTGGTAGTAGGCGCTGAGGTTCTTCGCCGACAGCGTCTTCGGATCCGGCGCGCTGCCATCGGCGCCGTTGGCGTAGTGGATCCCCGAGATGGGGGTCGGGTTGATCGGCGCGTTGGTGGTCGGATCGACGCTGCCATAGGCGAAGTACTGGCGCTCGAACAGCTGCGGGCCCGCACCACGGATGGCGACGTTGGACGGAATGGCCAGGTGATAACGGCCCGCGTTGGCGTAGACCTTCAGCGTGGAATCGCCGTAGACGTCCCAGGTGACGCCCAGGCGCGGCGCCAGCTGGTGACGCTGTTTCACGAACACGACGCCGTCGGTGTTGAAATTCTTGAACTGTTCGTTGCGCAGGCCCATGTAGGCCAGCCAGTTCTGCGATATCTGCCAGTGGTCTTCGATGAACTGCGCTTCCTGTTCCACCTTGACGTTGCCGGCGGCGCGGAAGATCTGGCGGCGGGCGATTTCGGTGGTGCCCGGCGGGATGGCGAGTTCAGGGAAGCCCGTGATCTTGCCGCTGGCCGGCGGGTTGCTGTAGGTCCACAGCGCGCCGCCCTGCACGGCGAGGCCACCGTAGGATTCGGCCGTCTGGTTGTCGACACCGGCGCGCAGGTCATGGTCACCCAGCGAATACTGGATGTCGAAACGCCAGTTCTTGACCTTGTCGTTCGCACCCGGGGCGATCAGGTTGCCCTGCACCGGGGCGCAGCTCACCCGCTTGAGGGCAGCGGGCACGTTGCGGTTATCGACGATGTTCGGGCAGGTCACGCCCGCCGCACCGGAGACGTTGTCGACGTGGTCGGTCTTGCTGTGGCCGTACAGCGCGTCGATCGTCAGCGAGTCGGTGATGTAGCCGGTGTACTTGCCGATGTACATCACGCCGCCGGGCGTGGAGTTGGCGGTGCCGATATTCTTCTGGTGCTCGCTACCGAGCACGCGCGTGCGCGACCGCGTGGCGTAGTCGTACGAGTAGATGGTGGTGTCGTTGAGATTGGTGTCGCCGATGCCGGTCAGTTCGAGGATGTGGCTGTCGGTAATGTTCCAGTCGATCTTGCCGACCCAGTGGTTGGCCTTCAGGGGGCCGTCGAACGCCGTCTTGGTCAGCACGTTGGTGACGCCGGCCGAGTTGTCGGTGCGGACCACGTCGGCGGCGGCATAGACGAACAGCTTGTCCTTGATCAGCGGGCCGCTGACATACAGGCCGTAGAGCAGGTCGTCGGTCTTGTTGCCCTCGCGGTACTGGTAGATCGTGCCGTCGGTGACGTTGCCCGAGGTGCGGGGGTAGTAAATGTTGCGCGGGTTGGACTTCAGCGAGCGCGGGCTCCACTGGACCTGCGCGCCGGCTTTCCAGGTGTTGGTGCCGCGCTTGGTGGTGATGTTGACCACGCCGCCGGTGGAGCGGCCGTATTCCGCGCCGTAGCCGCCGGTGAGGATCTGCTGCTGGTCGATCGCGTCGAACGGGAGCGTGGCGAAACCCAGGCCCGTCAGCGGATTGGTCACCGCGAAACCGTTGATGTAGTACTGGTTCTCAGCCGCCGAAGCGCCACCGAACGAGACGACGCCGCCGTAGCGCGAGTCGCCGCTGACGACTCCCGGCGCGAGCAGCGCGGCCGCGTTGACGTTCGAAGCCACGGGAATGCGCTGCAACTGGTCGGCGGTGAGCACGGTGCGCGAGTCGACCGACGAGACGTCGATCGCAGGCAGGGCCGTGCCACTGACGCTGATCCCCTCCAGGCTCGTGGCGGCGTTGCCGGACGCGGCGGCCACGAACGAAACGTCGGTACCGGTACCGATGTTCACCTGCACGTCGCGGGTCTCCACGGCGGCGCCGCTGCGGACGAGGCTGACCTTGTAGTGACCCACGGGCAACGACGTGGCGCGGTAGCGACCGTCGGCCGGCAGGGGCAGTTCGCGAGACAGGCCGGTGTCGACGTTGTCGATGCGAACGCTCGCGCCGGCGGCGTTGTCGGCGTGACCGAAGATCACGCCCGAGGCGTTGGACTGCGCATGCGCCGCTCCCCCGGCGAACGTCAGACCCAGCGCCACGGCCAGCGCGGTACGGCGGATGGTTCCACCGGTGTACATGGATTTCATTCGTGTCTCCCCAGGCGACCGCATCCCCTCGATGCAGTTCGTATGTTCTTGCGAATCGTTTTTAACAGGACGCGCCCGATGAACTCCGGTTCAAATCGTGTGGCGTGGCCTGTCTCCCCTTCTTGGCGACCCGGCGACAAACGTCGGGGCGCCGCGCAGATTTACAGCAAGTAATTGCCTATTCCAACAGGAGAAAATGCCGAATACGGCAATAATTTACGACGTAAATTAAACGCTGCCCTCACGTTTCAATCACATCGCCATCAAGCACTTAGATCAGGAAAAGATGTGACGAACGGCCTATGGACAGGTCCGCGACTACGAAAAATTCCTACGTCGATTCCTGAACGGTTCGGCAAATTCCTGCGTCGAAACGTGGTCGACGGGTGAAGAAACTTCTGAGGCGCAAGGTGTTCGAAAGGAAAGTGGCTGTACACCTATACGAACCTCGCGCGTTTGACCGCGAAACGCCGGGGGGCGGCTCGTCACACCTATCTGAGGTTTCAAGCGCATGAACGACAATTCGAGGGGTTCCCTGATGGCGGACGCCGCCAGGGCAGGAATGGACATCAGCCGTGGGGACGCCGCTGTTCCGCCGTCCTCGTTCGCCAGCCGGGTCCGGCAGGTCATCAAGATGTCGGGTAGCGTGAGCGAGATCGCTCGCCGCTGCGGTTTCTCCGAAGGCGTCGTGCGCAGCTGGCGCGACGGCAACACCGATCCGTCGCGCGGCCGCTGCGTCACGATGGCGAAGACGCTGGGACTGTCGCTCGTCTGGCTCGCCGCGGGCGAAGGCCCGATGATGCTCGACGGGAGCAACGAAGACGCCCTCGTGCGCACGGAAAGTTCGGAGTCGGTGCGCGGCCGCGAGAGCCACGTGTCGCAGGGCGTGACGCCGCTGGACCCGTCGCGACTGGCCGCCGCCATGAAACTCCTTCAGTCGGACATCGAGATGACCGGGCGCCGCTTTTCGCCGGTACGTCACGCCGATCTCGTGGCCGAGATGTATTCGATCCTGGGACGCTCCGGCGAAGCCGATTACGCCGATCGCATGATCGCGTTCCGGCATACGCTGATGACCCGTGTTCTCGAAGAGAGCAGCGCGGCAGCAGCGTAAGGGGCGCAGGATCGGTTCGCCCGGGGGGCGAACCGTCCAGCGTCGCAGCCTGTCAGGCGCCAGAGCGAACCGTACGCAGCGGCTCGCCTCGCGACGGCACGGCACCGTGGCGACCGTCGATGGCGACGGTGCCCCACCGGCCGCCTGTCAGAGGCGCGACAGGTCGGCGATCGTTCCGAAGGTCTGGCTCAACTGCGCAAGCAGGCACAGGCGATTGGCCCGCACGGCCGGATCCGCCGCGTTGACCAGCACGTCGTCGAAAAACCGGTCGACCGGTCCCTGCAGCGCTGCGAGGCGAGCCAGGGCGCCCGTGTAATCACCGGACGCCAGCAGGGCACCGGCGTCCACCCGGGCGGCGGTCAGCGCCGCGTGCAGTTCGCGTTCCGCATCGAATTCGAAGTAGGCGACGTCGACGGCGGCCGGCAACGGCGCGGCGTCGGTTTCTTCGGCGCGCTTGCGCAGGATGTTCGACACGCGCTTGTTCGCCGCGGCCAGGCTGGCCGCTTCGCTGCGGCGGGCGAACTCGGCCACCGCGCGCAGGCGGCGGTCGAAATCAGGCAACGTCGACGGCACGACGGCCAGCACGGATTCGAACTGATCGACCGTGAAACCCTGTTCGGTGTAGTAGCCGCGCAGGCGATCCAGCACGAACGCATGGATCTCGTCGGCCAGTTCGCGGCGACGGGCGCCGATGTCCACCGACGGCGGCGTGCCGTCCTTGCCCGGCTTGACGCCCGCGACCAACGCCGTCTCGGGAACCAGTTCGAGGGCCTCGGTCAGGGTGGCGCGCAGGTCGATGGCGAGGCCGCCCTCGATGAGCGTGCGCGCCAGGCCCAGCGCGGCGCGTCGAAGGGCGAACGGATCCTTGTTGCCGCTCGGCTTGAGGCCGACGGCGAAGATGCCGGCCAGCGTATCCAGGCGCTCGGCCACGGCCAGCACCTGCCCCACTTTGCCTGCCGCGATGGCGTCGCCGCCGAAGCGCGGCTGGTAGAAGCTGTCCAGCGCATCGGCGACGTCGGCGTCGATGCCCTGGCGGCTCGCGTAATAGCGGCCCATCACGCCCTGCAGTTCCGGGAACTCCCCGACCATCCGGGTGAGCAGGTCGCACTTGGACAGTGCCGCCGCGTGCGTGGCCTTGCCCGCGTCGATGCCGACGCGATTGGCGATGATCCGGGCCAGTTCGGCCACGCGCACCGTCTTGTCCCACAGGCTGCCCAGCGACTGCTGGTAGGTGACGTTCTTCAGGGCGTCCTGGTAGCCCGCCAGCGGGGTCTTGAGGTCTTCGTCCCAGAAGAACTTGGCGTCGGCGAAGCGCGGGCGAATGACCCGCTCGTA
Organism: Luteibacter sahnii; assembly: GCF_034063545.1. NCBI lineage: Bacteria > Pseudomonadati > Pseudomonadota > Gammaproteobacteria > Lysobacterales > Rhodanobacteraceae > Luteibacter > Luteibacter sahnii. The sequence continues at coordinate 156,116 of NZ_JAQLOK010000006.1, forward strand.
GCCCTTGCGGATTTCCGCGGGGTCGCGACTCTCGATGTTGGCGATGCCAATGAAGTGCTCGGTGAGGCGGCCCTGCGCATCGAACACGGGGACGAACTTCTGGTTCGTTTCCATCGTGGTGACGAGTGCTTCCGGCGGTACGTCGAGGAAATCGCGCTCGAACGTACAGGCGATGCCAACCGGCCACTCGGTGAGGTTGGCGATCTCGTCGAGCAGGTCGTCGCCCAGTCGCGGTTCGCCGCCGGTCGCCACGCGGGCGACCTCGGCGCGCACGCGTTCGCGGCGCTCGGCGGGATCCGCCATGACCTTTGCCTGGCGCAGGGTCTCGAGCCAGCTGTCCGCGTCGGCGACCGTGACCGGGGCGGGATGATGGAACCGGTGCCCCTGGCTGGTGCGCCCGCTCGTGAGGCCGAGCACCTCGCCCTCGACGACGGCCGCGCCATGCAGCATCAGCAGCGTGTGCGCGGGGCGCACGAAGGTGTCGTCACGATCGCCCCAGCGCATCGCCTTGGGAATCGGCAAGCCCTTGAGGGCATCGGCCACCACCTCGGCGAGCAGCGATGCGGTCGGCTGACCGGGCTTCACCGCGCGGAACACGAACCACGCGCCCTTGTCGGTCTGGAGTTTTTCCAGTGCCGAAACATCCACGCCGCAGGACTGGGCGAAGCCGACCAGCGCCTTGCCCGGCTCGCCGTCGGCGCCGAGGCTGGCGGCGACGGCAGGACCACGACGCTCGACGTGCTGTTCGGGCTGGGCCACGGCCACCGCGGGGATATGCACGGCAAGGCGGCGAGGCGAGGCATACGTGCGCGCCGCGGCGTAATCGCCGGCGACGCCGCGTTTTTCAAGGCCCTCCACGATACCGCGCGCGAAAGCGCCGGCGAGGTCGTCGAGCGCCTTGGGCGGCAGTTCTTCGGTGCCTAGCTCGACGACGAGCGGCAGGCGTTCATCGGCCATGGGAGGCCTCCTTGCGATTCTTGAGCCCGGGAAAACCGAGTTTTTCCCGTTGGGCGACGTAGGCTTCGGCCACGCTGCGGGCCAGCGTACGCACGCGCAGGATGAACCGCTGGCGCTCGGTGACACTGATGGCGCGGCGCGCGTCGAGCAGGTTGAACGCGTGGCTGGCCTTGCAGACCTGCTCGTAGGCCGGCAAAGGCAGGCCGGCCGCGATCAGCTTGCCCGCCTCGCCCTCGCAGACGTCGAACCAGTGGAACAGTTCGGCCACGTTGGCGTGCTCGAAGTTGTAGGTACTCTGCTCCACCTCGTTCTGGTGGAACACGTCACCGTAGGTGACCACGCCGTGGGGTGCGTTGGTCCAGACGATGTCGTAGATGCTGTCGACGTTCTGCAGGTACATCACCAGGCGTTCGAGGCCGTAGGTGATTTCCCCGGTAACGGGGCGGCACTCCAGGCCGCCGGCCTGCTGGAAGTAGGTGAACTGGGTCACTTCCATGCCATTGAGCCAGACCTCCCAGCCCAGGCCCCACGCACCGAGCGTGGGGGATTCCCAGTTGTCCTCGACGAAGCGAAGGTCGTGCACCAGCGGATCGATGCCCAGCGCCTTCAGCGAGCCGATGTAGCGTTCCAGGATGTCGTCCGGGTTCGGCTTGAGCACCACCTGATACTGGTAGTAGTGCTGCAGGCGGTTCGGGTTGTCGCCGTAGCGACCGTCCGTGGGCCGTCGGCAGGGCTGCACGTAGGCGGCGGCCCAGGGTTCGGGTCCGAGCGCGCGCAGGAAGGTGGCGGGATGGAACGTGCCCGCGCCGACCTCGGTGTCGAGGGGCTGGACCAGCACGCAGCCCTGCTCCGCCCAATAGCGGTTGAGGGTCTGGATCACGTCTTGGAAGGTGGGCGCGGACATGGTTCCCGAGTCCTTGAGAAAGCGGGCTAGTATAGCGGCGTCGTCTTTCATGAGGGATCGCCAGGCCATGGCAGTCAATCCGCAATCGGGCGCGATGCTGGGGCGCCGCGGGCGGCTGGAGCTCGAGGATGTGCTCGCTGCGCTGGTGGTCGACGGCTACATCACCGGAGACGACGCCAAGCGCGTCCGCGCGGGGGCCCGGGGCGGCAAGACCGCCATTGAGCTCAACCCGCTCGTGGTGATCGCCAACGCTCGTCTGGGCAACCAGCGCGAACCGGGCCGCCCCCTGAGCCTGGAAGGCCTGGTGGAATGGCTGGCTGGCAAGGCCGACCTGCCCTACCTCAAGATCGACCCGATGAAGATCAACGTGGCGCAGGTGACCCAGGTGGTCAGCAGCGCCTACGCCCAGCGCCATCGCATCCTTCCGGTCAGCGCGTCGCCGGGCGAGGTGGTGTTCGCCACGGCCGAGCCGTTCGACATGGCCTGGGCGAGCGACCTCGCGCACATGCTCCGCCGCGACGTGCGCCGCGTGGTGGCCAGCCCGATCGACATCAACCGCTACCTGCTGGAGTTCTACGGCGTGCAGCGGTCGATCCAGCTCGCCCAGGACGCGAAGGGCGCCGAGCCGTCGAAGATCATCAACTTCGAGCAACTGGTCGAACTGGGCAAGGGCGGCGAGGTGGGTGCCGACGACCGGCACGTAGTCCACATCGTCGACTGGCTGCTGCAATACGCGTTCGAGCAGCGCGCATCCGACATCCACCTCGAGCCGCGACGCGATGCGGGCCAGATCCGCTTCCGTATCGACGGCGTCATGCAGAAGGTGTTCGAGTTGCCGCCACCGGTGACCACCGCCGTGACGGCACGCGTGAAGATCCTCGCGCGCATGGACGTCGCCGAGAAACGCCGCCCGCAGGACGGCCGCATCAAGACGCGCTCGGCCGGTGGCCGCGAGGTGGAGCTGCGTATTTCCACCATGCCCACCGCTTTCGGCGAGAAAGTGGTGATGCGTATCTTCGACCCCGACCTCGTCATGAAGGACTTCGCCCAGCTGGGCTTCGCCGACGAGGAGGCCCGCGTGTGGCGCGCCATGGTCGAACGACCGCACGGCATCGTGCTGGTCACCGGCCCCACCGGCTCGGGCAAGACCACCACGCTGTACTCCACGCTCAAGCACCTGGCCCGGCCGGAACTCAACGTCTGCACGGTCGAAGACCCCATCGAAATGGTGTCGCCCGACCTCAACCAGATGCAGGTGCAACCCGCGATCGACCTGGATTTCGCCGCGGGCGTGCGCACGTTGCTGCGCCAGGACCCCGACATCATCATGATCGGTGAGATCCGCGACCTGGAAACCGCGCAGATGGCGGTGCAGGCGTCTCTGACCGGCCACCTGGTGCTCTCCACCCTGCATACGAATGACTCGCCGAGCGCGATTACCCGCCTGCTCGATCTCGGCGTGCCGCATTACCTGATCCAGTCCACGCTGGCCGGGGTCGTGGCACAACGCCTCGTACGCACCCTGTGCCCCCATTGCAAGCGCCCGGCCGCGCAAGAACCCGACGCCTGGGCCGCGCTCACGCATGGCTGGAACCTGCCCCTGCCCGAGCAGGTCTATGAACCCGTCGGTTGCTTGGAGTGCCGCAAGACCGGATACCTCGGCCGCACGGGCGTTTATGAAATGATGCAGCTCTCCCCGCGCGTGCGCGGTGCCATTACGCCCTCGCTCGACCTTTCGCGGCTGACCGACATGGCCTTGCGCGAGGGCATGAAGCCCCTGCGCATTTCCGCCGCGGCGCAGGTCGCCGCCGGCCTCACCACGGTGCGCGAAGTGCTCAATGTGCTTCCGCCCACGGACATCGACGACACGCTTTCCGCATGAAACCCGTTCTCATCATCCGCACCGGCCGTGCGCCCGACACGATCAGCGCGCGCCACGGCGATTTTCCACGTTGGTTTCAACTGGGCCTGCGCCTGCGTGGCCATCGCCTGCGCGTCGTTGACGTCGAGCGGGGCGATGTCCCGCCGCCACCTTCCGAGTGCGCGGGCGCGGTCATCACCGGTTCGGCGTCCATGGTGACCGAGCGGCTGCCGTGGAGCGAACGCACGGCGGGGTGGATCCGCGACGCCATGGACATCGACCTGCCCCTGCTGGGCGTGTGCTATGGCCATCAGTTGATGTCGCACGCGCTGGGTGGCCGGGTCGACTACCTGCCGGGCGGCCGGGAAATGGGCACGCTGTCGCTGTCGACGCGTCCCGGGGCCGGACGCGATCCCTTGGCCTCGGCGCTACCGCAGACCTTCAAGGCGCACGCCACGCACGAGCAGAGCGTGCTCGAGTTGCCTCTCGATGCCGTCAGCCTGGCCCGTTCCGACCGCGATCCGAACCACCTCGTGCGCTACGGTGCGCACGCGATCAGCACGCAGTTCCACCCGGAGTTTTCCGCCGAAGTGATGCGCGCCTACATTCGCCGCAAGCATGGCGTGCTCACGCAGGAAGGCTTCGAGCCCGAGGCGTTGCTCGCGGAGGTGGCTCCCACGCCAGTCGCGACGCGCCTGTTGCGCGGCTTCGCGCGCACGCATCTGGCGCTGGACGACGAACGCTCAGCCGCGTAGGCGGCGTTCGATCGCACCGCGCGACACCAGCGCGAACGCGATGCCGAACAGGAAACCACCGATGTGCGTCCACCATACGACAGCGCCGTAACTCGCCCCTGCATAGCTGAAAAGCAACTGCACGAGCGCCCAGATGCCAATCAGCACGAAAGCCGGCACGCGCACGAATTCCAGGTAGAGGCCCAGCGGCACGACCAGCCCCAGGCGCGCGCTGGGAAACAGCGTCACGTAAGCGCCGACGACGGCGGACACCGCGCCACTGCAACCGATGATGGCGACCCGCGCGCCGGTCAGCGAAATCGCGCCGATCAGGTTGGCTACGACGCCGCCCAGGAGGAACAACAGCAGGAATCGCGGTGAGCCGAGGCTCCGTTCCGCCGGCAGGCTGAAGATCACCAGGAACAGCAGGTTGCTGAGCAGGTGAAGCCATCCGCCGTGAATGAAGATCGCCGTGAACAGGCGCAGCAGGGCCGGGTCGCTGACCTGCTCCCAGAGCGGCAGGCCGGTACCGAACAGATGCGCGGGAACGGTGCCCCAATGACGCATGATGGCGTACCGCTCGTCAGGACTGCTCAGGGCCAGGCCGACGAAGGACACCACGCATACGACGACCACCAGCATGGTGGCCCAGCAAAGCCGCGATCGACGGCGGGTATCCACGCGTACGAACATGGGTCAGGGCACGCCACGGGCAAGGTGAGGACCTTCCGCTTCCAGCGAAGACAGCGCAAACATCGTTTCCGGACCGACCACGCCGTCGGCCGCGATACCGAAGCGCTCCTGCACGTTTCTCACGCGCGACTCCACCGTCCGGTCGAATGAGGCGGCGTCGCCGGCGGCCACGCTCGCCTTGTTGGGCAGGTGTGCGATGACCCAGGCGACGCCTTTGCCAGTGTCGCCACGGGATAGTTTGGCCGGCATCGCCGGGTCGATGCGAAACACGGCGTAGAAGCGCCCGTTCCATATCCGCGAAAACGCCTCGCGGCTCAGTTCGACGTATTTGCCGCCGAGATAGAGGCGGACGGCCTCGTCCCCCGCACCGATGAGCAACACCTGCTGGTGGCCGTTGGCGTCGTCGAGCTCGAGCACCATCGGACGGTCGAAACGGCGCAGTTGGTCGAGCGACCCGCGCCCGCTCACGCAAGCGAACCCGGGAAAGATCGTCGCGTCGCAGTGGATGGCATTGGCGACGGAGGTTTCTTTCGAGGTCACTTGCCACCGGGCCAGCAACTCGCCCCATACGCGGACTTTGCCTACGTCCGGCGGCGGCAGCGCGTCCTTGAAGCTCGCCAGCGCCTGGTCTGGTGTGACCGTCACCAGGTTCTTGGGGCGGGAGGGGCTGCGACCGGAGAAGAACCACGTCGCCGTGCCGCCCAGCACCGCGACGATCGCCACGGCCGCCGCGAGCAGGATCGCCTTGCGATAGCGCCGGAACCAGTACCGCGCGTACTGCGGCAGGACCTCCTGGGCGACGAAACCCAGCGCACGCTCCCCAATTGACTGCTCGCCCCGCTCGGCCGCACGCTCCAGGGCGCGATGGGCGAGAGCGTTAAGGCGTGCGGGATTGCCCTTGCCATCGTCACGCAGGCTACGCAAGCCCAGCCGGCTGAAGGGCATGCGGGCGGTACCGGCGACGTGCAGGCGATGGCGGACGTAGCGCTCGCTCTCTTCCGCGTTCAGCGGACCCAGCACGAGGCGATTACCGATGCGCTCGGCCAACACGGACGGCACCGCCCCGGCCAGGCGATCGCGTAGTTCGGGGGATCCGGCGAGCACGAGATGGAAGGGCGCACCGCCCTTCTCGCAGGCATCGATCAGTCGCCCGATGTCGTTGAGGTTCGCCGACGTGAGGTCATCCGCGTCGTCGAGAACCAGCAGGAACCGCTTGTCCACCTGGTGGGCCAGCCGGCCCAGGCCGGCAGCGAGGCCATCCACGAGGTGGTCTTCGGTATTTGCCTCCGCGCTTAGGGGAAGCGGGAGCCCGAATCCGGCGTACATCGAACGCAACCAGGCGACCGTACCGAGCGCGTAGTCGTCGGCGGTGTGACGTACGACGGTCATCCCATGGTGCGGGGCATCGGCCTCGATCAGCATGCAAAGCAGGCTCTTGCCCATGCCCACGTCGCCAACGATCAGGGTGACGCCTTGGGGGGTCGTGCCGAACTCGTATTCGACCTGCGAAAGGATGTCCCGCTCACGCGTGAACAGGCACGCGAAGCGCAGGTCCGGTGTCTCGCCGAACGGAAGTTCGCGCAACCCAAAGGTCTCTAGATACATGAGCCTAGGGTAACCGATTGATCGGGCGGACGGATTAGTGCCCGGTCGTCCCGCATCGTGGCGAATGCCGGGATAGTGCCCGTTCGACAAGGTGGGCACGTGTCCAGCCCTGGTGGCGAGAAGAGACCGATTTTTTTAAGACGGAACGGGCGATGCTGGATGCACGACCGTATCCGATGACCTGTGGCCGGGATGGCGAGTGGGGAGCAACGCGGGCGGGGTTGGGAAAAAAGAAAAAAACCCGGTCTCGACGAGACCGGGTTTTTTGGGATAAAGCCCCTGGCGGTGACCTACTCTTGCATGGCTTGAGCCACACTACCATCGGCGCATGCGCGTTTCACTTCT
>NZ_JAQLOK010000007.1:0-162942 GCF_034063545.1 Luteibacter sahnii
TCGCCGAGGCCTTTCGGGCCGACCCAAACACGCCGATTTTTCCACTTTAAGGCGGCTCAAGTTTTGGGAGGTGGTCAAGAAGGATTGGAATAGAACAGTGGTGGACCAACGGAAGCGGGCTGTTGTTCACCGTAGCTATTTGCCTGTTCACTAGTGGAGGACTATTGCTACTTAAGGCGCGGCGGTTCGGTCGAGCGGCGTACATCTCAGGATTCGCGGCGCTGTATGTTGCAGGTTATTTTATTGATTTGATCAACGCTGCGGAATATTCTGGTAAAAGCTATCTATATGACCTCCTTTTTGCAGTTTTGCAAGTTGCTGCTCTGAGTGCATATTTGTTCTTAAACCAGCGCGTGAAAAAGTTCCTGGTCGACTAGGAACTTGTTTAAAAGCAAATGAGTCATCTACTCCCAAGTGTAGATGCACGAATTGGCTGTCCTTCTATGGTGGTGGTGACCCACCCCCGAAAACAGCAGATGTGGTCGATCGGACCGGAGAGGTTGTAGGCGACTTGGATGATGTGAAGTCCAAGTGATGTGCCAAATTGGATGTCGGGCCGGAAGGCCAGTGTGCCTCTGACGATGAGCAGGTGAAATATACCGTCTTTTGAACGTTCTCGTGCCACCTTGCGTATTGCTGATGACTTACTCGTACCAGACAAAGTCAGCCGGATGCTGGGGAGTGAACCCACTGATTCTCAGCAAAAGGGTGATGAGATTCTTGGGCGGTCTAGCGGTCAAGTACGGATTGCCAGAACGGGCATGTGGAGGCTAGAGGCGCAGACTCGCGAACCAGAAGATCTGTGTGGGCAGATCGATGAGATCTTGGGCAAATTGACGAATGACCGGGATGTGTGGGCGGACATTCGTCGGAGTTTCAGCGTAGATCTCTTCTGTGGACTCTTTATGGGATCAGGTAATGATGGGATATCTCTGCCGCCGGAGCGCCTGCAGGCTCTAGGCGAGCGTGGCATCGAGCTGGCACTGAACATTTACGACTCGACAGACTGATAAATTGGCATCACTGGTTCAACGCCAAGAGCACATGACATCGGGCTATCGGAGCAGAGAAACGCCCGCCTTGTGCTGGCGTTATTCTTTGAATGAGCGGTTAGATCGGCTTAGCCAGCACAGCCTTGATCGCCGCGTCATCGCGCGACGACAGCGCTTCCGCCTCGTTCTGCGCGTCGATGTAGGCCGAGCGCAACCGCTCGATCTCCTTCTCGCTGCCGACGCCGTGCTTGGGTGATGGTGAAGAAGGCACTTAGGCATAGGCTTCTGCTCGGTACATGGTGCTGCCTGGCGGTCGCCGCTGTTGTCTCTCTCGGCGTAAAGATGGAGCATGCTGCAAAAGTACCTGCGCCTGGAGAGCCAGGAAGGTCACAGCTCGAATCCATTTACGATACTGCAGCAACCGCGATCGGCAGGAGCCCACTGAATCGTCGATCATACTTCCCTCGCGGCGGGGCGGTCGGTTTGGATGGATACGTCTTGGTTGAATCGAAGGCCTCCGCTTTTAAAATACTGACGAAGCAGTTTGTCGACGAACAGTGGGAAGTAAAAGACAACCAGCAGAGAGATGGCGGGACTGTCTACGTGAAGCTCTGTAAGGGTGGCATTGCCACTGTGCTTGATGGGCGGGGCAGCGTTGGCGCTGATTCGCTTTATCTGGGCGTGATTTGGGCGCGCAATTCGAAGCATGTCGCCTGGTGCGAAAAATAAGGGAAAGGGCATGCGCGTATAGGCGAATGGTGAGTTTGCTACGCGTTGCCGTAGCTTGCCCCTCGCTGCTGTGTTACTGATTTACAAATGTCAGTGGACTACCCGCGTTCAATTTCATTTCTTGCGATCAACGGAAGATTAGGTTGGAAAAATCAAAGAATGCCTGGCTACTTGCAGCCTTAGGGGTATTGATGGCTGTCGTTGCTTACGCGCATGTACACGGCTGGCTTATCGACGATACGAAGGGTGTTGTTCCGGGAGGTCGGTTGGCCTCCGAGTGGTCGGCTATTGCGAAGAGACCTGGTGACAGCATGGTGGAAAGCCCCAGGATCTTCGACAAGTTATCGTTGGCCGGAGCAGGCGCGAGTTTTGACTCGTCGGCAACGGATGAGGAAATCTTTGCTTTTTATACCGCCGAGCTGCGCACGTTAGGGTAGTCGCTAAAGCTTAAAATTTCCGTGCGCCGCGAGATTCAATTTTGCAAGGATGGGATTGGAGCCATCGTGCAAATTCAAGAGAATCCGCGGAAGACGTATTACTTCGGTCTGGAATCCGGTAACCAAAAAAAGGTCTTTGAATTACTGCTGGGAGCCAGGCGGTTGAGGAATGTCACGGCTTGACGCGTCATGGCTCAGCGGGGAGATCGAAGGCTTACCCACCCGCCGGACTTCGGCAGTAATCATTGGTCCGGCATATGAGGGCAGGTCATGTGCGCTACATCTTCCATGGCTAGACAACCCGCACGTCATCAGTAAACGTGGTTCGGTCGCGACCGTACCAAACGCTGCACGGATCGCCGTCGCGCACGCGTTTGCGCGTCGCCAGGCCCAGCCAGCCGAAGCCCACGCCCATCGCGATGGCGACGAGGTCGACGCCCAGGACACCATAGCGACCTTCGGCCAGGCTCCGCAGCAGGCGGTCGCCATGCAACGTGATGTCGAGCACGCCGACCGCGGCGCTGGCGAGGGCCGTGGCGAACAGCAGGTCGACGGCCGCGCGTGCCGGGCGGCGTAGGAAGGTCCACACCACCGCGCCGGCCAGCACGATGAAGAACACGGGCTGCACGAAGGCCGTCGGTTCGCTGCCGACGAGGGGGCCCAGCACGTTGGCGACGAAAGCCGCCGAGATCGCAAGGCAGGTGCCGATGCAGATGCCCACCGTGGCCGTCGCCATCGCACGCACCTTCAACGGCTGGTCGGCCTGGCGGCGCTTGCGGCGGGATTCGATGTAGAGCAGGTTGCCCGAATAGAACAGGAAGGCGCCGGCGAGGCCGAGTATGAAGTACAGCCAGCGCAGCGAGACGTTGCCGAAGGTGCCGAAGTGCAGGCCGAAGATGGCCGAGTACGTGGCGTGGTTGGCATCGCGTGCCCCACTCACCTGCACTCGCAGCACGTGGCCGTCCACCGCGTCAAGCGCCACCATCCCGTATTCGCCGAGCGTCTTTGTGGACGTGCCACGTACCTCCGCGGCGGCGCCCCGGTGGCCGTAATGCACGTAGCGCATGTAGTCGGGCTCGAAATCGGCGGCGCCGGCGCCCATGGCGGCACGGCGCGCGCGCGCGCCCAGTTCGGCGGGCGAGAGCATCGCGGCGGTGCCGCCCTTGTCTTGCGTGGACGGCAACGCGCTGGTCATGCGATCGAAGGCGCCCATGAGCTTGCCGTCGAAGGCGACGGTGTTGAACGCCAGCAAGGCCACCGTGGTGAGGCATAGCAATGCCCCGGTCACAGCGAACACGATGTGGAACGGCAGGCTGAGGATGCCGATGACGTTGTGCGCGTCCTGCCACAGGCGCTTGAGGTTGTGCCCGGGGCGCAGCGCGAAGAGGTCGCGCACGAGATGCGGCAGGTGGATCAGCAGGCCGGTGAGCAGGGCCAGGCCGTAGATGACGCTGACGATGCCCATCACGTAGATGCCGATCTCGGGGATGCCGAGGTCGTAGTGCAGTTCGTAGACGAAGTCGGCGAGGCCGTGCTCGTGGTCTTCGGCGTCGTGAGGTGCGCTCTGCGCGAGCGTCTGTGTTTTCCAGCCGTCGCTGTCGAGCCAGTAGGCGGTCACCTGTTGCGATGGGGCCTTGGGTGCGGGATACGTCACGCCGACCTGTTCGCGCGCGGCCGGATGCGCGGCCACGATGCCGTCGAGCATGAGCGCCGCGCGTCGCATGGTGTCGTCGTGCGCGGCTTCCGCCTTCGGCAACGCCCAGGTGTCGATCTCGTCGTGGAACATCGTGAGCGCGCCGGCGTAGAACGCCACGAACAACGCGAAGCCGGCGAGCAGGCCCGTCCAGGTGTGCACGGTGTTGAAGGTGCGGAGGGTGGCGGCTTTCATCGTCACAATCCCGGCAGCAGCTGCTTGGCGGCGAACAGTGCGGCGAATGCCCACGCGTTGGCGGCGGCGAGCCAGGCCCAGGCGCGCGCGCCGTTGCGGAACAGGTAGGTCGCCGCCATGACCGCGACCCACAGCGGGAAGAACGCCACATAGAAGGGCATGACCACCGCCTCGCTCGACCCCGGCCAGATCCAGATGGCCAGCGATATCACGGCCAGCGACAGCGGCAAGCCGAGCACGATGCCGGCGAAGGTCTTGGCGAGCATCAGCGGGGTTTCCGTTGGCCGGCCGGACGGAACAGCCAGAGCAGGTAAGGGAAAATCACTGCGCCAAGCATCAGCGCGCTCAGCGTTGAGAAAATGCCGGGAAGCGTGGTCTCGCTGGCGATCCAGGCGGTGAGTGCGAGAACCGCGAAAAGGCTCGCTCCTACCCTGGCGCCACGCCCCATCGGCCGCGCCAGGGCGCGCTGGTTAGGCGAGGCGAGGTAGACGAGCAGCATGGCAGTAATCGCCGCCACGCAACCGAGGACGTTCATGGGCACGACCGATCAAGGGCTGATTGATAATTGTTATCATTTGCGCCCGTCCGGTCAAATCGAATTGACGTCAGCGACCATTGCCCCGGAGGATCACCTGCATGGTTCGCGATGACACACCTTCGGCGTGCGGGCCGTCGACATAAGCCGGATCCGGCGGTGGCGAACGGTCGCCACCGTCGGCCGCTCCCTGCTCGCGTTCCGCCTTGCGTCGCTTCCAGGCGGCGAACTCCGCGTCGCTCATGTCGGCCGACTTGTAGATGACGGGCTCCGCGGCCTCGGGTCGGGTCACCGCTGGCGGCGTATCGGGCTTGTGCCGCTCGGTACGCTTCCTTGCGACCACGCGCGGTGATTCGGCCACGGGCTTCGTGGCCACGGGCTTCGTGCCGATGGGCGCGGCGGCGGGTTCTGGCGCCTGCACGACCGGTGCGGTCGATGTCGACGAGGTCAGGCGTGCCACGGCATAGCCAATGCCCCCTGCCAAGGCGAGCAAGCACGCCGCCAGGGCCAAGCGATGGCTGCGCCGAGCCACCGGCTTCGAGACCACGGACACGTGGGGTGCGCTGGACACGGATGGTCTGGGCGGCGGCGACGATGGCGCCGTCTCGATATAACGCGGGGCTGGAACCGATGCGATCTTTGGAAAGCGTTCGTGAAAGGCTTCCGAATCGATGCCAAGCTCGGCGCGCAACCGGCGGCTGTCAATCAGCGTCAGGGCACTGTCCGCCGCGATCTCGGACGCCTTTCGGCTGAACCAGCTCGTTGTGATCAGGATGCCTTGATCGACACCGGCCTGGCGCCTGACCACATTGGCGAACTCGTCGACATCTTTCCGCTCCACCGGATGCCTGTTCCATGCTTTGCACTGCACAGCAACCGTTGGCGCATGCGGATCGTCTTCGCGGCGGATGAACAGGTCGATGCCGCCGTCGCCCCGGCGTCCGTCGCCTTGCTGGGAACCGGTGATCGTGACCAGATAGCCACGTTCGCGGTAGGCATGGGCTACTTCTTCCTCGAAGGCCCGTCCCAGCTTGATCCGTCGCTCGCGCTCCGCAGTGAACGTGCCCCTGTCGAACCCCATGGCGATCCCTGCATATGTGGCAAAGGGCGAATCGTAATGGCTTTCGGTGGCCGGCAGGACACCAAAACGGCTGAGCAAGAATTAATCACTGCTCAAGTTTTGACCAACCCGTCCGCTAACTGAATATGGGGGCTGGGTGAAACTGGTGTTAAGGGCCCTCGTTAAATTAGGATTAACACCCCTGTGTGATCATCGACGTGCATCGCTGTCGTGCGCGCCGCCGCAGGAAAAGCCCGTAAGCCGTTGAAGTCGCAATCATGTTGACCAGCCTTCTCATCGCCGCTGTCGTTTCCGCCGCTGCCCTCGCCGCCGCGTCGTTACGCCGGGTGCCCGAGGGCCAGGTCTACAGCGTGCGCCGGGTCGGTCGGGCCCCCGTGCTGCTCACGGCCGGCACCCATCTCGTGCTTCCGCTCCTGGACCGGGTCACCCACAAGATCGACCTCGGTGGGCAGGTGCTGCGCTTTGAGGGCGGCACGATCTACTGGCAGGTACTCGAGCCCGAAGCGGTCGACGCCGTGATCGACGAGGCGCCGGAGCTGATCCGCCGCAACGTCGTGGCCGCCCTGCGAGACACCGCCACGGCGCATTCGGCCGATCGACGTGCGGTGGGCACGCAGCTCAAGCACGCCGTCAACGGTTCGCTGCGCAGCCGGGGCATGCTGGTCACCCGCGTCGAGCTCGACGCCGCCTGAGTCGGTCGTGCTGGCGCCGACGCGCCGGCACTTTCATACTTTGCGGCCCCCACCCGTTACCAGGTGCCGCATGACCGCGCGCGAAGCCCTCCGTGACCAGCTTGAACGCGGTATCGCCGACCTTCGCCTTACCCTGCCCGACGAGGCGGTGGCGCGCCTGCTCGACTATCGCGAGCTGCTGGAGCGCTGGAACGCCGCCTACAATCTCACCGCGATCCGCGACGACCGCGAGATGGTCGCCCGGCACCTGCTCGACTCGCTGACGATCGTGCCCTACGTGCGGGGCCGCTCCCTCGCCGATCTCGGTACCGGGCCAGGGTTGCCCGGCATCCCGCTGGCGATCGCGGAGCCGGCGCGCGAGGTGCTGATGGTGGATTCCAACGGCAAGAAGGTCCGCTTCCTGCGGGAGGCCATCCGCTCGCTGAAGCTCGGCAATGCCAGGGCGCTGCAATGTCGCGTGGAGGAGGTCGAAGGCACCTTCGAATGCATCACGGCGCGGGCCTTCGCCTCGCTGGCCGACATGCTCCGCTGGGGCGGGCACCTGCTGGCGCCGGACGGCGTGTGGCTGGCGATGAAGGGCAAGCATCCCGATGACGAGCTGTCCGGCGTGCCCGAAGGGTTCCGCGTGGAGGCGATCCACACCCTGGCGGTGCCCGGGGTCGAGGGCGAGCGGCACCTGGTGGTCGTGCGCCGCGCCGCGTAGACCGCCCCGCCGCTTCCGTGACCCGAAGCCATCGGTCGACGGATCGCCCGCCGGTAAGCGGGATGCTACGCTAGCGCCCTTTCCGCGCACGGCAGCTATCCACCCTCCATGGCCCGCATCATCGCAGTCGCCAACCAGAAAGGCGGCGTCGGCAAGACCACCACCTCCGTGAACCTCGCCGCGGCCCTCGCCGCGGCGAAGCGCAAGGTGCTGCTCGTCGACTTCGACCCGCAGGGCAACGCCACGATGGCCTCGGGCGTGGACAAGCACGAGGCCAAGCCCAACGGCTGCGAAGTGCTGCTCGACGAGGCGACGATCGACGAGGTGCTGGTGCGCACCGAGGCGGGGTTCGACCTCATGCCGGGCAACGGTGACCTGACCGCGGCCGAACTCAAGCTCATGGACGGCATGGCGCGCGAGCAGCGCCTGAAGGAGCAGCTGGCGACCGTCGCCGAGCGCTACGACACCATCCTCATCGACTGCCCGCCGTCGCTGCACCTGTTGACGCTCAATGCACTGACGGCCGCCGACGGGGTGCTGATCCCGGTGCAGTGCGAATACTTCGCGCTCGAGGGTCTGTCGAGCCTGCTCGATACCATCCAGGCGGTGCGCCAGCGGCTCAACCCGAAGCTAGAGGTCGAAGGCCTGCTGCGGACCATGTACGACGTGCGCAACAACCTCGGCAACGAGGTGTCCGCCCAGCTGACCCAGCATTTCGGCGACCAGGTGCTGCGCTCGATCATCCCGCGCAACGTCCGCCTCGCCGAGGCGCCCAGCCACGGGCAACCGATCCACCTCTACGACCGCGGCTCGCGCGGGGCGATCGCCTACATCGGCCTGGCCGGCGAGATCATCCGCCGTGACCGCGCCCGGACCCAGGGCCCGGGCGACGACGCCGGCGTGGACACCGCGGCGAGCCACGCCGACGACGCGGCACCGACGACGCCTTAAGGAGCACCCATGGCAGCACCGAAGAAACGTGGTCTCGGCCGTGGCCTCGACGCCCTCCTCGGCGGTGGCGCGGGCCCCGACGCTCCGCCCTCGGTGATCGAACAGGAAGGCGAGCTGCGCACCCTGCCGATCCATCACATCCAGGCCGGCAAATACCAGCCGCGCCGCCACTGGAACGACGAGGCGCTCGACGAACTGGCTGCGTCGATCAAGGCCCAGGGCCTGATCCAGCCCGTGGTGGTGCGCGCCATCGGCAAGAACAGCTACGAACTCATCGCGGGCGAGCGCCGCTGGCGCGCCGCCCAGCGCGCCTCGATGAGCGAGATCCCCGCGCTGGTGAAGGACGTGCCCGAGCAGTCCGTGCTGGCGATGGCGCTGATTGAAAACATCCAGCGCCAGGAACTCACCCCGCTGGAAGAGGCCCAGGCGCTGCAGCGGCTGATCGACGAGTTTGATCTCACCCACCAGCAGGCGGCCGACGCCGTCGGCCGGTCGCGCGCGGCGGTGTCCAACCTCCTTCGACTGATGGAGCTGCCGGCGTCCATCAAGCAGCTGCTCGACGAGAGCAAGCTGGAGATGGGCCATGCCCGCGCCCTGCTCACGCTGCCCGCGACGGTGGCCGAGCCGCTGGCGCTGGAAGCCGCCCGACATGGCTGGACGGTGCGCGAACTCGAAGAGGCCGCGCGCAAGGCGCAGATGGCCCCCAAGGGCAAGGCGAAGTCGGCGCTGCCGGCCGATCCCAACATCGCCAATCTCGAGCGTGAGCTGGCCGAGCGCCTCGCGGCGCGGGTGGAGGTCGCCCACGGTCGCGGCGGCAAGGGCAAGCTCGTCATCCATTACCACAGCACCGACGAGCTGGACGGCATCCTCAGCAAGATCCGTTGACGGCTTTGGTGTAAGGAAAGACCGATGGCGCCGGTCCAAGGGAACGTGAACCCGAAACAGCGCCAGTACGAAGCCATGGTGCGCGCCCATTCGGCCGACCTTTACCGGTTCGCCTACTGGTTGTCGCGCTCGGAGACGATCGCCCAGGATCTTGTCCAGGAAACCTTCCTGCGCGCCTGGAAGAATCTCGACGCTCTGCGCGACGCGGACATGGCGCGGCCGTGGCTCGTGACCATCCTGCGCCGGGAACACGCCCGGCTCTACGAGCGCAAACGTTTCGATACCGTGGAATTGGACGACACCGTGCCCGAGGACGCCGCGTTTGCGAGCCCGGAGCGAAGCGGCGACGCCGCCCAGGTGCGCGAGGCCATGCGGCAGCTTCCCGACAAATACCGCGAACCGCTGGCCATGCAGGTGCTCGGTGGCATGAGCTGCGACGAGATCGCCGAGGCCACGGGCCAGCAGCCGGGCGCCGTGATGACGCAGTTGTTTCGCGCGCGCCAGCGCCTCAAGCAGATGCTCGGTGGTGGCCGGGCCAGCGCGGAGGGAGCGCGCCGATGAATTGCCTCGACTTCCGTCGCCGGATCGGCGCCGAACCACGCACCCGCGACGAGCGGTTCATGGCCCACCGTGACGCCTGCGCCGAGGGGTGCGCCGCCTTCTGGCAGCGTGCCCAGCGTTTCGAAGACGACCTCGATGCCGCCCTCGCCGTGCCCGTGCCCGACGGCCTGGCCGATCGCATCCTGCTGGCGCAGGCCACCGCAGAGCGCCGTGGCCAGGTCGGTCGCCGGCGCGCGTGGATGGCGATGGCGGCGTCCGTGCTGATCGCCGTGACGGCGGGTGGCATGTTCTGGCGCCATGTCGACCGCGCGTCGCTGCCCGCCCTCGCGGTGGCGCACATGCCCGTGGAAATGGATTCGCTGGCGATGACCGCCCCGATGAGCGACGCCGCGGTGGCGGCCGGGTTCGCCGGTCGCGCCGCGCCGTTGAAGGGCCCCGCGCCCGCGGGCGTCACCTACGTGCACGATTGCATGGTGGGCCCCTATCCCGCGGTGCATGTCGTCACCCGCATGAACGACGAACCGGTGGTGGCCCTCTATCTGCCGGGCACGATGAGCGACGCCGATGCGAGCTTCCGCCGTGACGGTTGGGAGGGGCGTGAACTGGCCCTGCGCGGGGGCACGCTGGTCGTGATGGCGCAGGACGGCGCAAATCGCCACGCGATGGACGCGGTGGCTCGCGCGTGGCGTTCGGCCATCGAAGGCCCGCTACCCCGCGAGGTCGGCCAGATCTGAACACGCCGGCCAGGCGGCAGCCCCATCCGCCGCCGGTTGGGCGATAATGCCGCCCTTCACCTTACGCCCCGGAACCGCGATGACCGACCTCGCCGTGGTCGTGCCCGTCTTCAACGAGCGCGACAACATCCCGCCCCTCCTCGCCGAGATCGCCTCGGCCCTGCGCGGTCGGATCGACTTCGAGATCATCTACGTCGACGACGACAGCACCGACGACAGCGTCGCGGTGCTCACCGCCGCCCGGGCGACCTATCCCGAACTGCGCATCATTCGCCACGTGACCCGCAGCGGGCAGAGCACGGCGGTGTGGAATGGCGTGCGCGCCGCGCGCGCGCCCTGGGTGGCCACGCTCGACGGCGATGGCCAGAACGACCCCGCCGATATTCCCAAGCTGCTCGCCGCCCGCGACGGCGCGGCGCCCGACCTGAAGCTCTTCGCCGGCTGGCGGGTCACGCGCCGCGACAGCTTCAACAAGCGCATCTCGTCGAAGGTGGCCAACGAGGTGCGCTCGCGCATGCTGCGCGACGACACCCCGGACACCGGCTGTGGCCTGAAGCTGTTCGAACGGGACACGTTCCTTCGCCTGCCCTACTTCGACCACATGCACCGCTACCTGCCAGCGCTGGTCAAGCGCGCGGGTTTCGCCAGCCAGAGCGTGCCCGTGGGCCATCGTCCACGCACGGCCGGCACGTCGAAGTACGGCATGCTCGACCGCCTCTGGGTCGGCCTGGCCGATCTTCGCGGCGTCGCGTGGCTGATGCGCCGGGCCAAGGTGACGCGCACCGAAGAAATCTGAGGCCATCCGCCTCCCCCGATGCCGTTCACGGCGTGGTCCGCGCTGCGCGCCCGAAGGTTCGCGGGCACGATCCGTCGGCAGGAGCCCGACCCGCGGGCGATCAAAGGGCCTGGAGCCGATCGTATCGGCGATTCAGCGCACGGGCAGCGCGCGAGGCTCCCACCGGGCCAGCGCTTCTTCGGTCTTCTCCCGGCCCAGCGCGATCAGTTCGCGGGCCCGGTAGAACTCGTACACCGTCGACACGTTGCGTGGCAGTTCGATGAGCAGATCGGGCTGGTACGCGGCCAGGCGCAGCCGAGACAGGTTGGCCTGCATGAGGTCCATCGCCTGGGTCATGAGCTCGAACGCGCCCGGGTCGCGCACCTTCGGCGCACCCTGGGGCAGTACCTTGCCGATCAGCCGCCCCAGCCGCGACACGTAGCCGGCGTCGGGTACCGCCGTGACGTCTTTCTCCGGCGCCTTCTGCAACTCGGCCGCACCGTCCACGCTCACCGCCATCACGTAGTCGGCGTCTTCGCGCATCAACGGCAACACGGGCAGCGGATTGAGCAGCGCGCCGTCGACGAGACGGCGGCCTTCATGCGCATAGGGGCGAAAGAGCGTCGGAATGGCAATCGACGCCCGGATCGCGTCGAAGAGCGGCCCGCGGGTGAGCCACACCTCGCGCTCGCGGTCGAGGTCGGTGGCCACGGCCGTATAGGGAATCGACAGCCCCTCGATGTTCACCTCGCCGATGAGTTCGCGCAGCGCCGCCATGATGCGGTCGCCCTTGATGAACCCGCCGCCGGAGAAGCTCCAGTCCACCAGGCGCAGCACGTCGAAACGGGCCAGCGTGGAAACCCAGTCGCGATAGACGTCCAGCTTGCCCATGGCGTAGATACCGCCGATGAGCGCCCCCATCGAGGTGCCGGCGACGGCGACGATGTCGAAGCCGCGCTCCTCCAGCACTTCGATCGCGCCGATATGGGCCAGGCCCTTCGCGGCGCCGGCGCCGAGCGCCAGGGCGACACGGGGCTTGCGCGGAAGCGCACGGATGGCCGGGACCGCGCCCGGGTCGGCGATGTCGAAATCACTCATCGAACGGTCAATGCGAGGGGCCAGCCCCGTTCTGGTAACCGGAAAGCGCCAGCTGGAGCAGGATCTTCATCTCTTCGCGCAGGGGTAGCGGCGAGACGATTTCGGCATCGGGGCCGTACTTGAGGACGTCCATCAACAGCTCGCGCGAGTTGGAGTACGGCACCTTCAGTTCATAGCGGCCGTCGGGCATCCACTCGCCCTTCTGCTGCGAATGCCAGTGCTCGTCGGCGACCCAGCGCGCGGCGTGCGACGAGAACCGGATGACCGCCCAGGCCTTGGGCTTGCCGGCGAAGATGCCGTAGCTGGAGGCGAGCAGATCGTTGAGCTCGGCGTCGTCGACGTCGCGTGCCGGCGTGTCCAGTGCCCGCGGCTCGGCGATGCGGTCGACGGCGAAACTGCGCAGCGCCTCGCGGTCGTGGTCCCAGACGTCGAGGTACCAGTTGTCGCGGTAATGGGTCAGGCGTTGCGGCGACACGGTGCGCTTGCTGTCGGCGTTGGTCGTGCGGGCGCGATAGCGGAAGGTCAGCTGCTTGCGTTCGAGCGTGGCGCCGGCCACCACCCGGAACACCTGCTGGTCCATCCGCCGCGCACCCCAGGAAATCACCCGGATGCGATCGACCGGCAACGACTTGCCGCTGCCGTGGTCGGACAGCAGCCGCTCGATGCGCGCCTTGAACGGGGCGAGCGCCCCGGCGAGCACGCCGGGATCGGAGCGGCCGATGAGCTCGTTCAGGGCCATCAGCGCGGCCAGCTCGTCGCTGGTCAGCCACAGGCCCGGCAACTCGAAGCTGTCGCCCTCGCCCGCCTCGTAGCGAAACGAGGCCTGCTCGCCCGCCACGCTCTGCACCGGCGCGCCCAGGGCGTCGCGCAGGAAGGCCACGTCGCGGTAGAGCGTGGCGCGCGAGCACTCCAGCTCGTCCATCAGGCGGGACAGCGGCACCGGGTAATGGGCCGACTTCAGCAGGCGGTGCAGGGTGAGAATGCGCTCGTAGCGGTCCATGGGTGTCGCCGGCAGGTGGAGCGGGGAAGGATGCGCTGAACAGTGTGACCGAATCGGGTGTGACGCGATTATCTACGAGGGGCAAGCATGGCGGCGGCCGGGGTCGTCCGCAAGGGCGTGGGACGACATAGGTTTGCGCCCGGGGCCGATCGGCGCAAAAATGCTGCTTTGCGATTCGTCCAAGGCCAGCCCCGACCATGGCGGAACCGAACGAAGCGTCGTCCGCCGAATTCGACCGGCACGATATCCACGTCGACGCCAGCCACGCCCAAAGCCTGTTTTCCGTTCCGGTGGCCATCGTGCAGACGGCCACGGCCGCCGGTTACGGCCTGTGGATGGTGCTGGGCGCGTCGCTGGCGCTGGCGCTCTATCCCGACGGTCGCGGCGAGGTACTGGTGCCGCTGGCGATCGGTCTGGTGCTGGCGAGCACGGGACTGCTGGCCACCTGCCTGCGCCTGCGCTTCGCGCCGGCGTGGCACGGCTGGAACCCCGTCAAACGGATGATGCCCACGCGGGAAGGCCTGGTCGCGATGGGCAATTACCTGCCGATGCTGGCCCTGGCCGGGCTGGCGCGCGGGGGGAACGACTTCTGGGCCACGCGCCTGGCCGGCGGGGTGCTTACCCTGTGCAGCCTGGCTACATTGGTCTACACCGCGCGCGCGGCGATGAGGCCGTTGACGCCGGCGCTGGCGGTCATCGCCAACGTGACGCCGCTGGGCCGGACGGTGTCCGCGGCGCTGGCCGGTGGGTTGTGGTTCTGGCTGTGCCTGGCCACCCAGGCGCCTGCCGCGTTGGGCGATCCCTGGCGGATGGTCCTGCTGGGCGTGGCGCTGGCGGCGGGCGTCGCCGAGGGCGCCCGCTGGCGTGCCCTTCGCCGGGTCGCCGCCGAGCGCGGCGTCGAGGCGCGGGTGGTCGGCGGGCGGTGGGGACTGTCGCTGCTGGGCAGCCGCTTCGGCATAGCCGCCCTGTCGGTGGGCCTGCCCTGCGTGCTGCTGGTGGCCCATGGCCAGCACGACCTGCCCTGGCTCCTGGCCGGCGTAGGCACGTTAAGCTGCGCCGTCGGTCAGTGCCTCGAGCAGCGGCTGTATGGCATGGCCTACCTCGCCGTCGCGGCGGAGTAGGCGAAGATGCGGCGCGGAGCGCGCCATCGTTGGCCGTATGGACGGCCGCACGACAATCGGTTTCAAACACACTTCGGGTAGACGATGAAAACACTGCTTATCGCCACGCTCGTCCTCGCCGCGCTGCCGCTCGCCGCGCACGCCCAGGACGCCACCACCACCACCACCGCGCCGGCGCAGGATGCCAACACCAACCCCGCGCAGAACGGGGGCTGGACCGGCTCGGGCGAATTCGGTTTCGCCTCCGCGCGCGGCAACTCGCGTTCGGAAAACGCCAACGCCAAGCTGGGCCTGAGCCAGGAAAACGAGGTCTGGAAGAACAATTTCTTCCTCAACGGCCTGCGGTCGAAGGGTGAGGTGGCGGTCACGGATGCCGCCGGCAACACCATCGACAAGTTCAGCACCACGGCCAACCGGTACGACACGGGTGCCTCGGTCGGTTACAAGTTCGATCCGCGCAGTTACGTGGTGACCGCGGCGCGTTACGAACACGATGATTTCGGCGCCAACCTGTGGCAGGGCATCGTCTCGGTGGGCTACGGTTATATCGCGCTCAAGAACGAGCGCGCCGAGCTTTCGTTCGAAATCGGTCCCGGTTTCAAGCGCTACCAGCCGGCCAAGTCGGACCGCGCCGTGCTCAATCCGGACGGCTCGCCGGTGCTCGACGCCGAGGGCAAGCCGGTGAGCGAGCGCTACACGCCCAACGCGGAAAGCGAGGTGGTGGGTCGTGGCCTTGTCAACGGCAAATACCGCCTGACCGACAACACCGCGCTGGAAGACACGCTGCTGGTCGAAGCCGGCTCGAAGAACCAGTATTACCAGAACGACATCGGCGTCTCGGTGAGCATGACCAAGAAGATGGCGCTGAAGGTCGGTTACCAGATCCGCTACAACAGCGACACGCAGCCGGGCACGGTAAGCACCGACAAGCTGATGACGACGAACCTCGTCTACAACTTCTGAGCCGGTGGCGACGGGCGAGTGAGGCCGCCGCCGTGATGGCGCGGCTGGCAGCCTCACTCGTCCTACGCCGGCTGTCGCCGGATCGCCGATCCGATGGGTGGAGGCGCCCCTCGCACGCGAATCCTCAACGTTGCGGCTTGAGATACGCCCCGGCGCCCTGCGCGAACAGCAACGCCGCCACTTCATGGCCCAGCGCCACCGGCCGGTCGCCCTCGATGGACGCCTGGGCGCGGATCAGGCTGCCGCTCGCCGCGTCGCCCACGAGGCCGTGCAGCGTCAGCCCCCGCTCGCCCAGGACGCACAGCGCGCCGATCGCCACGGCGCAGCTGCCGCCGAGCTGCTCGTTGAGCGCGCGTTCGGCGTCGATCGCGATCTTCGTATGCGCGTCGTCCAGCGCCTTGAGCAGGTCGATGGTGCGCGTATCGCCCACGCGTGCCTCCACGGCGATGGCCCCTTGCCCGGGCGCCGGCAGCCATTCGGGGCTGGCGAGGCGGGTGCGGATGCGATGGCCGAGGCCGAGGCGTTCGACGCCGGCGCAGGCCAGGATGATGGCTTCGTACTGACCGTCGTCGAGCTTGGCCAGGCGCGTGTTCACGTTGCCGCGCAGGTCGAGCAGCTGAAGGTCGGGGCGCAGCGCGCGCACCTGCGCCTGGCGGCGCAGCGACGAGGTGCCCACGCGGGCGCCTTGCGGCAGGTCGGACAGCTTCGCGTACTCGTTGCTGATGAAGGCGTCGGCGGCATCGGCCCGCTCGAGGATCGCGGCGAGGGTGAAGCCCGGCTCCAGCTCCGCGGGCACGTCCTTGAGCGAGTGCACGGCGATGTCCGCGCGGCCCTCCTGCATCGCGACCTCGAGCTCTTTGAGGAACAACCCCTTGCCGCCAATGGTCGCGAGCGATCGATCGAGAATCTCATCGCCCCGGGTGGACAGCGGCACCAGCTCGACCGCGAGTTCCGGATGGGCCTGCCCCAGCAGCCGGGCGACGTGTTCGGCTTGCCAGAGGGCCAGCGCGCTCTTGCGCGTGGCGATGCGAAGCGGTGCGGTCATGGGGGTCCTGAAGTGGCGCGTCGGTGTCGCGCTATTGTCCCCCAATCGTCCCCGCCGCGCCTCCGCCGCGAAGCAGTTGGCGTATCGCGGGCAGGTTGCGCCGGCTCACCTCGGGGGTGACCTCGCTGCCGTCGAGGCGGGCCAGCACCCGGCCGTCCGGCAACGTCTTCAGGCCGAGCAGGCGCTGGCGCGGCACCAGGCAATTGCGGTGCAGGCGCACCAGCCGGTCGCCGTGCGCGGTCTCGAGCTGGCGCAGCGAGTCGTCGATGAGGTGGGTTCCCCCGGCATGGTGCACTTCGACGTATTTCTCGTCGGCCAACAGGTAGACCACGTCGGCCAGCGCGATGCGCCACTCGCCGTTGCCGCTGCGCGCGCGCAACCACGCGTCCGGCGACGCGGCCGGCGCGGTCCGCGCGGCGACACGACGCAGGGCTTCGTCCAGGCGCTCGGCGCGCACCGGCTTGAGCAGGTAATCGGTGGCGCCCAGGTCGAAGGCGCGCAGCGCGTGCTGCTCGTATGCGGTGCAGAACACCACCTGCGGCCGCGTGGGCAGCGCGGCCAGCCGCTGCGCCGCGTCGGTACCGCTAAGGCCCGGCATCTCGATGTCCAGCAGCACGAGGTCGGGTCGCAGCGTGGTACAGGCCGACAGCACCGCCTCGCCGTCCGCGACGCTGCCGATCACCTCCACGTCGGCATGGCGGGCGAGCAGCGCGGCCAGCCGCGTGCGCGCGAGCGGTTCGTCATCGGCGATCAGGACGCGCATGGGCAAGATCCGGCAGGAAGACGGTGACGACGAAGCGTTGGTCGCGCACGTCGTCGCGCACCTCGGCGCGATCGCCGTAGTGGTAGCGCACCCGCTCGCGTACGTTGCGCAGGCCATGGCCGGTACCCGACGGGGCGGGCGACGGCGGCAGCGGGTTGTCGACGCACAACTGGGCACCCCCGGGAACACGGCGCGCGACGATGCGCAGCAGTCCGCCGTCCACCCGCGGCTGGATGCCGTGACGGATCGCGTTCTCGACCAGGGGCTGAAGCAGCAGGTGCGGCAAGGGCAGGGTTTCCGCCACGTCGAGGTGGCGCTCCACCCGCAGGCGGTCCCCCAGGCGAAGCGCCTCGATCTCGAGGTAGCGCTCGACCAGCCGCCACTCGTCGCCGAGCGTGCCCATGCCCTCGCGCTCGTCGCCCAGCGCCGCGCGGAACAGTTCGGCGAGGTTCTCCACGGTGCGCTCGGCCGCGACCGGATCGACGGCGATCAGCGCGGCCACCGTGTTCATGCTGTTGAAGAGGAAGTGCGGACGGATGCGCGCCTGCAAGGCGGCCACCTGCGCCTGGGCCTCGGCGGCCACGCGGGCCTGCCACTGGGCCACCACGTAGAAGTAGCGCAACAGGCACGCCCCGAGCAGCCCGGCGGCGAGGCTGGCCTGGAGCGTGAACCGGGACGGATCCGCCGGGCCGACGCCCAGGGCGAGCCCCACGTCGAGCCAGCCCAGCAAGGCCGTCGCGAACGCGGTGAGCGCCACCAGCAGCAGCCACACGGCCGCGTAAGGCCAATGACCCGGCAAGCGCTGCATGGACGCGCGCAGCTTGCACAACGCGACGGTGAGCAGGATCGCCAGCCAGCTGGTGAACAGCACGCCCGCGCTGTAGGCGCTCCAGCCGCCGGAGGCCTCCGGCCCCAGGCGCATCAGCGTTACCGTGAGCGCGCCGACGACGAGCAACGCGAACAGCACGGGCAGGCTGCAGAAATCGGGCAGGGGCGTGGACGGGCGCGGCGCGGCGGGCATGCGGCGAGTATGCCGGATGCCCGCCGCGCCGGGGATCACGCGGTGGTGAAGCGCGCCGTGAGCCAGGCCTTGATGTCGTGGATCTCCGGCAGGCTCACCTGGTGGGCCATCGGGTAGGTGTGCCAGTCGATACGGTACCCCAGCGATTCGAGCCGTTCGCGCGACTGCTGGCCCAGCGCGAGCGGCACCACGGGGTCGGCCGTGCCGTGGCCCCAGAACAGCGGCGTGTCGTGGTTCGCGACGTGGCGTTCGGCGTCGATCGTGTCGTGCAGGGGCAGGTAGGCCGAAAGCACGAGCAGGCCGGCCAGCGCCTCGCGATGGCGTAGCCCGGCCGACAGCGTCATCGCGCCGCCCTGCGAGAACCCGGCCAGCACGATGTGCGACGTGGGCACGCCGCGCGCGTTTTCCTGTGCGATGAGCGCGTCGACCTCGGCGATGGAGGCGCGGATGCCTTCCGCGTCCTGCTTGTCGGCCAGCGCGATGCCCTTGATGTCGTACCACGCACGCATCGGCACGCCGTTGTTGATCGTCACCGGCCGCACGGGGGCATTCGGAAAGACGAAGCGCACGCCGGGCCACGACGGATCGACGAGCTCGGGCACGATCGGCACGAAGTCGTTGCCGTCGGCGCCGAGGCCGTGCAGCCAGATCACCGACCAGGTGGGCGAGGCGTGGGTTTCGTGTTCGACGCTGGGCAGGGGCATGGCGTTTCGTCCGGTGGGCGGCAACCTGCCATCCTAGCGGAACCGGTGCGGCACGAAGCAGCTCGTGTTGCGGGTGATGCGGTCGTCGTCTTCGCGCATGCCGATGCCCGCCGGCGTGTCGCCGACGACCCACGAACCGACGAGGGCATGTCGACCGTCGAACACCGGCAGCGGCGCGAGGGCCTGGTAGATGCGCTGCGGTGCCAGCACGGCCCCCTGGCGCGCATCGAGGATGGCGATGCCCTCGCCTTCGCGTCCCCAATACGGCTTCGCCACGGCAGCGCCGTCGATGTCCTCGCGGCGCCGGCTGGCCGGCAGCAGGTTCGGGTGCCCGGGGAAGAACTCCCACAATAGGGGAAGGATGGCCTTGTTCGAGAGCAGCATCTTCCATGGCGGTTCGACCCAGCGCGTGCCCGCACCGGGAAGATGCGCGGCGAACGGCTCGGCGAGCAGCCATTCCCAAGGGTAGAGCTTGAACAGGCGGTCGATCGGGCGATCGGCGAGGTCGATGAAATCGCGGCCGGACCAGCCGATCTCCTCGATGTCGAGCGCCTGCACGTCATGACCGGCCTGCATGCAGGTATCGAGCAGGTAGTCGGTGGTGGTGCCGTCTTCGGGGTTGTCGTAGCACGCGGCGAAATGCACGCGTTGGCCACCGCCGACGAGACGCCAGCGCTCGACCAGCTGTTCGTGGATCGCGTTGAACTGGTCGTCGCCCGGGTAGCACGCCTCGAGCCAGTACCACTGCACCACCGACGCCTCGAACAGCGAGGTGGGCGTGTCCGCGTTGTATTCGAGCAGCTTCGGTGGCGAGGTGCCGTCCCAGGAGAGGTCCATCCGTCCGTAGAGCGCGGGATCGCGGTTCCACCAACTGCGTTCGACGAGATGGGCGGCCCGGGCGTCGATGCCGAGGTCCTCGTAGCGACCTGCCCGCACGATGCGATCGACCGCCTCCAGGCACAGCGCATGCACCTCGGCGGTAGCGGCCTCCACGGCGTCGATCGCCGCCGCGTCGAACACATAGCAGGCGTCTTCGCGCCAGTAGGGCCGGCCGTCGAGGGTGTGGAAGCCGAAACCGAGCGCCTCGACCTCGCGCTCCCAGTTCGGGCGCGGCGCGATGGCCTCACGGCGCATCAACTGCCCCTCGCCGACACGCGGCCGGTCGAGCCGAAGCCGCCGCGCGAACCGAAGTCGAATCCGGTCGGCCCCCGGCTGTTGACGCCGCCCGTGGTCGCGCCGCTCGCGAAGGTCCGCCCCGGACCGGGATCGCCCTTCATCGGGTTCGAGCGCCAATCGCTGCGATACCACGGTCCGTAGTAGTGATAGCCGGTATATCCCACGCCGCTGCCGCCAGTGGACGGCGCATAGGTACATTGCCCCGTGGCGTAATCGTGCTCGCAGTCTTCCTTGCTGGCGTAGCTGTTGCGCTGCACGTCGGTGTCCGGCCACACGAGGTAACCAAACAGGCCGATGACGCCCACGGCAACGGCGGCCGAGCGCATGCGCTTGCCGCGTGCCGGTGACGGGGATCCCGGCGAGAACGACGGGTGCCGGTAACCCGTGGGCAGGTTGAAACGGGCGTCGGGCCGCGCGCCGCCTGGATCGTTGCGGGAGAGTCGCTTGTCGTCCTTGTCCATCGCGAGCCCCTCAGTACGTCATGGCGGCGGCGTTGATCGCGCCGACGCAGGCGGCGATCACCGCGACGAAGACGGCCACCGAACGCACGTCGGCTTCGATCCGGCCAAGCAGGTCGCGCACCAGCAGACGCAGCGCCAGATGCGTGAGCAGTTGCACCGCCCACGCCACCCCGCCCCACAGGGCGAGATCGACGAGGCTGACGCTGTGCGCGATGGCGCTCGCCAAGGGCAGCACGAAGCCGATGGCCGCGCCGCCGAGGCTGATGGCCGCGGCGAGGTTGCCCTCGCGAATCAGAGCCATCTCCCGTTGCGGCGTGATCCAGATGTAGCTGATCACGAACGCCACGAAATAGACCAGGCCCAGGCCGAGGTAGGCCACGAACGCGGGCAGGGTGAAGAGGTCCGGTACGCTCACGATGTTTTCCTCGCCTGGATCAGGTCCCAACCGTTGCCATAGAGATCGTCGAAGACGGCCACCGTACCGTAGGGCTCGTGGCGGGGTGCCTCGCGGAAATGCACGCCGTGCGCGAGCATGTGCGCGTGGTCGGCGGCGAAGTCGTCGGTGTGCAGAAACAGGAACACGCGTCCGCCGCCTTGCTGGCCCACGTGCGCGCGCTGGGTGTCGTTGGCCGCCCTCGCCAGCAGGAGGCGTGCGCCTGCTTGCGGGCCGCGGGGTGCGACGGTGACCCAGCGCTTGCCGTCCCCCTGCGGCACGTCCTCGATCAGGTCGAAGCGCAGCGCACGGGTGAAGAAGGCGATGGCCTCGTCGTAGTCGTGGACCAGGAAGGTGATGGCGCCGAGAGAGGCCATGGCGGGCGTTCCTTGGGATGCTCAGTCGAGGCCGATCACTGGCCCAGCCCGAGTTCGGTGGCGAAGAAGGTCATCGACAGCGCCGCGTTGCCCACCCGCTGGCTGAAGGGGGCGCCGATGCCATGACCGGCGTTCATGCGGGTCAGCAGCAGCACGGGATACCCCGAGGTGGTGGCGCTCTGCAGGGCGGCGGCGAACTTGCGCGACTGCCACGGCGCGACGCGGGGATCGTTCGCGCCGGTGGTGAGCAGCACGGCCGGGTACGCCGTGCCTGGCTTGACGTTGTAGAGCGGCGAGTAGGCAAGCATGGCCTTCGCGATGGCCGGGTCGTTCACCGAACCGTATTCGCTGCGGTTGTACGGACCGTTCGCGAACGCGGTTTCGTGGCGCGGCAGGTCATAGATGCCGACCATCGCGACGACGGCGCGAAATTGCTGCGGATGCTGCACGAGGGAGGCACCCATCAGCAGGCCGCCGTTGCTGCCACCGAGGATGCCCAGGTGCCGCGTGTCGGTCCACCGGTGGTCGATCAGCGCCTGCGAGGCCGCGTAGAAGTCGTCGAAGACGTTTTGTTTGTGCGTTTTCTGGCCCTGCGCATGCCATGCCTCGCCGTACTCGTTGCCGCCGCGCAGGTTGGCATAGGCGAGCACGCCGCCGCGTTCGATCCATGCGAGGTTCGGGCCGATGAACGACGGCGTCACCGGTATGTCGAAACCGCCATAGCTGTACAGGATGGTCGGGCGTCGTCCGTTCGGGGTGACGCCATCCATCGAGATGACGGTGACGGGAATACGGGTGCCGTCTTTCGAGGTACCGTCGATCCGTGTGACACGCACCTTCGAGTAATCCGCCGCGGGTTTCACCTCGAACACGGTCTTGAGCGAGCCGGTGTCGCCGTCGTACTCGGCCCAGTGGGTGGGCACCGTCCAGCCGGTATAGGTGATGAGCGCCTTGGCCTGGCCCTTCTCGGCGGCGACGCCGCCGATGACGATGCCCGTGCGCGGCAGCGGCACGCGACGCACGAAGCCCGCCTTGCCGTCGTACTGGTCGGCCCACCAGTCGGGGCCGGCGCTGCGCACCACGAGAAAGCCGTCGCCGAGCGCGGTGACATGCTGGATCGCGCCGTCGCCCTCGGGCAACACGTCGCTGCGCGTGCCCTTGGCGTCGAACGCGACCAGCTTCCCGCGCGGTGCGCCGGCGAACGTCACGACGAACAGCCGGTCACCGACCCACTCGGCCGAGCGCACGTCGGCGTCGTGGCCAAGCACCTTGCGGAAGGGACCGTCGCCGCTGCGCAGGAACACCTCGGCGGGGCCGCCGTCGCCTTCGTTGGCGAGCAGCGCGGTGGTCTTTCCACCGTTGCCGGTGTGCAGGATGTACTCGGCGATGTCGGAGTATCCCTTGCCGAAGACCACGGTGTCCTTCGACTGCGGCTGGCCCAGCGCGTGGTGGGCCAGGTAGGCGTCGAACTCACGCAGGGGGGTGTCCCGCGTGGGGGTCGCGAAGCGGGCATAGGTGACGCCCTTTTCGTCGGCGTCCCAGGCAAGCGCCTGCGGCGTGGTGCCGCCGCCGGCCCAGGCCAGCTGGTCGGGAAGCGGCTTGCCCGTGGTGGTGTCGAGCACGTGGATGGTGGTCAGTTCGCTGCCGCCTTCGGCCGTGCCGTAGGCGAGGTAGCGCCCGCTGGGCGAAGGCCAGTATTCGGTGATGGCGGTGTTGCCGTCCCCCTGGTTGAGGTCGACCAGCGTGCGCACGGGGCCGTCGGGCCAGGCCTTGGCGACCAGCACCGGCTGGGGCTGGGGCGGCGTGTTTTCGAAGTAGAACAGGGTGCCGCCGGCCAGCGTGGGGGACGAGCGCGTGGTGGAGGTGATGGCCAGTTCGCGGATGCGTGCGCTCAGATCCTTCGCCAGGGGCATCTTGCCGATGGTGGCTTCGGTATAGGCGTTCTGCGCGTCGATCCACTGCGTGACGCCGGGCGCGTCCGGGTTTTCCAGCCACCGGTACGGATCGTTCACCCTCGTGCCGGCGAGCGTGTCCGACACGTCGTGCCGGGGCGTCGGCGGCGGACCGTCGGTGGCATGCGCCGTGCAGGCGATGAGCAGGCTGGCGGCGAGCAGGCGCGGAACGATGGCGCGCATGGCGTGTCCTTGGGAACGAAAGCCAGAGCCTAACAAAGCCATGACCTTCGGCACCCCTGCCGCCAGTAACGGGCACGGGAGTGCACGCATCGCCCATACCCTCCGGTCGACGCATGCGAACGGCGCCGCGCCCCTGTGGGAGCGGATCGTATCCGCGAACCCCTCAGGCCGGGTTCGTGCGAGCGAGGCCGTGACGTGACCGTGCGAGGTCGACACGTCATCCGCCGGCAGCCGATCGCACCAGCGATTCCCGCTATCCTCACCCCTTTGTCGTTCGCGGAATGCCCTGGATGCGCGTACTCGCCGCTGTTCTTCTTACCGCCCTGGCCGCCGCGCCGGCCATCGCCGCCCCGCCGCTGGACATGGAAACGATCATGGCCGATCCCGACTGGATCGGGGCCGCGGTGGAAACGCCTTACTGGAGCGTCGACGGCCATGCGGTCTACTACTCGCTCAAGCGCGATGGCAGCCCCGTGCGCGACCTCTACCGCGTCAGCGCGGGGGGCGGTACCCCCGAGCGGCTGGACCCGGGCGCGGTGGCGGCCGCGGACGGCTCGTCGCCGGTGTTCGACCGGGCGCATCGTCATGCCGCGTTCCTGCGCCATGGCGACGTCTTCGTGCGCGACCTCGCCAGCGGCGCCACCGTGCAGGTCACCCGCAGCACCGCGACCGAGCGCGACCCGCGGTTTTCGCTTGACGGGCGCTGGCTTACCTACCGCAGCGGCAACGACTGGTCGGTGTGGAACGTCGCCGGCGGCGCCGCCGCTCCGGCGGCCCTGCTGAAGGCCGAAGACGATCCGAAGGTGCGCAAGGACGACGACCTCAAGGACGACCAGCAGCAACTGTTCACGACCCTGCGCCAACTGCGTGCCGACCAGGACGCGATGCGCGCCGATGCCGACGCGCTGGCGGCGGCCGACGCGGGCCGTGCGCCGGAGCCGTTCTACCTGGGCAAGAACGTCACGGTGGTGGACACCTCCCTCTCGCCCGACGCCCACTGGATGCTGGTGGTCACGCAGGCCCGGGACGCCGATGTCGGCAAGGTCGCCGACCTTACCCATTACGTGACCGACTCCGGCTATGCGGAAACCGAGGCGACCCGCCCCTACGTCGGCCGCAACGACCCGGCGCCGCAGTCGCTGCGCCTGCTCGACCTGCGCCGGCACCTGAGCTTCGACCTCGACACCTCGACCCTGCCCGGCATCGGCGACGATCCGCTCGCCGCGATCCGCGCGCGGACCGTGGCCGCCCTGCGCAAGGCAGGCAAGGCCGATCAGGCCGATGCGCTCGCCGCGCCGAAGAAGCGCCCGGTGATCGTCAACGGTGAATACAGCCCGGGCATCGTGTGGAGCGACGACGGCGCCAATGTGGCCGTGCAGTTGCGTGCGATCGACAACAAGGATCGCTGGATCGCCACGGTGGACATGGACCGCCACGTGCTGGTGAGCCGTCATCGCCTGACCGACCCGGCCTGGATCAACTGGGACGACAACGACTTCGGCTGGCTGCACGATAACCGCACGCTCTGGTACCTCAGCGAGGAAAGCGGCTTCTCGCAGCTCTACGCACGCCCCCTCGACGGTAGCGCGAAAGCCCTGACACGCGGCCGCTTCGAGGTCGACCACCCGGTGCTCTCGCCCGACGGCAGCACGTTCTTCGTGCGCAGCAACAAGGTGGCTCCGTACAGCTACGACGTGTACCGTGTGCCATCCTCTGGCGGCGAGCTCGCGCGCGTCACCCGTTATGAAGGGATGGACGATTTCACCCTCTCGCCCGACGGCCGGGCGCTGGCCGTGCTGCACTCGTCGCCGTACGTGCCGCCGCAGCTGGCCGTGATCGGCAGCGACGGCGACGGCGCCCACGATCTCACCGACACCCGCAAGCCGGCCTACAAGGCGCGCGAATGGATCGCGCCGCGTATCGTCGCCATCCCGTCCAGCCACGGCGCCGGCACGATCTACGCCAAGCTCTACGCCCGCGGTGACGCCGCCGGCCGTCCCGCCGTGCTGTTCGTGCACGGCGCGGGTTACCTGCAGAACGTGCACCTCTCCTACCCCGCGTATTTCCGCGAGCAGATGTTCCACAACCTGCTGGTGGAGCGCGGTTACGTGGTGCTCGACATGGACTACCGCGCGTCCAAGGGCTACGGCCGCGATTGGCGCACGGCGATCTACCGGAACATGGGCCACCCCGAGCTGGAAGACCTGCTCGACGGCAAAGCCTGGCTGGTGACGCAACATGGCGTGGACCCGCGGCGCGTAGGCATCTACGGCGGCAGCTACGGCGGCTTCATGACCCTGATGGCCCTGCTGCGCGCGCCGGGCGAGTTCGCCGCCGGCGCGGCCCTGCGCCCGGTCAGCGACTGGACCAGCTACAACCACGATTACACCTCGAACATCCTCAACGACCCCCAGCTCGACCCGGAGGCGTACGCCACCAGTTCGCCGATCCGTTATGCCCAGGCGCTGGCCGATCCCCTGCTGATCGAACACGGCCTCATCGACGACAACGTGCTGGCCAGCGATTCGATCCGCCTGTACCAGCGCTTCATCGAACTGCACAAGACGAATTTCTGGATGTCGCTCTACCCGATGGAGCGGCATGGCTTCGTGCACCCGGACTCCTGGTACGACGAATACCGCCGTATCGACGATCTCTTCCGGGAGCGGCTGGAGCGCCGCTGACCGCCCGTTCGCCGGCCCGCGCCAAGGCGGGCCGGCGCCCTTGCGCTGGAAAATTTACGCAAACGTTACGGCCGGCCTTTCCCTGCGATACGCCGTAAATATCCACGACATCGAAAAATACGCGCCGTTATCCCCGACGGACCGCACCCGTGGAATTCCTGTACGTCCTACTCGTCGTCGTGCTCACCGCCGTGACGATCGGCTTCCTCATGATCTGCGACCGTCTGGGTCGTCGCTGAGGACACTGCCATGACTTTAATTTATACCGTGGCCACGGTGATCGCCGTGGCGCTCGCGGGCTACCTGTGCGTGGCCCTGCTCAAGCCGGAGTGGTTCGAATGACCGCGAACGACTTCTTCCAGATCGGCCTGTTCGTCGCCGTGCTCCTGGTTACCGTCAAACCCCTGGGGGCCTACATGGCCCTGGTGTTCGCCGAGACACCCAATCGCGTCACCCGTTTCGGCGCCCGCGCCGAAGGCCTGCTCTACCGCCTGGCCGGCGTCCGCGCCGACGAGGACATGGGCTGGAAGCGCTACGCCATCGCCATGCTGGCGTTCAACGTGGCCGGCCTGGCCCTGGTTTACCTCCTGCAGCGTACCCAACAGTGGTTGCCGCTGAATCCGCAGCACTTCGGTGCCGTGGAGCCGGGCCTGGCGATGAACACCGCCATCAGCTTCGCCAGCAACACGAACTGGCAGGCCTACGGTGGCGAATCGACCATGAGTTACTTCACCCAGGCCACCGGCCTGGCGGTGCAGAACTTCCTCTCGGCCGCCACTGGTATCGCCGTGCTGGTGGCCCTGGTGCGCGGCTTCGTGCGTCGCGGCGCCGACGCGGTCGGCAATTTCTGGGTCGACATGACCCGGGCCACGCTCTACGTGCTGCTGCCGCTTTCGCTCGTGGTCGCCTTGCTGCTGGTGTCCCAGGGCGTGGTGCAGAACGTGTCGGCCTACCTCGACGTCGCCACGGTGCAGCAGGGCACGCAGACCCTGCCGATGGGGCCGGCCGCGTCGCAGATCGCGATCAAGATGCTCGGCACCAACGGCGGCGGCTTCTTCAACGCCAACTCGGCGCACCCGTTCGAGAACCCGACGCCGTTCTCCAACTTCATCGAGATGCTCTCGATCTTCGTCATCCCGGCGGCGCTTTGCTACACCTTCGGCAGCATGGTCGGCGACCGCCGCCAGGGCTGGGCGATCCTGGCCACCATGCTGCTCATTTTCCTGCCTCTCACCGTCGGCCTCGTCGCCGCCGAGCAGGCCGGCAACCCGGCGCTGCACGGCCTGGCCGTCGACGCCCAGGCGTCGGCGCTGCAGAGCGGCGGCAACATGGAAGGCAAGGAAACCCGCTTCGGCATCGCCTCGTCCGGCCTGTTCGCCGCGATCACCACGGCGGCCTCGTGCGGCGCGGTCAACGCGATGCACGACTCGCTCACGCCGCTGGGCGGCCTCGTGCCGATGTGGCTGATGCAACTGGGCGAGGTGATCTTCGGCGGCGTGGGCTCGGGCCTTTACGGCATGCTCGCCTTCGCCGTGGTGGCGGTATTCATCGCCGGGCTCATGGTGGGACGGACGCCGGAATACCTCGGCAAGAAGATCGAGGCGCACGAGATGAAGATGGCGAGCCTGGCCGTACTCATTCCCTGCGCGCTGGTGGTGATCGGCACGGCCGTCGCCGTGATGTCGCCGGCCGGCGTGGCGGGTGTCGCCAACCCCGGCGCCCACGGCTTCAGCGAGATGCTCTACGCCGTGAGTTCGGCCGCCAACAACAACGGCAGCGCGTTCGGCGGACTCTCGGCCAACACGCCGTTCTGGAATGTGCTGCTCGGCATCTGCATGTTCCTGGCGCGGTTCCCGCTGGCCATCGCCATGCTCGCCATGGCCGGTTCGCTCGCGGCGAAGCGCCACGTGCCGCCGTCGGCGGGCACGCTGCCCACGCACACGCCGTTGTTTGTCACCCTGCTCGCCTGCGTCGTCATCGTCGTCGGCGCGCTCACCTTCCTCCCGGCGCTGGCCCTAGGACCGATCGCCGAACAGCTGATGTCCATTTCGGGGCACTGATCCATGACCACCCATGCCCAAACCCCGCGCGGCTTCGACCGCGCGCTGGTGACCCGCGCCCTGCGCGACGCCTTCGTCAAGCTCTCGCCGCGGCTGCAGTTCCGCAATCCGGTGATGTTCGTCGTCTTCGTGTGCAGCGTGCTCACCACGCTGCTCTGGGTGCAGGCCCTCACCGGCCACGGCGAGGCACCCACGACGTTCATCTTCTGGGTCAGCCTGTGGCTGTGGTTCACCCTGTTGTTCGCCAACTTCGCCGAAGCCCTCGCCGAAGGCCGCGGCAAGGCCCAGGCCGACGCCCTGCGCGGTTCGCGCCGTGATGTCGCGGCGAAGAAGCTGCCCTCGGCCGATCGCGACGCCGCCGTGGTGTTCACGCCGTCGAGCGAGCTGCGCGCGGGTCACTTTGTGCTGGTCGAGGCGGGCGACATCGTGCCGGGTGACGGCGAGGTGGTGGTCGGTGCCGCCAGCGTCGACGAAAGCGCGATCACCGGCGAATCCGCGCCGGTGATCCGTGAGTCCGGTGGCGACCGCAGCGCGGTCACCGGCGGTACCCGCGTGCTTTCCGACTGGCTCGTGGTGCGCATCACCAGCAACCCGGGCGAGAGCTTCCTCGACCGGATGATCTCGATGGTGGAAGGTGCCTCGCGGCGCAAGACGCCGAACGAGATCGCGTTGACCATCCTGCTGGCGAAGTTCACCCTGATCTTCCTGCTCGCCTGCGCCACGCTGCTGCCGTATTCGATCTACAGCGTGCAGGCCGCGGGCTCCGGCAACCCGATCACCCTGACGGTGCTCATCGCGCTGCTGGTATGCCTGATCCCGACGACCATCGGTGCCCTGCTTTCGGCCATTGGCATCGCCGGCATGGATCGCATGATCCGCGCCAACGTCATCGCCACCTCGGGCCGCGCGGTGGAGGCGGCGGGTGACGTCGACGTGCTGCTGCTGGACAAGACCGGCACCATCACCCTGGGCAACCGCCAGGCCGTAGCCTTCCATCCCGCACCAGGTATCGAAGAGCGTGAACTGGCCGAAGCCGCCGAACTGGCCTCGCGCGCCGACGAGACGCCGGAAGGCCGCAGCATCGTGGTACTCGCGTCGAAGGCGTTCGGTGGGGAAAGCCGCCGCGGCGACGACCGTCGCGCCGTGTTCGTCCCGTTCACCGCGCAGACGCGCATGAGCGGCGTGGACGTCGGTACGCGGCACATCCGCAAGGGCGCGATGGATGCCGTGGAGCGCTACCTCGATTCGCAGGACAGCCACATGCCGCCGCTGGTCAAGCGCATGGCCGAAGACGTGGCCCGCCGCGGCGCCACGCCGCTGGTGGTGGTCGACGGTGCGCTGACGCTCGGTGTCGTCGAGCTGAAGGACATCGTCAAGGATGGCATCAAGGAGCGCTTCGCCGAGATGCGCCGCATGGGCATCCGCACGGTGATGATCACCGGCGACAACCCGCTCACCGCGGCGGCGATCGCGGCCGAGGCCGGCGTGGACGATTTCCTCGCCGAAGCCACGCCCGAAGCCAAGCTGAAGCTCATCCGCGACATACAGGCCGAAAACCGGCTGGTGGCGATGTGTGGCGACGGCACCAACGACGCGCCGGCGCTCGCCCAGGCGGACGTCGCCGTGGCGATGAACAGCGGCACGCAGGCGGCGAAGGAAGCCGGCAACATGGTCGACCTGGATTCCAACCCGACCAAGCTGATCGAGGTGGTGGGCATCGGCAAGCAGATGCTCATCACCCGCGGCGCGCTGACCACGTTCTCCATCGCCAACGACATCGCCAAGTATTTCGCGATCATCCCCGCGGCGTTCGCCAGCACCTAC
This sequence comes from Luteibacter sahnii, assembly GCF_034063545.1. Lineage (NCBI taxonomy): Bacteria > Pseudomonadati > Pseudomonadota > Gammaproteobacteria > Lysobacterales > Rhodanobacteraceae > Luteibacter > Luteibacter sahnii. Next base: position 29,829 of record NZ_JAQLOK010000007.1, read on the forward strand.
CCGGCGCTGAACACGCTCAACGTGATGCACCTGGCGACGCCGCAGAGCGCGATTCTGTCCGCGGTGATCTTCAACGCGCTGATCATCATTTTCCTGATTCCGCTGGCGTTGAAGGGCGTGGCTTACCGCGCGCTCGGCGCGGCCGCCCTGCTCCGTCGCAACCTGCTCGTCTACGGACTGGGCGGCGTGGTGGTGCCGTTCATCGGCATCAAGCTCATCGACCTGTTGCTGGTCCTGGTCGGACTGGCCTGACCCGAGGTGTTCCCATGCAGTGCGTCAAGCTCACACTTTTCGTCGAAGAGGGTTCGGACCTCGACATGGAAGTCCATGTCGTGAACGCTGAACAGGCGATGCCGGCCACGCAGGCGGTCCCGTCGCCGGTCACCGCGATGCGCCCCCGGGCCGTAGCCTCCCCCGGCATCGACGACGAGTACGCCCTCGGTGGCTACGCCGGCATCTGACCGGCGTCCTACCTTCTTCTCCCTCGATTTTCCAAAGAAAAGGACGGCCCGCCGCGGCCGCTTTCAGGTACACCCGCATGATGTTCAAGAAGATGCTCCCGTTCGCCCTCTCGCTGCTCCTGCTCCCGGTGGGTAGCGCGGTTGCGGCCGAACTCGCCCCGGTCGCCCATGTGGACGTGTCCGCCACCGACCTGGCCGACACGCCCAGTGGTGCCCTGGTGGCCGCCAGCGGCGACTGCTCGCGCGGGTTTGTCTCCCGCCTCGCGGCGGCGTATCGCGAAGACGCGCAGCCGGCGTCGCCGGATGCCCCTGTCGCCGCACGTCGTGGCATGGATTCGCCGTTCTCGTCGCCGCCGTTTCCCTCGGCGGAATGGCAACTGGGCGGCGTCGAATACCCGGTGGGCGTGCCCAACGAGAATGCACAATATCCGCTGGAGAAGGCGCTGTCGTGCACGAGCCTGGGGCACTGGATGCAGGATAACCGCATCGAAACCTATGGCTGGATCAACCCGTCGATGAACCTCAGTTCGTCCGACCACACCAATTACCCGCTGTCGTACGCCACCCGCCCGAATCGCGTCGAGTTCGACCAGTTCCTGTTCCGCATCCAGCGGGTGCCGGATACGGTGCAGACCGATCACGTCGACTGGGGCTTCCACTTCGACGATCTCTACGGTTACGACTACCACTACACGACCATGAAGGGCGTCACGAGCGACCAGCTCCTGAACCATCCGCGCCCCAACAGCGCGCTCAACGGCAAGATCTACGGCAACGATCCGATGATCGCTTACGTCGACCTGTACATCCCCTGGGTCGCCAAGGGCATGGTGGTCACCGTCGGTCGCTACCTGTCGCTGCCGGACATCGAGGCGCAGTTCTCGCCGAACAACTACCTGTTGACGCATTCGATCCTCTACACCGTCGACGCGTACACCAACATGGGTGTGATCACCACGACCAAGCTCAACGACCAGTGGACGCTTCAGCTCGGCGTGCACGGCGGCGACGATTCGGCCGTCTGGGACGACACCAGCCGGTTGACCGCGCAGGCTTGCGTGCGCTGGGTGTCCAAGTCGAACAACGACATGCTCTATCCCTGCGTGGAGTCGTACAACCATTCACGGCAGACGTATAACAACCTCCAGGAATTCGTGCTGACCTGGGGCCACCGTTTCTCGCCTGACGTGCACATGCTCACGGAGGCCTATCGCATCTACGTGCGCGACCAGTCGCTCGCGACCGATCCGTCGCAGTCGCATGCGCCCACGGGGGTGCCCGGTTATCCCTTGGGTGAGGCGCCGGATTTCCCGCTGGGACACAATTCCGCGTTCGGCATCGTCAATTACCTGAACATCGAGGTGAATCCGACGAACATGCTGTCCATTCGCAACGAGTTCTACAACGACCAGCAAGGTCAGCGCACCGGTTTCGCCACGCGGTATTCCAGCCACACCATCGGCATGACGCACTGGGTCACCCAGGACCTGGAGATCCGTCCGGAACTGCGCTACGAGCACGCCTACGATTTCGCGGCCTACGACGCGGGACGGTCGCACCACCAGACGACGGCGTTGCTCGACGCCATCCTGCATTACTGAGGTGTCAGCCATGATCAAACTGATTCGCCAGGCACTCGTCATGCTGCTGCTGATGACGGCCATCGTCGGCGTCGCGTATCCGGCGGTCATCGGCGGCCTGGGCAACCTGCTGTTTCCGCAGCAGGCCGCCGGAAGCCTCGTGCAACGCGACGGCAAGCCGGTCGGTTCGGCCCTCATTGGCCAGGCCTTCACCGCACCGGGCTATTTCTGGGGCCGTCCGTCGGCGACCACGCCGGGCCCGTACAACGGGGCGTCGTCCACCGGCTCCAACGTCGGCCCGACCAACCCGGCGCTGGCCGACGCGGCGAAGCAGCGCATCGCCGCGTTGCGCGCGGCCGACCCGGGCAACACCGCGCCGGTGCCGGTGGAGCTGGTGACGGCCTCCGGCAGCGGCCTGGACCCCGAGATCAGTCCCGCCGCCGCCGACTTCCAGGTGAGCCGTGTCGCCAGGGCCCGCGGGATGGACCCGGGCAAGGTGCGCGAACTCGTCGCGGCGAACACCCAGGGGCGCCAGTTTGGCGTGCTGGGCGAGCCCCGGGTGAACGTGCTGGCGCTGAACCTCGCGCTGGATCGCTCCCGCTGACCGGTAGGAGCACGCCCTGCGCGCGATGGAGCCCCCATCGCGCGCAGGGCGTGCTCCTACCTGTAATCTCTATGCCGACACGCTTTGGGCAAGCCCGATGAACGACTCCCGAGATGCCCGCGCCGACGCGCTGCTCCATGCCGTGACGCATGACGCCGGACAGCGCCTGAAAGTCTTCCTCGGCGCCGCGCCCGGTGTGGGCAAGACCTTCGCGATGCTTTCCGCCGCGCGCGACCTGCGCCGCCAGGGCATCGACGTCGTGGTCGGGCTGGTCGAGACCCACGGCCGCGCGGAAACCGCCGCCCTGCTCGAAGGCATGGACGTGCTGCCCACCCGCCCGGTGCACTACGCCGGCCGCGATTTCCGCGAGTTCGACCTCGAGGCGGCCCTGGCGCGCAAGCCGGCGGTGATCCTCGTCGACGAACTGGCCCACACCAACCTCCCTGGCGGCCGCCACGCGCGACGCTGGCAGGACATCGCCGAGCTGCTCGACGCGGGTATCGAGGTCTACACCGCGCTTAACGTGCAGCACCTGGAAAGCCTCAACGACCAGGTCCGCCGGATCACCAACGTCGCCGTGCGCGAGACGGTGCCCGACGCCTTCCTCGACCGCGCGCGCGACATCGTGCTGGTCGACCTGCCGCCGCGCGAGCTGATCGGCCGCCTGAAGCAGGGCAAGGTCTACGTACCGGAAACGGCGGCGGTGGCGCTCGACGCTTTCTTCTCGCCGACCAACCTTGCCGCGTTGCGCGAGCTGGCGGTGGAAACCGTGGCCGCGCACGTCGACAGCGACCTGCGCGAACACATGCTCGCCCGCGGCGGCGCGATGCCGGTGCGACGCCGCTGCATGGCCGCCATCGACGGCCATACGCAGAGCGAATATCTCGTACGCATCGCCCGGCGCATCGCCGAACGTCGCGGTGCGCCATGGAGCGTGGTGTTCGTGGACCGCGGCAGCGTCGACGCCGAACGCCGCGAGCGCGTGGATGCCGCCATGCGCCTGGCCCGGCGGCTCGGGGGCGAGTCGGTGATCCTGCGCGGCCACGCGGTGGCCGACGAACTGCTCGCCTGGGCCGATCGTGAAGGCGTGGGCCAGATCATCGTCGGGCGCACCCGCGAACGACCGATCGCGCGCCGCCTGGGCTATTCGCTCACCCAGCAGTTGCTGCGTCGTGGCGCGCACCTGGAACTGACCATCGTCGCCACGCCCGCCGAGCGCGCACGGGCACGGCGACGCCTGCGCGTGGCCGAGCAGGCCGGCGCCAAGCGCGATTACCTCTTCGCCACCGGCGCCACCGTCGTCGCGATGGCCCTGTCGTTCGTCGCCGACCGTTTTCTCTCGGTGGCCAACCTCTCCCTGATTTTCCTCACCGCCGTGCTCGCCGTCGCGGTACGCACGCGCATGGCCGTGGCGGTGTACACCGCCGTGCTGTGCTTCCTTGGTTACAACTTCTTCTTCGCGCCGCCGCGCTACACCCTGGCGATCGCCAACGCCGACGACGTGCTCGCGGTGGTGCTGTTCCTCGCCGCGGCGCTCGTCTGCAGCCGCCTGGCGACGCGCCTCGCGGGGCAGGTGACCTCGCTGCGCGCGGCGCAGGTGCGAGGGCGCGCGCTCATCGCCCTCGGTCAACAGCTGGCGACCAGCGCCGATGCCGATGCCATCCGCGTGGCCGGTGCGCGTGCGCTGGCCCGCACCCTCGACGCGGAGGTGGCCGTACTCGCGCGCGACGCGGCCGGACAACTCGCCGTGGTCGCCTCGGTGCCCGCCGGGCTCACGCTCGCCACGCCCGATCGCGCGGCCGCCGACTGGAGCGAAGTCCACGCCGAGCCGGCGGGGCGCCACACCGACACCCTCAACGGCGCCTCGTTCTGGATGGTGCCGCTGGGCAGCGAGCAGCAGCGCCTCGGGCTCGCGGCGTTGCGGTTTCCGGCGGAGGTGCGCGAGCCGGACGTCGAGCGGCGCGGGCTCGCGCTGGCGATGGTGCAGGACATCGGCCAGGCCCTGGAGCGCGCCCGCCTCGCCGATGCCCTGGAAAGTGCCCGCGTGCAGGGCGAGACCGAACGGCTGCGCAACGCGTTGCTGTCGTCGGTGTCGCACGACCTGCGTTCGCCGCTGGCCTCGATGATCGGCTCGGCGGGCACCCTGCTCAGCTACGAGACACAACTGCCGGCGGACGAGCGCCACGAACTGTTGCAGGCGATCCTCGGCGAAGGGCAGCGCCTGGACCGTTACATCCAGAACCTGCTCGACATGACGCGCCTGGGCCACGGCACGCTCACGCTGCATCGCGACTGGGTCGACGCGGGCGAGATCGTCGCCGCGGCCACCTCGCGCATGCGCAAGCTGTTTCCCGATACGCGGGTGGACGTCACCCTGCCGCGCGATACGGTGCTGCTGCACGTGCACCCGGCGCTCATCGAACAGGCGCTGTTCAACATCCTGGAGAACGCGGCGCGTTTCTCCCCGCCCCACGACGCGGTGCGGGTCATCGTGCGCACCGAGGCCGGCCGCCTGCTCGTCGACGTGGCCGACCGCGGCCCCGGCATCCCCGAGGACGAACGGGCGCGGATCTTCGACATGTTCTATTCGGTGTCGCGTGGCGACAGCGGCAAGCAGGGCACCGGCCTGGGCCTGGCGATCTGCCGGGGGATGATCGGCGCGCACGGCGGCAGCGTGGAGGCCTTGCCGAACGTCGGCGGGGGCACGACCATTCGAGTCTCCCTGCCCCTGCCGCCGCCACCCGACGAGACGCCATGACATCCACCGCCCCGCGCGTGCTGGTGATCGACGACGAAGCCCAGATCCGCCGCTTTCTCGACATCGGCCTGCGCGCCGAGGGCTACCAGGTGCTCCTGGCGGCCACGGGCGAGGAAGGTCTCGGTCTGGCCGCCACCCAGTCGCCCGACGTGGTGATCCTCGACATCGGCCTGCCCGATCGCGAGGGTCACGAGGTGCTGCGCGAGATCCGCGGATGGAGCGCGGTGCCCGTGCTGATGCTCTCGGTGCGCGACGCCGAGAGCGAAAAGGTGAAGGCGCTCGATGCGGGCGCGAACGATTACGTCACCAAGCCGTTCGGTATCCAGGAGCTCATGGCGCGCTTGCGCGTGCTGTTGCGCCAGGGCGCCCGCGGCGGCGAGCCCGACGCCCCGGTGCGCTACGCCGACGAGCGGCTGAGCGTCGACCTGGCCCGCCGCGAGGTGTCGCTCGATGGCGAGCCCGTGCCGCTCACCCGCAAGGAGTTCGCCGTGCTGTCGCTGCTCGTGCGCCATCCCGGCCGCGTGGTGAGCCAGCAGCAGATCCTGCGCGAGGTCTGGGGCGCCACCCACGTGCAGGACACGCACTACCTGCGCATCGTGATGGGCAAGCTGCGCCAGAAGCTTGGCGACGACCCCGCCGTGCCCCGCTGGCTGAAGACCGAACCCGGCGTGGGCTACCGTTTTCCGGCATGAACCGACCCTGCGGGTGTGAACGCCATCACGGCGCGCGTGGCCTTCACGAACTTTCAGATTGATCTGATTCCCGGTCGCCGGTCTGGTCGCCAAGCTCCGTGTCCGTTACGGGGAATCCAGAAGAGGCGCAGACGGTGGAATCGCATCACGACTCGTTCCGGCGCATGCCGAGGCTCACGGGCCTGATCGTCTCGGCGTGCCTGTTCACACCCGCGTTCGCGGCGGTGATCGACTGCGGCGAAGAGCACTTCGTCAGCGGTTCGCAGCGCATGCCCACCTACGCCGAGGCGATGGCCCAGTGCCGCGCCGAGGAGGCGGCCATGACCCACCCGCAGAACGGTGCGTACCACCGCGCACGCTCGTGCTACGACGCCGGCTCGCCGGGAGCGTACGGCGCGTGGACGCACGGCCGCGTGGCCGTCGATGTGGTGGAGCGCGACACGGGCCGGGCGGCGACGTTCGAGTCGCTATGGATGTGCAAGCCGACGATGGCCCGTGCGGGCGGCGGCACCGCCATGGAGTGATTCCTCGCGGCACGACGCTTTCGACGGCCCGGTTGGCCGTCGCGGCACCGACGGTACATGACGGCCGGCGGTGCCGCTTTTTCTGCTCAGGTCGCGGCCTGTCGGGCGAGGTAACGGCCCGGGGAGTCGCCGAAGGCCTTGCGGAACATCGCCACGAAGGCGCTCGGCGACGCATAGCCCAGGCCATCGGCCACGGCGGCCACCGGCTCGCCCGTGGCGAGGCGTTCCAGTGCCCGGGTCAAGCGCGCCTGCTGGCGCCACTGCGCCACGCTCCAGCGCGTCTCCTCGCGGAACAGCCGGGTGAGGTTGCGCGTGGACATACCGGCCCAGCTGGCCCACTCGTCGATGCTGCGCGTGTCTTCGGGCGACTCGGCCATGGCCATGGCCACCCGGCGCAGGCGGCGATCCACGGGCATCGGCAGGTGCAGTTCTTCCTCCGGCGCCCGACGCATCTCGTCGAGCAGCACGTCGAGCAGGCGTTGCCGCTCCGGCGTGGGCTCGCTGTCGAGTGGCCAGCTCGCCGCGCGTTTGAGGAGTTCGCGAAGCAGGTCGTCCACGCCGAACACGCATGGCTTGTCCGGAAGCATGTGCGCGATGCAGGGCGCGACGAACACGGCCATCGCCAGGCTGGGGCCGGCGATGCTGACGGTGTGCATCTCGCCCGGCGGCATCCAGCCGGCGCGCCGGGGCGGCAGCAGCCACGACCCTCGCTCCGTCCGGGTCACGAACACGCCTTCTTCGACGTAGTGGAACTGGCCCCGCACATGGCTGTGCCACTCGGTTTCCTTGAGGGGAAGCTCGCCCTTGGCCCGGTAGCAGATGACCGGCGGACCGTCGGCGCTTTCCACCATACGATGCAGTCTCTCATCCCACATTTGGCTCATTCTCGACATAGGTTGGCCCAATAACGTTATCAGGCCTTTAGCTTCCATGGCTAACATTTGCTTCCCCAAGTAAACGCATGCCGCTGCGGTCCCCGCGGGACGCCACGGATGCACCGACGCCGGAGGTCCCCATGATCCGCCTCGTCACCACCGATCATTCCCGCTACGCCGAAGACCACGAAGCGGGCGATGCCCTCGTCACGTTCGTGGCCTGTGCGCACGCGATGCTCGACCCGACCACCCCGGAGGAGCAGGTCCGGCGCCTTGAGCCGCGTCTTCTGGCACAGCTGCCGACCCTGCGCGCGTTGGGCCTGTTCGAACTGTTCGAGGTCCGCGACCCGGCGATGGCCGCCTTGCTCGCCGACGAGGCCTGAATACCTTCGACATCTGAACTATTGATGGTCCGTATATTTGCCTTGACAACTATTATTGGGGCAATAGAATATGCGGCATGAACTCCTTCTGTTCCCCCTCGCCTGACGGCCAGGAAAGCCTGGGCGCGTTGATCGGCATGGTGCGCGGCGAGATCGTGCGCGCCATCGAGACGGACCTCGCGTCGATCGGGGCGGACCTGAAGTTCACGCAGTTCCACGTGCTCAAGCGGCTGGCCGCCAACGGCCCCATGACCGCCACGGAGCTGGCCCGCGCCGTCGACCTGGACGGCGGCGCGATGACCCGCCAGCTCGACCAGCTCGAAGCCAAGGGCTACCTGCGCCGCCAGCCGCACGAACAGGACCGGCGCGCGCTCCGTATCGAATTGACCGAGGCCGGGGAGGCGTTGTGGCGACATCTGAACGAGAGCAGCAGCGCCACGCTGGAGCGGGCGCAGCGGGGGCTTTCGCCGGTGGAGCGCGAGCGACTGCACGACTACCTGGCGCGCGTGCTCATCGCGTTGCGCGACAAAGACTGAACATCCACGTTTGAGGCAAAACGTATGCGTCTGCACACCCTCGTGGCGGCCGTCGGGGCCGCATTGGTCCTTTCCGGCTGCGTGACCAGCCGCGGGCTCGAACCACAAGGCAGGCTGACCGACCCGTCCACGCTCCACGCGGAGCGCAGCCTGGCCAACGTGTCCCCGGCCAACTGGCCGGCGGCCGACTGGTGGACCGGCCTGGGCGACAGCCAGCTCGCCGGGCTGATCGACGAAGCCCTGAAGAACAACCCCGATCTCGCCGCCGCCGACGCGCGCGTGCGTCAGGCGCAGGCGCAGATCGGCGCGGCCGACGCAGCGCGCGGACCCAACGCGAGCGTCGGGGCCGGCGTGGCCGGCGCGCACCTGCCGGGTTCGCTGTTCCCCGCACCGCTGGGCAACCACTTCAGCTGGACCAAGTACGGCTACGGCAACTTCAGCTGGGACCTCGACCTGTGGGGCGGCAAGCGTGACGCGTGGGAAGCCGCGGTCGGCGCCGAGCGTGCCGCCGAGATCGACGCACGCGCGGCCCGTATCGAACTGTCCAGCGACGTGGCCCGCGCCTACGTGCAACTGGGCTATGCGTTTACCCAGATGGACGTGGCCAAGGCCGAACTCGACCGCAGCCGCGCGTCGCGCGACCTCACCCGCCAACGTGTTGCCGCGGGTGTCGACAACCAGATCCAGGTCAAGCAGTCCGACAGCGAAGTCGCTTCGGCCGAGCGTGAGATGGCGGTGGCGCAACGGGCCATCGATGCCGCGCGCAGCCAGCTCAGCGTGCTGCTGGGCAAGGGCCCCGATCGTGGCCTCGACATCCAGCGTCCGACGACGCTGAGCCCGGCCGCCGTGGCGGTGCCGGCGAACCTTCCGGCCGACCTGCTCGGCCACCGCGCCGACCTGGTGGCCGCGCGCTGGCGCGTGGAGGCGGCGTCCAAGGACATCGCCTCGGCGAAGACCGACTTCCTGCCCAACGTCAGCCTCGGCATCCTCGCGGCCCAGGTCGCGGGCGGGTCCGCCAACCTGTTCAACTCGCGTGCCCGCTTCTGGCAGGTGCTGCCGGCGTTCAGCCTGCCGATCTTCGACGGCGGCCGTCTCCGCGCGAACCTGTCGAACAAGGACGCCGAGTACGACCTCGCCGTGGCCCAGTACAACAAGGTGCTGGTCGGCGCGCTCAACGAGGTGGCCGATGAACTCTCGGCGCTGGACACGCTCGGCGCGCAGTTGCAGGCGCAGCAGCGTGCCCGTGACGCCGCGCAGCAGGCGTACGACCTCGCCCAGCAGCGTTACAAGGCCGGTGTCGGCAGCTACCTCGACTCACTCGTGGTGCGCCAGCAGCTGCTCGAATCCGAACAGCGCCTGGCCGCGCTGCAGGCCCAGCAGGTCGACACCTCCGTGCAACTGATCCAGGCGCTCGGCGGCGGCTTCCGCCCCGAGGCGGGCGACTCGCCGGTCGCCTCGGCCACCCCGGACACCCACTGATTCCCGTTATCCAAGGCAGCTAACGATGTCTCAAGAAAACACCGCCCCCGCCGGCGCCGTCGTCGCGCCGCCCCCGAAGAGCCGTCGCGGGTTCTTCCTCAAGCTCCTCGTCGTGGTGATCGTGCTGGCCGCGATCGCGTGGACCGTCTGGTATGTCGTCGACGGCCGCTGGTACGAAGACACCGACGATGCCTACGTCAACGGCAATGTCGTGCAGATCACGCCGCAGATCGCCGCCACCGTGCTCTCGATCACCGCCGACGACGGCGACCTCGTGCACCAGGGCGACGTGCTGGTGAAGCTCGACGACGCCGATGCCAGGATCCAGGTCGAAAGCGCCCGCGCCGAACTGGCCAACACCGTGCGTCGCGTGCGTGGCCTCTACAACAACGTCAGTTCGGCCCAGGCGGACGTCGCCGTGCGCCAGACCGCGGTCGATCGCGCCCGCGCCGACTACAACCGCCGCCGCGACCTCGCCAAGACCGGCGCCATCTCGGCCGAAGAGCTGTCGCACGCCCTGGACACCCTGACCTCGGCCGAAAGCAGTCTTGCCTCCGCGAAGCAGAGCTACAGCACCAGCAAGGTGCTGGTCGACGATACGGTGGTGGCATCGCACCCGGATGTGCGTGCGGCCGCCGCAAAGCTGCGCAACGCCATGCTCGAGGAAGCGCGTACGTCGATCCTCGCGCCGGTGGACGGCTACGTCGCCAAGCGCAGCGTGCAGCTGGGCCAGCGCGTGCAGCCGGGCGCGGCGCTGATGGCCGTGGTGCCGCTGCATGAAGTGTGGGTCGACGCCAACTTCAAGGAGACGCAGATGCAGCACATGCGCATCGGCCAGCCGGTGGACGTCACGGCCGACGTCTACGGAGACAGCATCACCTACAAGGCGAAGATCCGCAGCCTGGGCATCGGCAGCGGCAGCGCGTTCTCGATCCTGCCCGCGCAGAACGCCACCGGCAACTGGATCAAGATCGTCCAGCGCGTGCCGGTGCGCGTGGTGTTCACCGACCCCAAGCAGCTCGACGACAAACCGCTGCGACTGGGCCTGTCGACCAAGGTGACGGTGTCGCTGCACGACCAGAACGGCCCGCTGCTCGCGCAGCAGCCGCCGGCCAAGCCGGAGTTTTCCACTGACGTGTACGCCAACCGTCTCGCCGGCGCCGACGCCGAGATCGCCAAGGTGATCCACGACAATGCCTCGTCCGGCGGCGACGGCGAGCAGGAAAAAGCGCCCAAGTAAGCGCGCGACCGGGGCGCGGCACGTGCCGCGCCCCGTCGCTCTTCCGACACGCCCTTCCATCACCGGGTTTTTCCATGAGCACCGAATTTCGACCGCCCAATCTGGCGCTGTCCACGGTCGGACTGTCGCTCGCGACCTTCATGCAGGTGCTGGACACCACGATCGCGAACGTCTCCCTGCCGACCATCGCGGGCAACCTCGGCGTCAGCTCCAACCAGAGCACGTGGGTCATCACCTCGTTCGCCGTGAGCAACGCGATCGCGCTGCCGCTGACCGGCTTCCTCACTCGCCGTTTCGGTGAAACCAAGCTGTTCGTCTGGGCGACGCTGCTGTTCTCGCTCGCGTCGTTCCTGTGCGGCATCGCGCAGAGCATGAGCATGCTGATCCTGTTCCGCGCCATCCAGGGCGCGGTCGCGGGCCCGATGTACCCGATCACGCAGTCGCTGCTGATCTCGATCTACCCACCGGCCAAACGCGGCATGGCGCTCGCCCTGCTCGCGATGGTCACCGTCGTGGCGCCGATCGCCGGTCCCATCCTGGGCGGCTGGATCACCGACAACTACACGTGGCCGTGGATCTTCTTCATCAACGTGCCCATCGGCATCTTCGCCAGCATGGTGGTCAGCAACCAGATGAAGGGACGCCCGGAAGTCACCGAAAAGCCGCGCGTGGACTACGTCGGCCTGATCACCCTCGTGATCGGCGTGGGCGCCCTGCAGGTCGTGCTCGACAAGGGCAACGACGAAGACTGGTTCAATTCGCCCTTCATCATCGTGACGGCGATCGTCGCGGCGATCGGCCTGGCCGTGTTCCTGATCTGGGAACTCACCGACAAAGACCCGATCGTCAACCTGAAGCTCTTCCGCCACCGCAACTTCGCCATGGGCACGTTGTGCCTGGTGCTGGCGTACGCGGCGTTCTTCGCCATCGGCCTGCTCGTGCCGCAGTGGCTGCAGCGCAACGTGGGCTACACCTCCACGTGGGCGGGTTTCGCGGCGGCGCCGTTAGGCATCCTGCCGGTGATCCTCACGCCCTTCGTTGGCCGCTACGCGCACAAGTTCGACCTGCGCATCCTGGCCTCGGGCGCGTTCATCGTGATGGGAGCCACCTGTTTCATGCGCTCGGACTTCTACCTCGACGTGGATTTCTACCACGTGGCCGGCGTGCAGCTGATCCAGGGCCTGGGCGTGGCGTTGTTCTTCATGCCGGTGCTTTCGATCCTGTTGTCCGACCTGCAACCGCGCGAGATCGCCGCAGGCTCCGGCCTGGCGACGTTTCTGCGTACGCTCGGCGGCAGCTTCGCGGCCTCCCTCACCACGTTCCTGTGGGATCGGCGTGCCATCGTGCACCACGAGCGCCTCGCCGAGAACATCACGCCGTTCAATCCCGATGCGCAACAGGCGCTGACGGTGATGGGGCACGGTGATCCGACCTACGCCGCCGCGGCCATCAACCAGCAGATCACGCAGCAGGGTTACCAGATCTCGTTCAACGAGGTGTTCCACCTGCTCGGTTTCGTCTTCATGGCGCTGATCTTCGTGGTGTGGCTGGCAAAGCCGCCGTTTGCGGCCAAGGCCGGGCCGGCCGCGTCAGGCCACTGACACGACCCGATGCGCGAAGCGAACGCCCGGTGACCTCACCGGGCGTTTTTTTTAAGGAACGGCCGCTTCCTTGTGCGGAACGCGCCTCAAGGGTGGACACCAGGGTCTTCCTGCGACACCGCCCAGGTGCACCGCGCTCTGGCACTACAAGGTCGCGACAGCGCCACGGCTCGGGATCGAACCATCCACCGGGCTATACGGTCGATGGCTGGGATGGCGCGCGCTCATCCGTGAAAACTATTTCTGGGCCGCCGCACGCCGCGCGTGCCATCGCTTCGCCAGCCAGGCGCCGCCGAAGGCCAGGCCGACCGCCAGCGTCGAGTTGAGCACCATCAGGAGGACAGAGGCGGTGGTCCAGGCGAAGGACGGCGCATCGACGGCCGGGCGCAGCGACGGCGCGACCAGCAGCGGCACGCTCGTCAGCCACTGCACCGCGGTCATCGGTAGCGACGCCGGGCACGGGCCATAGGGGCAGGCCGTGCGTCGGGCCAGCACCATCAGGGCGGCGTCGAGGTGGAGCAGCACCGCGAGGACGAAAAGAAACGCCCAGGCGAACCGGGCATGCCAGCGATCGGCGCGGAGGGCGTCCATGGCGGTCGTGTCCTTGAAAAGCACACAACGTATCCGCCGGGACGCCGCCTACGGAATGGGAAAATTCTGAAAAACAAGGACGACATGCGTCGCCGGAAACGACGAAGCCCGGCCGCGAGGACCGGGCTTCGTCAGGCGCAGCGATCGATCAGATGTCGAAGCCGACGCCGACCAGCGCCATCGTCTCGCCGCGGTTCGGCTCCTGGAAACTGCCGTTGGAGATGTGGCGGATCTGGAAGCTCACGTTCTTCCATTGATACCCGAGCGTGCTCACGAACTCGTAGCCGCTGGACAGGGCCTGCGTGCGCCCACCCGCGGTGCCCGCGACCTGGAAGCTGAAGAACAGCGGCCGATACCAGTCGCCTTCGTTGCCGTAATGGAATCGCGCGCCCAGGGCGCCCACCCAGACGTTGTTGGTGACGCCAGGATGGGAGTCGCGATAACGGCCCACGTCGCGCCCCTTGATATAGCCGATCGACACGTCCGGCGACCAAGTGAAGCGGCTCTGTCCCATGGGCTGCGGATCGAACACCGATTCAACGAAAAAGGCCGGCGTGCCGTAGTCGTCCATGTAGCTGCGGCCACCCTGGAATTCCAGGTGAGCGGCGGCGGCAGGCGCGGCCGTGGCAGCGAGCGAAAGGGCGGCAAGGGCGCCGAAGGCGAGGCGGGACGAGCGCATGGGAGCGGGAATCCTTGAGGGAGGGTTTTTATGAACTGAATCGTTCGGTAAATGGTGTTCAGCCCGCGTGAATAAAGGGGGGCTTTCAGAAAATTCTTGTCATGTTAGGTGTGAGCCCGCGGGTGTCTTGGCCAGGGCGTGCGTGGACGGGGGTTCAGCCGCAGTCGTTTCTGCCGTTAACGATCCACGGGTACCTGCGTCGAGGTCGGCGTGGGCGTGGGAAGACGCGGGTGTCACGGGGTCGACGCGACGGTGGGAGCGGGCAAGCCAGAAGGAGCACGAAACGCCCGCGCCCGGCAGATCCGTCTGGCGGCGTGGGGTGTGTCGGCCATCGTCTCGATCGGAGTGATCGCTCTCGTGGCGGTGCTCCAGGTCGATGGCTATCGGCGCATGGTCGCCGTGCAGCGCAAGCAGATCAGCGCCGCAGCCAACGCGCTGGTGCGCGTGGTCGACCAGCAGATCGACTCCAGCCTGGGCCCCCTGCTGGCCCTGCGTAACGTGGTGGACGACCCGGCCCCGGACGTTCTCCGCCAGCGCCTGGCCGAGGTGCAGGCGCGCCATCCCGAGTTGCCCGGATTCGTCGCCCTCGACGCGCGCGGGGGCGTGCTCGCCGCCGTCGGCACCGCCGGTGCCAACTGGGCACCGGCCATGCGCGCCCCGCCGCTTTCCCTGCTGGGCGCGACGGTCCGGGTGGCGATCGGCACCACCACGCCACCGAGCATGCGCGTGCTCGTGGCGACGCGGGCCGCCGAGCCCGCGGCGATCGGCACCCTGATCGACGCCGACGGGGTGCGCGACGGCATGACCCACATGATGCTGGCGCGGGGAACACTCGCGGTGTTTTCGCCCGAGGGACGGTTGTTCGTCGCCAACCGCGAGGGCATCAGCCCGCACTGGCACGACGCCTGGAACAACGAAGGCCACGCGCCGGCCGACGAGGATTCAGACCACTTCCATGCCCGGGTCGCTTCGGCGCGCTACCCCTTCGTGGTGGTGGTGACGGTCGATCGGGCAGGGGTGTTCGAGGAATGGATGCGACAGGCCCAGCCCTCGATGCTGGGCGGTCTCGCGCTGATCGTGCTGCTCAACGTCGGCGCGGGGGTGTTCACCCGCGCCTACCGTCACCAGGTCCGCCTGGTGGAGGCGCTCAGCCGCACCACCCGCCACCTCGGCGACGTGCAGCGAACGGGGCACATCGGGCTATGGGAAGCCGACCTGAGCACCGGCACCATCGCGTGGTCGGGCCACGTGCACGAGATCACCGGCTTTCCGCCCGAGCGCATGGAAGGGCGTCAGGGCACGTACTTCAAGCTGATCCATCCCGAGGACCAGCCGGGGATGGTCGCGTGGCTGAGGCGCTTCGAGCAGGGCGACGGCCCCTACGACGTCGAACACCGCCTTTGCCGCCCCGACGGGCGCGAGGTGCAGGTGGTGCTGCGCGGCGCGCGCATCACCGACGAGGGAGGGGCGTCGATCCTCACCGGTACGATCACCGAGATCACGGCCCTGCACGAGACGCGGCTACGCCTGCGCGACAGCGACCGCGACCTGGCCGCGAGCGAGGCGGCCTACCGCCAGCTGCTGGCCCGCGTCCCGCTGCCGCTGGTGATCGTGCGCGACGGTCTCATCGAATACGCCAACCTGTTCGCCGAACGCCGCCTGGGTCGCGAGGACCGCAGCCTGCTGGGCCGTGACGCCGCCGACTTCCTCGACAGTGAAACCCTGGAGGCGATCGGCCGCGGGGGCGAGAGCGGCAACATCACCGCGTGGCTGGAGCCCGAAGAGGGCATGCCGTTCGAAGCCGAACTGGCGCTGTCGCAGGTGCGTGACGGCAGCCGCGGCACGCTGGTGATCATGCGCGACGTGACCGAACAGCGGCGCTATGAAGAACGGCTCAACCACCAGGCCACCCACGACGAGCTCACCGGCCTGCCGAACCGCCGCTCGCTCCGCGAGACCCTGCAACGGCTGATCGCCCGCACGGCCCTCGACGATTCCGGGCTGATGGTGCTGTTCATCGACCTCGACCACTTCAAGGTCATCAACGACGCCCTGGGCCACGCGCTCGGCGACCAGGTGCTGCGCGACATCACGCTGCGCCTGGGTGATGCGCTCTTCGGCGAGGGGCATGTCGGCCGGTTCGGCGGCGACGAGTTCGTGGCGATGCTGCCCTTCACCGGGCCGGTAGCCCAGGCCCTCCAGGTGCTGCCGCGCATCCAGGCGGCCATCGAGGAACCGCTGGAAGTCGGCGGCACGGTGCAGCGCCTTCGCTGCAGCATCGGCGTGGCCTTCGCGACCCGGGACGGCGCCGACGCCGATACCCTGATCCGCAACGCCGACACGGCCATGTACGACGCCAAGCGCTCGGGGCGGCACACCTGGAAACGCTACTCGCCCGATATGCACGCCGTCGCGATGGCGCGGCTCACCGTGCTCAGCCGCCTGTCCGGCGCCCACCTGGACGACGAGCTTGCGCTGGTCTGGCAGACGCAGCACGCCGGCGACGACGGCCGGGTGATCGGTGTCGAGGCCCTGCTGCGCTGGCCGTCGGCGCCCGGTGACCTCGACATGCCCGATCGCCTGGTGCCGCTCCTGGAAGAAACTGGCGCCATCGTGCAGATCGGCCAGTGGGTGCTGCGCGAGGCCTGCCGGCAGCAGCGGCGCATCGCCGAGCTGCTCGGCCCCGACTGCCGTATCGCGGTGAATATTTCCGCGCAGCAACTGGTGAACGCGGACCTCGTCGCCGAGGTGCGCCGTGCGCTGGAGGAAACCGGGGCCCCCGCCTCGTCGCTCGAGCTGGAACTGACCGAGAGCGCGTTCATGCAGGAGCCGGAACGGGCCATCCAGACCCTGCACGAACTGCGCGCGATGGGCGTGAGCATTGCCCTGGACGACTTCGGCACGGGCTATTCCAACCTCATGTACCTGTCGCGCCTGCCCCTGGACAAGGTCAAGATCGACCGGCACTTCACCTCCGCCCTGCTGCAGGAGGACGTGGATGCCTCGATCTGCCGCTCGATCGTGTTCCTTGCCCGCAACCTTCGCCTGGAGGTGGTCGCCGAAGGCGTGGAGACGCCCTGGCAGCGGCGCTGGCTGATGGCCGAGGGCTGCACCGCCATGCAGGGATGGCTGTTCTCCCGGCCGGTGCCGCTGGACGAACTGGGCGCCCAGGTGGCGCCCGCCGATCCCGTGGCGTCCTGAGGTCAGCCGGCCCGTGACGCGGACGGCGCCGGTGCCGTGACCGCGACGGGATCGCGCTGCCGCGCCAGTTGCGCCAGTTGCACGCGCAGCCGGTCGAACTGGCGCCGCGTGCGACGGACGTCGTAGCGCCGGCTCACCCCGTTCAGCGGCAGCCTGTTCGTCGGGCCGAAGCCGTCGACGATCACCAGGCGCGGCCCACCGGCCGAGTCGGTGCCATGCACGACGTTCTCCGCGCGCAGGTCGCTCACGATCACGTAGTGCCGAAGCACCTCATCGAACAGGCGGTTGATCAGCGATGCGATGGCCGGCGTCATCCCCTGCTCGCGGACCATCGCCGCGAGCGACGGTGCAAGGCCACCGTCGCGGCCCACCACGCGTTCGGCGACCAGGCCCAGGCCGATATCCGTATCCACCAGGCCCACGATACGGACCAGCGGCGATGGCTCCTTCGCATAGCGCCGCGACGCCAGGCATTCGGTGAACTCGCGCATGTAGGTCGCGTAGGGGCCCGTGCGCGCGAGGCGGCGATACCATGGCGCGTGGTACCAGTGACGTGGCCGGTTGTCGGCGCGCATCACCTTGATCAGCAGGCCCGGATCGTCCGGGTGCTGGTAGACGTGGCGACGATGCCCCACGGCGATCGGCGCAGCTCCCTGGAGGGAGATGATCATGGCGGTGTTCCTCGTCCCTCCCGACCCGCTGGGACAAAGGCGGGACGGGTATCCCGGCACGCACGTAAGCGATTCCTAAGATTCTCATGCGGGTTTTCGCGGCGCAAGATACTGCGGATGGTCATTGTTCCCGTCGTGCACCGATCCGTTCGCCCCGTGGCGATTTCATGCACGGGGACGAACACCTAGATTGGGCGTGTCCCCCACGGTGCCTTCCCATGACCCGCGCGCCCGCGATCTTCGTCTCCCACGGTGCTCCCACCTTCGCCCTCGAACCCGGCCTGCTGGGTTCGAGGCTGACGGCGTTGGGCGAAACACGCCTCGCCGACGCCACGGCCATCGTCGTGGTGTCGCCCCACTGGCAGACCTGCGGCGTGCGGGTCACCGGTGCCGCGCGCCCCGCGACGATCCACGACTTCGGCGGCTTCCCGCCGCCGCTTTATGCGTTGACCTACCCCGCCCCGGGTGCCCCGGCACTGGCTGCGGAAGCGGTGTCGCTGTTGATCGACCGCGGATTCGCGGCCATGGTGGACGACGAGCGAGGCCTCGATCATGGCGCGTGGGTGCCGCTGCGTTATCTGCGGCCCGAGGCGGACGTGCCGGTGATCCAGGTGTCGATGCCGCACAACCTCGATACGGCCGGTGCGCTGCGCCTGGGCCAGGCGCTCGCCGGCCTGCGCGAGCGCGGTGTCGCGGTGATCGGTTCCGGCTCGCTCACCCACAACCTCTACGAGATCCGCCGCGATGGCGGCCACGCCGACTACGCGGCCGCGTTCGCCGCGTGGAGCCGCGACGCCGTGCTGGCCGGAGACGTTGCCGCGCTGCTCGGCTACCGGCAGCGCGCACCCAGCGCGATTCGCGCCCATCCCACCGAAGAGCATTACCTGCCCTTGCTGGTGGCGGTGGGAGCGGCCGACGGTGACACGCCCCAGGTGATCGAGGGCGGGATCACCTACGGCGTGCTCGCGATGGACAGCTACGCCTGGGGCGCGCCCTAGCGTCATCGCGACGACATTTGATCCGGGTAGTATTGCGATCTCTATTTGACCCGGATAATATGCGCGCATGACGACCTATACCGCTTTCGACGGCCACCGCCGTATCGCCTCAGGGTCGCTCCCGCGCGTCGCCGAACAGTGCAAAGTGCTGCTCGACGCGCGACCGGGGGCGCAACCGATCATCTACGACGACACCACCGGTGCGCCGCGCGATCTGGATTACCGCGGCAGCGTGGACGACATGCTGGCGCGCCTGGATGACGTCCCCGCCCCGGAGCCCACCCGGCGCGGGCCGGGGCGCCCCCGGCTGGGCGTGGTCGCCCGCGAGGTAACGTTGCTGCCTCGCCATTGGGCCTGGCTCGCCGCGCAGCCGGGCGGCGCGTCCGTGGCGCTGCGCCGCCTGGTCGAGACGGCCAGCCGCGACGAGGCACCGGCCGATCGGCGGCGCCAGCGCCGCGAGGCGGTCGATCGAGTGATGTTTGCCCTTGCGGGCGACCTGCCCGGCTACGAGGACGCCTCGCGCGCCTTCCACCGTGACGATGCCGCCGGCTTCGCCGCGTGCATGGCCGACTGGCCCGCCGACGTGCGAGATTACGTCGCCCTTCTTGCCGCGCGCGTGGACG
Organism: Luteibacter sahnii; assembly: GCF_034063545.1. NCBI lineage: Bacteria > Pseudomonadati > Pseudomonadota > Gammaproteobacteria > Lysobacterales > Rhodanobacteraceae > Luteibacter > Luteibacter sahnii. Next base: position 49,325 of record NZ_JAQLOK010000007.1, read on the forward strand.
CCGCCGAATGAACCGCCCTGCCGACCATGCCCTCGTCGAGGGACCGATCACGCGCACCCTGCTGCTCTTCGCCCTGCCGATGCTGGGCACCAATGTCCTGCAGTCGCTCAACGCTTCGATCAACGTGATGTGGGTGGGCCGTTACCTCGGCGAAGCGGCGTTCGCCGCCACCGCCAACGCGACGCTGGTGCTGTTCTTCCTGCTCGGCCTGGTGCTGGGCATCGGCATCGCGACCACCATCCTCGTCGGGCAGGCGCTGGGCGCGCGCGATGTCGACGCGGCGCGCCGTATCGTCGGCACCGGGCTGAGCTTCTTCATGACGGTGTCCCTGGTGGTATCCGTCGCGGGGTATTTCGCCACGCCGGCGTTGCTCCACGCGATGGGCACGCCCGCCGATGCGCGTCCCTACGCCATCGACTACCTGCGCATCATCTTTCTCGCCCTGCCCTTCATGTACCTCTACACCTTCCTGATGATGGTGCTGCGTGGCGCGGGCGACTCGCGCACGCCGTTCGCCTTCATGATCGTGTCGGTGGTGCTCGACATCGCGCTCAACCCGCTCTTCATCTTCGGCGCGGGACCGGTGCCTTCGCTGGGCATCGCCGGCTCGGCGGTCGCGACCCTGATCGCGCAGGGCCTGTCGCTGGGCGGCCTCGTCGCGTGGATGTACGCCCGCAAGCACTTCCTCTGCCTGCGCGCGGCCGACGCGCGCCTGCTGCTGCCGGAGCCCGCCATCCTCAAGGCGCTGGTGCTCAAGGGCCTGCCGATGGGGGCGCAGATGCTGGTGATCACCTCGTCGGCGATCATCATGATGTCGCTGGTGAACGGCCACGGCTCGCAGACCACGGCGGCCTACGGGGCGGCCGTGCAATTGTGGAACTACATCCAGATGCCGGCTTTCGCGGTGGGCATGGCGGTCTCGTCGATGGTGGCGCAGAACGTCGGGGCGAAGCGCTGGGATCGCGTGGCGACCGTCGGCCGCGTCGGTATCCTCGCCAGCCTCGGCCTGACCGGCGTGCTGGTGCTGGTCGTCTACGCGTTCGCCGGCGGCGCCGCCGCGATCTTCCTGGGCTCGGACAGCACCGCGCTGGGCATCGCCCGCCATCTGAACGCCGTGGTGGTGTGGTCCTACCTGCTGTTCGGCGTGACGTTCGTGCTCTTCGGCGTGGTCCGCGCCACCGGCGCGGTGATGATGCCGCTGGTCGCGCTCGCGGTGTCGATGTGGGGCGTGCGCTATCCCTTCGCGCTGCTGCTCGAGCCGAGCTGGGGCGCGGACGCGATCTGGTGGAGCTTTCCCGTCAGCTCGGTCGTGTCGCTCGGCATCGCGGCGGTGTACTACCACAGCGGCCGCTGGAGGCGGGCGACGATGATGCCGGCCAGCGCGGCGGCGTGATGCGACAAGGGCACCCGCGGGTGCCCTTGTCGTCTTTAGCGTGGTTTCTTCGCGGCCTTGCGGATCGCCATCCAGCGCTTGTAGCGTCGGCGCAGCATGCGCCGGCGCTTGCGCCGGGCCTTGCGTTCCTTGCGGTCGTGGTTGAACAGGTAGATGGCCGGCGTGCTGAGCAGCGTCAGCAACTGCGACACGAGCAGGCCGCCGACGATCGCGATGCCCAGCGGCCGGCGCATCTCCGAGCCCACGCCGAAGCCGATCGCCAGCGGCAGTGCCGCGCCCATCGCGACCAGCGTCGTCATCGTGATCGGACGGAAGCGTACCAGCGCCGCCTGGCGGATCGCCTCCACGGGCGACATGCCGTGTTCGCGCTCGGCGACCAGCGCGAAGTCGACCATCAGGATCGCGTTCTTCTTCACGATGCCGATCAGCAGCAGCACCGAAATGATCGCCATGAGGGTGAGCTGGGTCTGCGTCACCAGCATCGCCAGGAACGCGCCGCAACCGGCGGCGGGCAGCGTGGAGAGAATGGTCAGCGGGTGGATCAGGCTCTCGTAAAGCACGCCCAGCACGATGTACACCGCGAGGATCGCACCGACCAGCAGCACCATGCCGTTGGACTGCGCGTCGCGGATGCGCTGGTTGGTGCCGGTGACGTCCATGCGGATGCCCGGGGGCAGGTGGATGGCGCGGATCGCTTCCTCCACCATCGGCGTGGCCTTGTCGGGAGTGATCTTCGGGGCGAGGTTGTAGGTGATGTCGGCCGATTCGAGCTGGTTCTGGTGGGTGACCGAGGTGGGCGCGGCGCGCGGCTGGATCTTCGCCACCGCCGACAGCGGCACCATCTTGCCCGTGCCGCTCTTGATGTAGGTGTTGAGCAGCGCATCGGCGCTGAGGGTTTCCGCGGCGGCGGCGGTGAGCACCACCCAGTACTGGTTGATGTCCGAATAGATCACCGAGATCTGGCTCTGCCCGAACGCGCCGTAAAGAGCGGTGTCGATCTGGCCCAGCGTCACGTGGAGACGGCCGGCGGCGTTGCGATCGACCTCGATCATCTGCTGCTTGCCGACCACGTCGAAGTCGCTGCCGACGTCGCGAAATGCTTTCAGGGAGCGCAAGTGGCGCACCAGTTTCAACGTCCAGGGCTGCAGGTCTTCGCCGCTGGTGCTGATGAGCTGGAACGAATACTGCCCGCGATTGGTGTTGCCGCCACCGCCACCGAGGAACTGGATGGGCGTCATGAACACCTGCACGTCGGGGAGCTTGTCGTACTCCTTGCCCAGCCGCTCGACGATCGACTTGAGCGACTCGCGGCGTTCGCCGGGCCCGCTGCCCTTGGGCTTGAGGTCGACGAACATGGTGCCCTGGCTGCCTACCGAGCCGCCGCTGTCGCCGCCCAGGATCGCCGTGACGTCGGCCACCGTGGCGTCATGCTGCATGATGTCGGCCACGCGCCGCAGGCGCGTGGTAAGCACCTGCGGCGAAATGTTCGCATCGGCGGTGACCTCCACCTGGAGCATGCCGGTGTCTTCGTCGGGCATGAAGTTGCCGCCGGCGGTCTTCACCACCGCGAAGCCGAGCACGAACGTGGCGATAAGCAGGATCAGCGGCTGCCAGCGCATCAGGCGGCGATGGCGCATGGCCCAGTCGAGGCCGCGCTGGTAGAGACGCAGGAAGCCCCGGTCGAAACGCTCCAGCCGCTGTTCCAGGCGGCCGGGCTGGCGATCGGGGGCGTCGTGCTTGAGGTAATACGCGCACAGCGCGGGGGTGAGGGTGAGCGACACCACGGCCGAGATCAGCACCGCGGCCGCGAGCGTCACCGAGAACTCACGCAGCAGCTTGGTGATGAGGCTGTTGCCGAAGAGCAGGGGCGCGAACACCGCCACCAGCGACAGGGTGATCGAGATCACGGTGAAGCCGATCTCGCGTACGCCTTCCAGCGAGGCCGGCATCGGGCCGCTGCCGTTCTCCATGTGGCGCACGATGTTTTCGATGACCACGATCGCATCGTCGACGACGAAGCCGATGCACAGCACCAGGGCCATCAGCGACAGCGTGTTGAGCGTGTAGCCGAGCGTCCACATCACCACGAAGGCACCGGCCAGCGACAGCGGCACGCTTAGCGTGGCGATGAGGGTGGGGCCCAGGCGGCGCAGGAACACGAGCATCACCAGCACGACCATCACGATGCTGATGAGCAGGGCGACCTTCACCTCGTGCAGAGCCGACTGCGTGGTCTGCGTGAGGTCGAAGATCGGGGTGATCTCCACGTCGGCCGGCAGCATGCCGTGGAAGCGCGGCAGCGCCGCCCGGATGGCCTCGGCCGTGGCGATCGCGTTCGCCTCGGGGCGGCGGCTCATCTGCATGGTGACCGAGCGTTGCCCCTGGAACCAGGCGGCCTGGTATTGATCCTGCTGGCCGCTGTACACCCTGGCGATGTCCGACAGCCGCACCGGCGTGCCGCTCTTGGACGCGACGAGGATGCGGGCGAACTCCTCCGGCGTGTGCAGGCTGTCGTTGGCGATGACGGTCATTTGCGTGCGGCCGTCGCTCAGCACGCCCTGGGGCGAGGTGACGTTGGCCGCGCGCAGCGCGTTGCCGACGTCGTTGGCGGTCAGCCCCTTGGCGGCCAGCGCGCGGGTGTCCAGCTCGATGCGAACGGCGTGCGGCGTGCCGCCGAACACCTGCACACGGGCCACACCGGGAATCTGCGCCACCGCGGGCTTGATTTGCGTGTCGACCAGGTCGAACAACCGGTCGGGGGGCATCGTCTTCGACGTGAGCGTCACCAGCAGCACGGGAATCTGGCTGGTGTCGAACTTGAAGTATTGCGGCGGCGCCGGCATCGGTGGCAGATCGGCCAACGAGGCGTTGATGGCGGCCTGCACGTCGCGGGCGGCGGCGTCGGTGTTGCGGTCCATGCTGAATCGCACGCGCACGAAGCCGCTGGAATCGTTGCTGCTGGAGTACATCTGGTCCACGCCGGGGATGCGCCCGAGGTGGCGTTCCAGGGGGGCGATGACCGTGGACGCCATCGTCTGCGCGTTGGCGCCCGGCAACTGCGCGAACACCGCCACGGCCGGCACGTCGATCGACGGCAGCGCGGCCACGCCGAGCAGGCGATAGGCCAGCGCGCCGGCCAGCAGCAGCCCCGCTGCCAGCAGCGAGGTGCCGATCGGCCGGCGGATGAAGGGGGCGAAGAGGTTCACGTGACTCCCTGTGATCGCGGGGAACCGTCCCCGCGTCGGGGGATTTTATGCCCTCCGGCGCCCTCGTCCCGCGTGTGCCTATGGTCAGGCCCCTGCCGGAAGGCAGGGGGCTGACCCGTCGCGCGGGGACTACCTGGCCGTGGGGGTGAAGCGGACGGTCAGGTAGTAGGTGCGGCCAAGCTGGTTGTAGTAGGCGGCGGTCTCGTAGCGCTTGTCGGCGAGGTTGGCGACGCGGCCCTGCACGCTCCAGGCGCTGTCCAGGTGCCAGGTGCCACGCAGGTCGGCGGTGGCGTAGCCGCCCAGGCGCGTCGTGTTGGCCGCGTCGTCGTAGCTGTAGCCTGCCGCGTAGACCGAACCGCCGAGGGTGAACGCCCCCAGGTCCTTGTCGATGTCCACGCGGGCGGTCCGCTCGGGGCGACGGGCCAGCAGGTTGTCGTGTTGCACGCCGGCGTCGCGGTTCTTCGGCTGCTGCAGGGTCGCGTAGCCGCGCAGGTGCCAGCCGTCCACGTCCGCGCCGACCTGGCCTTCGAGGCCGCGGATGCGTGCCTGGCTGACGTTGACCGGCAGGAACGCGGCATCGAACGCGATCAGGTCGTCGACCTTGGTCTGGTACGCGTTGACCGCCCAGTGCCATATCCCCTGGTGGGCCGACAGGCCGATCTCCGCGGTGCGCGAGGTTTCCGGCTTGAGATCGACCGGTGCGCCATAGGGGTAATACTCGTCGTTGAAGGTCGGCGCGTGGAAGGCGCTGCCGTACGAGGCCGTGACCTTCAGGCCCTGGCCGAACGCAAACCCATAGGCGGCGGAGCCGGTGGTGTGGTTGCCGAACTGGTCGTTGTGGTCGTGGCGGGCCGACAGCTGGATCTCATGCGGGCCGAACACGCCCTGGTAGAGTGCGAACACGCCCGTGTTGTCACGCCGGTCCTTCAGGTAATCGGTGTCGCTGCGCAGGCGCTCCTGCTGCAGGTCGACGCCGGCGCTGAGGGTCTGGCCCGGGGCGAGCGCGACGTCGTTCTGCCACGAGGCCTGATTGCGCCGCGAGTAGAGGTAACCGACGCGATACCTGTCCGGGTCGGTGACGATCGGCGCGAACGTCACCGGATCGCGCACCGTCTTGCCCAGGCCGTTGAGGTAATTGTCGGCCCGGTCCTGGTTCTGGCCCAGGGCCAGCGACATGCGCCAGCCGGCCATCACGTCGACGCCGAGCTTCGCACCGGCCACCTGTTGCGACCGCCGGGTGAGGTTCTGGAAATCGCCGTCGTATTCGATGGTGCCCTTGCTGCGCATCCAGGTGCCGGTCAGTTCCGTGCCGTCGTCCCAGCGATAGCCGCCGGCCAGCGCGCCGTTATAGGTGCGGTAGGCGTCGTCGTCCGGTTCGTCGGTGAAGCAGCCCTTGGACCCCTGCGCCGCGCCGATGCGGCACGCGTTGATGCCGGCCGTGTACTGGCCGCCGAGGCTGGCGTTGTACCAGCCGTGCGTGGTGCCCCCGGAGACGCCGACCTGGCCCTGGGTGTATCCGTGGCTACCCGTGCCGACCGACACGGTCGGTGCCGGCGGCTGCCCCGCCTCGCCGTGACGGGTGAAGATCTGGATCACGCCGCCGATCGCATCCGAGCCGTAGAGGCTCGAGCGCGGGCCACGCACGATTTCGATGTGGTCGATCTGTTCCACCGGGAGCTGTTCGTAGGCGGGCAGGCCGGCGCCGACGGTGCCCACACGGACGCCGTCGACCAGCACCAGGGTGTGCGCGCTGTTGGTGCCGCGCATGAAGAGCGACGTCTGCTGGCCGATACCGCCCGTGTTCGCCATGACCACGCCGGGCAGGCCGGTGAGCAGGTCCTGGACGCTGGTCGGTTGCAGGCGGTCGATGTCCTCGCGCGAGATCACGGTCACCGGGGCGAGCACCTCGTCGAGCGGGGTGGGCGCGCGATTGGCGGTCACCACGACCGGATCGAGCCGGTCGCCGGCGACGCCGTCGGCCGCGTGCGCGGAGGCGATGGACGACAGCAGGGCCGTCGCGAGCAGGGTCTTCTTCATGAAACGGGTCCTCGTCACGCTGCGATGGACGTCGCGACGGGAAGACGAACGACGCGCACGACCGGGGCCGCGGGCGGTCCGGATCCGCCCGCCGCGAATCGTCCGAATAAGAAAACGGCCGCATCTGAGAGGCTTCTCAGGCGGACGTTCGCGCGGGCCGGTCTCCGGACTCGCGCCGGCCATCGACGATGGCTCGCCGCCGGCACCTTCCCATCCTCAAGGACAGTGGCGTCGGCCGGCGGCGGAGGACCCAGGGGACCTCGCGGCGCATACCGTTGCGGGGGCAGTGCCGGCCTTGCCGCATTGGCGGCGCACCGGCTTCCCGTTTCATCCCGTCGGCCGAACGCCGGCCGGGACACCCGAACGGGCGCCACTTTAGCCACGGACGGGCGCCAAGTCACGAATTTCTAACGATCGCTTGACATTCGCAATCTTTTGCGGGTAGTTGGTCATCGATGTCGCCGGGCGCAAGTTCTTGCGCCGACAGGGGGCGGTCGACCCGGGGGATCCGGTCGGGCGTGGCGACATCGCGTTTGAACGTTGGGCCCGGCCGAGCCGCGGACGGGCCCTTTGGCGGTTCAATTCGGGGAGACACCACACCATGCAGATGTGCCATTCCGGCGGCCGCGCGCCGCGTCGCTCCACCCTGTGCCTCGCGCTGGCCCTGTGCTTCGCCAGCGGGTCGGTCATGGCCCAGTCCAATGCGTCCGGCGTCGTTTTCGGCCGCGTCGCGCAACCGGAGGGCGCCACGGTGCGCCTGGAAAACCTCGACACCGGCTTCGCCCGCGATACCGGCGTGGACGCCGAGGGTCGCTACCGCGTGCCGTCGTTGCCGATCGGCCGCTACAAGGTGACGCTGCAACGCGGCGGCCAGGTCGTGGAGAGCCGCGACAACGTGCAGGTGAACATCGGCGGCGGCATCGACGTCTCGTTCGCGGGCGCGGCCGCCGGCAGCGCCCAGGCGCAGACGCTCGAAGGCGTGCAGGTCACCGGCAACGCGCTGCCGGCGATCGACGTCTCGTCCGTCGACTCGCGTACGGTGCTCACCTCGCAGCAACTTCAGAAGATTCCCCTCGCCCGCGACGTCACCGCCGCGGCGCTGCTTGCCCCGGGCGTGGTATCGGGCGATTCGCGCTATGGCAACGTGGCCTCGTTCGGCGGTTCGTCGGCGTCGGAAAACCAGTACTACATCAACGGCTATTCGGTCACCAACGCGCTGACCGGCCTGGGTTTCACCAGCCTGCCGTTCGATGCGATCGACCAGCAGCAGATCTACACCGGCGGCTACGGCGCCGAATACGGCCGCTCCACCGGCGGCGTGATCAACATCGTGACCAAGCGCGGCGGCAACGAATGGAAGGCCGGCGTCGGCCTTTACGTCACGCCCAAGGGCCTGCGCCAGAAGCCGAAGAACATCTACCGTACCAACGGCGAGCTCTACCAGTTCCGGGAGGAGAATCGCTCCGGCGACACGCAGTACACCGGGTACCTCAGCGGCCCGCTGATCAAGGACAAGCTGTTCCTGTTCGCCGCCTCCGACTTCACCCGCTCCAACCTCAACAGCACGTCCAACAGCGTCACCGCGCAACGCACCCACCAGGCATCCAAGGCCACCAAGTGGCTGGCCAAGATCGACTGGAACATCACCGACAACCACCTGCTCGAAGTGACGGGCCTGGGCGACAAGTCGAACATCGAGCGCAGCGTCTACGCGTACGACTACGCCACGGGTACGCGTGCGCAGTACCTGGGCACCGACAACCTCAAGAACTTCGACGCGGGCGCGGGTTCCGCGCCGGGCGGCGACGTCTACATCGGCAAGTACACCGGCTACCTCACCGACGAACTCACGGTGAACGCGCTCTATGGCCGCAGCAACACGCGGCACCAGCGCAACCTCGATTACGCCGGTTCGCCCAACTGCCCATGGATCCTCGACAACCGCCAGGGTATCCCGGTGGGCGAGAAGATCGTCGGCTGCGGTCTGGTCAACGGCACCGTGCTCGGCCAGGGCGCGAAAGACAAGACCAAGGGCTGGCGCCTGGACGTCGAATACCACGTCGGCGATCACGACCTGCGCGCTGGCGTCGACAACCAGACGCTCGAGTCCTACTCCGGCAACGTCTACGAGGGCGGCTATCGCTGGATCTACGCCGCCGCCGGTGCGATCCCCAGTCGAGGCATCGTCGTGCCGCCGGGCGTGCAGTACTTCGCGCAGAAGCGCCTGTTCCAGACGGGCGCCAACGTGAAGGTGGAGCAGGAAGCTCAGTTCATCGAAGACAAGTGGCAGATCACCGATCGCTGGATGGCCTCCATCGGCTTGCGCAACGAGCAGTTCAAGAACATCAACGGCGACGGCCAGACCTACGTGGCCCAGCGCCACCAACTCGCCCCGCGACTGGGCGTCACGTGGGACGTGTTCGGCGATTCGACGTTCAAGCTCTACGCCAACGCCGGTCGTTACCACCTGGCGATTCCGTCGAACGTGGCCATTCGCGGTGCGTCGGCGTCGACCTACTACTCGGAGTACTACACCTTTACCGGCGTGGACCCGAACACCGGCGAACCGCTCGGGGCGCAGCAGATCGGCACGCGCGCGTATCTCAACGGCGAGGACGGCACGCCGCTCAATCCCAGGACGATCGCCGCGGTGGGCATCGACGCGTATTACCAGGACGAGTACATCCTGGGCTTCGACAAGGCGCTGGGTGCCGACTGGAGCTTCGGCGCCAAGGCGACCTACCGCAAGCTGAAGAGCTCGATCGACGACTTCTGCGACAGCCGTCCGTTCGAGAAATACGCCGCGCGCAACGGCATCGACATCACCAACGCGTCCATTCCCGGCTGCTACCTGTTCAATCCGGGCAAGTCGAACACCTTCAACGTCGACGTGGACGGCAACGGCACCCTGGTGCCGTTCCGCCTCACCAAGGAAGACTTCACCTCGCCCGAGGGCGTGGCGTTCCCGGACCTCAAGCGCAAGTACTACTCGCTGGAGCTCTACCTCGAACACCAGCTCGCCAACCAATGGTACGGTCGCGTCGATTACACCTTCTCGCGCAGCTACGGCAACTCCGAGGGCCAGCTGAAGTCCGACATCGGCCAGCTCGACCCGTCGGTGACGCAGGATTGGGACGCGCCGGAAATCATGCAGTATTCGAACGGTCCGCTGCCCAACGACCGCACGCACCAGTTGAAGGCATACGGCTACTGGCAGGCCACGCCCGAATGGCTGATCGGCGGCAACCTCGCGGTGGCGACGGGACGGCCGAAGAACTGCCTGGGCCAGGATCCGGTCGATGCGATCCAGTACGGCGCGTCGTATTTCGAGTGCGGCTTCCGCCCGGCACCCCGTGGTTCGCGGGGTCGCCTGCCGTGGACGTGGAGTCTCGATCTCAACGCCGAATACCGTCCCATGTGGGCGGGCGCGGAGCAGCCGTTGGCCTTCACGGCGGCGGTGTTCAACGTGGCCGGCAAGCAGCGCGTCGTCGGCCAGGTCGATACCGGCGAACTGGATACGGTCGACGCCAACGGGCAGCCGGCGGCGAATCCGGATTACCGCCGTCCCATCGCCTTCCAGGCACCGCGTTATTTCCGCTTCGGCGTGAGGTACGACTTCTCGCTCTGATCGACCCAGGCCGCCCGGGCAGCGTATCCGGGCGGCCCACCCTCTCCCTGTATCGAGCCGGCGCGGAGTCGCCGGCTTTTTGGGGTTCTTCACGGACGTCCGGGGAGCCCGGCACCTTGCCCGCTTCCCGCAGGGGCGGGCGCCTAGCGGGCGACGAACACCTGCTGTCCGCCGATCCACGTCTCGGACACCTGCAGCGTGTCGTCCACCACGACGAAGTCGGCGCGGCAGCCGGCGGCGATGCGACCGTGCGTGGCACCCAGGCCGAGGAACGCGGCAGGGTAGGTCGAGGCCATGCGCGAGGCCTCGTCCAGCGCGACGCCGACGAGGTCGACGGTGTTGCGCACCGCGCTCGCCATGTCGAGGGCCGAGCCGGCCAGCGTACCGTCCGCGGTCTGGCAGACGCCGTCGCGCGCGGTAATGGTCTCGCCCTTGAGCACGAAGTTCGGGTTGTCCGAACCCACCGGCGGCATCGCGTCGGTGACGAGGATCATCTTCTCCTTCGCCTTGGCCGCGATGGCGACGCGCAACGATGCCGGGTGCACGTGGTGGCCGTCCACGATCAACCCGCACCAGCTCGTCGCGTCTTCCAGCGCTGCGCCGACCACGCCGGGTTCGCGGCTGGTGAACGGCGTCATCGCGTTGAACAGGTGCGTGAAGCCGCGCACGCCCAGCGAGAGCGCGTTACGCGTGGTGTCGTAATCGGCGGCGGTATGGCCGGCGCAGACGATCACCCCGTGGTCGACCAGCTGGCGCAGCACGTCGTCGCTGGCCCGTTCCGGGGCGAGGGTGAGCAGGGTCACGCCGCCGTGGCGACGCGCCACCATGGCGATGTCGTCGGCATCGGCGATGCGGAACTTCGCCGGGTCGTGCACGCCCTTGCGCTCGGGTGCGATGAACGGGCCTTCCAGATGGATGCCGAGCACCCCCGGCACGCCCTGGGCCACGGCGTCGTTCACCGCGTCGATCGCCCTGGCCATCACGGCCGCGTCGTCGCTGATCAGCGTGGGCAGGAATCCCGTGGTGCCGAACCGCGCATGCGCCTGGCCGATGGCGCGGATCGCATCGACGGTGGGCGTGTCGTTGAAGAGCACGCCGCCGCCGCCGTTGACCTGGCAATCGATGAAGCCCGGCAGCAGCGTGCGCCCGCCCAGGTCGACACGCTCGGCGGCACGCACGCGCGGATCGGAGGGCAGGGCGAGGCCGGCGATGGTGCCGCCGTCCACCAGCACGGCGAAGCCGCTCTGGAACCCGTTGTCGGTGAGTACCCGGCCGTTGACGAGGGCGGTAGTCATGGGGAGAGTCCTTCGTTAGCTGGAGGGTGGGGGATGGGAGGCGGCACGCGGAAGCGGACGCGCGGGGCCGTGTCAGCCGGTGAGCGAACGTCCCGTTCCGTCAGGGCGCATGCCCGCGCCCCCGGGCTTCAGACCGTCTCGGTCACCTTGTTCAGATGCGGCGGCACGTCCGGGTCGAACCCGCGCTTGAGCGCGAGCGCCGCCGTGGCGCGATAGAAGCTCTGCACGGTGACCAGCGGTGCCGCGATGGGCGCCGTGGCGACCAGCGGAAGCACGTCTTCGCCCTGGGCGCCGGGCGCCGCAATCCAAACGCGCGCGCCACGCTTGCGGAACTCCGCGGCCACGTCGAGCACGCCGGGCAGGGTGTCGTCGTTCTGCGCGAAGAACAGCACGGGGAAGTCGGGGCCGACGAGCGCCATCGGGCCGTGCTTGACCTCGGCGGCACTGAACGCCTCCGCATGCAGGCCCGAGGTTTCCTTGAACTTGAGCGCCGCCTCGAGCGCTCCCGCGAAGCCGAAGCCGCGACCCACCACGAAGAGGTTGTGCGCATCGACGAGGCCGTCGGTGAGCGCGGACCAGTCGGCATCCCAGCCCTGGCGCAGTTGGGCGGGCAGCGCGGTGAGCGCGTCGGCGATCTCGGGTTTGCCGCTCCAGCGCGCGGCGATGTGCAGGATGGCGAACAGCGCGCCGAGGTAGCTCTTGGTCGCGGCGACGCTCTTTTCCGGACCCGCGTGCAGCGGCACCACCACGTCGGCGATCGCGGCCAGCGGCGAATCGACCACGTTGACCAGCGCCACCACGTAGGCACCCGCGCGTCGCGCGGCCTCGGCGTTGCGGACGAGGTCGGGGCTCTTGCCCGACTGCGACACCGCCACGTAGAGCGCGCCGTCCAGGTGCTGGTCGGCGTGATAGATGGATGTCACCGACGGCGACGCCGACGCGGTGACCACGCCCAGCTGCGTCTCGAAGACGTATTTGGCATACATCGCGGCGTGGTCGGAGCTGCCGCGGGCGCAGGTGATGACCATGCGTGGCGGGCGTGCACGCAGGCGTTCGGCCAACGCGGCCACGACGGCGTCGTTGTGCTGCAGCTGCCGCTCGACGACCTCCGCCGTCTCGTGTGCTTCGCGATACATCAGGGTGTCTTGCGGCGAGGAGGTCATGGTCGGGGCTCGGTCAGTCGCTTTGCAGTTCCGCCACGAAATCGTAGATATCGCCGCGGTACCAGGAACAGGTGAATTCGACGATGCGTCCGTCGTCGAGGAAGCTGCGTCGTTCGATGTTGAGGCCGGCGCTGCCCGCGGACAGGCGCAGCAGGCGCGTCTGCGCCGGGCCCAGCACCACGGCGCGCAGGCGTTGCAAGGCGCGCAGGGGCCGATTGCCCAGCTTGTCGAGCGCTTCGTAGAGGGAATCTTCCACCAGCTGCGGATCGGGCAGCAGGGACAGCGGCACGGCGCTGCGCTCGATCGCCAGCGGCTCGTCGCCGGCATAGCGCAACCGATGCAGGCGAACCACCTGCGTGCCCGGGGAAAGGTTCATCGCCATGGCCTCTTCGGGCGTGACTTCGCCGATGGCGCGTTCGAAGAACTCCGAGCGGGGGTTCAGCCCGCGCGCGCGAAGGTCTTCGGTGAAGCTGGTCATCCGCGACAGCGGCTTGACGATGCGTTCGGAGACGAAGGTGCCCGCGCCGTGCCGCTGGGTGAGCAGGCCGTCTTCGACCAGGCCACCGATGGCCTTGCGTACCGTCACCCGCGACAGGGTCAGCACCCGGGCCAGGTCGCGCTCGCTGGGCAAGGCGTGGCCGACCTGCACCTGACCGTTCTCGATCACGTTGCGGATGGCCCGGCGCAGGCGCATGTACGCCAGCGGCTGCCGGGAGGCCGGATCGTGTTGCAGGCGTTGGTACTCGGCGACGAGGGCGCTTTCCATTCGCGGACGATACCAATGGCCGACCACTTGGGCAAGCGCCCCCATAGAAGTCTCACGGTGACTGGGATTCAAACACCTGTTTGGCACGATTTAAATGTCAGGGGAAACGTTTTCATCGGCTTGCGACAGCGCGCCACAGTCAATGGCATGCTGTCGAGTGGTACGGGGCTGGTAGCTCCTGGTATGTCACTGGTACGATCCTGTGGCCTATTCACCGATTCCATGAGGCGACTGTCGTGAGCGCTCCCCTCCCCCTGATCGAACCCTTCGATCTCGTCATCTTCGGCGGCACCGGCGATCTCGCCGTACGCAAACTCCTTCCCGCGCTGTATCACCGGTTCGTCGAAGGCCAGATCCAGACCCGCAGCCGCATCATCGGCGTCGCCCGCGAAGGGCTTGACGACGCCGGTTACCGCGAGCAGGTGCGCGCGGCGATCGAAAAGGGCGTGGCCCACGTCGCCCCGGCGCAGCTGGACGCGTTCCTGGCCATGGTGGGCTACCGCTCGCTCGACGCGCGCAAGGCCGACGGCTGGGACGAATTCGCCCAGCTGCTCGGCGAGCGGGCCGAACACATCCGCGTGTTCTACCTCTCGACCTCCCCGGAGATCTTCACCGACATCTGCCAGCGCCTGGGCGCGCTCGGCCTCAACGGCGACGGTTCGCGCGTAGTGCTCGAAAAACCCATCGGCCGCGACCTGCAGAGCGCCAACGCGATCAACGACGCGGTCGCCGAGGTCTTCACCGAGTCGCAGACCTATCGCATCGACCATTACCTGGGCAAGGAAACGGTGCAGAACCTGCTCGCGCTGCGCTTCGGCAACGCGCTGTTCGAGCCGCTGTGGAACGCCCAGCACATCGACCACGTGCAGATCACCGTCGCCGAGACCGTCGGCGTGGGCCATCGCGCGGGCTACTACGACCGGGCCGGCGCGTTGCGCGACATGGTGCAGAACCACATCCTGCAGCTGCTGTGCATGCTCGCGATGGAACCGCCCTCCTCGCTCGCGCCCGACGCCGTGCGCGACGAGAAGCTGAAAGTGCTCCGTTCGCTGCGACCCATCGACGGCAGCAACGCCGCCCAGCTCACCGTGCGCGGCCAATACCGCGCGGGCGCCGCCGAAGGCCAGGGCGTGCCGGGCTACCTCGACGAACTGGGCAGCGAACAGTCGATGACCGAAACCTTCGTCGCCCTCAAGGCGGAGATCGGCAACTGGCGCTGGGCCGGCGTGCCGTTCTACCTGCGCACCGGCAAGCGCCTGCCCAGCCGCGTGTCGGAGATCGTGGTGACGTTCCGCGCGCTGCCGCATTCGATCTTCGACCCGGCCAGCGGTCCGCTGATGCCCAACCGCCTCACGCTGCGCCTGCAGCCCGACGAAGGGGTCAAGCTGTGGCTGACCATCAAGCACCCGGGTTCGGGTGGCCTGCGCCTTCGCCACGTGCCGCTGGACATGAGCTTCGCGACGGCGTTTGGCGTGCAGCAGCCCGACGCCTACGAACGGCTCATCCTCGACGTGGTGCGCGGTAACCCCACGTTGTTCATGCGCCGCGATGAGGTCGAGGCGGCCTGGAACTGGGCCGGCCCGATCCTCGATGCATGGGAAGCCGGCGGCGACCTGCCCAAGCCGTATACCGCCGGCACCTGGGGTCCGAGCGCCGCCGTGGCGCTCATCGAACGTGACGGCCGCACCTGGGCCGAGGAATCCGCATGAACGCCAAGATCCATCGCCATGAATTCGCCGACAAGCTGACGCTCGCCGACCGGCTCGCCCGCGCCGTGGCCGCGACGCTCGACGCCGCCGTCCAGGCGCGGGGCAAGGCCACCCTGGCCGTGTCCGGCGGCAGCACGCCGAAGAC
Source organism: Luteibacter sahnii (assembly GCF_034063545.1). Lineage (NCBI taxonomy): Bacteria > Pseudomonadati > Pseudomonadota > Gammaproteobacteria > Lysobacterales > Rhodanobacteraceae > Luteibacter > Luteibacter sahnii. The sequence goes on from NZ_JAQLOK010000007.1 coordinate 64,667, forward strand.
GATGTTCGCCGTGCTGGCCGAACAAGAGATCGACTGGTCGAAGGTCACCGTCACGCTGGTCGACGAGCGCTGGGTCGGCGCCGACAGCGACCGCTCCAACGCCCGCCTCGTCGCCGACCACCTGTTGCACCATGAGGCCCGCAAGGCGACCTTCCGGCCGCTGTTCGATGCCGCGCACGCCGACGACGTCGATGCCGCGCTGGCCGACGTCGGCGCGCGCGTCGATGCCCTCGGCCTCCCGTTTGATGTCGTGATCCTGGGCATGGGCGGCGACGGCCACACCGCCTCGTTCTTCCCCGGTGGCGATCACCTGTCCGAGGCGACCGATCCGGCCGGCCGCGCGACCGTGGCGTCGATGCGCGCCGACGGCGCCGGCGAGCCGCGCATCACGCTCACCTTGCCCAGGGTGCTCGACACCCGGGCGCTCTACCTGCACATCGAAGGCGCGGATAAGAAAGACGTGCTCGCCCGGGCCGAAGCCGGCGAGGATCTTCCCATCCGCTCGGTCCTCACGCACGCACGCGTGCCCGTCGACGTCTACTGGGCCCCATGAGCATCCATCCCGTTCTCGCCGAAGTCACCCAGCGCCTCGTGGAGCGCAGCCGCGCGTCGCGCGCGGCCTACCTGGCCAAGATCGACGCCGCGCGCGGCAAGGGCGCCAAGCGGCACCATCTTTCGTGCGGCAACCTCGCCCACGGTTTCGCCGCCTGCGGCGAGACCGACAAGCACGCGCTGCGCCACGGGCATGCCGCCAACATCGCCATCGTCACGGCGTACAACGACATGCTCTCGGCGCACCAGCCGTACGAGCGCTATCCGGCGCTGATCCGCGGCATCGCGCGCGAACGGGGCGCCACCGCGCAGGTGGCCGGCGGCGTGCCGGCGATGTGCGACGGCGTCACCCAGGGCCGCCCGGGCATGGACCTGTCGCTGTTCTCGCGCGACCTCATCGCCATGGCCACCGCCGTATCGCTCTCGCACGACATGTACGAAGGCGCCGTCTACCTCGGCATCTGCGACAAGATCGTGCCGGGCATGCTGATCGGGGCATTGTCGTTCGGCCATCTGGCCAGTGCCTTCATCCCCTCCGGCCCGATGCCGTCGGGTATCCCGAACGAAGAGAAGTCGAAGGTGCGGCAGGCCTTCGCGGCCGGCAAGGCCACGCGTGCCGAACTGCTCGAGGCCGAGGCGCGCTCGTATCACGGCGCCGGCACGTGCACGTTCTACGGCACCGCCAATTCCAACCAGATGCTCATGGAGATCATGGGCGTGCACGTGCCGGGCGCGAGCTTCGAGCCACCGGATACGCCATTGCGCGATGCCCTCACGGCCACGGCGGTCGAGCGCGTGCTCGCCACGGACTGGATCGGCGGACACTACCTGCCGTTGGGTCACATCATCGACGAGCGCGCCATCCTCAACGGCGTGGTCGGCCTGCATGCCACCGGCGGTTCGACCAACCACCTGCTGCACCTGGTCGCCATGGCCCGCGCGGCCGGCATCGACCTGCGCTGGGACGACTTCGACGCGCTCTCGGCGGTGGTGCCCTTGCTGGCGCGCGTCTACCCGAACGGCTACGCCGACGTGAACCACTTCCACGACGCGGGTGGCATGGCCTTCCTGATCGACCAGCTGCTCGGCGCCGGGCTGCTCCATGGCGACGTGAACACGCTCATGGGTCCCGGACTCGACGCCTACCGTAAGGTGCCCGCGCTCGACGACGGCGTGCTGGTGTGGAAGCCGGTCGCGACGCAGAGCGGCAACCGCGGCGTGCTGCGTTCCATCGATGAGCCGTTCCGCCACGACGGCGGCCTGCGCATGCTCAAGGGCAACGTCGGCCGCGGAGTCATCAAGGTGTCGTCGGTGCCCGAGGACCGCATGGTCATCGATGCGCCGGCCATCGTCTTCGACGACCAGGACGACGTCAAAGCCGCCTTCGACCGTGGCGAACTCGATCGCGATTTCGTCGCCGTCGTGCGGTTCCAGGGGCCGCGCGCGCGCGGGATGCCCGAGCTGCACAAGCTCACGCCCACGCTGAGCCTGCTGCAGGACCGCGGTCACCGCGTGGCGCTGCTCACCGACGGGCGCATGTCCGGTGCATCGGGACGCGTGCCCGCCGCCATCCACGTCACGCCCGAGGCCGAGGCCGGCGGTCCCATCGCGTGCATCCGCACGGGCGATCGTGTGCGCCTGGATGCCACGGCCGGCACCCTGGAGGTGCTGGTCGACGCGGACGAATGGGCACGCCGCGTGCCCGACGACATCGATCTCTCCGCCCACCACACGGGCATGGGGCGCGAGTTGTTTGCCATGTTCCGCCAGTCGGCCGTCGCGGCCGATCTCGGCGCGGGTGTCTTCTGACCACTACGGATCCTTATGAGCAACGAAGCGAAACAACGACGCGTCGAATCCACGCTGGCGCTGGCGCCGGTGGTCCCCGTGGTCATCATCGACGACGCCTCGCGCGCCGTGGGCATGGCGCGCGCGCTCGTCGCGGGCGGCGTCCCGGCGATCGAGGTCACGCTGCGCACCCCGGCGGCGCTGGACGCCGTGCGCGCCATCGCGGCCGAGGTGGAGGGCGCGGTCGTCGGCGTGGGCACGGTGCTCACCGCGAAAGACCTCGACGCGGCGCTCAAGGCCGGCGCGCAGTTCGCGGTGTCGCCGGGCAGCAGCCCGCGGCTGCTCGACGCGGCCGACGATTGCGAGCTGCCGTTGCTGCCTGGCGCGGCTACGGCGAGCGAGGCGATGGCCCTGTTGGAACGCGGCTACCGGTTCCAGAAGTTTTTCCCCGCCATGCCCGCGGGCGGACCGAAGCTCGTCGGGGCCTGGGCGTCGCCGCTGCCGCAGATCCGCTTCTGCCCGACGGGTGGTATCAGCCTCGCGAACGCGCCCGACTTTCTCGCCCTGCCCAACGTCGCCTGCGTGGGCGGTTCGTGGCTGACGCCAGCCGACAAGCTCGCCGCGGGCGATGTCGCCGGCATCGAAGCCCTTGCGCGCGAGGCCGCCCAGCTCAAGCGCTGATCGGCACCGGCCTGCGCCGGTGCGACGCCCCCGTCGTCCCGGCACAGCGATCGGTTTTCGTGCCGTTGCCCACCGGTACCGACGCTTCGTGCCATGCTTCGCGCTCTTTCGACCGCGTTACCCGCCATGTTCCCTATCTTTCTCGCCGTCGTTTTCAGCGTCACTGTGTCGGTGTTGCTCAAGCTCGCGCGACGTGCGGACGTCGACATCGTGCAGGCGGTGGCGACCAACTACATCGTGGCCTCGCTCATGGCCTGGCAGGTGCTCGGTGCGACACCCCGCGCCGCAATGGACGCCCCCGCCACCTGGCCGGCGCTGGTCGCGCTCGGCATCCTCCTGCCCGCGATCTTCGTGGTACTCGCGCACTCCGTGCGGACGGCGGGTATCGTGCGCACCGACGTGGCGCAACGGCTGTCGTTCTTCATTTCGCTGTTCGCCGCGTTCGTCTTCCTCGGCGACACGCTCACCTCGCGCAAGGCGATCGGTATCGCGCTGGCGCTCGTCGCGGTGGGATGCGTGCTCTGGCGCAAGCGCTCCGGCGAGAAAGGCGGCGGCTGGGCGCCGCTCCTGGTCTTCGCCGGTTTCGGCGCCATCGACATCTGCTTCAAGCTCGTCGCCCAGGCAGGCGCCGGTTTCGCCAGCGCCCTGCTTGCCGCGTTCCTGATTGCGCTCGTCCCGTGCTGGATCGTGGCCCTGGGCCGCGCGGTCACCGGCAAGGCCCCGCTCGCATGGCGCCACATCGGCTTCGGCGTGCTGCTGGGCGCCTGCAACTTCGCCAACATCCTGTTCTACGTGAAGGCCCATGTGGCCTTGCCCGATTCGCCGTCGCTCGTGTTCGCCTCGATGAACGTCGGCGTCGTCGCGCTCGGTACCCTCGTCGGCGCGCTGGGTTTCCGCGAAAAACTGACGGTGACGAACTGGCTGGGCCTGGCCCTCGCGCTCGCCGCGATCGCGGTGATGAGCTGACTCACTCGAGCAGGCGGTTGATGTCCTGGATATCGTCGAGCGAGGCCACGCCCGCCGCGCGCTTGAGCAGGAGCTTGTTGAGGATGAACTGGTGGCGCACCGCGATGTACTGGCTGCGCACGTTCGCCAGCGTCTCGATCGCCACCACCACGTTGGTCAGGGTCTGCGTACCGATGTCGTAGCCCGCGCGCATCGATGCCACCGCCTTCTTCGCCGCCTCCACCGATCCCCGCGCGTCGCCGACCTGGCCGATACCGTCCACCACGAGGTTGAAATAGTTGTAAGCGTCGCGCGCCGTACGCCGACGCAGCACCTCGAGGTCGTCCTGGTCGGCATCGCGCTGGTGGATCGCCTGGCGCACTTGCGACTGGGTAAGGCCGCCGCTGAAGAGCGGCACCGTCAGGGTGAGGCCGACCGTGGTGCTGCCGGGCCCGTAACCCGCGCCGCCGCGCGCCGCATCCGACCAGGCGCCGGTCTTGCCGTAGCCCACCGCCAGGCCGAGCGTCGGCAGGTGTCCTGCGCGTGCCGCCGAAATCGAATGCTCGTCGGCCCGTACCAGGTGCGTCGCGGCGAGCAGGTCGGGATTCATGTCCATCGCCTGGTGCACCCACGCCTCGGCGTCGTTCGGCGACGGCGGCTGCATGGGGAGGTCGTCGCGCAGCGTCTTCAGGTGGCCCGGCAGCTGTCCCGTGATCTCCTGCAGCGCGCGCTGCGCATCCTTGAGCGCGTCCTGGGCGGTGACCCTCTGCGAGCGGATGTAGAAGTAGTAAGCCTGCGACTGGCTGACGTCGGCGGCCGGGGCGAGGCCATCGTGGAACAGCTCCGAGGCCTGGTCGTGCTGTTGCTTATAGGCATCTTCGTACGACTGGAACACCGCCAGCTGGTCCTGCGCCACGAGCACGGCGAAATACGCCGACGCCACGCGCACGTAGAGGTTCTGCAGCTCGCCGCGATAGGTTTCCTCCTGCGCGTCGGCGGTGTCGTGCGCGCCGCGCTCGCGTGCGAACTTCGATACGTCGACCACCGTCTGGCCTAGCGAGACCGACAGGTCGCGCTGGCGGCTATGGCCGCCGGTGCCGTCGGTACCGGTGCGACCGGGGTGGAACTGTTGCAGGTCGAGTCCGGCCGACAGCTGCGGCAACAGGGCGGAGCGTGCCTGCGGTACCGCTTCGGCGGCCACCAGTCGCCGCGCGTCGGCGCCGGCGAGCACGGGATCGTTGGTCACCGCCTGCCGGTATACGTCCAGCAGGTCCTCGGCGCCCGCCATCGACGGCAGCACGCATGCCACGGCCAGCGCGAGCCGGCCTCCCCAGGTTTTCGTCCCCATCGCTCGGTGTCCTTCGCTCTCGTCGGGAGCCGGTCGCATCGGTGGCGATCGGCGGATCAAGCGGCGAGGAGCAAGTTGCGTACCACCGTCCGGACGCGCGCCAGGGCGCGGCCTGGGACGATGCACACGGTGTCCGCGGACAGGCGCCGCGCGGACACTGGACAAGCGGACGATCAGCCCGCGCCGAGGGTCGCCGGTTGGCCGTCCGGCGCGACGGGGAGCTCGGCGTCGACGGTGAGCGGTGCGTCGCCGCGGAGGAACTCACGGGCCTCGGCGTGATCGGCCACGGCTGGCGGCGAACCGCGCAGCGGCAACCCTGCCGTTTCGGTAACGAAGAGCATCGTCACCACGCCGATCACCGCGGCACCCATCAGGTAATACGCGGGCACCAGGGGATCGCCGCTGCGCTCGACCAGCCACGCGGTGACCAGCGGCGTGGTGCCGCCGAACAGCGACACGGACACGTTGAACGCGATGGACAGCGCGCTGTAGCGCACCGGGGTATAGAACAGCGCAGGTAGCGTGGAGGGCATCGTGCTGGTGAAGCAGACCAGCGCGACGCCCAGCAGCATCAGGCCGCAGAAGATCAGCAGGTCGTTGCCGGTGCCGACCAGCCACAGGCTGGGCACGGCCAACACGAACATAGCCATGCAGGCACCGATGATCATCGGGCGTCGGCCTATCCGATCGCTGAAGTGCCCGCCCAGCACGTTGAGCGGCATCATCACCAGCATGACGAGGAGGATGAGCAGCAGGCCCTTGGTCTGGCCGTAGCCCAGCGTCACCGTGAGATAGCTGGGCATATACGTCAGCAGCATGTAATCGGTGACGTTGAAGACCAGCACCAGGCCGATGCACTTCAGCAGTTGGCCGCCGTGCACCGCCAGCAGCGCCTTCAGGCCGACGCGCGGCGCGTCGCCCTGCGCTTCCATCGCGTCGGCGTGCGCCTTGAACGCCGGGGTTTCTTCCAGCTTCATGCGCATGTAGAGGCCCAGCAGGCCCAGCGGACCGGCGATGAGGAAGGGCACGCGCCATCCCCAGGCTAGCATCGTCGCGTCGTCGAGCAGCGTGGTGAGCGCGGTCACCACCCCCGCGCCGGCGATGTAGCCGCCCAGCGTGCCGAATTCGAGCCAGCTGCCCATCTGGCCACGGCGGGCATCGGTGGAATATTCGGCGATGAAGGTCGCGGCGCCGCCGTATTCGCCGCCGGTGGAAAAGCCCTGCAGCAGTCGCGCGAGCAACAGCAGCGCCGGCGCCCACAGGCCGATGCGGTCGTACGAGGGAATCAGCCCGATGGCGAAGGTGCCCAGGGCCATCATGATCATCGTGGCCGCCAGCACGCGCTGCCGGCCGAAGCGATCGCCGAGCGGACCGAAGACGAGGCCGCCGAGCGGACGCACGAGAAACGCGACGGTGAACGTCGCGAAGGTGGCGATCACCTGGGCGGTGGGGCTGTTGCCCGGAAAGAACACATGCCCCAGGGTCACGGCGAGGTAGCCGTAGACGCCGAAGTCGAACCATTCCATCGCGTTGCCGAGTGCGGCGGCACCCACGGCGCGGCGGAGCATCGGTTCGTCGACGATGGTGAGGTCGTCGGGCCGGAGGTGTTTGCGACGGCGTTTGAACCAGCCGAAGTGGGCGTCGTGGCCTGCGTAATCCTGCATGGTGGGGCTCCTGTTCACGCGGACGGCCACGCGCCGGCATGGCCGGGAGGCACCGTCCTGGGGATAGGGAAGCGCGACGCGTCGATCGGCGTCGCCTGGCGCGGTCACGAAGACTCGCGGGGATGCTCCAAGCGGCCCATCGGGACGCGATGCGGCGGAGACATCCTTGGGATCATAACCGGGGCGACGTTAAGCGGGCGTGGTCTTGCGAGAAAAACCGTTGATTTACAAGGTTTTGAATGAACTACAGACGGCGCGGCGCCGTCGAGCCACGGACCACCAGATCCGGGCTGAAGCCGTCGTTGGCGATCGGATGCGCCTCGTCGCGATCAAGTTCGGCGATGAGCCGCTGGGCCGCGTGGCGGCCGATCTCTTCGGTGTTCTGCCGCGCCGTGGTGAGCGCGGGCCACGACTGCTTCGAGAACGGGCTGTCCTCGAAGCCCGCGATGGAGAGCTCCCACGGCACGTCGACGCCGCCGGAGCGCGCGGCCGCGAGCACGCCCGCCGCGATCTCGTCGTTGGAGCCGAAGATCGCCGTCGGCGGCTCCTTCAGCGCGAGCAGGCGACGGGCACCACGGAAGCCGTCATCGAACGAATAGTCGCCCTCGACCACCAGCTTGCGGTCGACCGGCAGGCCGTATTCGCGCAGGGCGTCTTCGTAGCCCTGGTAACGCTCCGGGCTGGAGCGGTGCTCCTTGCCGCCCCACAGGAAGCCGATGCGGTGGTGGCCGAGCTGGATCAGATGCTCGGTGATGGCATAGGCCGCGTCGCGGTCGTCGACGAACACGCACGGCCAGCCGTCCTGCGGATCCTGACGCGCGGAAATGATCCGCACGAATGGCACGTTCTGTTCGGTAAGCGCCGCGAGGAGGGCCGGTTGCTCGGACATCGGCGGGCACAGCACCAGCCCGGCCAGGCGATTGCGCCGGGCCAGGTCGACCAGTTGCTCGGCCAGGCGCGGCGCGGCGGCGTCGCACGGATGGATCTGCAGGCCGAAGCCGCGCTCGCGGCATACCGACAGCACGCCGTTCTGCATGGCGATGACGTAGTGCGCGTTCGGGTTGTCGTAGACCAGCCCCAGGGCATAGGTGCGCGCGCTTCGCAGGCTGCGCGCGGCCTGGTCGGGCTGGTAGTCGAGGGCCTCGATGGCGCGCTGCACCCGGTCGCGGGTGCGCGCATGGACGGAGGGCTCGTGGTTGATGACGCGGGACACCGTCTTCAGCGAGACGCCCGCGCGTTCGGCCACGTCCTTGATGGTGGGGCTGCGCAATCTACGACCCTCAATGGCGGGCAGCCATTATAGGGATGGCCGCCCCCTGCCGACGATATGGTCCGCTCAGTCCCTGGCGTGCTGGCCGACGCGGTGTCCGGCCGCGCCGTAATACAGGATGTAGAGGTAGCACGGCACCATGATGCCCAGGAACACTGCCTGGAAATCGTGGGTCTGCTTCAAGTGGGCGAAGATCACCGGGATGATCGCGCCGCCGGCGATGCCCATGATGAGGAATGCCGAACCGAACTCGGTCAGGCGACCCAGTCCCTTGATCGCGAGCGGAAAGATCGCCGGCCACATCATCGCGTTGGCGAAGCCCAGCGCGGCGACCAGGGCCACCGACACGTAGCCGCTGGTCAGGTAGGTGCCGATCGACAGCAGCACGCCGAGAATCGCCGAGAACGCGAGGTAACGCTGCTGCGACACGAAGCGCGGGATCAGCACCAGGCCCGCGACGTAACCCAGCAGCATCGCGATGAGCGTGAACGAGGTGAAGTGCTGGGTGTCGGCCGGCTGCATGCCGAAGCCCTGGCCGTAGGTGCCGATGGCGTCGCCCGCCATCACTTCCACGCCCACGTACACGAACAGGCACAGCACGCCCAGCCACAAGTGCGGGAAGCTCAGCAGGCTGCCCTTGCCGTGCCCGATGGCACGTTCGGAGTTATCGCTGGAGGGCTTGATCTCCGGCAGCGACGAGCGCACCACCCAGATCGCCAGCACCACGAGAAGGGCGGCCATCACCATGTAGGGCATGTGCACCTTCGCGGCGAAGGCCGCGAGCAGGGCGTCTTTCTGCGCCGGGTCGGTGGTGGCGGCCACCTGGTCGCCGAAGGTGCGGATGTTGCTCATCACCACGGCGCTGAACACGAAGGGTGCCGCCGCGCCGGCGAGCTTGTTGCAGATGCCCATGAAGGCGATGCGCTGCGCGCCGCTCTCGATCGGACCGAGGATGGAGATGTACGGGTTGGACGCCGTCTGCAGCAGCGACAGGCCCGCGCCGATCACGAACAGGCCGGTGAGCGCGCCCGGGTATACGCGCATGGTCACGAACTGGCCGAACATTACCGCGCCGATCGCCATCACGAACAGGCCCAGGCCCATGCCTTTCTTCATGCCCGTTTTCTTCAGGATGAACGAAGAAGGCAGGGCGAGGAAGAAGTACGAAAGGTAGAACGCCATCGGCACGAGGAACGCGTTGACGTCGTCGAGGTTGAAGGCCAGCTTGACGAAGGTGATCAGCGGGCCGTTGAGCCAGGTCACGAAGCCGAAGATGAAGAACAGGACACCGATGATGATCATCGGTACCAGGCTGGATGGGCGCGTCTGCTCGACGGCGGCCGACGTGGACGACATGGGTGTTCCCCCGGATGGTGATGCGTGACAGGCGACGGTTCGCGGACGGCGATCGGCGCGCGGTTTTGTCCCTTTATTGACTCGTGGGCTCAACGTTGTCAATGCGAACCGACCGACTCCCGCGTCCGCCTGCGCGCGATTCGCACTTTCGATGGTGCGACGCAGCAGAGCTATCGCACGCAATTCATCACGATCTAAGCGCCTCGCTTTTCCCAACCCGTTGAAATCACGAGCGTCATCGCTATTGCGGCGCATGAAGAAAATACGGCTGTCTCATCCGTTTGTCCTGTTGACAACGTTGTCATCCGGCTTCCAGACTCCGGCCGTCATCAGGGGTGTCACGGCGCGTTCGCCGCGACGACAACGAGCCGGTCATAAGGGAGCCATACGTGGGCGAGTCGGCCAAACAGCGTGAGATCGCGCATGCAGCCCGGGCGGAGGCGTTTCTCTCCGCCGACGTGGGCGGCACGCACGCGCGCATCGGCCTGGTGCGACGCGCGGGCGACGGCATCGAGGTGCTGCGCTACGAGCGTTATGCCTGCGCGCAGTGGCCGAGCCTCACCGCCGTGCTCAGCGACTTCATGACCCGGCTTGAAGACGATGTCCTCGTGCGGCATTGCGCGGTCGCCTCCGCCGGCTACGTGCTCGGCGACGCGGTGGTCAACGAGAACCTGCCCTGGCCGGTCTCCATCGGCGAGATCCGCGACACGCTGGGGCTCGCCGGCCTGGCCGTCGTCAACGATTTCGAGGCGGTGGCCTACGCGTGCCAGTTCCTTCAGGTGCACGAGACGCAGCCGATCGTCGCGACCGCAGCGGTGCCGGCCAATGGTCCCGTGCTGGTGATGGGGCCGGGCACCGGGCTGGGTTCGGCGGTGCTGCTGCCGGGCAAGCCGCACGCCACGGTGTTGCCGACCGAGGCGGGCCAGATCTGCCTCGCGCCGGGCAACGAGCGCGAGGCGGCGATCCTGCGCGAACTCGCGCGGGACCGCGACTATGTGCCTTACGAGGCGGCGCTGTCGGGCCCGGGACTGGTCAACCTCTATCGCGCCATTTCGACGCTGCGCGGTACGCCGGCGACGCTGGCCGAGCCGGCGGACGTCACCCGGGTGGCGCTGGACGGAAGCGATCCGGCCGCCGTCGAGGCGCTGGACGTCTTCTGCGGGCTGCTCGGTAGTTTCGTCGGCGACCTCGCCCTGCTCTACGGCGCGCGCGGCGGCGTGTACCTCGCGGGCGGCATCCTGCCGCGGATCCGCGAACGCCTGCTCGCCAGCAGTTTCGCCACCCGGTTTTTCAACAAGGGCGTCATGCGCGCCTTTCTCCAGCAAGTACCGGTACGTCTGATGGACCACGGACAGTGGGGAGTGATCGGTGCCGCCGGTCTGTACCTGCACGGTTCGACCGCTCATTGAAGAGCGGGAAAGGAACGCGTCTCGCGTTACGAAGCCAACCACCCATCCTCTGAGGGGAGGACACCATGTCGCATCGCAGGAACCTGCTCACGGCGAGCATCATCGCCGGATTGTGCTGTATCGCCGGAGGGGCCGTCGCCCAGGACGCCGCGCCCCAGGGCCGCACGCCCACCGCCCAGGAAAAGGCCGACGCGCAGAAGGCGGCCCAGCTCGAGGGCGTGACCGTCACCGGCATCCGCGCCAGTCTTGAGAAGTCGCTCGACACCAAGCGCAACGCCGACGCGGTGGTCGAGGCGGTCACCGCCGAGGACATCGGCAAGTTCCCGAACACCAACGTGGCCGAAGCCATGACCCAGGTGCCCGGCGTGGTGATCGATCGCCAGTTCGGTCAGGGTGACCGCGTGTCGATCGACGGTACCGACCCGAGCCTCAACCTTACCTTCCTCAACGGCCAGCCGATCTCGCAGACGCCGTGGCAGTACGGTGCGCAGCCCAATCGCGGCTTCGACTTCACCATGCTGGCGCCGGAAATCATCGGCCGCCTCGAAGTGTTCAAGTCGCCCGAAGCACGCCTGCCCGAAGGCAGCCTCGGCGGCACCGTGATGCTGCACACGCTGCAGCCGCTCGACCTGCCCGCCAACACCGTGCGCGGCAGCTTCGGCCTGAACTACAACGACCAGGCCCGGCCGGGCACCCGTCCCAGCGCCTCGGTGCTGTACAGCTGGAAGAACACCGCCAACACGTTCGGCATGATCGCCTCGGTGCAGCACTACGAGGAAAAGATCGACCGCCAGGGCCTGGAGATCTTCAGCTACAGCCCGGTATCGAAGTGGGCCGCGAGCCCCGCCGTCGCCGCCGGCATCGCCAACGGCACGCTCGACCCGAACGCCAAGGTGCCCGACGAGGTCAACTCGGCGTGGTTCCAGCAGAAGCGCAAGCGCGACACGGCGACGCTCGGTTTCCAGATCCACCCGACCAACGACTGGGACATCGACGTCAACTCGCTGTTCATCCGCGAGAACTTCGACAACTGGAACCAGTCGCTGTATCCGTTCACCGGTTCGTCCGGCACGCTGGGCAACGTAACCAGCTTCACCCCCGGCCCGAACGGCGTGATCACCGGCGGCCACGTGTGCGGCAACGACAACCCGGGATGCCCCGCCATCGCGCAGGGCACGTTCGACAGCAACATCCGCAAGTCGGTGGTGCGCACCTCGGCGTTCGACCTGAAGTCGACCTATCGCGGCGAAGGCTGGACCCTCGGCGGCGCGGCCGGCTACAGCAAGGCGAGCAACGACAACATCTCCCAGGCGGTGATGGAGCCGGTGTATGCCGGCGGCTACACCTGGGACATCCGCCACGGCTTCAACTTCGACAGCCCGCAGGCGGCCCGCGACCCGGCCAACTGGCACATGGGCGATACCCCGGGGCTCGGCGGCTGGCCCGGCAACTACGGCGACTACAACGCGCATTCGCGTGACGGTTACGCCCAGCTCGATTTCAGCAAGGACTTCGACAGCTTCTTCAACCAGCTGCTCGTCGGGTACCGCTGGAACCGCCACGAGGAGTCGATGGCGGCGCACGTCTACGGCCCCAACAGCCCGATCTCGCTCGCCGACCTGGGCACCTCCGGGTATACCGACCTCAACGGTATCGGTTTGTGGGACGGCGCGGCCAGCCACATCATGCCCAACCCCGACGCGCAGTACGCGTGGGTGCGTTCGACCAACGGCGGCAACGAAGATCCGGGCACGTTCCTCAACGGCACCTACAAGATCGTCGAGAAGACCAACGCCGCCTACGCCCAGCTGAACTTCGCCGGTGGCGACTGGCACGGCAACGTCGGCATCCGTTACGTCGACACCAAGACCGACGGCTTCGGCTACAACTACCTGGGCGCGCCCGTGCTGCCTGCCCCGGCCGGCTCGTACGTGAAGTCGTCGCAGACCGCGAAGAACTGGTTGCCCTCGCTCAACGTCGCCTACGACGTCACCGAGGACGTGATCCTGCGTTTCGCCGCGGCCAAGGTGATCGCACGCGCGCCGTACAACATGCAGGTCAACAACCTGTTCCTCAACGACACCGTGCTCACCGGTGCCGGCGGCAACGCCAACATCAAGCCGTACCAGTCGAAGAACTTCTCGCTGTCGGCCGAGTGGTATTTCGCGCCGCAGTCGTATGTCGCCCTGACCGGCTTCTACAAGAAGGTCGACGACTACGTGTTCATGGACGTGGTCCAGGAGCGCCACTTCAACTCGGCCACCTCGACCGACCCGACCACCTTCGCCAGCCAGCTCGCGGCGGGCCTGTGCACGCCGGACGGCTTCTGCACGTACGACGTGAGCCGGCCGGAGAACGTCGGTTCGGGCAAGATCCGCGGCGGCAGCCTGAGCTACCAGCAGGCGTTCGGCGACACCGGCTTCGGTGTCACGGCGAACTACACCTACGCCAAGGGCACGCTCGATGCCGGCGGCGCGCTGCCGTACAACTCCAAGAACGCGGTGTCGCTGAGCCCCTACTACGAGATGGGTCCGTTCAGCGCGCGCATCACCTACAACTGGCGCAGCAAGTACCTCGCGGGCGGTTACGTCGCCGGTGCGCCGCCGGCGACCACCGAGGACTACGCCGATCTCGGCGCCACGTTGGGCTACAAACTCAACGACAAGGTCTCGTTCACCCTTTCGGGCATGAACCTGACCAACGAGGAATACAAGCAGTACATCGGCACCACCTCGCTGCCGGTGGCCCGTTACACCACGGGCCGTCGCTACCTGGCCTCGGTGCACTTCGACCTTTGATCGCGACGCACGGCAGGCCAGGGACGGCCGCCGCACACCCCTCGACGCTTCATTTCCCTCGGGCCCGACGATGTTCTTTCCGGGCCCGTTTTTTTGCCTGCGGCGCGGCGGCCGATCCGGCACTTTACGGACGCCGCCTCAGCGCTTACGGTTCACGCTTTACGCTTCCCGGACCCGTCGATGCGCCGTCACCTTCTTTCGCTCCTCGCCCTCGGCCTCACCGCCTGCGCGAGCCAGGCCCCGAAGCAGGCCGGCGGGCCCATCGACACCACGCCGCTGTCGTTGATCCCGATGCCCGCGCAGCTCACACGCGTGCCGGGCCATGTCCGCATCGATGCGAAGACGCCGATCGTGGTGGCCCCGGGCGATGCCGCCGCCAGGCGCGTCGCCGCGCAGTTGCAGGGCTGGATTCGCCTCGCCCGCGGCTTCGCGCCGTCGATCGTCGAAGGCAAGCCCGGCCAGGGCATCACGCTGCTGACAACCTCGTCGGTGAAGGGCCATGAGGCCTACACGCTCGACGTCGACGGCAAGGGGGTGCGCATCGCCGCCAACGACGAGACGGGCCTGTTCTACGGCGCGGTGACCTACTGGCAGCTGCTGACCGATCCGGCCTCCCAGAACGGCGTACCCGGCGTGCATATCGTCGACGCGCCGCGCTTCGCGTGGCGCGGGTTGATGCTGGATTCCAGCCGGCACTTCCAGTCGGTGCACGAGATCGAAAACCTCATCGACCAGATGGCGATGCACAAGCTCAACGTCTTCCACTGGCACCTCACCGATGACCAGGGCTGGCGTCTGCAGATCGATAAGTACCCCAAGCTCACCCAGGTCGGGTCGTGCCGCACGGCCGTGGGCGTGGATCGCGCCAGCGGCGACACCTACTGCGGGTTCTACACCAAGGACGACGCGAAGCAGATCGTCGCCTACGCCGCCGAGCGCCACATCACCGTCGTGCCCGAAATCGAGATGCCGGGCCACGCGCAGGCGGCGGTGGCGTCCTACCCCGCCTACGGCGCGAGCAAGGGGCGTCTGGCGGTGTCGTCGGACTGGGGCGTGAACACCGCCCTCTACAACACCGACGACGCCACCTTCGTGTTCCTGCAGGACGTGCTCGACGAAGTGATGGCGATCTTCCCGTCGCCCTACATCCATGTCGGCGGCGACGAGGCGGCCAAGGACGAATGGGTGCGTTCGCGCGCTGTGCAGGCGCGCATGAAGTCGTTGGGCATCACCGACGAAGAGAAGATGCAAGGCTGGTTCATCGCCCGCATCGGCGATTACCTCGACCAGCACGGCCGTCGCCTGATCGGCTGGGACGAGATCCTCGACGGCAAGGTGCCGGCCAGCGCCACCGTGATGTCGTGGCGTGGCACCGACGGGGCGATCAAGGCGGCCAACGCGGGGCACGACGTGGTGCTGGCGCCCTCGCCCACCCTCTACCTCGACCGCCTGCAATCCAACCTGCCGGACGAGCCGCCGGGCCGGCCGTCGTCCGAGACGCTCAAGACGGTGTACGACTTCGATCCCGTACCCCCGGGTATCGCCGCCGACAAGGCGAGCCACGTGCTCGGTGCGGAGGCGACGGTTTTCACCGAACACATGCAGGACTGGTATCGCATCCAGCACGCGGTGTTTCCGCGCATCGCGGCGCTCGCCGAGCGCACCTGGTCGCCGCGCGCCGACTGGAACGGTTTCGTCGCACGCTTGCCGGTCGAGATGGCGCGCTACCGTTCGGCGGGCATCGTGCCCGCGGACAGCGCCTTCGCGGTGGCGATCGCGGTCGCGCCCCAAGGCAAGGACGCCGCGCGGGTCACGCTGTCGAACCAGACCGGCTACGGTACGCTGCGCTACACCACCGACGGCAGCACGCCGACGCCTCAGTCGGCGGCCTACACCGGGCCGTTCGACGTGAGCCTGCCGACCACGGTCAAGGCCAACGCGTTCGACGCGGGCTTTGGCCTGGCGGGCGTGCGCGAATCGACGATCGACGCCACGTCGTTGCTGCATCGCTCCGCGGTCCAACTGCAGACCTGCACCGATGACCTGCCGTTACGCATCGAAGCGCCGGAGATGGTGGGCGGGGTGCGTCCGCTCTACCAGGCCGACATCATGAACACGTGCTGGATCTGGAAAGGCGTGCCCCTGGATGGTCTCTACGGTGCGGCGATCACGGTGGATCGCCTGCCGTACAACTACGCGTTGTGGACGAGTGCGAAGAACATCGTCGCGCGCCGCGCGCGTTCGCGTGCGGGCGAGATCGAGATCCATCAGGACACCTGCGACGGACCGAAGCTCGCCACGCTCGACCTGGGCAAGGCGCACGACGGCCGCGCCACCTTGCAGGGCGTGTTGCCCAAGCGCGAAGGCACGCACGACCTGTGCTTCGTGATCACCGGCAAACCGGGGCCGAAGCAGATGTGGGTCATCGGCGATATCCAGTTGCGCTGAGCCGAGCGCGCATCGGCGATACGATCGCTCTCACGCGCGGTCGACATCGTGTCCTACGGAAGGGGCGCCAGCCGTCCCGCGCAGGACCACACCCGCGGCCTCACTCGCGCGTGCCACGCTCCACGACGGGCGAACGCATGTCCGCCCGTCGCTGCAACGCCGACAGCACCTCGCGTTCGTCCGACGGCGTCAGCGCCATCATCGGCACGAACTTGCCCGCCACCATCGCGGCCAGCGGCATCCCGTCGCGGATCGCGATACGCGAGCCCAGCACCGCGGGCACTTTCGTCCCCGCGACGATCGTCCCGACGAGGTTGAGCGGGTCGGTGCCGGCGATGCACACGATCTCCCCGTCGGGTTCCCGGTGGCGGATCTGCCGGAGCGCACCCAGCGCGTCGGGTAACGCGAACTGCTCGCCCACCCACCCGTCGACGAAGCGCCCGCCGCGGATCTCGCCACGCGCCTCCAGCCGGTGGTAAACGCGCCGCAAATCGCGCCAAGGCGGCAGCCACGCCGCCTCGCGCTCGAGAATGCGCCAGCCCACCACGCCGTAGCGACGCAACAGCGTGCGCGCGATGTGCTCCAGGCCCTCCGCATCGGTGCGCTCGTCGCGCGGGCGCCGCGCCAGCGCCCAGCGCCCGGCATCCTCGATGCCGTTGAGCATGTGTCGCTGCATGCGGCGATGCCGTCCGCTGTTGCGTCGCGCCGCCGGCAGCAGCAACGCGCGCAGGCCGGCGAAGCTGTCCGCCGTGATCCGTCCCGCGGCGACGAGTTCGCCGAGCGCGTCCTCCAACTCGGCCCGCAGCAAGCGGGTGATCGTCGCCAGTTCGTCGAAGAACAGCGCGCCCTCGTCACGCAGCGCATCGGCCACCGCCTGCGCACGCGACGAAAGCGCGACCTCCGGGTCCGCCGCCGGTGCCGCGGCGGACCATACCGGCAACTGTCGGCGGGGCAATAGCACGATCGGCGTCGCGCGCACCGGGCCGCCCGTGCCGGCGCCCGGCCGCAGCCGACTCCAGACCACCCGGCCAGCACGGCACAGGTCATCCAGCCAGCCGATCCCGTAGTCGCCCAAGCGCGACGGCAGGAGTTCCGCTTCCCAGGCCCCGGCGGCCGCCTCGAACCCCTCCAGTTGGGCGATGACCCCCGCCAGCGCGTCCGGGCCGGACACCCGCGTCGCGCGGCTCACGTGCTGCCAGTCGAGCAGGAACCGCAGGAAGTCGCGCGGCGCGACGGGTTCGATCTCACGGCGCAGGCGGCCGATGGTGTAGCGGTGGATGCGCGCCAGCAGATGGCGCTCGCACCACTCCACGTCGGTGGTTCCCGGCGTGAACGGGCCGCGCATCACGTAGCCCTCGGTCTCCAGCGCCACCAGGGCGAGATCGATATCCAGCGCCGTCACGCCGAGTGTCGCGGCCAACGTCTGTGCCGGCACCGGGCCAAGCCCGCCCAGGCGCCCGCGAACGATGTCGACGAGCGCGCTCTCGCGCGTCCACGCCTGCGCCGCGTAACCGGGCGGCGCGGCGATCGCCGGATGCATCGAGGCGCCGTCGTGGATGGCCTGCCACGCGGGCAGGCGCTCCGCCGGGATCCACAGCGATGTCCCGCCCTGCGTCCATAGCGTGGCGCGCGCGTCCTTCGCCAGCGCGCGCAGCCACCCGGCCCACCCGGCTTCGGCCTGCGCTTCGTCTGGCGTCACGGCACCGAGCAGCATCAACGCCTCGTGCATCTCGTCGGCGTTGCGTGCCTGCGGCCAGGCTTCCTCGCGCACGGCGTCGATCGCGGCCGCGTCGAGCCGGCCAAGGTCGTCGGCGCGTTCGGCGTCGTTCCAGCGGCGCGATTGCACGGCCTGCGTGCGCCGTTCTTCCAGCGGTGCATCGTCGAGAAACGCGTACGGCGCCGCGTTGAGTATCTCGGCGGCCAGCGGCGACGGCGTGGCGAGATCGCGCGCGACCACGCGCACCTCGCCCGCTTCCATCCGGCGCAGCAAGGCCAGCAGGCCGTCGAGGTCCATCGCCTCGTGCAGGCAATCGCGCAGGGTCTGGTGCACCAGCGGGTGATCGGGCACGTCGCGTTCGCCCACGAGGTTTTCCGCGCAGGCGACCTGGTCGGGGAAGACGGTGGCGAGCAGGTCCTCGCCCTTCATCCGCTGCAACTGTGGCGCCACCTTGCGCCCACCGGTAAAGCGCGGCAACGCCAGCGCGGTGGTCGCGTTCCAGCGCCAGCGCACGCCGAACAGCGGCGCGTCGAGCAGCGCCTGTACCAGCACGTGTTTGGCGCTGGCGCTGTGCAGGTAGCGCGACACCTCCTCGAGCGGAAAGCTGTGGCTCGTCGACAGCGACAGCACGATCGCGTCTTCGGTCGCCGCCGCCTGCAACTCGAAGTTGAAGGTGCGGCAGAAGCGCTTGCGCAGCGCGAGGCCCCAGGCCTTGTTGATGCGACTGCCGAAGGGCGCATGCAGGATCAGCTGGCTGCCGCCGGATTCGTCGAAGAATCGCTCCATCACCACGGTGTCGCAGGTCGGCAGCGCGCCGAGGGCGGCTCGCGCGCGGAACAGGTAATCCACGATCTGCTCCGCGGCGGCGGACGACAGCGAGAGCTCGCCGGTCAGCCACGTGAGCGCGGCGTCGCGTCCGCCCGCGTCGATGCAGGCATCGACCGCCTGGCGCAGGCGCGACACGCCGAAGGACAGTTCGTCGGTGCGTCCGGGCGCCTCGCCGAGCCAGAAGGGAATGTTCGGCGGCTGCCCGTGCGCGTCCTCCACCCGAACGCGGTTCGGTTCCACGCGCACGATGCGGTACGACCGGTTGCCCAACTGGAAGATATCCCCGGCGTGGCTTTCCACAGCGAAATCTTCGTTCACCGTGCCGACCGTCACCGACTGCGGCTCGAGCAGCACGGCGTAATCGCCGGTTTCGGGGATGGTGCCGCCCGAGGTGACGGCGGTCAGGCGCGCCCCGCGGCGTTCGCGCAGGCGGCGGTTGACCGCGTCACGATGGATATAGGCACCTCGCGGGCCCACCCGCGTGGTGAAGCCGTCGGCGAGCATGCGCACGGTCTCGTCGAACGTGGCGCGGGTAAGCCCGCGAAACGGATAGGCGCGGCGGAACGTATCCAACAGCGCGTCTTCGTCCCACTCCTGGCAGGCGACCTCGGCCACGATCTGCTGCGCGAGCACGTCAATGGGCTCGTGGGGGACGATCAACGCGTCGAGTTCGCCATGGCGCACGCAGTCCAGCAGCGCGGCGCATTCGACGAGGTCGTCGCGCGAGGTGGGGAACAGCCGCGCCTTCGGTGTGCCGCCCACGCTGTGCCCGGCGCGGCCCACCCGTTGCAGGAACGCCGCGATGGAGCGCGGCGAAGCGATCTGGCAGACCAGGTCGACGTCGCCGATGTCGATGCCCAGTTCGAGCGAGGCGGTCGCCACCAGTGCACGCAGGCGGCCCTGCTTGAGTCGTTGCTCGGCGTCCAGCCGCTGTTCGCGCGAGAGGCTGCCGTGGTGCGAGGTGACGGCCTCGGCACCGAGGCGGTCGGCCAGGTGGCGTGCCACGCGCTCGGCCATGCGTCGCGTGTTGACGAACACCAGCGTGGTGCGGTGCTGCTCGACGAGGTTGGCGAGCCGGTGATAGACCAGTTGCCACAGGTCGTTGGACATCACCGCTTCCAGCGGTACGGGGGGCACCTCCAGCGCGAGATCGCGCCGGCGCGTATGGCCGACGTCGACGATCGCGCAGTCGGCGCCGTCGCCACCGGTCAGGAAGGCGGCCACGGTGGCGATGGGCTTCTGCGTGGCCGACAGGCCGATGCGCACGATGCGCCGTGGCGCGAGCGCGGCCAGCCGCTCGAGCGAAAGCGACAGGTGGCTGCCGCGCTTGCTCGCCGCCACGGCGTGGATCTCATCGACGATCACCTCGCGTACGTCACGCAGCATCGTCCGGCCCGAGGCGGACCCGAGCAGCACGTAGAGCGATTCGGGCGTGGTGACCAGGATGTGCGGCGGCCGCTTGCGCATGCGGTCGCGCTCGGCCGCGGGCGTGTCGCCCGTGCGCACCGCCGTGCGGATCTCGACATCGGGCAGGCCCTGCTCGCGCAGCCGCTCGCGGATGCCGGCTAGCGGGACCTCGAGGTTGATCCGGATGTCGTTCGACAGCGCCTTCAGCGGCGACACGTAGAGCACGAAGGTGCGGTCGGGCAACCCGCCGTCACGCACACCCTCGCACACCAGCGTGTCGATGGCGCAGAGGAACGCCGTGAGCGTCTTGCCCGATCCGGTCGGCGCGGCCACCAGCGTGTCGCGCCCGGATCGGATCGCCGGCCACGCCGCGAGTTGCGCCTCGGTCGGCGCCGGGAACATGGCGTCGAACCACCCGGCGACGGCGGGGTGGAAGTCGGCCAGTGGCGTGGGCAAAGGCGAGGACATACAAGTGGTTAGGTGGGGTGCGGCGCGTTGGTGCGCAAGGGGGGCGGAGGGCGGCACGTGGGGGTGGACCCCGGCGGCGTGGGGCATGCGTCGATCTTACGCGCCACCGCCCCGGGTCGAACGGGGCGACGTCCCCGCCTCCCGCCTTCGTTTCTTGCCAAGTAACCGTTACTGCTCCAAGGTGAGCGAGTCTTACCCCAAGGAACCCTCGCCCATGACCCTCCGTCCCCTCGCCTTCGCCGTGGCCCTTGGCCTTGCCGGTACCGCCACGGCCGCCACGCCGCCGGAACGGCCGTGGATGGATCGTTCGCTGTCGCCCGACAAGCGGGCGGAGCTGGTGGTGTCGGCGATGACCGACGACGAGAAGTTCCAGCTGATCCACTCCAAATTCGGCAGGAAAGAGAACGACAAGCAAGCGTCGCCGCCGGAAGGCGCGCTCGGTGGCGCCGGCTACATGCCCGGCATCCCGCGCCTGGGCCTGCCCACCATCCAGGAAACCGACGCCGGCCTGGGCGTGGCGCGTCCGGTGTATGCCGGCAAGGGCGGCATCTCGCTGCCTGCGGGGTTGTCCACCGCCGCCAGCTTCGATCCCGCGGTGGCGCGTGCGGGCGGCCGGATGATCGGCGGCGAGGCGCGCGACAGCGGTTTCGGCGTGATGCTGGCCGGCGGCGTGAACCTCGTGCGCGATCCGCGTAACGGCCGCAACTTCGAATACGCCAGCGAAGACCCCGTGCTTGCCGGCACCATGGTCGGCGCGGCGATCAAGGGCATCCAGGAAAACCGCATCGTCGCCACGGTGAAGCACTTCGCCATCAACGACCTCGAAACCGGGCGCAACACGCACAGCGCCGACATCGATCCGGTGGCCCTGCGCGAATCCGACCTGCTCGCTTTCCAGCTCGCCATCGCCAAAGGCGACCCCGGCTCGGTGATGTCGTCATACAACAAGGTCAACGGCACCTGGGCCGGCGAACACGACTGGCTGCTCAATCGCGTGCTCAAAGGCGAGTGGGGTTTCCGCGGCTTCGTGATGTCCGACTGGGGCGGCGTGCATAGCGGCCCCAAGGCGGCGCTGGCCGGGCTCGACCAGGAGTCGGCGGCCGAGGTCTTCGATACGGAGGTGTTCTTCGACAAGCCCCTGCGTGCGGCCCTGGCCGACGGCAGCTTCCCGAAGGCCCGGCTCGACGACATGGCCCAGCGCATACTGCGCAGCCTGTTCGCGCACGGCGTCATCGACGAACCGCCCAAGGTCGGCAAGCCCGCCTACGCGGCCGACCGTGACGTGGCCCGCGACACCGAGGAAGCCGGCGCCGTGCTCCTGCGCAACGAAGGCAACCTGCTGCCGCTCGCCGGCAAGGGCCAGTCGGTGGTCGTGATCGGCGGCCACGCGGACAAGGGCGTGCTCGCCGGTGGCGGTTCGTCGTTGGTCACCGATGAAGCCGGCGATCCGGTCACCGGCCTGCAGCCCGCCGCGTGGCCGGGCCCGGTGAAATTCCATCCGTCGGCGCCACTGACCTTCATCCGCCCGCTGGCCGGCAAGGCCAGCTTCGATCCGGGTACCGATCCGGCCGCCGCCGCCAAGGCCGCGGCCGCGGCGGACGTCGCCATCGTGTTCGTCACCAAGTGGGCGGCCGAGTCGTTCGACACGCCCGACCTCGCGCTGCCGGACAACCAGGACGCGCTGGTCGAGGCCGTCGCCAAGGCCAATCCGCATACGGTGGTGGTGCTGGAAACCAACGGGCCGGTGAAGATGCCCTGGCTCGATCGGGTCGGCGCGGTCATGCAGGCCTGGTACCCGGGCTCGGGCGGCGGCGAGGCCATCGCGCGACTGCTTTACGGCAAGGTCTCGCCGAGCGGCCGCCTGCCGATGAGCTGGCCCAAGGACGAATCGCAGCTGCCGCGCCCGGTCATCCAGGGGGCGGGCCTGCCCCCGAGCGGCACGCCCGCGGAGCACATCGATTACACCATCGAAGGCGCCGACGTGGGTTACCGGTGGTACGAGAAGACCCAGCGCGAACCCCTGTTCCCGTTCGGCTACGGCCTGACCTACAGCACCTTCGCCTACGATGGCTTCAGCGTGGATACCGATCCGTCCGGCCGGCCCGTCGCTCACGTCACGGTGAAGAACACCGGCAAGGTCGCCGCGGCCGACGTGCCGCAGGTCTATGTGACGGGCCCCTCCGGCGGCACCCGTCGACTGGCCGGATGGACCAAGCTCACGCTCGACCCGGGCGCCAGCCGGCGCGTCGACATCCCGCTCGAGCCACTGGCCCTGGCCCGTTGGGACGACACCGCCCGCCGTTGGCAGATCCAGGCCGGCGCCTACACCCTCAAGCTCGGGCGCACGGCGAGCGACGTGACGGGTGAGGCGACACTCCAGCTCCCGGAAAGCTTCCCCATGGCCCGCGCGCCCTGATCCTGTCGCGGGCCCTCCCCCTCGGCGGGAGCGAGCGAGGCAACGACGTTCCCCACGCGTCTTAGGCCCCGCTCGCCGCCCTCGCCGTGTCGCAAACCTCTACGCCATGTCGACGATTCATGCGAACAATGGGCGCATGAAAACACGTCTCGCGTTCGCCGCCCTCGCCACCCTCCCGTCGGTGGCCCTCGCCGATCCCCCGGATTTCGACCGCCCGGGGGCGGGGTTCGCCACCTCCGTGCTTCCCGTGGGCACGCTGGCCATCGAGCAGGGCCTGCCCACCTATGAACGGCAGCGTGACGACGGCCTGCTTGATCGCACGTATGCCGCCGATAGCGTCGTCCGCCTGGGCCTGGGCAACACGTGGGAGGCGCAGTTCGGCGCCTCGGCGTGGAACCGGCTCGAGGAGCGCGGTGGCGGTTCGCGCCGCCACGTCGTCGGGCACGGCGACAGCAGCCTGGGCCTGAAATACGCCCCGTCGGGCACGGACGGCGACGGTCCGTTCACCTGGGCGGCACTCGGCCAGGTGACCTTCGCCGACGGCAACCAGGCCTTCAGCAACGGCGCGCGCCAGTACACCCTGGGCGCCACCCTGCAATGGATGCCCGACAAGGATCACCAGAACACCCTCTACGCCAACGTCGATCGCCTCAAGGGGCGTAACACCTGGACCCTGGCCCCGACCTTCGGGCGCAGCTTCGGTGAGCACTGGATGGCTTACGCGGAGGTGGATGCGATCCACGATGCCCAGGACGGCAACGAAGTGCAGGCGGGCGGCGGCGTGGCCTACACCATCGGCGACCATGTGCAGCTGGATGCCTACGCCCTGCACCGGATCGGCAGCCACGGTCCGTCCGTGCGTGCCGGGCTCGGGGTGGCCGTGTTCTTCGGGCGGAAAAGCTAGCGGTTCGCCCGGCGCATCGCGCGGAACAGGACAAGGGTCAGTGCGGCGCCGATGACCAGGCCGATGCCCGCGCCCCAGACGGCGCCGGCCCGCTCACCGACCAGGTAGCCGATGCCGCAGCCGAGCAGGAGGAAAAGGGGGAGAGGAAGGCAGCCCATGCGGCCATTCTATAAAAACATGGCCCTCGCGCTCACGCGGAGGGCCATGGCGACCGTCCCTTGGTCAAGTGGCGGAGCCACATAACGCGGCCCGACGAAGCCGGCGCGGCGCTATCGCCGATGAAGGGGGGATCGATCCTGGCTGTAAGGGACGGACGGCATCCTGCCGTCGGATCGGTCATCGGCGATTCGTTGTTCCGCCACGACGAATCGATCCGCGGAACACAGGCGTTATCTTCCGCACGCGAGGGTCCTACGGATATAGGAGGATTCTTAAAATTCGGCAGACTTTTCTCTTAAAAAGAGAATTGCCTCACACCGCGTGTCAGGCGGGTACGCGGCCGCGGTCCGGGCGCCGTTCGTGACGGGGCGTGGGATTCTCCCGCGAGGCGGGACGCGCGGGCCGGGGCGGCGCAGGCACGCCCCGGCTGGCGAGGCTGCGCAGGTGGGCGGCGTCGGAAGAGCCGTAATCTCGTTTGCCTGGTTCTCTGTTCATGGTCCGAAGTCTCCTGCCGTCCCTCCCGAAGATGCAGGGTGACCGGGCAAGGCGAAACGTTCGGTGGCGCCGGGGTGAATCTTTCGTGACATCGGCGCCGGAGCGACGTGCCGAAAAACGCGTTAAGGCGACGTCGACGCGCTGGCGGGCATGCGCTGGATCAGTTGCGTGGCGAGTTTTTCGTAATTCTCGTCGAAGTGGTGCGAGCCGGGTTCCTTGTAGACCGTGACGAACGCAGGCAGTCGTGGATCGGTGCAGACGCTGTCGTCGGCGTCTTCCTCACCGTAGTAGCAGGCCATCGGGGGCCGTCCCCCCAACTGCGCGATCGGCGGGATGGCATCGGTGTGCACCACCGGATTGATCCATTGCAGGAAGTTGTGCGTGTGCGTCGTCCACCAGCCCTGCTGCATGTAGCCCTCCAGTTCGATCTCGAAGTTCACGTCGCGGCTGCCCGACAGCAGCACGAGCTGGTTGAGGCGGGCCCGGTTGTCCGGGCGCAGGCGGTTGACGATGGTCGGCAGCACGTCGGCGCCGAACGAATACCCGATCAGCAGCACGCGGTGCTTGTTCCACTGCGCGGTGTATTTGTCGAGCAGGCGGTCGAGGTCGTGGGCCGACTCCTCCGGTGAGCGGTAGCGCCAGAAATACTTGAAGGTGCTGATACCGGCCACGGGCACGCCGCGCTGGGTGAACACCGCGCCCAGGCGCTGGTCGAGGTCCCACCAGCCGCCATCGCCGGAGTAGATCACCACCAGTAGATCGCCCTCGCCGGGCGGCGGCGGCTTCAGCGCCGGGAGTTCGACCGTCGACACCTCCAGCGAGGCGCGGGTCCACGGATGCCAGGCCAGCAGGCCGATGGCCACGGCCAGCACGAGGCCGACCAGGGTGTAACGGAGGATCTTCTTCACCGGCGAACCACTCCACCCAGGCCGCCCGAGATCAGGCTGGCCACGTTGGCCAGGGCCAACGGCACCGCGATGCCCTTGCCCACGGCGATATAACGCGGCTCCCATTCGGGATCGAACTTGTCCTTGTAGCGATGCAGGCCACGGAAGTTATAGAAGCGCTCGCCCCGGCCGAAAACCATCGCGCCGAACCGGCTCCACAGCGGCGCGGCGCGGCGGTTGGTCAGGCCCGACAGCGGGGCCATGCCCAGGTTGAACCACCGGTAGCCTTCGGCCTTCGCCCAGACCATCAGTTCGATGAACAGGAAATCCATGATGCCGGCGGGACCCTCGGGCAAGTGGCGCATGAGGTCGACGGAAGCCTCTTCCTTCGACGTGGTAAGGAACATGTTCGCGAAGGCGACGGGCTCGTCGCCCTGCCAGACCACCGCCATCGGCATGCGGGACAGGTAGGCCTCGTCGAACCGGCCCAGCGAGAAGCGCTTTTCGCGCACCTTCTTGTCGCGCATCCACGCGTCGGAGATAGCCTTCAGGCGCGGCAGCAACGCGGGGACCTGGTCTTCCGGCACCATCTCCAGGCGCAGGCCGTCGCGGGCGAGCTTGTTGACCGTGCCGCGCAGGGTCTTCTTCGACTTGCCGTCGAGGTTGAAGGTTTCCAGCCGCACGCGGGCCTCTTCGCCGATCTTCAGCAGGCTCATGCCCACTTCGAGGTAGAGGTCGAGATCGGCCGGGCGCACCTGGTAGAACAGCGGCCAGCCGCCGGCGCGTTCGCAGGCCTCGCGAAACGACCAGACCAGTTCGCGGCGGGCGTCCTCGTCGTCGCCGACCGGGTCGCCCATCGCCACCCAGCTGCGCCCTTCGATGTCGTACATGATGAAGGCGCGGTCGTCCGGGGCGAACATCAGCGATTTGTCGCCGACCAGGGCCAGGTGGGCCTGGGCCGAATCGAAGCCCTTCAGCAGCGGCATCGCCCGGGCCAGTTCCGCGTCGTCGGGGCGGTCTCGGCGCGGCCGCTCGGGACGAATCAGGTTGGCCAGGGCAAACAGCATCACCACCGCCGCCGCGCCGACCAGGGCGCGCAACGCACGCGGGGCGCCGCCGTGGCGGAAGCTGAACTCCCACCAGAGGTTGTTGGTGTATTCCACGTGCTTGAAGCTGAAGAACACCAGCCACGTGGCGCAGCCGAACACGGCGGCGATCGCCAGCATCCAGCCGGGCGAGAAGGTGGCGCGGAACAGCGACGCGCGGCGGTAGAAATGGCGGTGCGCCGGGGCGAGGGCGAGGGCGAGCAGGCACAGCAGCGAGGCCTCCTCGTAGTCGATGCCCTTGAGCAGGGAGAACACCGCGCCCAACACGAGCAGCACGAGGGTGAGCACGTAGGCCGCGTCGAGCCGGCGCTGGAGGCCGCGGGCGAGGATGAGCAGCAGCATGCCCACCACGCTGGAAAGGAAATGCGCCGCCTCCACCAGGGGCAGCGGCACGAAGCCGCGCAGGATGTCCATGCGACCGGGGATCGCCAGCGTGGCGCCGGAGAACAGCAGCACCGCGCCGCAGACCAGGGTGAGGCCGGCGAAGAACGGCGGCAGCACCGCGCTGAACCACGGCGAGACCACGGTGGCGTGGCGCAAGGCGCGCACTTCGCGCCAGATCACCATCAACGTGGCCATGGCCAGCGGCAGCAGGTAATACACCGCGCGGTAGGCGGCCAGCGCACCGAGGATGGGACCTTCCAGG
Source organism: Luteibacter sahnii (assembly GCF_034063545.1). Taxonomy (NCBI): domain Bacteria; kingdom Pseudomonadati; phylum Pseudomonadota; class Gammaproteobacteria; order Lysobacterales; family Rhodanobacteraceae; genus Luteibacter; species Luteibacter sahnii. The sequence continues at coordinate 91,959 of NZ_JAQLOK010000007.1, forward strand.
CCCTGGTTGCCCGAGGCGCCGAAGCCGGCCAGCATCACCGCCTCGAACACGCCCAGGCCACCGGGCACGTGGCTGATCAGGCCGGCCATCTGCGCCAGCACGAAGATCGCCAGGAAATGCCCGAAGCCGCCGACGATCGCCTCCGGCATCAGCACGTAGAGCACGCCGGCGGCCAGCCCCCAGTCGAGCGCGCCGACGAGCACCTGGCGCACGGCCGCCACGGGGGCCGGTGCCATCATCGACCAGCGGCCGATCCGCAGCGGGCGGCGCATCGCCAGGGACAGGCCGATCCAGCCCAGCGGCACGAGGGTGAGCACGATCGCCAGCGGAATGCGCAGGCCGGCGAACGGAATATCGCCCGGGATCGGCACCAGCAGCAGGGTGACGCCGGTCAGCGCGGCGAGGCCGAGCCAGAAGCTCAGGGTGGTGTAGAGCACCACGCGGCCGACTTCTCCCGTGCTCAGGCCCGCCTGCACGTAGAAGCGATAGCGGATCGAGCCGGACACCAGCAGCGACATCCCCAGGGCGTTGGAGAACGCGTAGCTGATGAACGAGATCAGGCTGACCCGCTTGGCCGGCAGCCGCCGGCCGATGCTCGCCAGGCCGAACCAGTCGTAGAGCGTCATCACCGCGTAGCCGGCGGCGGTAAACAGCACGGCGAGCGCGATGTCGCCGTCGTGCAGGGAGTGCACGTAGCCTGCGATCTGCCGGTAGGTGACCTCGCTGGCCATGGCGTGCAGGGCCCACAGGGCGAGGCACAGCAGGCCCACGGAGAGCAGGGGCCCGCCGATGCGACGCAGCAGGGTCGCGTACAGCGCGGGTCGGGCGGTGGCTGCCGGGAGCTGCGTACTCGTTTCGTGCTCCACCGCGCCGCGACTCCTGTTGACCGTTCGTAAGGTCGTGTAGGGTGCCACAGAGCGGCTTCGCAGGGCAGCGGTTCGGCCGGGTCGATCGTGCATCGCGGGAGCCCTCGCCGCTGGCGAGGGCTCCCGCAGACACGCCTTACAGGTCGGCGCTGTCCACCAGCACCAGTTCGGCGTCTTCCAGCGCCGTCACACGCAGCAGCGTTTCGTCCTGGATCGCGGCGCCGTCACGGGCGTCCATGGCCTGGCCGTTGATCTCCACCCGACCGGTGGCCGGCACCAGGTAGGCACGGCGTCCTGCGCCCAGCGGATATTCCACGGTCTGCCCGGCCTTCACGGTGGCGCCCACCACGCGGGCGTCGGCCCGGATCGGCAGCGCGTCGCCGTCGCCCTCCATGCCGCTGGCGAGCGTCACGAAGCTGCCGGCGCGCTCGCCCTTGGGAAAGGCGCGGGTGCCCCACGACGGGGCGCCGCCGCGCTTCTGGGGAATGATCCAGATCTGGAAGATCCGGGTCGTTTCCTGTTCGGCGTTGTATTCGGCGTGCTGTATACCCGTGCCGGCGCTCATGACCTGCACGTCGCCCGCCACCGTGCGGCCCTTGTTGCCCAGGCTGTCCTGGTGGGTGATGGCGCCCTCGCGGACGTAGGTGATGATTTCCATGTTGTCGTGCGGGTGCGGCGGAAAACCGCTGCCTGCGGCGATGGTGTCATCGTTCCACACGCGCAGCGCGCCCCAGTGGATGCGCTGGTCGTCACGGTACGAGGCGAACGAGAAATGATGCTTCGCATCGAGCCAGCCGTGGTTGGCACCGCCGAGGCTGGCGAGCGGACGAATCTCGATCATGATCTTCTCCCCCGGGATGAACCGGACTGGTTGAACGGAATGGGCGTATTGTCCTCTTCCGTTCGTGCTGCGGCGCATCGCCCGGCCGAACGCATCGTTTCCGCCACGCGCCTTGTGAGGGTTGTATCGCCCGGCGCCTGCGCCCATGTCGAAAGGCATCGGCGCCCGTCGCCTCCCCCTTTTGAGGTTTTTCCGGATGATTCCGTTCTCCGTGCTCGACCTGTCGCCCGTGGTGCGCGGCGCCACGCCGGGCGATGCCCTGCGTAACTCGCGCGACCTGGCCATCCACGCCGAGTCGCTCGGCTTCCACCGCTACTGGTTGGCCGAGCACCACAACATGACGGGCATCGCGAGTGCCGCCACCGCCGTGGTGATCGGCTACGTGGCCGAAGCCACCCGGCACATCCGCGTGGGCTCCGGCGGCATCATGCTGCCCAACCACGCGCCGCTGGTGATCGCCGAGCAGTTCGGCACCCTTGCCTCGCTCTACCCCGGCCGCATCGACCTGGGCCTGGGCCGCGCGCCCGGCACCGACCAGGGCACGGCGCGCGCGCTGCGCCGTACCCTGGGGCCCAGCGACGACCGTTTCCCCGACGACGTGCTCGAACTGCAGCGCTACCTGGGTCCGCTCCAGCCGGGGCAGGCGGTGCGCGCGGTGCCGGGCATGGACACGAACGTGCCGCTGTGGCTGCTCGGCTCCAGCCTGTTCAGTGCACGGCTGGCGGCGGAACTGGGCCTGCCCTTCGCCTTCGCCTCGCACTTCGCGCCCGACCTCATGCTCAAGGCGCTCGAGGTCTACCGTACGATGTTCCGCCCGTCGCAGACCCTGGCCCGGCCCTACGCGATGCTCGGCATCAACGTGGTGGCGGCCGACACCGACGACGAAGCGCGCCGCCTGTTCACCTCGCAGCAGCAGGCGTTCTGGAACCTGCGTCGCGGGGCGCCGGGTCAGCTGCCGCCGCCGGTGAACAGCCTGGACGGCGTGTGGACGCCGATGGAGAAGGCGCAGGTCGAGCATGCGCTGTCGTGCGCGGTGGTCGGTTCGCCGACGCGCGTGCGCGACGGGCTCGCCGACTTCATCGCGCGGACCGGCGCGGACGAGCTCATCATCACCGCCCAGGTCTTCGACCACGAGGCGCGCAAGCGTTCCTACACGCTGGTGGCCGAGCAGCGCGAGCGGATGGCGCAGGCCGCGTGACAACGCGTGTGGTGCTCGACACCAACGTCTGCCTCGACGCGTTCGTCTTCGACGACCCTCGCGCGGCGGCCCTCGTCGCGGCGATCGACGCGGGGGAACTGGAAGCGGTGACCCGCGCCGACTGTCGCGACGAGTGGATCGCGGTGCTCGGCTACCCCGCGCTCAAGCTCGACGAAACGCGTCGGGCGCGTGCCGCCGCGCGGTTCGACGCCTTGCTTCGCGTTTTGCCGGACGAGGCGCCTGCCGCCCGGCCGCCACGCTGCCGCGACCCCGACGACCAGAAGTTTCTCGAACTGGCCGCGGCATCGGGGGCGGCGGTGCTGTTTTCGCGCGACGCGCAGGTGCTGAGGCTGGCGCGTCGAACGGTCCGCGACGGCCTGTTCGCCATCCTCCGGCCGGAAGACTGGCCGCCGCCGTCGCTCAGTCCGCAGGCACCAGCGCGATGAGGTTGCGCAGGCTGTAATAGCTTTCGGCACGCGGCCAGTCGACGGAGGTTACGGCCTTGTGGCCGGCCGCCCAGGGCTCGTTGTCGAGCAGCACCTCGACCTGTGCGTCGCCCTGCGGCGGAAGACCGTAAAACACCCGGATCCAGTGCACGTCGTCGGTGAGGGGCGCGGTGGCGATGGCCGCCTCGATCGCCGAAAGGGCGTCTTCGATGACATCGTCCGGCAGCGAGGATTCGCCGCGACGGGTGAAGTCCCCCACATAGACGGTGAAGCGATGGGTGCCGGCCATGAGTTCGCGCACGCCGAGCTTTTCGCGATCGACGACGTGCCAGCACGCGGCGAGCACCACGTGGAAATCGTGGCGCGCGAACGCGTCGAGCGCGTCGCGGCAACCGGTTTTGCCGGTGCCTTCGCCACCGAAGCTTTCTTCGAGGGTGCGTTCTTCGTCGAGCACGATGTCGATGTCCAGGCGGCCGCGACGGCCGTCGGCGGCGTCGTGCCAGATGCCGCGCAAGGCGGGAAAATCCTCGCCTTCGGTGAGCAGCCAGTCCTCGTCGGGCTCGAGGCCCACCTGGTGCTCGGCGAAAAGGTCGATCAGCGTGTTCTGGATGAGGCGATCCATGAAATATCCGTGTGGCGAGGAGAACGTCAGGCGCGCGTGAGCTTGCCGAGGGCGACGGCGGCCGCGGGATTGCGTTCCTTGGCCGCGGAGATGAAATACACGAAAACGTCGCGCGATGGCAGCGTCGGCGAGGCCCCGCCGACGTGCGGCAGGTCGGCGGGGTCGCCGCCCGCGGCCCATTGGGCGGCTCGCTCGGCCCATGCCTGCAAGGCGTTCGCGGGGTAACCGGTGCGTACGCCGGCGCGGCTGCGCATCAGCCGTGCGTAGACGAACGGTCCCGTCAGGTCGGCGAGCGACGGGTAGTCGGCCGAATCGGTGAACACGGTGGCCACGCCGCGTTGGCGGGCCAACTCGAGCCAACCTGCGTCGAGGAAGCTCTCGTGGCGTACTTCCACCGCGTGGCGCAGCGGCACGCCGTCGTGGGTGTCGGGTAGCAGGTCGAGAAAGGCGGCGATGTCGTCGGCGTCGAAGCGACGCGTGGGGAGGCATTGCCACAGCAACGGACCGAGGCGGTCGCCGAGCGCGGCGGCATGGGCGACGAAACGGCGGATGCGTTCGCCGGCCTCGCCCAGGCGGCGTGCCTGCATGATGTGCCGCGGCGCCTTCACCGAAAACACGAAGCCTTCCGGGGTCTGCGCCGCCCAGCCGCGAAACGTGGCGGCATCGGGCAGCCGGTAGTACGTACCGTTGATCTCGATGCAGCTGACTTCGCCGCTGGCATAGGCCAGTTCGCGTTTCTGCACCAGGCCCTCGGGATAAAACACGCCCCGCCATGGCGCGTAGGTCCAGCCGCCCATGCCGCAGCGGATGACACCTGCCTTCGTCGCGCGTCGTTTGCCGGTCATGCGTCGAGGCTGGCAAAACGGGGGTGGAGAGCGCGTCACCGCCGCCGTCTCCTGTTGTCCGCGCGGGCTTTGGGCGATACTCCGCCGGTTATTCCGCCGAACTCCCCGGGCTCCATGGCCGCCATCCGCATCATGACTGTCGATGATCATCCGCTGCTGCGCGAAGGCATCGCGGCGGTCATCGACGGTCAGCCCGATCTCGAACTCGTGGGCGAGGCGGCGAGCGGCGAAGAAGCGATCGAACGCTATCGCCAGTGGCGACCCGACCTTACGCTGATGGACCTGCAGATGCCCGGCATCGGCGGCATCGCGGCCATCGAGGCGATCCGCCGCGAGTGGCCCGAGGCACGCATCCTCGTGCTCACCACCTATCGCGGCGACGTGCAGGCTCTGCGCGCGCTCCGCGCCGGCGCACAGGGCTACCTGCTCAAGAGCGAGCTACGCAAGGAGATGCTCGCGACGATCCATCAGATGATGGAAGGCAAGCGCCGCGTGCCGCCCGAACTCGCCAGCGAGATCGACGAGCGCGCGTCCGCGGACGAACTCACGCCGCGCGAAACCCAGGTGCTCACGCGGGTAGCGATGGGCGAGGCGAACCGCGAGGCGGCCGTCGCGCTCGGCATCGCCGAGGAGACGGTCAAGGCGCACATGAAGCACATCCTCGCCAAGCTCCAGGCCAACGATCGCACCCACGCGGTGGCGATCGCCTTGCGCCGTGGCATCCTCGACCTCTAGCGTCAGCTCAGTGCCGTCGGCTTGTCGAATGGCAACGGGGTGGCCCCGGTGGCGACGATCGCGGCGTCGGCCCGCGCGCCGAGGTCATCGTCGGCGTCCACCACGAGCAGGATGCGTCCGGATGCGATCTGCCCTTCGAATGTCTGCCGGACGGGATCGGGCGACGACGCGCCCATCAGCGCGTTGGTCCACGCGCCCACCACCGCACCGGCTGCGCCCGCCGCCACGGCACCGGCGAGGGTGACCCCCAGCGGCGGGATGGCCATCGCCACCAGGCCCGCGAGCAGGCCCGCGCCGCCGCCTTCAGCCAGCCCCCGCACGGCGGCCGGCTTGAAATCGGTATGGTCGTCCTTGCGCCCTTCGGGAATCGCGTCCAGTTCGATGTCGGTGCGGGCGATCAGGGACAGGTCAGCGTCGTCGACGCCGGCGGCGCGGGCCGCGATCATGCCCTGGCGCGCGTGCGCGAGGTCGGGGGTGCTGTAGACACGTCGGGTCTTCATCGTGGCGCCTCGCGGAAAACGGGTTGCCGGATGGTTTCCCCCGCGGGGTCGACCGGGTGTGACGGGCGGATCAAGCGCACGCCTGCATCACGGATTGATGTGATAATCATTCTCACTTAGCATGTCGGGCTTTCCGCGGAGCCGGTTCGCCGCTCCGTCCCGCCGCCCTGACCGCCCAGACGCCATGACGCCACGCCCCCGCCGCTTCCGCACCGCGCTGAAGACCCTGCACCTGTGGTTGGGCCTGAGCCTGGGTCTCGTGCTGGCGCTGGTCGCGCTCTCCGGCAGCGTGCTGATCTTCGACGAGCCGTTGTTCGCCGCCGCCCATCCCGAACTGACCGCGCGTCCCCTGCCCGACCTCGCAGCCCAGGGCCGGGCCCTCGCCCACGTACTCGCATCGCCGTTGGCCAACGACCTGCGCGGCCTCTCCCTGCCCGATGCCGACCTTCCCGTCTGGGCGGCCGGTGCGAAAGGCGGCGACCGGTATTACTTCGACGCCAGCAGCGGCGACCTGCTGCTGCACCGGGCCAAGTCGGACGACGTCCTGCTCACCCTGATGGACTGGCACACCCACCTGCTGGCGGGCGACGCCGGCGAAACCGCGCTGGGTGTGGTCGCGTTCGCGGGGCTCTTCATGCTGTTTTCGGGCGTATGGCTCTACTGGCCGGGACGCCAGCGCGCCCTGAAGCACCTCAAGCCGCACGCGAACCCGCCGGTGTTGCGCTGGGCGAGCTTGCACCGCTTCATCGGCGTGGCCGCCCTGCCCTTGCTGATCGTGATGATCGGCACCGGCACCACCATGGCGTACCGGGGCGCGGTGCGCACGGGCCTCATGGCGATGTTCGGCGAGAAAGGCGCACGGCCGCCGAAGCTGCCGATGGCGGCCGCGATCGATTGGCCGTCCATCCTCACCCACGCCCAGGCCGCGGCGCCCGATGCGCAACTGACACGCCTCATGCTCCCGGCGCGGGGCAGCGGCACGATCGCCGTGCGCCTGCGCCGCCCGGGCGAATGGAATCCGGCCGGGCGCAGCACGCTGTGGCTGGACCCGGCCACCGCACGCGTGGTGGGTGGCGACGACGCCACGCGGCTGGGCACCGGCGCACGACTGGCCAACGCCCTGTTTCCCATCCATTCCGGCGCCGTCGGCGGCATGACCTGGCGCGTCGTCGCCTGCGTGACTGGCGTGCTGCCGATGGGCTTGCTGGTGACGGGTTTCCTGTTCTGGCGCGCGCGCAAGCGGCGGCCCGCGGCCCGTCGCTAGCGCGCCCGGTCACCCTACGCCGGGCCGAGCATCGCGGCGATGCGCGCGTCCTTTTCCATCCACAGCTGGTTGATCCACGCCTGGAACCGCTCGCGGAAGGCCGCGTCGCCGTCGTAGTCGCCGCGCATCGCGTCGGGGATCGGCAGGCGGCGCGCATGCAGGCGCACCTCGCGCACGCGGCCGGCGATCATGTCCATCATGGTGCCGGGACCGCCGGGGTAGGCGATGGTGACGTCGAGGATGTGCGTGATGGTGTCGCCCATCGCGTCAATGACGAAGGCCACGCCGCCGGCCTTCGGCTTCAGCAGGTGGCGATACGGCGACTGCTGGGCGTCGTGCTTGGCCGGCGTGAACCGCGTGCCCTCGGTGAAGTTCATGATCGACACCGGCACGCGCCGGAACGTCTCGCAGGCGCGACGGGTGGCTTCGCGGTCCTGGTGGCGCAGCTCGGGGCGCGCCTCGATCTGCTGTCGCGAATGGCGTTTCATGAAGGGGAAGTCCAACGCCCACCAGGCGGGACCGAGCAACGGCACCCAGATCAGCTCGCTCTTGAGGAAGAAGCGCATGAAGGGGATGCGCCGGTTGAACACCTTCTGCAACGCCGGGATGTCGACCCAGCTCTGGTGGTTGCTGATCACCAGGAAATTCTCGTGGCGACCGAGGCCGTCCAGGCCCTCGACGGACCAGCGCGTCGGCGTGAACTGGTCGAACAGCCACCCGTTCACCGTCAGCCAGCTCTCCGCGATATGCACCAGGATCGCGGCGCTGGCGCGTCGCACCGCGGGCAGCGGCAGCACGATGCGCACGAGGGTGAAGGCGAACAACGGCAGCACGTGGCACACCGTGTTGACCAGCACCAGGAGGCAGGCCAGGGGGACACGCAGGATGGCGGGCAACGAAACGAACATAGGCATCGACGATGGTGGCGAACCCCGAGTCTACTTGGTCCGCGCGCCACGACGGCGCGGCGTCGCGTCGCCATCGCCCGCCAGTCGCCGCGCTACCGTATCGAGGTCCTGGCGCACCGCGTCGATGCCCTCCCACGGGTCGCGTTTCTGCCGGGCCAGGCGGCGCGGCACGCTGCGGATGTCGAACGCCGCGGCCGAGGCCAGCCGGCCCAGTTCGTCCCAGCGCAACGGCACGGCCACCGGCGCGCCGGGGCGGGCGCGCAGCGAGTACGAGGCCACCGCAGTCGCGCCGCGGCCGTTGCGCAGGTAGTCGATGTAGATGCGCCCTTGACGCACGCGCTTGGTCGCCGTCGCCACGAACTCCAGCGGATGCATCGCCGCCAGGCTTTCCGCCACGCCGCGGGCGAAGCGCTTCACGGTGGCCCAGTCGGCGCCGGGATTCAGGGGCACCACCACGTGCAGGCCCTTGCCGCCCGTGGTGCGCACGAAGGTTTGCAGGCCCAGTCGGCCCAGCACGTCACGCACAAGGCGCGCCGCCGCCACCACGCGCGCCCATGCCACGTCATCGCCAGGATCGAGGTCGAACACCACGCGATCCGCGACGTCGGGCGTCGCGACGTGCGATCCCCAGGGATGGAACTCGACGGCCCCGAACTGGACCAGTTCGATGAGGCCGTCCGCATCGCGGGGATAGAGGTACACCGCCTGCGCGCCCGAGTCTTCCTTGAGCTTGGCCGTGCCCACGCGTTCGAGCCCCGGCATCACGTGCTTCTGAAAAAAACCGTGTTTCGCGATGCCGTCGGGAAAACGGATGATCGACGTGGGACGGTCGGCGATGGGGGGCAGCAGCCACGGCATCACGGCGCGGTAGTAATCCACCACGTCCTGTTTGCGGATGCCGTCGTCGGGATACACGAGCCGATCCGGATGGGTGATGACCGGATCGCCGCCCTTCGGGGCCGCCTTGCGCACGCCGCGCCTCGACCCGCGATCGCTATCGCGCAGGTCGTCGGGCGACTTGTCCGGGCGCAGCGTCTTGAGGCTGGGCTGGCGCAGCAGGTGCTTGTTGCCGATGCCCCGGTAGTAGACCTCGGCCACCACCGTGGGCGTCACCCACAGCGCACCGCGCAGCATGGGATCGATGTCGTCGAGCGGCACGGGCGGCGTCTTCGCACCGCCTTTGGCCAGTGAGCGGCCCAGCGCGCGAAGCATCTCGTCGGTGAATCCGGTACCCACGCGTCCCACGTAGATCCACCCGCCGCCGGGCTTGGGCCGGGCGAGCAGCAGCGAACCGAACGCCACGCGCGCGCCCTTGGCCGGCGTGTAGCCGACCACCGCGAACTCGTCGCTTTCCAGCCGCTTGATCTTCCACCAGTCGTCGCCGCGTCCGCTGTGGTAGCCGCCCCGCGCACGCTTGGACACGATGCCTTCGAGCTTCTGCGCCATGGCCATCGCGAACACCGCGTCGCCGTCGCCGACGTTGTGCGAGCTCACGCGAAGGCGCTCGGGTGCGTACGCAAGCAGGCGTTCGAGCAGCGCCTTGCGGTCGACGAGGGCGCAGCGGCTCAGGTCGTAGCCTTCGAGGTAGGGCAGGTCGAACAGCATATAGACCAGCGGTGCCTGCGCCTCGCCGGAGAGCGTCTTCTGCAATGCGTTGAAGTCGCTGCGACCCTGTGCATCGAGCGCGATGAGTTCACCGTCCAGGCGGGCACTGTCGAGGCCAAGGGTCTCCACCGCCTGCACGATGTCGGGCGCGCGATCGTTCCATGGCAGCGCGTTGCGCGACCAGAGCGTCACCTCGCCGTCGACGATGCCCGCGAGGATGCGGTAGCCGTCCCATTTGACCTCGTGCAGCCACTCGTCGCCCTGGGGCGGCGCCTCGTGGAGCCTGGCCAGCTGGGGTGCGAAAAAGTTACGGGGCGGCCCCGCCTTCGTGGCGCCCTTCGTGGCGACCACGGCCTTGCGCAGCGTCGCCAGCGATACCTTGCGCGCTTTGGGCGGGGTTTTCCTTCGCGCGGTAGCGCGCTTGGCGAGGGCACGCGTGGCCTGTGTCTTCGCCGCGCGGCGCGTGCTCTGGCGCATCGTCGCGTCAAGGAGGTCATCCGCTTCCACGTCGCCTGCATACGCGTCGTCGGCCTTGATGAGAAACCAGGCGGGCTGGCGCTCCTTGCGGCCGCTTCGCACCAGGTGCCAGCGGCCCTTCAGGCGCTCGCCGTAGAGATCGAAGGTGAGGTGGCCCTTGCGAAGCTGGGCCTGCGCATCGCCGGCCGTTGCCCAGATACCCCGATCGAACGTATCGACATGCCCCTTGCCGTAGCCTTCCTCGATATCGCCCTCGAAATCGGCATAGGCCACCGGGTGGTCTTCCACTTCCACCGCGAGTCGCTTCACCGCGGGATCGTAGCTGGGACCCTTCGGCACCGCCCAGCTGCGGAGCGTGTCGCCCACCTGCAGGCGAAAGTCGAAGTGGCGTCGCGAGGCATGGTGCAACTGCACCACGAAGATGGCGCGGGCGCTCTTCGGCACGGCGGCATCGGGGGCCGGTTCGCGCGTCTTGGCGAAATCCCGCTTGCGGCGGTAGGGCTCCAGGCTCATGCGCCGAGGATGTGACGGCCACGGTGAATGACCCGTGCAAGCCGCGCGGAGCCGTGTCCAGAGTTGTATGCGCGCGTGGCGCGTGATTAACCTCGCGTTTCGCCACCGCCGGTCATCCCTCGCATGCGCGATTCGCTCCTTCATCCGTCCCGCCGCCGCTTCGTCCAGGGTGTCGGTGTCGCCGGTATCGGCCTGGGCCTGGGCGTCGTGCGCCCGGCCTTCGCGACGGCATCGATGGAGCGGCCGGCCGATCAGGGCAAAGACGCGGTACTGGAGCTGCGCGAGGCCAGCGTCGATTTCACCGGACGCATGCGGCGCGCCGTGACCGCGAACGGCGGGGTGCCGGGGCCCACGCTGCGCTGGCGCGAAGGCGACGACGTGGTGCTGCGCGTGACCAACCATCTTGACGTGACCTCCTCGATCCACTGGCACGGCCTTGTCGTGCCGGCCACGCAGGACGGCGTGCCTGGCCTCAGCTTCGACGGCATTCCCGCGCGCGGCGCCTTCACCTACCGCTTTCCCGTGCGCCAGTCGGGCACGTACTGGTACCACGCGCACAGTCGCTTCCAGGAGCAGAGCGGGCTATACGGCGCCATCGTGATCGAACCCCGCGACGGCGAACGGGAGCGCTGCGACCGCGACTACGTGCTGTTGCTCAGCGACTGGACCGACGAGGATCCGGCGCGCGTGTACGCGAAGCTCCGGTCGCGTCCGGACGTCTATAACTACGGGCAGCCGACCGTCGGCGACCTGCTGCGCGACGCACGCGACCACGGCCTCGGCGAAGCGCTCGCGATGCGGCGCATGTGGAACCGCATGCGGATGAATCCCACCGATCTTGCCGACGTGTCGGGCGCGACCTACACCTATCTCGTGAACGGAAGCACGCCCGCCGGCAACTGGACGGGCCTGTTCCGGCCGGGCGAACGCGTGCGGCTGCGGCTGGTGAACGGGTCGTCCAATACCCTCTTCGACCTGCGCATTCCCGGCCTGCGCCTGCGCGTGATCGCGGCGGACGGCCAGCCCGTCGAACCGGTGGAGGTCGACGAACTCCGCCTCTCCGCTGCCGAAACCTACGACGTGATCGTCACACCGATCGACGATCGCGCCTATACGGTGTTCGCCCAGTCGATCGACCGCTCCGGCTATGCCCGCGCCACCCTCGCGCCACGAGCCGGGATGAGCGCACCGGTGCCGGCGCTGGATGCGCGGCCACGGCTGGGCATGCGCGACATGATGGGTTCGATGAGCGGCGGCGGCGAGATGGTGATGGCCCACCACGCACGCACCGAGTACGGCCCCAGCGTGGATATGCGCGTGGACATGCCGCGCACCAATCTTGACGATCCGGGCGTGGGGCTGCGCGATCGGTCGCACCGGGTGCTCACCTATGCCGACCTGCGCACGCCGGGCGGGGCGGTCGACGCACGGGAACCGGGCCGCACGATCGAGCTGCACCTCACCGGCAACATGGAGCGTTTCGCGTGGTCGTTCGACGGCGTGCCGTATGCCGCGGCGCGGCCGATCCATTTCCGCCAGGGCGAGCGCCTGCGCCTGCGCCTGGTCAACGACACGATGATGAATCACCCGATCCACCTCCACGGTATGTGGAGCGACCTCGAATCGCCGGACGGATCGTTCCAGGTGCGCAAGCACACGGTGAACGTGCAGCCCGCGCAGCAGGTGAGCTACGCCGTCACCGCCGACAACCCGGGCCGCTGGGCGTTCCATTGCCACATGCTCTTCCACATGGAGGCGGGCATGTTCCGCGAAGTGGTGGTGTCATGAGGGCCCTGTGCGTCGTGCTGTTGGCGTGGGTGGCGTGGCCTGCGATGGCGCAGGAGATGGACCACGCGATGCACGGCATGGCGATGGGCCCGATGCAGGGAGGCCAGGCGCCTGCCGACGCCCGCGACGGCGACGTCTCCGACGGCGTCGCGCCGTCGTCCATGCACGACATGGCCATGATGGACATGGACGACACCGCGCCGGTCGGCAACCTGCTGATCGACCGGCTCGAGTCGTTCGCGGGGCAGGGCAGCCACGGCCAATCGTGGGAAGCCGACGGTTGGTACGGCAACGCCACCGACAAGCTCGGATTCCGCAGCGAAGGCGAGCGCGACGGTGGCCGGCCGCGCGACGGCGACGCGGAACTGTTCTGGCGCCATGCCATCGCGCCGTTCTGGGATGCGCAGGTGGGCGCGCGCAGCGATCTCGGCGACGGCCCGTCGCGGCACTGGGCCGCATTCGGCGTGCAAGGCCTGGCGCCCTACTGGTTTGAGCTCGAAGCGACCGGCTATGTCGGCGACGGTGGGCGCAGCGCGGCGCGCCTGCGGGCGGACTACGAGCTGTTGTTCACGCAGCGCCTGATCCTGCAGCCCGAACTGGAGGTCAACGCCTACGGCAAGGCCGACCCGCGCCGGCGCCTGGGGCGCGGCATCGCCCGCATCGACGCGGGGTTGCGCCTGCGCTACGAGATCACCCGACGCATCGCGCCTTACGTGGGCGTGGCGTGGGAGCATTTGGGTGGCGGCACGGCCGTGATGGCGCGCGACGACGGCCGCCGCATCACGGATCGCCGCTGGGTAGCGGGCGTCCGTGTGTGGTTCTGACAGCAGGATTGTTCATTGACATATCGCGTGTTCATCGGTGAAGGTCAATCCACGACATCGTGGGGATAGCACCTTGAACCGACGGGAGTTCGCGAAGACGCTAGCCATGGCGAGTACGGCGCTGGGCCTGTGGCCCGCGAAACAGGCCTTCGCCCGGCCGCCGACGACGGCGAAGGGCGTCGTGGTCGACCCGGCACGGCTGCGCGACCTGCAGCAGGCGTTTCTCGACCTGCGTTTCGGCATGTTCATCCACTTGAACATGGCGACGTTCGAAGAGCGCGAATGGGGCGACCCGCGGCTCTCGCCATCGCTGTTCGACCCCGCGCACCTGGACACCGACCAGTGGGCGCGCGCCGCGGCCTCCGCGCACATGGGTTACGCGTGCCTCACCACCAAGCATCACGACGGCTTCTGCCTGTGGCCGACGAAGACCGGTAGCGCCAACGTCATGCAGTCGGCGTATCCGCACGACGTGGTGCGCCGCTACGTGGATTCGTTCCGCGCGGCGGGGCTGAAGGTGTGCCTGTATTTCTCCATCCTCGACCTGCGCCAGGACATCCGCGCGCGTGTCGTCACGCCGGCAAAGATCGCGCTCATCACCGCGCAGATCCGCGAACTGCTGACGAACTACGGGCCGATCACCGCGCTCATCCTCGACGGCTGGAACGCATCGTGGTCGCGCATCACGTATGACCAGCTGCCGTACCGCGAGATCTACGACCTGGTGAAGTCGTTGCAGCCGGATTGCCTGCTCACCGACCACAACGCCGGCCGGTATCCCGGTCCGGCGCTCTACTACACCGACATCAAGCAGTACGAACAGCACGCGGGCCAGACGATCCCTCCCGACAGCCCGGTGCCGTCGCAATCGGGCACCACGTTGCAGCGCGACTGGTTCTGGAAGACATCCTATCCCGATTCGGTGCTGGCGTCGGCGAAGACCATCGTCGACGACTGGCTGGTGCCGTTCAACGCCAACCATTGCAACCTCATCCTCAACGTGGCGCCGAACCGCGACGGGCGCTTCGACGACAACGCGGTCGAACGGCTCGCCGAGATCGGATCGTTGTGGAAAAACACCGGTCCCGCCCCGCGCATCGCACCGAGCGTCACCGTCACGACGCCCAACCTCGCGGCGGGGCAGCCCGCCTGGGCGAGCGCGAGCGATGAGGCGGTGGGGCCCGACCTCGCGTTCGACGACGACTTCCGCACGTGGTGGCTCGCGGACAAGGGCGTCACGTCGGCGTGGATCGAAGTGCGTTTCGCCCGTGCCGTGGCGTTCAACACCGTATCGATCGTCGAGCCGCGCGGCGCCGACGACTACGGTGCGGACAGTCGGATCACGTCCTACGCGGTCGAGGTGGAGCGCGGCGGACGCTGGGTCGCGATCGCCTCCGGCGGCACGCCGCCGCGCGCCTTCACGTTCCTCGAGATCGCACGCGTCGAGGCCGCCCGGGTGCGCCTGACCCTCACCGGGCGGCAGCCCGGCATCACCGAACTGGGTCTCTACGACGAGCCCCGCGGCTGACGGGCGTCATGCACCAACCTTGGCGTTTTCGCCACGCACCCCCATCTAGGGTCGTCAGGCAGCGACCTCGGGAGGTGCCCCATGGCGACCGGATGGGCGGGTGATACCGCCGTACAGGACCAGATCGACGCGACCGTGGACGATGCGGTCAAGCGCGCGCGTAGCCGCATGGCCAAGGGCCCCAGTCTCGAGCGGTGCGAAGAGTGCGAGCGGCCCATCCCCGAGGCCCGCCGGAAGGCCGTGCCCGGCGTGCGCCTGTGCGTGAGCTGCCAGGAAGCCGCCGACCGGGAGGATGCCTCGTTCGCCGGCTACAACCGCCGTGGCAGCAAGGACAGTCAACTGCGCTGAGTACAATGGGGGCCTTTACCGCATCGGACGCCCCATGCTCGAACACCTGATCCTCGCCCGCCATGGCCAGACCGAATGGAACGTGGCCGGCCGCGCGCAGGGCCGGGCGGACAGCCCGCTCACCGAGGCGGGCCTGGCCCAGGCCCGTTCCCTGGGCCGCACGCTGGCCGACCTGGGCGTCACCCACATCGTCGCCTCGCCGTTGCCGCGCGCGCTGCATACCGCCCGGATCGCGGCGGAGATCGCCGGGTGCGCGGTCAGCACCGACGATCGCCTCGTCGAGCGCTCGTTCGGCACGCTCGAGGGCCGCTTCGTGGCCGAAGCGATGGCGGACGATCCGCGCTGGATGGCCGTGCTGCGCGCCACCGATCCGTCCGTCGCGGCCGACGGGGGCGAAACGTTGCACGACGTGGCCGCGCGCATGCTGCCCGCACTCGAGGACGCCCGCGCCCTGCCGCACCGTTGTGTCGCCGTACTCACCCACGGCCAGAGCATCAGCGCCACCCTGGCCGCCCTCGGCGGCCAGGACGCGGCCCGCTACCGCCACGGCAACTGTGGCTACACGCCGCTGTCGTTGCGCGACGGGCGCCTCGTCTTCGACCGCTGGAACCTCGCCGTGGCCGACCTTGCCGACGCCTGAGCGCCGCCTGTCATCATTCGGAAATAATTGATTTCCAAGGATGTTTGCTAAAGCATCCGCGGGCACGGCCGATACCGGGGCGGTACCCCGGCCCGCCCAGACCCCGCCATCATGCCGATCAACGTCCACCGAGAGTCGCCGATCGACCAGGCCCTGGCCGGCACGTCGCTGACGGCGGTTTTCCAGCCGGTCATGCACATCGATTCGGGCCAGATCGTGGCCCATGAGGGGCTGATCCGTTCGGCGCTGCCGCCGTTCGACCTCACCCCGCCGGACCTGCTCGACCTAGCCCGTGCGCGGGGCCGGCTCGGTGCCTTCGAACTCGCCGCCGCGCGCTGCATCGCCCATCGGTTCGTCGCCCTGGGCCTGCCGGGTCGCCTGCTCGTCAACCTCAGCTCCTACGCCATCGTGCAGGAGGGCGTGCGGGCCGAGGACGTGATCGAGGCACTCTCGGTACCGGGGTTCGACATCGGCCGCGTCACCATCGAGATCACCGAACGCGACATCGTCGACAACGCCGCACGGCTCGCCCACGCCCTCGGCTACCTGCGTGCGCGGGGTGTCCGCGTGGCCCTGGACGACTTCGGCAACGGCCATTCGAACTTCGAGATGTGGAACGAGGTGCACCCGGAGATCGTCAAGATCGACCGCTACCTCATCAACGGCCTGGCGCAGAGCGCCGAGCGGCTGGCCATCGTCCGCGCCTTGTGCTCGGTCGCGGAAACGCTCGGTGCCGAGCTGGTCGGCGAAGGCGTGGAATCCGAGGCCGACCTGCGCATGCTGCGCGAACTGGGCATCCCCTATGCCCAGGGCTTTCTCATCGCGCGACCCACCGCGGAGTCGTTGCGCGAGGTGCCGCCCGACGTCGTGGCGGCGCTGTCGCCGCGTCACGTGCCGGTGCCGCCGCGGCCGCGCGGCCCGGTCTCCGCCCGTCCGTTCACCGCGGGGCACATGCTGATCGAGGCCCCCGCGGTGGGCCCGGCGCAGACCAACGACGACGTGGTGGACCTGTTCGCCGCCGAGCCGCGCCTGCACGCGGTGGCCGTGGTCGACGGCGGCGCTCCCGTGGGCATCGTCAACCGCCGCGTGTTCACCGAGCGCATGGCGCAACCCTTCGCCCGCGAACTCTTCGGGCGCAAGCCGTGCACGACCTTCATGCACACCCATCCGTTGTTGTGCGACGAAGACATGCCGTTGCAGAGCATGGCGGACATCCTGCGTGGCGAAGACCAGCGCTACCTCGCCGACGGTTTCATCATCACCTCCAAGGGCTGCTACCTCGGGCTGGGCACCGGCGAAGCGCTGGTGCGACGGGTGACCGAGATCCGCGTCGAGGCCGCGCGCTACGCCAATCCGCTGACCTTCCTGCCGGGCAACCTGCCGGTCACCGAGCACATCCAGCGCCTGCTCCAGGCACGAGGCCCCTTCGCGGCCGCGTACTTCGACCTCGACAACTTCAAGCCCTTCAACGACCAGTACGGTTACTTCCGCGGCGACGAGATGATCCGACTGCTCGCCAGCACGCTCACCGGCGACCTGCGGCACGACGACGATTTCGTCGGCCACATCGGCGGCGACGATTTCCTGGTGATGTTCCAGGGCGGCGACTGGGCCGCGCGCTGCGATGAGATGCGCCTGCGTTTCAACGCCATGGCCGGCAATCTCTTCGACGAGACCGACCGTACGCGCGGCGGCATCGAGAGTGACGATCGCCACGGGCACCGGCGGTTTTTTCCGATCACCACGGTGGCGGTGGGCGTGGCCTGTTTCATCGACGCGTTTCCCGCCGACGCCGAAAGCGTGGCCAGCCTCGCCGCCTCGGCCAAACGGGTGGCGAAGCACACCGGCACCGGCCTGCACGTGGTGCAGTATCGCGCCGAACCGTTGCCCACGGCTTCGTGACATGTTGAAGTCATTGATAATAAATTAAATTACGTGTTCACCGGGGCTAAAGACGCGTTCCGCGCGGCCGACACGCGAGGCATCCCCCACCCCTCGTGAGTGCGTCATGCGACTTCCCTGGTTTTCGCTTCCGACCCTGACCCTTCGCGCCCGCCTCCTCTACCGCCTTGGCGGCACCATCCTCCTGCTGCTCATCCTGTGGATCGTCGGCGGCGTGCAGTTGCGCACCGCCAACGATCGCCTCCAGTCCGTCGTCGGCGGCACGCTCGCGCCGGTGGCCGATGTCGGCCACATCCAGAACGACTACAACGACCTGCTCGATGCGCTCGTGCATGCCACGCTGACCCGTTTGCCTTCGTCGGTGGACGACGCGGTCACCGCGATCGGCAGCGACCGGCACGACATCGAGCGCCAGTGGAAGGCGCTCGAAGCCAGCGACCTGGGCCAGTCGCAGACGAAGCTCGTGGCGCTCGCCGCCGAGCACCGGCGCGCCGCCGACAAGGCGGTGGACGATGTGCTCGCGTTGCTCAAGGCCGAGCAGTTCGACCTTGCGCAACTGCAGCTGTCGAACGACGTGCAGTCCGCGGTGGGGCCGCTCAAGAGCGACTTCTCCAACCTCTTCGCGCTCGCCCTCGACGGCGGCAAGGCCCAAGCCGATGCGCAGCGCGCCGACATCCGGCGCGGGGGTGTGTTCTCCGCGGCGCTGCTGGCACTGGCGATCGCCGTCGCCAGCGCGATGGACCTGGCCATCATCCGTTCGCTCGGCCGTCGCCTGCGCCAGGCGGCGGACGTCGCCGCGGCCATCGCCGGCGGCAGCCTCGGTCAGCGTGTCGACGTGGGCCAGCGCGACGAGATCGGCGCCCTGCTGGCCTCGCTGGCGGACATGGATGCCCAACTCGGCAACGTGGTGACCCAGGTGCGCGACCGGGCCGATCACGTCGCGCAGGCGGCCACCGGCATCGCGCGGGGCAACGATGCACTCAACGAGCGCACGCGCACGCAGACGGTGCACCTGCGCCACACCTCGGCGTCGATGGACGACATGGCGCAGGCCGTGTCGGGCGGCCTCGATCATGCGAGCGCGGCACACGTCGCGGTGCGCGAGGCGCGCGCGATGACCGACGAAGGCCACCGCGTGGCGATGGACGCCATCGGCAACATGCGCGAGATCCAGCGCACCAGCGAACGCATGACCGACGTGCTCGACCTGGTCGACCAGGTGGCCTTCCAGACCAACCTGCTCGCGCTCAACGCGGCGGTGGAGGCGGCCCGTGCCGGCGACCACGGCCGCGGCTTCGCGGTGGTGGCCCATGAAGTGCGCGAGCTGGCGCAACGCTGCGGCGCGGCCACCCGCGACATCCGCCAGCTGATCGAGGCGGGCGATGCCGCGGTGCAGGCCGGCGTGTCGTCGGTGGATCGTGCCGGCGCGGCGCTGACCGGCATCGGCGAACGCGTGACCGCGCTCGCCGAGCGGATGGAGGCG
The DNA here is from genome assembly GCF_034063545.1 of Luteibacter sahnii. NCBI lineage: Bacteria > Pseudomonadati > Pseudomonadota > Gammaproteobacteria > Lysobacterales > Rhodanobacteraceae > Luteibacter > Luteibacter sahnii. The sequence goes on from NZ_JAQLOK010000007.1 coordinate 111,292, forward strand.
GTGATGGAGGCCACGCGTAGCCAGAACGACGGCATCGCACGCGTGAACGGCGCGATCCAGGGCATGGACCTGACCACGCGCGAGAACGCCGACCTCGTGGCGCAGGCCGCCGCGGCGAGCCGGGCGATGCGCGAGAGCGCCGAGCGGCTCCGCCAGGACGTCGCCTACTTCGTGCTCGAGCCGGCGCGCGCGGCCTGACGGCTAGTCGTCGAAGCCGTTCTCGCCGATCGCTTCGACGAGGTAATCCACGAACGACGCGATGCGCGCGGAGATGGCCGTGTTGCGGTAATACACCGCGTGGATCGGTTGCCGGAACTCGACGTTCTGCCGGGCCAGTACCTCGACCAGCCGGCCGTCGCCGCGATCGGCGCGGCTCATGAAATCGGAGAGGGCGACGATGCCGTTGCCCTCCAGCGCGAGCTGGCGCAGGGTTTCGCCGCTCGATGCGCCGATGGTCGGCCGGATGTGCAGCCGCTGGCGCTGCGGTCCTGCCAGGGGCCAGTCGTTGAGGGAGTCCGGCTCGGTGAAACCGAGCAGGGTGTGCCGGGAGAGGTCGGCGACCGTGCGCGGCGTGCCGTGCCGCGCGAGGTACGCGGGGCTGGCGAGGCAGCGCACGCGGCTACTGCCGATGGGGCGCGCGTGCAGGGTGGAGTCCTTCAGCCGGCCGATCCGCAGCGCCACGTCGGTGCGTCGTTCGAGCAGGTCGATGTAGCCCTCGCTGTTGTGCAGTTCGAGGTCCACCTCGGGAAAGCGCTCGCGATAGCCCGCGATGAGCGGCACCACGACGTGCAGCATGAACGGCGACGCGGCGTCCACGCGCAGGCGGCCGGCGGGCCGGTGCTGCCGGGTGATCATCTGTTCTTCGGCGCGCTCCACCGCCGCGACGATCTCGCGCGCCCGTTCGAGGAAGGCCTGGCCTTCCGCGGTGAGTTCGAGCCGTCGCGTGGTACGGCGAAGCAGGGTGGTTTTCAGCTTCTGTTCGAGGCGTCCCAGCATGCGGCTGGCGGCTGAGACCGTCTGGTCGAGCTGTTGCGCGGCGCTGGTGATCGAGCCGGTGTCGACCACGGCGATGAAGTTCTGGATCTCGTCGAGGGTGATGTTCATCGGCAGCCTGGCCTACGCCGGCACGCGGCGCGTTCGGATGCCACGATAGCGGCGGCCCGTCGCCTCACAGTCCCAGCGCCGCGCGCAGGCCGTCGACGTAGGAGCGGCTGGCGCGCACCAGCGTGCCGTCGTGCAGGCGCACCATGCAGTCGCGATTGGACAGCGCCTCCAGCTCGGCCACGCGATCCAGGCGCACGATGGTGGAGCGATGGATGCGCACGAACCGGCGCCCGTCGAGCGCCTGTTCGATCTGTTGCATCGTCTGTCGCACGAGGTGGGTCTTCGCACCCACGTGCAGCCCCACGTAATCGCCGCTGGCTTCGATCCACTCGACGTCGTCGACGCGCACCACGACGTCGCGATGCCCGATACGCGCGGTGAAGCACCTCACGGGTGCGGCCTGGGCCGCGTCGACGACCGGTGCGCCGCCCAGGCGCATCCGCACCCGTGCGAGCGCTTCCTCGAAGCGGCCGTCGTCGATCGGCTTGAGCAGGTAGTCCACGGCGGCGGCTTCGAACGCGCGCAGCGCGTACTGGTCGTAGGCGGTGAGCATCACCGCCAGCGGCCGGCTTGCCGGTGGCAGGCGGTCGAGCAGGTCGAAGCCGCTGATGCCGGGCATGCGCACGTCGAGAAACGCCACGTCGACGGGCGTGTCCCGCAGCAGGGCAAGCGCGCTCTCGCCATCGCCGCACTCCCGCACCCATGCGATGTCGGCGTGGCGTGCCAGGCGCAGGCAGACGCCGCGACGCGAGAGCGGTTCGTCGTCGACCACGAGCACGCGCATCACACGGTTTCCCGCGGGGCGGCGGCCTGGAACGGCATCACGATCTCGACCCGGCAGCCCCCTTGGGCGGCAAGGTCGAGATCCACGTGCTGCCGATCGCCATAGAGCCGCGACAGGCGTTCGCGCACGTTGGCTAGGCCGATGGCCTGGCCAACGCCGCGTGGCTCAGTCGGCGGGCCGTCGTTGGTCACGACGATGCGCAGCCGCTCGCCGTCACGCGACACCTGCACGCCCAGCCGTCCCGGCTCGCGCAGGCGTGCGATGCCGTGGCGGATGGCGTTTTCCACCAGCGGCTGGATCAGCAGGCTGGGCACGCGGGCGCGCAGCACGTCCGGCCCCGCCTTCACGTCGAGGCCCAGACGATCGCCCAGCCGCACTTTCTCGATATCGAGGTAGAGCTGCGTGGTCGCCAGTTCGTCCGCGAGGCTCACCTCGTGGAGGTGGCCGCTCTCCAGGGTGGCGCGCAGCAGGTCGCCGAGGGTGGAGAGCATGCGCGTGGCGTCGTCGTTGCGGCGTTCGGTCACCAGCGCCGAGATCGCGTTGAGCGTGTTGAAGAGGAAGTGCGGATGCATCTGGTAGCGCAGGGCGCGCAGCTCGGCGTCGCGGGCCAGCCCTTCGGCCTCGCGCACGCGCTCGCGCGCCGCCCGCAGTTCGTGCGCGTGGGCGACCACCGCGTGGATCGCGCAGAAGGCGATCAGCGCCAGCCAGCAGCCGTCGAGCCCGCTGAGGTTGCGTGCCCAGGTGAAGTTCGGCGTTCGCCCCCAATGCATCGACAGCACCTGGGCCAGCACGTTGTTGACGATCGAGCACGCGTAGGTCGCCGCGAGCATGACGGCGACGAGCGCCCACGCGGGGACCTTGCGCCACAGGTGCCGTTGCACGATGGCGATGGGCACGCTCCAGGCGAGGTACGTCAGCGCGAACAGCACCCGGAACGCCGCGGCATGGTCGTCGGCGAGCTCCGGCAGGCCCATGATCGCCATGCACAGCACGATGGGCGATCCGGCCAGGACGATCATCCACACGGGCAATCGCGCGTCCGGCGGATGGCGTGCGGCAAGGGCGGCGGTGGCGGTCATGGCCGCATGCTAACCGCTGGTGCGCAAGGGACGCGCGCAATGGGGTCGCCTGTCATCGATGCCTCCGTCGTGGACCGAAAGCAGAGCAGGGCATGCCGCCAAGGGACACGACGACGCGACGGACCGTGTCATGCGCGCGACGAGCGGGTGTTCAGGCGCGCACGGGGCGATATCGGGTGCTGCGTCCGCCACCGGGGAGGCGTTCCACGACGCCCTTGTCGAGCAGATCGGCGAGGTGGCGCGTGGCGGTGGCTTTGGAGACCCGTGCGACCGACTGGTATTGCGATGCACTGATCCCGTGCGCGAAGTCCCCATCGAGCAGGCGGTGTCGTATTCGACTCACGTGCCAGCATCGGCTCCGGCATGGGTCGCCGTCCATGACGTCGGCAGGCCTTCCCGCAGGGCTTGCTCGATGATCGCTTCCAGGTGGCGGACGATCGGCGACGGATCGCGGTCGGCGCGATACAGGGCGAGGCCGAGCGCGGGAAGCACGGGCAGGCCGTGGGCCGCCGGATCGAGCGGGCGCACCGAGGCGGGCAGGCCGACGGGCGTGCGCAGCGCCGTGCCGAGCCCGGCCGCGGTGGCGGCCCAGAGGCCGCCGAGGCTGGGCGTGACGAAGGCGATGCGCCATGCCCGGCCTTGGCGATCGAGCTGCTCGCAGGCGAGGGTCCGCAGCACGCAGGGTGCCTCCAGGGCGACCAGCGGCAGCGGCTCGTCGAGAGGGTATGGGGTGTCGACGCTTGCCGATCCCAGCCAGTGCAGGGGGACCGACGCGATACGACGTCCCCCGGTGGGTTCGAAGTCCCACGCCAGCACGAGGTCAAGGTGACCGTCGGCCAGCCGGTCCAGCAGCTCCGTATTGCGGGCGATGCGTCCTTCGATCCGTACCCGGGGGTGCGCCCGGGCGAACCGGCCCAGTACATCGGGCAGCAACGTCTCACCGAAGTCTTCCTGCAGGCCGAGGCGGATCCAGCCCTCCAGCGACACGCCACGCACGGCGCTGATCGCCTCGTCGTTGAGTTCGAGCAGGCGGCGCGCGTAAGACAGCAAGGCCTCGCCGCCGTCGGTCAACGACAGGCCTCGTCCCGCCTTGCGGAACAACGGCACGCCGGCCTGCGCCTCCAGCTTTTTCAGTTGCGCGCTCACCGCCGAGGTCGACCGGTGGAGGCGCTCGGCGGCACGGGTAAACGAACCGGCGTCGACACCGGTGACGAAGCCGCGCAGGGCATCGAGATCGAACTGGGTGGGTCGCATGATGATCCTGCTTTTCAGGATGATCCATCCTGAAGAATCCGATAGTCAGGATGATGGTGACGGTCGATAGTGACGCCCGTCAATCACCCAACGGAGTTTCGACCATGCCTTTCACCCGCATCAGCCTGCACGCCGGCAAATCGCCCGACTACCACCGCGCCATCGCCGACGCGCTGGACCGCGCGCTCGTGGAGGATTTCGAGGTGCCGGAGACCGACCGGTTCACCCTGTTCCACCCGCACCCGCCGGGCGACCTCATCTTCGACCGGACCTACCGGGGCGGCCCCCGCTCGGACGACTTCGTGCTGTTCCACGTCACCACGGGCCGGACGCGCACCGCCGCCACCAAGGCACGCTTCTTCAAGGGGCTGGTCGACCGGCTGGCCGTGTCGCCGGGCATCCGCCCCGAAGACGTCATGGTGGTGATCGCCAACTCGGCCCTGGAAGACTGGTCGTTCGCGTCCGGTGTGTCCGAGGCGCAGGGGTGACCGGCTGACGTACCCGCCGTACGCAAATCCCGCCTACCGGGCGAGCATCGCGTGGCGTTGTTCGTACCAACGCACGACGTCGTCGGGGAGCAGGTCGCGTGCGCGGATACCGACCGCGTCGTAGCGTTCGATGGCCAGGGCGAGGGTGGCCTCGAGCCGTCCGGCGGGGACACCGTAGACCTGCGCTTCGGCGATAGCGTCATACAGGCGCGCGGCCCAGTCGTAGACGCGGTCGGCATGATCGCTGAGCCGATCGGCGAGCCATGGACGCAGCGGCGCGATCACCGCATGGCCGCCATCCGCGGCGAGCGTGCGAGCCAGCGTAGCGGCCTCCGGCTCCACGCCCTCAAACCATTCGGTGTAACCCGCCGCCGCGTCGCGCACTTCGAGCGGCGCCACGGTGTGTGCCTCGGCGAAACGCCGGTGCAACGCGCGTTCGATGGCCCGCGCGTCGGCGACGGTGTCCACGGCCACCAGCAGGCCGCGGTCGAGATCGAAGAAGGCGTGGAAGCGCCGGTGGAGATCCATGAACCGCTTGAGCGGATCGCGCGCGAAGCCGAGTTTCACCCGATCGTGGTCACGGCAGGGCAGCACGTAGACGAACGCCCTGCCTCGCGAGGCAAACCGCGGCAGCGGCGCGTCAGCCCATTCGCCGGACGCTGCGTTCAAGGGGCCTTGCGTGGCGGCGCGTAGGGCACGAACGGCCCGAGGATCACAAAGCCGCGATAGCCACGGGTGTAACGGTCGATCAGGTCGACGCTGTCCATCTCGCAGAGCTGCGACCCGAACGTGCGGGTCACGAGGATGTCGTCGTCGTCGAGCGAGCTCGCGCCCGACTTCAGCTGGTTGACGTACCAGGTGTTACCCACGCGATAGGCGATGGTGGTCTTGTCGACGATCTGCGTATTGCTGCCCTGAAACAGGCTGATACAGCGCTGCGGGGTGCCCGCGACGCGGCCCTGGGTGATCCGGGCCAGGGAAGCGGCGGGATCGTCCTTCGCGGCCCACGCGGGACCGGCGAGGACGGCGGCCAGGGCGAGGGCGGGCAGGAAGCGCGTGGACAGGCTCATGGCGACAGACGCACGACGAGGAGGGGATGAGTGTAGAACGTCCCACGGCGTCGCGCGTTGTCATGACGGTGGCCGCGCGATCGCGGCCACCGTCATGCCGCTTACTTGGCGTCGGGAACGAGGTTGGCGAGCTTGCCCTTCTTGTCGAACTGGCAGGTGAAGTTCTTCTTGCCATCGATGCCCGCGTCGGCCGTGCCCGCGATCGCATAACCCGAGTCGGCTGCCTGGAGCGGCTGCAACTGGATGTAGTCGTTCTTGACGTCGAACTTCTTCGCCGCCGCGTCGAGGCAGCGATTGGTCAACTTGCCCGGGTCGGGCCGGTCGGACGCGGCGGCGCCGGTGGCGACGGCGAGACCGAGCGAGGCGGCAAGAATCAGGGCGGAATGGCGCATGGTTCTATCTCCGTACGGGGCACTGGGGCCGGGGGGACGTTGCGAGCGGGAGTCTGCCTAGCGATGCCTTGCGGCACGATGAATCGAGGGTTTTCGCCATGGTGTCGTCAACGCGGTGTGAGGACGCTACTGCGCCGGCCCGACCACGGTTTCCGTGGCAGAGCGCTGCGGCGAAAGGGCGGTCGATCGTCGTTACATGAGCATCGCGCGGGCGATCTCGGCCCGTTGCGGCGACGCCATGACCCCGCCACGGACGGGTCGCGGCGCGCTGGTCTCGGGGGCGACGCGTTGGAGCAGGGCTATCCAGTCCAGTACGCGACGCGCGGTGTCGCGGCCGTTGGCGTCGCCGGTGTGGATACCGGTGTTGCCGTGGCCGTAGGGGATGTAGACGTCCAGCACGGTGGCGCGGAACAGGCCGATCGTCGGCACCCCCGCCGCGACGGCCAGGTGCATCACGCCGCAGTCGGCGGTGATGAACACGTCCAGCGCGGCCAGCACGGCGGCCATGCGGCGGATGTCGGACGAGTAATAGCCGGGCCAGCGGGTGCCCAGCATCGACGTGCCATGGGCGGGGATGAGTTCGAGCGTTCGCGCCGTGGGCAACGCCGGGCCCAGGGTGCCCATGAACTCCGCCCACCACGGCGCACCGTAGCGCTTGCTGCCGGTGGCGTTACCGAAGATGCCGATGCGCAAGCCGGGCTCGTCACCGTTCGCCGGGGGAATCAGGGCGTCGACCACCCGGCGGCCTTCGGCCTTCTCCGCGCCGCTGAGGAACAGCCTGAGCGGCGGATGCGCGCGCGAGGTGTCGACCCCGGCCGCCCAGCGCACGAGGTTCACCGGTCGCTGCGCCATGTGCGCGCCCGCGATGGCGGTGGGCGCGGCGTGGGTGAGCACGTTGGTGGGCACGTCGCTGAAGCCAAGCTTGTAGCGCGCGGGCACCAGGCGGGTAAGCGTGCGGGAGAAGCCCGAGCGCAGCACCGGGTCGACGATCATGTCGTATCGGGTACGGCGTATCTTGCCGAGGGTGCGCAGGAACGCGATCGGGTGCTTGAAGCCGCGCCGCGGCAGGCAGAACACCTGGCGCACGTTGAACCAGTCCTCGAACACGTCGTGCGCGATGTCGCCTTCGCTGACGATGTCCACCTCCGCGCCCGGATAAAGCTGCCGCAGTTCGTCGATGAGCGGCGTCAGCAGCAGCGTATTGCCCAGGCGGTGGTTGGGTCGGCAGACAAGGATGCGATAGATGCCTGCCCTCGGCAGCGGTTGCGACGCGGTCATACGGTGCTCCTCGCGTGGCGGGCGAGGTCGGGCAGCACTTTCCTCAGCGCGTTGTCGACCATCGACGGCAGCACGCCGTTGATGCGGGCGAACAGGCTTTCGGGGAAGCCGAGGTAGGCCTCGCTGCGTTCGCGTTCGATCGCCCGGACGATGCTCGATGCCACCCACGCGGGCTCGTCCATGTGCATCATTTTCTTTTCCGCCATGAGGTGCACCGCCGGCGGGTTGAACGCCGTGCGCACGGCGCGCGGCGCGACATAGGTGACGCCGACGCCGGTGCCGTCGAGTTCGCGGCGCAGCGCCTGCGAAAAACCGCGCAGGGCGAACTTGCTGGCGGAGTAGGCGGCGAAGCCCGCGTAGCCGATGCTGCCGAAGGTCGAGCCGACGTTGACGATGCGTCCCGTGCCGCGATCAAGCAGGTCCGGCAGCACCTCGCGGACCATCTGCATCGGCGCCTCGACGTTGACCTGCAACGCCCGGGTGATCATCGCGGGATCCACCTCGTCGAAGAAGCGGAAGTCGAGCACGCCGGCGAGGTTGATCAGCACGTCGAGGCCGCCATAGGCCTGCGTCATGCGCGCCACCGCCGCGCGCCGGGCGGCCGCGTCGGTCAGGTCGGCCTGGATCACGACGGCGTCCATGCGTTGCGTGGCGACGAGGTGTTCGAGGCTGGCCACGGAGGCGTCGGTGCGGCCGAGCAGGCCCAGCCGTGCGCCGCGGGAGGCGAGTTCGCGGGCCAGCTCGCGGCCGATGCCGCCAGCCGCGCCGGTCAGGAGGATGCGTTGTGCGCGAAGGGAGAGGCTCATGGTCAGCGATCCGCGTGGATGGTGTCGATCAGCGTGCGCACCTGCGCCTGGCGCCCCTTGTCGGCGAGCGCCTGGTCGGGGCGGGGCGGGGCGGCGAGCGCCTTGTTCAGGTGCGCGAGGGCGCCGTTGCGGTCGCCGGTGCGGTAGAGGAAGTCGGCGTAGAAGTAATTCGCGTCGAGGCCGTCGGGGTCGATCTGCAAGGCTTTCTCGAGCAGTTCGCGCGCCTTGTCCTTGTCGCCGAAACCCACCGGCCATCCAGGCACCTGGTAATACAGGCTGCCGAGCGTCGTGTAGACCGACCCGTGCAGCACGTCGGGCTGGATCGCCTGGGCCTGCTGGAGCAGGTCACGCGCCCGCTTGGCCATGCCCAGCGCGCCGAGGCCGCCATGCTCGCCGGCATGCGTGGAAAGGATGATCGCCTCCCACACCCGTGGTTCGGCACGCTGCGGGTACTGCGCGGCCAGCGCCGCGCCACGCGCTTCGAGCGCGGTATAGGCGTCGTCCTGTTGCGCCTTGGGCAACGCATAGGTGACGCGCGACCAGTCCTGGGCGAGCGTGCGCAGGGACGTATCCAGGTCGTCCGCGCAGGCCATCGCCGGCAGGGCGGCGAGGCACGCGGCAGCGAGGAGGGCGGTGAACGGGCGCGATGTCATGGCGTGTCTCCCTGGGCGGTGACGGCGTCGATCTGGCGGAAGATGTCGCCGTAGAGGTCGTAGAAGCGGTTCGCGGCGTGGATGAGCGCGGCGCGGTCGTCGTCATCGGTCAGCCGGTCGACCAGGCGTTCGTAGAAGCCGACGTGCTGCACGTCGAGCGCGCCGTGCGAGGCGAGGTAGCGGAACGCGGTCTTGGGCAGGCCGAGCGCGGTCTGCAACGCGCCCGCCGCGCGGGTGGCGAGCGCGGCGCTCACGCCTTCCAGCACGAACACCATGCCCAGGAACGACACCGGGTTGCCACGCGCGATGCCGTCGTGGGCGTAGGCGATCATCATCTCGGTGGCGTGCATCGGCGCGGCTTGCCGATAGTGCTCTGCATCCGCACCGCACGCGGTGAGGTCGTCGAGGATCCATGCGTCGTGGCCGATCTCTTCCTCGATGTATTCCGCCACCGCGGGCATCATCCAGCGCAGCCGCTCGGGCAGGTGGTAGCCCATGCCCATCATCAGCGGCACGGTCTGGCGCACATGCTGGTAGGCCTGGCTGAGGAAGACGACGTATTCGTGCCGGGTCACCTCGCCACGCAGCGCGCGCTGGATGATCGGGATGGAAAGAAACCGTTGGCGGCTCGCGTCGGTGTCGCGGACAAGTCGGTCATGCGTGGACATGCGCGTGCTCTCTTTGGTGGATGGCGGCGAGGACGCCGGCGTAGCGGTGGGCGATCACCGGCCGGTCGAGCGCACCGCCGGGGCGTGCCTGTCCGTTGCCGGCGTGGAAGGGTTCGTCGGCCAGGCACCACGCGCGCAGCCGCGCATAATCGGGAAGCCGTGCGTTGGCCGCCGCGATCGCGGCGCCCACCTGTTCGGCCGACGCGCCGGGCATCGGCACCACGACGGCCACGTTGTAATCGAGACCTTCGCCGAACACCGCGGCCTGGAGTACCGCGCGCGTGGCGACGACCTCGCTCTCCACCCATTCCGGCGACACGTTGCGGCCGTACGCGGTGGCGAAGGCAGCCTTCTTGCGGCCGGTGACGTAGAGAAAGCCGTCGGCGTCCATCCAGCCGAGGTCGCCGGTGTGCCACGCCGTTGGGCGCGGTTCGTACGTGCCGAGGTAGCCGCCGGTGAGCGACCCCGCGACCACGATCTCGCCGTCGTCGGCGATGCGCACGCGCACGTGTGGCAGGGGCTTGCCTACGCTGCCGGGGCGGTCGTCGCCCGGCCGGTTCATGCTGACCACCGACGTCGCCTCGGAGAGGCCGTAACCTTCGTAGACAGGGATGCCCATGGCCCGCGCGCGCAGCACGAGCGGTTCGGAACAGGGTGCACCGCCGACGGCGACGAAGCGCAGCGAGGGCGGCAACGGCGCGCCCGCTTGGGCGGCTTCGACCACCAGCTTCAGCAACTGTGGCACGAGGATCGTCGCGGTGGGCGCGAAACGATGGAAGGCGGCGAGGAACGGGCCCGGGTCGACGCGGCTGGAGCCGCTGAACCCGCACGCCTCCAGCGGCGGCACGAAGGCGGTGGCGCCACGGCTCAGCGGCACGTAGAGGCCGCCGATGTTGGCCAGCAGCGTCGACAGCGGCAGCACGGTGAGGCTGCGGTCCGACGGCTGGGCCGACACCGCATCCGCGAGCGACTGCGTCACCGCGTCCAGCGCCTCGTGCGTGACGCACACGCCCTTCGGCTGGCCGGTGGTGCCGGAGGTGTAGGTGATCTTGCCGGTGTCGAACGGCAGCGTGCGCCGCGGCGGCGCATCGAGCGTGTAGAGGTGCAGTTCGACGTCCGCGACGCGGATCGCCAGGTGGTAGGTGGCGCCGTCCGGCAGCGCGCTGCCCGGTGCGCGGTCGCTGATGAGGAGGTCCGGTGCCGCATCGGCGAACAGGTGTGCCACCTGCGACGCGGTGAAGAAGGTCGGCACGGGAATGGCTACCACGCCGCACGCGGCGATGGCCAGATCGACCACCGCCCAGGCGATGCCGTTGTCCATCATCACCGCGATCCGCTCGCCGCCGATGCGCGCGCCCAGGGCGTCGATGGCCCGGTGCAGCTCGCGGTAGGTCAACGTACGGCGGCCGTCGTTGAGGGCGACCTGGTGCGGCGCCGTGAGCGCGTGGCGCAGGATCTGCTTGATCACGGTGCGCATCAGCCGATCCCCCCGCTCAGGGCACGCGAGGGCGCGTCGGGGTCCGCGCATTCGCGGCTGGCCGACATCAGCGCACGCAGGCGCGGTTGGGCTGTGCCGATGTGCCGGTGCAGCTTGCGATGGCCGGATTCCACGTTGCCCACGCAGACCACCGGCCGGGTGCGGTAGTAATCGCCCCACTGGCTGCCGCCGTCCGCCAGGCGCGAGGCCTGGGCGGGTGCCAGTTCGATCGGATGCAGGCCCAGGCGCCGGAACGCATTGACCAGGGCGCGCGTGGCCGTGAACAACACCCACCGGTAACCGCTCGCGTGCAGGTGTTGCGTGGTGGCGGCGATCACCCAGCGCGCGTCGCCCGCGTTCTCCAGCGCCAGATGACCCACCTCGACCAGTTCGTGACGGGCGATGTGTGCGCCCACGCGCTCGGCGATCAGCCGCTGGGCCGCGTCGGCGAGGTATTGCTCGGAAAACAGAGGGCCGTGGTCGCCGCCCCGGAAGCCGACCACGGCGCGATGCCGCGCGTGGTCGCCGAAGCTCAGCAGCGTGGGGTGGAAGCGCTCGACGGTGGCGCCATACCGGCGGGCGAACACCTGGCGGACGAAGGCCTCGGCGCGCTCGCGTTCCGCGCTCGCGCTCGACAGCACGCGGACCTGCACCGGTTGGCGCAGCTCGGCGAGCAGGGGTTCCACCGCGTCGACGACGCACGGATCGGACGGAGAGGGCGGCAGCGGCTGGGGCATGGGGCATCGCTCGCGAGGGGTGGGTAAGCCCTCTTGAGCGAGATTCGTGCCAGCGGCGCAAGTCTATGAAAGTGTTTCAAATAACGGCGTTTTTACGCCCGTTTCCCGGGCGCCGTTCTTTGCAGTGCGCAGCGATTGTCTGCAAAAAACGTAGGATCGCTCAGGGCGCCGCGTGGCCTGCGCAGGGGTCGGGCGCACCGCCGGTGAGCGGCCAGGGCAGGGCGAGCACCACGTGCACGCTCGCATCCACGTGGCACGAGGCCACATAGCCCACCGCACCGGGCGTGGTCGCCACGAAGCGCACCACGGCATCCTCCGAGCCGAGCACGTAGGGCGGGCTGACGCCCTGGAAGTATTGCTGGTCCCAGTACGCCTGCATGCGCTCGTCCGACATCCGCACGATCGTGCGCGCGAACGCCTCGCGCAGCGGCGACCCGGCCGGCAGGTTTACCGGCGTGAGCTTCACCCCGTCGGCGTCGACGAAGATGCGCTTGAGGTAGACGTTGCGCAGCACGTCCTTGTCGAAGGTCAGGCGCGGCGCACCGGGTGCCGTGATGACCACCAGCTGGAGCGACGCGGCGGTCGCCGGTCCGCCGGTGAGCACCAGCAGGCCGAGGGCGGCGATCCGTACGAGGAGACGACCGTGTCGCATGGCTCAGAACAGCACCGACACCGAGGCCAGCCAGCCGCCGGGCACGATGTCGCCGCCGTGGCCGTTGCGATGCTCCAGCTTGAGCACGAGCCCGGGGATGGGTCGGTAATTGAGCGCTTCGGTGCGCACCACCGTCGTCGTTTCCGGCGACGAGGTGTGATAGCGCTCCACGCGACCGATCAGGTAGAGCCTCGGCGCGATCGGCACGCCCGCCTCGACAAACCCGCCCCGCTCGCTCGACAGGGGCGACGCGCCGGTGCGGTAGATGGCTTCGCCGGTCAGTTCGAGATAACGCGTGGTCCAGGTGAAGTCGATGCCGGTGAGCTGGTAATCGTGTCGCGGCGCGTCCAGCTGGTAGCTGACGTACGACGCACCCACGGCGAGGCTGTCGCCGGCCAGGTGATAGAGCACGCGGCCGCCCAGGGCGTGGCGAAAGTTGTTGCGCGGGCTGCGGTCGCCCGTGTAGTCGGTGAACGCGTCGTCCGCGTCCTCGCCGATGCCCAGCGTCTTGCTGTCGTCGGCGAACACCCAGTAGTCGAGGTCGTTGCCCCGGACGCTCGTCGTGCCGAAGGCCATCGCGCCGGTCGCGTGGCGGGCGAACGCCGCCGACGTGGAGAGCGGCCGCGACACCGTCCAGGTGAGCGGGTCGGCGTGCACGAGGTTCCATTCGCCGATGGGCGTGAGGAACTTGCCCAGGCGCAGCGTCACGGCCGGTGTCGCGTGGAAATCGGCATACAGGCGCTCCACGTCGACCTTCGCCTCGCCGCCCTCCTTCTCCGCGCCGGTCACGTTCACGGTGCGCGAGGTGGCCACCTCGGTGAAGAGTTGCCAGCGGGTGCCGAGGTCCTTGGTGAGAAACAGGCTGACGTCGCGCAGGCTCGACGTGGTGCGCGAGCCGTCCAGGTCGAACAGGTGCACGTCGGCGTAGCCGCCCACGCGCAGGCCGAGCCCCGGGAAATACAGGCCCTGGCCCAGCGTGTACGGGGCGGGCTGCCAGGTCCCCGTGGCGTTGGCGTCGTCCGCCCAGGTGGGCGAGACGGCGCACAGCGCCGCGGCGAAGGCGACCACGCCGAGGCTCGGGAGACGACGCGGATGCCAGCTCATGGGCTTACCTTCAGGGACGAACGCGGACCGGCGAAGGATGGCATAACCCGCGCCCGATTCTGCGACACTGACGGCGGCATTCGACACGCTGACCCGCCTTGACGACCCGATCGGCCCTCTTCCGCCTCCTGTTCTGGACCATGCTCGGCACGATGACGGTCGTGGGCGCGCTGTCGTTCTTCCAGTTCCGCGGGGCCCTGCAAGCGGAGATCGGCGACAACCTCCGCTTCGGCGCCACGGCGATGATGCAGCGCATCGACACCTTCCTGTTCGCCCACGTGGAGAACATGCGCGTGTGGCGCGGCATCGAGGTGATGCAGGACATCCGCGTGAAGGACGTCGACAAGCGCCTGTCCAACTTCCTCGCCAACCTGCGCGCCGGGCAGGACACCGTCTACGACGTGCTCTATTGCACCGACACCCAGGGCCACATCGTGGCCGCGAGCGATGCCGCGTCCATCGGCGGGCAGGCGCCGGTGCTGTCGGACTGGCGGGTGGTACCCGGCGAGGGGTTCGACAACGTATCCGTCGCGCTGGCGCCGGGCGACAACGGCCCGCGCGCCGTCGTGCTGCGCAGCCCCATCCCCAACGCCTTCGGCGTCGGCCCCATCGGCTACCTCTACGCCGTGCTCGACTGGCGGGCCGTGCAGGATCTCCTCGACGCGGCCGTCAACCACGGCACCCGCAGCCTCCTGCTGACCGACCCCACCGGGCGCGTGCTCGGCGCGTCGGCCGCCCTGCGTTCGCGGCCCGTGCTGGCCCGCCTGCGTCTGGACCATTGGCGCCTGCCGGCGTCGGGCGCGGCGTCCTACGTGCAGACCGGCGACGCCCTCGGCGACGGCGACCTCCTCGTCGGCGTGGCTACCTCGGCGGGCTATCCGCCGTTCCAGGGCCTGGGCTGGCACACCCTGATGATCGAGCCGACCACCGTCTCGTTCGGGCCGATCTGGGCGCTGCTGTGGTCGATGGTCGGCGTGCTGCTCGTCACCCTGCTCACCGGCCTGTGGATCGCATCACGGCTGGCCGACCGCATCGCCTCGCCCATCGTCACGCTCACCGTGTTCACCCGGCGCTTCCGCCAGGGCCAGACCGAACCGCCCGCGCTGCCGTCGGGGGCCACCGCCGAGGTCGACGAGCTGCATCACGCCTACACCGACATGATCCACGCGCTGGAGCAGTCGCGCGAGCAGATCGTGCGCGCCGGCAAGCTCGCGGTGGTCGGCGAGATGGCGGCGATCATGGCGCACGAGGTGCGCACGCCCATGGGCATCCTGCGCAGTTCGGCGCAGCTGCTGCAACGCCAGGGCGATCTGGACGAGCGGCAGCGCGAACTGATCGGCTTCATCTTCAGCGAAACCGAACGGCTCAACCGCCTCGTCACCCTGCTGCTGGAATGCGCGCGCCCCAACCCGCCCGACATCATGTCGCACGATCTGGTCGAACTCGTCGACGGCGTGATCGCATTGCTGGCGCCGCGGGCGGAGCGGGCGAACGTGTCGCTTACCCGTGCCGCCGAAGACGGCGAGGTGATCCTGCGCTGCGACCGCGAGCAGATGATGCAGGTGTTCCTCAACCTCATCCTCA
Source organism: Luteibacter sahnii (assembly GCF_034063545.1). NCBI lineage: Bacteria > Pseudomonadati > Pseudomonadota > Gammaproteobacteria > Lysobacterales > Rhodanobacteraceae > Luteibacter > Luteibacter sahnii. The sequence goes on from NZ_JAQLOK010000007.1 coordinate 126,422, forward strand.
ACGCGTTGTCGTTCGTGCCCGAGGGTGGGCGCGTGCGCATCAGCACCCATCGCGACGACGACGCTTTGTGGGTCAGCGTCTCCGACGACGGCCCCGGCGTGCCGGTGGAACTGCGCCAGCGCATCTTCGATCCGTTCTTCAGCCGGCGCGAAGGCGGCATCGGCCTGGGCCTCACCATCGTGCAGCAGATCGTACAGGCCCACGGCGGCACGCTGTCGGTCGGTGAAAGCGCGTGGGGCGGCGCTTCTTTCAATCTGCGCTTCGAGAGCGACGAACCGGCATGACGACGAAACGGATACTGGTGGTCGACAACGAGGCGAAGATGCGCCGCATCCTCGAATTGTCGCTCAAGGCCATGGGCCACGAGGTGGCGCAGGCCGCCGACGGCCAGGAAGCCCTCGGCATGATCGACGCCGGCGCCTTCGACCTCGTGCTGACCGACCTGCGCATGCCGCGCCTGGACGGCATCGGCTTGCTCACCGCGCTGCGTGACGCCGACAACGACGTGCCGGTGATCGTGATGACGGCCTACGGCACCATCGAGACCGCCGTCGCCGCGATGAAGGTGGGCGCGGCCGACTACATCATCCGGCCGTTCGAGATGGAGACCATCGAGATGGCGGTCACCCGCGCGCTGACCATGCAGGTCGTGCAGCGCGAAAACCGCTTCCTCAAGGAAGAAGTCTCGCGTGGCTGGGGCGACTTCATCGGCACCAGCGCGCCCATGCAGGCCCTTTACGACCTGCTGCGCCAGGCCGCGCCGGCACGCAGCAGCATCTTCATCGTGGGCGAAACGGGCACGGGCAAGGAACTCGTGGCCCGCGCCGTGCACGTGGCGTCGGGCCGGCGTGGCCTGTTCGTGCCGATCAACTGCGCGGCGATCCCCGCCGAGCTACTGGAGAGCGAGCTGTTCGGTCACGTCAAGGGCGCCTTCACCGGCGCCGTGCGCGACCGCATCGGCAAGTGCGAACTCGCCAGTGGCGGCACGCTGTTCCTCGACGAGATCACCGAGATGCCTGCGCCGTTGCAGGCCAAGCTGTTGCGCGTGTTGCAGGAAGGCGTCATCGAAAAGGTGGGCGGCAACGCCGCCACGCCGGTAGACCTGCGCGTGGTCGCCGCGACCAACCGCGATCCCCAGCAATCGGTCGACGCGGGCGTACTCCGGCGCGACCTCTATTTCCGCCTCAACGTCGTGCGCGTCGACGTGCCCCTGTTACGCGATCGCCGGGGCGACATCCCGTTGCTCGTGGACTACTTCGTGCACAAGTACGCGCTGGAACTCAGCCGCCCCGCCCCCACCCTCTCGCCCGAGGCATTGGCGGTGCTGGAGGCGTATCCGTGGCCGGGCAACGTGCGCGAGCTGGAAAACCTCGTCGAGCGCGCGATGGTGTTGTGCCGAGGGGACACGATCACGGTGGACCACTTACCGGCCGAACTGGCCCCCTCGCGCACGGTAGCTGTATCGGTCCCGCCGTCGCCGACCTCGCCCCCGGTCGACACCGACGATCTCGCCTTGCGTCCCCACATCGATGAACTGGAACGGCGTTTGATCGTGCAGGCGTTGGAAAAGGCAGGGCAGAACAAGTCCGCCGCCGCGCGGTTGCTGGAGATCAGCGAGCGGGCGCTCTGGTACAAGATCAAGCGGCATGGGTTGAGTTGAGGGACGTGCGGGTCGAACGATGCTGCCTTGTCCAAGAGTGCACTGCACGCAGTTGATTGTCAGCGGTAGACAGCTGCCCTAAATTGGCGCAATGCCCGCCCCAACCCCGAACGACCTGTTGACCCTGCTCGGCACCGGCCTGGCCCTCGCCGGGCAGGACGGCCGTATCCAATGGATCAACCCGGCGCTCGGCGAGGCCCTTGACGTCGGTCCGCGCTCGGCGGTCGGCCAGGACATCGACGCCCTCATGCGCGGTGCCGGCCTCGCCGCACATCTCGACCGGGTGCGCGCGGAGCATCGGGGGTTCCACCTGCGTGCCGTGACCCTCGGGTTGGCGCGGGGCCGCGAGTTGCTGGCCGACCTGCTGCTCCAGCCGCTGGACGACGGCCGGGTGATGGTGGAAGTCCACCCGCTCGCGACCGACCTGCATGCGGGTACCACGCCTCTGTCCGCCACGCTGCGTGGCTTCGCCCATGAGGTGAAGAACCCGCTGGCGGGGTTGCGCGGCGCGGCGCAGTTGCTGCAACGGCGCGTGCGCGACGACGACCTGCGGGGACTGGCGGCGATGGTGATCGCCGAGGCCGACCGGCTGGCGGCGCTGGCCGACGGGTTGCTGCGTCATGGCGGTTCGGCGCGCATCGCGCCGGTGAACGTGCACGAATTGCTCGAGCGGCTGGAGCAACTGCTGCTCGCCGAGCCCGATCCTTTGCAACTGCGGCACGACTACGACCCGAGCCTGCCCGACACGCGCGGCGACGGCGACCGGTTGTTGCAGGTGCTGCTCAACCTGGCCCGCAATGCCCGCGAAGCGGGCGCGTCGTCGCTGGTGCTGCGCACGCGGGTCGAGCACGGTGCGCGATTGGGCGAGCGCACCGTGCGCGCGGCGCTGCGTGTCGACGTCGTGGACGACGGACGCGGCGTGGCCGACGCGCTGCGCGATGCGCTGTTCCAGCCGCTGGTCTCCGGACGCCCGGACGGCAGTGGCCTCGGGTTGGCGCTGTCGCGCGAGATCGCGCTGGAGCATGGCGGCGACCTGCGTTACGTGAGTCGTCCGGGCGAGACCGTGTTCTCCCTTTACCTGCCGATGGAGCGCGCGCATGAGTGACATCTGGATTGCCGACGACGATCGCGGCGTGCGCTTCGTGCTGGCCGAGGCCCTGCGTGATGCGGGGCATGCCGTGCGTGAGTTCAGCGCGGGCGATGCGGTGCGGGCGGCGCTGCAGGACGCACGCCCCGCGCTGCTCGTGACCGATGTGCGCATGCCCGGCGAGGACGGCCTGGCGTTGTTGCAGGATCTCACCCGGCGCAACATCGGCCCGGTGATCGTGATGAGCGCCTTTACCGATGTGGCGACCACGGCGGCGGCGTACCGCGCGGGCGCGGCGGATTACCTCGCCAAGCCGTTCGATCTCGACCACGCGGTGGCGACGGTGGAACGCGCGCTGGCGGCGTCGCGCGAAGCCGTGGTGGTGCCGGAGCTGCACCGCGACGGCAGCGGCCTGCTCGGCGAAAGCGCCGCGATGCGCGAGGTGTTCCGGCTGATCGGCCGCGTGGCGGCCAGCGACCTCAACGTGCTGATCACCGGCGAGACCGGCACCGGCAAGGAACTGGTCGCGCGTGCGCTGCACGAGGAAAGCGCGCGCAGCGGCAAGCCCTACGTGGCCCTGAACACGGCGGCGATTCCCTCCGAACTGCTCGAGAGTGAACTGTTCGGGCATGAGGCCGGCGCGTTCACCGGCGCGACGCGACGCCATGTCGGTCGCTTCGAACAGGCCGAGGGCGGCACGCTGTTTCTCGACGAGATCGGCGACATGCCGGTGGCCTTGCAGACACGCCTGCTGCGCGTGTTGTCGGGGGGCGAGTTCTACCGGGTGGGCGGTCGCGAGCCGCTGCGCGGCAACGTGCGCATCGTCGCGGCCACGCACCAGGATCTCGACGCGCGTGTCGCCTCGGGCCAGTTCCGGGCCGACCTGAAACACCGTCTCGACGTGGTGCGCATCGCTTTGCCGCCGCTGCGCGAGCGGCGTGGCGACGTGCCGATGCTGGCGCGGCACTTTCTCGCCCACGCCGCGGCCGAACTCCACCTGCCGGCCAAGCGGTTCTCCCGTGGCGCCATGAAGCTGATCGAGCAGCGCGACTACCCGGGCAACGTGCGCGAGCTGGAAAACCTGTGCCGCCGCCTCGCGGTGATCGCCCCGGGCAGCGAAATCCTCGCCTCCGACCTCGGCGGGCTGCCCGGCCGCGAATCCCGCGGCACCGAGTGGACCGACGCGTTGCGCGCCTGGGCGCACGAGGCGCTGAGCCACGGCGAGCCGGACATCCACGCGCGCGCGCGCGAGGCACTGGACAAGACGCTGCTCGAAGTGGCCCTGGTCGCCAACGACGGCCACCGCCAGCACGCGGCCGCCGCGCTCGGCGTGGGCCGCAACACCCTCACCCGCAAACTCGGCGCGTCGCGCACGCGCCGCTCACCGTGACGGAGCCCGCATGACGCTGCAGATCCGCGCCGCCCGCGTCGACGACGCCGACGACATCGCCCGCTGGAACCTCGCCATGGCGTGGGAAACCGAAGGCAAACGGCTCGATCCGGAGACCCTCGCCCGAGGGGTGCGTGCCGTGTTCGCGGAGCCGCGCCGCGGGATCTACCTCGTGGCGGAGCAGGCAGGGGTGCCGGTGGGGTGCCTGATGATCACCTACGAGTGGAGCGACTGGCGCTGCGGCGACTTCTGGTGGATCCAGAGCGTCTACGTGGCGCCCGACGCCCGGCGAGGTGGTGTGTTTCGCGCGCTCTACGCCGAGGTGACGTCCATGGCCGAGCGCGCGGGCGCGGTCGGCGTGCGGCTTTACGTCGAAACCGGGAACGCGCGCGCGCAGGCGACCTACGCGGGGCTCGGCATGGCGCGTTGCCACTACGCGATGTACGAGGCGATGCGGGTGCCCTGATCGGACGTGGCGGGCGGTGCTCAGTCCGCGACGTGGATCGGGTCGCCCAGGTCGACCTCGGCGATACGCGCTTCGAAGTCTTTCGCCGACGTGGCCTTGCCGAAGAGAAAACCCTGCATCTGCGAGCAGCCGGCCTCGCCGAGGAACTGCGCCTGCTCTTGGCTTTCCACGCCTTCGGCGAGCACCTGCTTGTTCAGGCCACGGCCCATGGTGATGATCGCGCTGACGATGGCGGCGCTGTCGTTGTCCCAGGCCACGTCGCGGATGAAGGTGCGGTCGATCTTGAGCACGTCGACGGGGAAGTGCTTCAGGTACGACAGACTGCAATAGCCCGTGCCGAAGTCGTCGAGGCTGAGCGTGACGCCCAGCGACTTCACGCGCTTGAGCAGGTCGACGATGTGATCGCCGCCTTCCATGACGGTGCGCTCGGTCAGCTCGAGTTCGAGCAGGGTGGGATGCAGGCCCGTGTCGGCGAGAATGCCGCGCAACGCATCGAAGAAACGCGTGTGCTGGAACTGCAACGCGGAGACGTTCACCGACACGGTGAGCGGCCGGTAGAGCCGTGACCACGCCTCGGCCTGGCGGCAGGCTTCGCGCAGGGCCCACTCGCCGATGGGCACGATCAGGCCGCAGTCTTCCGCCACGGGGATGAACTGCTCGGGCGAGTAGACGTCCTGGCCGTCGACCTGCCAACGCAGCAAGGCCTCCGCACCCACCACGCTGCCCAGCTCCACGTCCACCTTCGGTTGGTAGTGCAGGATCAGCTCGTTGCGGGCGAGCGCCTTGCGCAGTTCGAGCTCGATGCGCAGCCGCGCGGTGTTGCGCTCGTTCATGGCGGGGTTGAAGAAACGGTAGCCGTTGCGGCCCTGCATCTTCGCTTCGTACATCGCGGTGTCGGCATGCCGCAACAGCGACTCGGCGACGCGCGCGTCGTCCGGATACAGGCTGATGCCGATGCTGAAACTGATCGCGAGCGCCGAGGCATCCACGCCCACCGCCTGGCGGCAGGCCTCCAGCACCTGCTCGGCCACCGCGGCCGCGTCGTGCGCCGCCTCGATGTGCGGCAGCAACACCACGAATTCGTCGCCGCCCAGGCGGCTCACGGTGTCGTCCGGGCGCACGGCGGCGCGGATGCGCCGGGCCACTTCCTGCAGCAGGGCGTCGCCGGCGGCGTGGCCCATGCTGTCGTTGATCTGCTTGAAGTGGTCGATGTCGACGAAGAGCAGGGCGGCGCGCTGGTTGCGCCGCGACGCCACGGTGATGGCGAACTCCATGCGTGATTGCAGCAGCGTGCGGTTGGGCAGGCCGGTCAGGGTGTCGTGGTGGGCGAGGTGGGCCATCTTCAGTGCGAGGGCGCGCGTCTCGCTCACGTCGTGGAACACCATCACGCCGCCGACCACGTTGCCCGCGTAGTCGTGGATCGGCGCGGCCGAATCCTCGATCGGGCTGTCGAAGCCGTTGCGGTGCAGGAGGATGGCGTCGGTGGCGATACCCACGATGGTGTTTTTCGCCACCGCCGTGCCCAGCGGATTGGCGAGGGGGCGGCGGGTCACCGCGTCGCGCAGCTGGAAGACCTCGTCCATCGGACGGCCCACCGCTTCGTGACCCGACCAGCCGGTCATCGCCTCGGCGATCGGATTGATCGAGGTGATGACCAGATCGGTGTCCGTGGTGATCACCGCGTCGCCGATGGACTTGAGCGTCACCTCGGCCAGTTCGCGTTCGCGAAACAGGGCGTCTTCGAACGCCTTGCGCTCGGTGATGTCCTGCACCTGCGAGATGAAGTAGAGCGGCTCGCCGTGATCGTCGCGTACCAGGGCCACGGTGAGCAGCGCATGCACCACGTGCCCGTCGCGGCGGACGTAGCGTTTCTCCATGTGGAACGACACGCGCTCGCCCGACAGCAGCGACTGTGTCAGCTCGAGATCGGCGGCGAGATCGTCCGGATGCGTGACCTCCTGGAAACCTGACGTGAGCAATTCGCTTTCGGCGTAGCCGAAGATCTCGCACAGCGCGGGGTTGACCTGCAGCCATCGCCCGTCGAGCGCGGCGATCGCCATGCCGATCGCCGCGTGGCGGAAGGCGAGCTCGAAACGGCGCTCGCTTTCTTTCAGTCGCGATTCCAGGCTGCGCTCGGTCGCGCCGTTCGTGGCCTTCGAGGGAGGGACCTGCGGATGCATGGGACGGCCGACGGAGCGATGGCGCTCACTCTAACCGTCCCGCCGGTCGCCGTACATTGGGCGAACGGCCTAAAATCGTCAGTGCAGGGCGGGCGCCGGTGCCGTCAGGTGGTATGCCGCGTCGAGCATCACCCGTCCCAGCGCGTGCACTTCGGCGGCGGCGCCGTAGCGTTCGGCCAGCGCGTCGAGCAAGGGACCGAGCGCGTCGGGCGCCAGGGGATAGCCGTGCGCAAGAATTCGCGCCTTGCCCGGCACCGGTTGGGCGACGGTGATCGCAGCCATGCCCAGGCCCGGCGCCTCGTGGGCGAACAGGGTGGCGCCGGGGAGGGTGGGGTCGGCATCGGCGAGATGCTCGATGAGAAAGGCCTCATCGCGGCGGGCGTCGCCGTCGAGTTGCAGCGGCACCCGATGCGCGTCGAGCAGGGCGGCGTACTGGCGCAATTCGAACAGCGTGCCCGCCAGTTCGTGCGCGGGGCGATCGCCGCGCGTGCCCGATTGGGCAAACCACTGAGCCGGCCCGGGCAGGGTGACCTTGCCCTGCGCATAGCGCAACGGCAGGCCGCGCGAACCGAGCGCGGTTTCTTCCTTGTAGGGCGTGAGCAGGGCCGCTTCGAGCATCGTCCACATCGGCGCGAGGTTGACGTGTTCGTACTGCACGCACGTCAGCGCGATGAGGTCGTCGCGGCTGAGGTAGCGGGCGTGCTCCAGGCGCATGCCGAGGGTGCGCATGAGGAAATCCGCCGTGCGCTCGCCCGCTTCGCCCCGTCCGACCAGTTCGGTTTCGATGGCGGTGGCGAGGTCGTCGGCCTGTTCGGCCGGCGCGAGCAGCATCCACGGGATCAGGCGCATCGGGCCCCCGGCGTAGCGCGCGTCGGGCACCAGCGGCTGCGCGGGCATGTGCCCCTCGTGGGTGCCGAAGGCCACCACGCCACCGGCCGTGGTCACGCGCGGGATGCGCCGGGCCAGTTCGTCGAGCGTGGCGAACACGGGAAACCCGGGGCGCAGGATCTCCACGCCGTCGAACAGCGCGCCGGCCACGGCGAAGCGAGCGGCCTCCACCCCCGGCAGCAGGGCGCGCAGGTCGGCGGCCATGAGGTCGGCCAGGGCCTGGGCCTCGTCACGGGTGAGCTCGAGGCGATCGGGCGCGTCGCCCTCGGCCAGTTCCAGCGCCAAAACGGCCGGGAAGGCGATCAACGGCTCGGTCACGAGGGGGATTCCACAACGGCAGGGGAACGTGATTCTACCATCGTGGCCGCAAAGGCTTTCGCCCGGGGCGGATGCGGGTTAGCCTTGCCGACACGCGTTTCGTCGGCGATCGTCGGCGTCCGTGACATCTTCGGCTTCGAACGGGCTTGCCCGGTCGGGCAAACCCCTTTCGGTTCCGGATAGTCCCTAAGAGCATGGAAAAGACGCAAAAGCGCGTGGGAGTGGTCGGCGGCGTCCGCATTCCCTTCTGCCGCAACAACACGGCCTACGCCGACGTCGGCAACTTCGGCATGTCGGTGAAGGTGCTGGGCTCGCTGGTCGAGAAATACGGCCTCCACGGCGTGGAACTGGGCGAAGTCGCGCTGGGCGCCGTGATCCGCCATTCCTCCGACTGGAACGTGGCCCGCGAGGCGGTGCTCTCGTCGGGGCTGGCGGCGACCACCCCGGGCATCACCACCGCGCGCGCCTGCGGCACCTCGCTCGACAACGCGATCCTCATCGCCAACAAGATCGCCACCGGGCAGATCGAGGCCGGCGTCGCGGGCGGGTCGGACACCACCAGCGACGTGCCCATCGTCTACGGCCAGAAGCTGCGCAAGCGCCTCCTGGCGCTGAACCGGGCCAAATCCCTCAAGGAGAAGTTCGCCGTCGCCACGCGCGGCTTCTCGCTGAAAGAACTCAAGCCCTCGTTCCCCGGCGTGGCCGAGCCGCGCACCGGCAAGTCCATGGGCGACCACTGCGAACTCATGGCGAAGCAGTGGCACATCGGCCGCGTCGAACAGGACCAACTCGCCCTGGCCAGCCACCACAAGCTCGCCGCCGCGTACGACGCGGGCTTCTTCGACGACCTCGTGGTGCCGTTCCGCGGCCTCAAACGCGACGGTTTCCTGCGTCCGGACAGCTCGCTCGACAAGCTAGCCGCGCTCAAGCCCGCGTTCGACAAGACCTCGGGCCAGGGCACGCTCACGGCGGGCAACGCCACCGGCCTGTCCGACGGCGCCGCCGCGGTGCTGTTGGCCAGCGACGAATGGGCGGCCGCCCGCGGCCTGTCGATCCAGGCCTACCTCACCCACGCCCAGGTGTCGGCGGTGGATTTCGTCCACGGCGAGGGGCTGCTCATGGCGCCGACCGTGGCCGTGCCGCGCATGCTCAAGCAGGCCGGGCTCACCCTGGGCGATTTCGACTTCTACGAGATCCACGAGGCGTTCGCCGCCCAGGTGTTGTGCACGCTGCGTGCATGGGAAAGCGACGACTATTGCCGCAACCGGCTGGGCCTGGACGGCCCGCTGGGATCGATCGACCCGTCGAAACTCAACGTCAACGGCTCCAGTCTCGCCACGGGACACCCGTTCGCGGCGACCGGCGCGCGCATCGTCGCCACCCTGGCGAAGATGCTCGAGCAGAAGGGGTCGGGCCGCGGCCTGATCTCGATCTGCACCGCGGGCGGCATGGGTGTGACGGCGATCCTCGAACGACCCTGATCCGTAAAGAGGGTGGCGTCCGCGCCGCCCGCGCAAGGCCCGCATGCTCGCACTTCGTACCAGCACCTCCCTCAGCGCCCTCGGCCTGGTGATCGGCATCGCCGGCACGAGCTGGCTCACCGCGCTCACGTACGAACGCGCGCCGGCCACCCGGCCGCTCGTGGACGTGGTGATGCCCTCGCTTGCGACGAAGCGGAGCGAACCCCGTCCGCCCGCGCCCGTTCGGGCCCCGTCCCGGCCCCGCCTGGAGGCATCACCGGCGCCGGTCGCCCAGGCCGAGGCGGCGCCCGAGCCGCTGCACCCGGTCTACATGCCCTCGCCCCGGTACCCGATGTCGGCGCTGCGCGCCCGTCGCGAAGGCCAGGTGGTGCTCAGCGTCACCGTCACGCCCGATGGCGACGTCACCGAGGTCGCCGTGGGCCGCTCCAGCGGCGATACCGACCTTGACCGCGCGGCCGAGGAGGCCGTGCGCCGCTGGCGCTTCGCCGCCGCGGACCGTCCGGCCCGCTTCACCGCCGAACTGCCGGTGCGCTTCGAACTCACCTCGACGATGTGATCGCACGCCGCGTCGCGTGGGAGCTCAAAGGATGCCCGAGGCTGACGAGCCGAACGCGGTGATCATGCGGGTGTAGATCAGCTTCAGCGAGACGTCCACCTCGGGGAAGTCGCCCACCGCCTCGTAGCATTCGTAAAACCGGGGATCGGTCCAGCGCATCGGGATGCAACCGGGCTTGAGCTCGTAGCTGGTCGCATAGCGGAACGGCCACAGGTCGAAGAAGGGCAGGCGTTCGGAGACGTCGCCGATGAACTCGTTGACCGACGACAGCACGGGGATCGTCTTGCGCCGCGGGCCGATGATCCACGCGTTGCCGGGCAGGGTGTCCTGCATGATCGAGCCGCGCAGCCGGTCGGCGAAGCGCTTGTCGTAGACGATGACGCCCGATTCGGTGTTGTAGTGGTCCGAGCGCGGATCGAAGTTGTGCGTGCCGACCATCGCGAAGGTGTCGTCCACCACGATCGACTTCGCGTGCAGGCCGAAGCGAACGCCTGCCGTCAGCAACGGCGCCGGCCGATGCCGCGCGCCGCGGCTGGCGCGGCTTCCCACCGCGAAGAAGCCCGAGGATTCCGACGGGCCGCCGCCGGGTGCGTAGGCGCCCCGTGAGCGGCCACGCGTCGAGCCCGAACCCGAACCGGCGAGCGCCGTGGGCGGCGGCGGTATCGCCACCTCGGTCGAGCGGCCTTCGAGGGCGTCCGGATCGGCGTTGGACGGATGGGGCTTGAGCTCGTAGATCTCGAAGCCGTAGTCGGTGAGGTAGCGCTTGCGATGCTTGTAGGACATCGCATACACCGCGAAGGCGTCGGTCGAGGCCAACGAGTTGGTCGAGACCACCACGCGGGGCGGATCGGGCCGCTCGTGCAGCGTGGCGAAAATCTTCTTCGCCGGACGGCTCATCACCAGGTAGGGCGTCTGCAGCACGACTTCTTTCTTCGCGTTGCGCACCAGCCCCATGATGTGCCGGGTGAGCGCGCGGGCTTCGCGGCGCTTGGGTTCGTCGGTCTTGCCCGGCATGTCGGAGAGGTATTCCACCCGGTTCAGGCGCAGGGTGGCGGCACCGATGTGTTCGGCCAGCCAGTCGGCGTCCTCCGACTCGGCGAGCAGGTTGGCGACGCGGTCGGGGTGCTCGTACACCGGGGGCGCCCACACGCGCTTGTCGTCGGTGTCGCCGACGATGGCGCGGTTGACGTCGCGCAGGTGGGTCAGCGGCACGGCGCGCTTGTGCTGCCAGAACTTCTCGAAGCTCTGGCTCATCGCCTTCGCGGCCGGTCCGCCCACCATGACGTCGCGATCGACGTAGTCGAAGGCGTCGTCCCAGTCGAAATAGCGGTCTTCGTAGTTGCGTCCGCCGGTGATGCCGATGAGGTCGTCCACCACCAGCAGCTTGTTGTGCATGCGCTGGTTGAAGTGGAAGAAGCAGCAGGCGATGCCGGCGGCGAACTCGATCGGCGTGGTACGCGCGCTCTGGAACGTTGGGTTGTAGAGGCGGATCTCCAGGTGGTCGCTGGCCCGGGCGAGGCCGGCGAGCACGTCGGGATCGCGGAACGAGAACAGCTGGTCGGCGAGGATGCGCACTCGCACCCCGCGACGCGCGGCGCGGATCAGCTCGTCGAGCACGAGCTTGCCTGCGTCGTCCATCTCCCAGATGTAGGTCTGTATGTCGATCTGGCTACGGGCCGCGCGGATCAGATTCACCCGCGCGGCGAGCGCGGACTCGCCGTCTTCCAGCAGCGTGGCCACGTGCACCGGGCGCGCCGCCGTCGACGCGGCATCGGCCTCGACGGCGGCCTCCCTGAGTGGCGACGGCTGCGCGCAGCGGTCGGCCTGTTGGCAGGTGGACTCGCGATCCACCGTCAGCGCCACCACGGCGTCCGCCCGCTGGATCCGCTTTTGCGACAGCGAACAGCCGCCGGCGGCCAGCGTGGTGGCGATCAACAGGAGCATGAGGAGGCGGCGCATGGCGGGGGATTCTAGGCGAGGGGGTGCAACGCCACGTGAGCCCGGCGGCTCAGGCGGCGGCAAGCACGATCGCCAGGCCGAGGTTCACCCGGTCGGACAGGGCGCCCCGGTGGCCGCGCATCTCGAAGTCGGTGCGGTCGATGCTGCCTTCCAGGCGCAGCACGCACCCGGCCATGGCGCCGGGCGTGCAGTCATTGGGGGCCATGCGGAAGCTCACCGGCCGCGTGACCCCGCGAATCGTGAGCGAGCCCTGCACGTCGCCGCCCTGGGTGAGGGTGGCTAACGGGAGGGGCAGGGAGACGAAATGGACGACCGGGTGATGCTCGACGTCGAAGAATTCCGGCGCCAGCACCCAGCGGCGCAGGCGCGCGGATTCCATGCGGATGCTGTCCAGGTCGATCTGCGCGGTGACGGTGGCCGTGCCGGCGGCCCGGGCCACGGTCACGTCACCATGGATTTTCTCGAAACTGCCGCTGACCATGCTGACCCAGAGCAGCCGCACGCTGAAGTCGGCGCGCGAGCGGCCCGGATCGATGCGCAGTTCGGCGGCGGTCGCCAACGGCACCACCAGAAGCAGGACGATCGCCGACAACAGGTGGCGCATGCGCGTGGGCTCAGTTAGGGGGAGACCAGAAGGTGTCGAGTTTGGCGGCGCCCGGTTGCAGGGGGCCGTCGAACGAGAGACGGGCCATGCCGGCCGGCGGCATGCCCCGGTAGTCTTCCGACCGTCCCTCGACGAGGAAGGCCACCAGCTGCTCCAGGCCGGGGTTGTGGCCGACCAGCAGCACGCGATCGACGTCGCCGTGCCGGTCGAGCAGGTCGTAGAGGTCGCCCACCGTGGCGTCGTAGATGCCATCCTCGATGGTCGGCGTCACCCCGGCACCGAGGGCCAGTTCGGCCGTCTCGCGGGTGCGCGCCGAGGGCGAGCAGAGCACGCGGTCGACCGTCACCTTGTGGCTGCTCAGCCACTCGCCGGCGGCCTGGGCCTCGCGGCGTCCATGATCGGTGAGCGGTCGCTCACGGTCGTCTTTGCCGTCCTTGCCGTGCGGCGTCGCTTCCGCATGACGCAACAGGATGAGTTCTCGCATGGTTACCGTCCTTTCGCAGGGGCCACGTGACGTGGCGGGGAGTCGACGCGATGCGGCGTGTCAGCGGCTGCGCTTGATCCAGCGCAGCAGCTTGGTCCAATCGTCCTGGTGGCCGCGCACGTTTTCGGAGTGGTAGTCGAAGATGCCCTTGCCCAGGGCGGTGAGCAAGACGTACGCCTGCGAGTCGCGAAGTTCCGCGACGACGGGAAACGGCGCCCGCTCGGCGAGTTCGGCCAGCGCCGCCTGGCTGGCGTTGGTCCAGGGCTTGAGCCGGTTGCCGACCAGGCCCACGGGCAGCTTGCCGCGCCGCACCCGGCCGATGCCCTTGAGTACGGTAAGGAAGTCGAGGGTCGCGTCGAGGTCGAAGTGGGAGGGCAGCACCGGCACGAGGATCACGTCGGCGCGTTCGAGGTAGGGCTCAAGGTCTTTCTCGTCGACCCCGGCAGGGGTGTCGACGATCACCCGCTGCACATCGTCGCCCAGACGCTCGAATGCCTTGCGGCCGCCTTCGAGGGCGACCACGGCGGGCGCGTTTTCGGGACGCCGCTGGGCCCAGCGCAGGCTGGAGTGCTGGCGGTCGGCGTCGATGATCGCCGTGTGCTTGCCCGTCTGCGCCCAATGCGTGGCGAGCTGGGTGACCAGCGTCGTCTTGCCGCAACCGCCCTTGCTGCTTGCCACGAGCGTCGTAAGCATGCGCGCACCTGCTGGCTAGGATGGCCCTAGCCTACACAACGCGGGCCACGGTCAGAAGAGTTTGGCACGCACCTTCGGCAGCAGCACGAGGATGAGCGTGGCGAGGGGGCCGAGCAGCAGCGACAGCGCCCACCATGCGAGCCCGCTGCGGTTCTTGCCTTGCGCAATGCCGGCGTTGATGAGGGAAAGCGTGCCCCAGCCGACGAAGAAGCCAGCGCGTTCGCTGGCGAGGATGGCGAATTGGTCCATGGTAAGTTCCTGTTCTCTCGCAGGATTGGCTGACGCTGGCGACGGCCCCCACCGACTGGGCAGCGTGCGAAGCCCTGATGGTAACAATGTCTCCTCGTCGTGAAGACCCCAACCCGCAGCTTCCGTTCATGGTGGGACGGTATGCTTGCCGCTTTATGTCATGGAGAGGGTCCATGCGTGGACGCCGCGTTGTCGCCTTGGCCCTGGGTGGGCTGATCTCGCTGTCGGCCGTCGCGGGCCAGCCCTGGCCGGGCGCACCGAAAGGACCGGCGAAAGGCCCGGTCGCCGCCAGCAAGGACCGCACGAAGTCCCTGCTCCAGTTCCAGAAAGACCTCGCCAGCGTACTCGCGCTGCGCACCGAGGCCGAGCCATTGCTGGGCGCCGCGCTGCTCGCGCGCCCGCTGGTCGATCCGCCCGAGGTGCTGAGTTACCACGCGCTGCTCGAGCGCGCGTCGCGCAACGTCGATGCCGGTCCGGCCGTCACCTGGGCGCGGCTGGCCGACTGCGACGCCAAGGCCGGTGCCTGCCCCAACGCCGACGCGCTCGCCGACCTGCAGAAACGCGTGCCTGACAACGCCGCCGTGTGGCTGCTCAAGCTCGGCATGGACGCCCAGACGGGTACCGACAAGGACGCCCGCGCCGACCTGGCCCAGGCCGCCAACGCGAAGCTCTACGACGACTACCTCGGTGGCAGCATGAAGGCGCTCGCCACCTCGGTCAGCCAGTTGCCGCCGCCGCCGGACACGTTCGACGCGTTACAGGGCGCGGGCGCCGCCGGCGTGCAGATGGAGATCGTGTTCGGTCTCGCCGCGGCGCAGCCGCAGCCGGTGTTCCCGGCCACGGCCACCTACTGCGAATCGCACAAGGACGACGCGGGCGTGGTCGCCGACTGCCTGAAGCTGGCGAAGGTGCTGGAATGGGGCAGCAGCCCGCTGGGCCGCTCGCTCGGCCTGCACCTGCGCGAAACGCTGTCGTCGGACGCCGCCGACCAGGCATCGGCGAAAAATGCCCGTCTGAACCTGATCTGGCAGATGCAGCAGTTCGCCCGCCTCCACGCGCAGGCGCAGGGCGACAAGCCCACGGCGCAAAAGCTGCTATCGCTGGCGCGTAGCGGCGGCACCGAGATGAGCGTGGTGTTGGCCTCGCTCAAGGCCTACGGCATCCCGTCCGAGGCGCCGTCCGGCTGGGAGCCGGCCAAGGTCGAAGGCAACCGCTGACTTCGGGTCGCGACCGCCGTCTCAGGCGGTCGCGATGTCCCGGTCGAGTGCATCCAGGCGCGCCCGGATAGCCGGATCGATCGCCAGCGGGCAAGCGGGCGGCACGACCATCGTGCTCTCGCGAGGTACGTCCGCCTGGGGAAGGTCGCGCAGCGCGAGGCGCTGGATGCGCGGTCGCTCCACCGGCAACGTGGCCGCGCGATACAGCACCACGGCGTGGTCGAGCGGATAGTCCCGGGCCAGCACGTCGACGAGCACCTGCCGGTACGCCGCGTCGTGGCGAAGGGTGCCCACCGAGCGGTTGCCGAGCATCCCGACCTGCCACAGCACGAGGTAGGCGGCCGGATCGATCCGGCGACGGTGATAAATGAACTGGCTGGCTTCGAAGTGCTGGCAGCCCACGCTGCCCGGGTCGATGCCGAGGTCGGCGTAGAGGCAGTCCTCCGCCGAGATGCCCGGCTCCATGTGCGCCGCGAAGCCCTCGGCTCGCGCGGTTTCGATGACCTTGTGCGGAGCCCAGGCGAAGATGCCGGGGTGTCCATAGAACACGCCGCATACCCGCTTGCCCGCGCGCACCTCGGCCATCATCACGTCGACCCATTGCCGGTAGGTGGCCGTTCGCGGCTTGCCTTCACCGTAGTACGCCTGGAGGCTGCGCACGTCGTGATGCATGCGTTGCAGCCAGCGCTCCACGATGCCGTCGGACAGGCCGCCGAAGACGACGTCGGCCTGCTCGATATGGCTGCGCGCCAGCGGCGTGAGATGCGAGCCGAGGGTCATGCCCATGCCGACGCAGGCGATGCTGCCGCGGGGGCCTCGATCGGAAACGGAAAGGAAATCGCTCATGTGGTGCCTGCGTGGGAGGCCTGGATGCGAAACGGCCCGGTCGCTCGCGCGCCGGGCCGTCGTTCGGGGGCGATGGGGCCGCCGGGAGCGGACTCAGTCGCCGAGTTGCTCGCGCATGAACTCCGGCTGGGCCAGCGCGCCCTTGTGGATGTCGGCGTTGTAGTACTTGGTGGCGAAGTTCTTGCTGATGGCGCCACGCTCGCGGAAGCCGGAGAGGTCGCCGTCCTTGCGCGCCATGGTGCAGCTCCACCAGCCCGTGGGATAGCACGGCTGCGGGAACGGCAGGGTGCGCACGGCCTTGAAGCCCGAGGTGCGCATGGCCGAACGCATGGCCTTGATCAGCTCGATGTGCGCCAGCGGCGATTCGGACTGCTGCACGAGGATGCCGCCGTGGCGCAGGGCCTTGTGGCAGCTTGCGTAGAACGCAGCGTTGAACAGGCCCTCGGCGGGGCCGACCGGGTCGGTGGAATCGACGATGATGAGGTCGATCGATTCCGGCTCGGCCTCGGCCATGTACTTGATGCCGTCGATGAACAGCAGCTCGGCGCGCGGGTCGTGGTTGGCGTCGCACAGCTCGGGGAAATACTGCTCGGCGAGCCGGGTGACGCGCTCGTCGATCTCCACCTGCGTGGCTTTCTCGACTTCTTCGTGCTTGAGCACCTCGCGCAGCGTGCCGCAGTCGCCGCCGCCGATGATCACCACGCGCTTGGCGCGGGCGTGCGTGAACAGCGCCGGGTGGGTCATCATCTCGTGGTAGAGGAAGTTGTCGCGGCTGGTGAGCATGACGCAGCCGTCGATCACCATCAGATTGCCCCAGTCGGTGGTCTGGTAGATCTCGATGGTCTGGAACGGCGTCTTCTCCGCGTGCAACAGGCGTTCAACGCGGTAACCGATGGAAGAACCCGAGGCCTGGTGGGCTTCGGTGAACCAGCTGAGCTGCTGTTGCGACATGACGCGGAATCCTGGAGTGCGGCGAAAAGGGTCTGGTATCGGCCCATTGTAGCGGCTCCGGGTGACAATGCGGCCCATCCGGTCGGCCGGCCGGGTCGATACACGGATGTCATCGGCCGCCGCTACAATAGGCGGTCTGGTCGGCCCCGCGGCGTGCGAGGCTCCCGGCCGCCAGGCCTGTCCGAGTCAAGGTTCGCCGCTGCGACTGTTCCGCGCCTCCCCTCGGGGGGACACGACACAATCACCTGGAGACCGCCCATGGCGAACTGGACCATCGATCGCGCGAAGCTGACCTACGCGATCCCCCACTGGAGCAACGGCTACGTCGACGTGGCCGGCAACGGCCACCTGACCATCCACCCCCGTGGCGAAAAGGGCCCGACGCTCGACCTGCCCGCCATCGTGGAAGAAGCCACCCGCCAGGGGCTGCGCCTGCCCCTGCTCGTGCGCTTCCCCGACATCCTCGCCGACCGCCTCGCGCGCCTGCAGCAGGCCTTCGCCAAGGCCATCGACGACGCCGATTACGCGGGCGGGTACACGGCCATCTACCCGATCAAGGTCAACCAGCAGCGCGGCGTGGTCGGCGAACTCGTGGCCGCGGGCGAGCACGGCTTCGGCCTCGAGGCGGGCTCCAAGCCCGAGCTGATGGCGGTGCTGGCGCACGCCCGCCCGGGCAGCATGGTGGTCTGCAACGGTTACAAAGATCGCGAATACGTGCGCCTGGCGCTCATCGGCCGCAAGCTCGGCCTGCGCGTGCACATCGTGGTCGAAAAACTTTCCGAACTCGACCACGTGCTGAGCGAGGCGAAGGCGCTCGACGTCGAGCCGCTGCTCGGCGTGCGCGTGCGGCTGGCCTCCATCGGCGCCGGCAAGTGGCAGAACACCGGCGGCGACAAGGGCAAGTTCGGGCTCAGCCCGGGCCAGGTGCTGCAGCTGGTGGAAAAACTCGAGGCCCACGGCCTCAAGCACACCCTGCGCCTCCAGCACTTCCACATGGGCTCGCAGATCTCCAACGTGCGCGACATCGCCGCGGGCATGCGCGAGGCCGTGCGCTATTTCGTCGAGTTGCACCGGTTGGGCGTGCCCATCGACGTCGTCGACGTGGGGGGCGGCCTGGGCGTCGATTACGAGGGCACGCGCTCGCGCAGCTACAACTCGATCAACTACAGCCTGGGCCAGTACGCCGCGAGCGTCGTGCAGCCCCTCGCCGAGGCGGTGGCCGAGCACGGGATGCCGGCGCCGACGATCTTCACCGAGTCCGGGCGCGCGATGACCGCGCACCATGCGGTGATGGTGGTCAACGTCACCGAAGTCGAAGAGGTGCCGCCGGGCGCGGTGCCGCCCGAGCGCGAGGGCGAGCCGGCCGTGTTGCGCCACCTGCGCGAGACGCACGCCGAACTGGATCACCGTCCGCCGCTCGAACTGTTCCACGAGGCACAGCATCATTTCGCCGAAGGCCAGACGCTCTACGCGCTGGGCCAGCTCGACCTGCGCGACCGGGCCACCCTCGACGAGTTGTTCTACGCCATCGCCAATGCCGTGCGGCCGCGCCTCCTGCCCGCCGAGCGCGCCCACCGGCAGGCCCTGGACGAGCTCGACGAAAAACTCGTCGACAAATACTTCGTCAACTTCTCGGTGTTCGAGTCGGTACCGGACATCTGGGCCATCGACCAGATCTTCCCCATCGTGCCGATCGCCCGGCTCAACGAAGAGCCCGCGCGGCGCGGCGTCATCGCGGACCTCACCTGCGACTCCGACGGTCGCATCGACCACTACGTGGACGCCGAAGGCGTGGACGTCAGCCTGCCGCTGCATGCGCTGAAGGAGGGCGAGTCGTACCGCCTGGGCATCTTCATGGTAGGTGCCTACCAGGAAACCCTCGGCGACATCCACAACCTGTTCGGCGACACCGATGCGGTCAACGTGCGGGCCACGGCCGACGGGTACGCGTTCGCGCACGTCCGGCGTGGCGACACCACCGACCTCATGCTCGATTACGTCGGTTACGACCTCAAGGCCCTGCGCCAGTCCTACGCCGACCGCATCGCGGCGGCGGGCATCGACGGCGACGAGGCGCGGCGCCTTGCCGAGGTGCTGGACAAGGGACTGACCGGTTACACCTATCTCGCCGAACACGTGGGGTAACGGCGGCCGACGGGAAGCGTGGTGCGATCCCGTCGATCGCCATCGCTTCCCCGTCCCGTTCACGCCACCGCGTCGCATGTGCAGTCACCTTCCCACGCCTGATGTCCACCTCCCACCAAAACGAGCCTCACATGACCATCAAAGCCGCATTCATCGGCCTGGGCGCGATGGGCGCGCCCATGGCGGGACACCTCCACGACAAGGGGTTATTGGTCGCCGTGGGTAACCGCACGCAGGCCAAGGCCGATGCGCTCGCGGCGCAGCTGGGCGTCACTGCGCCGGGCGATGCCGGCATCGCCTCCGCCTGCGACGTGATCGCGCTGTGCGTGAGCGCCGACGCCGACGTGATCGGCGTGGTCGAGGCATTGGCGCCGTCCCTGCGCAAGGGCAGCATCGTGATCGACCATTCCACGGTGTCACCCGCGACGGCGCGGAAAGCGGCCGACCGACTGCGTGAGGTGGGGGCGGATTTCCTCGACGCGCCGGTGTCCGGCGGGGTGGAGGGGGCGAAGAACGGCAAGCTCTCGGTCATGGTCGGCGGGGATGCCGCCGTGCTGGAGCGCGCGCGTCCCGTGCTCGAAGCCTACGGCGTCCGCATCACCCACATGGGGCCGGTCGGCAGCGGCCAGGCCACCAAGGCGGTCAACCAGGTGCTTGTCGCGGGCATCGCCCAGGCGGTGACGGAAGGCCTGGCCCTGGGCGAGGCGCTGGGCCTGGACGCAGACCACCTCATACCCACCCTGGCGGCGGGCGCCGCCGGTAACTGGTTTCTCGACAAGCGTGGCGCGACGATGCTGCGCGACGAATTCTCGGTGGGCTTCAAGCTGGCGCTGCTGCACAAAGACCTCGGCATCGTGCGCGGCATCGCCGAAGAGGCCGGCACCGATCGCACCATCATCGAGCAGTCGCTGGCCGACTTCGCCCAGCTGATGTCGCAGGGGCACGGCGACGACGACATCTCCGCGCTGATACGGCTCAAGCGCACGTCGTGACCCGCGCCGCGTGCGGGGTGCCGAAAGCCAAACCAAAAACGCCGCTCATTCGAGCGGCGTTTTTGGTTGCGGTTGGCGTGGCGATCTCGCTTAGCTGCCTTCCTTGAGGGCGATGGCACTGATGCCGGCAGCCTGCAGCCGCTGCTTGGTGCTTTCCAGGTCGGTGGCCGACTTGAACGGCCCAAGACGGACACGGTTGTAGGTCTGCGCGCCGACCTTGACCGACTGTACGTTCGCCACGAAGCCCTGCAGGGCCAGCTTGGCCTTGAGTGCTTCGGCGTCCGCCGCGCTGGGGAAGGCGCCTACCTGCAGCAGGTAACCGGAGCCGGCCTGGGCGGCGGCCTGGGCTGGCTGCGATGGCGCGGCGGTCACCGTCTGCGTCGCGGCCTTGGGCAGGTTGGGGTTGGCGGCCGGCGGCACGGCAGTCGCGGGTGTCGGCGTGGCCTGCTGGCTCGGTGCGGGCGGCGGCGTGGCCTGGGCGGTCTGCTTCTGCTGTGCCTCGGCGCTGGCCTGCGCGCGGATCTCGGCATCGGGGATGCGGACTTCCTTCTCCGACAACACCGAGTAGAAGTCGTAGGACGGCTTCTTGGGTTTCTCCGGCTCGGCCTGGTCGGCCACGCCCGGCTCGCTGCCCTTCTGGGCGGTGGCCTGCGGGTTGGGTTCGGGACCGTCCTTCTTCATCGGCATGAGGCTGCCGCGCATGGCCACGGCCATCAGGATGGCGCCCGCCAGGATGCCAATCAGCGCCCAGCCCCAGGCCGGCATGCCGCCGGAGCTGTTGCGGACGGCCTGACGGCCCTTACCCTTCTTGCGTGTTGCCATTTACATGCTCTCCGGGGCGGAAATGCCCAGCAGATCGAGACCATTGCGAAGCACCTGCTGCGTCGCGGCGACCAGCGCCAGCCGCGCGTCGCGAAGCCCGGCGTCGTCGACGATCCACTTCTGCTCGTGATAGTAGCTGTGCAGCGCGCCGGCGAGTTCGCGCAGGTATTGCGCGATCAGGTGCGGTTCCAGAAGCGACGCGGCCGACTCCACCACTTCGGGGTAGCGCGACAGCTCAAACATCAACGCCTGCTCGTGCCCGGTCGTGAGCCGGTCGAGCTTCGACAGGCCCTCGCCGCGGTCGGACGATAGCCCTCGGTCGGCGAGTTCGCGAAAGACGCGACAGGCGCGGGCGTGGGCGTACTGGATGTAATAGACCGGGTTGTCGTTGCTCTGCGACCGGGCCAGGTCGATGTCGAACACCAGCTGCGAATCGGCCTTGCGCGCGATCAGGAAGTAGCGCGTGGCGTCGCGGCCCACCTCGTCGATCAGGTCGCGCAGGGTGACGTACGAGCCGGCGCGCTTGGAGATTTTCACCTCTTCGCCGCCCTTCATCACCGTCACCATCTGGTGCAGCACGTATTCGGGCCAGCCCTTCGGAATACCCGCGTCCAGCGCCTGCAGGCCGGCCTTCACCCGGGCCAGCGACCCGTGGTGGTCGGATCCCAGCTCGGTGATCGCGCGCTCGTAGCCGCGCTGCCACTTGGTGCGGTGGTAGGCCACGTCGGGCAGGAAATAGGTGTAGGTGCCGTCGGACTTGCGCATCACGCGGTCCTTGTCGTCACCGAAATCGGTGGAGCGCAGCCAGAGCGCACCGCCTTCCTCGTAGGTGTGGCCGTGGGCGACCAGTTCGCGCACGGTTTCGTCCACCTTGCCCTCGGTGTAGAGGGATGACTCGAGGTAATAGACGTCGAAGCCGACGCCGAACGCCTTGAGGTCGAGATCCTGCTCGTGGCGCAACGAGGCCACGGCGAAGCGGCGCACGTCGTCGAGGTTGTCCGCGTCCCCGCTCGCGGTGACCGTCTCGCCGTCGGCATCGACGGATGCCTTCGCCAGGAACGCCTGGGCCACGTCGGCAATGTAGTCGCCCCGGTAGCCCGACGCCGGCCAGCCGGCGTCGTCCGGGCCGATGCCCTTGGCGCGAGCCTGGGTGGACAGGGCCAGGTTGGCGATCTGCACGCCGGCGTCGTTGTAGTAAAACTCGCGGACGACCTTCCAGCCGGACGCGTCGAGCAGTCGGCTGATGCTGTCGCCGATGGCGGCGGCGCGACCGTGGCCGACGTGAAGCGGGCCGGTAGGATTGGCGGAGACGAATTCCACGCCGGCCGTGCGACCCTGGCCGCCATCATGGCGGCCATAGCGGTCGCCCTCCACCAGCGTCCGCTCGATTTCGGCGTGGAAGGCCGCGGGGGCGAGGAAGAAATTGATGAAGCCCGGGCCGGCCACGTCCACCTTGCCGACCATCGGCGAGGCGGGTAGGGCCGCCACGAGGTCGGTCGCGATGTCGCGCGGCTTGCGGCCTGCCGACTTGGCCATGAGCATGGCGGCGTTGGTCGCGAAGTCACCGTGCTCGCGACTGCGCGTGCGCTCGATCACGAACGGCGGGACGACGACATCGGACGGCAGCTGGCCTGACTCCCGCAGCGCGTCGATGGCCTGCAGGAGGAGTTGGTTGAGCTCTTGTTTCACGGGAGTCGCGATGCGGACATGGAACCGGCAATCCTATCAGAAAGGGGTCTGGGCACCGCCTGCGAACCTTGTTCCGGTGATGCACAAGCCTGTGGATAACTCTGTGGGCAAGAATGCCGCCCACCCCGTCGCGGCACCGCCATCACCCCGTGACTCCGGTTCGTCACACCTTCGTCCCTTAAAAATCAATGATTTGTGTGAACGACCTGTGGCCGTGTCGCAGCTGTGACGGGCAACTGCGAATCAGGACGAATGTGCATAAGTCAACGGCACCTGGCCGGTAACCTCGCGTTTTCCGGCACGTCATGGCGCTGTCACAGGTGATCGTCACACTTTCCCTCGTGCCCGGTGTCTCCCCGGCCCAAGGCACGACGGGTTATCCAGACCCCTCCCCTCGAAAGGTGACCCATGACGGCGCGAGCGGCACTCGCGCCGTTTTTTTTTCATCCCGAACGCGCGGGGATGCCGCAACGATGCAGGCCTTGCCGCCGGCTCGGACGCCAAGGCCTCCCTGCGAAACGCCCGGGTGCAACGCGCTCTGGCGCCACAAGGTCGCGACAGCCCCACGGCTCGCGGGATCGAACCATCCTCCGGGCCACACGGTTGATCGCCGGGAGGGTGCCCGGACTTCCGTGAAGAACGTTTTTTCGTGTGGCCCGGCATCAGAGCAGCCCGCGTTCGGCCATCGACACGGGCTCGCCGCGGCCGATCACCACGTGATCGAGGACGCGGATGTCGATGAGCCGCAGCGCGTCGACGAGCACGCGCGTGATCTCGCGGTCGGCACGGCTCGGTTCGGCGACCCCGGATGGATGATTGTGGGCGAGTATGACCGCGCAGGCGTGGTGTCGCAGGCAAGCCCGGACCACTTCGCGCGGATAGACGCTGGCGGCGTCGATCGTGCCGCGGAAGAGTTCTTCGTAGGCCAGGATGCGATGCCGGGCGTCGAGGAACAGGCAGGCGAAGGCCTCGTAGGGCAGGTGGCACAGCCGCGCCTTGAGGTAATCGGCGCTGTCGGCGGGGTTGTCCACGCGAGGCAGTTCGGTCAGGCCTTCGCCCAGCGAGCGGCGCGCGAGCTCCAGCGCCGCGACGATGCGCGCGCGCTTGGCCGGCCCCACTCCGCGCACCGCCGGCATGTGATCGGGATCGGCGAGCAGGCGGCCGAGGCTGCCGGCTTTGCTGAGCAGGGTGCGCCCGGTCGCCACGGCATCGTGTCCCGCCGTGCCGTTGCCCAGCAGCACGGCGATCAGCTCGGCGTCGGACAGCGCGGCGGCACCGTGGCGCAGCAGGCGCTCACGGGGTCGCTCGCCCTCCGGCCACTGGGGGATGGGACGGGGACCGAACGTGGCGGAGGGGTCGCCGTCGCGCACCGGGGGGCGGAGCGGAGATGCCGGTTTCATGGGGCTGCGTCCTGTCGAGGCGTAGGCGGATGCCAAGCGACACACGGTAGGCTTGTCACGCGCGGGTGGCGATAGAACGATTCTGAAAAATGCGGCGGATCGTGCGCGCACGCGACCGTCACCGGCGCAATCCGTTAAGCTAGCCAGCCTTTCGCACCCGCGCCGTTTCGCCATGAGCCTTCGCCAGCGTCGCATCCTGATCGGCGTCACCGGCGGCATCGCCGCCTACAAGGTATGCGAGCTCGTCCGGCGCCTGCGCGACCTCGGCGCGGAGGTGCGCGTCGTGATGACCGAAGGCGCCACGCATTTCGTCACGCCGACCACCTTCCAGGCGCTTTCCGGGCAACCGGTGCGGGTCAGCCTGTGGGACGAACACGGCGAGGCGGCGATGGGACACATCGAGCTGGGGCGATGGGCCGAGCGGCTGCTGGTCGCGCCGGCCAGTGCCGATACGCTTGCACGCCTCGCGCACGGCATGGCCGACGACCTCCTCACCACCGTGGCACTGGCGACCGCGGCGCCGGTCTACGTGGCCCCGGCCATGAACCAGCAGATGTGGGCGCATGCGGCCGTGCAGGCCAACGTCGCCACGTTGCGCGCCCGCGGGGTAGCCATCCTCGGCCCGGCCGACGGCGACCAGGCCTGTGGCGACATCGGCTCGGGCCGCATGCTCGAGCCGCACGCGCTGCGCGACGTTCTCGTTGCCTCGTTCGGCGACGGGCCGCTGCGCGGACGCAAGGTCGTGGTCAGCGCCGGCCCCACCTACGAAGACATCGATCCGGTGCGCTTTATCGGCAATCGCAGCTCGGGACGCATGGGGTTCGCCATCGCCGACGCCGCGCGCGAGGCCGGCGCCGACGTCACCCTGGTCGCCGGTCCCGTCGCGCTGGCCACGCCAGCCGGCGTCGCCCGCGTGGACGTGCGCAGCGCGCGACAGATGCACGACGCGGTGCTCGCGGCCTGCGACGGCAGCGACATCTACATCGGCGCGGCCGCGGTCGGCGATTACCGTCCCGAACAGGCCGCCGGGCAGAAACTGAAGAAGCACGACGGCGCGCCGCTGCGCCTTGAGCTCACCGAAAATCCCGACATCCTCGCCGCCGTGGCGGCGCGCCCGAGGCCGCCGTTCCTGGTGGGCTTTGCCGCCGAAACGCACGAGCTGGCGCGTTACGCGCAAGACAAGCTGCGGCGCAAGGGGCTGGACATGATCGCCGCGAACGACGTCGGCGACGGCAGGGGATTCGAAGTGGCCGACAACGCCCTGGTGCTTTATTGGCGCGACGGAAGCGTGTCGCTGCCGCGCATGCCCAAGACCGACCTCGCGCGCCAGCTGGTGGCGCACATCGCCGAACGTTTTCTTTCCGGCCACGGACACGCGACTTGATCGATATCGAACTGAAAATCCTCGACCCGCGCCTGGGTGTGTCCATTCCGTTGCCCGAGCCGGCGACGCCCGGCAGCGCGGGGATGGACCTGCGTGCCGCGCTCGACGAGCCGGTGACGCTGGCGCCGGGGCAAAGCCTGCTCGTGCCGACCGGCCTGTCCATCCACATCGGCGATCCCGGCTGGTGCGCGCTCATCGTGCCGCGCTCGGGCCTGGGCCATAAGCAGGGCCTGGTGATGGGTAACCTCGTCGGCGTCATCGACGCCGATTACCAGGGGCCCCTCATGATCTCCTGCTGGAATCGCGGGCAGGCGCCGGTGGGCATCGCGCCGGGCGATCGCGTCGCGCAGCTCCTGCTCGTACCGGTAGGCCGCGCGCGCCTTCGTGTGGTAGATCAGTTCCAGCCGTCGCAGCGGGGCGAGGGCGGGTTCGGTTCGACCGGCGTGGTCTGATCCAGACGGGAAACGAGAGCATGGCTCGACTTGGGGGAGGGAAGGGGCGACGGGCGCGGGACGACCTGCGTCGGCTGCTGCCGTTGATCGGTGCCACGCTGCTGACCGTCGGCGGTGTGTTCTGCGCGTGGCAGACGTGGCTCATCGCCGACCAGGGCAACGCGATCGAGCGTACCCGCCGCGGGCAGGAGGCTGCCGTTCGCGCTGTGGCCGATCTCGCCCGCGAGCGTGTCGAGCGGTTCCGCGCGGCGGCGGCCGATCCCGCGCTGAAGGCGGGGCTCGACGACCGCGCCGCCACCGCCGTGCGGCTTCGCCAGGTTCTTCACGATGCCCGTCAGGTGGATGTCTACGACGGCGCCCTCGACGAGGTGGTGCGCGCCGATTACCGCCAGTTCGGCTATGCCAAGGCAGCGCAGCTCATGGCGGCGCTCGGCGAAGGCCGGGCATCGCCGATGGCCAGCATCCTGGTGGGGGGCGAGCGATGGCTGACCCTGGTCGAGCCCATCGGCGACCCGGGCAACGTGCGGGCGTGGGTCTGGCTCGCGTATCCGTTCGATGATCTTCGCCGACGTTTCGACCCGGTGTCGGCGGCGGGTGGCCGGCTCGAACTGCACGAAAGCGCCAATGGCGACAGCGCCCCGTTGTTGTCGCACGGCCGGCTTTCGGCCGAGCGCGAGGCCTCTGGGCAACCGGTGCCCGGCACGGCGTTCTATGTGTTTGCGGCATTGCCGGGTGCGTTTATCGTGCTGCCGGATTCCGTGCTGCTCGCGGGCCTGCTGACCCTGCTGGGCCTGGGCGGCGGCGCGTTCCTGGTGTGGTGGCGCTCGCGCCTGCCGATCATGCCCGCCCCCGTGGTGGAGGACGACCTGCTCGTGGCCGACGTGGTGCGCAGGCCGCGCCTGCCGCCCGTGCCCGCGCCGACCGTGGCCCCGGTGCTGGCCGCGCCGGTGGCCCCCGCACATGACGTGGATCCGGCGATTTTCCGCGCCTACGACATCCGCGGCATTGTCGGCGTGTCGTTGACCGCCGACACGGCGCGCCTGATCGGGCGCGCCATCGGCGGCCGGATGCGCGATCACGGGCTACGCGAGATCGTGGTCGGCCGCGACGGGCGGGTCTCCGGGCCCGAACTCGCCGCCGCGCTGGCCGATGGCCTGCGCGCGGCCGATGTCGACGTGATCGACCTCGGCGCGGTCGCCACGCCGCTCACCTACTTCGCGGCGTTCCACCTCGGCACGGGCTGCGCGGTGTCGGTGACCGGCAGCCACAACCCGGCCAACCACAACGGCTTCAAGGTGGTGATCGGCGGGGAGGCGCTAGGCGGTGACGACGTCGCCGACCTCTACCGCCGCATCGCCGACCAGCGCCTGCCCGAGGGTGGCCAGGGCACGTGGCGCGAGCACGCGATCGTCGACGCCTACGTGTCGCGCGTCACTGGCGACATCGCCGAAGCCGACCGTCGGCTGAAAGTGGTGGTCGACGCCGGCAACGGCATCGCGGGCGCCGTCGCGCCGCGCGTGCTCGAGGAGATCGGTTGCGAGGTGGTGCCGCTCTACTGCGACGTCGACGGCACCTTTCCCAACCACCATCCCGACCCTTCCGAGCCGCGCAACCTCGCCGATCTCATCGCCGCCGTGCGCACGGTCGGCGCGGACATGGGCATCGCGTTCGACGGCGATGGCGATCGCATGGGCGTAGTGGGCCCCGGCGGCGAGATCGTGCCGGCCGACCGGTTGCTGATGCTGTTCGCGCGCGACGTGCTGGCGCGCAATCCCGGCGCGACGATCGTGTACGACGTGAAGTGCAGCGCCCACCTGCGCAAGGTGGTGCAGGACGCCGCCGGTGTGCCGCTGATGTGGCGCACCGGCCACTCCCTCGTAAAGGCCAAGATGCGTGAGACGGGCGCGGCGCTCGGCGGGGAAATGACCGGTCATTTCTTCTTTGCCGACGGCAACCGCTGGTACGGATTCGACGACGGCATCTACGCCGCCGCCCGCTGGGTGGAGATGCTCGCCGGCGATCCGGCCGAGCGCAGCGTGGTGGAATGGCTCGATGACCTGCCGCGCAGCGTCGCCACCCCCGAACTGCGCTTGACGATGGCCGAGGGGGCCGCGTCGCGTCTCATGGAGCGGCTTCGCGACGCCGCGGAGTTCGGCGACGGCCGCGTCACGACGATCGACGGCGTGCGCGTGGAATGGAACGACGGTTGGGGCCTCGTGCGCGCCTCGCACACCGAATCGGTTCTGGGCTTCCGCTTCGAGGCCGATAACCCGAAAGCGCTGGAGCGCGTCAAGGCCGCGTTCCGCGAGCGCATTCACGCCCTGGACGACGCCCTGTCGCTGCCTTTCTGAGGATGCGGGCTCAGCGGCCGTTCGGGGTGTCCGCGGCCGCCTTCACGTCGCGGTAGTGCTTGACCTGGGCGTCCATGCCCGCCTTGGCGGCGTCTTTCGCCGCCTGCTGGCGCTGTAGCGTGGCGCGCAGGCCGGCGACCATATCGCGCTGCTTCGCGATGCGGTCGTTGAGGTACGCCGGCACGGGCTGCTTGGCCCGTTCCAGGTCGCCGGCACGGTTGAGCAGGTCTGCGAGGGCCTTCTCCTGTCCTTGCAGGTTCAGCCGCGTGGTGCGCGCGGCCTGCTCGAAGTTGTCGACTTCGGCGTTCTTCGCCACCACGAACGACGCTTCGTCGGGATAGGCGTTGAGCATCTGCGCATCGTCGCGCCGCTGTTGTTCCTGCACCCGGTCGGCGGCGGCCTTCTGGTCGGCCAGCTTGCGGGCGGCGGCACGCTCGTCGGCATTGAGCTGGCGGTCGACGTGGCGCACGACCACGCCCTGGCTGTTGACCACGTCGTAACCGGCCTTCAGCGCGTCGGACGTGAGGCTGTCGCTGAACACGGTGGCGCCGGATGCGTCTTTCCAGCGAAAGCGCGTAGCGCCGTAGTTCGACGCATCGTTCTGCGCCGCGACCGCGGTGCCGAGGCACAGGGCCGCGCCCGCCAGGATGTAACGCACAGCTCGCATGGTATTCCCTCCGTGGGCGGAGTATAGCCAGCCCGCGGCGGGCCGTGACGCGCAAGCGGCAAGCACGCCGATGGGCGTGACGCAATCGCCGTTTTGCTTAGTCCTTTACACCGTAGCGCTCGCGATAGGCGACGAGGCGAGCGTGCTCGGCGGCCAGCTCGGGCCGTTCGCCCGCGTAGGCGAGCACCTCGGCCAGGCGGGCGATGGCGATCACGGGAATACCGAATTGCGCGGCGACTTCCTGGGCGGCGGAGCGCTCGCCCTGGCCGCGCTCCTGGCGATCGAGCGCGATGAGCACGCCCGCGGGCTCGGCGCCCTGCGCGCGGATGAGTTCGAGCGATTCGCGCACCGCGGTCCCCGCGGTCATCACGTCGTCGACGATCAGCACGCGCCCCTTCAACGGCGCGCCCACGAGGGTGCCGCCTTCGCCGTGGTCCTTGGCTTCCTTGCGGTTATAGGCCCAAGGCACGTCGCGCTGCTGCGTGTCGGCCAGGGCGATGGCGGTCGCCGCGGCCAGGGCGATGCCCTTGTAGGCGGGGCCGAAGAGCATGTCGAAGGCCACGCCCGAGCGGACGGCCGCCGCCGCGTAGGCGCGACCGAGCCGGGCCA
Source organism: Luteibacter sahnii (assembly GCF_034063545.1). NCBI lineage: Bacteria > Pseudomonadati > Pseudomonadota > Gammaproteobacteria > Lysobacterales > Rhodanobacteraceae > Luteibacter > Luteibacter sahnii. The sequence goes on from NZ_JAQLOK010000007.1 coordinate 155,962, forward strand.
GCGCCGCGCCGGAATCGATCCGGCCCATGTTGAAGAAGTAAGGGCTCGAGCGACCCGATTTCAGCGTGAACTCGCCGAAGCGGAGGACGTCGCGGGCAAGGGTGAGTTCGATGAATTCGCGCTGGTAGTCGTGCACGTCGTGGTTTTCCTGGGAGGCGTGGAACGGCGGCGGCCACAGCACCGGCTGTGGGCGTTCGGGGGTGTGATGGTACCGCGTGCCGTCGCCGGCATACCCCGCGAGCGTGCCCCATGGCGGGAAACCGGCGAGCCGATGGCGCCGGCCGGGGGGGATGTCGTCGCGCTGGGCATTCCCGCGTAGGAAACGTCCCGGCGAAGCGTCGGCCGTGGGCGGGGTATCATCAGCGTTCGACCGATCCGAAGACACCACCGATGCGCATCATTTCGCTCAACGCCAACGGCATCCGCTCCGCCGCCACCAAGGGGGTGTTCGACTGGCTCCGCCAGCAGGACGCCGACGTGGTCTGCCTGCAGGAAACCAAGGCGCAGGAGTCGCAGCTGAGCGATCCGATGTTCCGTCCCGACGGCCACCACTGCTTCTATCACGACGCCCGAAGCAAGAAGGGCTACAGCGGCGTGGCGATCTATTCCAAACGCGAACCGGACGAGGTCCGCACCTCGCTGGGTCGCGAGGATTTCGACTGCGAGGGGCGCTACATCGAAGCGCGCTACGGCAACCTGAGCGTCGTATCGTTCTACATCCCCTCCGGCTCGTCGGGCGACGAGCGGCAGCAGTACAAGTTTCGCGTCATGGAATGGCTGACCCCGATCCTGCGTGAGTGGGCCGCCAGTGGCCGCGATTACGTCCTTTGCGGCGACTGGAACATCGTCCACACGAAAAACGACATCAAGAACTGGACCTCCAACCAGAAGAACTCCGGCTGCCTGCCCGAGGAGCGGGCCTGGCTCGACCTGCTGTTCAAGGAGATCGGTTGGGTCGACAGCTTCCGCGCCCTCAAGCCCGACGCCGTGGAGTACACCTGGTGGTCCAATCGCGGGCAGGCGCGCGCCAATAACGTGGGGTGGCGCATCGACTACCAGATCGTGACCCCGGGCCTGCGCGAGCGGCTGCGCGACTGCTCGATCTACCGCGACGAGCGGTTCTCCGACCATGCCCCCTTCACGGTCGACTATGCCGACTGACGGCCCGCCGCCGGCGAAGCCCTCCATCTGGCGGGCCTTCACCCAGCCGGCCGCGTGGACGATGGCTTTCCTCGGGTTTTCGTCGGGGCTGCCGTTCCTCCTGGTGGCCGGCACGTTGTCGTACTGGCTCAAGGACAACGGCATCGAGCTGAAGAGCATCACGATGATCGCCAGCGCGGGCATGAGCTACGCGCTGAAATTCCTCTGGGCGCCGCTGCTCGACCACTGGGAGTTGCCGCTGTTCCGCCGGCTCGGCCTGCGGCGCGGCTGGCTGCTGTTTTCCCAGTTATGGGTCACCGGCGGTCTTCTGACCATGGCGGCGCTGTCGCCGTCACGTCTGCCGGCCTTCATCGGCGCGACGCTGGTGGTGGCGTTTTTCGGGGCCACGCAGGACATCGCGGTGGATGCCTACCGCATCGAGATCGCACCGGTGGAAGCGCAGGGCGCCCTGGTGGCGACCTACGCGCTCGGCTATCGCATCGCCCTGATCGTCAGCGGGGCGCTGGCGTTGATTATGGCCGACCACATGCCGTGGCCAACCGTCTACCTGGTCATGGCCGCGACGATGGTCGTGCCGATCGCCACGACGTTTCTCGCCCGGGAGCCCGAGGTGGTCCGTGACATCGCGGATCATTGGGAGGACGCGATGCGCGAGAGCGTCATCGAGCCGTTCACCGACTTCTTCGGCCGCTACGGTTGGGCGCTTGCCCTGGCGACGCTGGCTTTCATCTTGCTGTTCAAGATCCCCGAGCAGGCAACCATCGGTGGAGTGATGGGGCCGTTCTACCGCGACATGGGCTTCGACAAGACCCAGATCGCGGCCGTCACCAAGATCTGGGGCGTGTGGGTGGGTATCCTCGGCGTCTTCGTCGGCGGCGCGATGGTGGCCCGGTGGGGCATGTGGCGAACGCTGGGCCTGGCCATCGTGGTGGCGGGCGTGAGCAACCTGCTCTACCTGTTCCTGCTCCGGCACCCGGGCGACATCGTGGTGCTCACGTTGGTGATCTCGGGCGAAAACTTCACGCTGGGCGTGCTCGGTCCGCCCACCATCGCGTTCCTGTCGTCGTTGGTCAACACGAAGCACACCGCCACGCAGTATTCCCTGCTCAGTTCGCTGGTGAACCTGCCGGGCAAGGGACTGGGCTTCTTCGCCGGGGCGATCGTGATGTCGCTCGGCTATGCCGCGTTCTTCGTCATCACCGTGGTCTCGTTGCTGCCGGCAATGATCCTGTTCGCCTGGCTATGGCGTCGCCATGCCGACCCACCTGGCGGCGCGCCGGCCGACTGACCGCCAGGGACGCCGTCTGCCGTCGGCCGAATGTGTGTAAGATCGGCGCCACAGGGGGCATGCGCGAAGGAGGATACGCCGTGCCGGATATCGTGGTACGACACATCGACGATCAGATGGCCGAGCGGATCAAAAGCCTCGCTCGCGAACGGCGTTGGTCGATCAACGAGGTGATCCTGCACGCGCTGCGGCATGGACTGGGCCTGGGGCCGGGCGACGCATTCAGCGAGATGCTGATCGAGCCGGGCGACATCGCCCACCTGACCGGTGCCTGGGACGCAAGCGAACAAGCGGCGTTCCAGGAGGCCCTGGCGGCGCTGGCGCAGGCTTCGCCCGGCTCACTCGCGGCGGTATCGCGTCGCGACACCACGGCCGAAGACGCGCTCTAGGGCGCGGCGTAGACGGCGCCGAGCAGGCGCGGTCCCCGGGCGCCCGTCACCGTCGGCAGGTTGCCGGGCTCGCCGCGAAGCCGGCGATAGGCCAACCAGGCGAAACCCATCGCTTCCATGAAATCCGGATCGATGCCGAACCTCGCGCTCGACTGCAGCGGACGACGTTCCAGGCGCGCGGCGATGGCTTTCATCAGTGCGGCGTTGTGTACGCCGCCGCCGCACGCGATGACGTCGCGTGCATCCCCCGCGTGCCGCGCGATGGCGTCGCCGATGGACACGGCGCTCAGGGCCAGCAGCGTGGCCTGCACATCGGCCGGCGCCAGGTCGGCGACGCGCGGATGGCGTTCGAGCCAGGCCAGGTGGAAATGCTCCCGGCCGGTGCTCTTCGGGGGCGGCAGCATGAAGTAAGCGTCGTCGAGGAGTTCGGCGAGCAGGTCGGGATCGACCGCTCCCGATGCCGCGAACCGGCCGTCGCGGTCGAAGGCCTCGCCCCTGTGACGCAGGCACCAGGCGTCCATCAGGCCGTTGGCCGGCCCGGTATCGAACCCCGTGACGCTGCCGTCCGGCGTGAGCCGCGTGACGTTGGCGATGCCGCCCAGGTTAAGCACCACGCGGGCGCCCTCGTCGGGGCGTAGCACGGTGGCGTGAAACGCCGGCACAAGCGGCGCGCCCTGGCCGCCGGCCGCGACGTCGGGCCGGCGGAAGTCGGCGACCGTCGCGATGCCGGTGCGCTCGGCGATCACCGACGGATCGCCGATCTGGAGGGTAAAAGGAAGGTCGCCGTCGGGACGATGCCGGAGGGTCTGGCCGTGCGAGCCGATGGCTGTCACCGCCGCCGCGTCGACGCCGGCCTCCGCGAGCACCGCGGTGGCCGCGTCCGCGAAGGCGCGGCCGATGGCGACGTCCAGGCGGCCGTAGTCGTCGAGGTCGAGGCGTTGCTCGTCCTGGGCCACCGCGAGAATGCGCCGGCGCAGGGCGTCATCCCATGGATGCACGAGGCCCGCGACGAGCGCGGGCCTTTGCTGTTCGAAGCGGACCAGCGCGGCGTCGATGCCGTCGGCGCTGGTGCCGGAGATGAGGCCGACGTAGAGGCCGTCCATGGAGGCCATGGCTCAGTCGTCGCTTTTCGCGGTGTCGGCCTTGGCGAGCTTGACGTTGCTGTCGATGCGGTTGAGCCGGGCCAGCTGGGGCGCGACCACCTCTTTCTTGAACTTCGCCATCTGCGCTGCCGGTAACGGTTCCGGCTTGGGCAGGGTGACCGTCTGCGGGTCGCGCTGCACGTTGTTGACGCGGAATTCGTAGTGCAGGTGAGGACCGGTGGCCAGGCCGGTCATGCCGACGTAGCCGATGGTGCTGCCCTGGCTCACGTGCTGGCCGACGCGCAGGTTGGCGAAGCGTGACATGTGGCCGTAGGCCGTGCTGATGGTGGCGTTGTGCTGGATCACCACGAAGTTGCCGTAGCCGTTCATCCAGCCGCGGAACTTCACCACGCCGTCGCCGGCCGCGTGGATCGGCGTGCCGGTGGGTGCGGCGTAATCCACGCCCTTGTGTGCGCGCATCTTGCCGAGGATCGGATGCATTCGGCCCGCGCTGAACTGGGACGAGATGCGGGTGAAATCGACCGGAATACGCAGGAACGAGCCCGCCAGCGGACGGCCCTCCTCGCTGAAGTAGCCGATCTTGCCGTCGCTGTTCTTGAAGCGATAGGCGGTGTAGCGCTTGCCCTGGTTGACGAATTCCGCGGCGACGATGTCGCCTTCGCGCAGGAACGCGCCGTCGCTGTAGACGTCGTCGTAGATGACGGTGAAGCTGTCGCCGACGCGCAGGTCCTGCACGAAGTCGATGTCGTACTTGAACACCTCGGCGAGCTTGAGGACCATCGCCGTGCTCATGCCCGCCTTGGAGCCGGCGCCGAACAGCGAGCTGTCGATCACGCCGTGGGCGAGGTGCTCGCGACGCTGGACGTCACGCACCTGGGTGGTGAGCTGGGGCGACGCGCCGTCCAGGCGCAGGGTGGCGATGGTGGATTCGTCCTGGTCGAAGCGCACGCCCTTGAGTAGGTGGTCGCCGCCGACGAGGAACTGGAACTCCTGGCCCGGCTTGATCTGGTGGAACACCTTCGTACCGCCCGCGCCGTCGATGACGTGCTGCAGGTCGGTCATGGACAGGCCCTGGGCGATGAAGATATCCGCGAGCGTCTGGCCGGGCTGCACCTGCACGGTCTGCCATTCTTCCACCGGGGCGAGCGGCTTGATGCTGGCGGGATCGAGCTTGGGCAGTGCGAGCGGCACGACGGAGTGTTGCGTGAGTGGCTCGGTGATCTTGGGCGATTTCATCGCGCCGGCCCAGGCGGGGATCACCAACGCCGAGAGGATGACGAGCAGGAACGCCGTGCCGGCGAGGATCCAGCGTTCGCGCGACCAGCTCAGCGGCTCGGCCGACGCGTTGCGACTGAACGACCAATGCGCCCGGCTATCGTAGAAGTGCGCGTGGCGCCGCTGGGCCTTGCGGCGGATGGCCTGCTTGCGTGCGCTGTGCGCTGCCCGTTTTACATCACCCATCGTCTTTCGTGTATCCACTCGCCCCGAGGTTGTCGCGTACCATAACGGTCCCGTGCAAAGTCCGTCAACGCCTTTTCCATCAAGGCTTTGCAAGAGATCTTGCGGTTAACGCACAATTAACCCCACGGGCCCTTCACATGAGTGGCAAGGGTGCCCGACCGCCCTTTGTATAGAGAGAAAACATGAACGAGCTGGACCAGGCCCTGGCGCTCATCGCGCGTGGCGCCGACGAGATCATCAAGAAGGACGACCTCGAGGCGCGCCTCAAGCTCGGCAGACCGCTGCGTATCAAGGCGGGATTCGATCCCACGGCGCCCGACCTGCACCTGGGCCACACCGTGCTGTTGAACAAGATGCGCCAGTTCCAGGACCTCGGCCACCAGGTCATCTTCCTGATCGGCGACTTCACCGGGATGATCGGCGACCCCACGGGCAAGAACGTCACCCGCAAGCCGCTCAGCCGCGAAGACGTGCTGGCCAACGCCGAAACCTATGCCGAACAGGTCTACAAGGTGCTCGATCGCGAGAAGACCGAGCTGCGCTTCAATGCCGAGTGGTTCGGCAAGATGGGCGCGGCCGACATGATTCGCCTGGCGGCCCAGCACACGGTGGCGCGCATGCTCGAGCGCGATGATTTCGCCAAGCGTTATAAGGGCGAGCAGCCGATCGCCATCCACGAGTTCCTCTATCCGCTGGTGCAGGGCTACGACTCCGTGGCCCTGAAGGCCGATGTCGAACTGGGCGGCACCGACCAGAAGTTCAACCTCCTGATGGGGCGCGCGCTCCAGGAGCACCACGGCCAGGCGCCGCAGATCGTCCTGACCATGCCCTTGCTCGAAGGGCTCGACGGCGTGGCCAAGATGTCCAAGTCGCTGGGCAACTACATAGGTATCGGCGAGCCGGCGATCGACATCGTCACCAAGACCATGAAAATCGGCGACGACCTCATGTGGCGCTGGTTCGAACTGCTCAGCTTCGAGGTGTCGCTCGACGAGATGGCGCGTATGAAGCAAGAGGTGGCTTCCGGCGTCCTCAACCCGCGCGACGCCAAGCTGCGCCTGGCGCGCGAACTGGCCACGCGCTTCCACGACGCGGCGACGGCGGAGCAGGCCATCGCCGGGTGGCATGCCGTCGTGCGCGGGGAAGGCGACACGAGCCTCCTGCCGTTGACCGACATCCCCGCACCGCAGGAAGGCTTCCGTCTGGCCGCCCTGCTGACCGCCGCGGGCGTAACGCCGAGCAACTCGGAAGCCAATCGCAAGGTGAAAGAGCGCGCGGTGCGCATTGATGGCGAGATCGTGGAGGACGCATCGCGTCTCTTCACCGCCGGCTTCGAGGGCGTGCTCCAGGTAGGCAAGCGAAACTTTGCGCGTATCCGACTGATTTAACGGGTCTTTCAAAAAAAGTTCACAAAAGGGGTTGCAGCCCCTTTTGAAATCCGTATTATTCGCCTCCCCGCTGACACGGAACGCGCTTTGCGAACGGTGTCGACGAGTATCGGTTTCACCAGCCACCTCGAAAAAAAGATTGACGAGGGTGTTGACAGAAACGAAAGATGCTCTAAAATGGGCGGCTCACT
>NZ_JAQLOK010000008.1:0-136779 GCF_034063545.1 Luteibacter sahnii
CCAGCATGAGCCGACGGGGCAACTGTTGGGATAACGCCGTGGCCGAATCGTTCTTCAGCAGTCTCAAGAAAGAACGCATCCGCAAACGCGTGTACAAAACGCGCGATCTGGCCCGGTCGGATGTCTTCGACTACATCGAGGTCTTCTACAATCGAACCCGCCGCCATAGTCACCTGAGCGGTGTCAGTCCCGAGGCCTTTGAACGGGCGTCAGTGTGAGGCGGGCAAGTGTCTTAAATCTCGGGGCAGTCCAGTTTCCCTAACGCCTGTACCAAGCCGACCTGCGAAGCCGGTCGAGCTTGAATGAATTATTAGGCATCAAGCTCCAATGTGCGAGATGCATCCAGCATTCTTTGTGCCTTGAAAGCCCACAGCAAGAAGGTCTCCGTAGCCATTATCGTAAGACGGGGGCGGGAATAAGCTGTGAGGACTCAATGCCGTGCTGTTTCCTAGCCATTCAAGTGCATCCGTCAGATCAATTTCAAGAATCCCGCGAATCTGATCGCCGTAATCTGTGGGGCGTTGAACCGTATCGCCTTTGCGGCGAATGAGGAGCCCGTGCTGAGCATGAGGACGAACAAAAATCGATGGTGCTGCTATGCGAAGGTCAATTAGCTCGGTTCTTGGCCCAATGTATAGCCCAGGATGTTTCTCGTCAGTAGCGACAGCATCAGCGGCCACTAGCAGCACATAGGCCTTGCCAGTCGGATCTTTACGCGGCGAGCGACGCTCAAAGTTAGTATATTCGCCGCAAGGGCCAACCGATCTGGCGTTGTGACAGGCGAACCAAAGTGCAACCCAAATATTGTCAACTAGGTCAATCCAAGTTGTCTTGAGGCCGTAATGCTGCAACAGGGCTTCATGCGCATAGCTACCAGTAGATTTAAGTGGTCTTGAGAACTGCGTAATAGCGTTGTGGATGCGACCAATAGCCTTGGACACACTTCTATGGCTTGAAATGCCGCGGAGGGCTGTCGGTGAAAGTGTGCGATAGAGCTTGGATTCTCCGCGAAAGTACACAAGCTCAGCGTTCTTGCTGCCCCTGACATGCTTCAGATACCCAGCAGCCTGAATCAAAGCGTGTGTATCTTGCACATGAAAAATGAGTTGGCCTTGCGGGTTTGCAGCGGCGCTGTTGCCTCTTATGTTGAGTTTGCTCAACGGCATGCGGAACTATCCATGTGATGCCTAACACCAGAATTAAGCCGATCCGCGATCTGCATATTGCGCGCCCCAACTATCTTGTAGTCGGTTCCGTTGACCAGGTTATATCCAAAGCGCACTGTATGGCGCCCCCCTTCACACAGCGCGATATTATGGCTACCCGACACGTCGAACAAGTGGGCGTGTAACCGTACACAGCGAAGCGGTGTTCGGTCCGCCGAGAACGGCCGCTTCGGTGCGATTACAGACGATCTCCCTACCCCGATAACCATCTAATCAGCGACGCCGATCGAGTGGTTCGACTAAACCTGCGTATCCGAAGGTCCGGTGACAGCAGTTCTGCAACAACATGCCGAAAGCTTAAAAGCACCCCTTATCCACACAGCCCGCTTAACCCAGCGACGTAACGGAAGAGTCGCTACGCACACCCTCCCCGCTGGCCTGCTGCAGACAAGCCACCAAGCCAGACCCCACAAACCCAAACCCAACCCCCTCCCCCACCCCACACTCCATCAACAACGGCGAAGCCATATCGCTCTCCGGATGCATCCGATTCAACTGGTGAATCGACCCCGATATGCCGCTCATCAAACCCGGTGTAAACGCATCGCGTGCCAACCCGCCCACGATGCCGTGTTCCTCGATACTCGACAGGATGATCGCGATACCCGGCATATCCTCCGATGGCACCAGGGCGGGATCGATCCGGCGGGCGCGCATCAAGAGCTCCCACGTACTCAGGTCGCCGTGGCACAGCGTGTGGCTGTAACCCCACCCGCCCTTGACCGCGGCGCTTACCGCGCGTTGCAAGACGCTCAAGTGACGCGCTTGCCCGGTTCGGGCGTAAAGATCGCACGCGGCTAGACCGATGCCGACGCTGCCGTGGCACCACGTGTTGGCGAAGTCGCGGCTGTCGGGTTTGCGGACGTCGATCCAGTTGCGCCCCTCGTCGTCATAGAGCGATTCCTCGAAATCGAAGGCGCGCTCCGCGAGCGCGAGCCAGCGCTGTCGGTCGGCTGCCGTGCCGGCCTTGCTGAGGCCGAGGCGGGCCAGCGCCCAGCCGGTGCCGGTCGCGCCATGGGCGAACCCACCGATGGGCTCGCTGAAGATCGATGCGGGCCAGCGTGCCCCGCGCGCGTCGAGGATGGCCGTGGCCTCCAGCCGACGCCCTGCCCGGGCCGCCACGGCAAGCCACCGATCGTCGCCCGTGGCATCGGCCAGGTGCAGCAGGGGCACGATCGCGCCGCTCACGCCTTCCAGCATGTCGAACATCCGTTCGTTCTCGATGTCCCAACGTTCCATCCTCGCGCCCTGCGTGATGGCATGGGCCAGCATGCCGGCGTCCGGACAAAGGCCGTCGAGGGTCAGCCAGGTGAGCACCTGGGAGCCGAGGCCGATGAAGCCACCGATCGCTTCTGCGCCGTCGGTGTCTTCGGCCTTGCGTAGCACGCGCAGCACGCCGTCCAGCGCCTCGCTCACGCCGTCGACCTCGTCGACACGTCCGAGCGTCATCTCCCGCGCGTAACCCGCAAGGGCCAGCGCGATGCCTGACAGGCCTACGTAGAGGTTCGGTTGCAGGGTGCGCATCGTCCAACCGCCGCGCCCGAGGATCGGGCTGATCCACGTCATCGTGCCGTCGCGGCCGCGTACGGACAGCCGCAGCAACTGTTCGACGGTCGCCTTCGCCATTGCGCGGCGCCGCCGATCGAGGTCATCGGCATGCGGATGGTGGGCCGTCAGGTCGTAAGGCGATCGCTTGTCGTCGTTGAGCCGCACATTAAGGTGCGCGGTCACCAGGGCTCCGCGAATCGTCAGCTCTTCCATTTCCGGGCGCATGTCGAGCCACGCCTGGAACACCTCGTCGATCTGCGGCGGCTCCAGCACGTTGGCGAAGACGGGGATGTCGCCATGGCGCATGTCCTCGATTTCGCCCGCGATGGACGCCGCATCGGCCGGCGCGACCGGCGACACCGCGGCATTGCGCTTGAGCAGGTCGGTCGCGCGTGCGATGGCGGCCGGCTCGTCGTGAAGCGATGCCGGGTGCCAGAGCATGCGCATCACCTCGACATACGACTGCGTGGGCCGACGGATACGACGAATACGACTCCCCTGGAACGCGGCGACGCGTCCGGCGAGCGTGCCATCGCGATGCAGGGCGTCCAGGCGCGCGTTGAGTGACTGGAAGCCGGCGATGATGTCTTCCCAGAAACGGGAGATGTCCGGCTGGCGACAGGGATGATTCTTGGCCTCGCCCACCTCCACGTCGACGAGCCCGACGCGCGCCTCGCTCGTCCCGGCGTTGACGATCTCCGGACCGCGGATGGTCGGCTGCTCGCCCTGCAAGGCACCGATGGCGGAAATATCCACGCCGTCCAGGCCCAGCACAGGTGCGCGGAACGGCACCAACCCTGTGCGCAGTACCGATGAGCGAATGAGTGCCTGCGCCAGGTCGACGGCGTCGCCCTTGCCGGTAGGCGCCATCGGCGCTTCCGTAACGAAAAGGCTTTCCACGTCCACGATATACGGCACCGGTCCGCAGGCGATCAGGTTTTCGTGGTGGATGTCGGTACCACCCAGCAGGCGCATGACGGCCAGCCAGTGACCGATGTTGCGGTAGAACGCGACGAGCTCCGTGTCGTCCGCGCAGAAAATATGCTCGACGTAGCGTGTCCAGCCATAGTCACCGCGATCCAGCACGGCGGGCACTCGGATGCGCGGAGACACGTCGCCGAGCAAACCGTCGAGAAAGGTGTCCAGCGCCGCATCCACGCGCAGCGAGCGTGGTTTGTACATCACGATGCCGTGGGCGAAGGTCACGCGTGCGACCGTCTGGCCACCGTCATGGACGTCACCCTGGCCCATGTCGAGTGCGCGCAGCTCGCCCAGGGACTGCCCCATGAACGTCGCCAGCCGGTCGCGGTCAGCCACGAGACGGGACGCCAGGGTCACGATGCCCTGCCCTTGCTGCGCCAGGGCCCGTTCCAGGCGTGGCGCGAGCGCCGGATAGCGTTGCCGCAGGGCCAGCACGAAGTCAGGTCGGGTGGCCTTGGCCACGAACTGGGCGAACTTCGCCGGTTCGTCGCTGGCGGTGAGTTCGCCGGATAATTTCGCCGCGTGCAGTTCGAGCAGAAGCACGCGATTGAGCTTTCGTGCCGCGTTATCCAACAACGCACGATCGGCGCTGTCGATGAACACCGTCGTCTCGGCCGGTGCCAGGCCCGGCTGCGCGGCGAGTGCGTCGGCGAGTCGTCGCCTTACGTCGACGGTGAGAAACGCGATGATCGTGGCAAACGTATCGTTCGGCGTCGAGTCGGCCATGGGTGGAATCCGTGCGTCGGCCAAAAAAATAGCCGTGGGGGTTGGCCACGGCTATCGTTACTGCCCTTGGATCAGCAGCAGAACCCCGGCCGGGAGGCCGTACACGAGCTACAGTTGGAAACGAGTGCGATGTCGGTGCTGGTGAACGCAGCGATGGTGGTGGCATGCCCTTCGGTGTAAAGCGAACCCGCCGGGTTGTCATACCCATCGACGCTATCGGCACCACTCAACCAGCCAGCCAGGATCTTGTCGGTCTGCATATCGAGGTACTCCACGAAGTGTTACAGGCAGGCGCCCGAACGTCGCGCGACCCCACCGCTGCGGGCGCTTCGGCGGTGACGTCCCTGCGTTACCGAAACCAGCACGCAAGATCGTTCGACGGTCCCGCGGGGACGCGTCGTCGGCGAACATCTTGTCCGAAATGGCGCGCCCCGGAACCGACCATGCCGAATTTGCGTCTAACGTGGCGTACACCGAAGCGCTCTGGATGGGACAGTGCATGGGTGGGACCGGTTTCGTAGTTGCCATCCAACGGACGAGTCGATGATTCTCAAGCGCTTTCTTCGCCGGCATCGTGGTGCGTTGCTTGCCGCCGTCGTGCTGTCCGCCATGAGTGCGGTATCGACGATGGGCTTGTTGTCGCACATCAACCGGCTGGCGGCGAACGGGCTCCCTGCCCTGGGTGCCAAGCCGCTGGCGACCGGCATCGCCTGGCTGCTCGCACTCCTGGCCTCCAACGGCGCCTCGCAGTTCATCCTGGCGCGTCTGGGCGCGTCGCTCGTGGCGCAGTTGCGCGTGGACCTGTCCAATCGCTTCATCGACCTCGACTACGAGACGCTCGCCACGACGAAGCACTCCATCGTCGGCTCGCTGATCGAGGACGTGGCAAGCATCGCCCCGCTGGTGCTGGTCGCTCCCCTGCTCGCCTACAACATCCTGCTGGCGACGCTGTATGCCGGTTACCTCGCCAGCGTCTCGTTGCCGCTGCTGGGGATCCTGCTGGCCTTCCTGAGTTCGACACTGCTGGTGTCGCTCACGCTCGAGCGTTACCTGCGCACGCGTTTCGACCGCCTGCGCAACGCCAGCGATACGGTCTTCGAATACTTCCGCTACCTCAGCGACGGCAAGAAAGAGATGACGCTGAACGCCTCCCGGGCCACCTACGTGGCCGACGAGCTCCTGGGTCCAGCGATCCAGCGGGCACGCGCCCTGTCTGTCCAGGTCAACACCGGGCTGGGCGTCAACGAGGCCTGGTCGTCGGCGGTGGTCTACGGATCGGTCTTCGTCATCGTCTACCTGGGTTACGCGTTACTCGCGCTGCCGCAGGCAACGGTCGTCTCGTTCGTGATCGGCGCCTTGTTCCTCAGCGGACCCGTCGCGTTCATCGTGAGCGCGGCACGGCAGGTGGGCGTGGGCACCGCGAGCCTGCGTCATCTGCAACGCGTGGGACTGGATCTCGCCGGCGAAACGGCCGGGCGCGTGCCGGATGCCGAAACAGAGCCGCTGGACACCTGGGCGTGCATTCGGCTCGACCAGGTCGCCTACCGTTATCCGGGCGAAACCGAACCGCGCGTCGCCTTGGGTCCGGTGAGCCTGGAGATACGACGCGGCGAGATGGTGTTCATCGTGGGGGGCAACGGCAGCGGCAAGTCGACGCTTCTGCTTGTCCTGAGCTCGTTGCTCACCCCGCACTCGGGCCGGGTCACGATCGACGGCGTTCCTCTGAATGGTAACGTGCATCGTTATCGGGAGCGGTTCACGGGGGTCTTCGGCGACTTCTTCCTTTTTCCCCACGTCATCGATGCGACGGGGCGGCGCGTATCGGATGACCGTATCGCGCAGTGGCTGACGACGCTCGGGCTAGGCGCGCATGTGCAGGTCAACCAGGGCGAGTTGTCGAAGCTGACCCTGTCCACGGGCCAGCGCAAGCGCCTGGCCTTGCTACAGTGCTACGCGGAGGATCGCGAGATCTTCTTCTTCGACGAATGGGCGGCGGACCAGGACACCCACTTCCGCGACCACTTCTATCGCACGCTGCTGCCGGCGTTGAAGGCGCGGGGCAAAACCATCATCGCGATCAGCCACGACGACCGCTACTTCCACGTGGCCGACCGCGTCGTGAAACTCGACGGCGGGAAGATCGTCGAGGATGTTCGTCAAGCTGAGCTCACCTGACAGACGCGGACTCTAGCTACTCCGGCGCTTTCCCGTATCGATATTCCGCGATCACCCAGAATTTCCGCTCATCGACCCCATGGCGGTGGGCGCGATAGTCGCCGTACTGGAATTCCAGCGAGAATCCCCGACGTATCGCCATCGACACGCCCAGGTCGACTTCGTCGCCCAGCATCGCCCTGCCCCGCACCGGGCGAAAGTGTCGGTAAGTGACCTGCCACTGCATCGGCACGCCCATGTTCATGCTTCCGAGCAGGCCGACGTAACGCTCGCGCAAGCCTGCCTTGGGAATACGAAACGCCACGACCCACCCATTGAACGCGCGCGCCGCGCCGTAGGCCACGTTCACTGCCTCGCGGCCGTTGCCGTCGAGCGTTTCCTCGCCGGCACGCACCGACAGCGGCGCATAGCCGAACGTCACGTCGAACAGGTGATAGCCCAGCGTGAAATCGGCCGGGTTGTTGGCGTAGTCGTATTGACGAGCCATCTCGGCCGTCCAGCCGAGTGAGGGGCCGTTCTGCGCGAGAGCCTTTCGACCGGTGAAACGCATGCCCAGCGTCTTCACCGAGTTCGCGGCCACGGTGTCATTGCGCACGAGATAGCCGTAAGCGGTGAGCTTGCCCACCGGTAGCGCGTGCGTGGCGTGCAGCAGGTGGGCGTCGAGCTTCCAGCGGCGCTGGTTGCGATCGGGAAAATCGGCGCCCACGGTGCGATTGACCCGGCCATACCAGTGATAGTCCAGCGTGCTGCCTTGCCCCGCGTGCCATCGCACGCGGACGCCATCGAACGACTGCAGGTTCTGCCGCCAGCCGTTGTTGGCGAAAAACCGGCCGTTGTCGAGGTTCACGTATTGTCGGCCGATGCGCACGGCGATGCCGTCGCGGGTGTAATCGGCCCAGGCGTTGGTGACGCCGGTGGAGGCCGGGTCGGCCTCGGCGGGATACGGCGTGATCCGGATCGATCCGTCGTCGTATTGCTTGCCGAACAAGGACCACGTGCGGATCGCTTCGCCATAAGCGCTCCAGCCATCGCCGATCGCCCACAGGTAGCCGGCCTGGAGGCGCGCGGTATGGGCCTGGCCCCGTAACGGCTTGGCGTCCGAATGCAGGTTGCTGTAGCGATAGCGGGTTTCGAGGTATGGCGCGCTTTCCAGAGCGGCTTCAGCCGCCATGGCCGGCAACCCCGTCATCGACGCACCCGCGAGACCCACCCATGACCGCCACCACCACCGCTTCATCGACTATCGATCCTGCCCCGCGCTTGAGGCGCGACGTTAGGTGGGCGTTTGTGGCCGCGACAAGCGAGACGCTCATAACGCCTTGTGCCGTCAAGACTTGTTTACCAAACGCCCGGGGAACACGACGCGTCGTATGTGAGAAATATCGCAGCTTCATACCGGTGCGATTCAACGCACGACACGCACGGACGGTCGCCTTTCACTGGCGACAACCGGGGATGGCTGGTGTGCTTGGGCCTCCCCTCCCACGGCTACCCGCCATGAAACTCACCCCGCTGCTGCCGTTCGCGTTCATCGCGCTGTCCACCCCATTCCTCGGCGAGGATACGTCCCGGGCCGAGATACAGACGGTCGTCGATCGTTTCCAGGCCGCCATCAAGGCGCATGACGGCGCCGCGCTCGGTCGGATGTTCCTGGCGGGCAGTACCGCCTGGATCACGGCGCTGGGCCCCGGGGCGTTACGGAACGTGCGTGAGAAACACCCGGAGGCGCCACCGTATAAGCAGGGTACCTGGCAGGCATTCACAGCCTATGTCAGTCAGGCCAGCGAACCGATCGAGGAGCGCTTCCACAACGTGCGTATCGACACCGACGGTACCGTGGCATCGGTGTATTTCGATTTCGAATTCGTCGCCGCGGGCAAGGTCGACAATCGCGGCGCCGAAACCTGGCAGATGCTGCGCACGCCCGATGGCTGGAAAATCGTCGCGATGCTTTACTCCTCGAACCTCTGATGGGGTGGTCGCTCCTGCGCTAGACTCCCCGCATGACCGAATTTACCGATATCGCCTGCCCCTACTGCGGCGAAACCATCGAGGTTGCCGTGGACGTCTCGGCCGGTAGCCAGACCTATACCGAAGATTGCCAGGTGTGCTGTCGCCCGATGGTCATGCGGCTGGTGGTCGACGAGGGCGACGACACCTTTTCGCTCGCCGCCTCCAGCGAAAACGACGGCTAGGCACCCACCGGCCCGGGGGCGTGGATGTCGCCGTCACATGGCAGGAGCCACTCTCCGGGTCGATATCTCCCGGTCAATCAGAGGCGAGACGATGCGCACCCCGACGAAGCTAGGCCATGGCGTTCTCCTGGCGACCCTGCTCACGAGCGCCGCCCAGGCACAAACCAATGCGGGCGACCAGAAACCGGACCCGGACCTGCCCTTCAAGGTGTCCCGTGTGGCGAGTTTCGAACTGCCCTGGCGCATCGCGTTCCTCCCCGATAGCCGCATGTTGGTGACCGAAAAGGTCGGCCGCCTCCAGCTCGTCACGCCCGAGGGCGCCAAGACGGAGGTGAAGGGCGTGCCGGCCGTCTATTTCGAAGGCCAGAACGGCATGCTGGGTGTGTTCCTGTCGCCCCACTACGCCACCGACCATAACGTCTACCTTACCTATGTCGCGCCCGGGCAGTACGGTGGCGGCCTCGCCATGGGGCGCGGAAAACTCGTGCTGGACGGCGACCAGGCCCGCCTGGACGACTTCAAGGTGCTCTGGCAACAGATGCCGACCGGCAAGGGTGGCCAGGCCGGCGCGCAGATCGCGTTTGCACCGGATGGCAAATCCCTTTTCCTCACCGTGGGTGACCGCCAGCGCTTCACGCCCGCCCAGGATCCCGACCAGCCCGTGGGGAAGATCCTGCACCTGACCCTCGACGGCAAACCCGCGCCGGGCAACCCGTGGGCCGGCAAGGAAGGCGCCCGGAGCATTCCGCTGATCGATCCGGCCAAGGACACCGAAGCGGCGAAGACGGCACCGGTCGTGAGCACGTATACCTTCCCCGGCCCCAACCTCACACCGGCCGAAACCTGGTCGATCGGCCACCGCACGCCCTATGGCCTCGCCTTCGCGCCGAACGGGCAGCTCTGGGAGCTGGAGCATGGTCCACGCGGCGGCGACGAACTGAACCTGATCGAGAAGGGCAAGAACTACGGATGGCCGCTGGTCTCCTACGGCGTCAACTACGACGGCGTGCCCGTTCCCAGTCCCGATACGCGTCCCGACCTCGTCAAACCCGTCATCTACTGGGTGCCGGTCATCGCACCAGGCAATCTCATGTTCTACAAGGGCCACCTCTTCCCCCAGTGGAACGGCAGCGCCCTGATCAGCGGCCTCGTCAGCATGGGCCTGATCCGCGTCACGGTCGACGGCAAGGGGGGCGCCAAGGCGGTGCAGCGCTGGAATCTCGGCAAGCGCATCCGCGACGTCGAAGAAGCCCCGGACGGCTCGTTGTGGGTGCTCGAGGACGCGTCGTCGGGCGGGCTTTATCACCTCACGCCGAAGTGATCCGATAACGCGTCATCCCGGTGCGCCGACGCGCGCGGGGTGAAAGCAACCGGAAAACCTTCCTCGCTAGGGTGCGCGCATGTCTTCGCGCCCCCTGCTCTCCATCGCTACCCTCGGACGCTGCCTCGGCCTGCTGGCCCTGCTCGCCCTGCGCGTGCTCACGCTCAGGGCCTATCCCCTGAATTCGGACGAACCGCAGCACGCGCACGTGGCCTGGAGCATCGGCGAGGGCGCGCTGCCCTATCGCGACGTGTTCGACAACCACGGGCCGTTGTTCAGCGCGATCTACGCACCGCTGATGCATGCGCTGGGCCCGCGCCCGGACATCCTTGTGTGGCTGCGGCTGGCGGTGGTGCCGTGGTACCTGCTCGCCCTGGTGGCGACCTGGTACATCGCGCGCCGGCTCTACTCGCGCGGGGTGGCCGACGCCGCCGTGGCATTGACCGGCCTGGCCTACGTGTTCTTCGTCAAGATGGGCGAATTCCGTACCGACGACCTGTGGACGGCGCTGTGGCTATGCGCGCTGGCCGTGGCCGCGCATGCCGGACGGTGGAACGGGCGTTGGCTTATCGCGGGCGTGCTCCTGGGCGGGGCGCTGTCGGTGTCGCAGAAGACCGTGCCGTTGTCGTTGATGGCTCTGCTGGCCGCCGCGTGCATATGGGCCGCGCCGTGCCGTGCGGACCCGAAGGGATTCCTCAAGCGTGGTCTCGCGCTTTTGGCGGGCGTCGCTGTCGTGCCGGGCGCGTTCTGGATCTATCTGGCGTTCCGCCACGACCTCGGCCCGGCCTGGTACAACCTGGTCGCTTATAACATCGCCCCCACGGGGGATCCCTCGCACGCGTGGCCCAAGGTGCGCTTCGCGCTGCTGGCCGCCGCGATCGTCGGCGTGGTGGCCACGGGCCTGCGCCGTGCCGGCCCGGTCGATCCCTCGGCCCGTTGGCGTCTTTTCGTGGGGCTGCACGGCGTGCTCTTCGGGTCGTTTATCTGGCTCGCGTGGCCCTTGCCGACCGATCAGGACTTCCTGCCCATCATCCCCACGCTGATCGTTTGCCTCACCGGGCTGGTGAGCCGATCGGGCGTGCTGTCGCAGGCGCGCGCCGTCGGCTTCGTGGCGTTGCTGATCGCGCTGGAACTCGTGTTGCTGGTGAAACACGCACCACCGTGGCACGACGCGCTGCTCTACAAGGAAGCACAGCTACGCACCGTGCTGGCCTGCACATCGCCGGACGACACCGTGATGGACGCCAAGAGCGGCGCGATCTTCCGGCGGCGGCCCTACTACACCGTGCTCGAAAGCATCGCGCTGCGACGCTTCAGGCATGGCCTGCAAGCGGAAGACATCGCCCCCGCGCTCGTCGCGCAGCACACGATGACCGTGATCGAAGACCGTTTGCCCCCGGCGACCCACGTCTTCGTCGCGCAGAACTACCTGCCCGGCATGGCCAACGTGTTCATGGCCGGAAAAACCGTGCCCGAGGGCCGTGCTGCCCGCGGGGTCGACATCGTGCTCGCCGGAAACTACACCGTGACGGACGGGGCGCGCGAAGTGCCCGTCTCGATCGACGGCGGACCCGCCAGCTCGCGGTGGCCGCTGTCGGCCGCGCGCCATGCGGTGGATACGCCGTACGCGAAGCCCTTGTTGCTGGTGTGGACGCCCGCGTGGGTGTGCGGGTGGCGGCCGGCGGTGGTCGAGGTGGCGCAGCCGGAACCGGTCAGGGCGTCGTGATCCATTCGGTCACCAAGCACCAGCGCGCGAGGCGCGCTCCTGCGAAACGAAAAGGCCGGCAGAGTACGCCGGCCTTTTCGTGTGTCCCACGCCCTGATCAGTCGAGCTTGTAGTCGAACGTGAGGAACATTTCCCGGCCGTTGTACTCGCTCGCGGTCTGGCCCGTGGTGACGAACTCGAACCCGCCAGCGTAGTAAGGAATCGTGCTGACCTTGTTGAAGATGTTCGACACGGTGAACTTCACGTGCGTGTCCGGGTTGATCTGCAGGCCGATCGAACCGTTCCACGTGATCCACGCGGGCGTGTGGCCCTTGTAGGTCGTGTCGGGCACGTTGACCTGGTTGCCGTCCTGGGTGACCTGGCAGATGCCGGTGGCCATCGTCTCGCCGCCGTGCGGCACCGTGACCATGCCCGGCTGGATGCCGTTGGGCAGCACGTTGCAACCGTCGTAGTTCGGGGCGCGCATGCGGCCGTCACGCACGCCAGAGATAGAGACATTCCACGGGCCCTTGGTCCAGTCGGCGATCCAGGTGATGCGGCTGGCCACGTTCTGGTAGCGGGTGTTCTGCAGTTCGTCCGAGGCCAGCACGCGCTGCTTGTACGACAGGTTGTCGGTGTAGTTGATGCCGGCGCGGAAGTTGCCGTAGTCGTCGGTGTGGAACTTGTAATCCAGCGATGCGTCGATGCCGCCGACGTACAGCGAGGCTTCGTTGATCGGGCCGGACTGCACCGAGATGATCTGGCCGTTGGCGTCACGCTTCACCATCTGGGTGACCATCTGGCAGTACGCCGAACCGGCCACGTGCGCCGTGTAAGGCGACAGCCCGGAGGTGCCGTTCGGCTTCACGCCGGTCAGGCAGCCCGCTTCGTCGGCCAGCACGGTGTCCTGGCCGAGGTACTGGATGGCGTTGTCCACGCCCATGTGCCAGTAATCCGCGGACACGGAGAGGCCCTGCACGCCCGGCACCTGCCACACGAAGCCGTAGGTCCACGAGTGGCCGGTCTGCGGCAGCAACAGGCGGCTGCCGTTGGTGTAGAGCGTGTAGTACTGCGAGTTCGGGCGCTGCACGTCATTACACCACGTGCTGTTGTTCTGCCCGGCCTTGATCGCGTTCACGCACTGCAGCGGATCGGCGTAGAAACCCACCGGCGAGGTCGAGCCGGTCAGGTAGATGGCCTGCATGTCCGGCGCCTTGAAGTTGGTGCCGTAGCTGCCGCGCAGGAGGAGGCCGTCGTACGGACGCCACTCCAGGGCCGAGCCCCAGGTACGGGCCACGTCGGCCCGGCTGGCGTCGTTGTACTTGTCCAGGCGACCGGAGATCGTCCAGACCACCGAGTCCAGCACCGGCACACGGAACTCCGTGCCCAGCGAATAACGCTGGCGGGTGCCCGCGCCGGTAAGGTAGGCGCCGAACGGGTTCTGGAAGGTCGACGGATCAGCCGCACGCGGATCGGGCGAGAGCTTGAAGCCGTTATGCGCGGCTTCGAGCACCGCGGCCCAGCCCACCGACTCCTCGGCCCAGGGCAGCTTGAACAGGTCGCCGTTGAGGCGCAGCTGTGCCTGGTCGAGCCACGACGACGAGGTGTTTTCGCCGGTCACGGCAAACTGGTTGTACTGCTGCGGCGTGATCGGGTTCCAGAACTGCTGCCAGTTGAAGGCGTAGATCGGCAGGCCGTCCGCCGTGGTGCCCTGCTGCTGGCCGAGGAAGAAATTGCTCGTGGCCTGGGCGTTGTAGCCGGTGAAGTCTTCGCGAACGGTGTACTTCTGGCTGTTGAGGTTCAGGTCCCAGTTGAAGCGGCCATCGAACACGGTACCGCGCAGACCCGTCTGCAGGTTCCAGTTGAGCTCGCGGTCGTGCGTGTTGGCGGTGACGCCGATCTCTTTCTGGGTGAGCTGGCGGATGACCTGGTTGACGGTCTGCCCGGTCGTCTGATCGTAGAACGGACCCGCGCTGAAGACGTTCAGCTGCGTGTTGGAGATACCTACGGTCTGGTAGAGCGCGGCCGAGCCGTAGAGCTGCATGCCGTTCTGGAAATCGTACTCGCCCGACACATAGCCGTTGTTGCTGCGGCTGCCCGGGGTCAACACCCAGTTCTGGAACAGCGCCGGCTGCGCGCAGTAAAAACCGTTGTCGTTGACGCCCGTGATCTGGGTGCCGTTGGTGGTCACCGAATGCGATTGGGCCAGGCGCGAGTTGGTGAACTTCTCGCAGGTGCCCGACGGCGGCGTGATGTAGTGGCCATTGGCGTCGGTGGCCGACAACGCGATGGAACCGGCGGCGTCGTACTGGTAGCCGAACTGGCGTGCGGCCGGGCCCCACGAGCCGTAGCCGGCATCGGCCACGGAATCCTGGTAGGGCCGGTCCATGCCCCACAGCGCGGTGCGGTTGGACTTCTCCAGGTTGTACGTCACGTGCCAGTTGCTGCCGGCCCGGCCGCCGAAGAAGTTGATGTCGCCATAGGCCCGACCGCCGCGCGTCGCGCCGCCGCCGGTCACCTGCAGGTCGTCACCCTTGTAGTTCTTCTTCAGGATCACGTTCACCACGCCGGCCACGGCGTCCGATCCGTAGATCGACGAGGCGCCGGAGGCGAGCACTTCGATGTGATCGATCATCCCGGTGGGGATGTTGTTGTAGTTCTGGAAGTTGCTCTGCTTGTTGAGCGGCTGCGGGTAGTCCACCACGCGATGGCCGTCGATCATGAGCAGGCTGAAGCCCGGGCCGAGCCCGCGCAGGTTCACGGAGCGGGCGTTGACCGAGCTGGAACCCCAGGCGGCCGAGTCCGACACCTGCTGGCCGACCTGCGGCAGCGAGTCGAGGAACTCCCACAACGTGGTGTAGCCCTGCTTCTTGATCTCTTCGCCGGTGATGGTGACGACCGGTGCGGGGCCTTCGACCTCCACGCGCGGGATCATCGAACCGGTGACGGTCACGGCCTTGAGCTCGACGGCCTTGTCGGGTTTGCTGGCGTTACCTGGCGGGGTGGCGTTGTCAGGCGCGGTTTGCGCCATGAGATGAGGTGCCCAAAGCGCGAGCGCAACGGAGCTGGCGATGATTCCACGCCGGAAAACGGTTCTATTCACTGGTCTCCCCCACAGGAGCGATCGATGTTTAAGGTAGTGCCGAGCCCGCCCGGTTCCCCTGGCCCTTGCTCGGGCTATCCGCAAGGCAGTGCATATAAGAATGAAAATTTCATATATGTGACGCCAGCGTTATAGGCCTAATTACAATCGATGCAAGTTGCATTGCAACAGGAAAATCTTGCGATTCAAGAAGTTGCGAATGAATGCGAAAGGGAGTTGAAAGGACTGCTTCAGATGTCACTGGCGTAAGTTCATAACTAAGGTTCGAAATACCGTATAAATTATTGAAATACATATTTATATATATGACGAATCCAAGTCGCAGGACGTGGCATGCGTCGGTAAAATCTTCATGCCGTTATTTTTTGCGAAGCACGGATTCGGCCCTCTTTCGTACCACCGAGGTCGCGCAAAAGGCATCGTAGGCAGGACTTGGGCGACGACATGTCGTCAATGCCGGGAGCCCGCTTGCACGACACGATCGCTTCGCGCCGGGATAGCGGAAACCCCAACCTCTCAACACCCCGTCGCACCGGCGCAGGCCGGTGCCTACGGCCCCGGTGGTCGGTTATCGCGCCGCTGGTGGCCGTAGCGTCAGGATCGCCGAGGGCTCTTCGAACGCACGGCCTGGGCCGGCCCCATGCGTTCAAGGCGCTTTCGCACCAAGCCGCCCAGCACGTGCAGCGCGGGACCGGGATCATCCAGCCGGAACACATGCAGGTCGGCGCGGGCCCATTCGAAGGCCGCGCGCACCCGCCCGGCAACGCCAAGGCCGGGCGTGCGGCCCAGGCTCGCCAGGTCGTGGTAGAGATCGATGCACCGCTTGCCGACGGGATAGCGTTCGACCGCCGCCGGCACGGGCTGCCCGAGCGCGTCGCGCCACGCCATCTCGCACACGTTTACCCCGCGGCGCGCGGCGAACTCCACGTAGGTCCACGCGCGCGTGTTCACCTCCAGGATGCGGAACACCCCGTCACGCGGATCACGCTTGAATTCCGCGCTGAAGATGCCCCGATAGCCCAGCCCGTCCAGCAGGTGTCGTACATGCCCCACCGCCTCGCCGACGTCGGCGAGCGGGATCGAGCGCGAGCACGAACTGTTGCCGAAGTCGGGCGGCGACATCCGCACGCGTTGCCTCGCGAACAAACCGGCGTACTCGCCCTTCCCGTCGCGGAACCCGTCGATAAAGACGTGTTCCGTCGCCGGCCCCGGCAGGTATTCCTGGGCCATCAACGAGAAGCCTTGCGCATGCAGACGGGCCCAGGTCTCCCGAAGCTCGTCGCGGCTCTGCACCCAAACCCCTTTCACGCCCACGACGTCGCTGAAACGCTGCGAGTTCACTGGCTTGATGAAGACCCGCTGTAACGCCTCCATCGGCACGGCGGCCACATCGCTCAACGAGCCGAGGTGGAACGTGCGTGGATGGGGGATGCCTGTCGCGGCAAGATGCGCGGCGAACGCCGCCTTGTCCTGCAGCAACGCCTGCACGCCGCGGGTCGCCGTGGATACCGCGAAGCGGCTGCCCAGGTCACTGGACGGCAACTCGGACAGCCATAGCGCCGCGTCGTCGGCGCCCGGGATCAGCACGGCGCGGTCCAGCGGCATCGCACGCAGCGCGGCCATGGCCGACGGGCCCGGCCGGCCGGCCCACGGCGCGCCCGGCGGAGGACGGAACCAGCGCGATCGCGTGGCGAGGTCGTCCGGCGGGCACGCGACGTAGGCGGGAATGCCAGCCAGTGCGAGGCTGCGCAGGATGCCGAGCGCGGTGGCTCCCTGCCCCATCACGATGGCCGGGACGCATCTGGCGTCGACGACGTTCATAGCTTTCCCCTGATGCGCGCCGCCGTAACTGGTGACGAAGGCATTACAGCCCAGCGAGCCGAACGCGGGCAGTCCACCGGACGGTCTATCCCGCGGTCGCGCACGTACGTCGATCGAGGTACGGCCGTAGATTCCTGCGGACGCGTAGCGCATCGCGATGCCATCGGGCAGCATGCGACACTGCCGGCCTTCCTTGTTCTGGATCCTGTTGCCATGATGTTCAAGCGTCGCGCGCGGTGGACGTGTTTCGTGACCGCCCTGCTCCTCGTGCCATCGATCGCGGCCGCCACCCAGGCGTCCGCCCTCGTCAGCAGCGAATTCGTCGGCGCGCGCCAGACGACGCCGCAAAGCCACGCCGCCACGCTGGCGCAGACGCCCGCGGGGCTGGTCGCCGCCTGGTTCGGGGGCAAGCACGAGCGTGACCCGGACGTGGGCATCTGGGTGTCGCGCCGGCAGGCCAACGGCTGGTCCGAACCGATCGAGGTCGCCAACGGCGCCCAGCCGGACGGCACGCGCCTGCCCACGTGGAACCCCGTGCTGTTCCGCACCCATCGCGGTTCGCTGATGCTGTTCTACAAGGTGGGGCCCGATCCCCAGCACTGGTGGGGCATGCTCATGACGTCCATGGACGACGGCGCGCACTGGTCACCGCCGCGTCGACTGCCCCAGGGCATACTGGGGCCGATCAAGAACCCGCCGGTGCAACTGGCCGACGGCACTGTCGTCAGTCCATCGAGCACCGAGGGCGACCATTGGCGCGTGCACGTCGAGCGGTCGACCGACGAGGGCGCGACCTGGCAGGTGGTGTCGCCGCCCATGGGGCCGCAGCCTATCGAAGCCATCCAGCCGGCCCTCCTTCTGCATCGCGACGGGTCGCTCCAGGCGATAGGTCGCACGAAGCAAGACAAAGTGTTCAGCACGGTATCGCAGGATGGTGGCCGCACATGGACGCCGATGCGGCTGCTCGACCTGCCCAACCCCAACTCGGGGATCGACGCGCTCGTGCTCGCCGACGGCCGCTCGCTCATCGTCTACAACCCCACCTCGCATGGGTCGCAATGGTGGGACGGTCGCGGCCAGCTGGCAGTGGCGATATCGAAGGACGGTCAACACTGGCATAAGGTGCTCGACCTGGAAGACACCCCGGGTGCGGAGTTTTCCTATCCCACGGTCATCCAGACGTCGGACGGTCTCGTGCATGCCGTCTACACCTGGAAACGTCAACGGATCAAGCACGTGGTCATCGATCCGCGCCGCCTCGATTGAGGCGCGCGGGCGTGCCTGGGCCCGCTCGTGTAGGCTTGGCGGCCGACATCGACACGCGGCAGTTCTCGTGGCACTCAAATCGACCATCTTCAAAGCCGACCTGCAGGTCAGCGACATGGACCGGCATTACTACCAGGGCCATGCCCTGACCATCGCCCAGCACCCGTCGGAAACCGACGAGCGGATGATGGTGCGCGTGCTGGCCTTCGCGTTGCATGCCAGCGACACGCTGGCGTTCGGCAAAGGGCTCAGCGCCGACGACGAGCCGGACCTGTGGCGCAAGGAACTCACCGGCGAGATCGACCTGTGGATCGACCTGGGCCAACCCGACGAGCAGCGCATCCGCCGCGCGGCCGGCCGGGCCCGTCGCGTGATCATCTACACGTACAGCGGCCGGGGCGCCGAGGTGTGGTGGAAGAAGATCGCGCCCGCGATCGCGCGAACCAAGAACGTATCGGTGATCGACGTCGATCCAGCGACGGTCGAGGCGCTCGCGGCGATGACGCAGCGGACGATGCAGATCCAGTTCATGGTGCAGGACGGCCACGCCCAGGTGATCAGCGGCGACGCGGTGGTGCCGGTGGCGCTGACGACGCTCGCCTGAGTCAGGCGGCGCCACCGAAAAGCATGCCGACACCGGTGGTGACCGCCATCGCCAGCGCGCCCCAGAGGGTGATGCGCATCGCACCCGTGCGTCGGTTCGCTCCGCCCGCATAGGCGGCCAGCGCGCCCAGGGCGGCCAGGAAGACCAGCGCGGTCACGAAGACCCACGGCAGAAGGTGGCTCGCGGGCGCGAGGGTAACGACGACGAGCGGCAACGCGGCCCCCGTCGCAAAGCTTACGGCCGAGGCCATCGCCGCCTGCAACGGGCGGGCCTCGAGCGTCTCGGTGATGCCCAGTTCATCGCGCTTGTGCGCACCGAGGGCATCGTACGCCATCAATTGCTCCGCGACCTGGCGGGCCAGTGCGGGCTCGAGACCTCGCCCGACGTAGATCGCCGCCAGTTCGCGGCGCTCGCCTTCCACGTCGGTCTGCAGTTCCATGGTTTCGCGCGCGAGTTCAGCGTTTTCGCTGTCCGCCTGCGAGTGCACCGACACGTATTCCCCCGCCGCCATCGACATGGCGCCAGCGACGAGGCCGGACATGCCCGCGATCAGGATCGCCGACGAGGACGCATGCGCGGCCGCGACGCCCATGACCAGGCTGGCGGTGGACACGATGCCGTCGTTGGCACCGAGCACGGACGCCCGCAGCCAGCCGATGCGTTCGGTGACATGACGTTCGCGGTGGCGTGAGGCCATGGGGTGGCTCCTGGGCGTCAGGGTTTGAGGGCTCATTAAACGACGAGCCCCCGGCGCGTCATCTCGGCGACGATACGCGAGGCGAGTTCGGCGGGGCTGGCGGTGTCGCCGTCCAGGGTGAGGTCGGGGCGTTCGGGTATCTCGTAGGGATCGCTGATACCGGTGAACTGCTTCAACACCCCGGCCCGCGCCTGCGCATAGAGACCCTTGGTGTCGCGCGCCTCGCACACGTCGAGCGACGTGCTTACGTGGACTTCGATGAAATCGCCTTGTGCCTCGACCGTCTCGCGGGCCTTCGCGCGATCCTCGGCGTAGGGCGCGATCGGTGCGCAGATGGCGATGCCGCCATGCCGGACCACTTCCGCGGCGACGTAGGCGATGCGCAGCACGTTGGCCGCGCGGTCGCTTCGTGAAAAGCCCAGCCCGGCCGACAGGGTTTTCCTCACTTCGTCGCCGTCGAGCAGGCTCACCCGCCGTCCCGTGTGTTCGAGGAGGTAGCCCATGAGCGCCTGGGCGATCGTCGACTTTCCCGCGCCGGAGAGACCGGTGAAAAACACCGCGCACCCCCGGCTGGACGGCTGGGGAAAGCGCTCCCTGAGGATCGTGTCCACCTCGGGGTAGGTAAACCACGGGGGCAGCGGCGTGCCTTGCCGAAGGTGTTCGCGAAGCTGCGTGCCGGAGACGTCCTCCGTCACTTCACCGGCGCGCAAGGCGTCGGTGGCAACGTAGGCGTCCCGTGTCGGCGAATACACCATCGGGGGAAACGGCAGGATGCCGATGCCCAGTTCGTCGGCGTGATCCATGAGCAGGCGCTGGGCCGCGAGCGGATCGTAGAAGGGTCGCCCGGAGGCGTCTTTACCCGGCCCGGCATGGTCGCGACCGACGATGAAGTGCGTCACGCCGTAATTCTTTCGGATGAGCGCGTGCCAAAGTGCTTCCCGCGGCCCGGCCATGCGCATCGCCAGCGGTAGCACCGCCAACGCCGCCATGCCTTCGGGATACCGTGACATCAACGCCCGGTAACAGCGCACGCGTGTGTGGGCGTCGATGTCGCCCTCCTTCGTGCGCCCGACCACGGGATGCACGAGCAGGCAACCGCCGACCGCGTCCATCGCACGGCGGGTCAGCTCCACGTGTGCCCGATGCATCGGGTTTCGCGTCTGGAACGCGACGATGCGATCCCATCCGCATTGGGCGAACCCGGTGCGCAAGGTGCGGGGATCCAGGCGCAGGTCGGTGAAGTCGTGATGCGCGGGAGCTTGAAGACCCCGCACACGCCCACCGAGATACACCGGCCCGCGCGCGAACACATCGTTTACGCCAGGATGACCGGCATCCCGCGTGCCGAACACCCGTTCGGCTTCGCGCCGCTTGTCGGGCCGGAAGACATCGCTCAGCGACAGGATCGCCAGCGCGGTGCCCTGGCCGTCGCGCAGCACGACCTCCTGACCGACCAGGAGGTGCGCGGCTTCGGCCTCCGACACGTCCAGGTCGATCGGCATCGGCCACAGCGTGCCGTCGGCCAGCCGCATGTGCTCGACCACGGCGTGGTAGTCGGCCTCGGTCATGAACCCCTGCAACGGGGAAAACCCGCCGTTGAGGAGCAATTCCAGGTCGCACAGATGACGGTGGTCGAGGACGATCGAGGGCATCGAACCGAGGTCGCGCCGCAGCGATGCCGCCTGCGCGGTCGACACATACAGATCCTCAACGACGCCGCCCCGTGGCTCGGCAACGCCGCGGGACGAGGCCCGGTCCATCACGTCGTGAGACATCGGGTGGTGTCGCTCCGCGGCCGAAGGAAGGTCATGGCGCGGAGGCTAGCACGCTCCTCCGGTCACACGTCCAGCCTGCCCGCCCGGACGGCCCGCGAAGGGCCGAACCGCTCACCCGTCCGGTCAGCCCCCACCGCCGGGATGCCGGGTACCGAACATACCGAGGTCGGTACTCTCGGCCACCTTCGGGTTGATCGCGCAGGCATGCGTGCCGCGCTGCAACGGGCCATCCAGGGATACCCCGAACGGATTGGCGGTGGTGTCGTCTCGCTTTCCCGCGGGTTGCTGTTCCATGAGAACGCTCCAAGGGCACGCCGTCGGATAACGGCACCCGCACGCTAGCATGCCGCTCCGATCGTGGCCGTGGTTTTCCGGCCAGAACGTCCGCGCCGCATGGACGTGCAATACGTCGCGTCGTGCCAGGGCGTCTAATCCGACGGCAAGCCAGGGTTTCGTCATCCATCATCGACTGGGAGAGCTCAGATGAGCATCATTGATACGAACGACATCGTCAGCGAATCGCGGCGCAAGGTCATGGTCGGCGCCGGTGCGGTGGCGGCGGTCTCGGTGGCCATGCCCCTGCTCGCGTCCGAAGGCGCCGCGCAGGCCGCCCCATCCAAGCCCGGTCACGGTGCGGGCCGTCACCCGAGCAGCGGCACGGTGCTGACCAAGGACGGCGTCGAGATCTTCTACAAGGACTGGGGCCCGAAGGACGCCCAGCCGATCGTCTTCCACCACGGCTGGCCGCTGTCGTCGGACGACTGGGACAACCAGATGCTGTTCTTCCTGCACCAGGGCTATCGCGTGGTCGCGCATGACCGCCGTGGCCACGGGCGTTCCACCCAGGTGGACGTAGGTCACGATCTGGACCATTACGCGGCCGATGCCTCGGCGGTGGCCGAATACCTCGACCTGAAGAACGCCGTCCACGTGGGTCATTCCACCGGTGGCGGCGAAGTCGCCCGCTACGTCGCGCGCTTCGGCCAGCCGCAGGGCCGCGTCGCCAAGGCCGTGCTGATCGCGGCCATCCCGCCGCTCATGCTCAAGACCGACGCGAACCCGAACGGCTTGCCGATGTCGGTGTTCGACGGCTTCCGCAAGGCGTTGCTCGACAACCGGTCGCAGTTCTTCCTCGACGTCGCCTCGGGCCCGTTCTACGGATACAACCGCGCGGGCGCCACGCCCTCGCAGGGCATCATCCAGAATTGGTGGCGCCAGGGCATGATGGGCGGCACCCTGGCCCATTACGACGGCATCAAGGCGTTCTCCGAAACCGACCAGACCGACGACCTCAAGGCCATCACGGTGCCCACGCTCGTGCTCGCCGGCGATGACGACCAGGTGGTGCCGTACAAAGAGGCCGCGGAACGCCAGGGCAAGCTGATCAAGAACGCCACGGTCAAGATCTACCCGGGCTATCCGCATGGCCTGATGACCACGCACGCCGACGTGATCAACGCCGATATCCTGGCCTTCATTAAGAAGTAAGGGCTTCAACGCGGCCCTTCTCCGGAAGGGCCGCTGCGTTCAACCGCTGGCCTGTCGGGCGCAACGCTCCAGCCACAGGAATGACGCGAATGCCGAGGTGGCCGGGTGCGCCCGCGTCTGGACGATCGTGTCCAGCAAGGCGATCGCCGCGTCGCGATCGACCAGGCCCAGGTCAGCCAGGGCACAATCACGCAGCTGCGTCGCGATGGCCTTGGCGTGTTTCGCCACCAGCGGCGGCAGCACGTCGGCGAATGTCTCCTTCATGTAGCCCTTGGGAAACACATCGGGCCCCAGGTGCATGTCGAGGTATCGCCGCATCACTTCGCGACCTTCACGGCTGCGTTTGGGCAAGCGGTGGCAGAACGCCGCCAGGTGCGGATCGCTCAGGGGATTGACCGGCCACTGGCCGTGCTTGAGCAGGTCGGGCGCACGGCAGGCGTGGGCCAATAGCGAGGTGACCGGCACGGGACTGGCCGGGGCGTCGAACATCGGACGACTGCGTGCGGCACCGAGGGCACGCGGGGTCATCAGGCCCTCCGCGTAGCTACGCGCGTCCCGCGCCCACACCGGTCCGTTGGCCGTCCGTTCGGACAGCTCGCCCACATACGCGGGGAACAACTCGTCGCCGCCGATGCCGGTGAACAGCACGTCGCGCCCGCGCTCGCGCGCAGTGGTCCACAGCGCCGAGCAGGCCTCCAGGTAGAACTCGCGGCTGAAACCATAGGGCTCGGGCGGCGGACGCAGGTCGAGCCCCGGCGGGTAATCGTCGATGTCGACGGTGCGATCGGCCAGGCCCAGGCGTTCGACGATGAGCGTGCGCCGCGTGACCTGGGGCGCGCGCACGGCGCCCTGGAGCAGGATGCCCTTGCTGTCGATGTTGGCATGCCGGCGCGTCAACGCCGTGGCGACGGTCGCGGAGTCCATGCCGCCGCTGAGTTCCAGCGACGTGCGCCCGTCTGCCCACGGACGCATCGACACCACCCGTTGCAACGCGTCTGCGAAGCGCGCAAGCGTATCCTCGCCATCGTCGGCCGCGGGCTCCGCGGCGGCGACGGCGTCGGGATAGCGAAAGCGCGCCCTGCCCGGCTCCACGTGCATCGATGCGCGCTCGGTCAGCATGACTACGCCGGTGTACAACTGCCGCGCCGCATACATCGTATGCAGCGCCAGCTGGTGGCTGGCGATTTCCAGGTCGATAAACGCCGGGCGATCCGCGAAATCGGCGGCATCCCAGGACAGCGTGATGCGGTCGTCCAGCACCCGGGCGTACACCGGCACCGAGCCGAGCAGGCCGGCACGGACACGCACCCGCTGCCCCGCCTGCGCGACTTCGACCATCAGGTAATCCAGCGGCCAGAGCAGGCTCGCCTGGTAGAGCTCGTGGAATGCGGCGTCATCGACCCCGTCGACCACATTGACCGCGTCGGTCGCGACCCGCCCGGTCGCCTGGCGTTCGCGCACCACCACGAACCATCGCCCCGCGCCACGCACGAACAACGATTCGAGCATCGGATGCGCGTGCGGTCGCAGATGGCTCGCCCCCACGGACACGCCGCCATCCACCCACGCGGGGTCGAACGACAGGTCGGATAACGCGATCTGGGCCTTGATCAACGGCGGGCTTCCTCAATGAAAAGCCGCCTCCGTGAGGAGGCGGCTTCGATGTCGACATCGTGTGGGGACGATGTATCCGACAGGCTCAGCCCCAGTCGCCGCCGCTATGCGTGGAACCGATGCGGCCGATGTCGCCGACGTCGTCGATTTTCGGTGCGTACTTGATCGCCGTCATGCTCGGCTGCATCGGCTCTTCCAACTGGATGTTGAAAGGGTTGGCGGCGCGCATAGCCTGGTCGAGCTTTTCCATGAGAACGCTCCAATGGTTGTGAGCCGCCACGAATTGACGGCGTCTTCGACCGTAACATAGGCTTGCCGCCGCCAGTGCCGCGACGAGCGCGCGTATTCGGACGACAATCGTCCGCATTCCGCCGAAAACGCGCCATGGTGTAGAATCCACGCGCTCGACCAGCCAGCCATCGCAAGCCACGTCGGCCACCTCCGTCCCCCACGAGGCTCCGCCGGTCGCCATGCGCTTTGCTTTTCCCGCTCCGTTATCGCTGCTCTCGCGCGTGTTCGTCGCACTCGTCGGGGGTTACGCCACCGCGGCCGCCTATGCCGCCGCGATGGCGCGCTGGCTGCCGATGGATCGCACCGACGCGGTCACCACCGGCATGATCGCCTCATTCGCCATCTATGCGGCCATCGCCGTCATGGCCTTCGCCGTGCGCAGCGCGGCGCGCGCCTGGATCTGGCTCGGCGTGTGCGGCCTGCCCCCGGCCCTGGCCCTTTATCTGTCGATGCGCGGCGGTGCCGCATGAAGGGCAGCCTGCGCCAGTCGATGGCCTTTCTTCATACCTGGGCCGGCCTGCTGTTCGGCTGGCTCTTGCTGCTGGTGTTCGTCACCGGCACCACGGCGTACTTCCAGGACGAGATCACCCGCTGGATGCAGCCGGAGATCACCGGCGAGCGCGACCTCACGGCCTCGGCGCAAGGCGCCGTCGACTACCTGCAACGCCATGCGCAGGGCGCCGAAGCCTGGTCCATCCAGTTGCCCGACGCGCGATCGGTGGCCGCCATGGGCTACTGGAAGGAAAAAGGCGAAACCTTCCTGCAGTGGCGCGACCACGCGTTCATGGTGAACGGCCGCGGCGAGGTCGTGGATGCCCGCGACACCACCGGCGGCTGGCTGCTGTACCGCCTGCATTTCGACCTGCACTACATCCCCGTGCAATGGGGGCGTTGGATCGTCGGCGTCGCCGCCATGTTCATGTTGGTGGCGATCGTCAGCGGCGTCATCACGCACAAGAAGATCTTCGCGGACTTTTTCACGCTGCGCCTGGGCAAGGGGCAACGCTCGTGGCTGGATGCGCACAACCTCGGCGCCGTGCTGGCCCTGCCGTTCCACCTGATGATCACCTACACCGGCCTGGTGACGTTGCAACGGGTGTACATGCCCTGGGGCATCACGGCCGCGTATGCGCAGACGTCCGATTACCAGCGCGCGCTCGCCGGCCCCGATGGACTCCCGACGCGGTCGGGCCGGGTCGCGCCGATGGCCCCCATCGCGGGCATGCTCGCGCAGGCCCGCCAACGCTGGCAGGGCGCCGATCCCGGCTTCGTCGCGGTCCTCCTGCCGGGCGACGCGAACGCGGTGGTCAGGATCACCCGTGGCACCGCCGTGTCCATGGCGACCCGCGGCGAAACGGTGAGCTTCGACGCCACGACCGGGCGCATGCGCAGCCCGCCTCCCACGCACGGTGCGGCGGCACTCACCGAAAGTGTCATGGTGGGCCTGCATGCCGGGCGCTATGCGCCGCTCGCCCTGCGCTGGCTCTATGTCGCCTGCGGTCTGCTCGGCTGTGCGATGGTCGCCACGGGTCTGGTGCTGTGGACCGCCAAGCGCCGGCTCCAGTTGCCCGATCCCAACCGGCCGCACGTCGGTTTCCGGCTGGTGGAACGGCTTAACGTGGCGACCATCGCCGGCCTGCCCTTCGGCATCGCCACGTATTTTCTCGCCAATCGCCTGCTGGCGACGGGGATACCGCACCGGGCCGCCTGGGAAGCAAACGCGCTCTTCATCGGCTGGGGCGTGCTCGCCCTTTATGCGCTGCTGCGCCCGGTGCGGCGGGCGTGGGTCGAAGCGATGGCGGCTGCGGCGCTGGCCTATCTCGCGGTGCCCGCCGTCAACGCGCTCACCACGTCGCGCGGCCTGTGGCCGAGCCTGCGCCAGGGCGATGGCGTGTTCGTCGCCTTCGATATGAGCATGCTGGCGGCCGCCGCCGGGTTTGCCTTCGCCGCCTGGCGCGCGTGGCGGCGTCCACCCGGACCCACGCCCCGGCCGCGGCAGACGCCGAAGGCTCTCGCATGATGCCGCTCTGCCTGTTGACCGCCATCGCCGGCTTCGCGGCTCTGTGCCTGGGCATGGGCCGGCATCAGCGCGACGTGCTCGGAACATCGTTGTCGGCCCGCGCGTCGCGCCGGCTAAAGGCGCTCGGGTGGACGGGCCTCACGGCATCGTTCGTGCTCGCCATCGTCCGCGACGGGCCCGCACTGGGCAGCGTCTATGCCTTGGGCGAACTCACGCTCAGTGCCCTCACCGTCGCCCTGGTCGCCAGCCGCCTGGCCTCACGCCGCTAGTTCCCAGCGACATCGCGCATCTAGGCACGGGCGCCCGCCGATGCCATAATTGCGAGTCGTTCTCATTTGCATACGTGTTCAGGGCTCCGGCCCCCAGGAAATCTCCATGCCCGTCCGTTCCGCTCGCCATCGCGCGCTTTCCACGTCGATCCGCTTCGCCCTGCTCACCACCGTCATCGCCGCCTCGACGGCCCATGCCGACGCCGTCGACGAGCAGAAAACCCTCCGGGACAACAGCACCACGCTCTCGGGCGTGCAGGTGGAGGCCAACGTCGTGGCGCCCACCGCCGCTTACGCCGGGGGCCAGGTCGCCCGGGGCGGACGCTTCGGGGTGCTGGGCAACCAGGACGCGATGAACGTGCCGTTCGCCCTCACCAGCTACACCGATACGCTGATCCGCAACCAACAGGCACGTTCGCTGGGCGACGTGGTCAGCAACGACCCGGCCGTGCGCACCGGCTTCGGCTTCGGCAACTTCTCCCAGGTCTTCACCGTCCGCGGCTTCCAGATCTACAGCGACGACATCGCGTTCGACGGTCTCTACGGCTTGCTGCCCCGCCAGCTCCTGGCGCCCGAACTGGTCAGCCGCGTCGAGGTGTTCAAGGGCGCCAGTGCCTTCCTCAACGGCATCAGCCCGGGCGGCTCGGGCATCGGCGGCAACATCAACATCGCGCCCAAGCGTGCGGATGACACGCCGTTGACGCGGGTCGGCCTCGACTGGGGCAGCGACAGCCAGATCGGTGAGAGCGCCGACATCGGCCGCCGCTTCGGTGCCAACGACGCTTTCGGCGTGCGCATCAATGCCGTGCACCGCGAGGGCGGCACGTCGATCGACGGCGAAAAGCGCCGCGTCACGGCGGCCTCGGTCGCTTTCGATTACCGTGGCGACGACCTGCGCGTCACCACCGACCTCGGTTACCAGAAGCAGGTGATCACCGGCGGCCGCGCGGTGGTCTATGCCAGCGGCCTCTCGTCGGTGCCGCGGGCCCCCTCGGCGAGCACCAACTACGCCCAGCCCTGGTCCAACTCGTCGCTGGAGGACACCTTCGGCGTCGTGCGCGCCGAGTACGACATCGCGCCCTGGCTCACCGCCTACATGGCGGCCGGTGCGCACCACGGCAACGAATTCGGCGACTACGTGAGCCCGACGCTGGTCGACGTGAGCGGCGCCGCCACCGAATCGCGCTTTACCGTGCCTTACATCGCCGATACCGCGACGGGCGACGCGGGTTTCAACGCCCGGTTCGATACCGGTGAGGTGACCCACCGGGTGAACGTCGGCTTCTCGGCGCTGAGCTTTCGCAAGAAGGCCGCGTACGCGGGCTCGTCGAGCTTTACCGATCCGCACGTGATCAACACCAACATCTACGATCCGTCCTACGTGTCGGTGCCGGGTTTCGTCTACGACGTGGGCCCGATCAGCGACCCCGGCATCACCGGCCGCACCCAGCTGCGCAGCCTGGCCGTGTCCGACACGCTGGGCTTCATGGACGAACGGCTCGAGGTCACCCTCGGCGCGCGGCGGCAGAAGCTGCACGTGCTTGGCTACGCCTATGCCACCAACGGCGTCGACGGTGCGAAGAACGCCGAATACGACCGCTATGCCACCAGCCCCGTCGTGGGTGTGAACTACCGTGTGGCCGAGCAGTGGTCGGTATACGCCAACCACATCGAAGCGCTGAGCCAGGGCGGCGAGGCGCCGGTGGTGTTCGGCACCCGCCCGGTGACCAACGCCGGCCAGGTGTTCGCGCCGTACAAGTCCCGGCAGAACGAGGTCGGCGTGAAGTGGGACGCGGGCACCTTCGGCAGCACGCTG
This sequence comes from Luteibacter sahnii, assembly GCF_034063545.1. Lineage (NCBI taxonomy): Bacteria > Pseudomonadati > Pseudomonadota > Gammaproteobacteria > Lysobacterales > Rhodanobacteraceae > Luteibacter > Luteibacter sahnii. The sequence goes on from NZ_JAQLOK010000008.1 coordinate 28,642, forward strand.
GCACTGTTCCAGATCAAGCAGCCCAGCGCGTATGTCGATCCCGCCAGCAACACGTACGTGGTGGATGGCGAACAGCGTAACCGCGGCGTCGAGTGGAGCGTGTTCGGTCAGCCGACCGATGGCGTGCGCCTGCTCGGCGGCGTGAACTACATCCAGCCCGATCAGGTGAAGACGCAGGGCGGCGTCAACGACGGCAAGGACGCGATCGGCGTGCCGCGCTTCCAGGCCAATGCAGGCGTGGAATGGGACATCCCGCATACGCCGGACATCACCGTCAGTGCCCGCGCCGTGCACACGGGCAAGCAATACCTCGACGTCGCCAATCAGCTGAAAGTACCGGCCTGGACGACCTACGACGTCGGCGCACGCACGACGGCCCACCTCGAAGGCGTGCCGGTCACGTTCCGGCTCACCGTGCAGAACCTCACCAACAAGGGGTACTGGGCCTCGGCCAACGGTGGCTACCTGACCCAGGGCATGCCGCGCACGTATTACGTTTCGGCGTCGTTCGATCTCTGACGTCAGCGGAAACCTTTCCTTCCCTTCCGGGTCTGAGCGTGCAGACCGCAGGGAGGGAACGGCGTGCGCACAGCGAAGGGCCGCATCGACACCCGCCGGGTCATAGCCACGGCGATCGCGCTGGGTGGGCACCTTTGCCTCGTGGCATGGATGCTCCGACCCGCTATCCCCGTGTCCGAGAGATTCGCCGCGCCGTTATACGCCCCGGATGTACTCGACGTTCGGTTCGTCGAAAGGCACAGGATCATTCCCCTCGCGGCGGAACGCACGTCCCACCCGGCCGGACGGCGATCGTTACTGCGGATCATCACGAAACCTCCCGCGCCAAGGACGGCGTCCGTGCCCCCTTACCCACCGGCTTGCCGCGTAAGGATTCCCCACCCGCCCTACCTCCTGTGGCGGCGCCCCTCCCTTCGTTGGGCGACGGCGGTTTCGGCGCGCGCCTGCAAGGCGCACAGCAGCCGCGCCGCCCCGATGTTCCTGGATCGGACATCCCGCGAGCGCCTGGCATCGTGTTGACCGATCCGTCGTCCCAAGGCCTCGGCGCGGTGTTGCGCACCACGCAACGTCTGTTCGGTATCACGAACCACCACTGCATCGACGTCGAGGTGCTGCGTAGCCTCGCCCCTGAAGCGCTCGCCGAACGGCACCTGTCCCCGCGCGACGTGGCGCGCATGAACGATGCCTATCGCTGCGACAGGCCGCTGGGCGTGAGTTTTTAGTTGACAGCCCGAGCGCGTCGCGCCTAGCTTCATATTTGTCGTACAAATCCATCGACAAACCAGACAGGCCGACTGAGAGATCACGATGACTCACGAAGACGGCACGTCGTCGGTACCGCGAAGGCTGTTCCCCTTCCCTCACGCTGCGTCGCGGCGAAAGCAAGGTGCTGCTATGAAACGGATCGCACTGCTTCTTCTGGGCCTGTGGCCGTGCCACGCCGCCCTGGCCGACGACGCCTCCGGGCGCGTCGCCGTCTGGGCCCCGTCGGTGACCGCCGGCGGGCCGGCCTTGCGCGCGCAGACGCTGCGCATGGTGGTGCATCCCTCGGCGGACGGCGCCGCGCCGCGCGTGCGGTTGTCCAACCTCCGCGGCACCGCCCCGCTCCACGTGGGGCACGCGACGCTCGGCGAACAATCGTCGCAGGCGGCTGTCGCGCCCGGCTCCCTGCATCCGCTGACGGTGCACGGCAAGACCGGCTTCACCCTGCCGCCCGGTGGCGAGGTATGGACCGATCCGGTGCGGATGACCGTCACCACGCAACGCAACCTGCTGGTGAGCCTCTACCTGCCCGACGCGGTGGACAGTTCGACCTTCCACCACGATGCGTTCGACACGACATACGCCAGCGCGTCGGACGCCGGCGATCACGCGGGCGACCTCGACGCGGCCGCGTTCACCGCCCAAAGCACCTCGTGGTACCAGCTGTCGGCGTTGACGGTTGTCGCGCCCGGCCACGACACGGTGGTGGCCTTCGGCGATTCGATCACCGACGGGTACGACACGCCGATCGGCGCCAACGCGCGCTGGCCGGATGCGCTGGCCCGGCGCCTTGCCGCCGCAGGCATCCCGCTCGCGGTGATCGACGCGGGCATCGGCGGCAACCGCGTGCTGACCGACGCCCCCAACCCCACACAAGGGCTCAGCGCCCTGCACCGTTTCGATCACGACGTGCTCTCGCTGCCCCGGGTGCGCACGGTCATCCTCTTCGAAGGCATCAACGACATCGGCAACGACGCCGGGCCCGGCGGGCGCCCGCTTACGGCGGACGATCTCATCGAGGGATACCGCCATTTGATCGCCCGCGCGCACGCGGCGCACCTGCGCATCCTCGGCGCCACCCTGTTGCCGTACAAGGGCGCCGGTTATTTCAGCGACAAGGGAGAAGGCATCCGCCAAGCGGTCAACCGGTGGATCCGCGACGCGGGCGCGTTCGACGGCGTGCTGGACATCGACCAGGCGTTGCGCGACCCGGCCGATCCGCAGCGGCTGCGCACGGCGTACGACGCCGGCGATCATCTCCATCCGAATGCCCAAGGCATGAAGGCCATCGCCGAGGTCGTCGAGCTCGACGCGCTGACGCGGCAAAAGCCCGCAGCCACGCGTCCGGGCGGATAAGCGCCTATACTGAGGGGTCAGGCATCAAGGTACCGCCCCACTATGTTGAGAAGCGATCAGGTCCTCGTCACCGTCGGCACGGCATGCAGCATGTCGGCCGTCGGTTCTACCGAAACCTACCAGGCCAGGGTGGCCGGATCGGACGAATGGCTGCCGCTCGCGGCGTTCGACGCCGGGCTGGTCGAACTCGATCCAAACGCCGCGCACGCGGGCGACGGCATGCGCTGGGCCGACGGCGACCACGCCGGTCAGCCGGTGTCGCTCGACGAACTCGAACGCCTGCACGGCGATGCCCTGCGCGAAAACAGCGGCATTCGTCATGTGCCCGGCGTGCGCGAACGCGCGCCGCGCGTCGTGACCGACATCGCCGCGCCCCTGCCGCACGACCTGGAAACCGTCGGCCTGCGCCGCCTCGCCGGCCTGCGTTTCGAAGACATCCGCGCGTCGCGGCTGAAAGAAATGCACGGCCTGTTCCAGAACGACCCCCTGCTGAGCCCGTCGCTGCAATCGCAACTTTTCGCGTATGGCGCGCTCGGCGCGCTGGCTGGCCTGCCGCGTCCGCTGCCGGAGATCGTCAGCGATCCGTTCGCGTTCCGCGTGGCCTCGGCCACGGCGTTCGGCGGCCTCGACGGCCTGGGCCAGTGGTTGCGTCCGGACGCGCCGCTGCCCGAAGGCGGTTTCCCCAAGGACACCTTCGCCGTGCGCCTCGCGCACTCGCTGGGTTCGCATGGCCCCGCGCTCGTTTCCACCATGCTCTCGCCCGCGTATGGCATCAGTCGCGTGCTGAAGAACCCCGAACTGCGCGAGTCCCTGCGCTCGGAAAACGTCGGCTTCATGCGCGTGCCGCAGACGCCGTTGACCGCGGTGGGCGCGTGCGCGTCCAGCCTCGTGGCGCTGGCCGACGTCGCGCCGCAGTTGCTGTTCGATTACCCCGGTTTCCAGAAGCCGAAGATGGTGCTGTGGACCGCGGCGGATGCCGCGCTGCAACCCGCCTACGGCATCCTCGAGGCGTTCGGCGGCGGCGCCCTCATGACCGGCGACAAGCTCGCCGCGAAGAACGCCGCGCATGCCGACGGCGTCGTGCGCAGCGTGCACGACTCGCTGGCGCCCTTCGACATCGACGCCGACGGCACCGTCGTGGGCCACGGCGGCTCGGGCCTGCTGGTCACCACGCTCGACTTCGCCCTGCGCCACCACCTGGACATCACCTCGATCATCGTCGGCTGGGGCCAGAGCGCGGAGGCCGGCGGCAAGGCGCATTTCGCCGGTGTCGGTTTCGGCGGCGAAAACGCCCTGGTGCAGGCGCTCGACATGGCCTACGAAGGGCACGGCTACGGCGTGCACGATTTCCACTACCTCGCCGCGCACGCCACCGGCACCCGCACCAACTCCAAGACCGACCTGGGCACGGCGCTGGCCGGCCTGCGCGGTGCCGCCCAGCGCCAGGGCCTGGAGGGCGACCTGCCGAAGCTCTTCGTCGGCACCCCCAAGGCGGTCGGCGACGGCCACACCATGGGCGAAACGGGCCTGAAGGCCGTGGCGCAGGCGCTGCAGTTCGTGCTGGGCCGCAAGGCGCCGGGCGTGCCGACGTTGCGTCGGCTCGACCCCGATCTCGCCGACGTCGCCGGCCACTTCACCCTCCAGGCCGAGCCGTCCGAAGGGATGGCCGACGGCGGTGCGATCTGCGCCACGCAGGGCTTCGGCGGTTACAACGGCGCGGTGGCGCTGCGCTCGGCCACTGCCGATGCCTTCGCGCGCTACGCCTGCGACGCTGACGTGCTGAAAGACTACCTCGCCGCGTGGCCGACGATCCGTGCCGAACGCGAAGTCCGGGAGCGCGTCGCCCGCCGCAGCCCCAAGCTCGCCCTGGCGATGGCCGAACGCCACGCCTGGAAAGGCCTGGACGCGTGATCCGGCGGGGCCAGGTGCACCGCGTGCGGTGCACCTGGCCCACCCCGGGTCACCCGGGGTCCTGCCGCGCGAGCACGTCCTCCCCAGCCGGCACGGCGCGTTGCGCGGTACCGCGCGTCCGCCGCGCATAACGCCGTCGTAGCAAGCGGTTGAGCGGGTCGCCATAGAAACGTGCCACCGCCCACGCAGCAAGCGCCGACAACGCCAGGAACAAGATAAGCACGGGAAGCTTCAGCGTCGTGGTCATCGCCGCCTTCGGCAGCGCCTGCTGGATCGCTCCTAGCACGATGATGTGGAACAGATAGAGCTCGTAGCTGTGTGAGCCGAGCCACGCCAGCGGTGCCATGGCCCGTCGTGCCCAGCGACGCGCGGGCAGATGATGAACCGCCACGAGAAACACCGCCGCCGCGAGGCCGATCTGCGTGGCGCCCCATGCCTCGTGACCGCCGATGCCGCGCATGTACACCCAGCCCATCGCGATCAACCCCAACAGAGCGATGCCTTGCCGCACCTTGGGCGACAGTCGCGCCCGCTCCGCCACCACGGCGGCCGCGCAGCCGTAGATGAGCATGTCGAGGCAGGCCAGGTTGCCGTACATGAAAAACAGCTCGTCGTCGCGATGGATCGCCCGATAGACCGGCGCCGCGACCACGCCGGCCAACGCCAGCGCGATGAGCATCCCACGCCTGCGCACGAACACCAGCAGCAGCGGATACACCAGGTAGAACACCTCTTCCACCGAAAGCGACCAATAGACGTTCATCGCGTAGTTGAAATAGCCCACCCGCTGCATGAGCAGGTTGTGCCAGAACGTCAGCACGGACAGGTTGCCGAGGACGAAGAAGCCGTCGCCGAAATCGGTATGCGGGTTCGCGTTGACGAAGCGTGTCCAGCCGGCCAGCCCAAGCGAGGTGATGATCGCCAGGGCCAGCACCACCGACGGGTAAAGCCGGAACAAGCGCAGCTTGTAGAAATGGCCGATGTCGGTGTCGCGGGGATCGCCATAGCGCCTCATCGTGTTCAGCGTGATCAGGAACCCCGAGATCACGAAAAACACAGACACGCCATAGTTGCCGTTGAAGAAGATCGTCTTCAGCGTATCCACCGACACCCACCGGTTGAGCGGGCTGTCGTGTAGCCGGTAGGCCAGCGCATAGTGAAGCAGCATCACGACCAGGATGCACAGGCCGCGCAACACGTCGACGTAGGGATTGCGCCTGGACGCCCCGGTCGTCATGCGGGACGCCACAGGCAACTGGTGATGACCGTGGACGGCGCGATCGTCGTGAAGCCCAGCGTGAAGCGCAAGCCGGCCGGCAAGGACACTGCCAACGGCTCGGCCACCTCCGCTGTCAGCTGCCCTTCGCCGACCAACGCCGCCACGACCTTCAGCGCGCTGAAGTCGAAGATGCGTCCCACGGTGGCCGCGGTGGCCTTGTAGAAGCTTTCCTTGGCCGAGAACGCGATGGTCAGGGCCGTCGCCTCACCCAGCATCCTCGCCAGCCCGTCCAGCGCCCGCCGCTCATTGGCGTCGACCACCGATTGGGCGATCGCCTCCAGCGCGCTGTCCGTCGCCACGTGTTCCAGGTCGATGCCGATGCCCCAACCTGGGCGCGAAGGCATCGCCACCGCGGCCGCGAGTCCCGTGGCGTGCGTGATGCTGCCGGTGAACGCCGGAGGCCAGACGGGCGCCCGGTCGGGGCCGATCATGAGGTCGCCGACCTCGCTGCCGGCGTCGCGCAACGCGGCGGCCGCCACTCGGCGCCCCGCCAGGTATTCCGCACGGCGCTTCGCGACGCTGCGACGTACCGAGGGCGGACAGGCGATGCCGTGCCGGACGAACGCGTGGTCGTCGCCACTGCTGGGATCGAACGCCATGAGGAAGGCATCCGGCGGATGGCCCGGATGCCCCGCCAGCGGCATCCGCCGCACGTCGCCCTCGCCGGACATCAGGCCACGGCCCGGGCCAGCACGATCTCGTTCTGCCGATGCCGCACGGCCCGCGCGATGCGCCAGAAGTACAGCACGCCGATGGCCGCCTCGAAGCTGGAGCCGATGACCCACGCTGTCGGGAGGTAGTCCGGCTCGCCCACGTGCGCCTGGTTCATCACGTAGATGGTGGGGATGCTGAGCAGCCACATCAGGGCGAAACGCACACCGAAGACAAAGCGCGTGATCCCGAAACTTTCCAGCACGGCCTGCCCCGTCATCGAAAAAGTGAATGCCAGCGAATACGTCCACAGCACCCGTGCCGTGGCGACCGACGCATGGTGGATCTCCGGCGGCTTGCCTGCAAGACCGAACGGTCCCAGCAACACGTCCGGCATCGCGATCTGCACGAACGCGGTCACCACGACGTAGGCCAGTTCGATCGCCAGCGACACGCCGATAATGCGCGGCACCTGGTCGAAGTCGCCACGGCCCAGCGCGTTGCCGCACAGCACGCTGCAACCGATGCCCAGGCCCAGCAACGGAATCACGCCCAGGTAGCTCACCGTGAGGTTGACGTTGTTCGCCGCCAGCGCCGTGGCGCCCAGCCCGGCCATGACCCAGATGAAGATCGCATTGCCGAAGTTGGCCACGCCCGCGGTCACGCCCAACGCGAAGCCCTTGCGCAGGCGCGGCGCCAGTTCGGACACACGGATCCCGGTGTGGAACACGAGGCGGCGAAAGCTCGCCCAGACCGTGGCGGGCACGTAGGCGAGGTAGCAGGCCGTGATCGCCAGCGTACCGGCCAGCGTGCCCAGCGCGGAACCGCGCATGCCCAGTTCGGGCAGCCCGAAGCGGCCGAACACCAGACCGATGGTCATGAACACGCCCACCGCCTGCCCGACCAGCCCGGCGATGAGGGTGATGCGCGTGCGCCCGATGCCGTTGAAGTACGACGACAGCGCCATGTTGAAGGTCATGCCGGCGCCGAAGAACGCCGACCCGAACAGGAACTGCGATTCCAGCCGGGTCAACGCGGGCGGACGGCTGCTCAACGAGGGGATCATCGCCAGCAGCGGTGCGGTCAGCATCAGCACCGCGGCAAGGACGAGCCCCACCGCGATGCCCAGCGCCGCCTGGTGAGCCGCTTCGTCGTGCCCGGAACGGCCGAACGCCTGGGCGACGCACGAACGCGAGAAGCCGACCACCGCCACGAAGAAGCCGACGATCGCCATCGCCGTGTAGACCGCGGGACCGGAGGCCGCCAGCGTGTCGCTCGAATACCGGGCCAGGCAGATGCGGTCCACGAGCATCAGCACGAGGTTGCCGATCATCGAGCCCATCAGCGGCAACGACACGTCGAGGATGCGCCGGGCCAGGACGAGGTTCGAGGTCGCATCGGCACGGCTCACCGGGAGGCCTCCCGGTTCAGCGCGCGCGGTGCCAGGCGCACGGGGACGGCACTCGGTGCCATGAAGAAATTCAGCAGTTCCGTGGGTTCGGGCGCGCCAGGCTCCAGCGTGAGGTCGAAGTTGCGCACGATCATGGCGACCACCATCTTGATCTCGGTCAGCGCGAGGAATCGCCCGGGGCAAAGCCGCGAGCCGCCGCCGAACGGAAATACCCGGCGCGCGGGGTCCTCCTCGCGTTTGGGGCGGTGCTCGGCGATCCAGCGCTCCGGCCGGAAAGCGGCCGCCTCGGGGAACAGGGTGTCGTCGAAGCCCTCGCCCGCCGTGGCGACGATCACCGCCGTATTCTTCGGGATGAACGTGTCGGCGACGACGCAATCGGCGTTGCTGGTCAGTCCGATGTAAGGCGCCACGGTGCGTAACCGCTGTGTTTCGCTGTGCGCGGCGTCGAGGTAGGTGAACAGCTTCAGTTGCTCCCACTCCCGTGGCAGCGTGGCGTCACCCAGCACGGCATCGACCTCGGCACGCAAGGCGGCGGCCGCTTCGGGATGCCGGGCCAGCAGATAGACCATCCAGCCGATCGAGTTGGCGGTGGTGTCCTCGCCGCCGACCACGCTGAGGATGGCGTTGCTGACCAGTTCCTCATCGGTGAAGCCGGAGTCGGGATCCTCCGCCGCGACGATCATGGCTTCGAGCATCGTGGACGGCTTGCGTTCGCGGTCCATCCGTTCGCGGGTGTCGCGGATGAACGCCACCACTTTCGTCTCGATCTCCGCCGACGCCCGTTCCGCCGCGCGATCCGCCGGCAGCTTCACGTGCCGCCAATAGGGGAACGCGGCGGTGGTGCGCTGCCCGAGCCGGTCGAAAAGGCGGTCGATGTCCTTCTGCAACGGGTCGCCGTCGTGGTTGACCGCATCGATCCGGTGCCCCATGGCGAGCCCGACGATGATGTCCAGGGCCATCGCCTTGAGATCGCGCTTGAGGTCGATCGGCTGGCCTTGCGCCAAACGGGTCGTCCAGCGGTCGTGCAAGCCTTGCGTCATGGCCGCCATGGTCGGGAAGAAGTGCCGGATCACCTCCACGTTGAGCCCGCTCATCACCAGCTTGCGCTGCTTGCGCCAGGCCTCGCCCTCGGCGATGAACACCCCGCCGATGTTCAGCTCGCTCATCACCTGCTTGAGGCCGCCGGCGCGACGGAATCCCTCCGGGCGGTCGCGCAGCAGTGCGTGCACCGTGGCCGCGTCCGAGACGATGACCACGGGATGGCCCAGCACGTCGAGCCGGAACATCGGCCCGTATTCGCGCACCCACCCGGTGAACTTCTGGTGCATCTGGCGTCCGGCCAGCTGTAGCGCGTTGCCGACGAAAGGGTGGCCCTTCGGGCTGGGCAGGTCGGCGATGGTGCGTGCGTACCGCAGCGCGGACGGCGCGTCGACGGCGAGGGTGTCGTTCATGGTGTCCTCGTGGCTCATGGCGTGATCGCCGTGCGATGGGCGGTGGCGGCGTCGTGGCGCAGGCGCCGCGACAGTTCGCGGGCGAGTCGGTCGGCGAGCGGCGGTCGTACGATGGAGGTATGCGTGCCGCCGATGCGCACCACGTCCAGGTGCGCGCCGACGAGGTCGTGCCAACCGAGGCTCACGTCCTCACCCTCGCGGCGTTCGGCGGCGAAATACGTCACCGGCACCCGGGCCGCCGGCGGCAGGTAGTCGTCGCCGGCCTTGCCGCTCGAGCGGTAGATGTCCACGAAACGCTTCACGTCGGTGGTGTCGAAGTGCTCCGGCAGGAAGCCCGCGTGGCGGCAACCGGCGATCAGCGCGTCAAGATCGCCGTTCCCCGCGAGCCGCGAGAGCTCCGGGTAATCCGGATGCAGGGCGTGATCGGCGGCACCCGCGTTGATGTCGAGCAGCCAGTTGAGCAAGGCGCGGCAGTCGTCCGAGCGCACCGGATGTTCGGCGGTCAACCGCGTCCGCACCGCCGGGCTGCTCGTATCGATCAGGCCCACGAAGCGCACGGATTCGCCGGCCGCCTGCAGGCGGTGGGCGATGTCGTAGGCCACCATGCCGCCGAGCGACCACCCGGCCACCGCGTAGGGGCCACTGGGCTGCACCTGTCGCATCGCCTCCAGGTAGGTGCGCGCCATCGCACCGATGCTAACCGGCACGCTCTCGCCGATGGCCAGGCCATACACCGGTTGCTCCGGGTCGAGGTACGGCGCGAGGTCGAACGCGTACTGCACGCCGCCGCCGATCGGGTGGATGAGAAACAACGGCGCGAGGCGTCCCTTCGGCCGGATCGGCACGAGGTTGGGGTGTGCGACGGTGCCCTGCTTGGCGTCGATGAACGAGGCCAGGGACGCCAGCGTGGCGTGAGTGAACAGATCGCGCAGTTCGATGTCGGCGATCTGCCGCTTGCGCAGCTGCGACACCAGCTGCGTGGCGAGCAGCGAGTGGCCGCCGAGGTGGAAGAAGTCGTCGTTCGCGCCGACACGCGCCACGTGCAACAGTTCAGTCCACAGGGTCGCCAGCGCGCGTTCCGTCGGCGTGCGGGGCGCCACGTGTTCGGCCGCTGGGCCGGTGGTGTCCGGCGCCGGCAGGGCCTTGCGGTCGACCTTGCCGTTCGCGGTGAGCGGCATCGCCGGCAGGACCACCACGTGCTCGGGCAGCATGTAGTCCGGCAGGGTCTGCGACAGCGTGTGCCGCAAGGCCGCGCCGTCCGGCAAGGCCTGCCCGTCGTGGGGCACGAGGTAGGCGACCAGGCGCGGCACGCGACGTTCGTCGGGCACGGCCAGCACCACGGCGTCGCGCACGGCGTCGATGGCGGCCAGCGTCGAATCGATCTCGCCCAGTTCGATGCGCAGGCCGCGAATCTTCACCTGGTGGTCGCTGCGACCGAGGTACTCGATGGCGCCGTCCGGCAGGTAGCGGGCCAGGTCGCCGGAGCGATACATGCGCGCGCCGGGCACCGTGCTGAAGGGGTTGGGCACGAATGCCTGCTCGGTGAGGTCCGGCCGGTTGACGTAGCCGCGGGCCAGGCCGACGCCGGCGATGTAGAGGTGACCCACCACGCCGACCGGCACCGGTTGCAGCACGTCGTCGAGGATGTGGATCTGGATATTGGCGATCGGCATGCCGATCGGCACGCTGGCCAGGCCACTGTCCCGACGGCAGGGCCAGTGGGTGACCTCGACCGAAGCTTCGGTCGGTCCGTAGAGATTGAGCAGTTCGACGTGGTCCCAGGCGTCGAACACCCGCTGCTGGAGCTCCATCGACAGCGCCTGCCCGCTGCACAGCACCCGGCGCAACGTGCGCGCCCGGCCCGCGTCCAGTTCGTTGAGGAACACGTCCAGCATCGGCGGCACGAAGTGCGCCACGGTGACGCGCTGCGCGTCGATGACGTCGGCCAGATACGCCACGTCCTGGTGGCCGCCCGGCCGGGCCATGACCAACGTGGCGCCTTCGAGCGGCGCGCCGAAGAACTCGCCCACCGACACGTCGAAGCTGAAAGGCGTTTTCTGCAGCACGCGGTCGTCGGCGTGCAACGGATAGGTCTCCTGCATCCATTGCAGGCGATTGACGATGCCCCGGTGTTCGATGGCCACCCCCTTGGGTTTGCCGGTGGAACCCGAGGTGTAGATCACATAGGCCAGGTGATCCGGCCCGGTCGCGTGGTCGAGATCGTGGTCTCCCTGCCCCGCCCAACGACCCGGTTCATCGAGATCGACCACCGGGACGCCGGGCAATGTCGGCGCGACGTGGCGCAGGTGGCGCTGGGTGAGGATGGCGACGGGTGCCGCGTCCTCCACGATGGCGGTCAAACGGTCGCGCGGGTACGACGGATCCAGCGGCACGTAGGCGCCGCCGGCCTTGAGGATCCCATACAGGCCCACGACCATCTCGAGCGAACGTTCGGCGCATAGCCCGACCAGCACGTCCGGTCCCACGCCCAGCACGCGCAGGTGCCGGGCGAGCCGGTTCGCCTGCGCGTTGAGTTCGGCGTAGGTCAGCGAGGCATCGCCGAAAACGATGGCGGTACGGTCGGCGCTACGCCGTACCTGATCTTCGAAAAGCTGGTGGACGGTAGGCGTCCGCGGTCCGACGCGCGGGAAGGTTCGCGCGGTATCGTTGAAGCCATGCAGCAGCCGCCTGCGCTCGACGTCGCCGAGCATCGGCAGTTCGCCCACGGGGCGTCCGGGATCGGCCGCGATGCCTTTCAGCAACTGGGTAAAGTGCCCGGCCATGCGTTCGATCGTCGCGGGGTCGAAGAGGTCGGTGTTGTACTCGAAGTAGCCGTGCAGGCCGTGCGGGCCCTCCTTCAGGCTCAGGGTGAGGTCGAACTTGGCCGTGACCGTCTCGTGCGGCACCAGTTCCAGTTCCAGCCCCGGCAGGGCCAGGTCGAGCGGCGCGTTCTGCAACACCAGCATCACCTGGAACAGCGGCGTGTGGCTCGCGTGGCGCTCCGGCTGCACGGCGTTGACCAGTTGCTCGAACGGCACGTCCTGGTGCGCGTAGGCATCGAGCGTCGTGGCGCGCACCTGCTTGAGCAGGTCGTCGAAACTGCCGCGCCGGTCGACCTGGGTACGCAGCACGAGAGTGTTGATGAAGAACCCGACCAGGTCTTCGATTTCCGCTTGGTTGCGCCCGGCGATGGGCGTGCCGATGCAGATGTCGTCCTGTCCCGCGTACCGGGCCAGGAGCACGTTGAACGCGGCGCAAAGCGTCATGAACAGCGTGCATTGCGAGCGGCGGCTCAACGACTGCAGCGCGGCGCTGAGCTCCACCGGAAGCGCGAAGGCCCGCGCCGCGCCCTCCTGCCGCTGCACCGCCGGGCGCGGGCGATCGGTGGGAAGGGTCAGGAGGCTGGGAATGCCGGCGAGCTGGCGCGTCCAATACGCCAGCTGGGCATCGAGCGCCTCACCCTCCAGCGCGTCGCGCTGCCGACGGGCGTAATCGACGTAGCGCATCGGCAGCTCGGGCAAGCCCGGGGGCGTGCCGGCGCGCAGCCCCGCGTACATGGCGCCGAGGTCGCGCACCACCAGACCCATCGACCAGCCGTCGGAGACGATGTGGTGCATGGTCAGCAGGAGCAGGTGCTCGTGCGCCGAGAGCATGAGCAACCGCGCGCGGACCAACGGGCCCTGGCGCAGGTCGAAGGGCGTGCGGGCTTCTTCCGACATGAGCCAGCGCGTCTTAGCCTCGCGCTCCTTCGGCGAAAAGCCCGTCAGGTCGTGCGGTACCAGCGGCAACGGCACGTCGGCCGCGATGCGCTGCACCGGCGAACCGTCCACGCTGTCGAAGCGGGCGCGCAGGGCGTCGTGCCGACGGGTAATGCCGTGCAACGCGGCCTGGAGCGCGGCGGTATCCAGGTGGCCTTTCAAACGTACCGCGGACGGGATGTTATAGGTCGGGCTCTGCCCTTCGAGCTGATCGAGCACCCACAGCCGCTGCTGTGCGAACGACAGCGGAAACACCTCCTCCGGTATCGGCGCCGATGCCGCGGACGTGGGCGCAGAGGTGGCCGGGGCCGACCTGCCGTCGACATAAGCGGCCAGCGCCTCGAGCGTCGGGTAGGCGAACAGATCGCGCAGCTCGACGTCGGGAAGGTTCCGCTTGCGCAGTTGGGAGACCAACTGCGTCGCGAGCAGCGAGTGCCCGCCCAGCTCGAAGAAATCGTCGGTCACGCCGATGCGCTCGACCTTCAGCAGGTCGCTCCACACCGCCGCGATGGTCCGTTCGGTCGTTGTACGCGGCGCGACGACCTGCCCAGGCGCGTCGTGCGTCGTCTCGGGGGCCGGCAACGCCTTGCGGTCGACCTTGCCGTTGGCGGTCAGCGGCATCGCTGACAGCGCCACGATGTGTTCGGGCACCATGTAATCGGGCAACGTCTGGGCCAGCGTGCGGCGCAACGCCGATGACTCGGGCAGCGTCCGCCCGTCGTCCGGCACGAGGTAGGCCACCAGGCGCGGGATGGTGCGCTCGTCGGGACGGGCCAGCACCACGACGTCGCGGACGCCGTCGATCGCGGCCAGGGTCGACTCGATCTCGCCCAGTTCGATGCGCAGGCCGCGGATCTTCACCTGGTGGTCGCTGCGGCCCAGGTACTCGATGACGCCGCCGGGCAGGTAGCGGGCCAGGTCGCCGGAGCGGTACATGCGGGCGCCGGGTTCGGCGCTGAACGGGTTGGGCACGAACACCTGCTCGGTCAGCTCGGGGCGATTGACATAGCCCCGGGCCAGGCCGACACCCGCGATGTACAGGTGGCCCACGACGCCGACCGGCACCGGTTGCAGCGCATCGTCCAGGATGTGGATCTGGATGTTCGCGATGGGCAGGCCGATCGGCACGCAGTGCAGCCCGCTGTCCTTGCGGCACGGCCAGTAGGTCACGTCGACCGACGCTTCGGTCGGACCATAGAGGTTATGCAGCGCCACGTGATCCCACGTGGCGAAGAAGCGCTGCTGCAGTTCCATGGGCAGGGCCTGCCCGCTGCACATCACCTGGCGCAGCGAACGGCCGCAGCCGGGTTCGACCTCGTTGAGGAAGACGTCGAGCATCGGCGGCACGAAATGCAGCGTCGTGATCGCCTGGGCATCGATGAGGTCGGCGAGGTAGGACACGTCCTGGTGGCCGCCCGGGCGCGCGACCACGAGCGTGGCGCCTTCCAGCAACGGCCAGAAGAACTCCCACACCGACACGTCGAAGCTGAAGGGGGTTTTCTGCAGCACACGGTCGTCGGCACCGAGCGGATACGCCTCCTGCATCCATTGCAGGCGATTGACGATGCCACGGTGTTCGATGCCCACGCCCTTGGGCTTGCCCGTGGAGCCGGACGTGTAAATCACATAGGCCAGGTGCCCGGGGCCGGTCGCGTTGGCCAGGTCGCCGTCGTCCTGCGCCGCCCAGAGGGCGGCGTCGTCGTCAAGGTCCACCACCGGCACGCCCGCCATCACCGGTGCGACCTCGCGCAGGTGACGCTGGGTCAGGATCGCGGCGGGGGCCGCATCCGCCACGATGGTCGCCAGGCGGTCGGAGGGATACGTGGGATCCAGCGGCACGTACGCGCCGCCCGCCTTGAGGATCGCATACAGGCCCACGATCATCGCCAGCGAACGCTCCGCGCACAGGCCGACGAGCCCATCCGGGCCGACGCCAAGCGTGCGCAGGTGGCGTGCGAGCCGGTTGGCCTGCGCGTTCAACTGGGCATAGGTAAGCGAGGTGTCCCCGTAGACCACCGCCGTGTGGTGCGGGGAGCGCGACACCTGGGCCTCGAACAGCGTGTGCAACGTGTTCGTGTGCGGCCCCACGCGGGGGTAGGTGCGGGCGGTATCGTTGAAGTCGTAGAGCAGCTGCCGACGCTCGGCCTCGCCGAGCATGGGCAGCTCGCCGATCGCCCTGCCCGGCTCGCTGACCGCGGCCTCGAGCAGGCGGGTGAAATGATCGGCCATGCGCTGCACGGTCGCCAGGTCGAACAGGTCGGTGTTGTACTCGAAATAGCCCTTCAGGCCGCCCTGGGGCGATTCCATCAGGCTGAGCGTGATGTCGAACTTCGCGGTCACCGTCTCATGCGGCAGCAGTTCGAGCTCCAGCCCCGGCAGCGCCAGGTCGAGCGGCGCGTTCTGCAACACCAGCATCACCTGGAACAACGGGGTATGGCTCGCGTGACGCTCGGGTTGCACGGCGTTGACCAGTTGCTCGAACGGAACGTCCTGGTGCGCGTAGGCATCGAGCGTCGTGGCGCGCACCTGCCTGAGCAGGTCGTCGAAACTGGCGCGCAGGTCGACCCGGGTCCGCAGCACCAGCGTGTTGACGAAGAACCCGATCAGGTCTTCGATCTCGCTGCGGTTGCGGTTCGCGATGGGCGTGCCGATGCAGATATCGTCCTGCCCGGCGTACCGGGCCAGGAGCACGTTGAACGCGGCGCAGAGCGTCATGAACAGCGTGCACTGCGAGCGACGGCTGAAGGCCTGGAGCTTCGCCGTCAGCTCGGCGGGCACCGCGTAATGCAGCATGGCACCGTCCTGCCCCTGGACCGCCGGCCGCGGTCGGTCGGTGGGCAGGGCCAGCAGGCCCGGGCTCCCCGCGAGCTGCTTCGTCCAGTAAGCCAGTTGGCGGTCGAGCACGCCGTCGCCGAGCCACTCGCGCTGCCAGCGGGCGAAGTCCACATAGCGCATGGGCAACGTGGGCAGCGACACCGGCGCCCCGAAGCCGTGGGCGGCGTAGAGGGCGCCGAGGTCGCGCACGAGCAGCCCCATCGACCAGCCGTCCGACGCGATGTGGTGCATGGTGAGCAGCAACAGGTGCTCCTCGGCCGAAAGCTTCAGCAGGCTGCTGCGGATCAGCGTGCCGTGCTTGAGGTCGAACGGCGTGCGCGCTTCGTCGAGCATCAGCCAGCGTGTCTTCGCGTCGCGTTCCTTCGGCGCGAAACCGCTGAGGTCGTGCAGGACCAGGGGCAACCTCACCTCGTCGACGATGCGCTGCACCGGCGAGCCATCCACGCTGTCGAAGCGGGCGCGTAGCGCGTCGTGGCGCCGCACGACATCGTCGAGCGCGGCCTGCAGCGCGGCGACGTCGACCCGCCCCTTCAGGCGCACGGCGGCCGGGATGTTGTACGTGGGGCTCTGCCCCTCCAACTGGTCGAGGAACCACAGCCGTTGTTGCGCGAACGAGAGCGGAAACACCTCGCCGGTGGCCGGCGCCGCTTCCGTGGGCATGACCGGCGCGGGCGCGGCGGCCTGCAGCGCGCGCACGTGGGCGACGAGTCGGGCCACGGTGGGCGCTTCGAGCATCGCGCCCACGGCCACGTCGACACCGAAGGCATCACGGATACGTGCCGCCAGTTGGGTCGCCAAAAGCGAGTGACCGCCGAGGTCGAAGAAGTCGTCGTCCAGCGATACCGACGGGCGGCCCAGCAGGGCCTTCCAAAGGCCGATCATGATGGCCTCGTCGGAGGTATCCTCGGCGGCGACGGGCGGCGGTGGAGCGGCCGCGTCCGGATAGCGCACGTCGGTCCAGCAGCGTTCCCGTGCGAACGGGTACGTGGGCAGGCTCACGCGGTGCGGTCGGGCGGTGCCGGCGTAGAGTACGTTCCAGTCGAACGCGAAGCCCTTCACCCATAGGTCGAGCAGCTTGCCGAACTTGCCCTTCGCCACCCAGGCCTGCACGGCCACCTGCATGTCCTCGTCGTCGTTGAGCATCGCGTAGGTCGTGCGTTTGGCCTGGCCGCGATAGAGCCCGTCGATGTCGGTGTGGCCCTGCACGAAGGCGTCCAGTGCCACGCGAAGTTCGTCGGCGGACTCGACGCGCAGCGCGAGGCGTTCTTCCATCGGTTCGCGACCGACCTGCAACGTGTACGCCAGATCGTGCAGCGGTGTCACGGCATCGGCCTGCGTTTCCGCGGCGAGGTACCCGGCGAGTTGGCGGGCCCGCTCGCGCAGGCGGTCCTCGTCGCGGGCGGAGAGCACGATGAGCGCCGCGCCCTCCCGCGCCTCCCGTTCGGGCGCCACGTATTCCTCGATCACCAGGTGCGCGTTGGCGCCGCCGGCGCCGAACGACGAAATGCCCGCGCGACGCGGGTACTCCTGGCGCTGCCCGTCGAACTCCAGCACCGGCCGCCGCCAGGGCGACAGCGTGGTCTGCACGAAGAACGGCGTATCGGCGAAGCGGATCTCCGGATGCGGCGTCTCCGCGTGCAGGCTCGGCGCGAGCATCCCGTGCTTCATCTGCATGAGCACCTTGCTGACCGCGACGAAGCCGCTCGCGCTCTCGCTATGGCCCACGTTGGACTTGGCCGACCCCAGGGCGCAGAACTGCCGGTCCTTTGTCGACTGGCGGAACGCCCGTGACAGACCGGCCACTTCGATCGGATCGCCGAGCAGGCTGCCGGTGCCCTGGGCCTCCACGTAGCTCACCGTGCGGGCGTCGATGCCCGCGCGGCGCAGTGCGTCGCCGACGAGTTGCGCCTGCATGTGGGGGTTGGGCACCAGGTAGGCGTTGGTCTTGCCGCCCGCGTTGATGGCGCTGCCCTTGATCACGCCGTAGATGTGATCGCCATCGGCGACGGCCCGGTGCAGCGGCTTGAGCACCAGCGCGCCCACGGCTTCGGCATCGACGAAGCCATCGCCGCCCGCGCCGAACGAACGGCAGCGATCGCCTTCGGAGAGCATGCCCATCGACGCAAGATCGATGAGCTGCGTCGGTGCCACGATGAGGTTCACGCCGCCGGCGATGGCGACTTCGCTGTCACCGCCGCGAAGGCTCTCCACGGCGAGGTGGATGGCGGTCAGCGACGACGAGCAGGCGGTGTCCACCGCCATGCTGGGCCCCTGGAAATGGCAGAAGTGCGAGATGCGGTTCGCGATCGACCAGAACCGCGTGCCGGTGGCGTAGTGTTCGTTGGTGACGCCGACGAACACGCCGACCTTGCGGCTCGCGCAGAGGTTGCCGGGCGTGTAGCCCGCATCCTCGATGCCGGCGTAGACCTCCTGCATGAAGAGCCGCTCCTGGGGGCTCATCAGCTGCGCCTCGCGGGGCGCGATGTGGAAGAACAGCCGGTCGAAGCCCTGCACGTCGTCGAGCAGGCCCGCCCAGCGGGTGTAGGTCTTGCCGGGCTCGCCCTTGCGCGCATCGAAGAACGACGCGTGGTCCCAGCGGTCGGCGGGTACCTCGCGCACGCTGGCGCGTCCCGCGGCGAGGTTGTCCCAGAAGCCCCGCACGTCGTTCGCGCCCGGATAACGGCCCGACACGCCGACGACGGCGACCTCAAACGTCACCGGTGCGGCCGGCGCGCTGGCGACGGTCGACGCCACCCGCTGCACGGCGGGCTCGACCGGTGCGGTCACACGCACCGGCGGCGGCGTGTCGGCGGGGACCGCGGTCGGCGTCTCGGCAACGGCGCCGGCCCAGCGCGCGAGCGCCTCGGCGTCGAGCTGGGCGAGGTGGTCGACGAGGCCCTCGATGTCGCTGTGCTCGAAGAACAGCGTGGTGCCGATGCGCTCGCTGCCGAACACGCCGCGCAAGGCCTGGGTCAGGTCCATCGCGGCGATCGAGTCGATGCCGTATTCGTCGAAGCCGATGCCGGGCTCGATCGCCTCCAGCGGCAGCGACAGCGTGCGGCTCATCAGCTTCCTCACGTGGAGGATGCCCTTGTCGCGCAACGCGTTCGTCGCGAACGACGACGGCGTGGCGCGTTCGTGGCCCTCGGCATGGATGCCCGTGGAATCGTTCATGTCGTCGTGGTCCCTGTCGGTCGGCGTGTCACGTGTCGGAGGAGGATCGAATCGGCGGAGGCTGAGTTGCCGCAGGCACACGCAGACCTGCCCGCCGTCGTCGCAGAGGTCGATGTCGACGGTGCGGATGCCGCCGTCGGCCGGGCGGCCGTCGCTGTCGCGCACCACGGCCCACATGCGCGGCTGGCAGGGTGCGAACACGTCCACGGCGTCGACCGCGAATGGGAGGGCCAACGGCACGTCGTCGTCCGCGACGCGCAGGTAGAGCCCCAGCGAGGCCTGTAGCGCGGCGTCGAGGAGGCTGGGCGGCAGCGTGTAACCGTCCAGCGGCGCGGTAGCGGGCAACACGATCCTCGCCAGCACCTGCCCCGTGCCGATGAAGAGCTCGTCGAGCCCGCGGAACGTCGGGCCGTAGTGCAGGCCCTTGCGCGCGAACAGGTCGTAGCAGCGTTCATGACTGGCGTGCGCCACGGCGCATCGCGCACGCAGCCCGGCGATGTCGTGCCGCGCCACGACAGGACGAACCGCCGCCGGGATCATCCGTCCCTGGCTGTGGACGACGTCATCCACGCCACGCAGCGTGTAAGCGCCCTCGCCCACGACCAGTCGCAGGGTCACCCCGTCGTCGCCGGCCACGACGGGCCGCAGCCAGGCGACCTGGGCCAGCGATACCGCCTGGCCATCGGGGGCGGCCGCCAACGCCATCTCCAGCTGGGCCACGCCGGGCAGCACCCGGCGCCCCTGCACGCGATGATCGGCGAGAACGAACACATCGCCCCGAAGGGCGCTTTCGAACACGCCGGGAGAACGCTCGCGATGGAGCAGCGGATGCGGCGGGCGCGGCACGGCCGCGCCCGCGTCGACGCCGAGCCAGCGGGCGATGGCGGAGGGCGCCGTCTCGATGAGGTGATCCGCCAGCGCGTCGATGGTCGGGTACTCGAAGAACAGCGTCGCGCTCACGACGTCGCCGATGCCGACGTCCGCCAGCGCAGTTCGTAAGGCGGCCGTCAGTTCCTGCACCAGGATGGAATCCAGGCCGTAGCGATCCAGCCCGGTGGCGGTATCGATCGCCGAGGGCGCCATCTTCAGCGAGCGTGCGATCAGCATGCCCAGGCGCGCGCGGCAGGCGTCGCGCAGCGAGGCCGACACGGGCGCGGGCGCGAATACCACGGGTGCCGCGGGGGGCGGCACCGATGCCACGGCAGCGACAGGGCGACGCTGCCGGATCACGCCATCGCTTTCGGCCACGATCACCTGCTGGCCCAGGTCGTGGGCCGCCGCCGCGGGGAAGCGGATACGGCGATACCCTTCTTCGCCGAGCACGGCGGCCCAACGCTCCGGTGCGAGGCTCGGGCATCCCGGGATGCGCAGCGCCTCGTCTTCGTAAAGCCACCAGCCGTCGAGCAGGCCAAAGGTGAGATGCGCCCACAGGTCGCACCGGCTCAGTTCGTTGAGCACGAGCAGGCCATGGGTGCCCAGCAAGGCCTTGGCGTTGCGCAGGCTCTCGCGGATGTCGCGCGTGGCATGCAACACGTTCGTGGCGACGGCGAGGTCGTAGCGGCCCGGCGCCATGCCCTGCTCCGCCAGCGGACGACCGATGTCGAGCAGGCGACAGGCGAGGAACGGATGGTCCGCGCCGAAGCGCTGCTCGGCATGGTGCAGGAACGCCCGCGACAGGTCGGTGTACGCGTACTCGTCGATATGCGCCGCGTACGGTTTGAGGCGCTCCAGCAGGTGCGCGGCAGTGCCGCCCGTACCCGCGCCGATCTCCACGATGCGCAAGCGCGCGGTCGGATCGCGACGCAGGCGCGCCGCCACGGCATCGATCACGGCCCCGCACAGCACGTCGTTGAAGTGGTCGGCGACGGCGTTGCCCCGGTAGACCCCCTCCACCAGGTGCATCGACGACGCCGGGAACATGACGGCGGTCGCGTCGACGTGGCCCTGGAGGATCGCCGGCAGGGCGGACAACATCGTGTCCACCAGCGTGACCTGCGCCCGTCGTACGTGGCCTTCGGCCGTCCATTCGACCTTGCGTGCCCGCCAGTCGGCCCACGCGCGCTCCAGCGGCGGGGACGTCGGCATGCCGGCGATCCGCTGCATGCTGTGGCGCAGCCAGCGCGCGTGCCTGGGATGCCATGCGGCCGCCGTGTCGGCGTCATGCAGGCCCAACGCCTGCAACTCGCCACGCAGGATGGCCAGCGCGAGGCGATCGATCTCATCGGCCTCGATCGCGAGCCGCTGCGCGTCGCCCGCGAAAGCGATGCGCCGCTCGGGCAGGATGCACGCCGGCCTGCTCGCGGGAAGGGCCTCCACCGTGACGTCGCCGACGCGGTCGAACACGTCGGCCTTCACGTCGGACGCGAGAGTTTTCAGGAACGCCATCTGCGGCAGCGGCGACGCCAGGAGGCGCTCGACGGCCTGCATACCTTCGACCGGCTCGATCGACCCGATACCCTGGCGCGCCATGCGCTCGCGGTAATCCGCCGACGCGACGGCGCCCACGTTGCCCCAGTACCCCCACTGCATGAGTTTGACCGGATAAGGCAGGCGCTGGCCGAGCTGTCGGGCGTAGGCATCCTTGAAGCAGCATCCGGCCGCATAGGCAGCCTGCCCCGCCGAGCGCATGACGCTCACCAGCGAGGAGAAGAACAGCATGAAATCCAGCGGCAGGTCACCGAACACCTGCCCCATGCACATGCTGGCGTCGACCTTGGCCGACAACCCGGCGAGCAGCCGCGCTTCGTCCATCTGAACCACGCCGCGGTCCAGCAGCGACAACGCCGCATGCACCACGCCGTGAATCGGCCCGAATCGGGCCAGCACCTCGTCGCGTGCCCGCGTCAGGGCCTGGCGGTCGCTCGCATCGGCCACGATGTAGTGAGGCATCGGGCCGAGCTGGCCGAGCGACGCCCTCGCCTGCGCGATCGCCTGGTCTTCGGGACGTCGACCGATCCAGACCACCTGGGCCTGTCGCGTGCGGATCAGGTGCGCGCTCCAGGCCTGGCCGATGCCACCCGCGCCCCCGATCACCACGCAGACACCACCCTCCCGATAGGGCGGCGGCGTGGCGCCATCATGGCTGCCCACGTGCGACAGGCCGGGGCGGAACCACTGGCCACCGCGCCATGCCGTCGTTTCGCCCGAGCGCGCGGGCAGGCGCAGCAGGCTGGCGACCGGCCAGTCCCCTGCCACGGGCATGTCGATCAGGCGTATCCGCCACGCCGGGATTTCGCGCGCCATCGCGCCGAGAAAGCCGTGCACGCCGGCGTGACCCGGCCACACCGCGTCACTGGCGTGCACCGCCTGCGCCTGTGTCGTGACCACCGTCCAGCCCAGCGCACTTTCGCCGGCGCCGAGCGCGAGCAGGGCCTTGGCGAGACGGAACGCACGCAGCACACCGTCCCGCTGCGCCGCCGGCCATGCGTCGTCGTCCGACGCCGTCGCCTCATCCACGATCCAGACGAGATGGTCGATCGTGCCGTGCGCGCGCAGGCGCGCCTGGATGTCCTCGATGTCCGCATCCCTGGGCAGGTTGAGGATCGATGCGTTCGGCATCGCGCGCGACATCGCCTCGCGCCGGGCCGGCGTGCCGCCGATCACGGCGATGCGTCCGGACGGCAGCGGATCGAGCGAACCGATCGGCGCCACCTCCCAGGTCGGCGTCAACGTCCATGTCTCGCCGGGCGACACCGGCGACTCGCCCGGCGCCGCGGCGGGCGTCGGCACCCAGTAGCGATCGCGGGCAAAGGGATAGGTCGGCAGGCGGATGCGACGCGGTCGCGTCGCGCCATACCGCGCCACCCAGTCCACCGATCCGCCGTTCACCCACCGTTCGAGCCACTGCGTCGGCGTCTGCGGCGTCTCGTCTGTCGCGCCGGCCGGCGTGCGAGGGGCGACGCCACGGATCACGCCGGCCGTATCTTCGGTCTCGACGAGCCGGGACAGGGTCTGGCGCAGGTCGTCGATCGTCTGCGCGACAAAACCGAGGCGATGTGTCATCGCTTCGCGCCCCACCTGCAAGGTGTAGGCGAGATCATGCAGCGCGACCTCGCGATCGCTGACGAAAGCGAGCAACGCGCGCGCCTGGTCGCGCAGGCGTGCCTCGTGGCGTGCCGACAGGACGACCAGCGCGGGCGCGTTAAAGACCGTCGCGGCGACCGGTGCGGGCACGTATTCCTCGAGCACCGCGTGCGCGTTCACGCCGCCGAAACCGAACGAACTGACACCCGCGCGGCGCGGCAACGCCCTGCCCGCCGCATCGCGCAGCGGCGTCCACTCACGCGACTCACCGAGCAGGTAGAACGGGCTGCCCTCGATGTCGACGTACGGATTGATACGCTCGCCGTGCAGGCTCTTCACCAGCGTGCGGTGTTTCATCTGCAGCAGCACTTTCACCACCCCGGCGACGCCGGCGGCGAGTTCCAGGTGGCCGATCTGGGTCTTGACCGACCCCAGGCCGCAGTAGCCCGTGGCCTGCGATGGCCCGAACGCCGCCTTGAGTCCCTGCACCTCGACCGGGTCACCCAGCCGGGTGCCCGTGCCGTGGGCTTCCACGTAGCCGATCGTGGCCGGATCGACGCCGGCCTCGGCGAGCGCCTTGCGGATGACGTCGGCCTGCGCGGTCGGGTTCGGCGCAGTGAGCGAATTGGCGTGGCCACCATGGTTTTCGGCCACGGCGCGCACAAGCCCGTGGATCAGGTCGTCGTCGCGCTCGGCAGCCGACAGCGGCTTGAGCACGAGCATCGCCACGCCTTCACCGCGCACGTAACCGTTGGCGTCGGCGGAGAACGTCTTGCAGCGACCGTCCGGGCTGAGCATGCCCGCCTTGCCGAAGCTGGCGTGCGCGTCGGGCGTGACGATGGTGTTGACCCCGCCGACCACGGCGAGGCTGGCATCGCCGCGACGCAAGGCCTCGACACCTCGACGCAACGCCACCAGCGAACTCGAGCAGGCGGTTTCCACCGGCTCGCTGGGGCCGTGCCAGTCGAACAGAAAACTGATGCGGTTGGGGCCCACGGAGGGCACGGCACCGGTGGAGGCGTGCGCCTCGCCGGCGAGCCCGGCGCGTTGCACCAGCGTGCCGTAGCCGGTCGCGCCCGTGCCGACGTAGATCGCCGTGTCGCTCCCGGCCAGCGCGCTCGCCGCGTAGCCTGCATCTTCGAGCGCTTTCCAGACATGGACCATCATCAGGCGCTGCTGGGGATCGAGCAATTCGGCTTCTCGCGTCGAGATGCCGAAGAACAACGGGTCGAACGTGTCGATGCCATCGATGAAACCGCCCCACCGCGCATGGTCGCCGGGTTCGCCGCGCCAGTCCCAGCGCGAGGCCGGCACATCGCCGATGCAGTCGCGACCCTCGCGCAGGTTGTCCCAGAAGGCGTCCAGGTCGGGCGCCTGCGGAAACTGCCCGCTCATGCCGATCACGGCGATCGGTTCGTCGACGGGGCGGCCGAGCGCCACGCGCACCATCGGTGGTGGCGTCGCCTCCACCACGGCAACAGACGGGAGGACGGCGCTCGCGTGGGTCTGTACCAGGTACGCGGCCAGGCGATCGAGCGATGGGTACTCGAAAAACACCGTGGGTGTCAGGCGCAAGCCATAGCGCTGGTTAAGGGCGTTGCCGAACTCCGTGAGCGAGACGGAATCGAAACCGTATTCGTTGAACGTGGTGTCGCCGTCGAGATCCTCCGGCCTCACCTTGATCAGCGCGCAGACCAGCTCCGCCAGCGTCTGCCGGACGTGTGCGTCGACGGGCTCGCCCGGCGATGCGGTCGGCGGCGTCGCTCCCACCGCCGCGGCCGACGGGCCCGACACACCCTTGACGTTGTCACGGATGCGGCTCGCCTCGCCGGCCACCACCAGCACCTGCGCCGCCGCGGTCGACAACGCCTGATCCAGCGCGCGCAAGCCGTCGTCGGTCGACAGCGGATGCATGCCCAGGTGTTGCCGCATCATCGTGCGCGTGGCGTCGTCCACCTGCATGCCACCCTCGGCCCACAGCGGCCAGTCGATGCTCAGCGTGCGGCCGTGCCGCTCACCGCGGGCGACGCGCTGCGCGCGGTCGTGGGCGAAGGCATCCATGAAGGCGTTGGCCGCCGCGTAGTCGGCCTGGCCGACGCTGCCGAGCGCGCCCGCGATGGAAGCGAAGCACACGAACACATCGAGCGGGATATCTCGGCTTGCCTCGTCCAGGTGCAGCGTGCCGGCCACCTTGGCCCGGAAGACGTCCCGTAACTGGTCGGGGGTCTTTGCGGCGAGGAAGCTGTCCCGCACCACGCCGGCGCTGTGCACGATGCCGTCGAGGCTTTCGAACTCCTCCGGGATGCTGCCCACCAGATGGTTCACCGCCGCCGTATCGGCGACGTCAAGCGCGTGATACCGCACGACGGCGCCCAAGGCCTCGAGCTGGCGGACATGCCCCTTGATGGCGTCGTTCATCGCCGACCGACCGGTGAGGATGAGCACCGGGTGCCGCACCGCACCGGCGATGGCGCGGGCCACGATAAGACCCAGCCCACCGGCCCCGCCCGTGATGAGGTAGACGCCGTGATCCTTCCAGGGCGTGACGCCTGTCACCGGATCACGTTGCTCGGTCCATCCCGCCACGTGACGCCCCGCACCGGCGTAGCGGACGACGATGTTCCCCTCCCCGGCGTTCTCCTCGCACGCAAGCGCTATCTCGTCCGCCCGCGTCACGGCGATCCATTGCGTGGTCAGCCGCGTATTTTCGAGCGCGGCCGTGCGGAGCATGCCCGCGAGGCCGGCCATGAAACGATGGTCCGTCGGCACCACGACCTGCACGAGGTGATGGCCCGGCTGCGCGGCCACCTGCTGGAGACGATCCAGCAGATGCAAGGCGGCCGCTTCGTACGCGCGCGCGTGGTCGGCATCGTCCGGCGACGACGACAGGATCGCGCCAGCGATCCGGAGGTTCTCCCCGACGTGCACGGGCCATCCCGACAGACACACGTGGCGGGAGGCGAACGCACGCGTCTCGCTGACGACCTGCACCGGTTGCGCCGTCCAGAGCGGCTCGAACGCGAGTACCGCCGACGGTTCGCTCGTGGGTTCGTCGCCTGGTGTCGGCCGGGGTGGCAACGACGGCGGGGTATCGTGCGTCTCGATCGGCAGCCAGTAGCGTTCGCGGGCAAACGGATAGGTCGGCAGGCTCACCCGCTGGCGTTCGCCCGGCGCATGCAGACGATGCCAGTCGAACCCCAGCCCCTTCGTCCACAGGTCGAGCACCCGGCCGTACTTGCCCTTGTCCAGCCAGGCGTCGACGGTGGCGGCCATGTCATCGTCGGCGGCGAGCGTCGCCAGGGCCTCCTTGCCACGACGGGCCTGCCCCCGGTAGACACCCTCCGCGACCGGCTTGTCCTCAAGCCACGCGGCGAGCGTGTCGCGCAGCTGGTCGAGCGAATGGACAAGCAGGCCGAGACGCTCGTCCATGGCCTCGCGGCCCACCTGAAGGGTGTACGCGAGGTCGTGGAGCGTGACCGTGGGCGGTAGAACGGCGAGATGGTCCACCAGTTGGCGCACACGCTCGCGCAGCCGTTCTTCGTCACGGGCCGACAGCACGATCAGAGCCGGGCCGTCCGCAGCCACCGGCGCGGGCGCGACGTACTCCTCGATCACCACGTGCGCGTTGGCGCCGCCGGCGCCGAACGACGAGATGCCCGCCAGGCGCGAACGCGCCTTTCCGTCGATGACCGGACGCTCCCAGTTCGCCAACGTCTGCTGCACCACGAATGGCGTGGCGGTGAAATCGATGTTCGGATTGAGCACCTGCGAATGCAGGCTCGGCGCGATCTGGCCGTGGCGAAGTTGCATCAACACCTTGGTGACGCCTGCGATGCCCGCCGCGCTTTCGCAGTGGCCGATGTTCGACTTGGCCGAACCGATCGCGCAGAAACCCGTGTCGGTCGTCCAGCCGGCGAACGCCTTCGACAGGCCCGCGATCTCGATCGGATCACCCAGGCTCGTGCCCGTGCCATGGGCTTCGATGTAGCT
The DNA here is from genome assembly GCF_034063545.1 of Luteibacter sahnii. Classification (NCBI taxonomy): domain Bacteria; kingdom Pseudomonadati; phylum Pseudomonadota; class Gammaproteobacteria; order Lysobacterales; family Rhodanobacteraceae; genus Luteibacter; species Luteibacter sahnii. The sequence goes on from NZ_JAQLOK010000008.1 coordinate 55,762, forward strand.
CACCTGCCGGGCGTCAACGCCCGCGCCGCGCAGGGCCCGCTCCACCACCTTCGCCTGGGCGTTGGGATTGGGCACGGTATACCCGTTGGTCTTGCCGCCGTGGTTGATCGCGGTGCCCCGGATCACGCCATAGATGTGATCGCCGTCGGCCTGCGCCTGGGCCAGGGGTTTGAGCAGCACCGCGCCCACGCCCTCGCCGGGCACGTAGCCTTCCCCGCCCTCGCCGAAGCTCTCGCAACGGCCCTTGGCGGAGATGAAGCGACCCTGTGCCAGTACCAGATACTTGTTGGGGTGGATCGACACGTTGACGCCGCCGGCGATCGCTACGGCGCACCCACCGCGCGCGAGGCTCTCGCAGGCCAGGTGGATCGCGGTCAGCGACGATGAGCACATGGTGTCCAACGCCATGCTCGGGCCGTGGAAATCGCAGACGTACGACACCCGGTTGGCGATCGAGGCGGGGCTGCCGGGCGCCGCGATGGCGTCACCCAGGGCCTGCTGCTGCGCGCCGTAGAGCTGGTATTCCTCGTACATCACCCCGGCGAACACGCCGACGTTGCCGTCTTCGGCCACGTTCTCGCGGGTGTAGCCGGCGTCCTCGAGCGTGGCGTGCACGCATTCGAGGAACAACCGCTCCTGCGGATCCATCAGCTCCGCCTCGCGCGGCGAGATGTTGAAGAAGCGCGGATCGAAGCGATCCACCCCATCGAGGAAGCCACCCCATTTGCTGTAGGTCTTGCCAGGCGCGTTGCGATCCGCGTCGAAGTACAGCGTGTGGTCCCAGCGATCGCCGGGAATCTCGGTGATGCTGTCGCGACCCGCGCTGAGGTTGGCCCAGAACTGGGCCAGGTTCTCCGCCTGCGGATAGCGGCCCGCAAGACCGATGATCGCGATGCCCTCATCGGCCACAGGCGCGCTGCGCGTCGCCAAGCGCGAGGCATGGCGCGCCATCGTGACGCGGGACGGCACCGGCTGCGGCAACGGCGACGGCGACGGCGATGTGCCGAACAGCGTAGCGAGCGCGGCGCGGTGTGCCTGCATGACGTAGCCCGCGAGGGCGGCCACGCTCTGGTATTCGAAGAACAGGGTCTTCGGCAACGGGCCGAATGTCTCTTCGAGCCGTGCCGTCAGATCCAGTGTCATGACCGAGTCGATGCCGTAGGCCTCCAGCCGGGCATTCGGATCGATGCGCTCGGGCGGCAGCTTCAGCGTGCCGGCGAGCAGGGCCACGAGGTGGCGCACCGTGCGTTCGCGCAGGTCGTCCGGCATCGGCGTGGGCCTTGGCGCGGCCGGCGCGACCGCCGTGACCGGCGCTGGCGTCGGCGCACCGAGCAACGACTGGCGTAACGCCGTGAGGTCGCCTTCGGCCACCAGCACCTGCGACGCCCCGAGCGTCAGGGCCTGGGCGAGCGCGTCGAGGCCTACGTCGCTGCGCAGGGGCGTCATGCCGATCTCCCGTGCGAGGTAACGTCGGGTGGCATCGTCGACGCGCATGCCGCCTTCGTCCCACAACGGCCAGTTGACCGACAGCGTCTGTCCGTAACGCTCGCCCTGGGCGACGCGTCGTGCCCGATGGTGGGCGAACGCATCCATGAAGCCGTTGGCCGCCGCGTAGTCGGCCTGGCCAACGTTGCCGCGCGTGGCGGCCAGCGACGAGAAGCAGACGAAGGCGTCCAACGGCAGGTCACGGCTGGCCTCGTCCAGGTACACCGTGCCGGCGACCTTGGCGCGCAGCACGGCGGCCAGGTCGTCCTGGCTCTTGCGCAGGATGAAGCCGTCGCGCAAGACGCCCGCGCTGTGCACGATGCCGCTCAGCCCGAACGCGTCGGCCGTATCGCGCACGCAGGCCAACACGGCGGCACGATCGCCGACGTCGAGCGGTCGATAGCGTGCCGTCGCACCCAGGGCATGCAGCTCGGCAAGCGTCTCGTGGATCGCCGCGTCCAGCGGCGAACGGCCGGTAAGCACCAGCACGGCACCCGGCGCACGTCGTGCGATGTCACGCGCCACCAGGCGGCCGAGGCCCCCCGCGCCGCCCGTGATGAGATACACGCCACCCGGCTTCCACGGCATCGGCGGTGCCGGCGACGCGGCCACCTCCGACCACGCGCCCACGTATCGCTGGCCATCGACGTAGCGAAGGCACGCGGACGGCGCCGCCCGGTTGTCCGCAACGATGCTCGCCACGTCGTCGGCCGCGCCAACGCGAATGAGCTGGCCGATCACCGCCGGGTTCTCCAGTGCGGCGGTGCGCAACATACCCATCAGACCCGCGAACGCTTCGCCGGGCCCCCGGTCCGGCACCACCACCTGCACGAGCGCGGGGCCGGATGACTGGAGCCAGGTCAGCAGCGAAGCGGCCGCGACGCCATAGGCGGCGGCGAGATCGTGGACGAGCGGCACATGGGTCGCGTGGGGCAAACCCACCGGATCGATGCCGCAAAGCATCACGTGCTGCCGCTCCGGCGGCGTGCCGTGAGTCGCGGCCGCCTCGGCGCGCCATGTGGGCGTCGCCAGCAGCACGGTCGTCGTCGCCGGCCGGGGGCCCGACGGTGCGGTCCAGGGGTGAAGCGCCAGCGCGCGCAGGCTCACGCAGGCCACGCCGTCGTCATCGCACAGGTCGATATCGAACGCACGCGTGGCACCGTCGTCCGCCCAACGCAGCACGGCCCACATCGACGGTTCACAGGCACGGTGAACGGTGAGCGCGCCGAGCGACGCGGGAACCCATGCCTGGCCGTCGTCGTCCATGGCGCCGACGGTGGCCTGCATCGCGGCGTCGACGAGACTGGGATGCAGGGTGTACCCGTCGAGCCGGACCGTCGCGGGGGCCGCGATACGGGCGAGCGCCGTCCCGCGACCCACGGCGACCGCGTCCAGCGCGTGGAACCCGCGGCCGTAGGCGATACCCATGGCTTCGAAACGGCGACGGCAAGTCGCGCCATCCATTCGAGCGACGTCGCACGCCGCCGTCAACGCGGCCAGGTCGTGCGATACCGGTTCATCGGATATCGGGCGAAGACGGCCCTCGCTATGAAGGTCGTCGCCACGGATCTCGATACGCATCGTGCCGGCCTCGTCGGGCCCGAGGGTGACGTGCAGGTCGAGGGGCGCGCCACCCGCGATCACCGGTCGCGTCCATGCCAGGTCGGTCAGGGTCAGCGCGCCCTCATGCTCCAGGGCCTCGACGGCGGCGCGATACGCCATTTCGAGCTGGGCGGCCGCGGGCAGTACGCGCGCGCCATGCACGCGGTGATCGGCGAAGAACCATTCGCCGCCGTCGAAGCGTGAGCTGAACCGCTGCGTGGCGAGCGTGGAGGTGTTGCGGTGGAGCAAGGGATGCCATGCGGCCGGAGCGGTCGCCATGGTGTCCGTGACCGGTAGCCAGTAGCGCTCCTTTGCGAACGGATAGGTCGGCAGGCTTACCCTGCGCCTTATCGCGTCGCCATGCAGGCGCTGCCAGTCGAGCGACAGCCCCTTCGTCCACAGGGCAAGCAGCTTGCCGTAGCGCCCCTTCGCGATCCAGGTGTCGACGGCGGCGCCGATCGCCTCGTCGTCGAGCTCGGCGATCGCGTCGTGGCCCGCCCGGCCACGGTGCCACTCGGTCGACACCGGCTCGCCGTCGAGCCACGCGGCAAGCGCGTCGCGCAGCTGGTCGAGCGACTGGACAAGCAGGCCGAGACGCTCGTCCATGGCCTCGCGGCCCACCTGAAGGGTGTACGCGAGATCGTGGAGCGTCACGGTGTCAGGCAAGACGGCGAGATGGTCGACCAGTTGGTGCACACGCTCGCGCAGCCGTTCTTCGTCACGAGCGGAGAGCACCACGAGCGCCGGACCGTCCGCAGGCACCGGCGCGGGCGCGACGTACTCCTCGATCACCACGTGCGCGTTGGCGCCGCCGGCGCCGAACGACGAGATGCCCGCCAGGCGCGAACGCTCGCGACCGCCGATGACCGGACGCTCCCAGTTCGCCAACGTTTGCTGCACCACGAATGGCGTGGCCGCGAAGTCGATGTTCGGATTGAGCACCTGCGAATGCAGGCTCGGGGCGATCTGGCCGTGGCGAAGTTGCAGTAACACCTTGGTGACGCCCGCGATGCCCGCCGCGCTTTCGCAGTGGCCGATGTTCGACTTGGCCGAACCGATCGCGCAGAAACCCGTGTCGGTCGTCCAGCCGGCGAACGCCTTCGACAGGCCCGCGATCTCGATCGGATCGCCCAGGCTCGTGCCCGTGCCGTGCGCTTCGACGTAGCTGACCTCACGCGCGTCCACCCCACCGGCACGCAAGGCCTGTTCGATGACGGTCGCCTGCGCGTTGGGGTTGGGCACCGTGTAGCCGTTGGTCTTGCCACCGTGGTTGACCGCCGTGGCACGGATCACGCCGTAGATGTGGTCGCCGTCGGCTTCCGCCTGGGCCAGGGGTTTTAGCAGCACCGCACCCACGCCTTCGCCGGGTACGTAGCCTTCCCCGCCCTCGCCGAAGCTCTCGCAGCGCCCCTTGCCGGAGATGAAGCGGCCCTCGCCGAGCGTGAGGTACTTGTTCGGATGGATCGACACGTTGACGCCACCGGCGATCGCCACGGCGCATTCGCCGCGCTGCAGGCTATGGCACGCCAGGTGGATCGCCGTCAGCGACGACGAGCACATGGTGTCCAGCGCCATGCTGGGTCCGTGGAAGTCGCAGAAATACGACACGCGGTTGGCGATGGACGCGGGATGCCCGGGTACCGCCAGCGGCTCGCCGCGCGCCTGCGCCTGCGCGCCAAAAAGCGGGTATTCCTCGTACATCACCCCGGCGAACACGCCCACGCTACCATTCGCGGCGACGTTGGCGCGCGTGTAGCCGGCGTCCTCGAGCGTCGCGTGCACGCATTCAAGGAACAGCCGCTCCTGGGGGTCCATGCGCTCGGCTTCGCGCGGCGAGATGTTGAAGAACAGGGGATCGAAGCGGTCCACCCCGTCGAGGAAGCCGCCCCAGCGCCCGTAGGTCTTGCCGGGCTTGCCGCGCTCGGCATCGAAGTAGAGCGAATGATCCCAACGGTCGCCGGGAATCTCGGTGATGCTGTCGCGGCCCGCGCTGAGGTTGGCCCAGAACTGGGCCAGGTTCTCCGCCTGCGGGTAGCGGCCGGCCACGCCGACGATGGCGATCGTGTCGGCCGCGTCGCGCCGCTCGCGCACGGCATAGCGCGATGCGCTGCGCTCCACCCGCCGAACGGCCGGCGCGGACGCCACGGCAGCGACCGCGCGCGGCTGGCCGAGCAGCGCCGCCATGGTGTCGCGATGCCGGGTGGCGAAGTAGCCGCTCAGCCCGGCCAGGGTCTGGTATTCGAAGAACAGGGTCTTCGGCAGCGGACCGAACGAGCCCTCGAGGCTGCGCGTCAGTTCGAGCACCATCAGCGAATCGATGCCGTAGGCCTCCATGCGCGCCTTGCGGTCGATCCGGTGCGCCGGCAGCTTCAAGGCGGTGGCGAGGAATCGTTCGAAGTACCCCGTGGCGCGCTCCAGGAAGTCATCGTCCACCGCGGCGGGCACCGCCACCTCGACCGAAGGCGTCTCGCCGACGGCCCGGAAGGCGAGGCCTCGCAACGACAACGCCGGCCGACCCGCGTCGTCGCACAGGTCGATGTCGACCGCGTGCGAACCGTCGCGCGCCCGCGCCACCGCCCACATCGCGCGGTCGCAGGGGCCGTGCGCGTCGAGTGCGTCCAGTGCGAACGGCAGGCGCAGCGACGCCGCGTCGGCGTCGGCCCGCAACCCGATGGATGCCTGCCATGCGGCATCCAGCAACCCCGGGGGCCAGGCCACGGCAGGATCGACCGTGCCGGCAAACTCGACCCGCGCGATCGCCACGCCATCGCCGACGAAGAGCGCTTTCATGCCACGGTACGCCGGGCCGTAGTGCAGCCCCATGGCCTCGAAGCGCGCGTAGCAGCCATCGACGTCGACCGGCGATGCCTCACGGCGCAGCGCGTCCAGATCCAGCGCATCGGGAGCCGCGATGGGGGCCGCGGTGACCCTGCCCTGGCCATGGACAATGCCGTCGACGTCGTGGATATCCACGTCGACCTCGCCGTTGCCACGCGGATGCAGCGATACGTGCAGATCCACGCCACCCTCGTCCACCACGACGGGACGCGACCAGACGACGTCGCGCAGGTGCAAGGCGGCGTCCGTGCCCATGGCCTGGGCCACGGCGAACCGCGCCATCTCCAGTTGGGCCACGCCGGGCAGCACACGCTGGGCCCCCACGCGATGGTCGGCGAGGAATGACTCCGCGCCCTCGAACCGGCTGCTGAAACGCGGACCGGCGAGATCGGAGACGTTGCGGTGTACCAGCGGATGCAGGCGTGTCGCACCCCGCGTGCTCGCGGCGATCCAGTAACGTTCGCGGGCAAACGGATACGTCGGCAGGCTTACCCGTCGTGGCGCGGGGCCACCGGCCGGTGCCGGCCATGCGACGGATTGCCCGTCGAGCCATCGGCCGACGAGGGCGCCGAGTGCACCGTGCGGCGGTTCGACGCGCCCGTCGTCGAGGAACGCGGCAAGTCGCGCCTCCAGTTCGGCGAGGGACGACACCACGACGCCAAACCGGCACGCCATGGCGTCACGGCCCACCTGCAAGGTGTGGGCGATATCCGCCAGCGACACCTCGGCCCGAGGCAGGAACGCCCGCAAGGCCTCGACCTGCTCGCGAAGGCGGTCGGCATCGCGGGCCGACAGGATCACCGCGGCCGGCGCATCGGGCGCCTCGACGCGTGGCGACGGCACGTATTCTTCGATCACGACATGCGCGTTGACACCGCCGAAACCGAACGAACTCACCCCCGCGCGGCGTGGCAGCACCCGACCGTCGGCGTCGCGCGGAGCGAGCCATTCGCGGTTGCCGTCCACGACGTAAAACGGACTGTCCGTCAGGTCGATGTAGGGGTTGAGCACCTCGGCATGGAGGCTCTTCACCAGCGTGCGGTGCTTCATCTGCAACAGCACCTTGACCACGCCGGCCACCCCGGCGGCCAATTCGAGATGGCCGATGTTCGTCTTCACCGAACCGAGCCCGCAGTGCGGCGCCATGGCATCCGTCGCGCCGGCGTACAACGCCCGGAACGCGCTCCGGAGCCCGTTGATCTCCACCGGGTCGCCCAGCGGCGTGCCGGTGCCGTGGGCTTCGATATACCCGACCGTGCGCGGGTCGACGCCCGCGTCTTCATAGGCTTGTCGGACGACCGCGGCCTGCGCCGACGGATTCGGCGCAGTCAGGGAGTTCGCCCGGCCGCCGTGGTTTTCCGCCGTACCGCGAATCAGCCCGTAGACGTGGTCGCCATCGCGTTCGGCCGCCGACAGTCGCTTGAGCACGAGCATGGCCACGCCTTCGCCGCGGACGTAGCCGTTGGCGTCGGCGGCGAATGTCTTGCAGCGCCCGTCCGGGCTGAGCATGCCCGCCTGCTGGAAACTGATGTGCAGTTCGGGGTTGACCAGTGTGTTGACGCCGCCGGCGATGGCCAGCGCGCAGTCGCCGCGCTCGATGGCGAGCACCGCGCGGCGCAGGGCGACGAGTGAACTGGAGCACGCGGTCTCCACCGGTTCGCTCGGCCCATGCAGGTCGAGGAAGTAACTCATCCGGTTCGGCCCGACCGACGCCACGGTGCCGGTGGACGAATAGCCTTCGATCGACGCGCCGGCACGGCTGGCAAGCGTGCCGTAACCGCTGGGCATGGTGCCCACGTAAAGCCCCGTATCGCTCCCGGCCAGCGATGACGCCGCGTAGCCGGCGTCTTCGAGCGCCTTCCACACGTGGATCATCATCAGGCGTTGCTGCGGATCCATCGACTCGGCCTCGCGCGGCGAGATGCCGAAGAACACCGGATCAAAGGCGTCGAGACCGTCGATGAACCCGCCGTGCACCGTGCGCGCGTCCACGGCACGCTCCGCATACCACGCGTGCCAGTCGGCGCGGTCGTCCGGAAGCACGCCCACGGCATCGCGTCCCTCGTGCAGCACGTGCCAGAACGCGTCGATGTCCGCGGCACCGGGAAAACGGCCACTCATGCCGATGATCGCCACCGGATCGCGCACCGGCGTCGGCGACGCCACGGCGAAACCCCGGCGGACCCGCGCGCTCGCGGCCGGGGCCGGTACCGCTATCGGCGCGGTGACCACGGCCCTGGCGGGCGCGGCCGTCGCGGCCGACGGCCGGGACACGCCGTGATCGCGAACCAGATGTCCGGCGAGGCCGCGCAGCGTGGTGTATTCGAAGAAGACCGTCGGCGTCAGTTCGAGGCCATAGTGCCGGTTCAGGGCGTTGCTGAATTCGGTGAAGGTGATCGAATCGAAACCGTATTCGCTCAGCCCGCTGTCGCCGTCGAGGTCCTCGGGCTTCACCTTGATCAGTGCCGACACCATGTGACGCAGATCGTCGAGCAGGGTGTCCGCCGACGCGGGAGCCGACGGCGGCGACTCGACCGTCGTCAAAGTCGCCGCCGTCGCAGCAGTCGCGGCTGGGCGCGGGCCGGCCACGATCGCCTCATGGATGCGCGCGGCGTCGCCGTGCACCACCAGCACCTGGGCCGCGTCCCCGGCCAGCGCCTGGTCGAGGGCACGGATGCCCGCGTCCGTCGCCAGCGCCTGCATGCCCCACTGCCGGGAAAGCATGGCACGCGTGGCCTCGTCGGCGCGCATGCCACCCTCGTCCCACAGGGGCCAGTTGATCGACAGCGTGCGGCCCTGCCGCTCGCCCCGCGCGACCTGTCCCGCGCGACGCGTGGCGAACGCATCCATGAACGCGTTGGCGGCGGCATAGTCGGCCTGGCCGACGTTGCCCAACGCGCCGGCGATGGACGAAAAGACGACGAAGCAGTCCAGCGGCATGTCCCGCGTGGCGGCATCGAGATGAAGGGTGCCGGCCACCTTGGCGGCGAACACCTCGCGCAGCTGCGCCGGCGTCTTGCCGGCCAGGTAGCCGTCGCGGACCACGCCCGCGCTGTGCACGATGCCGTCCAGGCTTTCGAACGCTTCGGGAATACCGCGAACGAGTTCGCCCAGCGCGATGGCATCGGCGACGTCCGCCGCGTGGTATCGCACCACGGCGCCCAGCGCCTCGAGCATCCGCACGCTCGCGCGGATCGTGTCGTTCATCGCCGAACGCCCGGTCAGCACCAGGACCGGGTGGCGCACGGCCAGGGCGATGGCACGCGCGACAATCAGGCCAAGGCCCCCGGCGCCCCCCGTGATGAGATACACCCCGTGATCTTTCCACGGCGAGACCGGCGCCGGTGTCGGCTCGAACGCGGACCACGCCGCGACCTGGCGCTCGCCACCGATGTAGCGCACTTCGCCGGTGCCGGCGTGGCAGTTGTCGTGGAGCACCGCGGCGATGTCCTGCCCCGGCTCGACGACGATCACCTGACCCTCGATGCGGCGGTTTTCCAGGTGGGCGGTGCGAAGCATGCCGACGAGGCCGGCGAAGAGGCGATCGTCGCCTTCGGCGGGCACCACCACCTGCACGAGGTGTCGGCCATCGCGGAGCGCCTGGAGCCGCTCCAGCAACTGGCACGCCGCGGCCTCGTAGCGGCTCGCCAGGTGGTCGTCGGCCGCGAACGGCATGACGACGGCCCCCGGCATCCGATCGCGCAGACCGGTCGCGTCGACGCCGCAAAGCCACACGCTGTGGCTCGCGGGCGTGTCGGCCGCCGATGTGGCGGGCTCGGGTCGCCACACGCGCTGCATGAATACGGTCGAGGCCTCGCTCGCGGCCGGCATGGGCGTCAACCGGAGGCCGGCCAGGCGCACGCAGACCACGCCGTCGTCATCGCATAGATCGACATCGGGTGACTCGCCGTGGCGCACCACGGCCCACATCGTGGCCGCCGTGGGATGGATCACCTGCAACGTCGCCAGGGCCGACGGCACCCGCGGCGTCTCATCCCTGGCGACGAGCGCGACACCGAGGGTGGCCTGTAGCGCGGCATCGAGCATGGCCGGATGCAGCAGGTAGCCTTCGGCGGGCGCGGTCGAGGGCATCGCCAGGCGCGCCACGGTCAGGTCCGGTCCGACGTGCAGTTCGCGAATGCCTCGAAAGGCCGGCCCATAGGCCAGGCCCATGCGGGCCAAGGCGGCGTAGCCGTCATCAGCGTTCACGCGGACCATGCCCGGCTGGCGGCGCAAGGCATCGAGGTCGTGCGTCACCGCCGCAGGCCGGTCGTCGGTCAAGGCCGAACCCTGGGCATACACGATGCGTTCGTCGATGTCGTGGACGTCGAAACCGATCGCCCCGTCGGCCTCCGGATAGAGCGAGACCCGCACGTCGATGCCTTCCGGACCGGCCACGATGGGCCGCAACCACGTGACGTGCTTCAGGGTGGCTTCGCGGGCGTCGCCGAGGGCCTCGGCGATGGCGCACAGGACCATCTCCAGCTGAGCCGCCGCCGGAAGCATGCGCCGCCCCTGCACGACATGGTCGGCGAACACGACTTCGGTACCGTCGAACCGTGCGCCGAAACGGGGCCCGGTCATATCGGAGAGGTTCCGGTGCAGGAGCGGGTGCAGGGCCGCCTGACCGGCGACCGACGACGGGAGGGCGGCAGGCACGTCCACCCAATAACGTTCGCGGGCGAAAGGGTACGTCGGCAGGCTGACGCGACGGCGTTCGTCCGTCGCGTGAAGGCGGCGCCAATCCACGGCGAAGCCCTTCGTCCAGACGTCGAGCAGCTTGCCGTAGCGGCCCTTGGTGAACCATGCATCCAGGATGGCATCGACGTCGTCGTCGCCAGCGAAGACGGAAAGCGTCTCTTTGCCCTTCCGGGCATGACCGCGGTAGAGGTCGTCGACGCCGGGACGATGGTCGAGCCACCCCGTGAGCGCGTCGCGCAGCTGGTCGAGCGAATGGACAAGCAGGCCGAGACGCTCGTCCATGGCTTCGCGGCCCACTTGCAGCGTGTAGGCGAGATCGTGAAGCGTGACCGTGGGCGGTAGAACGGCGAGATGGTCCACCAGTTGGCGTACACGCTCGCGCAGCCGTTCTTCGTCACGGGCCGACAGCACGATCAGAGCCGGGCCGTCCGCAGCCACCGGCGCGGGCGCGACGTACTCCTCGATCACCACGTGCGCGTTGGCGCCGCCGGCGCCGAACGACGAGATGCCCGCCAGGCGCGAACGCGCCTTTCCGTCGATGACCGGGCGCTCCCAGTTCGCCAACGTCTGCTGCACCACGAATGGCGTGGCCGCGAAGTCGATGTTCGGATTGAGCACCTGCGAATGCAGGCTCGGCGCGATCTGGCCGTGGCGAAGTTGCAGCAACACCTTGGTGACGCCCGCGATGCCCGCCGCGCTTTCGCAGTGGCCGATGTTGGACTTGGCCGAACCGATCGCGCAGAAGCCCGTGTCGGTCGTCCACGCACGGAACGCCTTGGCCAGGCCCGCGATCTCGATCGGATCGCCCAGGCTGGTGCCGGTGCCATGGGCTTCGATGTAGTTGACCTGGCGCGCGTCCACGCCGCCGATGCGCAGCGCCCGTTCGATCACCTTCGCCTGCGCGTTGGGGTTGGGCACCGTGTAGCCGTTGGTCTTGCCGCCGTGGTTGACCGCCGTGGCGCGGATCACGCCATAGATGTGGTCGCCGTCGGCCTGCGCCTGGGCCAGGGGCTTGAGCAGCACCGCACCCACGCCCTCGCCGGGCACATAGCCTTCCCCACCCTCGCCGAAGCTCTCGCAGCGCCCCTTGCCGGAGATGAAGCGGCCCTGCGCGAGCATGAGGTATTTGTTCGGATGCACGGTCGCGTTCACGCCACCGGCGATCGCCACGGCGCATTCGCCCCGCTGCAGGCTCTGGCAGGCCAGGTGGATCGCGGTCAGCGATGACGAGCACATCGTGTCCAAGGCCATGCTTGGGCCATGGAAGTTGCAGAAGTACGACACGCGATTGGCGACGGAGGCCGGGCTGTTGAAGATCGCCAGCGGCTGCCCCCGCGCCTGTGCCTGCGCGCCGTAGAGCTGGTATTCCTCGTACATCACCCCGGCGAACACGCCGACGTTGCCGTCCTCGGCCACGTTCTCGCGGGTGTAGCCGGCGTCCTCGAGCGTGGCGTGCACGCATTCGAGGAACAACCGTTCCTGCGGATCCATCAGCGCCGCGTCGCGTGGCGAGATGTTGAAAAACAGCGGATCGAACCGGTCGATGCCGTCGAGGAAGCCGCCCCATTTGCTGTAGGTCTTGCCAGGCGCGTTGCGATCCGCGTCGAAGTACAGCGTGTGGTCCCAGCGATCGCCGGGAATCTCGGTGATGCTGTCGCGACCCGCGCTGAGGTTCGCCCAGAACTGGGCCAGGTTCTCCGCCTGCGGGTAGCGGCCGGCCACGCCGACGATGGCGATCTCGCCGGCCCCGGCCGGCATCGATGCGACCGGGCGCGGGACGGGTGTCGTGCCGAAGCGTGGGCGGCGTGCCGACGGCGTCTGCGACGAACGCGCCACGCGTGGCGTATCGATGGGCGCCTCGGTGGACGTATCGCCAAGCGCCTCGGCCAGCCGCGCACGATGGTCGCGCAGGAAGTGACCGGTCAGTTCGGCCAGCGTCTGGTACTCGAAGAGCAACGTCTTGGACAGCGGGCCGAACACCTGTTCGAGCGCGCGGGTCAGCTCCATCACGAGGATCGAGTCGATGCCGTAGGCTTCCAGACGCGCCTGTGGATCGATGCCTTGCGCCGGCCGCCCCAACGTGTCGGCGAGCAGGCGCACGAAGTAGCGCTCGGCCTTCTCGCGCAGCGCGTCCGGCGTGGCGTCGTCGGATGCCGCCGATGCGGACACCGCCACGATGGCGGGCTCAAGGCTGGCCTTGAACGTGCGGATCGCGCCTTCGGCCACCATCACCTGCGATGCGCCACCGGCAAGCGCCTTGTGCAGAGCGTCCAGTCCGCTCGCCGTGCGCAGCGGGCGCAATCCCGCGCGCGCGGCGAGATCGCCTAGCGTGGCGGCGTCCACGCGCATGCCGCCTTCCTCCCACAACGGCCAGTCGATGGCGAGCGTTCGTCCCTGACGCACGCCTTCGGCGACCTGAATCGTGCGATGCGCGGCAAACGCGTCCATGAAGGCGTTGGCGGCGGCGTAATCGGCCTGCCCCACGTTGCCCAGCGCCCCTGACGTTGAGGCGAAGCAGAGGAACACGTCGAGCGGCAGGTCGCGGCTCGCCGCATCCAGGTGCAGCGTGCCCGCGACCTTAGCCCGGAACACATCGCGCAGCTCCTCGGGCGTCTTGTTCACGATCAGGCTGTCGCGCAGCACGCCCGCGGCGTGGACGATGCCACGCAATCCCTGCAGGCTACCAACCAGCGCCTCCGTGGCGGCGCGATCGCCGACGTCGAGCGGCCGATAGCTCGCCCTGGCGCCCAGCGCCTCCAGCTCCGCGATGCGCGCGCGAATGGCGTCGCCCGGTGACGAGCGCCCGGTCAGCACCAGCGTCACACCCCGGGCCTGGCGGGCGATCTCGCGTGCCACGATCAGACCCAGGCCGCCGGCGCCGCCGGTGATGAGGTAGGTGCCATCCGTACGCCACGGCGAGGTCGGGGGCGATGCCGCCACGACCTCTTCCCACGCCGCGACATGACGCACGCCACCGGCGTGACGGATACGCTGGGCGGGATCGTTCCGGTTGATCCGCAACGCGTCGGCCATGTCCTGCCCGGCATCGACCTCGATGAGCTGCCCGGCGATCCGCGGGTTCTCCAGGCTGGCGGTCCGCAGCAGGCCTCCGAGGCCAGCCAGCAGGTGCCGTTCGCCATCCGTCGGCACGACCACCTGGATCCGGTGGCGCCCGGGCACGGCGACCAGCGAGGCCAGTTCTTCCAGCAGCCGGAGTGCGGCGGCCTCGTAATGGGCTGCCACGTCGGTCGGGCCCTCGACCAGGATGCAGGTGCCCTCGGGCAATACCCGCGACACGGCCGCCGCTGCCGACGCATCGAACAGCATGACGCGGTGGCGCCCGTCGATAGACATCGCCGCGCTCGCGGCGCGGGGATGCCAGGCCAGCGCGAACGATGCGGTGCGTACCGCGTCGGCCGTCATGACCGGGCGCACGGTCAAACCGCCCAACGTCGCCCTCACCACGCCCGTGTCGTCGCACAGGTCGATGTCGAACGCGTGCGATCCATCGGTACCGTGTCGTGTCCGGATCACCGCCCAGGCGTCGTCATGGCACGCACCCGTGACGTCGAGCGATGCCAGCGCGAACGGCAGGCGCAGCGCACCATCCTCGGGCACGCAGGCGATCGCCGCCTGCAGCGCGCCATCGAGCACGCTCGGATGCAGGACGTAGTCGGCGCGCTGGGGCTTCTGCGACTCCGGCAGCACGAGCCGGGCCAGCGCGACGCCATCACCGACGAGCAGTTCGCCCACCACGCGATGCGCGGGGCCGTAGGCGAGGCCGATGCGATCGAACGCCTCGTAGAGCGCGGCCAGGTCGTCGCGGCGCGTCGGGCAGCGCGCCCGCAGCGCGTCGAGATCGTGGCGACCGGCGACGGCGTCGACCGGCGCGAGAGCGCCCTCGGTGTAGACCGTGTCGTCGTCATGAACCTCGAAGCTCAAGGCGCCGTCCGGCTCGGGGAACAGCGCGACATGGATCGTCTTCGGTGCATCGGCGACGACGATGGGACGCAGCCACACCACGTCCTTGACGCGCCAGTCCCGGGCCGTCGCCGAGGCGAGTTCCGCGGCGCCACGGAGCATCTCGAGTTGGGCCGCCGCCGGCAGGGTGCGCTCGCCGCGCACCACGTGGTCGGCGAGATACGGCTCGTCGCCCGAGAACCGGCTGCTGAAACGCAGTCCGCCCACGGTCGAGGTGTTCCGGTGCAGCAAGGGATGGAGGGTGGCCTGGGCCGCGGCACCGGGCTTCATGTCCACCCAGTGGCGCTCCCGCGCGAACGGATACGTCGGCAGCGCCAGGCGCCGGCGCACGTCGTCGGCATGCCATGCCGACCAGTCGAACGCGTCACCCCGTACCCAGCGGCGGCCGACGGCCGAGAGGTCGTCGTTCGGCGTCACCGGGGCGTTCGCTTCGCCCACGGGCACCTGCCCCGCCCACACGTCGTCGCGCGGCGTGCCGGCGAGCCACGCCGCCAGGCGGGCGCGAACGTCGTCGAGCGACGTCGCCACGAAGGCCAGGCGCACGGCCATCGCCTGGCGCCCGACCTGGAGCGTGTACGCCAGGTCGGCGAGTCCCGCCTCGCGCACCTCACGGGTATCCAGGGCCTGTATCAACTGCGTGGCGCGTTCGCGCAGCGCCTCGTTCGTGCGGGCGGACAGCACGACCAACGCGGGGCCGATCGACGCGGCGACCCGCGCCGTCTCGGGATACGCCTCCACCACGACATGGGCATTCACGCCGCCGAAACCGAACGAGCTGATGCCGGCGCGACGCGGCAACTCGCGCCCCGCCTCGTCCGTCCGAGCGGTCCATGGCTGGGCCGCATCGACGATGAAGAACGGGCTGTCGTCGAGGGAGATGCGCGGGTTGAGCCGCTGGTAGTGCACGAGGGGCGGAAACACCTTGTGCTTCATGCACAGCATTGTCTTGATGAGCCCCGCCATGCCCGCCACCGATTCCAGGTGACCGATGTTGGTCTTCACCGCGCCGATGCCGCAGGATCTCTCGCCGAGGGTCTCGCCGCGTTCGTCCGCCACGCGGGCGAAGGCCATCTTCAGCCCTTCGATCTCGATGGGATCGCCCTTGGGCGTACCCGTGCCGTGGGCTTCGACGTAACTCACGCTCGCGACCGGCACGTCGGCCTCGCGCAGCGCATGCGCCACGACGTTCGACTGGGCGAGCGAGCCGGGATAGGTCACCGTCCGCGCGTGTCCGCCGTGGTTCATCGCCGTGCCGCGCAGCACCGCGAGCACGCGGTCGTTGTCGCGGATCGCGGCGTCGAGCGGCTTGAGCAGCACCATGGCCGCGCCTTCGCCGCGCACGTAGCCGTTGGCCCGCTCGTCGAACGTCTTGCAGCTGCCGTCCGGCGACAGCATGCCGGTCTTGGCGAACGAGATGAAATGGGTCGGACTGCACAGCACGCTGACGCCGCCGACCAGGGCCTGCTCGCACTCCCCGCGGCGGATCGCGTGCGCGGCCTTGTGCAGGGCGACCAGCGAACTGGAGCAAGCGGTGTCGATCGGCAGGCTGGGACCGTGCAGGTTCAGGAAATACGAAATGCGGTTCGGGATGAGCGCGGTGTGCGTACCCGTCGAGACGTGCGCCTCCACGCTCTCCAGCGCGCGACCCAGGTAATCGCGATAGTCGAAGGTGAACACGCCGACGTAGACGCCCGTGCGGGTGCCACTGAAGACGGCAGGGTCGTAACCGGCATCCTCAAGGCACGCCCAGGCCTGTTCGAGCATAAGCCGCTGCTGCGGATCCATCACTGCTGCTTCGCGTGCCGAGATGCCGAAGAAATCGGCGTCGAAGTATTCGACGCCATCGACGAAGCCGCCCCACTTGCTCGTGGTCTTGTTGGGCTCGCGCACGTCGGGCGAATACACCGCGTCGCGGTCCCAGCGGTCGGCCGGCACCTCGCCGACGCTGGAGCGGCCCTCGGTCAGGTTGTGCCAGAACTCGTCATAGTTGCGCGCGCCGGGGAAACGGCACGACATGCCGACGATGGCGATGTCCTGCCGGGAATCCGGCGCGTGGGTGTCGTGCTGCGACTGCTGACCGACGTTCATGGCGTTGCCCGTGCTGAGTGTGTGTCCGAGGTTCAAGCGCGACGAAGTCGGGCGAACGACCGTGTCAGGTGATCCGCCGCCGCGTCCATGATCCGGTGCGCGATATCGTCGACGTGGCGCGCCGTCCAGGGTTCCAGGGGCGTGCCCTTTACCCATTGGTTGAACGAGCCCAGCGCGGGGCCGGTCTGGATCTGGTAATTGACCCGGTCCTCGCCCTTGCCTTCGATGGCTAGGCGCGTGCAGTAGGCGAAATACCAGCGGAAGGTCAACGCCATGCGGTGCTTGGGATTCGCCTCGGCCTTGGCGATCTCGTGGTCCATGCCGGCCGAACGGAAGTAGCGCTGGGTGTCGTCCCATATCTGGGCGAAGCTGCGCCGAAAGAACGTGGTCTCCAGTTGCCGCCGCGTACGTTCAGGGATGTCCTCGAGGCTGTCGTGGTGCCGGTAGAGCGACAGCAGCTTGTTGGCCCGGGCGGGAAAGAACACCGATTTCTTCAGCACCTGCACTTGGGCACCGATTTCGAACATATCGCCCGCGGGCGCGTACTCGGTGTCCTGGATGTCCATCGACTGGAGCAGCGTCTTGCCGTCGGCGCTCATGCCCGATTCCACCGTGCACTGGTTGATCGAGCCGGTGACGATGAAGTCCGCGCCGAGCAGGAAGGCCGCGGCGGCGGCCTCCGGGCCGCCGATGCCGCCCGCCAGGCCCATGCAGATCGGCTCGGCGTAGCCGTGGGTGGCCTGCATGCGGTCGCGCAGGCGCATCAGCGGCGGCAGCATCACCGCCACGATACCGCCGTCGGTGTGGCCGCCGGAGTCGGCCTCCACGCAGATGTCGTGGCTCATCGGGATGCGCCGCGCCCACGCCGCCTGCTGCGCGGTGATCTCGCCACGCTCCAGCAGCCGCTCGACGATGGCCGGCGGCGGCGGGCTCATGAAAGCCTGGGCGACCTCCGGCCGCGACACCTTGGCCACGATGCGATGGTCGCAGGCGACGTCGCCGTCGTCAGAAGCGCGCAGGCCCCGCAGCCGAAACCGTACCAGTGCCGGCGTCATCTGCATGAACGCAGCAGCCTCCACGTTCGTCACCCCGTGGCGCAGGTAGAGGTCGACCACCGCGTCTTCCTGCTCGGGGTATTCATAGTTCGCCAGCAGGTTCATGCCGAACGGCTGATCCGCCGACAATTCGCCCCGGATACGGGTGAGCGCTGCGTCGATCTTTGCCGTGGACAGCCCCCCCGCGCCAAAAAACGAGAGAAATCCCGCCCTTCCCATGCGAATCACCAGATCGGCCGACGCGACGCCGCGGTACATCGCGCCGGTCAGGTAGGCATAGCGAACGCCATAGCGTCGCTTGAACCGCCGGCTACCCAGGGAATCGGCCGTGATGCGCGCCCCGTCGACGGCCACGGCATCTTCCGCATCGGCGATCAGCGCATCGACCTTCACCGCGACCTCGTCGACGATGGGCGTCTGGCTGCTGCGGATCTCGTTCACCATCTTCGAAAGGATGGTGGCGCCGATCTCCTGGAATTCGACCTCGCCGCGCCCCATCACGTAGCGGATGGAGTCGACCCAGTGCACAGGCGTGGCGATCTGGCTCGCCAGGGTCTCGACGATGCGGGCGCCGTCGTAGGGCCGCGCCGTGGCATTGGCGATGACCGTCGCTTTGGGCGGCTCGAAGACAAACTGGCGCAGGAAATCGGCGAATTCGGCCTGTACCGGCTGCATATGCCGCGAGTGAAACGGGGCGCTGACGTTCAACGGGATGTAGCGCAGGTTCAGGCGGGCGAACAGATCGGCCGCGGCCTTCAGCGCCTCATGGTCACCCGCGATCACCGTCTGCGTCGGCGTGTTGAGGTTGGCGATATCGACGCCGTGCAGGCGGTGTTCGTCGAGCAGCGTGCGGATCTCGTCGGCCGACGTACCCAGCACGGCGGCCATGCCGCCCCCCCCGGCGTTGCCCATGAGCTCACCGCGCTTCTTGACCAGCCGCAGCCCGGTCTCGAAGGAAAACACGCCCGCCGCGTGCAGCGCGTTGTATTCGCCGAGGCTGTGGCCGGCGAAAAACGCGGCGTCGACGTCTTCGCCCCTCCGTTGGCGTTGGTAGTAGTGCAGCGCGTTCACCACGTAAAGCGCGGGCTGGGTGTACTGCGTCTGCGACAGCCGCCCGTCGCTATCCTGAAGGCAGAGGTCTTCGACCGAGTAACCGAGGATGTCCGACGCGCGCCGCACCTCGTCGGGAAAGAGCGGAAAGAGATCCTTGCCCATGCCCCTGAACTGCGAGCCCTGGCCGGGAAAGATGACTGCTTTCATGGGATGCGACTCCGGTGTGCGCGTAACGCGTGTCTGCGGGCGGCGAGGCACCAGCGCCTCGAGCCGGGCCACGTCGCCGCCGAATGGCGACATGACCGGATGAAGCCGCGAGGACGCCCCCGCGGGGAGATGGTGTTTCAGGAAGGTGGCCATCGTGCCGTCGGGGCTGACATCGATGTAGCGCACGTCGCCCTGCGCGTGGAGCAGGTCGAACGTGCGTGGCAGGTTCATGGGATGGCGCACCGCCGACCAGAAGTGCGTCGCGTCAGGCCGTTCGAGCCAGGCGCCCCGCGCGCAGCACGCGAACGGCAGGCCATCGTCGCGCAGGGACAACGTACGCAGGTATGCGTCGTACGGCTCGCGCGCGGGATCGATCCAGCGGGAGTGAAAGGCGAACGCGACCGGCAGTCGTCGGAAGGGCAACGCCTGCGCCCGCAGGTGGGTCTCCACCCCGTACACATGGCGCTCCGGCAGGGCGAGCACGGTATGGGTGGCGAGGTTGCGTCCTGCCACCTCGCACATGTCGAACAGGTTCGCGTCGGCGAACCCGGCCAGGTCGCCCATCACCGCGATCATGGCGCCGGGTTCCGCGTGACGCTCCACGGCCCAGGCCTGTTCGATGACGGCGTCCATGGCCGTGTCCATGTCGAGCCATCCCGCGATGGCGGCCGCGGCGAACGAGCCCAGGCTGGCACCGGCGACCATGTCGACGCGCAGTCCCCGATCCAGCAACGTGCGCGCGAGTGCGTACTCCACCATGAAGATCGCGGCGTGGCTGTGCAGCAGACGCACCATCGGCGTATCCGCGACGGCATCCGCCGCGTAAAGCACATCGAGCAACGATCGGCCGCAACGTCCGCGAAAGACGCTGTCAGCTTCCTGCATGCGGGCGCGGACGCCGGCATCGGCATCGAACAACGCCCGTCCCATCTGGAAACGATGGGATCCTTGTCCCGAGAAAAGCAAAGCGGTTTTCACGAACGACGCATCCCTACAGGCACGCGAACCCGTTTCCGCGCCACGACAGCGGCCGGATGACAACGGAATCCACGGCTGACCCAGCAGCCAACGCCCCTCCCCTCAGAGGTACGCGAATGACCCAAGCCAGGTCATTCGAACAGCGATCAAGCCCCCCACTGATTCATCAACGATGACGTGTCGCCCGGGCGGCGCACGAGAGCCACGTGCAGGCATCGCCCCGGCATCGACATCCAGATTCTTCGAAGAATGTGACGGCCATTGCAACGCGCAAGTTCTTGCGATGTCGCGCTTGCGTTGCACGCATTCGTTGCGATCGTCCGTGAAACGACGCGCTACGTCGGGCTCTTTCGCAGCTACGCGCGCAGCGTTCCCGGCAAGCGGCGCGGGAGAAATGCCGAAAATGCGTGACGCATGACGTGCGTTACGCCAAAGACACACAGGCGAACGCCTTCGCGGTATGGGTGTATCCGGCGCGCACGCCGTGAGGCCGCCCCCGACGGAAGCGGCCCGGGAAACCGAACAGCGATGCGGTTTAGACCGGTACGCAACGCCACGTCATGTGGCCGTCGACCACGCCGGCCATGACGGGCTTCTCGCCCTCCGGGCAGACGGGCGCATTGCTGTAACCCTGGTGGACACCGACGCGATCGAACAGGCCGGATGCGTGCGCGCCGAACGCGGCGACCAGAAGAACCAGACCAAGACAAGCGACTTTCATGGCGAACTCTCCCCGCGGTAATGAATGGCTATGACCATCCGTATCACCCGATACGGACGTCCGTTGGGCTATACCGGAGTGCGGCGTGGCGCACAGAACAAAAACGGCAACTCACGCGGGCACGAAGCTGTCATAGTCGTGAAGCACACTCGCCCGCATCGTCACATCACGGCAAGCGCACCATGACTTCAACGGACCGTCGTAATTTCCTGAAGCTTTCCCTCGGCGCGATGGCGGCCGGCGCGATCCCCGCGTCGATTCAGAAGGCGCTGGCGACGCCCGCGCTGCGCCGCACGGGCACGCTGAAGGACATCGAACACGTGGTGATCCTCATGCAGGAGAACCGCTCGTTCGACCATTACTTCGGCAGCCTCCGCGGCGTGCGTGGTTTCGGCGATCCGCGACCCTTCACGCTTGCCAGCGGACGTTCGGTATGGCACCAGCCGCGCACGCCCGGCAGCGACGACGTGTTGCTGCCGTTCCGTCCCGTGGCCGACGACCTGGGCCTGCAGTTCATCGAAGACCTCCCACACGGCTGGAACGACACGCACGCGGCATGGAACGCCGGCCGCTACGATGCCTGGGTGCCGAGCAAGGGCACCACGACGATGGCCTACCTGACCCGCGAGGATATCCCGTTCCACTACGCGCTGGCCGACGCCTTCACGGTCTGCGACGCCTACCACTGTTCGCTGCTCAGCTCGACCGACCCCAACCGCTATTACATGTGGACCGGCTGCGTCGGCAACGACGGCAAGGGCGGCGGCCCGGTGCTCGACAACGCCGAGAAGGGCTACGGCTGGACGACCTACCCCGAGCGCCTGGAGTCCGCGGGCATCTCGTGGAAGATCTACCAGGACGTCGGCAAAGGCCTCGACAAGGCCGGCGGTTGGGGCTGGACGTCCAACCCCTACATCGGCAACTACGGCGACAACTCGCTGCTGTATTTCAACGCGTATCGCAACGCGCAGCCGGGGGATGCCCTGTACGAAAAAGCCCGCACCGGTACGAACACGCTGGGCGGCCAATCGCTGTTCGACCTGCTGCGCGCCGACGTGATGGGCGACCGGCTGCCGCAGGTGTCGTGGATCGCCGCGCCGGAAGCCTATACCGAGCACCCGAGCTGGCCGGCGAACTACGGCGCGTGGTACATCGACCAGGTGCTCGACGCGCTCACGTCCAACCCCGAGGTGTGGGGAAAGACCGCGCTGTTCATCACCTACGACGAGAACGACGGATTCTTCGACCATATCGTGCCGCCCTACCCGCCGGCCTCGCGCGACCAGGGCCTGTCCACCGTCAGCATCGACGGCGAGCTTTACGACGGCGGCAAGGGTTTCGTCAGCGGCGCCTACGGCCTGGGCGTGCGCGTGCCGATGCTGGTGGTATCGCCGTGGAGCAAGGGTGGCTTCGTCTGTTCGGAAACCTACGACCACACCTCGATCCTGCGTTTCCTGGAGCAACGCTTCGGCGTGCGCGAGCCGAACATCTCCGCGTGGCGTCGCGCCATCTGTGGCGACCTGACGAACTGCTTCGACTTCGCCCAGCGCGACACGGAGTCGCCGCGCCTGCCGTCGACCGCGGCCTATGAACCCGATCGCGGCAATCACACCGTGTTCCGCCCCTCGGCGCCGTTCGGCCAGACCGCGCTGCCCGCGCAGGAAGCCGGGCGCCGACGTAGCCGCCCGCTGCCCTATGCACTGGACGTGACCGGTCGCATCGACCTCGACCATGGACGCTACTGGCTCGACTTCGACAACCAGGGCACCACGGGCGCGTTCTTCCATGTGTCGTCGGCGTCGCGCAGCGATGGTCCGTGGGCGTATACCGTCGAAGCGGGCAAGCGGCTATCGGACTACTGGACCAGCCTCTACAGCGGCAACGCCTACGACCTGGCGGTGCACGGCCCTAATGGCTTCTTGCGCCAGTTCGGCGGCACGCAACCGCCGATCGCCGACGATCGCGGCCAGGTCGCGTTACCCGAAGTCAGCGTCGACCACGACGGACTCTCCGGGCTGCTACGCCTCGTGCTGCAGAACCATGGCAGCCGCCCGTGCACGGTGACGATCACGCCCAACGACTACACGCGACAGGCGCCTCGTCGCCACGTGCTGATGCCGGGCGCGCGGGTCGAGAGCCCGTGGGAAATCCTCAGCAACGACCACTGGTACGACCTCAGCATCACCTGCGACACCGATCCGCGGTTCGTGCGCCGTCTCGCCGGCCACCGCGAGACCGGCCGGCCGTCGCTTAGCGATCCGGCGCTGTCGCGCTGAAGCCTGCGGCGTCGCCGAGGAGCCGCGTCAGTTCGGCCGAACTCCGATCCCTGGCCAACGGCGCCGACTGACCCGACCAATGGTTGGCGAAGTCGGTGGCATTGGCCGAACGCAGCGGACCCACCGCGGCGGCGGCCGTCGGAAACGCCGGCACGAGGTCGGACAGTGGCCCGACCTCGCGGACGAGCCGGTTGGCGATGCCACGCGCCGGCCGTCCGGTAAAGACGTTGGTGACCATCGTGCCGTCGTCGGTGGCCGCGTGCAGCGCGGCGCGATACGCATCGCCCACCTGGGCCTCCGGCGTGAACAGATAGGCGGTGCCGACCTGCACCGCCGACGCGCCAAGAGCGAAGGCGGCCCGCACGCCACGGGCGTCGGCGATGCCACCCGCGGCGATCACCGGCACCGGCACCGCGTCGACCACCTGCGGCACGAGCGACATCGTGCCGACCTGGGACGCCATGTCGTCGCCGAGGAAGTTGCCCCGGTGCCCACCCGCTTCGTATCCCATGGCGATCACCGCGTCGACGCCGCGTTCGACCAGCCAGCGCGCTTCGGCCACGGTGGTGGCCGAAGCGATCACCTTCGCGCCGGTGTCATGCACCCGCCGCAGCAACGTCGCGTCGGGCAGGCCGAAGTGAAAGCTCACGACTTCGGGACGATACGCCTCAACGATTGCGCAATACGCCTCGTCGAACGGTGCCCGCCCCCCGGGCGACGGCGTCAGTGCCGGGTCGAGGCCGTGCTCGACGTAGTAAGGGGCCAGCCGCGCGCGCCACGCCATCTGCGCGACAGGATCGGGCGGCGGCGCGACATGGGCGAAGAAGTTGAGATTGATCGGGCGCGATGTGGCGGCACGGATGGTGTCCAGCGCCGCCGTCATCTGCGCCACGGTCAGCGCCGCGCCGGGCAGCGAACCCAGGCCACCGGCATCGCTCACGGCCACGACCATCTGTGCGGTGGTGGCGCCGGCCATCGGCGCCTGCACCACCGGCAGGTCGATGCCGAACAACGCGGTAACGCGGCGATCGCGGGACTCGTTCATGAGGTTGCCATCGGGGAAGGCCAGACGGTCATGTTACCCCGGCGTGGCGACCTCGCCGGCGCGGACGCGGATCAGCCCCTGCCGCGCCAGCGCATGCAGGCGCGCGGCCATCGCGCCGGCCGCCCTGGCGTCCACGCTCAACGCAAGCAGGTCCGTCGAACGCCATTCCGCCCACGGCCGGAACGTCTCGACGGCCTTGAGCACGGTGTCGCGGACCCATGGATCACGCTGTTCGTTCCATACCCGGAAGGTCGCCTGGCCCGATCGCGCCACGATGGCGCGCACGACATGCCGCGCCGTGGTTTCCACCTCGTCACCGAGGGCGAGGTCGTCGATGAAAAACGGAATGCAGCAAAGCACGAAGCGCCGGGGCTTCACCCTTTGCCACCAGAGTTGCTCCCAGCGCGTGCGGCCATCGCGCATGCCGACGAGCATGGGAAACGTGCTGTTGGCCCGGGCCTTCCACGCCGGACGACCGTGCGTCGCGACACACTCGCGATCCTGATGAATCATGACATCTCCCTGGGAAGGCGCTACGGCCCTCCATCGCGAATCCTTGCCTTGACCTTCGCAGTCAACCACTTACCCGCATCACGCGGGGCCGCGGACCTTAATCGATTCGCCGCCGGAGGGTCAACCGGCGCCTCCGCGCGCCGACGTGTCCGGCACACGAGGCATAATGGTGCGTTACCGCCTTTCCGGACGATTCCATGGCGCATTACGCCGGCCCCCTGCTCACGCGCGACGTCGCGCTCGCCCTGCTCACGGCCCGGGATGCCGGCCAGGCGACGTGGCATGGCTCGCTCGACCTGGGTCGCTCGCAGGTGACGGTGACGCTGGGCGACACGCACTGGCACGGACTGGGACACGATCACCCGTATGCGCAGGGGCTGAAGGACCGCACGATCTATTACCGCGAGGGCGACGGCTACGAGGCGGTGTCGCGTTTCGCCGGCGCATTGATCAAGCTCGTGCCGACCGAGTGGGGCGCGCCGACCTTTGAGATCGACGGTATCAAGATGCTGCCCACGGCCCGGGAGTCGCCCGTGGACGATGCGCGACGCAAGGTCGCGCTGGTCGAACCGCGCGGCAAGACGGTGCTCGACACGTGCGGCGGTCTGGGCTATTTCGCGGCGTGTTGCCTGGAGGCTGGCGTCGGACGCATGCAATCGTTCGAGAAGAACCGCGAGGTGCTGTGGCTGCGCACGCTCAATCCGTGGTCGCCCGACCCGGATGCCCCTTCCGCGGCGGGCCGTCTTACGCTCACCCATGCCGACGTCGCCGAGGCGATCCAGGCCCTGCCGGATGCATCGGTCGATGCCGTGCTGCACGACCCGCCCCGCTTCGGCATCGCCGGTGAACTTTATTCCCAGGCGTTCTACGACCACCTGGCCCGGGTGCTACGCCGGGGCGGCAAGCTGTTTCATTACACCGGCAGCCCCAACAAGCTGACGAGCGGGCGCGACGTGCCGCGCGAAGTGGTGAAGCGCCTCGAAAAAGCGGGTTTCCATGCACGGCCCGAACTCGATGGCGTTTTCGCGACACGTCGATGAACCCTTCGGAGAGTGCGCCACGCATCACGAAACGCGGGCGCCAGATGACGAAAATTCTCAAATGCAATTGATAACGATTGCTATTTAGATATACTCCAGGGGTCTTCCGTTACGGCCCCTGTCATGGATTGCCACGTCGGCCTGCTCAATTCGGTGCCATCGCCCTTGCTGTGCGAGATGTTCGGCGCGGCCGGATACCATTTCGCGGTGCTCGACCTCGAACACCTGCTGGTGTCCCCCGACGACCTCCAGCACGCCATTCGCGCCTGTGAGATCGGTGGCTGCGAGCCTTGGGTGCGCGTACCCGAGGTGGACACCCAATTGATCGGTCGCGTGCTCGACGCCGGTGCGACCGGCGTGGTGATCCCGCGGCTCGAAACCGTCGCCCAGGCACGCCGTGCCGTCGAGGCCGCGCATTTCCCGCCCCTGGGCCGACGCGGCATCACCGGGGGCCGCGTCACGGGGTTCGGCAAGCGCTCGCTCGCCGACTACATCGCCGGGTCGCGCGACGCGATCCGCGTGATACCGATGATCGAGAGCGACGCCGGCATCGACGCCCTGCCCGACATCCTCGCCGTGCCGGGCATCAGCCTGGTCATGGAAGGCGCGCTCGACCTTGCCCTTGACCTGGGCCTGGGTCCCGACCCGCTGCACCCCCGCGTATGGCAACGCCTGCTCGACCTCGCGGGGCACTGCGACGAGGCTGGCATCCCGTTCTGCGCGAATCCCCGCAACGCCGCGCAACGCGAGCACTGGCTGGCGCGACATCCCCGCTGGCTGCTCGCCGGCGAAGACCGCGGCCTGCTGATGGGCGCGCTGCGCGCGCGCCGTCGCGAACTGACATCCGACCTGTCCACCCTGACCTCCTGAAGGATCGAACCGCCGTGCGTGCCATCCTGCGACTCTCCTGCCTCAGCCTCGCCATCGGCGGCGCCCTGTTCGGCTCCCGCGTCCACGCGGACGACACCGACACCACCAAGCCGCGCGATCTGCAGGCGGTTACCGTGCAAGGCAACGTGTTGAACGCATCGAACCCGGAAGACGTGCGCACGTACGCGGGCAGCCGCCAGGTGATCGACGCGAAGGAGCTCTCGACCCGCGCCTACCGTTCGCTCGACGACGCGCTCCAGCACGTGCCGGGCATCAAGATCTTCGACGAGACCGGCACGGGCGCCCTGCCCCAGATCATGCTGCGTGGCCTCTACGAGAGCCGCAGCGGCCGCGTGCAGGTGCTGGAGGACGGCATTCCGCTGTCGCTCGCGCCCTACGGGCAGACGAGCCTGTCGTTGTTTCCCGTCACGATGAACCAGATCGATCGCATCGACATCGTGCGCGGCGGCGCCGCCGTGCAATACGGCCCGAACAACGTGGGCGGCGTGATCAACCTCGTCAGCAAGGCGATTCCCGAGGCGTGGACCACCACCCTCGGCGAAAAGGTCACCGCCGGTGGCAAGGGCCACTACCTCAAGGACACCTCGGTCAGCACCGGCGGCTACCTCACCCCCACCTTCGGCATGCAGCTGGATGCCGACTGGCAGAAGGGCCGCTACTGGCGCGACCACAGCGATACCGACGTCAAGAACGTGCGCCTGCGCACCGAATGGTGGGTGGCCGACGACAAGCTGATCAAGGCGAGCATCGGCCGCTACGTCGCCGGCCTCGATCTGGCCGGCGCGCTCGCGCCCGCAGATTATCGCGACAATCCGCGCCAGGCCACGCGCCCGCTCGATCGGTTCAGCGGACGCACGACGCGCAGCTCGCTTACCTACCAGCAGGACCTCGGCGCGTGGGGCCCATTCGATCGCTCGCAGTTCGACTGGACCAGCTTCGGCGCGGAAAGCACGCGTAACTTCGTCGTCGGCATGCGCCGCGCCTCGACCCAGACCTGGCGCTCCGACCTTGCGCCGCAGCTGCTGCAAAGCGCACCGCGGGGCTTCAGCGTCTACGGCACCGAGCCGCGGGTGTCGCTGCACGTGGACGGCAACGTGACCCAGACGATCACGGTCGGCGTGCGCGCCGAGCGCGAGGACATCGATTTCCTCGTCGGCAATACCGGCCTGGACAACGGCGTGTATACCCTGGTGCGCAACTGGCAATTCAGCGATCGCGCGATCGCGGCCTACGTGAGCGACGCCATCGGCTTCCTCGACGACCGGCTCACCGTCACGCCAGGGCTGCGCTACGAGCACCTCGACTCCGATTACCGCGACCGCACCAGCGGCAAGACCACCCAGAACGACATCCGCAACGGCCTGCCGGGCCTCACCGTCGGCTACAAGGCATCGTCGGACTGGTACCTCTATGCCGATGCGCAGCGTTCGCTGCGCGCGCCGCAGGTCACCCAGATCGTGTTCGGCGATAACCTCGATTCCGAACTGGCGTGGAACTACGAAGCCGGCTTCCGCTTCACGCCGACGCAGGACGTCCGCCTCGACGTCGACGTCTACCGCATCGACTTCGACAAGCAGATCGTGCTGGACAACACCACGCGCACCTACGGCAACATCGGCAAGACCCGCCATCAGGGCGTCGAGGGCCAGTTCCGCTGGAGCCCGGCGAACGTGCGCGGCCTCAGCCTCGACGTGGGCTATGCCTACCTCGACGCCTCCCAGGAGTCCGGTGCGTTCGAAGGCAAGCGCGTGCCCTACACCTCGCGCCGCCAATACAACCTCGGCGCGTCATACGACCTCGGCGCGACCACCGTCGCGGTCAACGGCTATTACTTCAGCAAGGCCTTCACGGACGCCGCCAACACGCCGACCGAAAACGCGATCGCCTCGGTGGGGCCGCTCCCGGCCTATGCCGTGTGGAACGCCCAGGTCACGCACACGTTCTCCCGCAGCGGTACCGGCGCGCTCAAGGGCACGCTGGCGGTGAACAACCTCACCGATCGCCGTTACTACTTCCGTGGCATCGACACGAGCCCCTGGGGCCGCGAGTCCGCGCCGGGCCGCACGTTCACGGCCGGCGTGGAGCTGGCCTTCTAACGCATCGACATCCGCCTGCGGACGTTCCCCGTCACGCCGCGCGCGGCACAACGTATCTCCCCACCCAAGGTGAAGCCGGCATGGATCATTCCCCGCTCGTCATCCTTACGCACGTCTGTCATCCGGCGGTGACACACGGTTTTGTTCCCGCCGCGCACCGCCAGGGCCTGCCCACGGTACTGCTCACCGACCGGCGCCTGGAGCACCTGCGCCATTTCGATGCACACCCGGCGGATACGCCCGCGGCGATCATCGAGTGCGATGTCTTCAATCCGCTCAGTGCGATCGATGCGCTGCACGGCGCGGGCATCCGTCCCGCGGCCGTGTTTTCCAACAGCGACCACCTGCAGACCGCGACGGCGTTGGTCGCCGAAGCGTTCGGCCTTCCCGGCAAGGACTGGCGCACCTGCAAGGCGGCGAAGAACAAGGCGCTGATGCGCGAGCGCCAGCGCGAACGGGGGCTGCCCACGCCATGGTTCCATGCCCTGTCCCCGGGTGCGACGCCGCCCCGCGACGTGCCCTGGCCCATCGTAGCCAAGCCGCGCGAAGGCGTCGCCAGCATGGACGTCAGCCTCTGCGCCGACGCTCACGCGCTCGACCGTTACCTGGACGCCTTCTGGCAGCGCCATCCGGGGCGTGCGGTGCTGCTCGAGGCATTTATCGAGGGCCCGCTGTTCACGCTCGAAACCCTCGGCGACGGCGAACGACTCCACGCGATCGGCGGCTTCGACGTGACGCTGTCGGCACCGCCTCACTTCGTCGAACTCGAGGCGCGCTGGAACGGCCCGGCGGTCACGCACGGCATGGCGCAGGCGCTGGCCCAGGTCGAGGCCTTCGGCGTCGGCATCGGCATCTGCCACAGCGAGTTCATCCTCACCGGGAACGGCCCGGTGCTGGTGGAGATCAACTACCGCAGCATCGGCGACGGTCGCGAGTTCATGCTCGACCGCATGCACGGCGGCCGCTGGTTCGAGACGCTGCTTCAGCCGCACCTTGGCGGACCGCTCGTGTTGCCCGAACCGACGCGACGGCATGCCCGGGTGGACTACGTCGTGGCAGCCAACCAGGGGCGCCTGGTATCGGCCAGCGCAGACCGTTCGATGGCGGCCCCCGGCTGGCAGGCGCACTACCGGGCCCTGCGTCACGAGGGCGAATCGATCCGTCTGACCCATTCGAACAAGGACTACCTCGGCATCGTGAGCACCGTCGGTGACGACGAGGCCGCCCTCGATGAAGGTGTGCGGGCGATCGCCTCGACGCTGCATTGGCACATCGAGGCGACCGAACCCGCGGAGGCACTCGCATGACCGCGCGCCCGAACGTCACCGCGGCCGACGACGCCTACGTCACCCGGCGCATCGTGGATGCCTGCCTGCGCGAAGACGTGCGCCGCCTGGTGACCCTCGGCACCGCGGAGATCCCTCAGCCCCGACACCTGCGCACGTGGCCGCACGAGGCCCCGGCGCTGTGGTGGCGCGTGACGCACCTGCCCGCCGGCACGTTGTGGATCCCCGTCGAACGCCGCGATGACCTGCAGGCCATCGGGGCCGTGTCGCACGGCTGGTTGCGCGAGGCAGGCGACACGACGCACTACGAAGAAGGCGCGTCGTGCTGGCTCGAGCGAATCGGCGAAGGGCTCGACGACGATACGGTCGCCCTGCACCGCCAGTACGCCGCGGAAGCCGCGTGCGCCGCCGCGCATCGCGCGCTCGCCCGCGAAGGCTACGCGCTGCGGGCACGCCATCTCGCCGAGGCGCTCACAGATCCGGACGACATGGAGCGCGCCCTGCGCTGCGATCAGTTGGCGAGTTATCGCGACCATCCGTTCTATCCCACCGCACGCGCCAAGTCCGGCTTCGGCGACGATGACGTGCGGGCCTACGCTCCCGAGTTCGCGCCCACCTTCGAACTGTGCTGGCTGGCGGTGCCACGATCGTCGCTGACGCTGACCACGCCGACACCTGGTTTCTGGCCGACGATGGCCGAAGTGGGCCTGCCCACCGACCTGCATGCCAGCCACGCGCTGGTGCCGGCGCATCCGTTGACCTGGGACCGGATGGAGGGCTTCGCCTTGCCGAACGGCAGCCTTCGCGCGCCTCGGCGCTACCTCGCCGTGCGCCCGACCCTGTCCGTGCGCACCGTCGTGCCGCTGGCCCACCCGCGCTGGCACGTCAAGCTGCCCTTGCTCATGCGTACGCTCGGGGCGCTCAACCTGCGCCTCATCAAGCCGTCCACGATCTACGACGGCCACTGGTTCGAACGGGTGCTTCGGCACCTCGGCGACCACGACCCCGCGTTGCGCGGGCGATACGTGCATGTCGACGAGTCGCACGGCGGCCATGTGGACGACGCCCGGCACCTCGCCTACATCGTGCGTGCCTACCCGCCGTCCGACGGCGAGACCCTCCTGCCCGTCGCGGCGCTATGCGCGTCCATGCCGGATGGACGTCCGTTCGCCCTGCACGTGGCCGACCGTTTCCACGGCGGCGATGTCATGGCCTGGTGGCGCGCCTACGCGACCTTGCTCTGCGAGGTGCACCTGCGGCTCTGGCTGTGCCATGGCGTGGCGCTGGAGTCCAACCAGCAGAACGCCGTGCTCGCCTACCGACAGGGTATCGCGCCGACCCTGGTGATGAAGGACAACGACGCCGCGCGGGTACGCCTGGATCGCCTGCTCGCGAGCGCCCCGGCGGTACGCGCACTCGGCCGGCCACGCGACGAACGCATCCTCGTCGACGACGACGAGGCGCTCGCCCGCATGTTCTGCACGATCACGCTGCAACTGTGCCTGCTGGCCGTGCTGGAGGGCGTGAGCGAACACGCGCCGGCGTTGAGACGCCCCCTCTACGCGGCGCTGGCCCGGATCGTCGACGCCACCCTCGATGCGCTGGCCGGCGACGGCATCGACGTCGCGCCGGCGCGACGCCTGTTCGACGCGCAGGCCCTGCCGGTGAAATACCTGCTGAGCGCGGGCAGCCTGCTCAGCAAGCAGGCAACCGGGGCCTCGGACATCAACAAGTTCTATGGCGACAGCGGACCGAACTTCATGCGTGATCCGCGGCTGCGCGGGGACGCATGATGCGCGTGCTCGGACCCGTGCTGACGGCGCATTATCTCGCCGCCTTCACCGCCCTGGGCATGCCGGTGTTCATGCCGCGCGTGCTTGGTGCCCTGGCACCCGACGCACCCGCCTGGCTGGCCGGCGCGCTCTACGTGCTGCCGACGGTCTGCACCGCGCTGACGGCCACCACGTGGGGGCGCCTCGCCGATCGCTACGGCCGGCGCCTGTCGCTCCTGCGTGCACAGCTTGGCCTGGCGCTCGGCTTCGCCATGGCGGGCTTCGCCCCTCACCTCGGCTGGTTCGTGCTCGCCCTGGCGATCCAGGGCACGTGCGGCGGATCGCTCGCCGCCGCGAACGCCTACCTCGCGACCCAGTTCGGCCGGGATGGCTCCCTCGCCCGCGCGCTCGACTGGACGCAGTTTTCCGCACGACTGGCGATGGTCTCGGCACCTGCGCTGCTCGGCCTTGCCATGGCATGGGGCTCGCCGCAGGCGCTCTACCGGTATCTGGCCCTGCTGCCGCTGGTGGCCTTCGCGGTGACGCTGTGCCTGCCCCGGGACGATGGCCACGCCACTCACGCGGCGACACGCGCGACGGCTCCCGCCTGGCGCGACTGGCTCGGCCTGCTCGGCGTGCAGTTCCTGTTCTATTTCGCGATGGTGGTGACCTTCCCGTATTTCGTGCCATACGCCGAACGCCTCGGTGTCACCCGCGATGCGACCGCGGGCCTGCTCTACAGCCTTCCGCACCTGGTGTACCTAGTGGCCCTACCGTGGTGGCGCGGCGCCGCCATGGCACCGGATCGTCCCTTGCTACTAGGGCTCGGGGTGTTCTCGCTCGCCTGCCTGGCCCACGCCATGGCGCCATCGCCGGCGTGGATCGTGGCGGCCCGCCTGCTTTACGGCGCGGGCATGCTGCTGGCCCTGGGCGGACTCAATCGCGCACTCGGCCAGCGTGCCGCAGGCGGCCACGCCGGCCACGTCTTCGGCCTGTTCGACGCCTGCGGCAAGTGGGCGGGTGCCGCAGGCGGCCTGACTGCCGGCGCACTCGTTTCGCGCATCGATCTGGCCGCGCCTTTTGTCGCGGCCGCGCTCGCCGGCCTCGCCGCCGTGGCGACGGCCGCCCTTGTCTTCCGTCCCCTGAAGAGGTCGCTCCATGTCCCCGCCAGCGATACGTGACCAGTGGTACCAGGCCCAGGCCGAACGACAGGCCATCGCCTGCTGGATCAACTGCTACCTGCGTGAATTCGCCTTGCCTCGTGGCCAGGCCGATCTGGACGATCGCGGACACGATGCCCCAGGTGGCCTCGCCCACGTCGGCGGCCGCATGCTCCGCATGACGTTCGCCGAGCCGGGCTACGCGTTGTGCATCGGCATCGCGCGCAGCAGCCGGCTGGGGCGCTGCGAGTTTGCCTCGCCGCCTTACCTGAAGGCGCCGGGCGATGCCTGGCGCTGCGCGGATGCGGACGCCACGGTGCGTTTCCTGCTCGAGCGCCTCGCCCCCGAATGCGGCTTCAACGGCGAACTGCACGCGCAGACGATGAACAGCATCGAGGTCGCACGGCAACTGCTCGCCCGCTCGCTCGACGCGCCGCTGACAGGCGACGCCCTGCTCGACGCGGAGCAAGGCATGCTATGGGGCCACGCGATGCATCCCACGCCGAAGAGCCGCGAGGGCCTGCCGTTGCCGCTGGTGCTCGACGCCTCGCCGGAGATCCGCGCACGCGTGCCGCTGTTCTGGTTCCGGATCGACCCGCGCCTGTTCCGCGGGCAAGGCCGCGACGTGCGGGCGACGCTGGCGACGGTGTCGGGCGGCACCGACCGCTACCCCTGCCATCCCTGGGAAGCCGAGCGCCTGCTCGCCCAGCCGCCGCTGCAAGCCGCCATCGCGGCGGGCTGGGTCGAGCCGCTGGGCCCCCTGGGCGACGCGTTGTATCCCACCTCGTCGGTGCGCACGATGTATCACCCGGCGCTGGATTATTTCCTCAAGCTCTCGATCCACGTGCGCCTGACCAACTGCGTGCGCAAGAACGCCTGGTACGAACTCGAAAGCGCGGTGGCGCTGACGCGCCTGCTGGAACCCGTCTGGCGCGACGTCACCCGGCAGGTGCCCGGCTTCGACGTGATGGTGGAACCGGCGGCGACCACGCTCGATTTCAGTGCGTTCTCCGACGACGCCGACGCGCTGCGCGAGCTGACCGAAGGCTTCGGCATGCTCTATCGGGAAAACCTCTCGCCGCTGCATCGCAAGCGCTACCGGCCCCAGGTGGCCGGCGCGCTGTTCACCACCGACCGCGACGGCCACAGCGTCTGTCGACGCATGGTCGAAGGCCTGGGCGGTCCGTACGCCCCCATGGCGCTGGCCTGGTTCCAGTCCTACGCCGCGCGGCTGCTGGAGGGGACGTGGCTGGCCTTTTTCCGCCATGGGGTGGTGCTGGAGCCCCACCTGCAAAACACCGTGGTCGGCTTCGACCGCGGCATGCCCGCCCGCGTATGGGTACGCGACCTGGAGGGCACCAAGCTCGTCGAGCATCACTGGCCTGCCGGGCGCCTGGACGGCCTCTCGGAACGGGCCCGGGCCTCGCTGGGCTATTCGGCGGACCGCGGCTGGAAGCGGATCGCCTATTGCGCGCTCGTCAACAATCTCGCCGAGGCGATCTTCCACCTGTGCGGCGACGACCTGGCGCTGGAACATCGCATGTGGCAGAGCATCGCCGATCTGGCCCGGGGCTGGCAGGCGCGGCACGGCCGTCAGCCCGCTCTCCAGGGCCTGGTCGACGGCGACGCGCTGCCAAGCAAGAACAACCTGCGCACGCGGCTGTTCCGTCGTGCCGATCGCGACGCCGACTACACCGCCTTGCCCAGTCCGATCGGCACCCAGGCACCTTGGGTGGTGGCCGCATGACGCTCCGGATCGATGGGTCGCGCGTGCGCGAGGAAGTGCGGCGCCTGCGCCAGGAGAGCGACGATCCGGTCTGCGCCTATGTCTACGACATCGATGCCTTGCGCACGCATGTGCGCGCGATGCGTGAGGCGCTTCCCGCCGGCTGCGAGCTCTACTACGCGGCGAAAGCCAACGCGGACGCGCCCGTCCTCGCCGCGATCGCGCCGTGGGTCGACGGTTTCGAGGCCGCGTCGGGCGGTGAGCTTCGATGGCTTCGCGCGCACCAGCCGGGCAAGCCCCTGCTCTTCGGCGGACCGGGCAAGCTCGACGCCGACATCAGGGATGCCATCGCCATCCCCGGCTGTACGCTCCACGTCGAAAGCCTCGGCGAGCTACGCCGCCTCGCGGCGATCGCACACCGCACGAACCGCACGGCGAGCGTTTTCCTGCGCATGAACATCGGCGTGGACGGCGTCGGCGACACGCGATTGATGATGGGTGGCAAGCCCACGCCGTTCGGCATGGACGAAGCCGACCTGCCGGCGGCCCTGGCCATCCTCCGCGATGCGCCGCGACTCACGCTGGAGGGGTTTCACTTCCACCTGATGTCTCACCAGTGCGACGCCGCGATACAACTTCGCCTGGTGAACACGTACCTGGACATCGTGCATCGCTGGCAGCGCGATCACGGCGTCGCTGTGACCACGGTCAACGCGGGCGGCGGCTTCGGCGTGGACTATGCCGACCCGTCTCGCTCTTTCGACTGGGCCGCGTTCTGCGAGGGCCTGGGCCGCCTGCTCGCCGATCGCAACGAGACGCTGCGGCTGCGTTTCGAGCCCGGGCGTTTCGTCAGCGTGGCCTGCGGCTGGTACGTCATGGAGGTGCTCGACGTCAAACGCAGCCATGGCGAGTGGTTTGCCGTCGCCCACGGCGGCACCCACCATTTCCGCACGCCGCCCGCGCAAGGGCACGATCATCCGTTCGTGGTCTGGCGTGGCCACGGTGACGTCGCGGTCGCGCACGAGAAGGTCACCCTGGTGGGACAACTCTGCACGCCGAAAGACGTACTGGCCCGACGGCAACCGGTGGATGCCCTCGCGCCCGGCGACTGTCTCGCCTTTCCGCTCGCGGGGGCGTACGCGTGGAACATCTCGCATCAAAACTTCCTGATGCATCCACCGCCGCGCATGCTCTACCTGCCGCCGTGCGATGCGGCGGGCGTCGCGTCACGTCACGACGCCCGGTGCGCCGACGTCGTTCCATCGAAGCCCTGAGGGTTCGCGGGCACGGTCCACTTCCCGCGCGCAGCGTGCGGCACGTCGTAAAACATTGCGAATCTTCGCTTTTCTTTCTCGCATGGTCTTGTCACTCCCATGACGCTGGCGTTATGTTCCCGTTACGCCGTCTAGTCCGCAGGGGAATCGACGGCCGGGTTTCCCCACCCTCCCCACAAACCCCACAGGTCGGTTCCCTTCCCCAGGTGCCGTCCCTTCCGAAGTTGCCGTTTCGCCGCGAGGCGAAGCGCGGAGGTCAGCATGAATACGAATTCCTTCCGGGGCGCTCCCAAGCGCACTGCCCTCGTCGTTGCGCTGAGCGCGTGCCTGCTCTCGGTCGCCGCCCAGGCGCAGGATGCCGCGCCCGACGCCACCAAGTCGCAGAACATGGAGACCGTCGTGGTCACCGGTTCGCGCATTCGTTCGGTCGACGTCGAGACGTCGCAGCCGATCTACACCATGGACCAAAAGGCGATCCAGGCCACCGGCCTGACCAACGTCAACGACGTGCTCGCCCGCCTGCCCTCCACCGGCACGCCCGACATCAGCAACCAGAACCCGCTCGCCAACGGCGATGGCGTCGGCGGCAGCTACGTCAACATCCGCAACCTCGGTTCCAAGCGCACCCTCGTGCTGGTCAACGGTCGTCGCTGGAGCACCAACCTCTCCGGCCTCACCGACATCTCGACCATTCCTGTCTCGATCATCGAGCGCATCGACGTCCTCAAGGACGGCGCCTCGTCGATCTACGGCTCCGACGCGATCGGCGGCGTGGTGAACATCGTCACCAAGCAGAAGTTCGACGGTGCCGAAGCCAACGTCTACTACGGCACCAACGGCAAGCGCGACGGCGACCAGAAAAACTACGAGTTCACCTGGGGCCACAGCACCAAGAACAACTCGATCATCCTCGCCGCCACGCAGCAGCAGACCGATCCGCTGATGAGCAACACCCGTTCGCTGACGCGTTACCCGCAGGGTCCGCGCCATCCGGACGCTCGCCTGGGCCTCACCAACGAAGGCAACATCCTCGCGCCGGACGGCACCAGCTACGTGCTGCGCCCGGGCGGCAACGCGTCCAACCTGGCCGACTACGACCAGCGCGACGCGAACGGCTACAACACCCAGGCCGATTCGACCTTCCGCGCCGGCACCAAGCTGCGCAACCTGTTCCTCACCGACCGTTACAACCTGACCGACAACGTCACCCTGCACGGCACGGCCAGCTACAGCGTGCGCGACTCGTCGACCGTCGTCGCCGGCTATCCGTTCAGCACGTCGGCCACGGGCCTGCAGCTGTCGGGCCAGAACGCCTATAACCCGTTCCCGGGCCAGGACGTCGATTTCGCCCGCCGCCTGACCGAAGAACCGCGCGATTCGTTCAACAAGGATCGCATGGCGCACATCGACGTGGGCGCCGAAGGCTTCTTCACCTTCATCAACCACGACTGGAACTGGGACGCGACCTACACCTACTCGCAGTCGAAGGTGAAACAGGTCTACAACGGCAACGTGTTCCTGCCGAACGCGCAAAAGGCCCTCGGCCCCACCACGCTGGTCAACGGCCAGGTGGCCTGCGCCAATGCCGCCGACCGGGCGGCCGGCTGCCTGCCGTGGAACATCGCCGGTGGCCCCGCCGCCCTGAGCCCCGCGCTGTGGCAGTACCTGGGCTACCTCGCCACCGACCGCGCCACGCAGAAGACCAACGACTTCAGCGCCAACGTGGGCGGCGGCCTGTTCGACCTGCCGGGCGGCACGGTCAGCATCGCCGGCGGCGTCGAACACCGCAAGGAAGAAGGCCGCTTCACGCCGGACGCCACCGATGCGCTCGGCCTGACGACCAACCCCGCCAGCCAGCCGACCAACGGCAGCTACATCGTCAACGAGGCCTACCTCGAACTCGACGTGCCGCTGCTGCGTGACCTGCCCGGCGCGAAGGAGCTCGGCGTCAACGTCGCCAGCCGCTACTCGCACTACAGCAACTTCGGCAGCACCACGAACAACAAGTACAGCTTCCGCTACCGCCCGATCGACGACCTGCTCGTCCGCGGCACCTATGCGCAGGGCTTCCGCGCGCCGAGCATCCAGGATCTCTTCCAGGGCACGGCGCAGACCTTCGACAACTATCTCGACCCGTGCGACGCGGTCTACGGTTCGGCCGCCGCCAAGCCGGTCTGCGCCGCCCAGGGCGTGCCGGCCAACTTCCGCCAGGTCAACCAGAACGGCCAGCCCATCGCCAGCGCCAACGGCGATTCGGGCCAGGTGCCGTTCCTGCAGGGCGGCAGCACCCAGGTCAAGCCGGAGAAGTCGATCACCCGCACCGTCGGCCTCGTGTACAGCCCGCACTACGTGCAGGGCCTGGACTTCACGCTCGACTACTACAAGGTGCAGGTCACCAACGCGATCACCAACCTGACCGCGAACGGCGTCCTGAACTTCTGCTACATCCAGAACATTCCGTCGTTCTGCAACAACGTGACGCGCGACGCGACCGGCACGATCACCAACCTGCTGGAAACGCCCGCCAACGTCGGCACGATCCAGACCCAGGGCTACGACTTCGGCGTGCATTACCGCCTGCCGGAGACGTCGATCGGCACGTTCTCGATCGCGTCGGACAGCACCTACCTGAAGCAGTACGACGAGACGGCGGGTCCGGGCGCCCCGGCACGCCACCTGGTCGGCTACCAGGTCAACCAGGCCGTGGCCACCAACGCCTCCGCCGGCGAGTTCCGCGTGCGCTCCAACCTGGCCCTGAACTGGGAATACAAGTCGTTCGGCGCGAGCTGGACAATGCGTTACTTCTCCGGGCTCAAGGACGTCTGCGTCGACAGCTTCGAGTGCTCCAACCCGAACCAGGTCAACAACGACACCGGTACGCTGGGCGTCGCCCGCAAGGGATCGGTCACCTTCAACGACGCGCAGTTCCGTTACCGCGCACCGTGGCAGGGCACCTTCACCCTGGGCATCAACAACGTGTTCAACCGCAAGGGCCCGCTGTACTACGACGCCGCGTCCTCGGGCGTGCCGCCGTACAACTCGGCGTTCGACGTGGATCGTTTCTTCTACGTCAGCTACGACCAGAAGTTCTGATCCTGGCGTTGCCGCGGTCCCCGAGGGCCGCGGCAACCGCCGACAGGCTCATTCGATCGTCAGCAACGGCCGCTCCGGCGGCCGTTCGCTTATCCGCTCGCCGAGCGCCTCGATGGCCTCGGACTGCCGGAACGATGCCATGTCCACGCCCTGCACCGCCTCGAGCGGCGCGTCGGTGCGTCCGGTCAGGAGCATCGCGGTAAGGCAACGCAGGATCGGGTATTCCGGCGCCATCTCTTCGATAAAGAGGAACTGGCCCGCCTGGTTCACCTCGAGGAAGTGATAACCGCCCTCGCGATCGATCACGAGGTCGACCGCACCGAACACGAGATTCAACTCGCGCATCAGGGCGCGCAGTTTCTGTTCCACGTCGCCCGGCAGCGTGAAGGCTTGCGCGAGCAGCTCGCCGCTCTTTGCGTGGCCGCGCCAGTCGACGAAACCGCCGCCTCCGGCGCGCCGGGTCAGTTTGAGCGCGAACATGCGCTCACCCATCACGGTCACGCGTACGTCGGCCGCTTTTTCGATGTATCGCTGGTAGATGCCCGGACAGACGGCGATGGCCTCCGGCGGCAGATCGCTGTGGTCGTCGAGCAGGGTCACGCCGACCGCGTGCATGCGGCCGCTGTCGCTCTCTTCCCAGTGATGCACGAGGAAGCTCTTGAAGACGATGCGTCCCCAGCGACGACGCAGGGCATCCACCTGTTCCGCGTCGGTGGTGACCACGGTGTCGGGAAACGGGATGCCAAGCCGGCGGCAGGCGTCCAGTTGCACCAGCTTGAGCTCGGCGCGCTGGGCGGCGGGTAGCGGGTTGATCCACAACGCATCGCCGACGCTCTGGGCGATACTGAACAGGCCACGCTGGAAGAGCTTCCACTCCCACTCGGCGAACGTGCGATCGGCGTCGGCACAGTGTGGCGCGGGATCGTGCAGGCGGCGGTTCCAGACCGCGCCGATGCGGTCGTCGCCGCGCAGCGAATCCTCCAGCGACAGCGCGTCGTTGGCGATATGGAAGGTGTAGTGCACCCCGGGGCGCGCCTGCAACGAAGGCATCCACAACGGCGTGACGCCCTGCCGTTCGAGTGCCCAGGCCGCGGCACAGGCGTGGGGATCGATATCGGGTGCAAGGATGAGGGGACGTTTCATGGCCTGATCCGCGAGGGACGACGAGGACGGTCCAGGACGACACGCCCCTTCCGGGGCATGTCGTTCCGGTGGCGGACGCTCAGAGGATGAAGTGTTCCGGTTCCGGACGGTCGGTGGTGTCGATGGTGAGGAACAGGCCCTTGTCGTCCTTGTCCTTGGTCACCTCGGTGACGTCCGAAGCGTTGATGCGGGCGAAAGCGCGGGTCGTGATCGATTCGTTGGACGGCTGCATGGCAGAACTCTCCTGAAGTGATTGCACGGTGGGAAACGCACTGGTGGTGCTCGCCAGCGGCATGCCGTGGCGAACCTGTCCGATACTAAGCGTCCCGCGCCACCCCGCCCGGCCCCGTCGCCACCGAGGGGACGATTTGCCGAATCGACGCGTCGATTCGAAAGAACATGCGAACGGTTCCCACTTACTCCGCCCCGTCGACAGGCAGCGTCATCCGGGCGATGGCGCCCCGGGCATCGTCGCGCGGGTGCAGTTCGAGCGTGCCGTGCTGCGCCTCGACGATCTGTCGCGACAACGCCAGGCCGATGCCCGCGCCCTGCGGCTTGGTGGTGAAGAACGGCACGAAGAGATTGCCGCTAGAGGGAATACCGGGCCCAAGATCGCTGACATCGACGACCGCCACGGCGCCTTCCCGTCGCCAGGCCAGGACCACGGCCGCCTCGCCGCCCGCCTCCACCGCATTGCACAGCAGATTGATCAGCACGTGCTCCAGTTGGTCGGCGTCGCCCTGCACGGCCAAGGCGCCGCCGGCGCGAAGCCTCAACCGGGGATCGTCGAACAGGTCGACGACTCGTGCACACAGCGCCCCCACGTCGACACGTGCCAGGCACGGCGGTGGCAGGCGCGCCATACGCGCGTACTGGCCGACGAAACGCTGCAGTGCCGCGCTGCGCTGGCCGATCACGGTCAAGCCGTGGCGAAGGTCGGCGTCCAGGTCGGCATCCAACGACCGTCCCGGTCCGGGAAGCAGGCCCTGCAACGTGTCGACCATCGAGCCGATGGGCCCCATCGAATTGGCGATTTCGTGGCTGAGCACGCGAAGCAGGCGCCGGAAGGCGTGGGCCTCTTCCTCCCGTAACGCCCGCTCCATGGGTTGCAGCACCAGCAGCCGGCCATCCTGGCTCCGGCTGCGCAAACGCGCGTGCCCGACCTGCCATCGCCCCGATGAGCCGGCGAACGCATGGGCGACGATCTCGCCGGACGCGACGTCGAATAACGGAGCAAGTCCCAGCGACAAGGCGTCGGCACCGAGCAATCCGACCGCGGGACGCCCGAGCAGGCGCTCGCCGGCCGGATTGACCAGGCGCAGGCGCCCGTCACGTTCGAAGGCGAACACCGCGCCGTCCAGGGCGGCGAGCGTCTTGCTGAGCAGTTGTACCGACTCCTGCAGGCTGCGCTGTTCGTCCTGAAGCCGTTCGGCGAGTTCGTTGAAGCGTACGGCGATGTCGCCGATGCCCTCGCGATGCCCGGTAACGGTGGCACGCACGCCGTAGTCGCCTTCACGCAACGCCTCCAACAGGCTGGCGACGGTCTGCAGCCGGCTTGGCCGGTGGCTGAGCACATGCGAGGCGGCGAACGTCAGCGCCACCACGAGCACGAACAGGGCCAGCGCTTCGGCGGGCTCGGGTGGCCCGACGCACAACACGCATGCGAGCGCCAGCAGGGCCGGCGACGCGACGAGCAGGTTATGACGCCTCATCGCGTTGCAGTCCGTGTTTTTCCATGCGCCGGTAGAGGCTCTGCCGGGTGATCCCCAGGTGCTCTGCCGCACGCAGCAGGTTGCCATCGTGGCGTTCGATGGCGCCGCGCAACATCATCGCTTCGGCATCGTCGAGGGTCATGTCCTCCACGCCCCGCGTGCGCGCCGATCGGCGCAGGCGCAGGTCGGCCACGCTCACCCGCGATCCGCCCAGCAAGGCGGCCCGCTCCATGGCATGGGCCAGTTCGCGCACGTTGCCCGGCCACGCATACTCGATCAGCGCGCGCTCCACGCTGGCGTCCATGACAGGGGTATCGCGCCGGTAACGCCGGCTCGCCGCGGTCAGGTAATGCCTGGCCAGCGGCACCACGTCGTCGGGACGCTCGCGCAACGGCGGCACGCGCAGGGGAAACACGCTCAGGCGGTACAGGAGGTCCTCGCGGAAGCGCCCGGCATCCACCTCGGCATCCAGATCGGCGTTGGTCGCGGCGACGATGCGGACGTCGACCCGCTGCGTGCGCGATGCGCCCAGACGCTCGAATTCGCCATCCTCCAGTACGCGCAGCAGTTTCGGTTGCTGCTCAAGGGGCAGGTTCCCGATCTCGTCGAGGAACAGCGTGCCGCCATCGGCCGTTTCGAAGCGCCCCGCCCGATCCTGGCGCGCGTCGGTATAGGCACCCCTGACGTGGCCGAACAACTCGGCCTCGAACAACGTGGGCGCCAGCCCGCCGATATCGACCTTGACGAAGGGCCGCTGCCGTCGGGACGAGGCCTGGTGAAGGCGCTTCGCGATCACGCTCTTGCCCGTGCCGTTCTCACCGAGCAGCAGCACGGCGGCGTCGCTGCGGGCGATGCGGTCCACGTCGTTCATCAGGCGACGCATCGCCGCCGACTCGGCCACGAACGTGTCCCCGTCGTCGAGCAGCAGCGACTGCGCCTCACCCAGCCGACGCACGTCGCGCTCACGCCGCTGCAAGGCGATGCGCGCGTTCAGCACGCTCAGCAGTCGCGCGTT
This sequence comes from Luteibacter sahnii, assembly GCF_034063545.1. Classification (NCBI taxonomy): domain Bacteria; kingdom Pseudomonadati; phylum Pseudomonadota; class Gammaproteobacteria; order Lysobacterales; family Rhodanobacteraceae; genus Luteibacter; species Luteibacter sahnii. The sequence goes on from NZ_JAQLOK010000008.1 coordinate 98,513, forward strand.
CTGCCAAGGCTTCTCGACGAAATCGACCGCGCCTTCGCGCATGGCCCGCACCGCCAGGTCGATGCTCGCCCATGCCGTCATCGCAACGATCGGCACCTCGGGACGCTGCGCGCGCATGGCACGGATGAGCGCCAGGCCCTCCTCGCCGGACGTGGTGTCCTGGGCGTAGTTCATGTCGACCAGTGCTGCCGATGTATCGTCGTCCCGCAGACACGCCAGCGCGTCGGCGGGCGACGCCGCGAGGGTGACGCGGTAGCCGGCATGTTTGAGCAACAGGCGTAGCGCGTCGCGCACGGCCTCCTGGTCGTCGACCACGAGAACGTGAGGAAGGGTGTCGGCCGTCGCTGGCATATCGGACATGGGAAGCGAGTCTAGATCAGTCGGGTAGGCGCGGTCAGTCGGTACGCAGGGCCTGCATGGGTCGCACGCGCGCTGCGCGCCACGCGGGCGGCAGGCTGGCGACGAGGCCGGAGCCGCCAAGAACGAGCAGCACCGCGCCGATCGCCACGGGATCGAGCGGCTGCACGCCAAAGAGGAAGCCCGAAAGCATCCTTGAAAGCACCATGGACACGGCCAGGCCGATCGCCAGTCCCCAGCCGAGTTGCGTCGCCGCCGACCGGACGACCGTCCAGAGCAGACGAGCGCGCGTCGCCCCCAGCGCAGCGCGGACACCGTAATCGTGGCGATGCGCCGCGACGGCCACCGACATCACCGCATACAGGCCCACCGACGCGAGCAGTAACGCCAGCACGGCGAACAGCCCGACCAGCAAGAGGTTGAGACGCTGCACCGCCGTGGTCGACGCGACCACGGTGTCCAGCGTGCTCACGTCGGAAATGGGCTGGTCATGCGCGACCGATTCGACCGCGCCGCCCAGCGTCGCGTCGTCGAGCCCCGTGCCGGGATGCCTGCGCACCGCGAAACTCAGCGGGCCAAAGCCCTGCAGGAACGACCACACCACCGGAGGCACCTGGGCCAGCGGCGTGTAAAGGATCGGCGGTGCCGGTTCCGCGGGCCCTTTCTGGCGTACGTCGCCCACCACCCCGACGACACGCAGGGCCACGTGTAACTGGGGCCCCACGAACAGCGTGACGACGTGACCGATCGGATCGGGCTCCTTCATGTAGGTGCGCGCGAACGACGCGCTGACGACGCAGACCGGATCCGCGCCGGCGACATCGGTGGCCTCGATGCCCCGTCCCGCCAGCAACGGCATGCCCACGGCATCGAAGAAACCGGGGCTTGCGAAGCGGTACTGCACGCCGAACGTCGTGCCGTCCGGCAGCACGATCGGCCAGTTGAGCTGGCTGCCCGTGGGCAGGTTGCTCGCCGCCCCGGCGCTTTCCACGCCCGGCAGGTCGCGCAGGCGGCGCACCACGTCGTCGGTCAGGCGCGCTACGTCGCCGATGGTGACGTAGCGCTTTTTCATCGGCGACAGCGTAAAGGTGCTGACGTTGCGACTGACGAAGCCCATCGGCACCGACTCCAACCGATGCAGCGTGCGCATGAACAGCGCGGCACCGATCAGCAACACCACGGCGACCGCGACCTGCGCCACCACCAGGGCACGCCCCGCGCGCCCGTCCTCGCGGCTGATGCCTCCGCGTCCGCCACCGACCAGTTCGCGCCGCCAGTCGCGACGACGACTGCGTACCACGGCGAGCAGGGTCGCGCCGGCCGCCGCCAGCACGCCCGCGACCAGCGCAAACAGCACGCTGGTGCCCGTCAGCGTGACGCGCTCGCCACGCATCCATTCGGGGGGCACGATGCCACCGATGAGCCGCAGCCCGCCCCATGCCATCGCCAGGCCCGACACGGCACCGAGCAGGCCGACCAAGGCGCCCTCGCCGAACGCCGGCAGGCTGAGGCGTCCCGGCGACGACCCCAGCGCGGCGCGCACCGCGATCGCGTGCGTCCGCGTCAGCGAGCGCAGCATGACCAGGCTCGCAAGGTTGATCACAGCGATCAGGAGCACGCATGCACCCGCGCCCAGGAAGAGCCACACGGTCTTTCCCGTGCTGCTGGCGAATACGCTCGACATCAGCGGCAACGCGTTGGGCGGCTGTTGGCGCAGCGCATCGCGGGCCTGCTTCGCCTCGTTGGCGGGGGTCCCTGCGAGCATCAGGGGCGTGAGTATCGCCGCCGTCTGCGCCGAAACGCCCGCCAACGTCGCACCCGGCTTCATTCGCGCGACGATCAGCTGGTTGGTGTTCATGTCGTCCGATACCGCCGGTAGCTGCATCGAGATCACCAGGTCGATCGGCCAGGGCCACTGGAACGACGCGGGCAGCACGCCGACGATCGGCATGTCGCGCCCCTCGACGTTCAGCGAACGGCCCACCACCGTGGGATCGCCGCCGAAGCGGTCACGCCAGGTGGCCTGCGAGAGCAACACTGCCGGCGGCCCGTTGGGACGTCCCTCGTCCTCGTCGAAATTGCGCCCCAGGGCCATCGACACGCCGAGGGTTTCAAAAAAGCCGCGGTCCGCTTTTATCCCTGCCACCACCATGGGGCGCCCACCGGGGGCGATGTTCACGTTGGCGGGCCCGCCCTCGATAAAGCCCGCGGACTCGATCGCGTCCATGGTCTTGAGCGGCGCGTAATACCCCGGCGCAGCGAGGTTCTGGTCGTCCATCCAGTACGAGCCGAGCGTGACCAGGCGCTCGGCATGGGGAAACGGCAACGGCTTGAGCAAGGCCTGGTCGAGCAGCGAGAACGTGGCCGTGATCGTCGCCACGCCCAGCGCGAGCGTGAACGTGGCCAGGGTTAGGAAAGCCGGCCGGCGCCACAGGCCACGCCACGACTGCCGCAGCTCGGCGAATACGATCGTCGCGGGGATCACGGCGATGCCTCGCCGAGCAACGGCATCGCGGCGCCGTCGTCACCGCGCAGACGCTCGAAGGTGTCCTCGTCGACGATGCGGCCATCGAGCATATGCACCACGCGGTGCGCGCGCCGGGCGAAGGCCGGATCGTGCGTCACCATGCACAACGTCGCGCCGTCGGCGTTGAGCTGCTCAAGCAGTTGCATCACCGCCTCGCCGTTGTGCGAATCGAGATTGCCCGACGGTTCGTCCGCGAGCAGGATGCGAGGCTCGCCCACGAGGGCGCGGGCTACCGCGACACGCTGCTGTTGGCCACCGGATAGTTGCCCTGGGTAATGCCGGTGGCGATGGCTCATGCCCACCTGGTCGAGCACCGTGCGGACGCGCCGCTGCGCCGCGTCGCGCCGGTAATCGGGGCGGAACGTAAGCGGCAGGGCGACGTTCTCTTCCACGGTGAGGTCGGCGATGAGGTTGAAGGCCTGGAAGATGAAGCCGATCTTGGCATTGCGCACGTGGGCCTGCCGGCGCAGGTCGAGCCCGGCCACGTCGGCGCCATCCAGCAGCAACCGCCCGGAACTGGGCGAGTCGAGCAGGCCCAGCACCGACAGGAGCGTGGACTTGCCGCAGCCGGACGGCCCGGTGATCGCCACGAAATCGCCGGCCGCGATGTCGAGCAATACGCCTGACAGGGCGTGCGTTTCGACATCGTCGGTGTGGAATACCTTGCCCAGCCCCTCGAGGCGGATCAATGGCGTGTCGGTCATGCGGTCGCTCTCCCTCTTAGCGTAAGCGTAACGTGTCGTAGCCGTTCCACCGGCTCGTGTCCGAAAGGATCACCCGGTCGCCCGCGCGAAGGCCCTCGCGCACCACCGCCCGGTCGCTCGACATGACGCCGAAACGGACGGGTACGCGGTGCGCCCGGTCGTCGCTGCCACGCAACACGAACAGGGTGCCGGGGCCATCGGGCGTCGCGGCATAGGGACGCCCTACGCTGATCACGTGCGACAGCGTGCCGAGAACGATGCGGCCGTCCACCGAGAGATCCGGCCGTGCGCCACCGGGCAACGGGCCGTCGAACGCGACGTCGACCGTGACGCTGCCGTTGCGCACCGACGGGTCGACGCGCACGAGGCGGCCCCGGGCAAGGCCCCCGTGGGTATCGACCTCCACGGGCAGGTCGAGGGCCACGTCTCGGGCCAGGGTCTCGGGCACCTGCAGGCGGGCGATGAGTTCGTCGGGCCGGGCGACGCGCGCGAGCTTTGCGCCCGTGGCGATCTGCTGCCCGGCTTCGACCTCCACCTGTTGGAGGATGCCGTCGATACCGGCCCGCACGCTCAAGGACTCGACCTGCTGGCGGGCGATGTCGAGCGCGCTGGCTGCTTCATCGCGGCGAGCCTCCTCGGCGCGCAGTTGGGCATCGGCGTTGGCGCGGATGGCCGCGACGCGCTTGTCCTGGATGGCGAGGCGCTTGCGATCCTGCGCCACCGTGATCCGGCTCTGCGCGACGTCGATCTCGGCCGACGCCCCTTTCGCGAAGGCGCGTTCGTTCGCGATCCGCCGGACGTCGGCGACCAGGAGGTCGGCGTTTGCCTGGGCACGGAGGGCATCGGCATCCAGCCGTTGCGAACGAAGCAGCGCCCGCTGCGCGACGACGGCCGCCTCGGCGCCTGCCAGCGCGGCACGTTGCTTCTCGAGGTTGGCCCGCAGTTCGGGGTTCACCAGTTGCAGGATCACCGTGTCCGCCCGCACGCGCGCGCCCGGCTCCACCACAACCTGCTGCACCGTGGCCGCCGCGCCAGCGGTGATCCAGCGGATCTGCTTTGGCACAAGCGTGCCCGTGGCGCGGATCTCGCGTTGCATCTGGCCCCACTGCGCCGTACCGATCCAGACGTCGTTGCGGTCGACATGGGGCGCGGCCTGGCCGATCGCCAAGGTCGCGGCGAGCGTGACGAGCAGCGCGGCAGATGCACCCGCGAGCCAGAGCGTGCGGGGACGGCGAAATAGCGGAACGGCGGGGCGAGCGATGTCCATGCGATGTGACATAGCAGGAGCCGTGCCAAGGCGCTGGGCCGCGATGCCGCGTACGTATCGCCCGGCAAACCGTACGACGACGGACAGCGATCGTCCGTATTCGTACGGCCCACCCTGCTAACCGGGGCGGCGGTGCTGCCTCAGCGGCACGTCGCGCATGCCCCAGGCCAGGACGAACGCGACGGCGATGACGCCCGCCGCCACGTGATAGACCGTATGCAACGACGCACCGAACGCGTGGGTGTACGCGGCATGCGCGGCCGGCGGGAGCTTCGCCAGCGCCTCCGGCCCCATGCCACGGCGCCCCTGCACCGCCTGCTCGCCCAGGCGCGATGCGAGGCCGTCGCTGAAGATCGCGCCGAAGATCGACACGCCCAGCGATCCGCCGATGGAGCGGAACAGCGTGACACCGGACGTGGCCACGCCGAGCAGACGCATGTCCACGCTGTTCTGCGTGGCCAGCACGAGCACCTGCATCACCATGCCCAGGCCGAGGCCAAGCAACGCGGCATAGGCGTAGAGGAACGCCAGCGGCGTGTCGTCGTGCAGGGTGCCGAGGAGGATCAATGCCACGGCCGCCAGGAAGGTGCCGATGATCGGAAAAAAGCGGTAGCGGCCGATGCGGCTGATCACGCGACCGCTGACGATCGAACTCACCATCACGCCGCCCATCAAAGGCAACAGTTGCAGACCGGCACCGGTGGGCGAGACGCCCTTGACCACCTGCAGGTAAAGCGGCAGGAAGGTGGTGGAGCCGAACAGCGCCGCGCCGACGAAAAAGCCGATGAGGCAACTCAGCAGGAAGGTGCGATGACGGAACAGGGCCAGGGGAATGATCGGCTCCTCGGCCACGCTTTCTTCGTAGGCGAAGCCGACGACGCCCACCACCGCGAAGGCCAGGACGAACCACAGCTGCGGCGACGACCAGGGCAGCACCGTGCCGCCTTCGGTAGTGAACAGGATCAGGCAGCTCAACGCGAGCGTGAGCCAGCCGGCGCCCCAGTAGTCGATGCGGTGCCTTACGTGGCTCACGTGCGGATGGAAGGCCGTGGCGATCACCATCAGCGACAGCACGCCCAACGGCAGGTTGACGTAGAAGATCCATCGCCAGGAGAGATGGTCGACCATGAAACCGCCCATCAGCGGGCCGATCACCGTCGCCAGGCCGTAGACGCCGACGAACAGGCCCTGGTAACGGCCGCGTTCGGCCGGTGGAATGACGTCACCGATCGCCGCCATGGTCACCACCAGCAGTCCGCCGCCACCCAGCCCCTGCAGGGCGCGCATGAGGATGAGCTGGGTCATGTCCTGGGCCACGCCGCACAGCACCGAACCGACGAGGAAGATGCCGATGGCGGTCTGCAGCACGACCTTGCGGCCATAGAGGTCGCCGAACTTGCCGTACAGGGGCACGACCACGGTCGATGTCAGCAGGTAGGACGTGACCACCCAGGAGAGCTGGTCGAACCCACCCATCTCGCCGACGATGGTTGGCAACGCCGTCGACACGATCGTCTGGTCGAGGGCCGCCAGCAGCATCGCGAGCATCAGGGCGGGAAACAGGAGGCGCAACGACGGCGTCGCGGTCGCGGGCGTTGAAGAAGACACGGCGGCTCGCTAAAATTAATTAAGTGATGATTTAATATATGCGTCAACGTCGGCCATCGTCAATGGGCCGTCGCCCGTGCTATGCATGACCGGTTGTGTCTTCCCCTGGAGAACCCGTGGTCGATTCCATCCCACGTCGCGGCCGGCGCCCCGGCCGACCGCCTTCACGGCCCGACGGTCCCGACCAGCGCCAGCGCCTGATCGAGATCGCCCTGGGCTTGTTCGCGTACAAGGGCTTCGCCGAGACCACGCTCGCGTCCATCGCCCGCGAGGCCGGCATGACACCAGCCGCCGTGCACTACTATTTCAAGACCCGCGAGCAGTTGTTCGATGCGGTCTACGATGAGCACATCTTGCCCATGCGCCAGCGCATCGGCGGCATCTTCGAATCGCACGCGGACGACCCGGTCGATGCCTTCACCGAACTGGCCGAGCGCTTCGTCGAGCTGGCCGGCGAACATCGCTGGGTGGGACCGGTGATCTTCGGCGAGATGATCAGCGACAGCCACGTCTTCAAGGAGCACATCCGCCGTCGCTTCGGGGACGAGGAACGCCCTATCCGCCTGATCGAGACCATCCGCCGCTGGCAGTCCCAGGGCAAACTCAACCCCCACCTCGACCCCGCGCTGCTGATGGGCACCGTGCTCAGCCTCACCGTGCTGCCGATGACGGCGTCACGGCGATGGCATGGCGATCCCGTGCGTGGGCACGTCACGCCCGCGGACATCGCACGGCACGCCGTCGCCCTCCTCAGGCAAGGCCTGCAACCCGGCTAGAATCGGGCGCCCTGCCCCGGAGCCCTCCATGTCTTCTTTCTCCCTGGTCATCTTCGACCTCGACGGCACGCTCGTGGACAGCGCGGCCGACATCGCCGACGCCGTGAACCGCACGCTCCGTGACTGGAAGCTGCCCACCTATGATGTGCCCACCATCACCGGCTGGGTGGGCGAAGGCTCACGCAAGCTCATCACCTACGCGTTCCAACACGCGGGCAGCGATGCCGATATCGACGACGTGATGCCGGGCTTCCTCGGGCACTACGCCGAGACGGCCCTGGACGGCATCGCGTACGAGGGCGTGGTCGATACGCTGGAGGCGTTGCACGAGCGCGGGATCAAACTCGCCGTGTGCACCAACAAGAACGAGGAATTCGTGCGCCCGCTGCTCGAGGCCCGCGGCATGATGCGTTACATCGACGGCATCGTCGGCGGCAACACCCTGCCCGAGCGCAAGCCCAGCGGCGTGCCGCTCAAGCATCTGGCCACCGTGGCCGGCGTATCGCTCGACCGCGTGGTGATGGTGGGCGATTCGGAAAGCGACGTGCTGGCGGCCCACGATGCCGGCGTGCCCGTGGTGATGGTGAGTTACGGCTACCACAAGTCACTCGATCTCCACGGCGTCGGCGCGCTGGCCGTGATCGACCGCATGCCCGCGTTGCTGGATGTGCCGGGACTGCGGGGCGACCGTCGTTCGGCGTAGAGGGGACCCGATCGCCGGTGCGACGCCCCCAACCGTCGTCCCGGCGCAGGCCGGGACCCGCCGCGATGCCATGGGTTAGCGCGAGCGCGTTACATCGGAACGTTGCTCGCCATGACGTATCGGCGAGGTCGTAAGACGATCAACCTCGCGCTTGGTCAAACCGGACGGCGAGGCAGCACCCAGTCCGGCCGGATGAAGTGGCAGGTGTAGCCGTTGGGGTAGCGTTCGAGGTAGTCCTGGTGCTCAGGCTCGGCTTCCCAGAACGGACCGGCCGGCGCGACCTCGGTGACCACCTTGGCAGGCCACAGTCCGGAGGCGTTGACGTCGGCGATGGTGTTTTCCGCTTCGGTTTTCTGAGCCTCGTCGAGGTAGAAGATGGCTGACCGATAGCTCATGCCGACATCGTTGCCCTGGCGGTTGAGCGTGGTCGGATCGTGAATCTGGAAGAAGAACTCAAGCATCTTGCGATAACTGGTCTTTGCCGGATCGAATTCGATCTCGATGGCTTCCGCATGGGTGCCGTGGTGACGGTAGGTGGCGTTGGGCACGTCGCCGCCCGTGTAGCCCACCCGGGTGGCGATCACCCCGGGCTGCTTGCGGATGAGGTCCTGCATGCCCCAGAAACAACCGCCGGCCAGAATCGCCTTCTCGCTCATGCCTCACCCCCGAACAGCTTGACGTAGTCGCCGTAGCCTTCCTTGTCCAGATCGGCCACGGGAATGAAACGCAGCGACGCCGAGTTGATGCAGTAACGCAGGCCACCCCGATCGCGCGGACCGTCGGGAAAGACGTGCCCCAGGTGGCTGTCGCCATGCGCGGAACGGACCTCGGTGCGGATCATGCCGTGGCTGCCGTCGTGCAGTTCCTTCACGTGGGCGCTCTCCACCGGACGGGTGAAACTGGGCCAGCCGCAGCCGCTGTCGAACTTGTCGAGCGAGGTGAACAGCGGCTCGCCGGAGACGACGTCGACGTAGAGCCCGGCATCCTTCGCATCGTGGAACGCGTTGTGGAACGGACGCTCGGTGCCGTTTTGCTGGGTCACGCGGAACTGTTCGGGCGTGAGCTTCGCGAGGGCGTCGGGGGTCTTGCCGTAGGTGGCCATCAGGCGCTCCGGTAGGGACGGGAAACTCCCCCGATAATGCGGCCGGGAATGCCAGATGCAATGGGCGGCCGGCATGGCCGCCCACCCTGCCGTTACGCCGCGGCGTCCTCGGCCCAGGCATGCCCTTCCCGCTGGAGCATATGCCGGGCGGAGGCCGGGCCCCAGGTGCCCGCTTCATAGGCGTCGGGGCCGCCCTCATCACGCTGCCACGCCTCCAGGATCGGCGTGACCCAGGCCCAGGCGGCCTCGGTTTCGTCCTTGCGCACGAACAGCGCCGGATTGCCCTTCACCGCGTCGAGCAGCAGCCCCTCGTAGGCATCCTGGAAGCCACCGGCGGCACCCGGGTCCAAGCGCGACGACGCATCGGCCTCCTCAAGCGCGAACCCATTGCCCGGGTGCTTAACGAACAGCGGGAGGGTGACGCTCGCGTCCGGCTGCACCCGGATCACCAGGCGGCTGCCGGTATGCCCGTCCCCGAACAGGCCGGGCTCCGTAGCGCGGAACTGGACCACGATCTCGGTCAGCTTGCGCGGCAGGCGCTTGCCCGAGCGGAGGTAGAACGGCACGCCGCGCCAGCGCGCGTTGTCGATCTCGGCGCGCAGGGCGACGAAGGTTTCGGTGCGGCTGGGCGCCTCGCCGTCGAGTTCATCGTTGTACGCGGGCACCGCCTTCCCGCCGCTGGTGCCCTCGACGTACTGGCCGCGCACCACGCTGGCGCCCAGGTCGTCGCGGTCAAGCGGCTTGAGCGATGCCAGCACCCGCACCTTCTCGTCACGCAGGGCATCCGCGTCGAGCGAGACCGGCCGCTCCATCGCTACCACGGTGAGCACCTGCAGCAGGTGGTTCTGGATCATGTCGCGCAACGCGCCCGACCCGTCGTAATAACCGCCACGGCCCTCCAGACCGACCGTCTCGGCCGCGGTCACCTGCACGTAATCCACCGATTGGCGATCCCACATGCGCTCCAGCATCGGGTTGGCGAAACGCAACGCAATGATGTTCTGCACGGCTTCCTTGCCCAGGTAATGATCGATGCGGAAGATGCTGTTCTCGGGAAAATAGCGGCCGACGTCCTCGTTGACGCGACGCGCGGTATCCAGGTCGGTACCGATCGGCTTCTCCAGCACGATGCGCGACGTCTCGGTGCGCAGCCCCTTCGCGTCGAGGTTTCGCGCAATGTCACCGTAGAGCGCCGGGGCGGTGGCGAGGTAGAACACCCGCACGCGGTCGTCGCGGTCGAGCAGCGAACGCAGCCCGTCCCAATGGGCGTTTGCGTCGGCGCCGTTGAGGCTCACGTAACGCAGCATCGCAAGGAAACGGTCGACCACGGACGAATCGGCATCGTTCACGTGCTCACCCAGCGCCTGGCGCGCACGCTCGCGCCAGGCCTTGTCGTCGAGCGGGGAACGGGCCGTGCCCACGATCCGCGCGTCGTCCGGGACCTGCCCGGCGGCAAAGCGGCGATAGAGCGCCGGCAACAGCTTGCGCATGGTGAGGTCGCCGGTGGCGCCAAAAATCACGTAGTCGAAGGTGTCGACCCGTTCGGAAGCAGCGATGTGGCTCATGCAGGGGGTTCCAGCGATCGGAAGAACCACGGCGGGCGCCGCGGCATCGTCCATGGATGAGGGGCATGCGCTCGCTTTCAAGCACCTCGCGGGCGCTTCAATCGTGAGCGATGGTCAAAGATGTTTTGAACCACGGGCTATGACTCCCTGCGCCGGGCGTCCCCATCCCTTGGCACAGGCCGCTCGCGGTCTCCCCTTCCGCGGCCTGCGCCGCAAGCGGGTCCACATCCCAACAAACAGGAATCTCCTCATGAGCAAGCTGCAGAACAAGGTCGCCCTGGTGACCGGCGCGTCGAAGGGTATCGGCGCGGCGATCGCCCGTTCGCTCGCCGCCGCCGGCGCCTCGGTGGTGGTCAACTACGCCTCGAGCAAGGCCGGCGCCGACAAGGTGGTGGCCGAGATCGAAGCGGCCGGCGGCAAGGCCATCGCCGTGGGCGGCGATGTGTCGAAGAAAGCCGAGGCCCAGGCCCTGGTGGACGCCGCCATCAAGACGTTCGGCCGGCTCGACGTGCTGGTGAACAACTCCGGCGTCTATGAGTTCCGTCCGTTGGGCGACATCGACGACACGCACTACGAGCGCACCTTCGACGTCAACGTGCGCGGCCTGATCTACGTGAGCCAGGCCGCCGCCGCCCACCTCGGCGAAGGTGGCAGCATCGTCAACATCGGCTCGTCCGTGACGCGCCTTACGCCGGAGGCCAGCCTCGTCTACTCCGCCACGAAGGGCGCCGTCGACGCGATCACCGGCGTGCTATCCCGCGAACTCGGCCCGCGCGGCATCCGCGTCAATTCGGTGAACCCGGGCATGGTCGAGACCGAAGGCACCAACAGCGCCGGCTTCATCGGTTCGGACTTCCAGAACGCGCTCGTGGCGCAGACGCCGCTGGGCCGTATCGGCCAGCCGGACGACATCGCGTCGGTCGTCACCTTCCTGGCCTCCGACGATGCACGCTGGCTCACCGGCGAGCTGCTGTTCGTCGCTGGCGGCATGCGCTGACGGATCGCGGTGGCGGCCGCTCGCCGGCCGCCACCGCGTCAATCGTCGACGACGCCGTAAAGGGCCGGATGCAGGAAGGGCGCCATCGCGAGCACCAGGGCCTGCGTGTACGCGCTCTCGCGGGTGGCATGGCCGTTGGTCACCAGGCCAATGGCGCCGCCCTGCTGCTTGATGTTGACGGTGCCGAAGAGACGGTCCATGACCGTCCCCAGTTCGTCACCGTCGAGCAGCGCTTCGTAGACCACGGGCGGCAGCGGCAGCCAGGCGCTGCATCCGACCGACACCCGGTCACCGTGGGCGATGGCGACGTACCCGAAGGTGCCCGGACCGTCGACAGTCACGTCGACGCCTCCCTCGAGCGCCACGTAAAAGTCGGCTTCTCCGGATTGACGGCAGACGTTCAACCGGTTCAGGGCGCCCTCGCGAGTCTGCGCGGAGGTCATCGGCTGGTCAGGCACGCCGGATGGTGCGGACACGCCCTCGCAGGCCACGTCACGCCCAGGAAAAAGCGGTGTGAGGGCATTCCGCACGGCGGCGATCTTGACCGGATTGCGCGAGCCGACCAGCACGCGCAAGGGAGGGGAGGAAGACGACATGGGGATGACTCGTCGAACGGATGCCCGCCATGATAGCGGGCACACGAACACCGGCGGCGGAAATCAGGCCAGCGAGGCGTCCACCATCTGCTGGGCTTCCTTGAGCACCAGCTCAAGATGCGCCTGGCCGCGGAAGCTCTCGCCGTACACCTTGTAGATGTCTTCGGTGCCGGACGGTCGCGCCGCGAACCATGCCTGCGCCGACATCACCTTGATGCCACCGATGGGCTGGCCATCGGCCTGGTTGATCACGCCGACGACGGGATCGCCGGCCAGCGTGCGCGAGGTCACCTGGGCCGGATCGAGCCGGGACAGTTTCTGTTTCTGCGCGTGGCTGGCCGGTGCGTCGATGCGCGCATTGGCCGGGTCGCCGAGTTTGCCGGTGATCTCGCGGTAGATCTCGCCCGGATCGCGGCCGATGCGCGCGGTCATTTCTCCCGCGAGCAACGCGGCGACGATGCCGTCCTTGTCGGTCGACCACGGCGACCCGTCCTTCGCCAGGAACGACGCGCCGGCGCTTTCCTCGCATCCGAAGCCGAGGCTGCCGTCGAAGAGGCCCGAGACGAAATACTTGAATCCCACAGGCACTTCCCGCAGCGGACGGCCCAGGTGCGCGGCGACGCGATCAATCAGGCCGGTGCTCACCGCGGTCTTGCCCACGGCAGCGTCAGGACGCCAGCCCGGACGGTTCTGGAAGAGGTACCACGCCGCGGTCGCCAGGTAATGGTTGGCCGGCAGCAGGCCCATGCTCGGCGCCACCACGCCATGACGGTCATGGTCGGTGTCGCAGGCGAAGGCCACGTCGAAGCGATCCTTCAGCCCGATCAGGCGCTGCATCGCGTAGGCCGAGGACGGATCCATGCGGACCTTGCCGTCCCAGTCCAGTGACATGAAGGCGAAGGTCTTGTCCACCGTCTCGCTGACCACGGTCAGGTGCAGGCCATACCGTTCGCCGATGGCGCTCCAGTAGTGCACGCCCGCGCCGCCGAGGGGATCCACGCCCATGCGCACACCGTTGGCGCGAACGATCTCCAGGTCGAGCGCATCGCCCAGGTCGCCGACGTAGCGCTGGAGAAAATCGAACGCGTGCGTGGTAGAGGCCTTCATCGCCTGCGCGAATGGCATGCGCCGCACCTCGCGCAACCCGCCTTCGATGAGTTCGTTGGCGCGCCGGGCGATCCACGAAGTGGCATCGGTATCGGCGGGGCCGCCATGCGGCGGGTTGTACTTGATGCCACCGCTGTCGGGTGGGTTGTGGGACGGCGTGATGACGATGCCATCGGCCTGTCCGGTCTCGAGCCCGCGGTTATGCGCCAGGATGGCGTGGGAGACCGCCGGGGTCGGCGTGTATTCCCCGTCGGTGGAGACGAAGGTCTCCACGCCGTTGGCGGCGAGCACTTCCAGCGTGCTCTCGAACGCGGGCTGCGAGAGCGCGTGGGTGTCGATGCCCACGTAGACCGGGCCGGTCACACCGACCTGCCGACGGTAGTCGCAGATGGCCTGGACCACGGCCAGCACGTGCCACTCGTTGAACGAGCGCTCGAAGGACGAGCCACGGTGCCCCGAGGTGCCGAAGACCACCCGTTGTTCGGGCACGGACGGATCGGGGCGCAGGTCGACGTAGGCCGCCGTCAGGGCGCCCAGATCCACGAGCTTGCCGTCCGTCGCCGGCTTGCCCGCCAGCGGGCTGGTATGCGTACTCACCGAAGCGATCTCCTCGAACGCGCCCCATGGCGCATAGCGGACGCATTGTAGGTCGCTTACCTGACTGCGACGTCAACCTGGCGTGCAAGACCGACGCGTATTTGAGATTTCTTCCATGTCCCGCGACGCCTGCGGCGGCTATCGTGGTGAGCCGGAGTCGGATGGCTTCGGCAACTGGAGGTAGTCGACGTACTCGTACACCTCGGTGTCCGTGCCCAGCCCGAGCTTGCGCATCGCGTTGGTCTTCTGCTGGCTCACCGTCGACAGTCCCCGGCCGGTCGCCCGGGCGATCTCGGAAACATTTTGCCCGGCCGCGAACAACTGCAGCACTTCCAACTCCCGTGGCGACAACGCCGTCAGCGTGCCCCAGCTCCCGTCCCGGGCGCTCACGCGGGACGGCCGCCTGAGCAGCTCACGCACCGACGAACCGAGGTAGACGCTTTGCGACATCATCGATACGAACGCCTCCGGAATCTCCCGGGCGTCGCCGGTCTTGCCCACCAGCGCCATGACGCCCGTGGCGAGCATCTCGCGATAAAGCGCGGGGTTGACCACCGTCGTGATCACCATCGTCGGCAAGGCGGGATGGCGACGCTTCACCTCCGCCAGCAAACGCAGGCCGTCGTCCTCGTGCCCAGGCATGCTGAAGTCGGTCACGAGCGCGTCGCAGGCGGTCTCCCCCAGCAACGAAAGCAGCGCGTTCGGCGACTGCGCTTCTCCCACCACCTCGGCGACCCGGTCCTTGGTCAACGCCAGGGTGAGCCCCTTGAGCACCACCGGGTGGTCGTCAGCCAGGATGACGCGATAAGCCATGAGTAATCCCTTCTCCAGAACCGATCCATTCCACGCCGCGTCGCTCGCCGGCTTACCACGCGGGGCGACGAGTTGAACATACGCGAACCGATCATGTCACTGCTTTCCCGGCTGGAGGCGTCGTTGACCGCCGGCATGCGCGCTTATGGGCGGCACCGGGCGCGGATCCACCGCGCGACGTCGCTTCCCGACCTGCTACGCCGTGTCGGACGCCGATTCACGCCGCTCGCCCGCCGCATGGATGTCATTCTCACGCTCGACGTCGATCCCGCGCTGGCGATCGACCTTCGCGGTCCGTTCGGCGCCTTCGGCGCCGTGCTCGAGCGGCTGATCGCCCATGCGATGCAGGTGACGACGGCGAAACGGGTGAGCCTCAGCGTCGACGTGGTCGGCGACGACGCGCGCAGCCAGCTGGTGCATTTCACCGTCACGGTCTTCGGCGACGCGACGCCCGCCGACGCATCCACCTTCGGCGAGGCCATCGCCCTGCTCGAAGCGCTCGGCGGCGCGTTCTACAACGAGAGCGACGAGCGCCACCGGCGTCACCTGATCGCCGAACTGGCGTTCAGCCTGCCGCCCCGCGGCGTCGACGTCGACGTGACCGCCCTGCGAACGACGCTCGGCGGCGACGCGTCGCTCCAGAAGCTGGTCGACGCTCTCGAAGATGCCCTCGTCCGTGACATCCGTTCGCTCGACGCCTTGCTGGCCGAGGGCGGCGTCGCCGATCTGCAGACCTGGCTGCATCGCGTGGCCGGCGTGCTGGGCATGGCCGAGGCCACCGACCTGGCGCGGGTCGGGCTCACCCTCGAGGCCGATCTCGACCACGGTCGCAGCGAATGGATCGACAATGCCATCCGGCGTTTCGGCCACGACGCGGGCCGCGTGCTCGACACCCTTCGCGCGCACGTCGGCACCCATCGGATATAGTCACCCCCCGTGAGCCAGCCCGCCGCCGCCCCCGCCGATCCGACGCTACGCACCTACATCGAGGCGCATCCGCGGCTGTTCGTGATCACCGGTGCGGGCATCAGCACCGACTCGGGCATTCCCGACTACCGTGACGGCAACGGCGCGTGGAAACGCCGCCCACCCATGACGCTGCAGGCGTTCATGAGCGGGCCCCCGGCACGGGCCCGCTACTGGGCCCGCGGCATGATCGGCTGGCGGCACTTCGCCAGCGTGTCGCCCAACGTCGCCCATCGCGCGCTCGCCGCCCTGGAGCGCGCCGGCCGCGTCGAGTTGTTGCTTACCCAGAATGTCGACGGCCTGCACGAGAAAGCCGGCAGCCTCAACGTGGTCGACCTGCATGGACGGCTCGATCGGGTTCGCTGCATGCAATGCGGGGACATCACCTCACGCGACGCCATGCAGACCCGGCTCGAAGCGGCCAACCCCGACTGGCTCGCACTCAACGCGACGGTCGCACCCGACGGCGACGCCGACCTCGACCACGTCGATTTCTCGACCTACCGGATACCTGAGTGCACCATCTGCGGCGGTATCCTCAAGCCCGACGTGGTCTTTTTCGGCGAAAACGTACCGAGGGCGCGCGTGGATACCGCGTGGTCCCACCTCGAACGCGCCGACGGCGTGCTCGTCGTCGGTTCGTCGCTGATGGTGTATTCCGGGTATCGCTTCGTGCTCGAAGCCTCTCGGCGCGGCCTGCCCATCGCCTCGATCAACCGCGGCGTCACGCGCGCGGATGCCCTGATCGACCTCAAGATCGACGAAGGCGTGGCCCAGGCGCTCGCCCCTTACGCGGTGTAATGCGGGCGGTCAGCGCCGCGCGCGAAAAAACCGGCGCAGCATGTCGCCCGCCTCATCCGCGCGAAGCCCGCCTACGACCTCCACGCGGTGATTGTGCAACGGCGATACCAGGGTATCGAACACACTGCCGGCGGCGCCCGTCTTCGGATCGGTGGCGCCATAGACCACGCGGCCCACGCGGGCATGGATCATCGCCATGGCGCACATCGTGCACGGCTCCAGGGTGACATACAGGGTGGCGCCCGGAAAACGGTAATTGGACACCGCCTGCCCCGCCGCGCGCAGGGCCTGGATCTCCGCGTGCGCGGTGGGATCGTTGAGGCCGATGTTGCGATTCCAGCCTTCGCCGACGATGCGCCCGTCCATCACCAGCACCGCGCCCACCGGCACCTCGCCCTCGGCGTCCCGCGCATGTTCGGCCAGGGCCAGCGCGCGTGCCATGAAGGCGTGATCGACCTCGGAGAATCCGTCCATCAATGGCGCCCGCTGTATCGGAAGCACGAGCGCAGGTGGTCGTCCACGATGCCCACGGCCTGCATCCAGGCGTAGACGATCGTCGGTCCGACAAACTTAAAGCCACGTTGTTTCATGTCGCGCGAGATCGTGGCCGACAGGGGTGTCTGCGCGGGCACGTCACGGCCGTTGCCGCGCAAGGTCTTTCCCTCGGTGAATGACCAGCAGTAACGGTCGAAATCCTCGCCCGCATCGGCCATCGCCTGGTAGATGCGTGCTCCCTGGATCGTGGCTTCGATCTTGGCGCGCGACCGGACGATGCCGGGATTGTCGAGCAGGCGGAGGATGTCCTTCTCGCCGAAGCGCGCCACGCGCGCCGGGTCGAACCCATCGAACGCCTCGCGAAAGGCGTCGCGCTTGCGCAGGATCGTGATCCAGGACAGGCCGGCCTGGAAGCCCTCGAGCATCAGCTGCTCCCAGAGCATCCGCGCGTCATGCAGGGGCACGCCCCATTCGACATCGTGGTAATGCGCATAGAGCGGGTCGCTGCCCGCCCAGGCGCAACGCGCTAGTTCGCGATCCACGGGGGCGGCCCGCGAGGCGGGCGGAGCCGGTGCAGGCATGGCGGTCTCCAGGAAGGGCCGCCAGTTTACCGTCCGGCTCCGCCGAAGTCTCAGACGTAGCGACCGTCGTCCGTGCGCGTCCAGTGCGGCGACGCGCTGGCGCCGTCGTTGGTGAACAGGTCACGCAGGCCGGACGGCTGGCAACGCAGGTATTGCTTGGGCGCAAGCACCGAGGCCCCAAGCGTGGCGGCGGCATGCCACGGCCACCGCGGGTCGTAGAGGATGCCCCGGGCCAGCGCGATCATGTCCGCGTCGCCGTTGGCGACGATCGCCTCGGCGTGGTGGGGGTCGGTAATCAGGCCCACGGCCACCACCGGCATCGACACCGCGGCCTTGATCGCACGCGCGAAAGGCACCTGGTAGCCAGGCGCCACGGTGATTTTTTGCTTTTCGTGCAGCCCCGCGGACGACACGTGGATGGCGTCGCAACCTCGCGCTTCCAGCGCCCTGGCGAAGGCGATGGTCTGTTCGGTGTCCCAGCCGCCATCGACCCAGTCCTCGGCGGACACCCGCACCGTCACGGGCTTGTCGGCCGGGAACGCCGCACGAACGGCGTCGAAGACTTCCAGGGGGAAACGCATGCGGTTGTCGAGCGAACCGCCGTAGTCGTCGGTACGCTGGTTCGACAGCGGCGAGAGGAACTGGTGCAACAGGTAGCCGTGGGCAGCGTGGATCTGTACGAAGTCCAGGCCCAGGCGCGCCGAGCGCCGTGCCGCGTCGGCGAAGGCATCACGGATGCGATCCATGCCCTGGCGGTCGAGCGCCGTCGGCGGATGTTCGCCCTCGGCATAGGGCAGCGCGGACGGCGCCACCGTCTGCCACCCATGCGGCGCATCGGGCGCGATCTGCTTGCCGCCGACCCACGGCACGTTCGTCGAGGCCTTGCGTCCGGCATGGGCGAGCTGGATGCCGATCGGCATGGTCGACCATCCCCGCACCGCGTCGAGCGTCCGCCGCATGGCCGCTTCGGTGTCGTCGTCCCACAGGCCCACGTCGGCGTGAGTGATGCGCCCCTCCGGCAGCACGGCGCTGGCTTCGATGGTCAGCAACGCCGCACCCGAGAGAGCGAGCTGGCCCAGGTGGATCGTGTGCCAGTCGGTCATCCGGCCGTTTTCCGCCGAGTACTGGCACATCGGGGCGATCGCGATGCGATTGGCCAGTTCGAGATGGCGGGCCTTGAGAGGGGTAAAGAGCACCGGCTGGGGCATGGAACGGCTCCGAAAAGGGAATCCGATGACTATGGGATCATCCCCGCCCGACACAAGCCTTCGTGAACCCGATCGGGTGTCACGTTCACTAATGGCATGCCGCCGTTGCGCCAGAGTCCACCGCTGCCGTAGGCAAGCCGCGCATCGGCTGGTTAGGCTTCCGGCTTTTCCTCGGCAACGGAGCGGACCCATGACCTATCTCGCCCACCCCGATCGCTACGACGGGCGCATGCCTTACCGCCGCGTGGGTCGTAGCGGCCTCGTGCTGCCGGCCATTTCACTGGGCCTGTGGCAGAACTTCGGCGGCGTCGACCGCTTCGAGACCGGCCGCGCCATCCTCCGCCGCGCGTTCGACCGGGGCGTGACGCACTTCGACCTCGCCAACAACTACGGACCGCCGTTCGGTTCGGCCGAAGACCATTTCGGTCGCTGGATGGCGCAGGACTTCCGCCCGCATCGCGACGAACTGGTGATTTCGACCAAGGCGGGTTGGGACATGTGGCCGGGCCCCTACGGTGGGCCAACGGGTACGCGCAAGCATCTGATCGCCAGTTGTGAACAGAGCCTGCGCCGCATGGGCCTGGACTACGTCGACATCTTTTATTCGCACCGTGTCGATCCGGACACCCCGCTGGACGAAACGATGGGCGCGTTGATCCACCTGCACCGCCAGGGCAAGGCGCTCTACGTGGGCATTTCGTCGTATTCGCCCGAACTCACCCGGGAGGCGGCGCGCATTCTGGCCAGCGAAAACGTGCCGCTGTTCATCCACCAGCCCAACTACTCGATGCTCAACCGCGACATCGAACGCGGCCTGCTCGACGTACTGGGCGAGTTGGGCACCGGCTGCATCGCGTTCTCCCCGCTCGCGCAGGGCATGCTCACGTCCAAGTACCTCGACGGCGTGCCCGCCGATGCCCGTGCGGGACGCGAGGGCTCGTTGACCTCGGCCATGCTCACCGAGCAGAACCTCACCCACATCCGCGCCCTCAACGACATCGCCCACCGCCGCGGCCAGACCCTCGCGCAGATGGCCATCGCCTGGACCCTGCGCGACCCGCGCGTCACCTCCTCGCTGATCGGCGCGCGCACCGTGGAACAGCTCGACGACTCGCTGGACGCGGTCCGCCACCTGGATTTCAGTGCGGAGGAACTCGCCCAGATCGACCGCCACGCGCGCGACGGCGGCGTGGATATCTGGGAGGTATCGTCGAGCATCGGGCGCTCGTAACCGCCACGACCGCGGGCGCGGGCATCGGCCGTGCCCGCGGCCTGCTACCTCAGACGAGCCCGTCGAAGTCGGTGGCGTCGTGGCGCTCGGGCAGCGCCGGCTCGCCCGTGGTACGGTTCACCAGTCGCCCGCGCTGCACGGCCGGCCGCGAACCCACGTCCTCGACCCAGCGCGACAGGTGCGTGTAGTCGTGCACCGAGAGAAAGCGCGCGGCGTCGCCGTAGATCCAACCCTTCACCAGCGCGCCGTACCACGGCCAGATCGCCATGTCGGCGATGGTGTAGTCGTCGCCGGCGATGTAGCGGCTCACGGCCAGGCGCTTGTCCAGCACGTCGAGCTGCCGTTTGGTTTCCATCGCAAACCGGTCGATGGCGTATTCGATCTTCGTCGGCGCGTAAGCGTAGAAGTGACCGAATCCGCCCCCCAGGTAGGGGCCCGAACCCACCTGCCAGAACAGCCATGCAAGGCATTCGGCACGCGCCGCGGCGGACGTCGGCAGGAACGCTCCAAACGTCTCCGCGAGATAAACGAGGATCGCCCCGGACTCGAAAATCCGCACCGGCTCGGTGCCGCTGCGATCGACCAGCGCGGGGATCTTCGAATTGGGATTCACCTCGACGAAACCGCTGCCGAACTGGTCGCCTTCGTTGATGCGGATCAACCAGGCGTCGTACTCCGCACCGGCATGGCCCGCGGCCAGCAGCTCCTCGAGCATCACCGTCACTTTCACGCCGTTGGGCGTGCCTTGCGAATACAGCTGCAGGGGGTGACGCCCCACGGGCAGATCCTTCTCGTGCGTGGCACCGGACACGGGGCGGTTGATGTTGGCGAAACGGCCGCCGTTGGCCTTGTGCCAGGTCCACACGTCCGGCGGCACGTATGAGGATGCGTCGTTCATGGAAACCTCTCGCTTCACGGAAAGAGGCCGATCCTAGCAAACGCGTCGTCGCTGTCGCATCACGCGGCAGCCGCATAGACTGCACCCTTGCCCACCCCAGGTTCCCCATGCCTCCGCAAACCCCTGCCCACCACCGCGACGGTCGCTTCCACAACGCCGTGCCACGTCCGCCCACGAGTCTGTGGAAGGGTCTGAAGCTGATGTTTTCGGTGATGTTCGCCAAACCGCCGGGCACGACGCCGGGAAACGTCCTTCCCGTCAGGCCGCTGACCCGGGCCGACCTGGAGGCCGCGCCCGACCGCAGCCTCTACCGCCTGGGCC
Source organism: Luteibacter sahnii (assembly GCF_034063545.1). NCBI lineage: Bacteria > Pseudomonadati > Pseudomonadota > Gammaproteobacteria > Lysobacterales > Rhodanobacteraceae > Luteibacter > Luteibacter sahnii. Next base: position 119,733 of record NZ_JAQLOK010000008.1, read on the forward strand.
ATTCGACCGTGCTGCTGAAACTCCGCGGCCGCTACTGGCTGACCGACCCGGTGTTTTCGCAGCGCGCCTCGCCCGTCCAGTGGATGGGCCCCGCGCGCTTCCATGCGCCGCCCATGGCCATCGACGACCTGCCCACCATCGCTGGCGTCATCCTCTCGCACAACCACTACGACCACCTCGATCGGGCCGCCGTGCTGCAACTCAACAGTAAGGTCGAGCGATTCATCGCACCGCTCGGCGTCGGCGACCAGCTCGTGGCCTGGGGCATCCCTGCGCACAAAGTAGTCCAGCGCGACTGGTGGCAATCCATCGACGTCGAGGGACTGCACCTCACGGCGACACCAGCGCAGCATTTCTCCGGCCGCGGACTCGGCGACAGCGATCGCACCCTGTGGGTCTCCTGGGTGATCCGCGACGACGACGTCCGCGTGTTCTTCAGCGGCGACTCGGGCTACTTCGACGGCTTCAAGGCCATCGGCGACGCCTTCGGCCCGTTCGACGTCACCCTCATGGAAACCGGCGCCTACGATGCGCGCTGGGCGCACGTTCACATGCAGCCGGAGCAGACCCTTCAGGCGCATCTCGACCTGCGGGGCCGCTGGCTGATGCCGATCCACAACGGTACCTTCGACCTCGCGATGCACCCGTGGCAAGAACCCTTCGAACGGATCGTGGCGCTCGCCGGCCAGCACGGCGTGCCGATCGCCACGCCGTGCATGGGCGAGCGCCTCGACCTCACATCGCCCCACCCGGGCGATCCCTGGTGGCGCGCCGTGGATTAGTCCGCGTGGCGCGGCAGCGACGCGGTGATCCGTAGGCCGCCGCCCTCGCGGTTCGCCGCGCGCAGCACGCCGCCGTGGGCTTCCACGATGACGCTGGCGATGGACAGGCCCAGGCCGCTGCCGCCGGAGTGCCGGCCACGCGAATGCTCGGCCCGCCAGAACCGGTCGAAGATGCGGGACAGCGCCTCGTCTGGCACGCCGGGGCCGCGGTCTTCCACGGCGAGCGCGTAGCCGTCTTCGCCCTCGCGGGTCAACCGAAGGGACAACACGCCTCCCGATGCCGCGTAACGGATGGCGTTCTCGATGAGAATCGAAACGACCTGCCCGATGCGATCGCGGTCGCCGTGGCAGGGCGCGGGTGCATCCAGCGCGGTGCTGCAGGCCACGCCGGCATCGCGCAGGGCCAGCGCCGACCAGTGCACGCGTTCGTCGACCAGCGCCGCGAGGTCGAAGTCGTCGATGCTCAGGCGCAACTCGCCGGCGCGGGCGACCGACAGGAAGTGGATATCCGAGATAAGCCGGTTCAGTTGTACCAGCTGGCGCAGGATCATCGACAGTTGCGCGGGTTCGGGCTCGAACACGCCATCGAGGATGCCCTGCACGCGTCCCATCGCCGCGTTGAGCGGCGTGCGCAGCTCGTGCGCGAGGATCGCGCTGGAATCCATCACCTCGCGCTCGTAACGGGAGAGCTTTTCGCACATCGCGTTGAAGTCTTCCGCCAGGTGGCGAAGCTCCAGCGGCGCACCGGCGGTGACGGAGGCGCGCGCGGAAAAATCGCCGCCGGCCACCCGCCGACCGGCCGCCGCCACGTTGGAAAACTGTCGCGACAACGGACGCGACGCGACCACGCCCAGCACGCCGACCACCGGAATCGACACCAGCACCAGCCCGTAGAACACAAGCCAGTCGTCGCCGAGCAGCCCGGGCATGAAGTCCGCCACCTCGTAGTAGCGTTCGAGATAGGGCCAGATGCGCGCCTTGTTCGTCTCGGGCGACGTCATCAGGCGCGTCACGTCGGCACGCGCATCGGGAGGCATGCGCCGCTCCATCGCCTGGGTGGCCAGCGCCAGGCGCAGCCACATGCAGAACGCGATCACGAGCATCGTGCCCACGGCCAGCAGGCTCATGCGCACGGCCACCCACCGCCACAGCGGATCACTGCGCCCGTCGGGCTTCGACGGCGCCGGCGTCATTGGTAACGGTAGCCGACCGAGCGCACGGTCACCAGCACGCCGCGCACGCCCAACGCCTCGAGCTTGCGCCGCAGGTTATGCACGTGGGTGTCTACGACCCGTTCCAGCGCATCGCTGTCGGGCAGGCAGGCCTCCAGCAGTTCGGCGCGCGTGAACGCCTTGAACGGCGTGCGGATGAGCATCGCGAGGATGCTGAACTCGGTCGGCGTGAGGTCGAGCACCCGCGTGCCCTGCTGCGCATGCCGCACCGTGGCCTGGACCGACTCGGTGTCGACGCTGACCGGCCCTTGCGTGAGCACGGCGGTCGCGGTCGCCGGGTGCACCGCGCGCCGGAGCACGGCGTGCACGCGCGCCATCACTTCTTTCGGGCTATACGGCTTGACGATGTAATCGTCGGCGCCGTAGCGCAAGGCGCCGATCTTGTCGGGCTCGTCGCCCACGGCGGTCAGCATGATCACCGGTGTCTGGCTGGTGCGGCGGATGGTAGAGAGCACATCGGTGCCGCTGACGTGCGGCAGCATGACATCGAGCAGCACGATGTCGGGCTTCCACTGGGCATGGACGTCGATGCCGCGTTGACCGTCGGGCGCGATGTGCACCTCGAAGCCCTCCTTGTGCAGGTAGGCCTGGAGGATGCTCGCGCTGTCCGCATCGTCTTCGACGACGAGCACGCGTCGGGCCATCTCGAACTCCTTGATCAAATCTTAAAGAAAGGCCAATAGCGCCTTGAGATACACCGGCGACGATGCGCGCAGCTTAACAGTCGAGAGTCGGCGATGCGCCACGTCTATCGCGAAGATGCAGTCCTCTGGCCCCATTCGGCCCTGCTCGTAGTCATGCTCGCCCTGGTCGCGCTGCTGCCGGGCTGTTCGCTAGCGCCAACCTATGAACGACCGGTGGTGACGGTGCCCGCCACGCTCGGAGAGCCCCGCGCCGCCACGCGAAGCGAGGCCTCCCCACCGGCGGCGATCTCGGCCGACGAGCGGCGTTTCCTCGTCGCCTTCGCGCCCGGCGACGAGGCCCTGCATCTGGTCGCGTCGGCATTGGCGACCCATCCCGACCTTCGCGCCGCCGCGGCGCAGCTCGCGGAGGCACGGGCCGAGGTGACGGCACAGCGATCGGGCCTGTTTCCGCAACTGGATGCACGCGCGCAGCGTGACAAGGCCCGGTTGGACGACCCACGCGCCGCCGCGATCCTGGATCGCGACTTCACCTCCGCCACGCTCGACTTTCGCTTCGAACCGGACGTCTTCGGCCGAGTGAGCCGCCTTTCCGAGGCTGCCGCGCATGACTACATGGCAAGCGCGGCGGCCCAGGCCGAAGCACGAGCTGCGCTGATCGCGGACGTGCTGGCCGCGTACGTCGACGAACGCGCGTCAGCCGAGGTGTCCGAGCGGCTGGGCCACGCCGCCGAGGCGGCCGATGCGCTTGCCGCGCAGGCGCGCACGCAGGAAGCCGTCGGCACGATCTCGGCGGATCAGGCCCAGGAACACGTGGACCAGGCCGCACGGGCCCACATCGCCTCGACCGACGCCCGGCGGCAACACGCGGACGCCCTGCGCCGCCTGCGCTCGCTGGCCGGGTACGACCTCCCCGACCCGGCCGCCAACATCGCCGCGATCGGCGTCAACGGCATTCCCGATGGCGACCTGCGCTCGCTGCCCTCCGACGTGCTCCTCCAGCGACCGGACGTCATGCGCGCGGAAGAGCGGCTCCGGGCGGCCAACGCGCGCATCGGCGCCGCCCGCGCCGCATTCTTTCCCTCGATCCAGCTGTCGTCGTCCGCGGGACACGTCTCGACCGACCTGGCACACCTCTTCGGCGCGGCCACTGGTGGCTGGACCTTCCTGCCCCAGGTCACCCTGCCGCTCTTCGACGGCGGCGCGCGACAGGCCGACCTGGATCTCGCGAAGGCCCGCAAGAACGCAGCCGTCGCCGCGTACGAATCCACCGTGAGGGACGCGTTTCGCGACGTCGCCGATGCCCTCGGGGGGCGGGACGCCGCCATCCTCCGCACGACCCGCCTGGCGCCGGTCTGCCGGGCCAACGGCGAGCGCTTGCGCAAGGCGCTGGCACGACAGCAGCGCGGGCTCGAAGACGCCTCCACGCTGCTCGCCCGTACGATCGATGCCGCCCAGGTGCAGGTCGACTGCCTTTCGGCGCAACGCGCGCAGGCCCTGAACCGCATCGCCGTCTTTCGCGCCTTCTACGGCGTGACGCTGCCGGCCGCCGACGGCGTCGCGCATGCGCCCTCGGACTGACACACGCCCACGCCCTTCCATCGCGCGCCTCGTTTCGACGCCGCGCCCGCCGGCTTTATCTCATGGAGCGCCTCTCATGATCCGTGTTTCCTTCGCGCTGGCGTCGCTGCTGACGCTGCTCAGTGGCTGCGACAGGCATCCTGCCGATGCCCGGATGCCACGTACGGTGTTGCTCAGCGATGCCGCCGTCGCCCCGGGCGCCGCTACGTCCTTCACCGGCGAAGTGCGCCAGGCCCAGCGCGCACGCCTGAGCTTCGACATGCCGGGACGGCTGGCCACCGTCACGGTGCAACCGGGTGACACCGTCGCCGCGGGACAGGTGCTGGCGACGCTGGACCCCGAACCAGGCCGGCTTCGCCTGGCCCAGGTCCAGGCCGAAGCCAGCGCGGCGGATGCGGAGGCCGCCGACCGGGCCGAGCAGTTACGCCAGCAACAGGCGCTGTTCGACGACGGCGTCGCCTCGCAGAGCACCCTCGCATCGACACGCGCCGCCGAGAAAGCCGCGCGCGGCAAGGCAAACGCCGCGCGGGCCGCCGTCGCGCTGGCGGCCCGGGACGCGCGCCACGCCGCCATCGTGGCGCCGTTCGCGGGGCGCGTCGCGTCGCGCGCGGAAGAGCCGGGCCAGGATCTCGCCGCCGGGCAGACCGTGCTGACGCTCGACGGCGCGGGACAGGCGGAGATCGTCGCCTTCGTGCCCCGTGCCATGCGCGCCACGCTGCACGTGGAAGACGAAGCGACCGCCATCGCCTCCGACGGCACCTCGACGACCGTTCGCGTGTACCGCATCGGCGACCACGCCGACCGCGGCAGCACCGTGGAAACCCTCTTTCGTCCGGTTGGCGTGCCGTTCGGACTGATCCCCGGCCAGTTCGTGCAGGTGCGGCTCGCAGGCGCGGCCGCGGACTCGCTGTCGATACCGCTGACCGCGTGGATTCCGGGCGACCGTCCCGGCCAGGACAGCGTGTTCGTGTTCGACGACGCGAACGGCCAGATACATCGCCGACGCATCCGCGTGGCCGGGCACCTTGGCGACCGCGTGCTGGTCGCGGCCGGCCTGGCCCGCGGCGAACGCGTGGTGAGTGGCGGCACGGCCTTCCTGAGCGACGGCCAGGCGGTGCGAGCCTTCGATGGCGCCAGCCAGGTGGAGGGCCATTGAGATGCACCTGACCCGATCGGCGCTCGACGGCAGCCGCCTGACTTTTTTCATCGCCGCGCTCATCCTGCTGGCCGGCACGTGGACATTCCTGCACTTTCCATCGCAGGAAGAACCGTCGGTGACCGTGCGCGATGCGGTCGTCTCCATCCGCCTCCCCGGCATCTCGACCAGCGAGGCGGAAGACATCCTCGCCAAGCCGGCCGAAGAGCGGCTGCGCGAACTGGACGGCATCAAGACCATCGCCACGACGGTACGTCCTGGCGCGGCCGTGATCCAGCTCACCGCATACGACCGGATCACCGACCTGGACGGCCTGTGGCAGAAGGTGCGCTCCCGCCTGGCGGACGTGGCGCAAGGCTACCCGCAAGGCACCATCGGGCCCTTCCTCGACGACGACTTCGGTCGCGTGTCGGTCGCCTCGATCGCCGTGACCGCGCCAGGGTTCAGCCTCGCGCAGATGCGTGAACCGCTCAAACGCTTCCGTGCCGACCTTTACGCGCAGAAGGGCGTCTCGCGGGTCGCGCTGTATGGCATGCAGGACACCCAGCTCTACCTGCAGTTCGACCGCAACACGCTCGCCTCGCTCGGCCTCACGCCCGGCGCCATCGCGCAGCAACTGGCCGCCCGCAACGCCATCGCCTCGGCCGGGCAGCCATCGGTGTCGGGCCTGGGATTGTCGGTGAGCGTCGATGGACGCCTCCGCAACGCGGATGACCTGCGCGCCTTCCACCTCGCGCTGCCGGGTGGAGGCCAGGGGCATGACGTGCCCCTGGGCGACGTCGCCACCGTCCAGGCGATGCCCGTCGATCCGCCGCAAGGCGCCGCGGTCTACCAGGGACAACCGGCGGTGGTGGTCTCCGTCTCGATGGCGGACGGCCTGGACATCGCCGCGTTCGGCGCCGAACTCAAGCGCACCATCGCGACGGCGACGCAACGGCTGCCCGCCGGATTCCAGACGCACGTCACCACGTTCCAGGCCGACGTCGTCGCCCGCGAGATGGGCAAGATGCATCACGTCATGGGCGAGACCATCGTCATCGTGATGGCGGTGGTGATGCTGTTCCTGGGTTGGCGCATGGGGCTCATCGTCGGCGCCATCGTGCCGCTGACCATCCTCAGCTCGCTCATCGTCATGCGCGCGTTCGACGTGGAGCTGCAGATGGTGTCGATGGCGGCGATCATCCTCGCGCTCGGCCTGCTGGTGGACAACGGCATCGTGATCGCCGAAGACATCGAGCGACGCCTCAAGGCGGGCGAAGCGCGCCGCCAGGCCTGTATCGACGCCGGACGCACGCTGGCCGCGCCGCTGCTCGTCTCCACCCTTGTCATCATCCTCGCGTTCTCGCCGTTCTTCCTGGGGCAGACTAGCACCAACGAATACCTGCGTTCGCTGGCCGTCGTACTCGCCGTGACCCTGCTCGGTTCGTGGCTGCTCGGCCTGACCGTGACGCCGCTGCTGTGCTTCCATTTCGCCCGGGTGCACGCAGACACCACGGATGAAACCGCCCACGACTCGCGCCTCTACCGGGCCTATCGGCGCGTTATCGCCTGGGTGCTGGGGCACAAGGCGATGTTCGTGGGCACGATGCTGGCGCTGCTCGGTGCCGCGAGCTGGACGCTGTCGCACCTGCCGTATGACTTCCTGCCCGCGTCGGATCGCCTGCAATTCCAGGTGCCGCTGACCTTCCAGCCAGGCATCGATGCGCGGCGGACGCTGGCATCGGTGCAAACCATCAGCCGCTGGCTGGCAGACCGCACGATCAACCCGGACATCGAGGACAGCGTCGGCTACGTCGCAGACGGCGGTCCGCGCATCGTGCTGGGTCTCGATCCCCCGTTGCCGGGCGCCAACATCGGCTACTTCACCGTGTCGGTGACGCCGGATGCCGATCTGGATACCGTCATCGCGCGGACGGACCGCTACCTGTCGGAGCGCTTCCCCGACCTCCACGCGGAGCCGAAGCGCTTCTCCCTCGGTGCGACGGAAGCGGGCGTGGCCGTCTATCGCGTGAACGGCCCTGACGAAGCGACCCTGCGCGCGATCGGTGCGCAGGTGGAGCATGCCTTGCGCACCCTGCCCGGCACGATCGACGCCACGGACAGTTGGGGGCCGCGGGTGCCGCGCTATCGCGTGCACCTGGATACCGTCGCGATGCAGGCGCGGGGCATCGCGCGCGACGACGTGCTCCATGCGCTCCAGCGGCGCTACAGCGGCGAAGCCGTGGCGTCCGTCGACGATGGCGGCACCGCGGTGCCGATCGTGGTGCGTGGCAGCGACGACGAACGGAAAGGCGACACCGGGCCCGGCGACACGGTGATCTATCCGTCGGCGGATGCCAGCCAGGCCGTGCCGCTGGATGCGATCGCCCGCACGACACTCGATGCGGAGCCGGGCGTGATACAGCGGCGCAACCTCGATCGTTCGATCACGCTCAGGGCACGCAACGCCACGCTCACCGCGCAGCAGATGGCCGACCGCCTCGCCCCGGCGATGGCCCGCATCCACCTGCCGCCGGGCTATACGATCACGGTGGGCGGCGAACTGGAAGACTCGGCGGAAGCCAACGCGGTGCTGCTCACTTACATGCCCCTGGCGATCGCGGGCATGCTGCTGCTCTTCGTCTGGCAGTTCAACTCGTTCCGCAAGGTGTTCATCATCGTCGCGAGCATTCCCTTCATCGTGATCGGCGCGACGCTGGCCCTCGTGGTGAGCGGCTACCCATTCGGCTTCATGGCCACGTTCGGGTTGCTCGCGCTGGCGGGGATCATCGTCAACAACGCGGTGTTGCTGCTGGAGCGCATCGAGGCGGAACTCGCGGAGGGGCGGAGCCACCACGAGGCGGTGGTGGAAGCGGCGGTGAAACGGTTACGCCCCATCGTGATGACCAAGCTCACCTGCATCGTGGGGCTGATCCCCCTGATGCTGTTCGCGGGGCCGCTGTGGACGGGCATGGCGATCACCCTCATCGGCGGCCTGCTGCTCGGTACCCTGGTGACGCTCGGGCTGATCCCGCTGCTCTACGACCTGCTGTTCAACGATGCAGCGTGACGCGTCCTCCCGACGCCCCGCCGTGGGCCCATGCAACCCACGCCGTCACACCGCGGTGACATCCATCCGCGCCAGGTCCGAAAGCAGCGAGGGCCCCGTCGGCACCCACCCTGTCCGTTCCCGTGTCAGCGCACTCGACGCCGGCATGTCCAACCCCACGAACATCCCCAACCACCCGAAGTGTGCCTGCGCCTCCTCGCCCGACAGCGACACCACCGGCAAGCCCAGCCCCGCCCCCAGCACACGGGCGATATCGCGTACCTCGACCCCCTCTTCGGCCACCGCGTGATACCGCGCGCCCGGCACGCCTTTCTCCACCGCGAGCCGATATAGCCGGGCCACGTCCCGCACCGGCCCGGCCGGCCAGCGGTTGCGGCCTTCGCCGAGATACGCCACGCGCCCGACCTGCTTGCAGAGCGCCACGAACGGCGTGATCAGACCCTGCTTCACCGGGTCGTGCACCTGCGGCAACCGAAGCACCGACACGTTCACGCCTGCCTCCAACAGTGCCTGCCCTGCCAGTTCGGACAGCTTCCGCGGATTGGGGTGCTCGGGATTGAACACATCCTCCGTCGCCGGCTGCCCGTGCGCCGCCTGCCCCAGACCGGTGCCCGAGGTGATGACGAACGGGCGGTCCGAGCCTTTGAGCACCTCGCCCAGGGCTTCGATCACGCGCCGGTCCTTGTCGCAGTTCGCCACGAAATGATCGAAGTCATGATCGAAGGCGGTGTGGATCACCGCGTCGGCCCCCTCAGCCCCCGCCTGGATCGATGGCAGGTCTTCCAGGGTGGCCCGATGCGCGTCGGCACCGGCCGCGCGAAGCGACGCCACGCCGGCATCGGACCGGGTCATGCCGATCACCTGGTGACCCGCCGCCAGAAGGTCGGGGACGATGCGCGAGCCGATGAAACCCGTCGCGCCGGTAAGAAAGATACGCATGGCAAACGCTCGTCAGTGGGCCTGTCGACAAGTGTCGGCCGCCGTGCCAGCCTATTAAAGTAGTGACGTTATCCTGGTATCGAAACCAACAGGCTCCGCCATGCCCACCCACGCCGGCCCCTCCCTGGGCACGTTCCTCCGCGACCGCCGCACCCGCCTGGATCCGGTGACGTTCGGCTTTGCCGCCGGACGCCGGCGCACCCCCGGCCTGCGCCGCGAAGAGGTGGCCCAGCGCGCGAACATCAGCCCGACCTGGTACACGTGGCTGGAGCAAGGCCGTGGCGGCGCCCCGTCGATCGAAGTGCTCGATCGTCTTTCCGCCAGCCTGATGCTGACCGAACCCGAGCGCGAGCACATGTTCATGCTCGCGCTGGGTCATCCGCCGGAGCCGAAGTACACCGCGCCGCAAGGCATCACGCCCCGCCTGCAACGCGTACTCGACGGCTTGCCGGCCAGCCCCGGCATCATCCGCACGGCCACCTGGGACGTGGTGGCATGGAACGCGGCCGCCGCCGCGTTACTTACCGACTACAGTCTGTTGCCGCGCGAGCAACGCAACATCCTGCGCCTGATGTTCTCCAACGCACAGGTGCGACGGGCCCAGGACGACTGGATGAGCGTCGCGCGCTACGTGGTCGCCACGTTTCGCGCCGATGCCGCGCGCGCGGGTGCCCACGGCGAGATCATGCAGTTGGTCGACGAGCTTTGCCGTAGCAGCGACGTCTTCGCGCGGCTTTGGGAAAGCAGCGACGTCGCGGGCCACGGCGACGGCCTGAAACGACTGCGCCATCCGGAGCTCGGCCTCATCGAACTGGAGTTTTCCACCTTCGCGGTCGAGGGTCGGCCGGACCTCACGCTGATGGTCTACAACCCCACGTCGCCCACCATCGCCGACGCGGTGGTCGCATTGATCGAACGGAAACGCAGCGCCCACGCGTGACCCTGGCCCGTCGCGGAGGCGCCTATAATCCACGTCCGTGCGTTTCTTCGACCGACGGATCATCATGAACCTCGACATCACCGAGATCGACGGCGCCTGCCACTGCGGCACGGTGCGCTTCCATGTACGCCTCACCGACGGTCTGCGCACCGCGCGTCGCTGCAACTGCTCCTATTGCCGCATGCGCGGCGCCGTCGCCGTGTCGGCAAACCTCGACGACATCCGCATCACCCAGGGCGAGGACGCACTCTCGCTCTACCAGTTCGGCACGAAGACGGCGAAGCATTACTTCTGTTCGCGCTGCGGCATCTACACGCATCACCAGCGCCGATCAAACCCGAACCAGTACGGCGTCAACGTTGCCTGCCTCGACGGCCTGAGCCCCTTCGACTTCGACGAGGTCACCGTCAACGATGGCGTGCATCATCCTGCGGACGGCGGTCAGCATCCGCGGACGTTCGGGATGCTGCGCTTCGAGCGGACCTGACGTCCGGCGCCGGATCGAACAGCGTGTCGAGGTCCACCGCCTCGGCGATCGCGCGGTTGCCGTCGTCGCCGGGGCGCTGACCACCCCGGATAACCGAGGCATCAATCGGTAGCGATTCCGACCTTCTCGAAGAAAGTCAATTCACTCCCACTCGATCATCAATGGCACTCGCAAGTCCGCGTGGTTGAAGGACTTTGCGATAGCTCCGCCTGCTCGCGTACAGCGGCGCAGCGCATGGCAGCTACAGGAAGAAGACCGGCGAAGCCGGCCAGCAATGGGCCAATCCCGCGGCCTCTCTACTTTTTGTTATGCAAATCATCCGCTAGCTCTGATGGCGGCATGCAGATACAGCTTGCCGCAGCAAGTGCTGAAGCATATGGCCTGTACCGCTCAGAGCGGCTTAGACGTTAGCACTACTTGCAGCCCACAAAAAACCAGTACACTCCATGTACTCCGAGTACACATGTACTCAATATTTATTAATTTTTAACAGGAGTCCGTCCTATGGCTAGACCTTTCATCGCTCCAGATCCTGGTGATCGTTCCCCTAATGAGCCGACCTTCATCGCGTCAGCGGCTCAAGTCATTGGCCTCTATAACCAAGAGAACCCTGATGACAAGCGCGTAAAAATCACAGAACCCGTGAAGCAGTGGTATGCAAGCGAGATGCGGAGGGCTGGATGGAAAACTGCTGAATTTCATGGCAGTCAGTGCATGCTCGAAGCCGATGTCGTCTTGAAGAAGCCGAAGTAATCTCACCGCTCAACTCAATCTGTGAAAGTGACGATATGAAAGACAACTGGTGCCAGAAGTTTTGAGACGGTAAACAGTGGCTCTACGGTGGCGCTTCTTGTAATGCACTTATCGCACTGGCCGGAGGGGTGGAGCAAACCTGCCACGAAGTGGCATGAAGATGCGGCGCATCAAGCTCTACTACGGGTAGAGCGAGCTGCGGTGGCAGCGCGTGGTAGCAATGTTGTGCCTTTTCGCAAAGCCGCTTGATGTACTGATCTCCTGGGCGCGGCCACTCCCGCGCCCGGTTTTTTTCCTCCGCGCCCATGCCGGAACGGGCTGGGTGCGTAGCCTATTTGCGGCTATTCCTTCGTTTCAATAATCCCCCACTCTGCGCGCGGCAGAACGCGGCTGGTGATGGGGTGCGTACCAGTGAGGTCCGCCCTGGCTGACCAGCCCAACGGCGGGCGGTAGCCGCGGACGTCGCCGGTGCCATGCCAGCGGCGGGCGCGCACGGTACCTGGTGCGTAGATCGCCGCCATGCGCGGGCGGCAGATGATGTTGCGAGACATGGGCTTGCTCCTTCAACGAAACGCCCCGGCCGAGGCCGGGGCGCTGTTCCGATTGCGGATGATCAGGCTGCCATCGCTGGCGTAGCCTCAATCTCCCAGTCTCCGGCTTCGTCCGGAGCGTCTTGCGCCGGGTTTTCGGGGGTGGGTCAGGCAAAGAACATGACGCAGCTTCTCGTGCAGCAGCCAGCTCGCGCCGGCGGCCGGCGTGAACAACATGACCACGGGCACCGGATTAAATTCCGGAGTCTGGAGTGATTTACGGCCATTGGCCAGCATCAGGAATCGTTGTTCGTAAAGTGATGAATACGCTCATGGCGATCTCCGGTTGCACCGGCGGAATTGCCCGGAACCGTCGCCAGCACGGCGCAACGCAAGCCGTCACGGGTCAGCCACGGGCTGCCAGCGCGCTCGCACGCGCAGCCCTTGACGGCGAGTATGCCGTGATACGGCGAAGGAAACAGCAAGCCCCCTCCTCTCTGCTATCCGCGCCGGCAAGCGGAGCGTGCGGGCCTGCAAGAGCCGGAGACGTCAGGGAGCAAAGCCAAATGACCGCGGCTCAGCGGGAGGCGCGGGGACAGTCCGCGAACCCGACGGTGTAACGCAGAGACGCGCAAAGCAACACAACAGCACGCTCATCTCTCGCCCGATAGTTCCTGCAGCAGAATCGAGCGACACCTTGTAACATGATCGGAATTTAAGGAGGCAATCCAGCATCGAACTTGCCTCGTCCAAACCGGGGCCCTACATGCACATTTCCAAGCTCAGCCTGATCAACTACAGAAATTTCGCGAATACGAAACTCCTATTCAATAAAGGCGTTAACACCATCATTGGCGAGAATGGGTCAGGGAAAACCAACCTATTCCGCGCGATCAGGCTATTGCTCGATGACAACATGATCCGGTCTGCCTACCGCCTGGATTCGACTGACTTCCATCGCGGCTTAGAGAAATGGCAAGGACATTGGATCATCATCAGCCTGGAATTTGAAGAAATCTCGGCCGACGAAGCTGTTCAAGCGTTGTTCTGCCATGGGGCCGGAATCGTCGACGACGAGCCTGTCGGACGAGCAACTTACAACCTGATTTTCCGCCCCAAGAAAGAAATTCGCCTCAGCCTATCCCAACTGGATGATGGCGATCACGACGGCCTTGCTGCAATTCAGAACTCAATATCCATAGAAGACTACGAGACCATATTTACAGGCCGAAGTGCAGCGGAATTCAATGACGATAAATTTTATAAGGAAGTCGTTGGCGATTTCGAAAACGCCAGATTCAGTGAGGAAATTGAATTCCCTGTAATCGGCGCTAAAATTCCAAGCGTACTATCCGTTTCCAAGGAAATATCTTTCACGTTTGTTCAGGCACTGCGAGACGTAGTATCTGAATTTCACAACAACCGGACAAACCCCCTTCTATCGCTACTGAAGGCTAAGAGCGGCGACATCGACCCCGTGGCCTTTCAGGCCATCACCGATGGGGTGAAAGCTCTGAATGACTCGATAGAGTCCTTACAGGATGTCCAGGTTGTTCGCACCGACATACGAGACACCATCAAGGACGCTGCCGGCGAGGCGTACTCGCCTGCCTCTCTATCGATCAAATCAGATCTTCCGGATGAAGCTGACAGACTATTCCAGTCGCTCAAGCTGTTTGTTGGGGAGTCAACAGAGGGCTATGAAGGACCAATCCACGAGCTAAGCCTTGGTGGGGCCAATTTGATATTTCTCACGTTGAAACTACTGGAATTCAAGTACCAGAAGGCGAAACAATCGATAGCAAACTTTCTGTTGATTGAAGAGCCGGAAGCCCATATTCACACACACATTCAAAAGACGCTATTTGATCGCATCCAGTACGACGAGACGCAGATTATCTACTCTACCCACTCGTCGCATATTTCAGAGGTCAGCAATGTTCAGAATATGAACATTCTTGGCAGAGAGCCTGATCGATGCGAAGCCTATCAGCCGACGGCCGGCCTCACAGATGAAGAGATCGGTAACGTCCAACGCTACTTGGACGCGGTGCGCAGCAACCTGTTATTCGCGAAAAGCGTAGTCTTAGTCGAAGGCGACGCCGAAGAGATTTTGATCCCGATACTCATCAAAAAGGTATTTGGAGTAAGCCTGGATGAACTTGGCATCAGCCTCATTAATATAAGAAGCACCGGCTTCCAGAACGTCGCTGCCCTTTTCCATAGCGATCGAATTCGGAAGCGATGCAGTATCGTCACCGACCTCGATAAGGCCATCATCGACACGACTCTCATAGCCGGCGAGCCCGAAGCGGTGCAGCAGCGCAAGAAGAAGTACCAGGCGTCCCAAGAGAAGGGAATCGCGAGGAAGGCTGCGTTGGAAGCGGCATTCAATGGAAACCCGTGGATTGCGTCATTCTTCGCATCACATACGTTTGAAGTCGATTTCGTCTCGGCAGGCAACGCACGAAAAGTAGTCGGCATTCTTCCCGAGGTATACAAGGACAAGGCCACCATCGCTACAGCCAAGGCGGATCTCGAATCCGCAGATGTGGCGCTCTACGGACAGCGGGCATTGACGATTGCCGATAACTACGGCAAAGGCTGGCTCGCCATCCTGCTTGGCAAGAAAATCGATTCAGATGCAGCCATCCCGGAATATATTCTCCGCGCCGTTGCCTTCGCTCATCCGGTAGTCAAGAAGGAAGTCTGGTTCAACATTCTGAGCTATCGGCTGAAGCTTCAAGAAGAAGATATTTTTTCTGCCGCAACCACGGAACAATGCAATGCGTTCCGACAAAAGCTAACGGCCTTCTTGAACGGGGAAATCGACTTCGTGAGCATCCGGAACGAGGTGCTTGCTGGATTTCCCGATGATCGCATCAATGACGTGCTCAAGGTGTTCTGATCATGTTCACGTGGGATAACGACGACCTGAACCCTGAGCAGGATGCGGCAATCCTGCACCCTGGCAGTGTATTTCTTGTCGCCTGCCCAGGGAGCGGTAAAACTCGGACCCTGACCTACAAGATTGCGTATGAGCTATCTCGACTGGAGTCAAAAAAACAGTTTGTCATCGCCATCACCTATACGCATCGTGCGGCTGACGAGATTCACGAACGGATCGAGGATTTGGGGGTAGACACGTCCCAGCTGTGGATTGGAACCATCCACTCCTTTTGCTTGGAATGGATATTGAAACCATATGGCATCTATCACGATGCTCTGAAGCGCGGCTTTCGCGTCATCGACCAACATGAGCGCGAGAAGATTTTAGAAAAGCTGTGCGAACCGTACAAAAAGCCCAAAATTACTTTCTGGGACTGCGATTTCTATTTTACCGAAACCGGCTACATCCTTTCATGCCAGCAGCGTTGGAAGCATGATGGCTTACATAAGATACTGGAAGGTTATTTTGACATTCTAATAAAAAACAGAGAAATAGATTTCGAGTTAATTCTATTCTACGCCTATCAGTTAATTGTCAACCGCCCAGCCATTAGTGCCATTTTGAGCAAATTGTTTGCCTTCGTTCTGGTAGATGAGTATCAAGACACTAAACGAATCCAGTATTCAATCATCACTTCAATTCTGAGAGCCGGTCAAGGCACGACGAAAACCCTGATTGTAGGAGACCCCAATCAGGCAATTTACCAGACACTCGGTGGCTACCCGATGGCTTATGAAGATTTCAAGGCCATGGCGGGAATCGATATTGACGAACTCGAACTTTCAAAGAACTATCGTTCTTCTGAACGCATCATCGAATATTTTGGCAACTTCAACGTCCATGCAACCAAGATCGAATCTGAGTCTAAAGACAAGAGCTATCAAAGCCTGATCTCTTTTAACACGACGGTCAGCAAGGAAGATCTGGAAAATGAGTTGATCCGACTGATTCGTTTCAACATCCAGACCAAGGGAATTGTTCCTCACGAGATCTGCATACTTGCGCCGCAGTGGGTGCATCTGGCAAGCATGACACGCCGCTTGGTTGCCAGCATGCCAGAGTATTCATTCGATGGTCCAGGCATGGTTCCCTTCGCTCGGGACACAGACAATTTTTGGTACAAACTTGCGAAGATTGCTTTGACACGAGCATCGCCGAGCATGTACGTACGCAGACTACGATGGGCCGGGGAAATTCTGAATGACCTGGAGACCGTCGGCGTGAGCACTTCCGGCCTCACTGGAAAATCGCTACTCAAAGAATGCAATAAAATCCGGATCGATGAGGGTGACGGACTCGCCTATCTTCTGAAATTTTTTGAGACTCTATTCTTTAACCTAGCCATAGATTTTCGGCTTTTCCCACTACTCCAAGAACACCATAAAGCATTCTTTGAAAGCTCTCAAATCAGAATTGATCGCCTGAAAAAAGAAGGGGCAGAATTTATCGGGAGCGTCGAGACATTCAGAAAGGTCTTTCAAAGCCGTACAGGGATAACCATTTCAACGATCCACGGCGTGAAAGGAGCGGAGTTCGATACTGTGATCGCCTACGCCCTTCTTGAAGATATGGTGCCCCACTTCAACGATCCAAACGGCCAAGAAAGCGCGATGAAATTGCTCTACGTCATCGGATCTCGTGCCCGGAAAAACCTGCACCTTATTTCAGAACGCGGCCGCACCCAATATTCCGGAAAGGAATACGAAGCGACTCGAAAACTGGCAGCGTGCAAGTTCGACTACGATCAAGTTCCATAAATTCGATGTTTGGATCGGATGGCGAAGACCGACGGATGTCGCCCCCGAATTCGCTGTACTACGCCGCAGCAAGTTGGACTGCCCCGGGAATCGTAAGCACTTCCCGCCTATGATTTGGACTGCTGACCACCTCCCAAAACTTGAGCCGCCTTAAAGTGGAAAAATCGGCGTGTTTGACCACCTCCCAAAACTTGAGCCGCCTTAAAGTGGAAAAATCGGCGTGTTTGGGTCGGCCCGAAAGGCCTCGGCG
>NZ_JAQLOK010000009.1:0-101104 GCF_034063545.1 Luteibacter sahnii
CCACCTCGTAGGTTGGGGTTAGTTTCGCCGAATTTCCCTACTTTGGGATGGCTCGAAAAGTTGGGGGGTGGTCAAAAAAAAACTTCGATGACTAGAGATTACCGGGCGAATCCTTTTCTACACGTTTTTCCAGCCTTCCATCCTTGTCGTAGTACTCAACGACCCAGCGTTTTTTCCCCTGGTCAAAGTTTTCCACGAAAAAGATTCGCCCCCATTCAGAGGCCATGGACGTTCCAACGATTTTGCCATTCCCATCGAGGCAAGCCTTGGTTACCCCGGCTTGTCCCCAAGGCCCGTATGTAGTTTCACCAGGCGGGTTGCAGACGTACCCACGCGTGGCGTCCAAAACTGCTCGGTCATCTTGTCCATGGCAA
This sequence comes from Luteibacter sahnii, assembly GCF_034063545.1. Taxonomy (NCBI): domain Bacteria; kingdom Pseudomonadati; phylum Pseudomonadota; class Gammaproteobacteria; order Lysobacterales; family Rhodanobacteraceae; genus Luteibacter; species Luteibacter sahnii. The sequence goes on from NZ_JAQLOK010000009.1 coordinate 375, forward strand.
CCTGATAGAAGTATGGACCCGGCCAACGTATACGGAAGTAAGAACCTCATTTATAGGGATCCGGCAGGTAGGGACTAGGTATAGGCATAGACCGGTCAAAAGGATCCTGTCCGTTCGACTGTTCCAGCACGTTACGAACAAAAGAATGACAGTAGTTGACTGGTGGTACGAACCGTCCCAGAGGCCGTCCCGGCGAAATCAACCGATTAACCGATGCTTCGTCTGCACCTGGAACCAGTCGACATTCTGCATTTGGCCCCCCACTACGATTGCCGTGGGACACTGTCTCGACCCGACTCCCGAGAAAATCGTACTGATTACCAGCATTCGCACCGGCTTTCGCTGTTCCCATTCCCGCCTCCTGCGTATCGGTTTTCAGCCAGTAGTGGTCAATAGGGCCTAACTTACCGTCGAACGCAGGATCTCTACAAACCCAAACATCCAGTCCGAGGGTGCCGGAATGCGCCAGAGGATCACCCAGAGCATACGCGTAAGTGCTCATTCCTCCCTCGAGTCCGATGGGATCGCTCTGAAGGTAACGCCCCGCCGCCGCATCGAAGCTGCGATGAACGTTGTACTTCAACCCCGCCTCATTGTCCTGATACTGCCCCGGAAACCGCGGGTTCAGCACATACCCCGTCGCCGACACCGGCTCGGCCTCGCCGAACGGATTGGCCGCATATGGCCATGCCCAAAGCACCGCGCCGGCGGCTGACGTGACCACCCGGGGCGATCCCAGGCCATCCGCCGTGATGAAGCCAAGCGACGCACCATCGGCAACCGCCATCGGCACGCCACCCACCGCGACGTAGTCGCGGGCGTTCGTGCCACCGAGCTCCGAGAGCATCTGGCTGCCTTCATCGTAGACGAAGCGCGTCGAGGCTGATCCGACGGTCTTTTGCACCCGCTCGCCACTCGCGTTGTAGAGGTAGCTGCCGGCCGTGGCCCCGTTCTGCTGGACCACCGTCATCCGGTTCCGGCCGTTGTAGCCAATGACCTGCCCCCAACTGCCGTACCGATGATTACTGCGACAGTCCGGGGGGCGGGGAGTGGGGGGTTCAAAAGCCGTCAATCCCCAACAACCACCGTGTGAAATGTACTTTCCTCCACTGGAGTATTCGGCTCGGTTGGACTTGCCACCCTACGTGAAAGAACCTGCTTGCCATCGAAGTCCAGCGAGACCAGATAGGCTTCAGATGCATCACCGCCCGTTATGCGAAGCACATACTTTCTCTTGTCGCCAGATATGGAGGCGGTCACGATGTCCGAAAGCCCGATAAATGCAGCCTTTGGAACAAATACATCCTCACCTTGGACCTGGATCGACATTCCGTCGAGAACACTGCAGGGAACTCGGCTTCCAGTGCACGCAAGCCCTGGGAGCTGCCCCGTTCTTCGTGAATCATCTTCCGACAGCGTTCGGGTATGGAGCTTGACGATAACAGGAGTGCCTCCTGCATTTTCACGAAGCTCCGTTACACCAGATGCTTTGACCTGATGTTCATTCCTCGTAGCAGCCACCGCTGAAGACACGATAAAGAACAAGCCCAAACAAGCTGTTACACATATCGAAGAACGAATCACTTGCACAGTCATTCCACTACCCTCAATTGATTGTCGCCGCTCGAGACACCCTGCCCGATTTGATTGCGAACATCGCGAGAGAAAATTGGGCAACCATTTGATGAATCCATTTGATCGTTCGCGTGCGGCCCATGGATCAGGAATCCAGCCCTCCCCTGCATATCGTTCCCAGTTGAAGGGTTCAGACGCATTGAGCCCGGCAGCTGATGCCCCGCGCCGGTTCGGTTGTCCCGCTGCTGGCCAATCGTGTATTGACCACGAGGAAGAGGACCCGAATCCGGAACGTTTGCATGTCAGGGTTGTTGACGCCGTTTCCTTGACCAGAATATCCATTTCCAACCCGCCGAACGTTCCCGTTTTCGTCGACATGCTCGAGCTGACCCGTGCGCTGATGATATACCCAGTCCAGACCCAAGGAATCGGACTGAACCAGCGGATTTCTGTCGACGTAGAGATACGTGCTTGGACCAGCAGCCAGTCCAAGCGGATCGCTTTGAATATACCGCCCCGTTGCCGCGTCAAAGCTTCGATTGACGTTGTACTTCAAGCCAGCTTCGCTGTCCTGATACTGGCCCGGAAACCGCAGGTTCAGCACATACCCCGTCGCCGACACCGACTGGGCCTCACCGAACGGATTGGCCGCATACGGCCACGCCCAAAGCACCGCGCCGGCCGCCGACGTGAACACACCAGACGAACGCAGGCAGTCCGTCGTGATGAAGCCAGATACATTCGACAGCACCCTACGGGGAACCGAACGGATCCGAGCAGGGGATGTTGACCGGTGGCGCACCGTGGACCGCCCAGCTTTCTGCACGACCCGAAACCTGCACTTTATGACGGATTGCGAGCGACTTTCTGGTGGGAATCCCAGCAGTAGTTAAGGGACCGTTTTTGGTTACCAGATTCCAGACCGAAGTAATACGTCTTCCCCGGATTCTCGTCGATCTGAACGATGGCCCCAATCCCATCCTTGCAAAACTGGATCTCGCGACGTCCAGAAATCTTCGGCTGTAGAAGCCATCCCAATGCACGAAGCTGAGCGGTGTAAAAGGAGAATATTTCCTCATCCGTCGCCGAAGATTCGAAATTTGCGCCTGCCCCGGCCAGAGATAACTTGTCAAAAACGCTTAGGGTTCCCACCATATTGTCTCCGGGCCTCTTCGGGATAGCCGACCACTGAGCGGCCAGCCGTCCGCCCGGAACAACAATTTTCGTGTCGTCAATGAGCCAGGCATGCACGCTCGGGTAGGCAGCGATTGCGAGCAACACCGCCACTATCCCAAGGAACCCTAAGGCTTTCTTTGAGTTCACCAACCTGGTCCTCCCGTAAATACACGATTCATTCCTTCAACCGCATTGAATGTTACACCTGGAGTGCCGACCCCAGATTCAACTGCGGTGTTTGCACTGTTGTACGACACACCACCGCCCCCGAAGAAGAACGCGGATCCGCCCGTAGAAGCGCCTTGGACAAAGTTGTCGACGCTTTGGGCACTATTGCTCTTGCAGTCCATTAAGTTACCTGCAGTGAACGCCCCCCCGATACCTCGCCAAGAGAAGTTGGTTACAGACTTTGGAGATCCGTGCTGCGCACCGCCACCGATAAAGAGTGATCCATTTCTGGTGTAAATAACTGAAACGCTTCCGACGAAATACGTGATGTTGACGTGGTAGTAATCAGTTTTCGGAATATTCATCTGGGGTGGAGGGTTGAACGTTGAGGACCAGTCCTCCAAACCAAGCTTGTCCACGTCGGTTAAGGGACGTCCAGCCACGTACCCGTAAGTGCTCGGGCCGGCGGTCAGGCCGACGGGGTCGCTTTGAATATACCGCCCCGTTGCCGCGTCAAAGCTTCGATTGACGTTGTACTTCAAGCCAGCTTCGCTGTCCTGATACTGCCCCGGAAACCGCAGGTTCAGCACATACCCCGTCGCCGACACCGGCTCGGCCTCACCGAACGGATTGGCCGCATATGGCCATGCCCAAAGCACCGCGCCGGCGGCTGACGTGACCACACGAGGCGATCCCAGACCATCTGCCGTGATGAAGCCAAGCGACGTACCATCGGCGACCGCCATCGGCACGCCACCCACCGCGACGTAGTCGCGGGCGTTCGTGCCACCGAGCTCGGAGAGCAGTTGGCTCCCCTCGTCGTAGACAAAACGCGTCGAGGCTGAGCCCACGCTCTTCAGTACCCGCTCGCCGCTCGCGTTGTAGAGGTAGCTGCCGACCGTGGCCCCGTTCTGCTGGACCACCGTCATCCGGTTCCGGCCGTTGTAGCCATACCCCCACGCCTGCCCTGCGGCCGCGTTGCCGGTCGTGTTGCCGTTGGCGTCGTACGTGCGCGAGGCCGTGCCGATCGACGTCAGCCAGTGGGTCCCGGCCTGGTAGCCGTAGGTGCCGGTCGCCGTACCCGGCGCGGCCTTGCTCAAACGGTCGCCGGTGAGATTGTAGGTGTAGGCCTCCACCGGGTTGCCCGTGGCGTCCTGGACCGCCGTCAGGCGATACAGCGGGTCATAGAGGTACGTCGCCGTGCTGCCACCCGATTCGCTCACGCCCGTGATGTTGCCCATGGCGTCGAGCGAGAAGTGGAGTTCGAGGGCCGGCGAAACGATGTCCGTGACCCGGTAGTTGGCGTCGAACGTCCGGGTAACGGTGTGCCCGTTGCCCAGCGTGTAGGCCTGCAAGGGACCGAACGGCAGCCAGGTGAGGTTGCTCGCCACCGTCTGCTGGGCGCCGCCGGCCGGCGTGAGGCTCACCCCAGTGATCTGGCCCAGCGTGTTTCGTGCATAGCTGACCACGGTGCCGTCCGGGCGGGTGTCGCTCTGGAGCCGGTCCGCCGGGGTGTAGGTGTAGTGCAGCACGTCCGTGACCGCGCCCTGGGTCTGGCGCTTGTCGGTCACGTTGCCACGAGGGTCGTAGCAGTACGTGGTCGTCACGCCGTTCTCGACCACGCGGGTCAGGCGGCCCACCGGTGAGGAGGTGGCGCAGCCGGTGACCGTGTTGGCCTCGTCGTAGTGGTAGGCCACGTTGAGGCTGGGGTCGGCGTAGGTCGCCGACGTCACGCGGTTCAGCGCATCGTAGGCGTAGGTCGTGACGGTGCCCCGGGCGTCTGTCTTCGTGATGCGGTTGCCCGCTGCGTCGACGGTAAACGCGGTCGTGCCGGTATCGGGGCTGTGGATGCCGGTGAGATCCCCGAGGCCGTTGTGGTCGTAGACGGTAGTGAGGCCGGAAGGGTCGCTGATACCCGCCACATTGTCGCTGGCGTCGTACTGGGAGACCGTCTGGGCATTGGCCGTCGCCGCGTTCGTGCCGTTGTAGTCGTTGACGGTGCTGACCAGGCGGCCCAGGCCGTCGTAACCCTTCTTCTGCTGCACACCCTGGGCATCCTGCGCATGGACGGGCTTGCCCTCCGCGTCATACCCGTCGGTGGTATCGAACGACAGAACGGTGCGGTGGAGCGCGTCGGTCACGGTGAGCAACTGACTGAGGCTGTTGAAGGACCGCGACACGGTCCGGCGCACGGTGCCGGCGGCATCCAACGTGTCTTCCTGGGTCCGGTTGCCGGCGGCGTCCAGGGTGTAATGAATGCGGTTACCTGCCCCATCGGTGATGTCGGTCAGGCGGCTGGCATCGTCGAAGGTGTAGTTGAGCACCACCCCATCGGCGTCCTTGGTCTGGGTGACGTTGCCTACGGCGTCGTAGGTGAGCGTCGTCACCGCCGACGCCCCGTTGGCATCGCGGGTGGTCGTGGCGAGCCAGCCTTCGGGCGTGTAGGTGAGCACCGTGACAACCCCGTTGGCATCGGTCACCTTGCCGGGATGGCCGTACAGGTCGTAGTTCGCGTAGGTCGTGACCTGGCCGAGGGCGTTGGTCACCGTCGCCAACCGGCCCTGGCTGTCGTAGGCGTAATGCGTGACGTCGGCGACGTCCGTGCGCGGGCCGTCGACCGTCTCAATGAGACCGGCTGCGTTGTAGGTCATCGTCGAGGCGCGGTCGACCGTCGCCGCGTGGCTCAGGGCCGACAGGAGCGCGAGGGCCAGCGGGGTCCAGCGAAGCGTGCGGTTCATGTGTCAGTCCTTGACCGAATGAAGGGTGGTCGACAGCAGGCGGCCCTGCGCGTCGTAGCTGTAGGTGGTCTGCCGGTCCGGCGTGGTGACGGTCTTCGGCCGGAAGCTCGTTCCGTCCCAGGTCGTGCTGATGGTACGTTCGGCCGACGTGCCCTTTGCCTCCGTACGCGACGTCTCCCTGCCCTGGGTGTCGTAACTGAAGGTGGTCGTATGTCCCACGGCATCCGTCCGGCTGGCCAGCTTCGCGTTGGCGGTATAGGCAAACGTGGAATTCGCGGCAGGACAGCCCGCCACCGGCTCGCCCTGAATGGCGGTAATCCGCTTCGCTCCCTGGACGATGCCGAAGTGGTATCCCACCGGATGCCCGAGCGGATTGGTCACGGTCGTCGAACCATCGCTGTTGTAGGCAAAAGAGAAGCGCCCGGACCCATCGGCTTCGGTCGCCGATATCGCTCGACCGGACGCGTCGTACGACCATGTACTCACCCGGATACCGCGCTCGTCGACGATGCCCGTCAGCTTGGTCGGAAACCGCGTGTCTTCGTAGAGGTAGCTTCGGCTGGATGACCACCCCCCGCGAACCTTGGTGATTCCCGTCAGGCGCCGCATCGAGTCGACGCTGTAGCTGATGGTGAGATCGCCCACAACCAAGGATTTGGGCAACGCCAGTGACGAGTTGTAGACGAAGGAGCGCCCCATGTCGTCGGTTACCACCTGCGACTGGTCGAACGGCGGCGTGGTCGTCGTCGCCACCGTGATGAATTTGCCTCCCGGAAAGTCCCAACGCGTCAGCGTACCGCCGGCATCGAACGTCATGACGTCGTCGGCCGGCGATCGATACACCCAGCCCGAGGCCGTCTTCTGGAGCGAACCGAACTCGCCGCCGTCCGCCGTCAGAACGCCGTTCTTGTTCGTGAACAACGCGCTACGGCCATCCTGGAACACGACCACGGCCCCTCGGAACGACGGATCCCCGTCCACGACCACTCTCGTATCGAGCGTGGTCGACCAGCCACCAAACTGGCCATTGCTGTTGTATGACCGTTCGAACCGCAACGTGCCGGCGGCGTCCGCATAGTCGACTTCCGACTCGTATACGTTGCCATTGGCCGGATTGACGGGGTCGCCGCACGATACGAAGCCGACGTTGGCAGCACTGGTGGGGTCACCCAGTTCCTTGCGATCCTGCTCGGCATCGGGACTCTCGCATTTACCCGTTTGCGGATTGAACGACTCGCTGGCCGTGCAGTCATCCCCATTGCGGTATACGAAACGAGACTCGTTGTAGAAACCGTTTCCATCCGCTCCCGTCCAGACGATAGAGCACATGAAAATCTGGATATTGGGTGGAATTTCGCCTTGCAAGGTCGGCGACGCGTATGGCTGGAGTATCCTGTCCGGATTCGCCGGTCGCGACGCCGCCGCGTCGTAGGCCACGTGGCAGGCTGCATCTGCCGATGGATAATGAATGGCCGATGGGTTGGAACCCTGGCTATCGAGTGTGTAGTAGTACTCGCCCGCCAGTGCGAACGGGGAGACCAGCGACAGTACCAGTGCGCAGCAAACGCGCCATCCAACGATGAATCCATGCATGTCTTTCGTTTCCTTGTTCGGACAGCGGGATCATCGATGCGACCGATCTCGCCAGGGCGGGTAAAAGCGTTCCCTCGTTGGGGCCGCACGTTTTACCAGCCCAAAGCGCAGCAGACACACGCATATTCGGCAAGACGGAGGACACGCTCACCCTTGGACCGAAGGGCATGGATGAACGAGGCCCGTCATGGCCAACACGGCATGGTCCCTATCGCGGGATCGCGTCGCGGCGTTGCTTGCGCGTCGTTGGGAAGCTTTGCCTATATCGAAAACGCTGGACGGCCGGTTGCCGCAACCGGCGCCCGCGTCGACGACGTCTCTGCTCTTGAAGAACGCTCTGCGGGGTTCGGCCGCCAGTCCTCAGGGAAGTAGTAGTAAATATCCTTACCTCCGAACAGGAATTCGACGTGATACACCGGCGCGATCGATTCCAGGTCGTACGTCAGTTCGCTGTGGATCGACATGAGGTTGTCTTCCAACTCCGCCCCATTCATGTCCGGCACGTAACCTTTGGTCAAATCGACGAAGAGGATGGTTCCATCATCGCTGAAGTGCACCGACGGGATTCCGATGGCGCCCTGCCCGTCGATGCGATCCTGCTTTTCGACGATCAGCCTTGTCTTTTCCGTGAGTATCCGTTCCAGATCGATGCGCCTGTCCATGGACAAACGAGCGACAGGCGAAAGCGGACGCGACATCGCGTCCTGCCAATCCGCCGCCGGGAGCGCTTGCACGAGAGTCGCCAGTCCGCACACGAATCCAAGCTTCGCTGAACGTTCAACTATCCGCTTACAACGTACTACCTTCAATGGCTCTCTCCATCACGTCCGAAGCATGGCGACATGCCATGCGCCAGGCAGGCACCATGCATCAATGGTCTTGGTGCAACGATCCGCCGTCGCCCTGACTTGCTGAGTGAGCCTCAACTGGCATGGCCTGCGCGCGCACCGTACAGAGCCGACCTGCTTTCGTCTGTCAGTGCTCAGGGTTATTGCTAGCCTTAATCGGCATAGCGATGGGATTGAGAAACGCCTTAAACCCAACGGCCGGGCTCGACACATCCTCAGCGTGTTACTCCGTCTAAAGCGCGCATGTCGTTGCGGCGCTAGCGAAGCCATCCCCATTCGAGCGCCAGGGCGAGCAACGCCTGTCGCTGCGTCACGTCGACCTCGGCCCCCGTTAAGTCGAAGCAGCTCGCTGAGATCGCCAGCCGGACCCCTGCGTTAGCTTGATCAGCCACGACAAGGGAGTGACCGTGCACCGCAGGACGTACCCCAATGATTCGACCTCGCGCCGGGCCATTCCGCAGACGGCACGCTGCCACGTCGACGACACCGACAACGCAACCGTGCTGCGTTGCAATACGGCACGGTAGTCCACTCAAGTGGCTGAGATCGAAGGATTTTTCGAGGCGCTTCGCAAACTGGTATGCAATGTAAGAACCGTTACTCGTGCATTGCAACAAACCGTTGATTTAACACGCTTTACACCTTGCGTGAAAACGTTTACGTTGCGCGCCCATAGGCCCATTCCGGGGCAGGGGTAGAGGGCGCGTAGCCGGTGAGCGTAACGATCAAAGATGTCGCGAGGATGGCCAACGTATCGGTGGCGTCGGTGTCGCGCGCGCTCAACGGTCACGGCGGCGTTACCGCCGAAACGCAGAAACGCATCCGTGAGGTGGCCGCCCGCCTGCGCTACGTGCCGCACAGCGCCGCCCGCAGTCTGATCACCCGCCGCACGCAGACCATCGGTGCCCTGTTGCCCGACCTGCATGGCGCGTTCTTCTCCGAACTCATTCGTGGCATCGATCTGGCGGCGCGCAAACGCGGGCTGTACCTGCTCGTGTCGAGTTCGCACGGTGACGCTACCGAGGCGGCCGTGGCCCTGCGCGCCATGCAGGGTCGCGTCGACGGCCTGCTGGTGATGTCTCCGCATGCCGACAGCGCGTTCCTGGACGACAACCTGCCCATCGTGCTGCCGACGGTGCTGATCAACAGCCACGTTCGCTCCGAGCGGCACGCCGCGCTCGACGTGGACGACCACGGCGGCGCGTTCGCCATGGTCGAGCACCTGATCGGCCTTGGGCGCCAGCGCATCGTCTTCATCGCCGGCCCGAAGGTGAACCACGACGTGCAGGAGCGCGAGCGCGGCTACCGCGACGCGCTCGGCCGCGCCGGGCTCGCCGACACCGCCACGATCCTGTCCGGCGACTTCACCGAAGAATCCGGCTACCGCGCCGGTCGCGAGGCGCTGGCGATGCAGCCGCGACCCGACGCGATCTTCGCCGCCAACGACATGATGGCCATCGGCTGCCTCTCGGCGCTGGCCGAAGCCGGCGTGCGCGCGCCCGAAGACATCGCGGTGACCGGCTTCGACGACATTCCCATGGCGCGCTACGTCACGCCCGCGCTCAGCACGGTACGCGTGCGCATCGCCGAACTGGGCGAAGCCGCGCTCGAGGTGCTGGTGCGCGCCATCGAAGCACCCGACGACGCCCCGCCCGAACCGCGGGCCGTGGTCGGCACCGAATTGGTGGTCCGCGCCTCCTGCGGCGGCAACGAACCGATACGACGACGGGACTGATACCCGTCGACACGCGACTTGCCGGGTCGCGGACTGGATTCCCAGGACGGCGCCTTTCAGGACGCAGCGAACATGCCGCCGGACCCCGCCGAACATCGCGTGGGGCGGCAAGGGACACAACGATTCAACCAGAGTGGCTAGCCGAAGCCACCGGAACGACGGCCGTACAGGCCGGCCAACGCAAGTCATGTCCGATGGACCGGATCACACAACACTCAGAAAAACGTTTGGGGAGAGGGAAGCAATGAAAGCCTCGATGCAGTTGAAGAAGAAGTTCCTCGCGGGCGTCATCACCGCGACGATCACTGCCGCGGCGATCGCGCCGTCGGCCTATGCGCAGACCGTGGTCGCCACGCTGCGCGGCAAGGCCGCGCCCGGCGCCACGGTCACCGCGTTCAATCCGCAGACTGGCCTCTCGCGCAAGGCCACGGCCGATGCCGACGGTGCCTACATCATCAATGGCCTTCCCCCGGCGACCTACCAGGTCGACGCCGGCCCCGGCACCCAGCAGAGCGTGACGCTGACCGTCGCCTCGACGGCCACGCTGAACCTGGCCGCGCCCGCCGCCGCCCCGGCCGCCAATGCGACCTCGCCGACGGCGATGGAAGGCGTCACCGTCAATGCGACGACCCTGACCGAAGTGCGCACGCCGGAAGTGGCCAAGACGATCTCGCTGCACCAGATCCAGACCATTCCGCAGGTGTCGCGCAACTTCCTCGAATTCGCCGACACCGTGCCCGGCATGGTCTTCAGCGTCGATGCCCAGGGCCACACGTCCCTGCGCGGCGGTGCGCAGAACGACAGTTCGGTCAACGTCTTCATCGACGGCGTGGGCCAGAAGAGCTATGTGAAGGCCGGCGGCGTGTCCGGACAGGTCGCCAGCCAGGGCAACCCGTTCCCGCAGCTCGCCATCGGCGAGTACAAGGTGATCACCTCCAACTACAAGGCCGAGTATGACCAGGTGTCGTCGGCCGCGATCACCGCCGAGACCAAGTCGGGCACGAACGAATTCCACGGCGAGACGTTCTATACCTACACGGCGGACAAGTTCCGCAGCCGCACGCCGGCTGAAGAGGACGGTGAGAAGGCGCGTTCGTTCGAGAAGGAATACGGGTTCTCGCTCGGCGGCCCGATCATCAAGGACCAGATGCACTTCTTCATGACCTTCGAGCAGAAGAAGTTCGACACGCCGATCACCGTCACGCCGGGTTCGGACGTGCCGGCAAGCGCCATCGGCCTGCTGCCCGCCGCCGCGCAGGCCGCTCTGGGCCCGTCCAACCTGCCGTTCGACGAAAAGCTCTACTTCGGCAAGATCGACTGGGAATTCTCCGACCGCGATCGCATCGAGATCAGCACCCAGGTGCGCCGCGAAACCCAGGCCGACAACATCGGCGCCGGTCAGTCGCTGTCGCAGTCGATCGTGACCGCCAACCACGACACCCGCGGCACCTTCCGCTGGCAGCATAGCGGCGAGTGGTACTTCAACGAGTTCAAGGCCAGCTACGAAAACTCGTCGAATGACCCGCTGCCGATCAACTACGGCAATGGCTACAACTACCAGTGGCGTCCGCTCAACGACGCGGCGATCATCGGCATCGGCGCCGCCTCGCCGCTGGCCACGCAGATCAAGGGCCAGGAAGGTCCCTCGATCCAGGACGACTTCACCTTCAACGACCTGACCTGGCACGGCGATCACGTGGTGAAGGTGGGTTACAAGTACAAGGACGTCACCCTGCACGCGCAGGACGCCCAGGACACCAACCCGCAGTTCTTCTACAACGTCGATCCGAACGGCACCCAGGCGCTGCCCTACAAGGCGCAGTTCTCCAACCCGGTGCCGGGCCTGAACCCGATCGCGGAAACCAACAGCAAACAGTACGGCGCTTACATCCAGGACGACTGGTCGGTCAACGACCACCTCACCCTGAACCTGGGCGTGCGCTGGGACAAGGAAAAGACCCCCTCGTACCTCAACTACGTCACCCCGCAGAACGTCATCGACGGCTTCAACTCGCTCGACCAGAACGCGCAGGACCAGTTTCCGGGCCAGACCTATGCGCAGACGCTGGCCAAGGGCGGCATCGACTATCGCGACTACGTCAGCAACGGTCACAACCGTCATGCGCCGAACCAGTGGGCGCCGCGCCTGGGCTTCTCGTACGACCTGTTCGCCGACGAAGAGCACGTGATCCACGGTGGTGCGGGCCGTTCGTACGACCGTAACCTGTACGACTACCTGCAGCTGGAGCAGACCAAGTCGGCGCTGCCTTACCAGGAAATCTTCTTCAACATCCCGGACCGCCCGTGTACCGTCGGCCCGAACACCAATTGCGTGGCGTGGGACCCGGCTTACCTCAATGGCCTGCAGAACCTCCAGGCGCTCGTCGCCGGGTCGAACAAGGGCCAGGAAGTCGACATGCTCAACAACAACCTGAAGGCCCCGTACTCGGATCAGTACAGCCTGGGCATGTCGAACAAGGTGGGTGACTGGAACACCGACGTCACCGTGACGCGCGTGCTGTCGTACGACGGCTTCGCCTTCACGCTCGGCAACCGGTACCCGGACGGCTCGTTCTTCCAGAACGGTTCGCAGCCGTGGAGCAACGGCATCCCGGGCTTCGGCTCGATGATCGTCGGCAACAACGGCATCCGCACGCGCAGCACCCAGGTGCTGATCTCGGCCGACAAGCCGTACACGCACGAGTCGGGCTGGGGCGCGAACTTCGCCTACACCTACACCCGCGCCAAGCAGAACCGTGACATCGGCGAACACTACTCGTTCGACGAACCGACGATCCAGGCCTATCCGTTCGTCACCTCGAACGCGGCATCGAAGCACCGCTTCGTCGCCACCGGCTCGATCGACGGTCCGTGGGGCTTCAGCTTCTCGGCGAAGCTGACCCTTGCCACCCCGCTGCCGTGGAACGGCGCCGTGGGTTACGGCAACGGTTACGTGTTCCCGACCGGCGAGAGCGCGCGTCCGATGGCATATACGCCGCCGGGTTCGAAGTTCCTGGTGGGCGGAAAGATCTGGGGCTACCGCGACATCGACGTGCAGGCGACGAAGGACTTCCCGATCAACGACAACGATCAGACGAAGTTCTACATCCGCTTCGATATCCTGAACGTGTTCAACTGGAAGAACTTCGCCGACTACAACACGAACTTCGGCAACAACCCGCTGGCCCCCCCGGGTACGCCGGTGGTGTTCAACAAGCAGGGCAACATCCAGTTCGTGCCGCGCACCGCGCGCTTCACGGCCGGCTTCAAGTTCTAACCGCGTCGCGGCACGTCCGGCCAACGGGCCGGACGCGCCTTTCTTGGCACCCGCGCGTCTCCCCGCGGGTGCCCTTCTTTCCCCTTCGATGTCTTGCCCGCGATGAGCCAAGCCACCACACACATCGTCGTCGTCGGGGGCGGCACCGCCGGATGGATGGCCGCCGCGGCGTTATCGCGGGTGCTAGGCCAGCGCGCCACCGTCAGGCTGGTCGAGTCCGAGGACATCGGCACCGTCGGCGTGGGTGAGGCCACCGTGCCGCACATCAAGGCCTTCAACCAGATGCTCGGCCTCAACGAGGCCGATTTCGTCGCCCGCACGCAGGGCACGTTCAAGCTGGGCATCCAGTTCCGCGACTGGGGCAAGCCCGGCGACAGCTACATGCATGGCTTCGGCGTCATCGGCCACGATGTCGGCATGACGCCGTTCCACCAATACTGGCTCAAGGGCCGGATGGCCGGTCACGCCGGCGAGCTGCTCGATTATTCCGTCAACACGGTGGCGGCGGTACGTGGCAGGTTCCTGCCTGCCCCGGTCGACGTGCCGGCCAGCAATCCCTTGGCGGGCATCGGCTATGCCTACCATTTCGACGCCGCGCTGTACGCACGCTATCTTCGGGCCTACAGCGAAGCGCGCGGCGTGCGGCGCACCGAAGGCAAGGTACGTCACGTCGACCTGCATCCGGAATCCGGTCACGTCAGCGCGGTCGTGCTCGAGTCCGGTGAGCGCATCGAGGGCGATCTCTTCATCGATTGCTCCGGTTTCCGTGGCCTGCTCATCGAAGACGCCCTGCACACCGGCTACGAGGACTGGACGCACTGGTTGCCGTGCGACCGCGCGCTGGCCGTGCCATGCGAGCGCGTGGAAACACCGACCCCTTACACGCGATCGACCGCGCGGCCGGCCGGGTGGCAATGGCGTATTCCGCTGCAACATCGCACGGGCAACGGTTACGTCTACGCAAGCCAGTACCTGGGCGACGACGAGGCGGCAGCGTGCCTGCTGGCGAATCTCGACGGCACGCCCCTGGGCGATCCCCGCCCGCTGCGCTTTACGACCGGGATGCGAAACAAGTCATGGAACCGCAACGTCGTGGCGCTCGGCCTCGCCAGCGGCTTCATGGAACCCCTGGAATCCACCAGCATCCACATGATCCAGTCGGGCATCTCGCGACTGCTACAGCTTTTTCCGTCCAACGGGTTGATGGACCCGGTGTTGCAGGACCGCTTCAACGCGCAGACGCGTTTCGAGTGCGAGCGCATCCGCGACTTCCTCGTGCTGCACTACACCGCTACCACACGGGACGATTCGCCGTTCTGGAACCATTGCCGCACGATGCCGATCCCCGAATCGCTGCAGGCCAACATCGACCTGTTTCGCCATAGTGGCCGGTTTTTCCGCCATGCCGACGAAATGTTCGGTAGCGTCAGCTGGGTGCAGGTCATGATCGGGCAGGGCATCGTGCCCCGCGGCTACGATCCCTTGGTGGATCTCATGCCCGACGCCGACCTGCCCCGGTTCCTCCACGGCGTGCGCGAGGTCGTGTCGAAAAACGTCGACCTCATGCCGACGCACCAACAGTTCATCGATCGCGAATGCCGCGCCGACAGGGTGGCCACGTGAGGGCCACCGCGATTGCCACCGATGCGCTCGCGCCGTATGGTTCCGTGATCGACCAAGGCCCTTCGGGGCCTTTCTCCGACCTCGCGACGTAAACGTTTACGCACCAGGACCACGTCATGCAAGCCAAGACCTCGAAGCGCCTTTCCCTCACCCTCGGCCTTCTTCTGTGCGCCACGCCCATCGCCCAGGCGCAGGATGCCGCTAAGGCGCCGCCCGTACCGAAGCCCGTGCACGGTGCGATCCACGACGTCAACGCCGTGCCGCCGATGGTTGCCGATCTGGAAAAGCGCACCTTCCAGTGGTTCTGGGACAGCGCCAATCCGCAGAACGGTCTGATTCCCGACCATTACCCGGGCGAGTCGTTTGCCTCGATCGCCTCGGTGGGTTTTGGCCTGACGGCCTACGGCGTCGGCGTGGAACGGGGCTGGATCACGCGCGAGCAGGCCGTCGACCGTACGCTGGCGACGCTGCGTTTCTTCAAGGACGCGCCGCAGGGCCCGGCCGAGGAAGGCCAGACCGGCTACCACGGTTTCTATTACCACTTCCTCGACATGAAGACCGGCGCGCGTTTCGCCAACTGGGTGGAAGTGTCGTCGGTGGATACCACGCTGCTGCTCGGCGGCGTGCTGTTCGCGCAGAGTTATTACGACCGCGACGACGCGAAGGAAAAGGAGATCCGCGACCTGGCCGACACGATCTATCGTCGCGTCGACTGGACCTGGCTGCAGGAGCGCCCGCCGCTCATCAGCATGGGCTGGACCCCGGGCGGCAAGGCCATCCCGCACGACTGGGAAGGCTATAACGAGGGCATGCTCGTCTACCTGCTCGCGCTGGGCTCGCCCACGCACCCGGTGGGCGACGACGCCTGGGCCGGCTGGACCAAAACCTACGACAAGACCTGGGGCGAATTCCACGGGCAGACGTTCCTGAACTTCGCACCGCTGTTCGGCCACCAGTACAGCCACACGTGGGTCGACTTCCGCGGTATCCGCGACGCCTGGAACAGCAAGCACGGCCTGGACTATTTCGAGAACAGCCGACGTGCCACTTATTCGCAGCAGGCGTACGGCGAGGCCAATCCCGGCGGCTGGAAAGGCTACGGCAAGAACATCTGGGGGCTCACCGCCAGCAACGGCCCCGGCGGCTTCGTGGTGAAGCAGGGCGACAAGGAGCTGACCTTCCATGGCTACACCGCGCGTGGCGCAGGCCTGGATTACGTCTCCGACGACGGCACCATCGTACCGACCGCCGCCGGCGGTTCCATCGCCTTCGCGCCGGAGATCGTCATTCCCGCCCTGGAAGAGATGAAGAAGAAGTACGGCCAGTACATCTACACCAAGTACGGCTTCGTCGATGCCTTTAACCCGAGCTTCGAGACGCGGGCCGACCTGCGTACCGGCCGGCTGATCCCCGGCTTCGGTTGGGCCGACAACGTGCACCTGGGCATCGACCAGGGACCGATCGTGCTGATGATCGAGAACTACCGGAGCAACTTCGTCTGGAACGTGATGAAGAAGAACCCGTACCTGCGCAAGGGCCTGGAGCGCGCCGGCTTCGCCGGCGGCTGGCTCGACAACGGCACGGCCGCCGACCTGTGGTGAAGCGCGTTTTCCGCGCCCCACGCCTCGGCCTCGCACTGGCTCTGGCCGGTGCCTCGCTGGCCGGCTGCGCCAGGCATGACGATGGCATGCGCACCCTGCAGTTCTGGACGATCGGCCGCGAAGGCGAGGCGGTGGCGAAACTGCTGCCCGACTTCGAACGCGAACATCCCGGCCTGCACGTGGAGATCCAGCAACTGCCGCTGACCGCGGCGCACCAGAAGCTGCTGACCGCCTACGCCGGGGATTCCACGCCCGACATCACCCAGCTCGGCAACACGTGGGTTCCCGAGATGGTGGCACTGGACGCGCTCGAGCCGCTCGATGCGCGCGTCGCCGCCTCGACCACGATCGATCCACGCGATTACTTCCCCGCCATCTGGTCGACCAACGTGATCGACGGCACGCTCTATGGCGTGCCCTGGTACGTCGACACGCGCCTGCTGTTCTACCGCAAGGACCTCCTGGCCAAGGCCGGCTACGACCATCCGCCGCGCGACTGGGCCCAATGGCAGGCGATGATGGCGAAGCTGGCCCAACCGGCCGGGCAGGCCTACGGTGTGCTGCTGCCGACCAACGAGTTCGAGCAGTTGCTCGCCCTGGCCCTGCAGCAGAACGATCCGCTGCTGCGCGATGGCGGGCGCTACGGCAATTTTCGCAGCCCGGGTTTCAAGAAGGCGCTCGCGTTCTACGTGTCGCTGTTCAAGAACCGCGAGGCCCCGATGATGACCAACGTCGGCATCGGCAACCCCTGGGCGGCGTTCGGTCAGGGGTTCTTCGCGTTCTACCTCTCCGGCCCGTGGAACATCGGCGAATTCCGCCAGCGGTTGCCCGCGTCGCAGCAGGGTGACTGGGGCACGACGCCGCTGCCGGGGCCGGACGGCCCCGGTGCCTCCAATGCCGGCGGCTCCAGCCTGGTGATTTTCCGACGCTCGCGGCACAAGGACGACGCCTGGGCGCTGATCGAGTTTCTCTCCCGTCCCGCGGTGCAGGCGCGTTTCTACGAGATCCTCGGCGACATGCCGCCGCGCCGCTCGTCGTGGGAGGCCCCCGCCCTGAAGAACGACGACAAGGCCGCGGCGTTCCGCGACCAGCTCGAACGCGTCAAGCCGACACCGCCGGTCGCGGAGTGGGAGCGCATCGTCACCGAGATGCAGCTCGTCGCCGCGCAGGCGGCCCATGGCGACCTCACCATCGACCAGGCCGCCGCGGAGATCGACCGGCGTGCCGACCGGCTGCTCGAAAAGCGCCGCTGGATGCTCGACCACGGCCACAAGAACACGCCATGAACACGACCCGCGCCGCCTGGCTCTTCATCACGCCCGCCCTGATCGTGCTCGGGCTGTTCTTCCTGCTGCCGGTCGTCGCGGCCCTGGTGCTCTCGCTTACCGACTACGACCTCTACGCGTTGGCGGACATCCGCAACCTGCGCTTCGTGGCGCTGGACAACTACTGGACCTTGCTGCATCGCCCCCTGTTCTGGTCGGCGCTGGGGCATACCCTGTATTTCGTGGTGGTGGGCGTGCCCTTGTCGCTGATGGCGTCGTTGGGGGCGGCGATGCTGCTGAACTCACCGCTGGCGCGCTTCAAGCCGTTCTTCCGCACCGCGCTGTTCGCGCCGGTCGTCACCACGGTGGTCGCGGTCGCGGTGATCTGGCGCTACCTGTTCAACACCAAGTACGGCCTGATCAACTACGCCTTCGACGCGATGGGCCTGCCCACCGTCGACTGGCTGGGCGATCCGCATTGGGCCATGCCGACCATCATCCTCTTCGCGGTGTGGAAGAACTTCGGTTACAACATGATCATCTTCATGGCGGGCCTGCAGGCCATCCCCGGCGATCTCTACGAGGCCGCGCGCATCGACGGCGCCTCGTCGTTCGCGCAGTTCCGCCACATCACGCTGCCGATGCTCAAGCCCACGATGCTGATGGTGAGCATCCTCACGGTATCGGGGTATTTCCAGCTGTTTGCCGAGCCCTACGTGATGACCGAAGGCGGCCCGCTGCAGAGCACGACCTCGGTGCTTTACCTGATGTACGAAGAAGGCTTCAAGTGGTGGAACCTCGGCTCGGCGTCGGCCGTGGCGTTCATCCTCTTCGTCATCATGTTCGCGGTGACGGCCACGATGCTTCGCCTGTCGAAGCGGGGAGAACCGGCATGAGTCCGCGCCTGGCAAAAGGCCTGATCAACGGGCTGCTCATCGGCGCGGCCGCCGTCGCGATCGCGCCGCTGCTCTACATGCTCTCGGTATCGTTCATGCCGCAGGGCCAGGCCAGCTCGCTGCCGCCGCCGGTGCTGCCCACCCATCCGACGCTGGACAACTACCGCCAGTTGTTCATGAACGCCGGCATGGGACGCTACCTCGTCAACAGCCTCGTGATCTCGACCTCGATCACGCTGGTTTCGCTGGCCTTCAACCTGATGGCGGGCTATGCCTTCGCGAAGCTGGCGTTCCGCGGGCGCCAGCGGCTGTTCCAGTTGCTGCTCGGCGCGCTGGTGATCCCTGCCCAGGTCGCCATGCTGCCGCTGTTCCTGCTGCTGAAGTACATGGGCCTGGTCAACACCTATGGCGCCGTGATCGTGCCGGCACTGGCCACCATCTTCGGCATCTTCCTCGTGCGCCAGTATGCGAGCGGCATCCCGAACGACCTGCTCGAGGCGGCGCGCATCGACGGCGCCGGTGAATTCCGGATCTTCGCCACCATCGTGATGCCGCTGCTGAAACCGATCATGGTGACGTTGGCGATATTCACTTTCCTCGCCGCGTGGAACGACTTCATGTGGCCGCTGATCGCGCTGACCGGGCAGGAGCACTACACGCTGCCCATCGCCCTGGCGTCGCTTTCGCGCGAACACGTGCAGGACAGCGAACTGATGATGGCCGGTTCGGTGGTCACCATCCTCCCGGTGCTGGTGCTGTTCCTGGCCTTGCAGCGCTATTACCTCGAAGGCCTGCTCCTGGGCAGCGTGAAGGGCTGAGCGATGAAAGCATGCCTTGTCCCGCTCGCCCTGCTGGCATCCGTCGCCACCGCGGCGGCCGACGCGCCACGCACGCTCGACCGGCTCGACGATGCCTCGCGCTGGACGGCCACCCATACCGACGACGTCACGGCGAGTCTTCGCCAGGGTGACGAGGGCGGCGTGTGCCTGGTGTTCGATTTCCACGGCGTGTCCGGCTCGGCGTCGATGCGCCGCACGCTACCGGTGGATTTTCCGCCGGGCTTCGCGTTGTCGTTCCGCGTGCGCGGACAGATGCCGGCCAACACGCTGCAGCTGAAATTCATCGACGACAGCGGCGACAACGTCTGGTGGTACCAGCAGGCGGCCTTCGTGCCGTCGCCGGCATGGACCCCGCGCCAGATCACCAGCCGCGAGGTCGGGTTCGCCTGGGGGCCGGTCGCCGACCGCACGTTGCGGCACACCCGCGACGTCGAGTTCATGATCTACAAGGAAGCCCAGCCCACCGGTAGCACGGACAAGGGCGAGGTCTGCTTCGATGACCTGCGCCTGGCCCCGCGCGCCCCCGAAGCCGTGCCCGCGCCGCCGCCGACGGCAAACGCGGTGTTCGAGTCACGCGCGAGCCAGGCGCGGCGCGGGCTGTATCCACGAGGTTTTTCCGGGGAGCAGTCGTACTGGACGCTCGTCGGTGTCGACGGCGGTGCGCGCGAGTCGGCGTTGATCTCCGAGGATGGCGCCGTCGAAGTAGCGCGCGGTGCGTTCTCGATCGAACCGTTCCTCATCGACGGCGGCCGGCTGCTGACCTGGGCCGATGTCACCACCACCCAGGCGCTGCGCGACGGCTACCTGCCGATGCCTTCGGTCTCCTGGAAGGCCGATGGCCTGACGCTCACCACCTCGGCGTTCGCGGAAGGGCATCCGGGCGATGCGTCGCTGGTGCTGTCGTACCGTGTCGGCAACGACGGCGACGCGGCGCGTGACGTCACGCTCGCACTGGCCGCGCGACCGTTCCAGGTCAACCCGCCGACCCAGTTCCTCAATGCCCCCGGCGGCATCGCCACCATCCACGATCTCGCCTGGAGCGGCCATACGCTCACCGTCGACGGCACGCGCAAGGTGGTGAGCCTGCAGGCGCCCTCGGGCTTCGTGGCCGTCGCCAACGGCCCGGTCACGCTCACCGAACGCCTCGATGCACGCGACACGGCGGCCACCCCGGCCACGCTGCACGATCCCTCCGGGTTCGCCCAGGGCGCCTTGCTTTACACCCTGCATGTGCCGGCGCACGGCCACGTCGACCTCGGCCTGGTCATCCCGTCGCGCGCCGATGCCACGCTGACCCCGCCGACGGACGTGGCCGCCTGGCTCGACCGGCACGCCGACGCCGTGGCGGCACAGTGGCGCGACCAGCTCGACCGGGTATCCGTACACGTGCCCGCGCAGGCACAGGCCATCGTCGACACGATGAAGAGCGGTATGGCGCAGATCCTCATGTCGCGCGATGGCCCTGCGTTGCAGCCGGGCACGCGATCCTATTCGCGCACGTGGGTGCGCGATGGCGCGATGATGCTCGAAGGCCTGCTGCGCACCGGCCACGAGGACGTGGCGCGCGACTTCATCCGCTGGTACGCGCCCCACCAGTTCTCGAACGGCAAGGTGCCATGCTGCGTGGACGCGCGCGGCGCCGACCCGGTGCCGGAGAACGACAGCCATGGCGAGCTGGTCTTCGCCGTCGCCGAACTGTGGCGTTACACGCATGATCGCCCGACCGTCGACGCGCTGTATCCCCACGTGCGCAAGGCCATCGCGTACATGGATACGCTGCGTGCGTCGGAGCGCCAGCCGGCGCCGCTCTACGGCCTGATGCCGGCGTCGATCAGCCACGAGGGCTACTCGGCCAAACCGATGCATTCGTATTGGGACGACTTCTGGGCGTTGAAGGGCTACGACGACGCGACCGACCTCGCGAACGCACTCGGTCACGCCGACGATGCCAGAGCGTTCGCCGCATCCCGTGACGCCTTCCGTACGGACCTGCACGCGTCCATCCTCGCGGCGGTGAAGGCCAAGGGCATCGACTTCATCCCCGGTGCCGCCGAACTGGGCGACTTCGACGCGACCTCCACGACCATCGCGTTGTCGCCCGGGGGCGAGCAGTCGCGCCTACCCAAGGCGCTGGTGGACCGCACGTTCGAACGATACTGGGAGGATTTCGTGGCGCGGCGCGATGGACGGCGTGCGTGGGACGACTACACCCCGTACGAATTGCGCACCGTCGCCACCTTCGTGCGCCTGGGATGGCGCGACCGGGTGTCGGCCCTGCTCGGGTTCTTCTTCGCCGACCGGCGCCCGGCCGCGTGGAACCAGTGGGCCGAAGTGGTAGGCAAGGACCCCCGCAAACCGCGTTTCGTCGGCGACATGCCCCATGCGTGGATCGCCTCGGACTACGTGCGCTCGGCCCTGGACCTGTTTGCCTACGAGCGGGCCGCGGACCACGCCATGGTGCTCGCGGCCGGCGTGCCGTCGACGTGGCTCGATGGCGAGGGCATCGCGATGCGCGACCTGCGTACGCCGTACGGGCGGCTGGGTTACACGCTCAAGGCCCACGACGGGGTCGTGCGGTTGACGGTCACCCAGCCCGTCGACGCACCCGGCGGCCTCGTGCTCTCGTTGCCGTCGGGCGAGGTGACGCTGGCCAGGGGCCAGACGGTGCTGGAACACGCGCTGTAGGAGCCCGTCCCGCGGACGACGGCGCGCCCTGCGGTACGGAGATCAATGCGTGGCGACGCGGGTACGCAGCAGCGCATCCACCGATTGCTGCCATTCGGGCGAGCCGGCCTCGGCCTGCGGCGCCTCCTGGCCGAGTTTGCGATTGACCGCGGCATCCCATTCAGGGGTTTCCGGCTTGGGCCCGTGGCCGTCATCGCTGATCGCCAGGGTCTTGTCCACCCACGCATACCAGTCGGCCGAGCCGAGCGCAGGGTTGGCCGGCGCGGACTTGCCCGGGGCAGGCGACGCGGCAGTGCTGGCCGCCGACGGCGCCGTGGCGGTCGGTTCGGCCGGGGAACAGGCCGCGATGATGAGCGCGGCGGTCAACGGAACGACGGTGAAGAGAAAACGCATGGGCAGTGACATCCTCGCGACTGCGTATGCACACCATGCTAAGCACCGGAAACCGTCCGGCAGCTAAACAAGGGCGGCCGGAACAAGGGCTTCGTTCAGCTTCGGGCGGCGACTTCGTCGATGTGGCGAAGCAGGTCCGCCGGGTCGTCGAAGACGCGGTAGGCGCCGGCCCGTTCCAGTTCGTTGGCGCCGTAGCCGCCCGAGAGCAACCCGATGCCCAGCGCCCGGGCGCGTTGGGCGGCTAGCATGTCCCAGATGGCATCGCCGATGACCATCGCGTCGCGGATGTCGGTACCCAAGCGCTCGGCCGCCGTCACGAAGAGGTCGGGATCGGGTTTGGCGTGGCGCACCTGGTCGCGGGTCACCACCGGCACCCGCGCTGGATCGACGCCCAGCGCGGCCAGGTTGTGCGCTGCGGTTTCCATGCGTCCGCTGGTGGCGATGGCCCACGGGATGTCAGCGTCGGTGAGCCACGCCAGCAAGGCCACGGCGCCGGGCAGGGGCCTGACGCCGCCTTCCTGGGCCAGGCGACCGTAGGCCTGGGCGTGGTTGTGGCGCAGCCGTTCGATCCGGTCCGGGGTAATCGCCGTGCCGGTCTCCCGCAGCAGGATGTCGGTGAACAGGCCGCCGCTCATCCCGATCTTGCGGTGGATACGCCACACGGACAGATCGATGCCTTCCGCGTCGAGGGCTTCCTTCCAGGCGAGCACATGCTGGTAGACGCTGTCGACGAGGGTGCCGTCGAGGTCGAAGAGAAACGCGTGTTTTTGTCGGGACATGGGCCCAAGCCTATGACGGTGCGTGTGACAGCCTCAAGAAACGCACTGGACGGTCAGAACTTCCCGGCACGGAAGTCGGCGATGGCTTCGTGGATCTGCGCCGGGGTGTTCATCACGAACGGACCGTACCGGGCCACCGGCTCGCCCAGGGGCCGGCCTGCGACCACGATCAGGCGGGTGGCCGCGTCACCTGCGCGCAACGACACCGTATCGCCTGCGCGCGAAAACTCGCCCAGGTCGCCGCGGCCCAGCGCCTGTCCCGCGACATGCACGGGTGCGCCGTCGAACACGTAGGCGAAGCCCGCATGCCCGACCGGCAAGGGCAGGTCGAAGGTGGCGTGCGGCGCCAGCGAGAGGTCGAGGTAGAGCGGGGCGGTGGCGATGCCGGCCACGGGGCCGGTGACGCCGGCCAGCTCACCGGCGATGACCCTCGCCGTCACGCCGGGGGCGGGCGCGACCTCGGGAATCTCGCTGGCGGGGATGTCCTGGTAGCGGGGCTCGGCCATCTTGTTATCGGCCGGCAGGTTGACCCATAGCTGGAAGCCCCACATCAGGCCTTCTTCCTGCTGCGGCATCTCCGAGTGCAGCAGGCCGCGACCGGCCGTCATCCACTGCACGCTGCCGGGGCCGAGGTCGCCCTGGTTGCCGTGGTTGTCCTGGTGCCGCATGCGACCGGCGAGCATGTAGGTCACGGTCTCGAAGCCGCGATGGGGGTGCTCGGGAAAACCCTCGATGTAGTCGCTTGCCTGGTCGCTGCGGAACTCGTCGAGCATGAGGAAGGGGTCAAGCATGTCCAGGGCCGGCTGGCCGATCACACGTTTGAGCTTCACACCCGCCCCGTCGGCGGTGTCGATGCCACGGACGCGGCGCAGGAGATGGCGTTGGGTCATGGGAGGCTCCGGAGGATGCATGTCTGCCCCCACGATGCGCCCGGCGGACGCCGGTGCCAAGGCGCGCATGGCGAACGATCCGTTTCGCCCGGGCGGCCGATGGCGGATCGTCAGTGGACCCAGTGACCCGAGCGCTGGCGTGGCGGATGGTCGTCGCCGCCACCGTCGCGCGGACGGACCATGGCCTTGAGTTCGTCCTCGGTGGGGGGCTTGGCCTCCCAGTATTCGGCCACGGCGCTGAGCACCTCGGGCAGCTGGCCGAGACATTCGTCGTATTCTTCGTCGCTGAGCTTTTCGAACTCGGCGTCTGCCTGCAGCACGCCCTCGTCGACCGCGAGCGCCATGACCGGCCCCAGCAGTTGCATGAGGTCGGGATCTTCCGCCAGACGGGATTCCCAAAGGGCCGCGCGCATGTCGATGCCGCGGCTGAAGCCTTCGCACCAGCCGCCCGCCGACAGCAGGGGGCCTTCGTCGGTATCGATCTCGCCCAGGATCGGCTCATAGGCCTCGACGTCGAGTTCGGCGCTGACCGAATCGTTGAGCTTGGCCAGCAGCGCCAGCACACGGTTGCCTTCGCCTTCGTCCTCGAAGGCATCGTGCAGCACCTCGTGCAACCACTCTTCGGGCTTGATCTGGAGCGGACCCACGGCGATGGCCGACAGCAGGCCGTGCACGCCGTCGAGCATGAGGTCGCCCTCGTTGCCGTGCTTGCGCAGGTAGGTGTCCAGTTCGCGCAGCTCCTCGTCGTCGAGGGAGCTCGGCCATTCGGATTTGGGAGTGTTCAAAGCGTGAGCTCCAGCGCGACGGGCGCGTGGTCGGACGGTTGTTCCCACCGGCGGGGCGCCTTGTCGATGATCGACGACGTCGCCGCCGATTTGAGCGCATCGCTGATCAAGATGAGGTCGATCCGCAGCCCCATGTTGCGGCGGAACGCGGCCTGGCGGTAGTCCCACCAGCTGAAATGGCCCGCCTCGTCGTTGAACAGGCGGAAGCTGTCGTGCAGCCCGGCGTCGAGCAGCGCCTGGAGCGCCTCGCGCTCGGGCGGCGAGCAGAAGATGTCCTCGCCCCAGGCGACGGCGTCGTACACGTCGCGGTCGTCGCGGCAGATATTGAAATCGCCCAGCACCACCAGGCGGGGGTGCCTGGCGATTTCCGCCGCCACGAAGTCGCGCACCATCGAGAGCCAGTGGAGCTTGTAGTCGTATTTCTCGTCGCCCAACGCCTTGCCATTGACCACGTAGAGGTCGATGACGCGGATGTCGCCCACCGTGGCGGCGAGGATGCGTCGTTGCGGATCGTCCAGGCCCGGGATGTCGGTGACGACGTCGCGCGGTTCGTCCTTCGCCAGGATAGCCACGCCGTTGTAGGTTTTCTGGCCCGAGTAGACAGCCCGGTAGCCCATCGCCGCGATCTCGTCCACGGGGAACTTGTCGTCGGTGAGCTTGGTTTCCTGCAGGGCGACGATGTCCGGCTGCGCCTCGGCCAGCCACTGCTGGAGATGGGGCAGGCGCACCTTGAGCGAGTTGACGTTCCACGAAGCGATCTTCATCGCCCCATTGTAAAGGATGCCCCGGGCAATTCCCGACCCGGGGCATGCGCCTGGCGCGATCAGGCCAGGCCGTAGCTGCGCAGCAGGGCCGCCGGCTCGGGCTCGCGCCCCCGGAAGGCGATGAACGACGCCAGCGCGGGGCGCGTGGCGCCCATCGCCAACACCTCGCGACGGAAACGCTCGCCGGTGGCACGATCGAGCACGCCGGCTTCTTCGAACGGCTCGAACGCATCGGCGGAGAGCACCTCGGCCCACAGGTAGCTGTAATACCCCGCCGCGTAGCCGCCCGCGAAGATGTGGCTGAACGCATGGGGGAAGCGCTGCCAGGCCGGCGGATGCAGCACCGACACCTCGTGGCGCACCGATTCGAGCACGTCCATCGGGCGGGCGCCCGCGGCAGGGTCGTATTCCAGGTGCAGCCGGAAGTCGAACAGGGCGAACTCCAGCTGGCGCACGAGGAACAGGCCCGCATGGAAATGCCGCGCCTTCAGCATCTTCTCGTAGAGTTCGTCCGGCAGCGTCTCGCCGGTCTGGTAGTGCGTCGCGAACAGCCTGAGCACGTCGCGATCCCAGGCGAAGTTCTCCATGAACTGGCTGGGCAGCTCGACCGCGTCCCACTCCACACCCTCGATGCCCCCCACCGAGGGGATATCCACCTCGGTCAGCATGTGGTGCAGGCCATGGCCGAATTCGTGGAACAGGGTCAGCACGTCGTCGTGGGTGAGCAGGGCCGGCGCGCCATCGGTGGGCGGCGGGAAGTTGCAGGTGAGGAAGGCCACCGGCAACTGCACATGGTCGCCATCGCGGAACCGGTGCTCGCACACGTCCATCCAGGCACCGCCGCGCTTGCCCGAACGGGCGTAGAGGTCGACGTAGGCGCCCGCGAAGACGCTGCCGTCGGCATCGGCCAGGTCGTAATAGCGGACGTCCTTGTGCCAGGTATCCACGTCGCCGCGAGGCCGGAAGGTCACGCCGTAGAGCCGTTCGACCACCGCGAACAGGCCATCGACCACCTGCTGGGCCGGAAAGTAGGGCTTGAGCTGCTCCTCGTCGAGCGCATAGCGCTGCTGGCGCAGGCGCTCGGCGGCGAAGCCGACGTCCCAGGGCTCCAGCGTGTCCAGGCCCAACTCGTCGGCGGCGAACCGGCGCAGTTCGGCTAGGTCGTCTTTCGCCCGCGGCCGCGCGCGGGCGGCCAGATCGCGCAGAAACGCGAGAACGACCTCAGGCGAGGTCGCCATCTTGGTCGCCAGCGACTCCTCGGCGGCGTTGGCGAAACCGAGCAGCTGCGCAGCTTCGTGGCGCAGGGCCATGATCCGCTCGATGCGCCCGGAATTGTCGAACTTGCCCTTGTTGGGCCCCTGGTCGGAGGCGCGGGTCTGGTAGGCGTAGTAGACGTCGAAGCGCAGGTCGCGGTTTTCGGCATAGGTCAGCACGGCCTGCACGCTGGGCTGCTTGAGCGTGACGAGATAGCCGTCCAGCCGCGCTTCGCGCGCGTATTCGCGCAGCACCGCGCGGCCGGACGCGGGGATGCCGGCAAGGTCGCGCTCGTCGGTGATGTGCTTGTGCCAGGCCTCGGTGGCGTCGAGCACCGCGTTGGAGAACTCGGTGGTGAGCCGGGACAGCTCCACGCCGATCTCGCGGAAACGCGAGCGCGCGGGTTCTTCAAGGGCCACGCCCGAAAGGCGGAAATCCTGCAACGCGTGTTCCACCGCGGCGCGCGCCGCCACCGGCAGCGTGGCGAAATCGCCGCGATCGGCCACCGCCTGGGTGGCCGCGTAGAGCGCCCGGTTCTGGCCGATCTCGATGCCGTGGTCGGTGAGTTTTTCCTCCGCCGCCCCATGCGCCTTGCGCAGCGCCTCCGAATCGGCCACCGAATGCAGGTGGCTGACCGGCGCCCACGCCCGCGAGAGGGTCTGGTCGAGGCGCTCCTGGGCGAGGATCACGTGCGCGAAGTCGCGCTCGGCGCCTTCAGCCGTGATCGCGTCGATGCCGGCGCGCTGCGCGGCGATGAGCCGGTCCACGGCCGGCTCGACGTGCTCGGGGCGAATGGCCGAGAAGGCCGGCAAGTCGCCGCTGGGGTCGAGCAGGGGGTTGGTGCTGGTGTCCATGGGATCTCCTTTGCGTACCCAGCGTGGCGTTGCCCGGCGGGCAAATCAAGCGGGGCCGTGGACGACGGGCGCGTTCGCGCGCGGGTTGCGCGGCTACGGCTGGAGATAGTCGTCTTTCAGGCGCACGTAGTTGGCGGCGGAGTAGTAGAGCTGCTCGACCTGCCGGTCGCTGAGCACCCGTACCATGCGGGCGGGGTTGCCCACCCACAGTTCACGCTCGCCCACGGTCTTGCCCGGGGGCACGAGGGCGCCGGCGGCGACGAACGCGTGTTTCTTCACCACCGCCCCATCAAGCACGGTGGCGTGCATGCCGATCAGGCAGGCATCCTCGATGGTGCAGGCGTGGATCACCGCGCCATGCCCGATGGTGACGTCCTCCCCGACGATCGTCGGGAAGCCGCCGGGCGAATACGGGCCGTCGTGCGTGACGTGCACGATGGCCCCGTCCTGGAGGTTGCTCCGCGCCCCGATGCGGATGTGGTGCACATCGCCACGCGCCACGGCGCCCGGCCAGATCGACACGTCGTCGGCCAGTTCGACGTCCCCGATGACGGTACCGGCCGGATCGACATACACGCGGGCACCAAGGCGGGGCGAGATGCCCCTGAACGGACGAATAGGCATGGGGGCGTGAACCGTGAAGGGTGAACAGTGAACCGCAAGGATACCCTCACGTCGGACCGTTTCCTCTTCACGGTTCATGCGTCGCGCGCTACATCCACTTGCCGCCCGTGATGCGGCCGTCGGCGTCCACGTCCGCGAAATAGCGGCTGTGGTTCATGCGCATCTCGCGGGTGGCCATCGTGCCGGGGAGCACGAGCACGACGTCCGGATAGGCGGCGTGGAACTGCGCCGGGGTGGGTCGCGTGGCGATGAAGGCGTCGAATGCCTTCAGGTCGGTGACGAAGCCCGCCACCGGCCGCGGCACGGTGGTCGGGGCGGTCTGGCAGGCCACGAGCGCGGCGCCGCCGAGGGCGGCGACGAAGAAAAGGGCGCCGAATCGATACATGGGGGAGGCTCCTTGCCTTGGGGGAGCCTCATTATCCCTTTTTCCGCGCCGGTGGTCCCATCAGCCCCCACGGCGGCGCATGGCCTCGGCCCTGGCCTCGTCTTCGGCCGTCACCACCTGCTGCTGGGCATCGAGCTTGGCGCCGAGAATGATCAGCGTGTAATTGGTGGGATCGAAGTCGCGCAGCAAGGCGATTTCGCGGCGCGCCTCGTCTAGCTCGCGGCGATTGATCTGCTGCTCGATCTCCTGTGAGGCGAACGGCAGCGTCTCGCGCAGGGCATCCTGCGCCGTCGCGTTGGCACGGTCCAGCTGAAGCACGCTCAGGTAGTACTCATAGGCGTTGTTGCCCTGGGGCGCCACGAGCCGACCGTCACGGGTGGCGTCGCGCGCGAGACCGAGCAGTATATCCACCTCGCCCGAGTGGGCGGACGCGTTGCCCGCGTCGGTCGGCGTGCCGGTCGCCGGCGTGGCGATCGATGCGTGCGGTGTGTGGGTGAGGAGCGTGGCGGCCAGCGATGCCACGACGAGGATGCCGGCGACGCCAGCGAAGACCGTGCGACGGGGCATCGCGACGGAAGCGTTGGGGAACATGGGACGGACTCTCGTGGGGTATCCGCGACCAGGCCATCCCCCTGTCGGACGGCCCCGGCGGACGCGCCACGGTATCGTCGGATTGTTGCAGGCCGACGACCGGATGGTGGCATCGGCCGGACCGCGAGCGCGCGACCGGCCGACGCACGGTGCATCAGAACTTCGCGTTGAGGCTCACGAAGTACTGGCGCGGCGCACCCGCCATGAGCGTCTGGTTGTAGCCGTTCGGATCGTAAGCGACGTAGCCATTGGTGCCGGTGCTGCCGAAGTAGCGCTTGTCGAACAGGTTGGTGGCGTTCAGGCCCAGGCTGAGTTCGTCCAGGCCCGCCATCGCACCGAAGTCGTACGACACACCCGCGTTGACCACCCAGTACGACGGCACCGACGAATCGTTGGTGTAGGTGATGTAGCGCCGACCGGTGTACTTGCCTTCGATGTTCGCGCGCCAGCCCTGCATCTCATAGCTGACCGACGTGGAGAACATGGTCTTGGGCACGCCCACGACGTACTTGTCGGCGGTCGGCACCGTGCCCGAGTTCTGGTAGTCGTCCTGGTAGGTCGAGTGGTTGTACGAGAACGAGTTGAGCCACGACAGCCCCTGCACCGGCTTCCACAGGAACGCCAGGTCGGCGCCACGGCTGACCACGTCGCCGACGTTGTTGAGCGACGAGGCGCAGGTCACCACGGCCGGGCACGGCGTGGTGACGAGCAGGCGGTTGGCGAAACGGGTGTAGAACACGCCCGCCGATGCCTCGAACGTTTCGCCGTGCGCGCGGTAGCCGAACTGCCAGGTCTGCGATTCTTCCGGCTTCAGACGGCTCTTGGCCGCGTCGAACGATTGCTGCGAGGTGCTGAACGGCGTAATGCCGTAGGCACGGATGTTCTTTGCGTACGACGCGTAGACGTCCTGGTTGGCGTCAAGCTTGTAGTCGACGCCCACCTGCGGCAGGAAACCCTTGCTCGCACGCATGCTGCCCTGGGCGAACGCCGTCGTCGGCACCAGCGACGTGGCGTCGGTAGTCACGTGCAGCGACTTGGCGCCGACGTTGACGGTGAGCGCGTCGTCGAGCAGGTGCAGCGTATCCTCGGCGTACGCCATGCGCGTCTTGGTCTCGTAGTGCTGCAGGAACGCGCGCAGGAACGGCGTCTGGTCGTTGTAGACCACGTACAGCGCGGTGTACGGGCCACCCAGCTGGAAGTAGTTGCGCTCCTGGTTGGTGTTGGCTTCTTCGCCCCACACGCCCAGTTCGATGTCGTTGTTGCCCACGTTGAACTTCAGCGACGAGGTCAGGCCATAGCGATCCAGGCCGTAATCGGTGGTGCGCATCGCGATGGGCACCGTCGGCGACGAGGCCTGGTACGGCGTGGCCCACTGACCCTCACCGCGGTCGGCGTGGTAATAGCCGGTGGCGTCGAGCGTGACCCCTTCGGCGAGATTGAACGAACCCGACAGGCCGGCGAGGCTGTCGCGACGGATGCCGCCGCCGGCGTAATACGTGGCGTCGCCCTTGTCGTAGTCGGCCGGCAGGCCATTGAGCACGGCCGGGTAGGCGCCGTTGCCGTTCAGCGCGTTCGCCATCTGCACGGCCGTGTTCCAGTCCGGCTGCAGGTAGTCCCAGTTCCAGCCCAGCGCGCGCTGGCTGGTGAGGGACAGGTCCATGTAGTCGTATTCCTTGCGCTTGCTGCTGTCGGCGAACAGGCTCACGCGGTTGCCGTCGCCCCACTGGTAGACAGCCTTCAGGTTGGCCTGGTTGCTCTTCTGGTCGCCGAAGCCCTTCCACTTGTCCGTGTCGGCGTTGGCGAACGACAGGTACATCGAGAAGCCGTGGTAGTCGCCCGAGTCGATGCGGGCGAAGGTGCGGTGGGTGGAATCCGAACCGATCACCTGGCTCACGCGCGCGCCCGCCTTCATCTCCGGATCGGCGGAGTAGAACTGCACCGTGCCGCCGAGGTTGGTGTTCGAGGCCGTGCCCAGCGCACCGGCGCCCTGCGCCAGCTCGACCGTGGCAAGGTTTTCGGCGGTGATCGCGCGGGTGATCTGCAGGCCGTCGGTGACGCCGTAGCCCATCGTGCCCAGCGGGATGCCGTCGAGCGTGAAGCCCAGGCGCGACTGGTCAAAGCCGTGCAGGGTGATCTGCGTCGACCACTCGTAGGCGCCCCACGGATCGGCCGCCTGGAACTGCACGCCGGGCAGTTTGTCCAGCGCCTTCAGCGGGCTGGAACCCGGCGGCTGCTGGCGCACGATTTCGTCGACGCCGATGCTCTGAATCTGGCGCGTTTCGCCCGGTGCGATCACCGACACCGCTTCGAGCTGCTTGGCGTCGCGGGTATCGGTCGGGGCGGCGGCATTGGCCGGGGTGGCGCTGGCCGTGTCGTTGTCGCCGGCGTGGGCGAGGCCTGCGTAGAGGGAAAGTGCCAGGGCGCTGGCGAGGGCGGTGCGGGCGAGCGACATCGGGTGGACCTTGCGCGGATAGTGATCGACGCAGGCTCGCGATTCCTCGTGTAACCGCGCTTACCGGGACATGACATATGTCTTACCTGCGTGACGATCGCACGCCTTCGTGACATCTGTCCGTCATGGGCAAGTTATTTCGATGCGTCGTGCGCCGCGTCCGGCGGCGGCGGCATCGGACTGAACGCCACCGGGATATATGCGTAGCCGGAGGCCGGCGCACCGTTCTTCATGGGCGGTTTGAAGTGCCGCTGGCGGATGACGTCCAGCGCTTTGTCGTCCAGGTCGGGGCGACCCGACGACCGCGCGAGGCTGACCTCGCGCACCCCACCGTCGGTGCCGATCAGCGCCTTGACGATCACCGTGCCCTTGGGCAGGTTCGCGTAGGCCGCAGGCCAGTCCTTGGGGTCTTCGGAGGCGGCGAGCGCCAGCGACGACAGCCCCAACATGACGAGTGCGACCAGGGTAGTCCTTCGGATCATTGGCATGACGCGTGCGCTCCCTAGGGCGCGATCGTTTTGAGAGCCCGTGCGGGGCACCGGCGATTCAACCGGCCGTCGCTTTCTCCAGCCTTGCGAGCCAGGCCAGCGCGTGCACCCGGTCGTCACCGCACATCGCTGACTCGGGTCGCAGGCCCGCGCACACCTTCGGTCGTTCGGGGCGGCCGAAGATCGCGCACCGGTGGTCGGCGGTGAGCTGCACGCAACGCACGCCCGCCGGCTTGCCGTGCGGCATGCCGGGGATGGACGAGCTGATCGAGGGCGCGATGCAGCACGCGCCACAACCGGGACGGCAGGCGAGCGCCATCAGACGCGCTGGCGCAGCTCGCGGTAGACCGGATCGGTATCCGGACGCTGGCCGTGCCAGCGCTCGAAGGCGTCTGCGGCCTGCTCCACCAGCATGCCCAGGCCGTCGCGGAACCAGTCGGGCCGAACGCCGGCGGCGAGCGACCATCCCTTGAAGGCCGCGGCGGCGGCACCGTAGCTGAGGTCGTAGCAGGTGGAGTGATCCTTGAGGATCGAGGTGGGCAGGTCGAAGCTGCCGCCTGCGACGCCGATGGCGGTGGCGTTGACCACGAGGTTGAACGACTCCCCGTCGAGGCCGTCCCAGTAGCGGGTGTAGCAGCGGCCCGGTTCACCGATGGCGTCGGCGATCTCGTCGGCACGCTCGGGCGTGCGGTTGACGATGGTGAGCGTCTGCACGCCCGCGTCCATCAGGGCCCAGGCCACGGCGCGGGCCGCGCCGCCGGCGCCGAGCAGAAGGGCGTCGTGGCCGCGCAGGTCGAAGCCATGGCGTTCGGTGATGTCGCGCACGAAGCCGCTGCCGTCGGTGTTGTGGGCCTCGATGCCGCCGTCGTCACGCCGGGTAAGCGTGTTCGCCGCGCCGACCCGCGTAGCGGCCTCGGTGCGGACGTCGGCCAGCGCGAGCGCGACCGTCTTGTGCGGCAGGGTGACGTTGGCGCCGTGGCCGCCTTCGGCGAAGAAGGTCCGCACGGCGTCGTTGAACGCGCCGGGTGCCACGTCGAGGGCCCGGTAATCGAGGGCGATGCCGAGCTGCGCCGCGAACGCCGCGTGGATGTCGGGGGACAACGAGTGCGCGATCGGATGACCGAACACGGCGTAACGGTGCGCTTCGGCGCTCATGGAGGCTCCTTGGATGGACGATACGGACCGGGCGTCCGGCCGCGCCATTCTACCCAGCCGGTCGCGGTCCGTGAGACCGGCGCCGCCTAACGTGGCGCCATACCGACCACGGAACCCGCGCCATGCATGACTCGCTCTCGCCCCGCCGTATCCGCGCCCTCATCGCCCTGGCCTGGCTGGCCGTGGGAACCGCCGTGCTGCTGCTCACGCCCCTGTCGGCGCACAGCGACACCTTGGGCTGGACCCCGGTGTTCTGGCTGGTGCTGGCCCCGGCGAGCGTGCTGGTGGCGATGCAGCCGCGCCTGCCGCTGGCGTTGCTGGGTGGCCTGCTGAAGCGTTGAGCGGCGACTCAGGCCTGGATGCCGAGCCGCTTGAACTCCAGCCGCCGCACGAACTCCTGCATGATCCGCAGGTAGAGGTCTTCGCCAAGGTAAGCGTCCTCCACGCCCGCGTCGATCGACGGGTTATCGTTGACCTCGATCACCACCGGACGATCGCCCACCTGCTTCAGGTCGACGCCGTAGAGGCCATCGCCGATGGTCTGCGTGGCCTTGAGCGCCAGCTTCACCACCTCGGCGGGCGCGTCGCGTACCGGCACCGTGCGGAAGCCACCGGACTTCGCCGTGCCCTTCGCGCCGTGGTTGTAGATCTGCCAGTGCCCGCGTGACATGAAGTACTGGCACGCGAAAAGGGGCTCGTGGTTGAGCACGCCGATGCGCCAGTCGAACTCGGTGTAGAGGTATTCCTGCGCGATGAGCAGGGCGCTGTGCGAGAACAGCTCACTGGCTGCCTTCTCCAGCGCCTCGCGCGACTCCACCTTCAACACGCCGCGCGAGAACGAGCCGTCCGGGATCTTCAGCACCAGCGGCAGGCCGAGACGGTCGGGCAGTTCGCGCAGCTGCCGGGGATCGTCACGATAGAGGATCTCCGTGGTCGGCGTGGCGAGCTTGCGCGACACCATGAGGTCGTTGAGGAAGATCTTGTTCGTACAACGCAGGATCGACGTCGGGTCGTCCATCACCACCATGCCTTCCTTCTCCGCACGGTGCGCGAAGCGGTAGGTATGGTTGTCGCTGGCCGTGGTTTCGCGGATGAACAGGCCGTCGTATTCGGCCAGACGCTGGTAATCGTTGCGGCCGATCGGATCCACCTCGATGCCCAGGTGCTTACCGGCCTCGATGAAATGCTTGAGCGCCTTCTTGTTCGACGGCGGCATCGCTTCGTTGGGATCGACGAGCATCGCGATGTCGTAACGAAAGCGCTTGCGTACCCGTGGACGGCGCCAGATCTTCCGCGAAAACCGCTCAAGCGCCGCCGCGAAAGCGTCTTCCTGCGCGTCGTCGAGCGTATGCAGCCCCACGGGCTTCACCGCGCTCACCTGCCAGATGCGCTCGCGCTCGAACTCGATGCGCATGAGCGGGCACGGAAACATGTCGAAGATCTGCCGGGCGAGATCCTGCAGGTCGGGGTAGGCGGTCTCGCCGAAGTAGACCAGCACCCCGAAATCGGTGGTGTCGCGTCCGCCCGCGGGCAGGAACGTCGCCAGCTTCTGGTTGAGGTCGTCGATGTCCAGCCCGTAGAGCGAGCGGCGGCGCAGGTCGTTCACCGTGCGCACGGAGGGAATCACCTTATGCCCACGCGCCTCGGCCAGCAGCGATACGTAATAGCCCGTGCCCAGGTATTTGTAGCTGCGGCACAGGTTGATGACGTGGGTGCGCTCCTCGTCGCCGCCGATCGGCTCGCGGAGGTAATCCCTGGCGGTGACGACATCGGCGGACGGGTAATACGAGCCCCAGTCCGAGGCCTTCTCCACGACGATGACGAGCCGGCTCATGACACCTCTGCAGACGACGATCCCACGTGTCCGGTCCGCCATCGGACCGGGTGTTTCGCCGGTGGGGCAGTGTGTTCCGCGACATGTCGGCGCACAAGCCGCCCATCGTGAAAACCCGCGAACCGGGTTTATGAAAAAGTCATTGATCGTGGCTGCGCCGGGGTCTAAAGTTCCGCGCTTGCCGCCTTCCCCCGCCGGCCCCGCCGACGTCTCATCCCCATCCGCGCCGGAGTTCCATCACGCATGCGTCCACCCCCGGTTACCGCCGCGGTACGCGTTCGTCGCGCCGAAGTCAGCGATCTCGACGACCTGGTCGCGCTCGAGGAATCGAGCTTCGCCCAGGATCGCCTCAGCCGCGCGCAGTATCGCAAGCACCTCGACAGCGAGAGCGCGCTGGTGCTCGTGGCCAGCGCGAACCACCGCCGCTTCCTCGGCACCGCGGTGGTGTTCTTCCGCAAGGGCACCCGCGTGGCCCGGCTGTATTCCATCGCCACCCAGCCGCAGGCGCAGGGCAAGGGCGTCGGCTCGGCGCTCATCGCGGCGGCGGAGGAGGCCGGCCGCCATCGCGGCTGCCACGCGCTGCGCCTGGAAGTGCGCAAGGACAACGCGGTGGCGATCCGCCTCTACGAGCGGCTCGGCTACCGGCGCATCGGCGAATACGCCCGCTATTACGCCGACGGCGCCGACGCCTTCCGGTTCGAGAAAGCGCTCTGAGACCGGGGCTATACTGGCGTTCGCCTTCCGCGGAACCGACCATGCGCCGATCCCTGCTCCCTTGCGCCCTTGCCCTCGTCACCCTGGCCCTCGCGGCCTGCGGCAACAAGGGCCCGTTGTTCATGCCGCCCCCGGCCGCCGCCACGAAGCCGGGCACGCCCGCGCCGCCGGTCGTGCAGCCCGCGCACGCCTCCACCGTCGGCCCCGCGCCCACCAGCACCTCGTTCGCGCCGTTCAATCCGATCACCCACCCCTGATCGCCATGCCGATCCGTTTCACCAAGATGCATGGCATCGGCAACGACTTCGTCGTGGTCGACTGGCGCGAGGATGCCGGGCACGTGCCCAGTGCCGCACGCATCGCCCGGCTGTCGCACCGCCGCACGGGCATCGGCTTCGACCAGCTGCTGAGCATCGAACCGGCGCGCGACCCGTCGTGCGCCTTCTACTACGGCATCTGGAACGCCGACGGCACACCCTCGGGCCAGTGCGGCAACGGCGTACGCTGCGTCGCGGCCTGGCTCGACCGCGAGGGCGCCATCCCGCGCCACGTGCCGGTGCGGCTGGAAAGCCCCTCCGGACCGGTCGTCGTGCAGGTCACCGGCGAGGGCATGGTCACCGTGGACATAGGCGAGCCCGTGTTCGACCCGGCGCGCGTGCCGCTCGATCGCCCGGCGCAGGCGACCTACACGCTAGACGTGGACGGCGACGAGGTCACCGTCGGCGCGGTGTCGATGGGCAACCCGCACGCGGTGGTCTTCGTCGACGATATCGACGACCCGCGCGTCGACCGGCTGGGCCCGCGACTCACCGTCCACCCGGCCTTTCCGGCCGGGGTCAACGTCGGCTTCGTGCAGCGACTGGGCCCCGACCACCTTCGCCTGCGCGTGCACGAACGCGGCAGCGGATGGACCCAGGCCTGCGGCACGGGTGCCTGTGCCGCCGCCGCCGTCGCCCATGCGCTGGGCCTGGCCGGCGCCCGGGTGAACGTCGACCTGCCAGGCGGCCGGCTCGCCATCGACTGGAACGGCCCCGGCCAGCCCTTGTGGATGACGGGACCGGCGGCCTTCGTGTTCGAAGGCGAGGTATGACGCGGGGCGCCGAACACGGCACACTGCGAGCGGCATGCATCAGATGAAGGACGGCACTCCCATGAGCGACAGCGCGATCGACGGCGATCTCGACCCGGCCACCGTCGTGGCCTGGCTGCGGCGCCATCCTGACGTCCTCGCGGACTATCCCGACGTGGCGGACGCTCTCGTGCTGCCCACGCGC
This sequence comes from Luteibacter sahnii, assembly GCF_034063545.1. Classification (NCBI taxonomy): domain Bacteria; kingdom Pseudomonadati; phylum Pseudomonadota; class Gammaproteobacteria; order Lysobacterales; family Rhodanobacteraceae; genus Luteibacter; species Luteibacter sahnii. Next base: position 37,630 of record NZ_JAQLOK010000009.1, read on the forward strand.
CATGGGCCGGCCACCTCGCTGGCCGTGCACCAGATGCGCTCGTTGCGCGAGAAGAACGCCGAACTCGATACGCGCCTGCGCGAGCTGTCCGCCATCGCCGGCGAGAACGAGGCCCTCATGCGCCGCGTGCATGGGCTGATGCTGGCCCTGCTCGGCGCCGGCGGCATCGAGGAGACCGTGCGCAGCGTGGTCCGCCGGCTCACCGACGACTTCCAGTCCGAGCGCGTGCGCCTGGTGTTCTTCGGCGACCTCGCCGGCCTGCCAGACGAGCCCTGGCTGCTGCGCGAGGCGCGCGGCACGGCTGGCCTGCCGGAGTTCGCCTCATTCCTTGAGCACGGCGAGCCCGTGGCGGGGCGCCTGGCCGCCGAGAAACTGCACCGCCTGTTCGGCGACGAGGCCGGCGAGGTCCGGTCGGCAGCGCTCATGCGGGTCGGCCCGGACGCGATGCTCGCCATCGGCAGCCTCGACGCCGACCGCTTCCATCCCGGCATGGGCACGTTGTTTCTCGACATGATTTCCACCACGGTGGGCTCGGCCATCCAGCGGGCCCGGAAGGCGGCGTGACCCCGCGCGAGGCCGTCGAGGCCTTCCTGCGGCACTTTTCGGCCGAACGCGCGCCGTCGGCGCACACGATGGCCGCGTACCGGCGCGACCTGGAAAAACTGCTGGCCTTCATGGAGCGCGAGGGCATCGCCGGGTTCGACGCGCTTGCGCCTGAGCGCCTGCGCGGCATGATCGCCCGCGAACACCGGGCCGGCCTCGCCCCGAACAGCCTCCAGCGCCTGCTCTCCGCCTGCCGCACCCTGTTTCGCTATCTCCAGCGCGAAGGCCGGCTCGACCACGACCCCGCGGCCGGGGTACGCGGACCGAAGGTGCGTCGCAAGCTCCCGCACGTGCTCGATGTGGACGAGGCCCGTCAGCTGGTGGAGACCACGCTGGGCGACGCCCATGCGCCGCGCGACGCCGCGATGATGGAGCTGCTGTATTCCAGCGGCCTGCGCCTGTCCGAGCTGTGCGGGCTGCGCTGGGGCGATCTCGATCTCGACGACGGCCAGGTGCGGGTGCTGGGTAAAGGCAACAAGACCCGCATCCTCCCGGTCGGCCGTTACGCCGTGGCCGCGCTGCGGCGGCTGGCGGACGACGGCGGCCACGGTCCCGAACAGCCCGTGTTCAAGGGCCGGGGCGGCCTGCCGATCAGCCCTCGCACGGTGCAGAAGCGCCTGAGCCTGCTCTCCGCGGGCATGACCCACCACGTGCACCCGCACATGCTGCGGCACACCTTCGCCAGCCACATGCTCGAATCCTCCGGCGACCTGCGCTCGGTGCAGGAGCTGCTGGGGCATGCGGATATCGCCACGACGCAGATCTACACGCACCTAGATTTCCAGCATCTGGCGAAGGTGTATGACGCGGCGCACCCGCGGGCGAAGCGGAAGGGATAAGGCGGGGGCGGGGGGAAGGGAAGTGGGGGCGCGAGTCCGTGCGGGCGAGGGGATGGGCGGCGCCACGGTAAAGCGCACTCCGTGACGCTTGGGCGCCGGACGCCATCGTGCTTGCGCCCCCACTTCCTGCCCCCCCCGCCCCCCGCCCGGCCCCTTGCTTCCCGCCTGCCGGCCCCCCACTTCCCCCGTTCACACCCAGGAACCGAAGGATCCCCATGGAGCCCATGCACGCCACGACCATCGTCTGCGTCCGCCGCGACGGCAAGGTCGTCATCGGCAGCGATGGCCAGGTCACCCTCGGCAACACCGTGATGAAGTCCAACGCGCGCAAGGTGCGCCGGCTGGGCAAGGGCGACGTGCTGGCCGGGTTCGCCGGAGCCACCGCCGACGCGTTCACGCTGTTCGAGCTGTTCGAGGAGAAGTTGGTCAAGCACGGCGGCAACCTGACCCGCGCCGCCGTGGAAATGGCCAAGGAGTGGCGCACCGACCGTCGTCTCGGCCGCCTGGAGGCGATGCTGGCCGTGGCCGACAAAGAGGCCTCGCTGCTCATCTCGGGCAACGGTGACGTGCTCGAGCCCGAACACGGCCTCATCGCCATCGGCTCGGGCGGCCCCTACGCGCAGTCCGCCGCGTTGGCGCTGCTGGAGAACACCGAACTGGATGCACGTGCGATCGTCGAAAAATCGCTGAAGATCGCCGGCGATATCTGCATCTATACCAACCACAACTATTCGATCGAAGAGCTCTGAGCCGATGTCCGAACTCACTCCCCGCGAGATCGTCAACGAACTCGACCGCTACATCATCGGCCAGCACGACGCCAAGCGCGCCGTGGCCATCGCCCTGCGCAACCGCTGGCGCCGCATGCAGCTGGAGCCGGGCATGCGTAACGAGGTCACGCCCAAGAACATCCTCATGATCGGCCCCACCGGCGTGGGCAAGACCGAGATCGCCCGTCGCCTCGCGACCCTGGCGAACGCGCCGTTCGTGAAGGTCGAAGCCACCAAGTTCACCGAGGTCGGCTACGTCGGCAAGGATGTCGAATCGATCATCCGCGACCTCGCCGACGTCTCTTACAAGCTGGTGCGCGACCAGGCCAAGGGCCGGGTGCAGAGCCAGGCCGAAGACGCGGCGGAAGACCGGCTCCTCGACGCGCTGCTGCCCCGGCGCCAGCCCACCGGCTGGGACGACACCGGCAGCCAGGCCCCCGCGATCGACAGCGACACCCGGCAGAAGCTGCGCAAGCAGCTGCGCGAGGGCGCGCTGGACGATCGCGAGATCGAGCTCGATGTCGCCGTGAACGTGGGCGTCGAAATCATGACCCCACCCGGCATGGAAGAAATGAGCCAGCAGCTGGGCCGCATGTTCCAGAACCTCGGCGGCAACAAGTCGCAGAAGCGCAAGATGACCATCCGGCAGGCACGTCCGCTGCTGGTGGAGGAAGAAGCCGGCAAGCTGCTCAACGACGATGAACTGCGCGCCCGCGCGGTCGACGCCGCCGAACAGAACGGCATCGTCTTCATCGATGAGATCGACAAGGTGGCGCAACGCTCGGAATGGGGCGGTGCGGGCGTAAGCCGGGAAGGCGTGCAGCGCGACCTGCTGCCGCTGGTCGAGGGCTCGACCGTGTCGACCAAATACGGCGCGATCAAGACCGACCACATCCTGTTCATCGCCTCCGGCGCGTTCTCGCTGGCCAAGCCGTCCGACCTCATCCCTGAACTGCAAGGCCGCCTGCCGATCCGCGTGGAGCTGAGCGCGCTGTCGGTCGACGACTTCAAGCGCATCCTGCGCGAGCCGAACAATGCCCTGACCAAGCAATATGTTGCGCTGCTCCATACCGAGGGCGTCACGCTCGACTTCACCGATTCGGGCATCGACCGCCTGGCGGAAGTCGCGTTCCAGGTCAACGAGCGCACCGAAAACATCGGCGCGCGGCGGCTGCACACCGTCATGGAGCGGCTGCTCGAGCGGATTTCCTTCGAAGCCGCAGACAAATCCGGCGAAAAATACGGGATCGACGCCGAATATGTGGATAAAAACCTGTCGTCGCTCGTCAAGGACGAAGATCTCAGCCGTTACATCCTCTGAACAAGGATGGCCCCGCCTCCTGCTAAACTATTGACCACTATGGGCAAGGTTATCCAACTCAAGACGAACGGCCAGCGGGCCGCCCTGCGCGAGGCGCAGGACAACCGCGAGCTGATTCGCATCTGGCGCAGCGAACTCGAACACGGCAGCTTCTGCGGCTACGTGGGCGGGGTCGGCCGCGAGTTCTTCCTGCTGTGGGTGATCGGCGACGGCGTGAGCTATGACGGCATGTACATCATGCGGCATCGCGACATCTCCGAATTCGAGGCCCCGGACAAACATCGCGGCTTCCTCGAGAAGGCGCTGGCGCTGAAGGGTATCTCGCCCACGCCGCCGGCCGACTTCCCGCTCGATGACATCACCCAGGTGATCAAGGCCGCATCGGCGCACGCGCCGGTGATCGGGGTGCACGTCGACAGCGAAGACGAATCCGAGGTCTGTTACATCGGCCGGCTCGTCAGCGTTGAAGAAGAAGGTTTCAACATGCAGGAGATCACGCCCGACGCCGAATGGCTGCGCGAGCCGTCGTTCTTCTCGTGGGATGAAGTCTCCACCGTGAGCATGGAAGACGCCTACGCCACCTCGCTGTTGGCCGTGGCGGGCGATCCGCCGCCGCTGGAGCAGGGCACGGGCGGTGGCTTCGGCCACGCCCCCTGATCCCTAGAAGCGCGCCCCGCGCGCGATGGCCGTCCGGTGCATCGCTCGCGGGGCACGTTCGTGCCTGGTCCCGCATGCCATGAATCGCCCCCGTCCGCTCGACATCACCCTGCACCAGGCCTCGCGCGTTCTCGAGGTGGCCTTCGACAACGGTGAACGGTTCCGCCTTCCCTACGAGTACCTGCGGGTGAACTCGCCCAGCGCCGAAGTGCAGGGCCATGGCCTGGGGCAGAAGGTGCTGGTCTCGGGCAAGCGACACATCGGCGTCCTCGCCGTCGAACCCACCGGCCATTACGGCATTCTCATCCGCTTCGACGACGGTCACGCGAGCGGCATCTTCGGCTGGGATACCCTCTACGATCTCGGGCGTGCGCAAGAGACCGCCTGGCCCGCCTACGTGGCCGAACTCGAGGCCAAGGGCCTGACGCGGGAATGACGCGTCCGCACGCGCCAGCGGTGCGTGCGTTCAAGCCGGCATCGGCACGCAAGGGGTATAGTGCAGCGCCATCGCGCATCCCCACCCGCGAACGGTGCCCGTTCCCCGGTGGCCTACCCGGAGCATCCCTGACATGACGCGAATCGTCGTCGTCGGCAGCATCAACATGGACCTGGTCACGCTCGCCCCGCGCTTCGTCGCCCCGGGCGAAACGCTGACCGGCGACCGCTTCCTCACCATCCCCGGCGGCAAGGGTGCCAACCAGGCGGTGGCCGCCGCGCGCCTCGGGGCGCAGGTGGCGATGGTCGGCAACGTCGGCGCCGATGCCTTCGGCCAGCAGCTCTACGATGGCCTGAAGGCCGAGGGGATCGACGTCGGCCACGTGCGCCGGCTCGACGGCGTGGGCAGCGGCACCGCCTCGATCACCGTGGCGGGCGGGGAAAACCAGATCGTCGTCGTACCCGCCGCCAACGGGCGCGTCACGCCCGCGCAGGTCGAGGCGGCGCGTGAGGTCGTTCGCGGCGCCGACGCGGTACTCGTGCAACTGGAAATCCCGCTCGACGCGGTGGATGCCACGTTGCGCGTCGCCGCCGACGAGAACGTGCCGGTGATCCTCAACCCCGCCCCCGCGCAGCGCCTGCCCGCCGAATGGCTGCACCGCGTGCGTTACCTCACGCCCAACCAGCACGAACTGGCGACGGTGCTCGACGACCGGGGTGACACCGACTTCCGGGAGCTGATGCGTCGCGCGCCGTGCCCCGTGGTGCTGACCCGCGGCGCGGAGGGCGCGTGGTTCCGCGACGGCGACGACGCGCCACGCCACCAGGCCGGCTTTCGCGTCGACGCGGTCGACAGCACGGGCGCGGGCGATACATTCAACGCGGCGCTTGCCGTCTTCCTTGGCGAGGGCCTCGACGTGGCGGTGCGCAAGGCTTGCGCCGCGGCGGCCCTGAAGGTCTCGCAGCTGGGTGCCCAGCCCGGTATGCCACGCCGCGACGCGTTGGACGCTTTCCTGGAGGCGCATCGATGAGGCGCGCCGGCCTGTTGCACGCCGAACTCAACCGCGTGATCGCGGCGATGGGGCATACCGACCTGCTCGTGATCGGCGACGTCGGCCTGCCGGTGCCGCCCGGCGTGCCCTGCATCGACCTCGCCGTCGTGCCCGGCACGCCCTCGTTCGCCGCCGTGTTCGAGGCCGTGTACGCCGAACTCGCCGTCGAACGCGTGACGGTGGCGAACGACATCCATGCGAAGAATCACGCCCTCGTCGCCGTGGCCGAACGCCTCGCCCGCGACGGCGTCGCGGTGGACGAGTGCGCGCACGACGAACTCAAGCGCATCAGCGAACGCGCGGTCGCCGTGGTGCGCACGGGCGAGACCGCGCCCTACGCCAACATCGTGCTGCACGCGGGCGTGACGTTCTGATGGCCGCGCCGCTGATCCGGATGCAGGGTATCCAGAAGGCGTTCGGCCCGGTGAAGGTGCTCGAAGGGGTGGACTTCGAACTGCGGGCGGGCGAGGTGCATGCCCTGATGGGCGAGAACGGCGCGGGCAAGTCCACGCTGATGAAGATCCTCACCGGCATCTACGCCCCCGACGGGGGCCGCATCGACGTGGACGGCGAAGCCACCGCGATCGCCTCGCCAGCCGATGCCGAGAAGCACGGCATCGCGATCATCCACCAGGAACTCAACCTCATCCCGTCGCTGAGCATCGCCGACAACCTGTTCCTGGGCCGCGAAGAGCACCGCTTCGGCCTGCTCCGGCGCCGGGCCATGGCCGAGCGCGCGAGGGCGTGGCTGGCCCGCGTCGGCATGGACCGGCTCGACCCGGACACGTCCGTCGAACGGCTTTCGGTCGGGCGCCAGCAGATGGTCGAGATCGCCCGCGCGCTCGGCCAGAACGCCCGCGTGCTGATCATGGACGAGCCCACCGCCGCGCTCACCGAAAGCGAAACCGACACGCTGTTCCGGCTGATCCGCGAGTTGCGCGCGCAGGGCACGGGCATCGTCTACGTCTCGCATCGCATGGAAGAAATCTTCGCCTTGTGCGACCGCATCTCGGTGCTGCGCGACGGCCAGTTCGTGGGCACGCGCGACGTGCCTGGCCTGGGCTTCGACGAGGTGGTGAAGATGATGGTAGGCCGCACGCTGGACGCACGCTTTCCGGCACGCACGCCCCACGTCGGTCCGGTGCGCCTGAGCGTGGAACACGTCGGCGGGGGCATGGTGCACGACGTCAGCTTCGACCTGCACGCCGGTGAAGTGCTTGGCGTCGCCGGCCTGCTCGGCGCCGGCCGTACCGAACTGGCGCGCCTGCTGTTCGGCCTGGACCGTCTCGAATCCGGCCGCGTGACGCTCGACGGCCGGCCGGTGACGCCGAAGACGCCCAGCGAAGCGATCCACGCGGGCTTCGGCTTCGTCACCGAAGACCGCAAGGGCCAGGGCCTTGTGCTCGACCTCAGCCTGCGCGAGAACGTGAGCCTGCCGCGCGTGCCCGCGCGCGCCGGGCTGGTCGACCGTCCCGCCGAAAAGAAACAGACCCGTGGCCTCATCGACGCGCTGAAGATCCGCACGCGCGACATGGAACTCGACGTGCGCGCGCTCTCCGGCGGCAACCAGCAGAAGGTGGTGCTTGCCAAGTGGCTCGCGCTCAAGCCACGGGTGCTGATCCTTGACGAACCCACGCGGGGCGTCGACGTCGGCGGCAAGGCCGAGATCTACCACATCATCAACCAACTGGCGGAGCAGGGCGTGGCGATCCTGATGATTTCCTCGGAGCTGCCCGAAGTACTCGCCATGAGCGACCGGATCCTGGTGATGCACGAGGGCCGCGCCACCGCGCTGCTCGACGCGCGGGGCGCCACGCAGGAAACCGTGATGACCGCCGCCACCGGAGGCAAGTGACATGACCCAAGTGAACTGGAGCCGCCTGGCTCCGCTGCTGCAACGCCTCGGCTCGGTGATTGGCCTGGTGCTGCTCTTCATCGTGCTGTCGGTGATGAGCCCGGACTTCCTCACCACGGGCAACCTGCTGTCGGTGCTGCGCCAGGTGTCGATCAACGCCCTGATCGCCTTCGGCATGACGTTCGTGATCCTGGCCGGCGGCATCGACCTCTCCGTCGGGGCCATCCTCGCGCTGACCGGCGCGATCACCGCGGGCCTGATGGCCGCCGGTCACGGCCTTGCCCTGTCGATGGGCGCCGGCCTGGGCCTGGGTCTCGTGCTGGGCATGGTCAACGGGGCGCTGGTGTCCTGGGGCAAGGTGGCGCCGTTCATCGCCACGCTGGGCACCATGACCCTGCTTCGCGGCCTCACCCTGGTCTACACGCAAGGCACGCCGATTCCTGTCACCGACGCCGGCTTCGCGTTGCTCGGCGGCGGCTACCTCGCGCATCTGCTCCCGCTGCCGGTGATCTGGATGTTCGTCGTCTTCGCCGCATGCGCGTTCCTCCTGCGTGGCACCGTGTTCGGCCGCCACGTGATGGCCATCGGCGGTAACGAAGAAGCCGCGCGTCTTTCCGGCGTGCGCCTGGCGCCGATGAAGCTGGCCATCTACGGCCTGTCGGGCCTGCTCTCGGCGGTGGCCGGCGTGGTACTCACCTCGCGCCTGTATTCGGCGCAGTCCACCGCCGGTTCGGGCTACGAGCTGGACGCCATCGCCGCCGTGGTGCTGGGCGGCACCAGTCTCTCGGGCGGCCGCGGTTGGCTGTTCGGCACGCTGATCGGCGCGCTGCTGATCGGCTTCCTCAACAACGGCCTGAACCTGCTCGACGTCAGTTCGTTCTACCAGCAGGTCGTCAAGGGCGTCGTCATCCTGATCGCCGTCCTGCTCGACCGGCGCCAGTAATCACACGAGGGATCCACCCATGCGCAAACTCACGTTCCTCGCCGCCGCCGCGGCCACCCTGCTCGCCGCGTGTTCCCAGCAGGGGCCGGGCGAGGCGGCACCCGCCTCGGCCGCCTCAGGCGGCGGCGCCGCATCCACCGGCACGCCCGTGGTGGGCCTGGCGCTGTCGACGCAGAACAACCCCTTCTTCGTCGAACTGAAGAACGGCGCCGAACAGGCGGCGAAGTCCGCGGGCGTGCAGCTCGTGGTGGTGGACGCGCAGGACGATCCCGCGCGACAGATCTCGAGCGTGGAAGACCTCATCCAGCGACGCGTTTCGGTGATCCTGCTCAATCCGACCGATTCCTCCGCACTGGCTGGCGCCGTGCAGTCGGCCCAGCGCGCGAACATCCCGGTGGTGACGCTCGACCGCGGCGTCGATGGTGTCCAGGTCGCCTCGCACATCGCCTCCGACAACATCGCCGGCGGCAAGATGGCAGCCGACTTCCTGGCCAAGCAGCTCGACGGCAAGGGCAACGTCATCGAACTGCAGGGCGTGCCCGGCACGTCGGCGGCGCGCGAGCGCGGCAAGGGTTTCGACGATGCGATCGCCGGCACCGGCATGAAGATCGTGGCCGAGCAGCCGGCCAACTTCGATCGTGCCCAGGGTCTGTCGGTGACGGAGAACCTGTTGCAGGCGAACGACAACGTGCAGGCCATCTTCGCGCAGAACGACGAGATGGCGCTGGGTGCGGTGCAGGCACTTGCCGGCAAGAACCGCAAGGTGCTCGTCGTGGGCTTCGACGGCACGCCGGACGGCAAGGCCGCCGTGGAAAACGGCAGCATGGCCGCGACGGTGGCGCAGCAGCCTGAAGAGATCGGCAAGCTCGGCGTCCAAACGGCGAAGAAGCTCATCGACAAGCAGCCGGTCGAGACGAACATCGCGGTGCCGCTGAAGCTCCTCACGAAGCCCTGATGCATCCTGCCGTACCGGCGCGGCAGTGCCGCCGCGCCGGTACGGCACGCGTCGACGACGCCTGGATCAATCCTGCGGGGCGGGCGCGACGACCTCGCGCTGCCCGTTGATGCCCATCGGCGAGACGATGCCCGCGCTTTCCATCGCCTCGACCAGTCGCGCAGCGCGGTTGTAACCGATGCGGAACTGGCGCTGCACGAACGAAATCGAGGCCCGACGCGTGCGCAACACAAAGGCTGCCGCCTCATCGTAGAGCGGGTCCAGCTCGGCATCCATGCCATCATCGCCGGGCTCGCCATCCATCGCCTCGCCCGGCGGCCCGGCGAGGATCTCGTCCTTGTAGTCCGGCTCGCCGAACTGCTTCAGCCACGCGACGATGCGGTGCACTTCCTCGTCGGCCACGAATGCGCCGTGGATGCGCTGCGGGTACCCCGTGCCGGGCGGCAGGAACAGCATGTCGCCCTGGCCGAGCAGGCTCTCCGCGCCCATCTGGTCGAGGATGGTGCGCGAGTCGATCTTCGACGACACCTGGAACGCCACGCGTGTGGGAATGTTCGCCTTGATCAGGCCGGTGATCACATCCACGGAGGGACGCTGCGTGGCGAGGATGAGATGGATGCCCGCGGCGCGCGCCTTCTGCGCAAGCCGGGCGATCAGTTCTTCGATCTTCTTGCCGGCCACCATCATGAGGTCGGCCAGCTCGTCGATCACCACCACGATCGTCGGCAACGTATCGAGGTGTTCGGGTACCTCAGGATGCGCGGGGAAGGGATTGAACAGCGGCTTGCCCATCGCGCGCGCCTCGCGCACCTTCTGGTTGAAGCCGGCGAGGTTGCGCACGCGCAGTTCCGACATCAGCCGGTAGCGGTTTTCCATCTCGGCCACGCACCAGTTGAGGGCGTTGGCCGCGAGCTTCATGTCCGTGACCACGGGCGCCAGCAGGTGCGGAATGCCCTCGTAAACCGAAAGCTCGAGCATCTTCGGGTCGATCATGATCATGCGCACGTCGTCGGGCGTGGCCTTGTAAAGCATCGACAGGATCATGGCGTTGACCGCCACCGACTTGCCCGAGCCCGTCGTGCCCGCCACCAGCATGTGCGGTGCCTTCGCCAGGTCCGCCACCACCGGCTCGCCCGTGATGCCCTTGCCCATCGCAAGGGTAAGCCACGAGTCGGATTCGCGGTATTCGCGCGAGTCCAGAATCTCCGACAGCGCGATCATCTGCCGCTGCTCGTTCGGCAGCTCCAGGCCCATGCAGGTCTTGCCCGGGATGGTTTCCACCACGCGGATCGAGCTGCGCCCGAGCCCGCGGGCGAGATCTTTCATCAAGGCGACGATCTGGTTGCCGCGCACGCCGACCGCCGGCTCCACTTCATAACGGGTGATGACCGGTCCCGCCGAGGCGCCCACCACCTGGACGGGCACCTTGAACTCGCGCAGGCGCTGCTCGATCAGCTCACCGGTCTCCTGCAGTTCGACGTCCGAGACCGCCATCGCCGCATGCGTGGGCGAGGCAAGCAACGACAACGGCGGAAGGCTTACCGCGCCGGCCGTTGCCACACGCAGGGCACGCGCGGGCGTGAGCGTCACCATGGCGTCGTCCGGACGGGCCGTTTCGTGGTCGTCGTTCGCGGCGATGGCAAAGCGGGACACCGGCGCGGGAGCCGGCACCGGCGACGGCACAGGTCGCTCGCGGAACACGACCGCGTCGAGCGGCGGCGCCTCCCTCGCGGGCGTCGGCATCGGTGACGGCACCGGGCGCTCACGGAACATCACCTCGTCGAGCGGTGACGTCTCCCGTTCGCCAGGCGCGGCCGTCGGTATCGACGGCGCCGGGACAACCGGGGTGTCCGTGGGCGCGTCGACATCGGCGACGGCCGGCGCCAGCGCCCTGGGCGCCAGCCAAGGCTCGCGGATGACGGTGTCCGACTCGGCGCGGTGACGCGGCGGCACCGGCGTCGCCAGCGATGGGCGCGGCGTAGCCACGACGGACGCCTCGGCACGCGCGATCTCCGCCCGTGGGGGGACGGGTGCCGGCGCGGGCTTTCTCGCGGGGGTACGCGGGGCCGGCTTGGCGCGACGTCGCGCATCCTGCCGACGCACCGCGCCGGAGGCTCGACGCGCGGAACCTCGTGTGTCACGGCGGGACAACGCCCGCCCGGTCAGGGCGAGCGCCAGCGCACCCATCGGCTCGAGCAGGATCGTGGCGCGCGCCAGTGCATCGCGCCACGACACGCCCAGATACCAGGGCAGGGCCATCGCCCAGAGGCCGACGCCGACCAGTGCCGCCGGCAGCGGCGCGCCAGCGCACAGCCCACCCAGCCAGCGGCAGACGACGCCGCCGGCCTGGGGATCGTCGGTGTAATGGCCCACGACCATCCCTTCCAGCGCCGCGCTCGTCAACAGCACGATGGCGAAGCCGGCCCAGAAGCGGATCGCGCCCGGTCCCATGGTGGGAGAGCGACGACGACGCACGAGCGCCGCACCGACGCGCCAGAGCAGGGGAAGCAACCAGAGGGTGGAAAGTCCGAACGCACCGAAGACGAAAGAAGCCATGCCTTACCGCAGGTGGAGAATCGTGCAGGGGCCGTAGTTTAGCGTGCATTCGTGCGACGCGCCGCGCGAATTCGCGCTAACCCGCTGTTCCCGCTTGCGCCACGCGACCCTGCCTGGATGGCCGCGCCGGAGCGCCACGCCGGCGTGAAGGCCGGATGACCGCCGGCCATCACGCGACGAAAGTGCGAGCGAGTCGCGATTTTTCGCATCCTGGCGAATTTTGTTCAACCGGGACGCCCTTGGCTGTCGTAGGTTCTCGCGAATCGTCCCCAGCGTCGGAGCCTGCCATGCGCCGTGTGTCGCCGATCGTCTATCTCGTTGCCGGAGCGCTCGCCGCCCCGTGCGCCTTTGCCCAGACCGCCTCGACCAACCTGGCGCTCCATCGTCCCGTGACAGCAAGCAGCACGGAGAACGCCGTGGCCTTCAAGGCCGCCAACGTCAACGACGGCCGTACCGATACCCGTTGGTCGTCCGCGTTCTCCGATCCGCAATGGATCGCCGTGGACCTGGGCAGCGCGCAGAGCGTGAACAAGGTGATGCTCGACTGGGAAAATGCCCACGCGGTGTCGTATCGCATCGAGGTGTCCGGTGACGGCCAGAGCTGGAACACCGTGGCGAACCAGACCGCCGGCAAGGGCGGCACGGAGACCGTCACCTTCAACGCGACACCCGCCCGGTTCGTGCGCATGACCGGCCTCACGCGCAACACCCAGTACGGCTACTCGCTGTACGAATTGCAGGTGTTCAGCGACGGCGATACCGCCCCCACCGATCCGACGGATCCGACCGGGCCGCAGAACCCGGGCGACGGTCCGGCCACCTCGTATAACGCGCGGGTCAGCGGAGCGCAGACCGAACCGGCGGCGCCCTTCGTCATCGCCGACGTCGCGCCGTTCAACAACCCGTGGGGTCTCGACTTCCTGCCGGACGGCCGCGTGGTGGTGACGGAGAAGAGCGACCACATGTACGTCGTCACCCCGTCCGGCACGAAGACGTCGATCAGCGGCCTGCCGGTCTCGGTCGGCGCGAATGGCGGTGGCGGACAGAGCGGCCTGCACGACGTGGCCGCTTCGCCGAATTTCGCCCAGGACCACACGCTGTGGTTCAGCTACGTGGCCAGGGCCGCCGACGGCAACAACCACCTCACCCTCGCCAAGGCCCAGCTCGCCGAGTCGGGACAGGGCGCGTCGCTGGCCAACCTCGGGATCGTCTGGCAGGAGCCGTCGAGCTGGTCGGTGCGCGGGCAGCCGGGCGCCCGCATCGCGTTCGCGCCGGACGGCCAGCACGTGTTCCTCTCCGTCGGCGACGGCGATATCCCCGATGCCAACGGCGACCGCGGCCATCAGGCGCAGATGCCCGACACCGGCCTGGGCAAGATCATCCGCCTGAACCTCGACGGCAGCACGCCCACCGACAATCCCAACGGCACGCAGCCGGGCGTGGCCGGCCAGATCTGGGCCACCGGCTTCCGCAATCCCTATGGCCTGGCCTTCAGCGCCGACGGCAAGCTGTGGGAAACCGAGATGGGGCCTTCGTCGGGCGACGAGTTCAACCTCATCGTGAAGGGCGGTAACTACGGCTGGCCCCTGGTGAGCAACGGCAACCATTACGGCAGCGACACCTACATGCCGGGCCAGCCGTATCCGCGCCACGACACCGCCCCGCAATACGTGCAGCCTGCCGCTTACTGGGGCTGGTTTCCCACCACCAACTCGATGTCGCCCTCGGGCCTGGCGTTCTACAACGCCGACCTCTTCCCGCAATGGAAAGGCTCGGCGCTGCTCGGCTCTACCTCGTCCATCGCGCTCTACCGCGTAATCCTCGACGCTCAGGGCAACGTCACCGGTGTCGAGCGCTACGGCCGTGACGCCAACGGCGTCTACACCGGCAGCGTCCGCGCGCTCAAGGTGTCGCCGTTCGACGGCAGCATCTGGTACGTGCGCGGCGGCAGCGACGGCATGCTGCGCAAGATCACGCCAACGCCGTAAGCCGGCCACCCGTCCGCTCCCATGCCCCGACCGCCCGCCTGGCGAAGGGGTGTCGGAGCGGACCTTGTCCGCGAACCCTCACCAGCGCCAAAAGCGATCCAAGCCGTTGTCCTCCACCCGGCGAAAGACGCGTTTGATCCTATCGATCAACGCCCCGCCGACCCCGCATACGTCACCTTGAGCACGCACTCGTAATCGGCACTCGACATCAGGTCCATACTGGCGCGACGCTGGGCGAGGTGAGTCGGGTCTTCCGTGGGTTGCCGTTTCATCTTGGTCAGATCGCCAGGCGTGGTGAAGACATATTGCGTGCCATACCGTTGGGGCTTGCCCTCGGCACGCAGCACGCGGTCGGTGAGCAGCGCGACGTCGCCGCGGGGAAGGTCACCTTGCTTGGCCCATGCCGTGATGGATGGGAGCATCGACGCCTGGAACGTGGGATCGGCATCGGCGTGCTGGACCAGTACGAACGCATCGTTGAGGCTTTCCCGGCCGACCTGCGCCGCGGTGGGAAGACCGTTCGCAAAGCGCGTTTTCATCCACGCGAGGTTCTCGCGATCCACCCCGTTCATGTGCTCGGCCGCCGGCCTCGCGCCCTGTGCCGCGATCCATGCCTGGCGCGCCTCGGCGTCGGCTTTGAAGTGATCCCTCAATGCGTCGCGCAGGCGCGGATCGCTCACGACGTCCGACGGCGCGGCTTGGCGACCGGACAAGGCGGCCATGCGATCCATCCAGGCCTGTGCACCGGGGCAGTGCGTACGGATGGCGTCGTCTTGCGCATCGGCGAACGCCGACGTCGCGATCATGCCCAGACCCATCGTCGCGATCAGGCGACGAGCGGAACGGTGTGTCATGCGTCCTCCTTGGCGTTCCGGGGCCATCATGGCCCCGGAACGTCGGAGGCTCAGCCCTTGGGCATCGTAGCCATGTCGATGACGAAGCGGTAGCGCACGTCGTTCTTGACCAGGCGCTCATAGGTCTCGTTGATCGAGGCCATGTCGACCACTTCGACCTCGGAGACGATGTTGTGCTCGGCGCAGAAATCCATCATTTCCTGCGTCTGGGCCATGCCACCGATCGCCGAACCGGCAAGGGTGCGGCGCGGCAGCATGAGCAGGCCGCCGGCAATCGGATCCAGCGGCGTAAGCGCACCGACCACGACCATCGCGCCGTCGAGCTTGAGCAGCGAAAGGTAGGGCTGGACGTCGTGCGACACCGGCACGGTGTTGAGCAGGAAGTCGAACGAACCGGCGGCGGCGGCCATCGCGTCCTTGTCGGTGGAGATCAGGCCCTTGTCGGCGCCGAGCTTCTTGGCATCCTCGATCTTGCCGGGCGAGGTGGTCACCATCGTCACCTCGGCGCCCATCGCCTTGGCGAACTTCACGCCCATGTGGCCCAGACCGCCAAGGCCGATCACGCCGACCTTCTGGCCGGGGCCAACGTTCCAATGACGCAGCGGCGAATAGGTGGTGATGCCGGCGCAGAGCAGCGGGGCGACGGCCTTGAGATCGAGCTTCTCGGAGATCTTCACCGCGAAGCGCTCCTCGACCACGATCGCGGTGGCATACCCACCCTGGGTCGGCGTCTTACGGTCCTGCTCGGTACCGTTGTAGGTGAAGCTGGTGTGGTTCAGGCAGTACTGCTCGAGGTCGCGCTCGCACGACTCGCAGGTGCGGCACGAGTCCACCATGCAGCCGACACCGGCGATGTCGCCGACCTTGAACTTCTTCACGTTCGGACCGACGGCCACGACACGGCCGACGATTTCGTGGCCCGGCACCATCGGATAGGTGGAATTGCCCCAGTCGTTGTGCGCCTGGTGCAGGTCGGAGTGGCAGATTCCGCTGTAGAGGATCTCGATATGCACGTCGGTAGCGCCCACGTCGCGGCGCTTGAATGTGAACGGCACGAGGGGGGAGTGATCGTCGTGGGCGGCATAACCGTGGACTTCGAACATGGGCCTTCCTCTGTGGGGTGGGGTCACGGAAAGCGAGAACCATAATCCTTCAACAATCGCGCGGTCCAGCGTCATTTATGCAATGAATCGTTGAGATATGCTTCACAATCATGCCGTCTGACCCTCTCTCCCATCTCTCGGCCTTCGCCGCCGTCGCCCGCCACGCGAGTTTTCGCAAGGCGGGGGCGGAACTGGGCCTGTCTACCTCCGCCGTGAGCTATGCGATCCGGGGGCTGGAAGCACGGCTCGGCGTGATGCTGTTTCATCGCACCACCCGCAGCGTCTCGCTCACCGAAGCAGGGCGGCGCCTGTTCGAACGACTGCAACCGGCCCTGCGCGACGTGGGCGAGGCGCTGGCACAGATGAACGACTTTCGCGCGGCGCCCGCGGGCACCCTTCGCATCAACATGCCGCGTTCGGCGACCCGCCTGCTGATGGCGCCCGTGCTGCCGGCGTTCCTGCGTCGCTATCCCGACATCCACGTGGAAGTAGTCGACAACGATGGCCTGATCGATATCGTGGCCGACGGGTATGACGCCGGCGTAAGGCTGCACGAGTCGGTGCCCGAGGACATGGTGGCGATTCCCTTCGGCACGCCACAGCGCAGCGCGTGCGTGGCAACGCCGGCGTATCTCGCCGAGCGGGGCGTGCCCCTGCATCCCTATGACCTCGCGACGCACGACTGCATCCGCTACCGCTTTCCCAGCGGTCGTCTCTATAAATGGGAATTCGGCCGGGGCGAGACCGAACTCGAGATCGACGTGCGCGGTCGTTGCACGTTCGGCGACCTGGGCTCATGCATCGACGCGGCGCTCGGCGGCGTGGGGATCGCGCTGGCGCTGCACGGCCAGGTCGAACCGTACCTCCACGACGGGCGCCTGGTCAGCGTGCTCGACGACTGGTGCCCGCCGTACCCCGGTTTCATGCTCTATTACCCGCGTCAGCGGGGACTGACATCGGCCCTGCGCGCGTTTATCGACTTGCTTCGCGAGGTGGGGCCCAGACTAGGCCAGGACCGCTGACCGTCGTCCGGGCGGCGTGTCGACGATCCCGAAAGGAAAAACGACGTATCCTTTGCATGATGCGGTGCAACATGCGCCGTTGGTTTCCCCCTGATCGATACCTTTGATGTCTTTTTCGTCCCCTTCCCGACGGGTGCCTGTGTCCACGCACGCACCCCACGTCGGCCTCGTGATCCTCGCCCTGGCCGTCGGCGGATTCGCCATCGGCACCACCGAGTTCGCCTCGATGAGCATGCTTCCGCTGTTCGCGGAAGGGCTGGGCATCGACGCGCCGACAGCCGGACACGCGATCAGTGCCTATGCGCTGGGTGTGGTCGTGGGCGCCCCGATCATCACCGTGCTCGGGGCGCGTCTGCCACGCCGCCGACTGTTGTTGCTGTTGATGGCCATGTTCACGGTGTTCAACGGCTTGACCGGCCTGTCGCCCAGCTACCACTGGATGCTGCTGTTCCGGTTCCTTGCGGGATTGCCGCACGGTGCCTACTTCGGCGTGGGTGCACTGGTGGCCAGTTCGCTCGTGCCCGCCGACCGGCGTACGCGCGCGGTGGGTCAGATGTTCCTCGGCCTGACGGTAGCCACGATCGCGGGCGTGCCGTTGGCGAGCTGGCTGGGCCAGGCGGTGGGTTGGCGCTGGAGTTTCGCGCTGGTGGCATTGCTCGGCGTCGCCACCCTGAGCGCGGTGTTCGCCTTCGCACCCGACACGCCAGCCGACGAAAACGCCAGCCCCCTGCGCGAACTCGGCGCGCTGAAGCGTCCCCAGGTCTGGATCACGCTCGGTATCGGCGCGATCGGGTTCGGCGGCATGTTCGCGGTGTATACCTACCTCGCCGACATCCTCCTGAGGGTGACGCGCATGCCGCTGGATTCAGTGCCGTGGGTGATGGGCGTCTTCGGTGTCGGCATGACGTTGGGCAACCTGGTCGTGCCGGTCTTCGCCGATCGCGCGCTCATGCGCACGGCCGGGGCCCTGCTGGTGTGGTCGATGATCGTGCTCGCGCTGTTTCCGTTCACCGCCGGCAACGTCTGGTCCCTCGGCGCGATGGTATTCCTCATCGGCATCGGCGGTGCGCTGGGCACCGTGCTGCAAACGCGGCTGATGGACGTGGCGGGCGATGCGCAGGCGCTGGCGGCAGCACTCAACCACTCCGCGTTCAACACCGCGAATGCCCTCGGGCCGTTCCTCGGCGGACTCGCCATCGCCCACGGCTATGGCTGGACCTCCCCTGGCTGGGTCGGTAGCGGCCTCGCGCTGGGCGGGCTGCTGTTGTGGGGCGTGTCGGTGGCGATGGGGCGTCGGGTCGCCCTCGTCCAGGCGCGCTGACGGCCGGCGCTGTGCCGTTACTTGCCGATGCAGAACGAGCCGAAAATCGCACCGAGCAGGTCGTCCGCCGAATACACGCCCGTGATGTCGCCGAGGGCGTGCTGCGCGTGACGCAACTCCTCCGCGGCGAGCTCGCCGGCACGCGTATCGCGCAAGGCTCCTGCGGTTTGTTCCAGATGATCGCGAACCTGCTCGAGCGCGGCGACGTGGCGCCGACGGGCGCTGAACGCGCCTTCGCCGGCGCCGGCCGTGGCGAGTTCTTTCAGCCGCGCGCGCAAGGCGTCGAGCCCCTCGCCCGTGCGTGCCGAGAGCCAGAGCACGTCGCCTTCCTGATAGGCCGCCGTGCCATCGACGTCGATCTTGTTGACGAGGGTGAGGCGGCTAGCGTGGTCAGGTGTGCCTTCGAAGAAGGCCTGATCGGCCTGGGCGTGGGCGGCATCCGTGACGAGCACGGCCACGTCGCAACGTTCAAGTTGCGCACGGGCACGACGGATGCCCTCGCGTTCGACGACGTCGTCGGACTCGCGCAGACCGGCGGTGTCGGCCAGCTCAAGCGCCACGCCGTCGATGTGGATCGCCTCGCGCAACACATCGCGCGTCGTGCCGGCGATGTCGGTGACGATCGCGCGCTCCTGGCCGGCGAGCGCGTTGAGCAGGCTCGACTTGCCTGCGTTCGGTCGGCCGACGATGGCAACGGCGATGCCATCGTTGAGGCGCACGCCGCGGCGTGTCTCCACGAGCAGGTCGTCCAGGTGCGTACGCAGCGCGGTCAGCTTGTCAGCGATGATCGGGTCGGCGAGGAAGTCGATCTCTTCGTCGGGAAAGTCGATAGCGGCTTCGATGTGCACGCGTAACTCGACCAGTTCGGCGAGCAGTTCGCCGACCTTTGCCGAGAACACGCCGTCCATAGAACGCAGGGCAGCACGGGCGCCAGCCCGCGAGGTCGCGGCGACAAGGTCCGCCACCGCCTCGGCCTGCGCCAGGTCGAGCTTGCCGTTGAGGAACGCGCGCTCGGTGAATTCACCGGGGCGGGCCAGTCGCGCGCCCAGTTCGATGCATCGACGCAGCAGCGCGTCGAGCAACACCGCGCTGCCGTGCCCCTGCAACTCGACGACGTGCTCACCGGTGTACGACGCGGGACCGGGGAAGTGGAGCAACAGGCCGCGATCGATCAGTTCGCCGTCGGCTTCGCGAAACGCGGCGAAGTGCGCGTGACGGGCGCGCGGCGACCGACCGAGCAGGGTGGTGGCGATCACCGGCGCGAGCGGTCCGGAAACGCGAACGGCACCGACGCCCGCCGCGCCGGCGCCGGTGGCGATGGCCGCGATGGTGTCGGTGCCGTGGCTCATGCGTTTAGGCCGTGCGTGCCTTTTCGTGCGCGCGATCGACGCTGCGGTTGATCCACCACTGCTGGAGCAGGCTGGTGGCGCCGTTCACCGTCCAGTAGAGCACGAGGCCCGCCGGGAAGAAGGCGAAGAAGACGCCGAAGAGCAACGGCATCACCTTCATCATCTTGGCCTGGGTGGGATCCATGCCCGCGGTGGACATCATCCGCTGGGTGAGCAGGGTGACGATGAAATACAGCACCGGCAGCACGTAGTAAGGATCGGCCGCGGAAAGGTCATGGATCCAGCCGAAGAACGGCGCATGGCGCAGTTCGATGGACTCGGAAAGCACGCGGAGCAGGCCGAGGAAGATCGGCACCGTGACCAGCATCGGCAGACAGCCGGCCATCGGGTTGATCTTCTCTTTCTTGTAGAGCTCCATCATCGCCTGCTGCATCTTCACGCGATCGTCGCCGTAACGCTCCTTGAGCGCCTGGACACGCGGCTGCAGCTTGCGCATCCGGGCACCGGAGCGGAACTGCGCGTCGGTGAGCTTGAACAGTGCGGCCTTGATGATCAGCACGAGCAGCACGATGGCGACGCCCCAGTTGCCGCTGATGGTATGCAACTGCGAGAGCAACCAGTGCAGCGGGGTGGCGATGATCGTGAGCCAGCCGTAGTTTGCCGTGAGGTCGAGGCCGGGGGCGATCGCGTCGAGCGTGCCCTGCAGCTTCGGACCGATGTACAGACGGGCGGTGCTGTCGACACTCTGTCCCGGCGCGACCTGGATCGCCGGCCCGAACGCGCGCACGAGGTAACGCGGGGTGGCGGCATCCGGATCGATGATCGCGGTGCTATAGGTGACGTTCTGGTCGGCCGGGGGAATCCAGGCGGCGAAGAAGTAATGCTGCTGCATGCTGATCCAGCCACCGGCGAAGGTGCGGTTCAGCGGCTTCTTCGTGAAGTCGTTGAAGAGCAGCGACTCGAACTTGCTTTCCGGGCTGTACCAGGCGGCACCGAAGAAGCTGTGCTGCGCCGGGTCGGTATAGGCCTTGAACCAGTTCACCTTCGGTGCGGGCACGCGCTGCATCTGCTGGTAGGCGTTGCCCGACCACGCGGCCTGCGAACCGTTATCGATGCGCTGGTCGAAATCGACCACGTAACCACCGCGCTTGAGCGTGTAGCGCTTGGTCACCTTCACGCCGGACGGATCGGACCAGGTCAGGTCGAGACCGGTCGAGGCCTGGCCATCGGCGAGCTTGGCGTCGGTGGTGGACGCCTGGAACAGCGCGCGGTGGTCGGGCGCCGCGCCGGTGTTGCTGACGAGCCCGTCCTGCGCGGCGAAGAAGTGCGCCGGATCGTCGTCAAGAAGACGAACCGGCGGGGGGTTGGGGTTTTTCTTCGTGACCGGCTCGTCCGGATAGGCGAGCAGCTCCGAACGCACGATGCTGCCGCCACGGGTGTCGATGGTGAGGCGAAGCACGTCGTTGGACAACGTGACCAGCTGGCCCTTGCCCTCGTTGGCGACGGCGTCGGTCGGCACCGCGGCAGGCGTGCCGGAGCCCGGGACGCTGCCGTCGGCGGCCTTTGCGGCCTCGTTCTGCGCCGTGGGAGCGGCGGCCTGCGGATGGGGGCCGTAATCCTTCTGCCACTCGGTCCACAGCAGGTACGCCACGAACATGAGCGCGAAGAGGAGGAACGTGCGCGTTTGATTCATTGCTTGGGCCAGATCCGAATGGCGCCCGGCGCGAACACCGGGAAAGGCGGGAAGGGCTTTGAACAGGTCAACGCGCGATTGTGCCGTCCGCACCCTCGCGCTTCAACGGCCGGATGCGACGAAGCAGTGCGTCGAGCTCCGCGAGCAGGACGGCGCCCGTCTCGTTCACGGCGGTGTCTCGGGC
This sequence comes from Luteibacter sahnii, assembly GCF_034063545.1. NCBI lineage: Bacteria > Pseudomonadati > Pseudomonadota > Gammaproteobacteria > Lysobacterales > Rhodanobacteraceae > Luteibacter > Luteibacter sahnii. The sequence goes on from NZ_JAQLOK010000009.1 coordinate 59,130, forward strand.
CATGACCAGGATGTCCACGTGCGGCAGCTCGGCGCGGACGTGGCGAAATGCCTCGCGCGCCAGACGCTTGATGCGGTTGCGGTCGACCGCGCGCTTGGAACAGCGTTTGGAGATCGCCAGGCCCAGGCGGGCGGTACCGGCGCCGTTGTTTCCGAAGCGCAAAAGAAAACAGCGGCCGCCGAGGCGACCGCTGACTGTTCGCAACGCGGCGAAGTCGGCGGCGCGGCGAAGCCGCGCATCGCGCGGCAGGGCTGCGGCACGCACGACAGTGGAGCCGCTTACGGGATCAGGCGCTTGCGACCCTTCGCGCGACGCGCGTTGAGGATCTTGCGGCCATCGGCGGTGGCCATGCGGGCGCGGAAACCGTGGGTGCGGGCGCGCTTGAGCTTGCTGGGCTGGTAAGTACGCTTCATGGCGCTTACATCCGGTTTGGAGATGAAAAGGAGCGGAAGTATGCGCGACAATCTTCAGGGGTGTCAAGCGCTTGGCCGTGGCGGCTTTTTCCGCGCCCCGGCCGGTCGCTCGCCGAGGGGGATGCGGAACACTGCTAGACTTTGACGTCCACCCCGCGCGCACGCGCCTCTTTCCGTGGCAAGAATACCCGATGAGTGATCTCTGGAGACGCTGTCTCGAGCGTCTTGAAGGCGAGTTGAGCGCCGAGGACGTCCATACCTGGCTGATGCCGCTTCAGGCCAGGGAGGATGTGTTCGGGCTGCACCTCTACGCACCCAATCCCTATTCGCTGGACACCGTCCGCGAGCAGTTCCTGGACCGCATCCGCGCCATGGTCGAGCACCTGGGCGGTCAACCCGTGCCCGTGAGCCTGGAAGTCGGCTCATCCAGCGGCCGCCCCGCAACCGCTCGCCCGGCCTCCACGCCCGTGGCCCCGCCTGCGCCCGCCGCCGCGGCCCGGGTGGACGAGCCATCGGCGCCCGAACCGCTGCACGTGCACAACCTCGATCCACACTACACGTTCGAAACCTTCGTCGAAGGCAAATCGAACCAGCTGGGCAAGGCGGCCGCGATGCAGGTGGCCATGAACCCCGGGCGCGCGTACAACCCGCTGCTGCTTTACGGCGGTACCGGCCTGGGCAAGACCCATCTGATGCATGCCGCCGGCAACCTGCTGATGCGCAACAACCCCGGGGCGAAGGTGCTTTACCTCCGCTCGGAGCAGTTCGTCAGCGGCATGGTGAAGGCGCTGCAGCAAAAGAACATGGACGATTTCAAGCGTCGTTTCCGTTCGGTCGACGCCCTGCTGATCGACGACATCCAGTTCTTCGCTGGCAAGGACACCACGCAGGAAGAGTTCTTCCATACGTTCAACGCGTTGTTCGAAGCCAAGCAGCAGATCATCCTCACCTGCGATCGTTATCCGAAGGAGCTGGACAAACTCGAGCCACGCCTGAAGTCGCGACTGGGGTGGGGGTTGTCGGTGGCGATCGAGCCGCCGGACTTCGAGACGCGCGCGGCGATCCTGCTGTCCAAGGCGGCCGACAAGGAGATGGACGTGTCCGACGAGGTGGCGATGCTGCTCGCCCGGCGCATCCGGTCCAACGTGCGCGACCTCGAAGGAGCGCTCAACACCCTGGCCGCCCGGGCCAACTTCTATCGCAAGCCGATCACGACCGACTTCGCCGAAGAGACCCTGCGCGACCTGCTGAACACGCACGCCCAGGCGGTCACCGTGCCGAACATCCAGAAGACGGTGGCCGACTACTACCAGGTGCGCCTGTCCGACCTGCTCTCCAAACGCCGTGTGCGCTCGCTGGCGCGGCCCCGGCAGGTTGCCATGGCCCTGTCCAAGGAACTCACCGAGCACAGCCTTCCGGAGATCGGTGAGGCGTTCGGGGGCCGTGACCACACCACCGTGCTGCACGCCTGCCGGACGATTCGCGGTTTTACCGAGAAAGACGTGCGTATGCGACAGGACTGGGAGCAGCTCATCCGTATCTTGACGGGCTGAGAACCTGTGGATAATAGGTGGATGGGCAGAGGATGGTTTCGGACCCTGAACTTATCCACAGAGCACCCACACGAAACCGGATGGTTCGACCAGTCGATTTCTTGTTTCAAGACCCTGAAAAAAAAGAAGTTTTAAGGGTTTTCAAGATATCCACCGGCCTAACTACTACCACTAAAGAATCTTAAGAACATTTAAAAGCAGGAGTAGGGGACGCATGCAATTCAGCATCCAGAGGGAAGTACTGCTCAAACCCCTCCAGCAGGTGGTCGGTGTCGTCGAACGTCGGCAGACGCTGCCGGTACTGGCCAACCTCCTGGTACGCGCTTCGGGCTCGGAGGTGTCATTCACCGGTACTGATCTCGAAGTCGAGATGATCGCGACCACTGCTGCGGAAAACGTGCAGGATGGCGAAATCACGATTCCGGCCCGGAAGATGTTCGACATCGTTCGCGCATTGCCGGATGGTGCCCAGATCGACATCAAGCTGAGCGGCGAACGCATCGCCCTCAACGCCCGCCGCAGCCGTTTCACGCTGGCCACCCTTCCTGCGAATGAGTTTCCGACCATCGAAGACATCGATCTGGTCGAGCGGGTGATGCTGCCCGAGGAAGTGCTCCGCGACCTGATGGACCGCACCGCCTTCGCCATGGCCAACCAGGATGTCCGTTACTACCTCAACGGCATGCTGCTCGACCTGCAGGAGCACACGCTGCGCTGCGTCGCGACCGATGGCCATCGCCTGGCGCTCAAAGAGACCAAGCTTGAAAGCTCGGTGGGTGCACGTCGCCAGATCATCATTCCTCGCAAGGGCGTGAACGAGCTGGTCGGCCTGTTGGAATCGGGGGAGGGTACGGTCGAACTCGAGTTCGGTCGGAATCATCTCCGTGTCCGCCGAGGCGGCGTGGTGTTTACCTCGAAGCTCATCGACGGCCGTTTTCCGGACTACGAAGCGGTCATTCCGCTCGGCGCGGACAAGTCAGCCACGATCGAGCGTGACGTGCTGCGTAGCGCGCTGCAGCGAGCGGCCATCCTCTCCAACGAGAAGTACCGCGGCGTAAAGCTGGAGCTGTCGCCCAACCGCATCAACATCGTGGCGCATAACCCCGAACAGGAAGAAGCGCAGGAAGAAGTCGAAGCCGAGACCGTGGTGAACGATCTCGCGGTCGGTTTCAACGTGGGCTATCTGCTCGACGCGTTAGGCGCGCTGCGTGGTGACAAGGTGCGGATCAACCTGCGCGACGCCCAGTCCAGCTGTCTCCTCCAGGAAGAAGGTAACGATGAAGCACGCCACGTCGTGATGCCGCTTCGCCTCTGACAGCCGATCACTTACAGTGCGGGCCACGACGCCGGAAAGTCATCGACTTTCCGGCGTTTTCATGTGGGATGGAATAAAGGTAGCGAATGAGGTTCCAGACACTCCGGATCGCGGGCCTCCGCTGCATCGCATCGGTGTCGCTCTCGCCAGCACCCGGGATCAACGTATTCGTGGGCCCTAACGGCGCCGGCAAGACCAGCGTCTTGGAGGCGGCTTATCTGCTTTCTCATGGTAGATCGTTCAGGGCCGGGTCCCGCGACGTTCTGCTCAAGCGTGGGGATGCCCAACTCTCCGTCTTCGCAGAAATCGCAGCGTCGGACGGTCGCGTGCGGCGACTCGGCCTTGGAAAGGAGGGCGGCCGCTGGCGGGCACGGGTCGACGGGGACGACAGCGCGTCACTGGGGTCGCTCGTCCAGGAATGCGCCGTCGTCTGCTTCGAGCCCGGTTCTCATGATCTCATCGCGGGATCCTCCGAGGAGCGGAGGCGGTACATGGATTGGGGCTTGTTCCACGTGGAACACGACTTCGTTTCGCAGTGGCGTCGGTATCAGCGTGCGCTAAAACAGCGAAATGCGCTGCTTCGCCGGGTGAACGGCCCCGACCCGGCGCTACTGGCGCCATGGGAGGCGGAATTGGCCGTATCCGGCGAAGCGATGGGATCCTATCGCCAAGCCTATCTCGCAAGCGTGCTACCTCATATCCAGGCGTTCATGACCGCCGTACTCCCCGAATTAGGCGCCTTTACGGTCCGCTATCGATCGGGCTGGGACGAATCGATGTCACTGGCTGACGTGCTCGTCAGCCGGCGAACCCGCGACGTCGCTCGTGGGCACACGACGGCGGGCCCCCATCGCGGCGACTTCGCCGTGTCGTTCGAGCACGCACCGCTCCGGGAACACCTGTCGCGTGGCCAGGAGAAGCTCTGCGCGCTCGCGTGCCTGCTTGGCCAGGCGTCCCTGTTTGCCGAGTCGAGGGGGGAATGGCCCGTGATATGCCTGGATGACCTTGCATCCGAGCTGGACCGCACCCATCAAGCGTGGGTGGTGGAGCAACTTCTTGGGCGCGACGCCCAGGTATTCATTACGGGCACGGACGTGCCCAGTGCCCTCGCCGACCAGCCCATCGCGGTGTTCCACGTGGAACAAGGCGACGTGACGGGTTTGCTATAATCGATCGACTTGTCCCGCCGCCGCCGCGTGCGGCCACCCGGCCGTCCGCGGCGCCATGACCAGGCACCGCATGAACGAACCTATCGATCCGACGAACTCGAACGCCTACGACTCAGGCAGCATCAAGGTCCTGAAGGGCCTCGAGGCCGTCCGTAAGCGCCCGGGCATGTACATCGGCGACACCGATGACGGTACCGGCCTCCACCACATGGTGTTCGAGGTGGTCGACAACGCCATCGACGAAGCCCTGGCCGGCTACTGCGATTACGTGACCGTGACCATCCACGACGATGGCTCCGCGAGCGTGAGCGACAACGGCCGTGGCATCCCGGTCGACATCCATCCGGAAGAGGGACGGTCCACGGCGGAAGTCGTCATGACCGTGCTGCACGCGGGCGGCAAGTTCGACGCCAACTCCTACAAGGTGTCCGGCGGCCTGCACGGCGTGGGTGTGTCGGTGGTCAACGCGCTCAGCGAAAAGCTTTGGCTTACGATCTGGCGCGAAGGGAAACAGCACGACCAGGAATACGCTCATGGCGAACCGGTCGCGCCGATTGCCGTCACCGGCGAGAGCTCGCGTCGCGGAACGATGGTCCGTTTCCTGCCCAGCAAGCTCACGTTTACGAACAATAACGAGTTCCACTACGACATCCTCGCGAAGCGTCTGCGCGAGCTGGCGTTCCTGAATTCGGGCGTCACCATCGAGCTGACGGACGAGCGCAACGATCGCAAGGACATCTTCGCTTACGAAGGTGGCATCAAGTCGTTCGTGCAGCACCTGGCGCAGCTCAAGACCGCGTTGCACCCCACGGTTGTCAGCTTCAGCTCGTTCTCTGAAGGCATCACCGTCGAAGTCGCCATGCAGTGGACGGATGCTTACCAGGAAACGATGTTCTGCTTCACCAACAACATCCCCCAGCGCGACGGCGGCACCCACCTGACGGGTTTCCGTGCCGCGCTGACCCGGACCCTGCAGAGCTATATCGAGAAGGAAGGCATCGCCAAGAACGCCAAGGTGGCGCTGTCCGGCGACGACATGCGCGAAGGCCTTATCGCCGTGCTGTCGGTGAAGGTGCCCGACCCGAAGTTCTCCTCGCAAACCAAGGACAAGCTGGTATCCAGCGAGGTGAAAACCGCGGTGGAGCAGGTCGTCAACGACAAGCTCGCCGAATTCCTCCTCGAAAACCCTAACGAAGCCCGATCCATCGCCTCCAAGGCCGTCGATGCCGCGCGTGCCCGTGAAGCGGCGCGCAAGGCCCGGGAAATGACCCGCCGCAAGGGCGCGCTGGACATCGCCGGCCTGCCGGGCAAGCTGGCCGACTGCCAGGAGAAGGATCCGGCGCTGTCCGAGTTGTTCCTGGTGGAGGGTGACTCCGCAGGCGGCTCCGCCAAGCAGGGCCGCAACCGCCGCACGCAGGCCGTGCTGCCGTTGAAAGGCAAGATCCTCAACGTGGAGAAGGCCCGGTTCGACAAGATGATTTCCTCGGCCGAAGTCGGCACGCTGATCACCGCGCTGGGCACGGGCATCGGCAAGGAGGAATACAACCCGGACAAGCTCCGCTACCACCGCATCATCATCATGACCGACGCGGACGTGGACGGATCGCATATCCGCACCCTGTTGTTGACCTTCTTCTACCGTCAGATGCCCGAACTGATCGAGCGTGGCCACGTGTACATCGGTCTGCCGCCGCTCTACAAGGTGAAGCAGGGCAAGCAGGAGATGTATATCAAGGACGATGCGGTGCTCAACGAATACCTCATCGCCAGTGCGGTGGATAACGCGTCGCTCACGCCGGAAGAGGGCGCACCGGGTATCGACGGCATGGCACTCGAAAAGCTGCTGCGCGACTTCCAGGCGGCCCTCGATCAGATCGAACGGCTCAGCCACCGGTTCGATCCGGCGTCGCTCAATGCGATGATCGAACACTCACCGCTCGAGGAGACGTTCTGGCAGGATGCCCAGGCGATGCAGGCCTGGCTTGACGGCGTGGCCACCCGTCTCAGTGCGAGCGGCCTTGGCAAGCCGACGTACACGCTGCGCTTCCGCTCCGCCGTCAACGAGCAGGGCGCCGCCGTGGAAGTCGAGCGCATGCAGCACGGGCTCAGCCACACCTGGATCATGCCGCAGGCCTTCTTCGGTGGCGCCGAGTTCAGGGCGATCCACACGATGTCCCGCCAGCTCGCCGAGCTTCGCCTGCAGCCTGGCGCGGTGGTGCGCCGGGGCAACGCCTCGCGCGGCGTCAACAGCTTTGCGGAGGTGCGTGGCTGGCTGCTCGACGAGGCGAAGAAGGGGCGCACGATCCAGCGCTTCAAGGGCCTGGGCGAAATGAATCCCGAACAGCTGTGGGAAACCACCGTCAACCCGGAAACGCGCCGCATGCTCCAGGTGGGCATCGAAGATGCCGTGGCGGCCGACCAGATGTTCTCGATGCTCATGGGCGAGGCGGTTGAGCCACGCCGCGACTTCATTGAATCCAATGCGCTGAAGGTGGCCAACCTCGACGTGTGACGGTTCGTGTCGCGCAGGTAGCCGTCAAAGGCCCGGTCATCACGATGACCGGGCCTTTGTATTTGGATCGTGGCAGTTCAGTGGTACGAAAATGGCGTTTTCAAGGCCCGAAAGTTGGGCTAAAAAGGTAAGCGCCAACATTCTTCTAACAAGTCATTGTTTTGACACGTCTTTTTTGATGCGTCGCGACTTGTTCTTAGGAATCGAATCGGGTTAACCTCTGTAATCCCCCGAAGCACTTCATTGTGCGACGAGTCCTTCAACAGAGGTCAGTCAATGAAACAGGGTTCCTTCATCAAGATGGCGCTCGCCGCAGCGATCGCACTCTCCTTCGCCAGCGGCGCGACGATCGCGCGCGACAAGCCGGCGGCGCAGGATAAGAAAGAAGCGCTGTATCCGAACGCCACGCGTCAGGAACCCAAGCTCGACCTCAAGAGCGAAAAAGACCAGAAGGCGATCAACGAAGGTCTCGACGCCGCCAACAACGGCGACAAGGACAAGGCGGTGCAGATCCTCACGCCGCTCGCCGACGGCAGCGGCACCAGCAGCAAGTACGCCCAGGCGCTCGCGCTGCAGGGCCTTGCCAACATGAAGTACAACGACGGCGACGTCAAAGGCGCGATCACCACGCTGAAGAAGGCGCTCGACATCGGCGTGATGCCGAACGACACCTACTTCCAGCTCAAGTACATGTACACCCAGTTCCTCGTGGCCGACGAGCAGTACGCCGCCGCGCTGCAGTCGCTGCAGGAGTGGCGCAACGAAGGCAAGAAGGAAACCGCCGACTCGTATGCGCTCGAAGGCAACATCGACTATCGCCTCGAGAAATACCCCGAAGCCATCGCGGCCATCAACAAGGCCAAGTCGATGCCGGATGCGAAGCCGCAGGCGTCGTGGGACCAGATCCTGATGGCGAGCTATTCGGAGACCGGCCAGGGCGACCAGGCGGCGAAGATGGCGGCGGACGAACTGGCGAAGAATCCCAACGACGCCACCGCGTTGAACAACGCCACCTCGTCGCTCATCCAGGCGCAGAAATATTCCGACGCCATCGCGCTGCTCGAGAAGGCGCACACCGCCGGTGCGCTGAAGGACGAGAAGCAGTACGTCAACTTCGCCAAGGTCTACCTGATCGACGGCCAGGATCATGCCGAGCGCCAGAAGGCCAACGCCGTCAAGGCCGTGGCCATCCTGAAGGAAGGCATGGACAAGGGCGTGGTGCAGAAGACCGCCGACAACTACAACCTGCTCGGCGACGCCGCGGTGACGGGCGACGACATGAGCGGGGCGCTCGCCGCCTATCAGCAGGCCGCCGCAGTCGCCACCAATGGCGAGCCGGCCCTGAAAGCCGCGCGTGTGCAGCTCCAGGAAAACCAGTTCGCCGCCGCTGAAAAGTCGGCGACGGATGCCATCAGCAAGGGTGTGCAGCATAAGGGCCAAGCCTACATGGTGCGCGCGGAAGCCAAGCGTGGTCAGAAGAACAAGCAGGGCGCCATCGCGGACATGAAGCTCGCGGCCCAGGACCCTGAAACCTCTGCCAAGGCGAACGCCTGGTTGAAAACCGCAGGTAAGTAAAGCGGCCTTGTAAAGTGCCCGAAGGGGGGCTTGTGGTAAGCCATAAATCCTCCCTTCAGGTGCTATACAAACGCCATATGCTGGTGTAACTTGCGTATCTTTCCGCTTGCAGAAAATGGCGCTTTTTCGGCAAAGTCAATTGCCGGGCGCCGGAAGTGCAGTGCGGGTCTCACTCCGCTTGATTAGCTCTTGATAGTGACTGATGGCCTCAAGTAACGAATCAACCGGCCAAGCGCCGTTCAGTTGGGGGCGCACCAGTGCAATGGCCGTGGCCATCGCGCTGCACTCGTTCGCTTTCCTCGTGCTGGTAGCGCCGATGGCGCCGCCGAAGACGCAGGAAAAGCAGAAGGACAAGGTCGTGCAGGTCGATTTCATCGAACCGCCGCCGCCGCCCCCGCCGCCGCCGCCGCCGCCGCCGGAACCCCCGAAGCAGCCGCCGCCGAAAATCATTCAGCAGGTGAAGCCGCCGCCGACACCGCCGCCGCCGGCTCCGCCGCCGCCGGCCGTCGAGGAAGCGAGCACCAACGCGCAGCCGGCTCCGCCGCCGGCGCCTCCGGCACCGCCTGCGCCGCCGGCCGATATCGCGCCGAGCGAAAATCTGTCGTACCGTCAGCGGAACCCCCCAAGGTATCCGCCGCAGGCTATCCGCCAGCGTCATGAGGGTACGGTGGTACTTCTGGTCCTCGTGGGTGTCGACGGTTCGCCGAAGGACATCAAGGTCGACCAGTCGAGCGGTTTCCGCGAATTGGACAAGGCTGCGGAGGATGCCGCAAGGAACTGGCGATTCAACCCGGGCAAGCGAGGCGGTCAGGCCGTCGAAGGCTATGCACGTGTCCCCGTTACGTTCAACCTAAACCAGCTGTAAGTTCGTCCTCACACTTACTTACAGCTCCGTTCCTGATTGATTTCCCAAGGGTAGCGTTATGTTGCAAGACACCTCCGCTCAGCCTGCTAATCCAGGTCAGAACTCCAACGCCGACGCCCTCAAGCAGATGGGCTTCGACCACCTGATTCACAACTTCGACCTCCTGGGTTGGATTGTGTTCGTCGTGCTGGTCGCGATGTCGGTCCTCTCGTGGTACTTCATCGTCGCCAACTTCATCCGTAACAGCATGGTCCGCTCCCGTGCCGACAAGGTCATCCAGGGCTTCTGGAACACCTCGTCGACGCAGGAAGCCATCCGCGTGCTCGAAGAGCAGCCCAAGGGTGAGCCGTTCTCGAAGATCGCGCTCGACGCCGCTTCGGCCGTCGCTCACCACCAGCAGGCTGCTGGCGGTCGCCTCGCCGAGTCGCTGTCGCGTTCCGAATTCGTCGACCGCGCCCTGCGCCAGGCCGTGGCTCGCGAGAGCCTGCGCCTCGAAGGCGGCCTGACCCTGCTCGCCACGGTCGGTTCGTCGGCACCGTTCATCGGTCTTCTCGGTACGGTGTGGGGCATCTATCACGCGCTGATCGGTATCGCCGCGGCGGGTGAAGCTTCGATGGGCAAGGTTGCCGGCCCCGTCGGTGAGGCGCTGATCATGACCGCGTTCGGTCTGTTCACCGCTATCCCGGCCGTGCTCGCATACAACTTCTTCATGCGCTCCAACCGCCTGACCTACGCCAAGTTCGACGAATTCGCGCACGACCTGCACGACTTCTTCGCCACCGGCGCCCGTGTCGAAGGCACGAAGTAATTCGCTAGAGGATTCGACCCATGGCTATGAGCAGCGGGGGCAACTCCGGTGGTCCGATGTCGGAAATCAACGTCACGCCGCTCGTCGACGTGATGCTGGTTCTCCTGATCATCTTCATGATCACGGCGCCACTGATGTCCCACAAGGTCCAGATCGATCTGCCGAAGGCTAATCCGAACACCAAGGATGAGGCCCCGGTCGAGCCGATGGATCTCGCGGTCAAGCCGGACGGTACGTACTTCCTCAATGACAACGAAGTCAGCGAGGCTGAATTGAAGGCCCAGTTCGCGGTTGCGGCGGCCAAGTCGCCGCAGCCCGAGCTCCAGATCCGTGCCGACCGCACCACCGAGTACAAGGTGGTGAAGAAGATCCTTGGTGACGCCAAGGAAGCCGGTATGGTCCACGTCGGCTTCATGTCGACCGGCAAGGAGTAACGAACATGGCATTCAGCTCAGGCAACTCCGGTGGCCCGATGTCGGACATCAACGTCACGCCGCTCGTCGACGTGATGCTGGTGCTCCTGATCATCTTCATGATCACGGCTCCCCAGCTGTCGCATAAGATCAAGATCGATCTGCCGCAGCCGAATCCGAACATCGTCAACCCAGAGAATCCGCCGGATCCCGTCCGGTTGCAGATCCGCCAGGATGGTTCGCTCTACTGGAACGACACACCGGTCGACGAATTGGGCCTCAAAGCCCAGATCGCGGTGATCGCCCAGCAGTCCAACCAGCCGGAACTGCAGATCGACGCGGATGACGCGGCTCAGTACGAGGCCGTGGCTCGCGTGCTTTCCGACGCGAAGAGCCAGGGCCTGACCAAGATCGGTTTCGTCAATTCGAACTGATCGTCGGTTGTCCGGTAAGACCAAAAAACCCCGCTTCGGCGGGGTTTTTTTTGTTCTTCGCGGAAGGGCGGGGATGCTGCATGGATGCAGGCGCTGCCATCGGATCGGACGGTGAGGCCGTGAAGCCGTGAAGCCAAAGCCTTCGGTGGGCACCAAGGTCTCCCCACGACACCGACCGGGTGCAAGGCGCCCTTGCGCCACAAGGTCGCAAGATCACCACGACTCGGCCGGCCGAACCATCCCCCGGGTCGTCAGGTGGATAGCCGGGATGCCCCCAGGTCATACGCGAAGAACGTTTTTCCTGCGTCAGGTCAGGCGAGAATGCCGAGATACGCTCGCACGGTGTTCGAAAGACCGTGGTAGAGCGCTTCGCCGATCAGCGCGTGGCCGATCGACACTTCGGCAAGGCCGGGAATCGCGGCCTTGAACGTACCCAGGTTGGCCTGGCTGAGGTCATGGCCCGCGTTGACCGCAAGACCTGCCTGCTGCGCCCGGCGAGCGGTATCGGCGAATGCGGCCAGTTCGCTGCGCGCATCGCCGTCATGGAAGGCCTTCGCGTAGGGCCCCGTGTAGAGCTCGATGCGTTGCACGCCGATCTCGCGCGCGTGGACGAAGCCCTCGGCACCGGCATCCACGAAGACGCTGACGCGACAACCGAGTTCGCGAAAAGCCGCGACCACGGGGCGAAGGGTCTCGATGTCCTTGGTCAGGTCGAACCCGTGGTCCGAGGTGATCTGTCCGTCGGCGTCGGGCACGAGCGTGACCTGGGTGGGACGCACCTCGCGACACAAGGCGAGCAGGCCAGGGTAATCGCCTCGGGGCGGCGCAAACGGATTGCCCTCGATGTTGTATTCGACGCGACCACGCAACAGGCCGGCCAGCGTGCGTACGTCGGTCGGCGTCACGTGCCGCATGTCCGGTCGGGGGTGCACGGTAAGACCACCGCACCCGGCGTCGATGCAGGTGTTCGCCGCCGTGGCGATATCGGGCTCGTTGCCACCACGCGAGTTGCGCAGTACAGCGATCTTGTTCAGGTTGACGCTGAGAAGGGTCATCGACGGTCCCAAAAAAAACGCACGCCATCGTGACGTGCGTAACGACTGTCTTCCCAGCATAACGCGCCGCCTCCCTGCGGCGCACTCCACGGTTCCATGGAGTGAGACTCACCTCGCCGGGAAAAGGTTCAAATCGCCGTTGTGAAGACGCGCACGCGCCGTTCAGCGCCCCGCCAGGCGACGGCGGCGACGTAGCCGGCGCCGACGTCCAGCCGCCGGAACTGCCACGCCGACGCGGGCGCGATCTCGCCCTCGAAGGCGAGCGGCCGCCAGTCGTCGTCGCGTGGCTGAAAGGTCACCCGGTGCAGCCCGTACGACAGACCGCCTCCGTGCGCCTTGAGCACGGCTTCTTTCAGGGTCCACACGTCGAGGAAGGCACGGAGCCTGGCGTCTTCGTCCACCGACGCCAGCCAGTCCGCCTCGACGGGGGCGAAAAAGCGCCGCGCCAGTTCGAGTGCCCGTGGTCGCGGGCGGAGGTGTTCGACGTCGACGCCCAGTTCAAACCCTTCCGCACCACGACCGATGGCGAAGAGGGCCAGGGGACCGCTGTGCGATCCATTGAAGCCCAGCGTGTTCCAGGGCGCGGGTAGCATCGGCTTGCCGTGCATGCCGCGAATCGGTGCCGGCGCGTCGGACGACGCGTAGGCCGAGAGCAGTTGGTCGAACGCGGAGCGCCCGGGCACGGTCGCCGGCCAGGGCATGCGCCAGATGTGGATCTCATCGGAAGGAAGGTGCGGAACATCGAAAGCCATCGGGCGATGCTATCCCACAACCGGTGGCGACACGTCCTAGAATGCCCCATGATCGACGGGGGAGCGACAACGGCGTGATCGCGGGCTGGCTTCTGTTGCTGGTGTCGTTGCTGTACGTGGGCATGCTGTTCGGCGTGGCCTATTTCGGCGACCGTAACCCTTTCTACCCCCGCCACGCGCGGCTGCGACCCCTGATCTATGGCCTCGCGCTGGCGGTGTATTGCTCGTCGTGGACGTTCTACGGCGCCGTCGGCACCGCGGCCCGCTCGGGGCTTTCCTACCTGCCGATCTACCTGGGGCCGCTGTTGCTGTTCGTCTTCGGCTTCGGTCTGCTCGAGCGCCTGGTGATCGTGGCCCGCGAACGCAACATCACGTCGATCGCCGACTTCATCGCCGCCCGTTTCGGCAAGTCCCACGGCCTCGCCGCCCTGGTCGCCGTCATCGCGGTGATGGCGGTGATCCCGTACATCGCGCTGCAGTTCAAGGCGGTGGCCATGTCGTTCGCCGTATTGGGGGTAGGCGGCACCACCTGGTGGTTCGGCGACACCGCGCTGTGGTGCGCGAGCCTGCTGGCCGTGTTCGCGATCCTGTTCGGCACGCGCAACATCGACGCCACCGAACACCATCACGGCATGATGCTGGCGGTGGCGCTGGAGTCGCTGGTCAAGCTGCTTGCGTTCGTCGCGATCGGCATCTACGCATGGATGCACGGACCGGGATTGCAGGAAACCCTGCGCGCACCGCTCGCGCAGATCGACAAGGGCAGCATGCCACCCGGCTTCGTCGCGCAGACGCTGCTCGCATTCTGTGCGATGTTCTGCCTGCCCCGGCAGTTCCAGGTCGGTGTCGTGGAGTGCGAGGATCCCCGTGACCTGCGTCCGGCGCGGTTCTTCTTTCCGCTGTACATGATCATCATCTCGCTGGGCGTGCTTCCCATCGTCAGCGCCGGTCTGGGCCTGCCCCAGGTCACGCAGGGCCATGTCGATGCCTGGGTGCTCAACCTGCCGATCGCGCTCGGTAACCAGGGCATGGCGCTGCTGGCCTTCGTCGGCGGCTTTTCCGCCGCCACGGGCATGGTCATCGTCGCCGCCGTCGCGCTCGCCACGATGATCAGCAACGACCTGGTGATGCCGACGTTGCTGCGCATCGAGCGGCTCGGACTCGAGCGGCGCGGCGACCTCTCGCACATCGTGCTGCTCGTGCGACGCGTGGCGATCGTTGGGCTCGCAGCGATGGCCTACGTCTACTATCGCGTGATCGCCGACGCCGAAAACCTCGCCGCCACGGGCCTGCTGTCGTTCGCGGCCGTGGCACAGTTCGCGCCGGCGATCGTCTCGGCGTTGTATTGGCGCGGTGCCAGCCGACTGGGCGTTTACGTCGGCTTACTCGCCGGGTTCGCGGTGTGGGGTTACACGCTGTTGCTGCCGGCCATGACCCGCACCGGCTGGATCGACGCACGTTGGACCGACGAGGGCCCGTTCGGCGTCGGGTGGCTCAAGCCCCAGGAGCTGTTCCACCTGACCGGCTGGGAACCCGTGACGCACGGCACGTTCTGGTCGCTGCTGGCTAACGTGGGCTGCCTCGTCTTCATTTCGCTGCGCTTCCGGCCCAGCGTGGCCGATCGCCTGCATGCCGCGCTATTCGTCGATCCGTTCGTTCGCAGCGCCACGGGCGCGGGGGACTGGCGTGGCCGCGTGACCGTGCGCGACCTGGGCACCATCGCCGGTCGCATCGTCGGCGAGCGCGTCACGCTGCGCGCATTCAACGAATACGGGCAGCGCCACGGCGTGACACTCGTGCCGGGAGACGCCGCGGATCGACCGCTGATCCAGTTCACCGAACGCCTCCTCGCCAGCGCGGTCGGCGCCGCCAGTGCGCGACGCATCCTCATGGGCGCGCTCTCGGGCACGGGCCTGGACATCGCCGAGGCCATGGCCCTGCTCGACGAAGCATCGCAGGAGTTGCGATTCAATCGCGAGCTGCTGTCGACCACGCTCGAAAACGTCTCCCAGGGCATCAGCGTGGTGGACGGCGACATGCGCCTGGTCGCGTGGAACCGTCGTTATCTCGAACTGTTCGATTATCCCGACGGCATGGTCTACGTCGGCTTGCCCGTCGCCGACCTGATCCGCTGGAACGCGGAGCACGGCGAGTGCGGACCTGGCGAGGTCGACGAACACGTCGCCAAGCGTATCCGCTACATGCGCGCGGGATCGCCGCACGTGTTCCAGCGCGTGCGCCCCGACGGCACGGTGATCGAGATGCGTGGCCGGGCGCTTCCCGGAGGCGGCTTCGTCACCACGTTTACCGACGTCACCGCATACAAGACGGTGGAGCAGGCGCTGATCGACGCCAACGAAACCCTCGAGCAGCGGGTGGAGGTACGCACGGCCGAACTGAGCGACGCATTGAACGCGACCGCGATCGCCCGCCGTGACGCCGAAGCCGCCAACGCCTCGAAAACGCGCTTCCTCGCGGCGGCCAGCCACGATCTCCTGCAGCCGCTCAACGCGGCGCGTCTGTTCACCTCCGCGCTGCGGCAGGATCCGACCTTGAACGGCGAGGCCGCGCAGCTGGCCGAACGCATCGATGCGTCGTTCCGCGCGGCGGAAGACCTCCTCGACGCGTTGCTCGACGTTTCGCGCCTCGACGCCGGTAGCTATCGACCCGAGATCGCACCGTTCGCATTGGCGGATGTCTTCGACTCGCTCAAGCAACAGTTCGTGGTGGTCGCCGAGCAACGGGGGCTTTCGCTTCGCGTGGTCACCACGCGGTTGGCCGTGCGGTCGGATGCGCAACTCCTGCGCCGGGTCATCGCCAATTTTCTTTCCAACGCGTTGCGCTACACGCGCGTCGGCGGCGTGGTGCTCGGCGCGCGCCGCGTGGGCGACACGGTGCGCATCGAGGTATGGGACAGCGGGCCGGGCATCGCGCAGGAGCAGCAGGCGCGTATCTTCGGCGAATTCCAGCGACTGGATCGTCCCTCGCCCTGGGGCGAGAAGGGATTGGGATTGGGGTTATCGATCTGCGAGAGACTCGCCGGCATCCTCGGCCATTCGCTTGGCTTGCGCTCGAATGTCGGGCGTGGGAGTGGTTTCTCCATCACGGTGCCACGCGCCGAAGCGGTGCCGCGCAAGCGCACGCCATCGATGGCCCGTCCGGGCGGCGAGCAGCTGCCGTTGACCGTGTTGTGCCTGGACAACGACGAGACGATTCTGGAGGGCATGCGTGCGTTGCTGGGGCGTTGGGGCGTGGACTGCCACACCGCGGTCGACGTGCAGGGCGCGGCGGCGATACTGTCGACGACGCACGTGGATCTGATCCTCGCCGATTACCACCTGGGCGAAGGCATCGACGGGCTGAACGCGCTGCGACAGCTCGGCGATGCCGTGCCGACGATGCCGCCCGCGGCGATGGTCACGGCCGACGGCAGCACGGAGTTGAAGCAGCGGGCGCGTGCCCTGGGCTATCCGCTGCTACACAAGCCCGTGCGTCCCGCCGCCTTGCGCGCGCTCCTGGTCGCCCTGGCCAAACGCAGTGGAAGCCACGCGACCTGACTACCGCATGTCTGGGCGCGGCCGGCGTGCCGGCTGCCGCCGGGATCGCCGACACGGTCGATTCCCACTCCTTCGGTAGGGAGCGATCACGGGAAACGAAGCGGACCGTGTCCGCGAACCCTCCGCACAACGATCACGAACGAAGCCGTGCGCCCAAACAAGCGACAACCCTACCGCTCCGGCTCACTCGTCGCCCGATACGCCCGGCAGCCCTTCCTTCTCGACATCCAGGTGACTCGCCGCAAGCGCTACCTGCGTGCGGTTGGACACGCCCAGCTTGCGCATGATTGCCGTCATATGCGCCTTCACCGTCGCCTCGGACACCCCGAGTTCGTATGCGATCTGCTTATTGAGCAGCCCTTCCGCGATCATGTTCAGCACGCGAAACTGCTGCGGGGTAAGCGACGCCACGCGCGCGGCGACGTCCGCTTCGTCGGCCTTCAACTCCACGTGGCCCAGCACGAACTGGGGCGGCAACCAGACGTCGCCGTCCAGCACGGCGCGCACCGCTTCGACGATGGTTTCCACCGCCGCGGACTTGGGGATATACGCCGATGCGCCATGCGCCAAGGCGCGCCGCGCGATCTGCGCTTCTTCGTGGCCGGACACCACCACGGTTGGCAGGCCCGGGTATTGCCCGCGGATGTGCGCCAGCGCCGAATACCCGCGCGCGCCGGGCATGTGCAGGTCGAGCAGCAGCAGGTCCGCCTCGGGCATCGACTCGATCAGCGTAAACAACGCCGGCACGCTATCGGCCGCGTGCACGTCGGCGCCCGGCACGGCCGCCAGCACCGCGCGCTGGAGCGCGTCGCGGAACAGCGGGTGATCGTCGGCGATGAGAACGTGCATGCGTAAGACCGTAGCAGGGATAGACGGTGATGGCGCCGAAAGCGCGTTCCCCCAGCACGTTGCCGGCGGAACGCGTATCGATCGTCACGCCTTGACCAGGCGCTCCTCGACAAGGCTCCTCACTACGCCGGGATCGGCCAGCGTCGAGATATCGCCGAGCTGATCGGGCTGGTTCTCGGCGATCTTGCGCAGGATGCGGCGCATGATCTTGCCCGAGCGCGTCTTGGGCAGGCCGGGTGCCCATTGCAGGTGATCGGGCGCGGCGAGCGCACCGATATCCTTGCGCACGCTGGCGATGAGTTCCTTGCGCAGTTCGTCGCTGCCACTCTCGCCCGCGTTGAGCGTCACGAAGGCATAGATACCCTGGCCCTTGATCTCGTGCGGGCAACCGACTACCGCCGCCTCGGCGACCTTCGGATGCGCCACCAGCGCGCTCTCCACCTCGGCCGTGCCGATGCGATGGCCCGATACGTTGATCACGTCGTCGACGCGCCCGGTGATCCAGTAGTAGCCATCCGCATCGCGGCGCACGCCGTCGCCGGTGAAATAGTTGCCCGGGTAGGTCTTGAAGTAGGTATCGATGAAGCGCTGGTGATCGCCATAGACCGTGCGCATCTGGCCCGGCCACGAATCGGTGATGACCAGATTGCCGCTGGCCTCGCCCTCGAGGGGCTTGCCGTCCGCATCGACCACGGCGGGCACCACGCCGAAGAACGGCAACGTGGCCGAACCGGGCTTGAGGTCGACCGCGCCGGGCAGCGGCGTGATCATGAAGCCGCCGGTCTCGGTCTGCCACCAGGTGTCCACGATGGGCACGCGCGAGTCGCCCACCACCTCGTGATACCACTTCCAGGCTTCGGGGTTGATCGGCTCGCCCACGGTGCCGAGCACGCGCAGGCTCTTGCGCGAGGTGGCCTTCACCGGACCGTCGCCCTCGCGCATGAGCGCACGGATGGCCGTGGGCGCGGTGTAGAACAGGGTCACCTGATGCTTGTCGACCACCTGCCAGAAGCGGCTGTAGTCGGGATAGTGCGGCACGCCGTCGAACATCACCACGGTGGCGCCGTTGGCGAGGGGGCCGTACACCACGTAGCTGTGTCCCGTGATCCAGCCCACGTCGGCCGTGCACCAGTAGACGTCGTCCTCGCGCAGGTCGAAAGCCAGTTCGTGGGTGAGGCTGGTGTAGACCAGATAGCCGCCGCTGGTATGCAGCACGCCCTTGGGCTGGCCGGTGGACCCGGACGTATAGAGGGTGAACAGCGGGTCTTCCGCGTTCATCGGCTCGGCCGGGCATTGCGCCGACTGGCCTTCCATCACGGTGTGGTACCAGCGATCGCGCGGCGACTGCATGTGGATGGCACCACCGGTGCGGCGTACGACGATCACCGTCTCCACGCTGTTCGTGTTCGGCTTGGTCAGCGACTCGTCGACATTGGCCTTGAGCGGGATCTTCTTGCCGCCGCGGGTGCCTTCGTCGGCGGTGATAACCAGCTTGGCTTTCGAATCGGCGATGCGGCTGGCGAGCGACTCGGGCGAAAAGCCGCCGAAGACCACCGAATGGATGGCGCCGATCCGCGCGCAGGCCAGCATCGCGACGGCGGCCTCGGGAATCATCGGCAGGTAGATCGCCACGCGATCGCCCTTGGCGATGCCCAGGTTCTTCAGCGTGTTGGCGAAGCGGCACACCTCCGCGTGGAGCTCGCGATAGGTGATGCGCCGGGTTTCACCGGGGTCGTCGCCCTCGAAGATGATGGCGGTCTTGTCGCCGCGCGTGTCCAGGTGACGGTCCAGGCAATTGGCGGCCACGTTGAGCTGGCCGTCCTCGTACCAGCGGATGTGCAGGTTGGCCGGATCGAAGGAGACGTCCTTGATGCGGGTGGGCGGCACGATCCAGTCCAGGCGTTCGCTCATCCGCTTCCAGAAGCCCTCCGGATCACGGACCGATTCGGTGTACAGGCGTTCGTAGTCGTCCTTGCGGATGCGTGCCTTTTCGGCAAAGGCGGGATCGACCGGATACTTCTCGGACATGCGGGCTCCTGCGTCAAACGTGGGTGCGGCCAGGCCGGATGGACAGATCCCGAAGTGTACCTTCGCCACGTCGCACAAGGCTGCGGCTCCCCTTCGACTTTGGTCGAGATTCGACCTTTGGCGAATGGAAGGCGCGCTCGGGGGTGACCCATGCTCGGCGTGCCAATGGTTGGGGAGACCATGATGAAACCGATCCGTAACGGGGGCCGGAAGGCCGTGGCCTTCAGTATCGCCTGCGCGCTGATGTTGCCCATGGCGGCATGGCCCGAGCTCGCCCATGCGCAGTCCACGCCTAAGAAAACAGCGGCCCGCGAGGCGGAGCTCGAAGCGCGGGTGAACCAGCTCGAGCAGCAGCTGGCCGAACTCAAGGCGATGATCCAGGCGCAGCGTGATGCCACCACCCAGGCCACCGCCACCGCGCAGGCCGCGCAGACCCAGGCCCAACAGACCGACGAGAAGGTGACCAAGGTCGAGAAGACCGTGGCCGCGGCGCCGGCGAAGCCCAGCTTCACCACGGCGCCGGGGGTGTCCGTGGCCTTCCACGGTTTCATCAACGCCAGCGCCTTCAGCCAGAGCAAGGGCTACACCTTCGGCAACGGCGCCAACGCCGAGTATCCCATTCCCGGCACCGGTGGCCGGGTGAACGACTCGCTCAGCGGCGTGGACGTGCGCAACACCCGATTCTGGCTCGACTTCACCGGGGCGAAGCTCAACGACCAGTGGAGCGGCGGCGGTCGTATCGAGATGGACTTCTTCGGCGGCTTCAACGGCACC
Source organism: Luteibacter sahnii (assembly GCF_034063545.1). Classification (NCBI taxonomy): domain Bacteria; kingdom Pseudomonadati; phylum Pseudomonadota; class Gammaproteobacteria; order Lysobacterales; family Rhodanobacteraceae; genus Luteibacter; species Luteibacter sahnii. The sequence goes on from NZ_JAQLOK010000009.1 coordinate 79,202, forward strand.
GGCGCGTATAGCCAGCAGCAGCCGACGCCGCGCCTGCGCCAGGCCTACATGGACATCGCCAACGCCGATACGGGCACCACGTTCCGCATCGGTCAGATGTGGAATCTCATGTTTCCGCTGGAGTACATCCCGCAGTCGCTTTCGCACATCGCCTTTCCGCTGGGCTACGGCACCGGCGTGATCGGCTGGCGCTACCCCGGCATCATCCTCATGCAGGACCTCAACCACGGCGCGCAGGGCGTGAAGTGGCGCTTCGACCTCGCCGTACTCGAGGGCAGCTGGAACGGTCCGGGCAACACCACCAACTACCTCACCGCCGGCAACGCGGGCTTCAAGCCCCAGGTGGAGGCGCGCCTCACCGCCAAGGGCGGCAACTGGCAGGCCTTCGTCGCCGGCCATTACTCCAAGCTCGACCTGCACGGCGTCGACGGCGCCACGATCACGCCGATCAAGAGCAACATCACCAGCTCGGCCGTCGAACTGGGCGGCCTGTGGACGCCGGGCAACTTCATCCTCAAGAGCGCCGTCTACACCGGCAACGCCATCGGCCAGATCTTCGGCAACCTCTCGCAGTTCGGCGACATCAAGGACAAGGGCGGCTACCTGCAGGTGGGCTACAAGTTCACCCCGAACTGGTCGGCCTACGGCACCTACGCTACCGCCAAGCCGAACACCAGCGACGTGCTGCGCTGGCGCGCGGCGAACACCGCGGGCCTGCTGAAGAACCGCCAGAACGCGCTGAGCCTGCAATACACCGCCGGCGCCTACGACTTCAGCGTGGAATGGATCCATTCCAACCTGGATTCGACCACCACCAACGGCCTGGCGCGGCAGAAGACCTCGGCGAACGAATTCACCCTCAACGGCAACTATCGTTTCTAACGGGAGACCGACATGGCGAGCACGGCATCCGGCCTCCGCGCCGACGGCAACATCGGCACCAGCCATCGACGCGTGATCTTCGCGTCGAGCCTGGGCACCGTCTTCGAGTGGTATGACTTCTATCTCTACGGCTCGCTCGCCGCGATCATCGGCAAGCAGTTCTTCACCGGGTTGAACGAGACGAGCCAGTTCATCTTCGCCCTGCTTGCCTTCGCCGCCGGCTTTGCCGTGCGGCCGTTCGGTGCCATCGTGTTCGGTCGCATCGGCGACCTCATCGGGCGCAAGTACACCTTCCTCGTCACCATCCTGATCATGGGTACGTCCACCTTCCTCGTAGGCGTGCTGCCGGGCTATTCGACGATGGGCACGCTCGCGCCCGTGCTACTGATCGCCTTGCGCCTGTTGCAGGGCCTCGCCCTCGGCGGCGAGTACGGCGGCGCGGCCACCTACGTGGCCGAGCACGCGCCGCCGGGCAAGCGCGGCCTGTATACGAGCTTCATCCAGATCACCGCGACGTTCGGCCTGTTTCTGTCGCTGCTGGTGATCCTGGGCACGCGCCTGTGGCTGGGCGGCGAGACCTTCGAGGCCTGGGGCTGGCGCATCCCGTTCCTGGTGTCGTCGATCCTCGTGGGCGTGTCGGTCTACATCCGCATGCAGCTGCACGAGTCGCCGGTGTTCCAGCAGATGAAGGCCGAGGGTAAGCAGTCCAAGGCGCCGCTGACCGAAGCCTTCGGCCAGTGGAAGAACCTGAAGGTGGTGATCCTCGCGCTGCTCGGTGCCACCGCGGGCCAGGCCGTGGTCTGGTACACCGGCCAGTTCTATTCGCTGTATTTCCTCACGCAGAGCCTGAAGATCGATGCGACCACGGCGAACCTGCTGATCGCCGCCGCGCTGCTCATCGGCACGCCGTTCTTCGTGTTCTTCGGCTGGCTGTCCGACCGGGTGGGGCGCAAGACGATCGTGCTGGCGGGCTGTCTCATCGCCGCGCTGACGATGTTCCCCATCTTCAAGGGCCTCACCCACTTCGGCAACCCGGCGGTGGAAGCCGCCGCGGCCTCCGCGCCGGTCACGGTAGTGGCCGACCCGAACGTGTGCAGCTTCCAGTTCGACCCGGTGGGCAAGAAGACCTTCACCAGCTCGTGCGACGTGGCCAAGAGCGTGCTGGCGAAGAAAGGCATCCCCTACACCAACACCACGGCCGCGCCGGGCGCGTTGGCGACGGTGAAGGTCGGCGATCAGGTGATCGAGTCGTTCGAAGGCGGCGGGCTCGACAAAGCGAGCTTCACCGCGAAGAGCAAGGCCTTCACCGAGCGCGTCGTCGCCCAGGTGAAGGCGGCCGGCTATCCGGAAAAGGCCGACCCCGCCACGGCGAATTACCCGATGCTGGTGCTGCTGCTCGCGATCCTGGTGATCTACGTCACCATGGTCTACGGTCCGATCGCCGCCTGGCTGGTGGAGATGTTCCCCACGCGCATCCGCTACACCTCCATGAGCCTGCCGTACCACATCGGCAACGGCTGGTTCGGCGGCTTCGTGCCCACCATCGGCTTCATGCTGGTGGCGTGGAAGGGCGACATCTACTACGGCCTCTGGTATCCGGTGATCGTGGCGCTGATGACGTTCGTGATCGGCCTGCTGTTCGTGCGCGAAACCAAGGACCGTTCGCTGGATTCCTGACCGGATCCCCGCCCCCGGCCGTCTGCGAACGGGGGCGAGGGGCTGGCCGAGCTCGCCGACGGACCATGCGGCCTGGACAGTGTCCACTCAGCGGACTACGAGGTCTTCGATCAGCCCGAACTCTTCCGACGGGAATAGCGACCGGTTTCGCACTGGCTGAGACGGGAGTGTCGTACATTTGTACGATGTCCGAGCCCATCCCCATGATCCGTGTCCACAAAGGCCGGGGCGCCGCCTCAAACCCTGAAGGTCGCTTCGAATCCACGCGCCACCAGGCCGAGGACGACGGCTGGTACCGCGAGACCGACGAGCGCCGCCCCGCCACCGAAGTACGCGAGGAACTCGCACGCAGCGTCATCAGCCGCAACGATTCGCCGGACATCGGCTTCGACCAGGCCATCAATCCCTATCGCGGTTGCGAGCACGGGTGCATCTATTGCTATGCCCGCCCGTCGCACGGCTATCTCAATCTCTCGGCCGGCCTGGATTTCGAGACCAAGCTCTTCGCCAAGAGCAACCTGGCCGACACCCTGCGTGCCGAACTGGCGAAGAAGCACTACACCTGCAAGCCGATCAACATCGGCAGCAACACCGACCCCTACCAGCCGATCGAAAAAACCTGGCGGCTCACCCGCGCAGCACTGGCGCTGCTCAACGAGTGCAACCACCCGTGCACTATCGTGACCAAGAACGCGCTGATCGAGCGCGACCTGGACATCCTGGCACCCATGGCCGAGCGCAATCTGGTGCAGGTGTTCATCTCCATCAACTCGCTCGATAACAAACTCGCGTCGAAGCTGGAGCCGCGCGCCTCCGCACCGCATCGCCGCATGCAGGCGGTAAAGGCGATGCATGACGCCGGCGTACCCGTGGGCGTCATGGTGGCGCCGCTCATCCCCGCGCTCAACGAGCGCGACGTGGAAGCCATCATCGAGCAGGCGGCGGCAAACGGCGCGAACTCCATCGGCTATACCTGCGTGCGTTTGCCGCACGAGTTGAAGCAACTCTTTCGCGAATGGCTGGAGCTACACTTTCCCGACCGCGCGGCGCATGTCATCAGCCTCATCCAGCAGATGAACGGCGGCAAGGACTACGATTCGAGCTTCGCCACGCGCATGCGAGGGCAGGGGATCTTCGCAGACATCATCCGCAAGCGGGTGCAGGTGGCGTGTCGCAAGGCGGGATTGCACCGGGCGTGGGATACGGTGCTAGATACGTCGAAGTTCGTTGCGCCGCGGATTCATTCGCCGCAGGGTGAGCTGTTCTGAGTAGAGCAATCACGACAATTCGTCACCTCGTATCGATAATTGCCAGAGGATCGGATCGCTCCTGAGGGGCAAGTCCTATCCGCCAGACCCAGTGCCTTGCTCAGGGCGGGACGGCGAAGATTGACCTCATGCCGCGTCTTGTTCGCGGCTGCCTGGCCGAGATAAGCCGTTGCGCGGATCAGGTCGGATCGGACCTCCATGGTGTCATCGTCTTTGGCATCCGGAAGCGCGATGTTGTCCATGGCGGCGGCAACGGGCTGGAGCAGCGCCCTGTCGATATTGGCCTTGGCCGACGCGAGCGTTCCTGCACGCCTTCGTGACGCTGTAGCCATGCCGTGAACTCCGCGATGAAGTGATCGAAGCCGGAGCGCTCCTGCAACAGCAGCTTGCCGTCGAGCCGGGCACGAAGCGCGCTGCGGCCGTTGAGGATGGCGACAAGAATCCGTGCCAGGTCGTTCACGCCGTAGGTAGGCGTTCGCTTTGCCGCATAGGTGAGCAGGGTGGTGCCAAGGCGCTCGCGGGCGTGCTCGATGTGATCGGGGTCACTGTCGCTGACGTTGAGCACCTGGCCGTTGCTCGACGTCCTGCTGTGACGCGCGGATGAGGCCCTTCATGCGGCGAAGTCTCGCGGGCGCAATCGAGTGGTGGTCCATGGCTTCATCGCAGACGGCGAACCATTTTCAGCAAGTCGTGGGGGCAAGCCTCAGCCGGGATAGGGCAGCCAGACAGGACTATACACTGTGCTGCCGGAACGCACGGCGAGCCTGAGGAAATTCACCTCGTCCACTGCATTGGAAACCCGAGGAGGCCATGGTCCCGTCGCGAAGTGAAACGCCTTCCATCCTCATCGTCGGCGCATCCCGCGGATTAGGATGTGCGCTCGCGAACGCGTTCCTGGCGAAGGGGTGGAGCGTGACGGGCACGGTCCGCGGAGGCGGCCACACGCCCTTGCATGACCTGGTCGACACGAACGATGGCGGACTGGTGATCGAGCGAGTGGACATGACATTGGCCGACGATGTCGAAGCGCTAAGCAATCGCCGATCGAAGGAGCGCTTCGATATTCTTTTCGTCAACGCCGGCACCACCAACGGACGTCCCGGCGATACCATCGCCGAGATTACGACCGACAAGTTCACCCACGTCATGGTCACCAATGCGTTGAGTCCGATGCGCGTCATCGAAGGCCTTGAAACACTGGTGGCCGACGACGGCCTCATCGGCGTGATGTCGTCGGGTCAGGGAAGCATCGCCAACAACGAGCGCGGAGGGCGCGAGCTCTATCGCGGCTCGAAGGCGGCGTTGAACCAGTTCATGCGTAGCTACGCCGCGCGCCACGCCGGTTCGCGACGGGCGCTGCTCCTGATTGCGCTATACTATCGAGGAAAGCATCCCGCTCCTCCTCGACGTGATACGGAAGAAACGTAGCCGCCCAGGCCTCGAGTACCTTGATCGGGACGGCCGCACCGTGCCTTGGTGACCAGCGGCTGATTCCGACCGTCCCAGCGAACCGCGAACGAAAAAACAAGTAGTATCCGATTCGAAAAGCGGGTTCACCTGCAAGGGAGACGGGTGCGTGGAAGACCGGAAAGTCATCAACTTCGATGCCAGGTGCCTTCAGGACCTGGGTTACCGGTCCAGCGGCATAGGCACGTATGCCAGGTGGCTCCTCGGGCGACTTCGGGAATCGCAGGGGTTTCGCGTCAAGCTCGTGGTCCATCCAGAGGACCGATACTTCATGGGTCTGTCCGAGGGACCGGATGTCGAAATGATGCCTTGGGGCGATATGGGTTCGGGGATCTACTTCAACCCGTCCCTCATGACGCACGGCAGCGATCCTCTGGACTTAGCGCGCGCACGTGGATTGACGACCGTCGGCGTGATACACGATCTCATACCACTTCGACGCCCGTCGGAGAGTAGCGACTATGACCTGAAGCTATTCAAGGGGATGCTCGACAAGAGCCGCGGGCTTGACGGCATCGTGACGAATTCGCTTTGCACGCTGGGGGATTATCGATCATGGCGGGAAGCGGACACGCCGTCGTTCGTGATTCATCCCGGATCGAGGTTCGAGGGATGCCGGCTCGAGGTTGCTGCAGCAAAAGACGTCGTTCGGTCGGTACTGAAGATCGATTCACCATACGTCTTTTTCGCTGTGGCCGACCATCCGAGGAAGAACATGGCGCTGGCGTTGCGTGCCGCCCCGGCACTGAGGGCCCTGGGATTCGCCACCGTCGTCGGCGGCGGGGTGTCCGCCGCCACCGTCCGCCATCTCGGCCGGTCGCACGATCTCTCTGCCATCACCTTTACGCCGCGACTGTCCGACCACGACCTTGCAGCTACCTACGTCGGCGCGGAAGCCGTTGTCGTGCCTTCCTTCGATGAGGGTTTTTCGCTTCCTGTCACCGAGGCCCTCAACCTGGGATGCAAGGTAATAGCTTCGGCTATCCCCGCACATCGGGAGCAGGTACTAGACTCCCGGCGTCTCTTCGAGCCCGATGATCTCGACGGCTTTCTCGCGTCGTTCCACGCGACGTCGACCTGCATGGGTACACGGCACGTTACGTTCGAGCATTCTAGGGAGATGGCATGTTTTCTCGATTGGGTGGAGAACCGCCCACCACGATGAGCATCGTTTGGCCGGCCATGGGGCCAGACCTGGCTTTCGCATGTCGCGTGGCAACCATGGCAGAAATAGAAGTTCATGACTCCTGACCCAGAGCAGGTCTCGTCGCCAGCCGACGCGCTCGAGCTGACGTTCGACGACATATACCGCCGGGGTCTGTGGGGCTCCCATGCCAGCAGTCCTTACTATTCCGGTGTGGGATCGCACAAGCCGAACATCGTCGGTCCATACGTGGACGCGGTCCGCTCCTTCTTTTCCACCACCATGCGGGATGCCGACGCCGTTGACCTTGGATGCGGAGATTTCAACGTGGGTAGCCAACTGCGTGATCTTTTCCGGCGGATGACGGCATGCGACATCGTCGGCGGGTTGCTGGAACACAACAGGTCGAGATTCACAGAACCCGGGCTCGAATTCGTGAAACTGGACATCGTCCGAGACAAACTTCCCGAAGGTCGCGTGGCGTTCCTGCGTCAAGTCTTGCAGCACCTTAGCAACGAATCCATCGGCAGGGTCATCGAAAAACTACGTGCGTACCAGTACCTGGTCATCACCGAACAAGTGCCGTTCGACCTGTATTTCGAGCCCAACATGGACAAGCGCGATGGCGTTGATATCCGGCCCGACCATGGGAGCGGAGTCGTGCTGACGGCGGCTCCTTTTTTACTGAACGTACGATCCGAGCAACGGCTATGCGAGATAGCCGACGGGATCGGCCTTATCACGACGATGGCGTACAGGCTGTGGTGATTCGATGTTGAAGTATCCGCGCGGGGAGCTTACGCTACGGCTATGCTCCCGGGGGGGGAGACTCTTTCACGTGCTGGAATTCGCCGCGTCCGACGGCGAGCGGCAGCGAGACGGCACCAAGCCAAGAAAAGAGTGATCTACAGCGATGGAAGCCATGAGTGCGACGCTAGCTCCTCCAAAGGAATACGGTTTGCCGATAGAGCGTGCGTGTCCGCCGTTGGATCGAGAGCACGCATCGATTATCGTTTTTTCGACGCTTGGGACCTTCGGCGATGTGCTTCCCTTCGTCTTGCTGGGTCGGCACCTCAGGGACCGCGGCCACCGTATCGTGTTCCTGGCGAACTCCAATCACGAGACGTTCGTCAGGTCGCACGACTTCGATTTCATCGCCATCTGCGGCGCGGAAGATCCCACATCGGGGGTCGATACCGATACCTTCATGGTGAACGAGGCCATTCCAGCCTATCGACGCACGGTCGAGGCGATCAGTGCGTTGGCGGCCGAGTTTCCACGCACCACGATCGTCAACCGCTCCGGCAACTGGGGTGGGATCTTCGCGGGCGAACTCTACAAGCTGCCGCGGGTTTCCGTCATGCTGCAACCTGGGGCGGTCATGCCCGGTGGGCAGCCGATCGGCCGTCGCGTATTGCGCGCGACCAATGATTTTCGTCTAGCCATCGGACTTCCGGCGCTGAAGAAAGCGCGCATTCCCGACCAGGACTGCGCGCTCATTTCGTTCTTCCCCGATTGGTTCGGCTACCCGGAAAGCGACGTCGACGAGGCTGGCACGTGCGTGGGTTTCCCGTTCTCGCGCGAAACTCCCGCCGACTTGCCTCCGGCGATACAAGCACTGGTTGCCGAGCGCGGGCCCTTGGTGGTTTTCACCGCGGGTACGAACATGCCCGAGACGAACTTCTTCGAGTTGGCGAGCCAATTCGCCGAGCGTACCGATCTGCCGGTCGTTGCACTGGGGCATGAAGGCGCGGCTCGCAACATGGCTGGCGTGTTGACGTCCGCGTTCGTGGATCATGCTAGCTTGTTTCGGTACGCGCGACTGGTGGTGCACAACGGAGGGATCGGCGTCACGGCGCAAGCCATGCGTGCCGGCGTGGCGCAGATCGTTATTCCTTACGTATGGGATCAGCCCGATAACGCAAGGCGGGTCGAGGAGATCGGTGTCGGCAGGACGATACTTCCCACGGATCTGTCGTGCGAGCGATTGGTCGAGGTGCATCGCCAGATCGAGGCGATGGAAAGCAATACACGTAACACGGTGGTCCAGGCGATACGGCGGGTGGATGCCATCGCCGAGGCTGGCGCCTTGATCGAGCGGCATATCGGGCGACGGCTCGGGCTCGAGCCGTCGAGGGAGCCGCTTGGCGTGACATAGCGTGACGTGCATGACGCCCGCGACGCCGAGATCGCGGTGTACCCGATGGGTCGATACTTCATGGAGATAAGAAGATTACTATCATCGTGATCGACAGCTCGCTGGCCGCGTCTTATCACAGGGGGCACCCCGAGCACTTCGCCACCGGCTTTGCGGAGAGCTGCGTCAGGAAAGGGCATCCGGCGAGAGTCATTTGCCATAAGAGGCATTTCGCGGACTTCTCCTGTGCCGTGCCCGTCGTTCCCGCGTTATCCGCCTCGCTTCACGACAGGTCGTCCAACGACGAGTACGACGGCGGGCTGGACGATTTCCACGTCTTCGAGAGCCGTTTCGTGGAAGACCTGCTGGCCAGTGGGGAGACGGTATCGGCCGGCGACCTGATCCTGATGCCCACGGCGAGCGCCCGGGAACTCGCGGGATTGGGCAAGTGGCTATGCCACCTTGGCACGCCGGTCCGGGTGGCGGCCATCTTTCATTGGGGCAACGCGCGCTCGTTGAACGCCGGAACGTTGGACGCGGCCTTGATGCGCCGTGCGGGCAGGAGCATCAAGGCAGCCAGGCCAGTCGAGGTCCGGTACACGGCGACCACGGTCGAGTTGGCGCGTGCGCTGTCGGGCCCGTTGGACCAAAAGGTCGATCTGACGACGTCGTTGACCTTTCTCGGGGCGATGTCCCGGAAGTCACGACAAAGCGAACGGAAGAGGATCGGCATCCTGGGAGGAGCGCGGCGGGAAAAGGGTGAGGACATCATCCGGGATCTCATCGGACGCGCCCTGGCCGATCGGCACGATATCGAGTTCGTCGTACAGGACCACCGCGTACCTCAGGGCGATCCATCGATGCTTGCACCGGAATCCCCGAGGGTGACCCTGCTCGGCGGATGGCTCGACGAGGACGATATGCAGGAGATCTGCGGGACGCTCGATCTGGCCGTGTTGCCCTATGAGCGCCAGTTCTATGGCGATGCCGTGTCCGGCGTGTTTACCTTGATGTCCGGCTTCGGCGTGCCCTGCATCGTTCCTTCCGGAACCTGGATGAGCCGGCGCATACAGGAAGGTGAAGCCGCGGGCATCGTATACCACGGCGACGACGCGCAAGCGGTGCATGCGGCCCTGGTGGAAGCCCTGGATACGCTGGGACCCTTGCAGAATGCCTCAGCCGAAAAGGTCCCTCAGTGGAGATCGAAGTATTCGGCGGAAAGTTGGATCGGCACCCTTCCGGGTATGGAAACGTTGCCGTCTCGTCCGTCCGCGTATCGATGATCACATGGTTTCGTGACATTTTGACGATCACGTTGCAGATCACAGTACGGCAAACAGGGCACCGTCGATGGCCAGGAGTTGCTTGACAGGTGGAACCGTGCAAGGGCATATAACGCGAGTGTGCCGATTCGAGCGAGCGATCCTTCGCGAGCAACGCTTGAATCGTTCCCGTGGCGAGATCATCGCCGGGACACACTCTCGTCGACCAAGGCAGCGGCAAGACGCGCGCCCTCGACATGCGCCATGCGGGGAAGGAAACACTGCTATTTGCCAGTCCGGATGTTTCAGGCTGATCCGCGTCGTCGGCACGGCCAAGGGCTACACAGACCATCGCTAAGTACGGAGACCGGCTTTCATGGATGTGCCGAACACTCGCAGTAAGCTCGTCGATGATGCATTCGCCGAAAATCCGATCGTCTACTTCCTGCTGACCGATCGTTTCTGTCGCGGTGGCGGTACGCCGCCGTCGCGAGCCGCCGTCAACGAGCCGGGAACGTTCCACGGCGGCAAGTTCGCAGGTGTGACAAGGCGGATCCAGGAAGGATGGTTCAACGCGCTGGGCGTCAATGCGCTATGGATAAGTGCTCCCTATGAACAGATCCGCGGCTGGGTCGCGTCGGAGAACGACGAATTCCGCCATGAGGCATACCACGGCTATTGGCCGCTGGATTTCACCGTCGTCGAGCCCAGGTTCGGTTCGCGCGACGACTTCAAGGACATGGTCGACTGCGCCCATGCGCACGGGCTCAAGGTTATCCTCGACGTCGTCATGAGCCATGCCGGTTATCCGGATCTCGCGACGCTGCTGGCGTTCGTGCCCGATGCCGTCCTCCCGGGCTGGGAAAATGCCACGCCGAAGGACTACAAAAGCTTCATGGCGATGGACACGGTCCGCATGGCGAAATGGTGGGGACCCGAATGGGTTCGCGCGGAGATCGACGGCTACCCCGACGGTGGGGATGACGATCTGACGCGGATATCGTACGGCCTTCCCAAATTTCTCACCGAGTCGGATGCGCCCGTGTCGCTGCCGGCATTTCTTCGGGACAAGCCCGACACCGAAGCGATCCACCTCGACGACACTCCTGTGCGCGGGTATCTCATCTCCTGGTTGTGCGCATGGGTGCGGCGTTACGGCATCGACGGTTTCCGCTGCGATTCGGTCAAGCACGTCGATGGCCGTTGCTGGTCGGAACTGAAAGCCGCCGCGGGCGAAGCCCTCCGGCAATGGCGTGCGGAACACACTCCGGATGTCGACGACGCGGACTTCTGGATGACCGGCGAGGTGTTCGGCGGAGGCATCGAATACGCCAGGCATTACGACCATGGCTTCGATAACCTCATCAATTTCCGGTTCCAGGGCGAGGCAAAAGCCGTATTCAGGAACGTGGACATGAACAGTGCATTTTCACGCGGCATGGCATGGCGCCGCCTGGACAAACTCTATGCGCGCTATGCCGACGTGCTGTCGGAGTCACGCCATAACGTGTTGTCGTATCTGTCTTCCCATGACACCGAATTGTTCGACCGGGCCCACCTCAGGAACGCCGCCACCGCACTGATGCTCTTACCCGGTGGCGTGCAGATCTTCTATGGCGACGAGAGCGGGCGGAAGGAGAGCGACGACGTGTCCACCTTGACCGACGCTTGCCAGGTGGCACGCTCGGACATGAACTGGGAAAGCATCGATACGGCGCTGCTCGACCACTGGCGCAAGCTCGGACGATTCCGTGCCGGCCACCCGGCGATCGGGCGCGGCAAGCACATCCGCCTGAGTGAGGAACCTTACGTGTTCGCCCGCATGCATGGGGCGACTGGGGATACCGTGCTGGTCGCACTGGGGCCGGGCGATGCCAGCATCGAGGTCGGCGCACTTCTTCCCGACCATGCCACGCTCCACGACGCCTATTCCGGCGAATGGTTCGATATCGACGACGGCATCCTGAGCTTTCGCGTCGACGAGTTGCGCCTGTTCGAACTGGCGCCATCCCTTGCGCGCTCTTCCGGGAGGCTTGCCGCATGAATGCCGCACCGGCGCGTTCCATACGGTTGCTAATGTTTGGTTGGGAATACCCGCCCGACATCACCGGCGGCCTGGGCATGGCATGTCGCGGCATGACCCGCGGCCTGGCGCAGGTCGGCGGCATCGAGGTCGCCCTCGCCCTGCCTCGGGTGAGCGGAAACGAGGATACGCGCGACATCCGGCTGATCGCGCCGCCGCCCGAAGCGGTCCTGCGCGCGATACGGATAGCCCGGCGTCCGGAAGCGTATGCTCGGGGCAGCGCCATGGAATGGGTACGCCATTACGACCGGCTAGCCGCACACGTCGTCGAGAGCGCGGGAGAGTTCGATCTCATCCATGCGCACGACTGGCTGACGGCACCGGCCGCGATGACAGCCCGGGCGCTTAGCGGCAAGCCCCTGCTGCTGCACATTCATTCGACCGAGCACGATCGCGCCGGCTCCGGCGCCGATCCGGCCATCCTGGCCATGGAGAAGGAGGCCATGGACGCCGCGGACATGATCGTGGCGGTCAGCGAGACGACGCGCCGGCAGATCATTTCCCGGTTTGGTCAACCCGCGGCCAAGGTCCACGTCGTGCATAACGGCATCGACGCCCAGGAATCGCGCGTTCGCCAAGCGCCGCGGCAGTCGACCGTGTCTTTCGTCGGCAGGGTGACCTACCAAAAGGGGCCGCTGCTCTTCATCGAGGCGGCGGCCAAGGCGCTGGAACGTCGTCACGACCTGCGCTTCGTGATGGCCGGCGACGGCGATTTGTTGAAGGCCGCCAAGTCGTTGGCGAAGGCGAAAGGCCTTGCCGGCAGGATCGATTTCCCGGGATTCCTGGGCAAGGACGATCTGGGATACCTGCTCGAACGCAGTTCGGTCGTAGTGATGCCTTCTCGCGCGGAACCGTTCGGGCTGGTCGCGCTCGAGGCGATCGAGGCGGGCGTCCCGGTCATCGTCGCCGCGCACGCGGGCGTCGCCGAACTGCTCAAGCACGTGGTCAAGGTCGACCCCGAAGATACCGTCGCGCTGGCGACGGCCATGGTCGAGGTCTGCGCGGATGAGGCCTATGCCGATCGCTTGCGCACGGGATCGCAGGCGGAGATCGCCACGATGACCTGGGCCAGCTGTGCCGATCGATTGAAGTCCCTATATCGAACCTTCCTGAATCCGAAAACGCATGAGATGCGAAGCAAGGAGCTGATCGATGCATGACGAAGCGCGAGACGGCACGCCCTACGGGCGAATCGACCACGTAGCCATCGCCGTCAGGGATCTCGAGGACGGCATCCGTTTCTTCGTGGACCTGCTGGGTTTCCAGTTGATGCAGCGACGCGTCATTACCGGCAAGCGTACCGGCATGGTCTCCGCCGAGCTGGAACACAACGGCATCAAGTTCGTGCTTTGCCAAGGCACGGAACCGGAGTCGCAGGTTTCCATGCTTATCGAGAAGTTCGGCCCCGGCGTCGCGCACATCGCCCTGGCGGTGGATGATGTGGAAGCGACCTCGGCGCAGCTCAGAAAGCGTGGCATGAGCTTCGATACGAGCATCATCCGCGGGCCGGGATTGATTCAATTGTTTTCCAGCCGGGACATGAATTCCGGCATGAGCTTCGAGTTCATCCAGCGCGACGGAGAAGCCAATTTTTCGGAAGACAACGTGCGCGCATTGTTCGCTCAGCTCGAGAATTCGGGAGCCTACTGATGACGCCCGGGGCCGTCATGCAGGCGCCGCCGGCCGGCGCGGAGCGCGGCGAGGTGGTGGCCGTGCGCCTGGAAGTCATGAACTTCCTGAACGAGATGGCCGAACGATTCCCTGCCGCCATCTCCTTCGCCTCGGGACGGCCCGCCGAAGGTTTCTTCGACATGCGGGCCTGGATCGAATCCATGCACAGCTATGAAGAGCACCTGGCCGAGCAACGGGGAACGAGCCGCGAACTCGTGGAGCGCAGCCTGGCTCAATACGGCGCGACCGCGGGCATCATCCGCGACCTGATCTCAAGGCAGCTGCGCGTCGACGAGGGAATTGACGTCGCCAGCGACCGCATCCTGGTGACCGTGGGGTGTCAGGAAGCGCTGGATATCTGCGTGCGGACCCTGTGCCGTGATGAGGACGACGTGCTTCTGGCGCGCAGTCCCACCTATATTGGCATCACCGGCGCGGCCTACCTCGGCCGCGCCGGCATCGTGTCCTTCCGTGAGGCGGAAGGATCGGGCCTCGTCGCCGCCCTGGAGAAGGCGATCGAGAGCGCGCATACGCAAGGAAAGCGGCCGCGCGCCCTGTACCTGATACCGGATTTCGACAACCCCACCGGCGAGGTGATCGATTTGCATGTGCGACGGGCGATCCTCGCCTTGTGCGCCTTGCACGACATCCTCGTGCTCGAGGACAACCCGTACGGCATGTTTCGATACGAGGGAACGCCGGTCCCTACCATGCGATCCCTGGACGACGATCGGCGCGTGATCTACGTCGGTACGTTTTCCAAGACGTTATGCCCCGCGTTGAGGGTGGGTTATGCCGTGGTGCCGCCGCGTGCCGTGGGTCGTTGCGATCTCATGGAAGCGATGGTGCAAGCCAAGAGCTTCGTATCGGTCAACACCAGCCAGCTCGCCCAGGCCGTGGTGGGGGGAGTGCTCATGTCGCAGCGGTATTCGCTGCGCGACATCGTGAGCAAGCCGTTGGCGCACTATCGGCGCAATCGCGACGAAATGCTCGACGCACTGGATCGGCACTTCGCCGACCTCCGTTCCCAGGTGCACTGGAACCGGCCGGAGGGCGGTTTTTTTCTCGTGGTCGAACTGCCGTTCGACTTCGGCGACGAGCACGTGAAGCGTTGTGCAGAGGCCTATGGCGTGCTGGTCATGCCGCTGCGCTATTTTGCGCTCGATTCGAACGACGGCCGTCGGGTGCGGCTCGCCTTCAGCAATACCTCGCCGGAGAAGATCCGCGACGGCATAAGCCGGTTCTCGCATTTCGTACATGACCACCTCGATCGGAAAGGCGCATCCGGATAGTGCCGATCCGCCCGGAATGACTACTGCATTTCGCTTGGCCTGTCGACGGATGCCCCCGACGGCGGGTCTGGACAAGTGGAAAAGGAAGAAAGTCGATGTCCGAGAAATTGATGTACCTGCGTCCCGAAGTGAAGATCGAGCCGCTCGTGGGTCGATGGCACGCGTGGCCACACCTGGTGTCGCCCGTGCAGCTCGCGTTGCATGTGGCGTACCGCCTGCTGCCGTTGCTCAAGTCCTTTGTGGGCAGCCCCGCGGCGCACGTCACCGCGAACCAGGATCCGAAGATGTATGGCGGACCGTTCGTCGGACTGCGCGACGAGGACGTCGATGCGGCGAAGGCGCTGATCGCGAAGCTGGAAGTGGACGCCGCGCCGCTCATCGCGCTGGCCGCCGACCTTCGCCAGCTGGTGGCGATGCTCGACGAAGAGGCGTCCGGCTATTCGTTGGATGCGTTTTACGCGAGGCTCCCGGAGTCCCTGCGCGGACTCGTCGAACTCGTCTACGATCTCAACCACCGCGCTGACTTCCGCCTCTTCGAGGAACTGCTCTACGACGAAGACATGACGCGTTCGCTGCAGGAAATCTGGATTCACACCACGCCGGAAAGCGAGCGCGACTTCTTCATGAGTACGCCGCGCCTGGATAACCGGCCCGGCATGACGCTGCCGCTGCATTTCGGCGATTCCCGTCTGGATGCGCTGAGCCGCTCACGCAACGAGCCGGTGTCGGTGATGGCATTGTGCGCCGAGCTGGGCGTCGCGGAAGAGCAGCGGCCGTACTTCGAAAGCCTGTTCACCGACGAAGAGCCACCGAGAGCGGCGTTGCCGGCCTGCGAGGCTGACGGCGTCCGGATGCGCTATTTCGGCCATGCCTGCGTATTGTTCGAATCGGCGGACGAGACGATCCTGATCGATCCCTTCATGAGCATGCAAGACGCGAAGGACGGAAGGTTCACCATCAACGACTTGCCCGATCGCATCGACCGCGTCGTGATCACCCATTGCCATCAAGACCACTTCTGCATGGAGATGCTGCTGCAACTGCGACCCAGGATAGGCAGCATCGTGGTTCCGGGAAACAACAATGGCAGCATCGCCGACCCGTCGATGGCCCTGGTGTTGCGCGACATGGGGTTTCGCGAGATCGTCACCTTGCGGCCCTTCGATCGCATCCAATTGGCGCACGGCTATCTGGAGAGCCTGCCGTTCACGGGTGAGCACGCCGATCTCAATATCCACAGCAAGCACGCCCTCGCACTGCAACTCAGGGGGCGAAAGTTTCTCTTCCTGATCGATTCCGATGGTCGCGACCTCGCGCTCTACCGGCGACTCAGTGCGCGCCTCGGGCCGCTGGACGCCATGTTCATCGGCATGGAATGCCACGGCGCACCGCTCAACTGGCTCTACGAACCGCTGTTGATGAAAGCCGTGTCCCGGCGGAACAACGAATCGCGGCGACTCTCCGGGGCCAACGCGGAGCGCGCGCGAAACATATTGCAGGAGGTGAATACCCGGCGGGTCTTCGTCTACGCGATGGGACAGGAGCCCTGGATGAAATTCATCATGGGCCTGCAATACGAGCCGGACAGCATCCAGTTGCTCGAGTCGGATCGGTTCATCCAGGACTGCCAGGGAGCCGGCATCGAGTGCGAACGTCTGTACTTGAGCCGGCAGGTTGAGTTCTGAGTTCCCCCAACGCCCTCGTCGAATACAGGCTCAGACCATGGAACACGGCATTCCGGCTCATATCTCATCGATCGTCGATCTGCTGCGATACAGGGCGTCGGAGGCGTCGGGATCGCGCGACCGCCCGGCCTATACGTTTCTGGAGGATGGCCGGGAGGTAACGGATCAGATAACGTTCGGCCAATTACGGGCGCGCGCCGAGTTGTTGGCGACGCACCTCCAGGCTCATACGCGGCCCGGTGATCGCGTGGTTCTGGCGCATTCGGTGAGCCTCGACTACATCATCTCGTTCTTCGCGTGCGCATGCGCGGGCGTCATCGCCGTCCCCGCCGTGCCGCCGACGAACACGCGCATGCTTCCGCGGCTGAAGCATCTCGTGCGGGACTCCGGGCCCAGCGCCATCCTGGCGTCGCGGGCGGGGGTCGATCGGCTCGCGCGGCTGAATGCCGACGCCGGCGGCCCGCTCGACGGCGTGGCGCTGATCGCCAGCGATGATCCGGACATGCCGGAGCGTGGCTGGGTCGATCCCGGTGCGCGAGGCGAAGACATCCTGTTCCTGCAATACACCTCCGGTTCCACGGGATCGCCCAAGGGCGTGATGGTCAGCCATCGCAACCTGTTC
Organism: Luteibacter sahnii; assembly: GCF_034063545.1. NCBI lineage: Bacteria > Pseudomonadati > Pseudomonadota > Gammaproteobacteria > Lysobacterales > Rhodanobacteraceae > Luteibacter > Luteibacter sahnii. The sequence goes on from NZ_JAQLOK010000009.1 coordinate 96,392, forward strand.
GCCAACATGTCGCTTTTCCAGTCGACGCTCGGACTCGAAGTCGGTGACGTGCTCGTGTCCTGGTTGCCTCCGTATCACGACTTCGGCCTCATGTGCGGGATCTGCTATCCACTGTATCGGGGATTGCACGCGGTCCACATGCCGCCATCGGTATTCATGCGCCGGCCGTTACGCTGGCTCAAGGCGGCGAGCGACTATCGTGCTGCCCTTACGGGTGCGCCCAACTTCGCGTTCCAGCACTGTGTGGAAGGGATCTCCGCAGAGGAGAAGGCCACTCTCGATCTTTCCGGACTGCGATACACCATCAACGGCGCCGAGCGGGTACGCGCGGAAACGCTGGACGCGTTCGCCGCCGCGTTCGCCGATTGTGGTTTTCGCGCGGAAGCGATGACACCAGGCTATGGCCTGGCCGAGGCCACCTTGGCATTCAGCATGCATGTCGGCTCGTCCCACCACACGCTTTCCGTCAAGCGCACGGCGTTGGCGGCACACCGCATCGAACCGGCGATTGACGAGGCCGACTGCATCCGGCTGGTGTCCAACGGTCGTGCGCACGACGCCATGCACGACGTGCGCATCGTCGATCCCGAGACGCGACGGCCGCTGGCCTCGGGTGAGGTGGGCGAGGTATGGCTTCGCGGTCCTTCGATGGCGGAGGGGTACTGGAAGAAGCCCGAAGCCACGGCGCAGACGTTCCGCGTGAACACGGCGGACGGCGAAGCGGGCTTCCTGCGGACCGGAGATCTTGGCTTCCTGAGGGATGGGGAGTTGTTCCTGACCGGCCGCCGCAAGGAAATCATGATCTTCGGCGGTCGCAACTTCTATCCCCAGGATATCGAGGCGACGGTCGAAGCCGTTGATCCCGCGCTGCGTTCCAACGGTTCGGCTGCGTTCGCGCACGAGCCGCCCGACGGGGCAGCCCGGCTCATTCTCGTATTGGAGGTGGAGAGTCGAAAAACGCCCCGCACGGCGGATATCGCAGCGCGCATCCAGGCTGCCTTGCTGGAGGAGCACGAGCTGCAGGAACTTGCCGCCATCCTGCTGGTGAAGCCGGGGCGCATTCCGCGCACGTCCAGCGGCAAGATCGAACGTCTGCGCTGCTGCGAACTGTACCTGGCGGGCGAGCTGGAGCCGATGTGGCGATGGGAGCGCACCGCCGGCACCCAAGACGGTAGCCGCTTGCCCGCGACGCGGGTCGAACGGCGGGTAGCCGCGCTCGTCGGCAGGATCCTCGAGCGCGAGGTGCCTTGGGCCGACGCGGACCTCTTCGCTTCGGGACTGACCTCGCTGGCGGCCATGGAGACGTTGGCGCGGGTCGAAACCGAGTTCGGCATTGCCGTCACGCCCGAGGCGTTGTTCTCGGCACCGACCGTGGAAGGTATCGCCGCGGCGGTCGAGGCGCGGCGAGTCGAAGTTCCCGCCACGGAGGTCGACGCGACGGATGCCGAGTCCGCGGATGAGGCATTTCCGCTCACCCACATGCAGCGACAGATATGGTGGGTCGGTCGCATGGGGCAGGACGCGGCGCAGGCGTTTCACCTGGCCACCGCCTGCCGGATGGACGGCGTGCTGGAGATCGACGCCCTCGCGGCCGCCTTCGATGAACTGGTCCGGCGGCGCGAGGCATTGCGTGTCGCCTTCGTGGAGGAGGACGGCATCGTGGTGCAGCGCGTCGTCGACGCACCCGCGCACGCACTGGAAGTGATCGATCTGCGTGCCTCCGAACACGACGCCTGGTCGCGGTTTTTGTCCACGCGGGTGGCCATGCCATTCGACCTGGCGAGTGGACGTCCATTTCGCGCATGCCTGGCGCGGCTTCCCGAAGGGCGCCATGGTTTGCTTATCGAGCAACACCACTTGGTGTCCGATGCATGGGCGGCCGGCGTGCTGTTCGCGGAGCTGGCCGCTCTCTATGACGTGCATCGCCAGGGCCAGGTTGGACCCTTGCCACCGGTGATGCCCTACGCGCAAATCCTGCGCGACGGGATCCTGCGTCAGGAAGGTGCACAGGAGGAGCGGCACCTTTCGTACTGGAGAGAGCACCTGCGCGGTGCGCCGGACGTGATCGATCTTCCGCTCGATCGCCCTCGGCCGCGACGCCAGTCCTATCGCGGGTCGCGTGTTCCGCTCGCGCTGTCGTCCGCCCTGATCGATAAGCTGCACGTGTTTTCGCGCACGCACGGAACCACGGTCTTCATGACGCTGCTTGCCGCTTGGGCGACGCAGCTTTCACGCATCAGCGGGCAGGCGGATGTCGTCATCGGCGTACCTTTCGCCAACCGCCATCGCCCAGGCGCCTCCGACTGGAGCGCCTTGTTGACGAACATCCAGGCCTTGAGGATGCACATCGACGCGCAGTCCAGCGTCAGGGATTGCGTGATGCAGGCAAAACGCGTCGTCCTGGAAGGTCTCGCGCATCAGGACGTCGCGTTCAGCGACGTCGTCCATGCCTTGAATCCGCGACGCTCCGGCAGCCATAGCCCGGTGTTCCAGGTCATGCTGGTACTCGACAACGCGCCCCTGCCGAAGGCGCCGTACCTGGAAGGGTTGCGATGCGAGCCTGTCGAAACCGCTCTTCCGGGCGTCGCCTACGACCTCGTGCTTACCCTGAGCGAACGCGATGGGACGATGGCCGGGCATCTGGAATATTCGTCGGCGTTGCTGGACAGGACGACGGTCGAAGCGATGGCCGGGCAGTTCCTGCACATGCTCGGGGCCTTCCTGGCCAATCCTGATGGCGAGGCCGTACGCGTCCCGTTGATGGACGAGGCGGCGTGGCAGACCTGGCAGGACCGGCACACGTCGTCGGAAAGCACCTGGAACCCGAGACAGCATGTATCGGTGCTGTTCGGGCAACAAGTCGTCCGGCATCCGATGCGTCGCGCGATCAAGGATGCCCAAGCTCAGGTTTCGTATGGCCAACTCGACCGACGCGCGAATCGGGTCGCGTGGCGGTTGCGCGACGTCGGCGTACGACCGGGCGATCGGGTCGTCGTTTGCGGAACACGGAGCGCCCGGCTCGTCGCTTGTCTCCTTGGCGTGTTCAAGGCGGGTGCCACGTATGTGCCCTTGCCGGCGGATCTTCCGCGGGAACGCATGGCGTATATCCTCGCAGACGCGTTCCCACGCCTGGTGCTCTGTACCGACGACGCACCCGTCACGCCGACGTTGCGCGAACTCGCGCAGTCGACCACGACACCGTTGTATCTCTGCGACGATGACGAGTCCGAAGAAGCCCCGGATGCCGACGCGCTCGGTCTATCGCCGGATCATCCCGCGTACGTGATCTACACCTCCGGCTCGACAGGCCAGCCCAAGGGCGTGGTCAATACCCACGCCGGCCTGGCGAACAGGTTGCTCTGGGCGAGGGAGCGCGTTCTCGCGCCGAACCCGTCGTGTGCGTTCAAGACCCATATCGGCTTCGTCGATTCAGTGACCGAGATGCTCCAGCCCCTGCTGTCCGGTGGCGAGCTATGCGTCTTCGATGCACGGACGGCGCGGGATCCGGGCCGCTTCGCGCAGCAGCTCGTCGCCGAACGCATTTCCCACCTCGTGCTGGTGCCTTCGCTGTTGCAAGTGCTGCTTGAACGGCATGCAGCGGAGCTGGCGAGCGTACGCGCCGTGGTCTGCAGCGGCGAGCGGCTTCCCGGGGCTCTGGTACGGCAGATGCGCGAACGGTGTCCGCACACCCGGTTATTCAATTTCTATGGGTCCTCCGAGGCAAACGGAGACTCGGTATTCCACGAGCATGAGGAAGCTCCCGATGCGGTGGATGGGCAGCGGTCCATCATCGGCCGTCCGATCGCGAACACGCGGATCTACGTGCTGGACGCGGCGGGACAGCCGGTGCCGGAAGGCGTGACGGGTGAGATCCACGTCGGCGGTGCGGGCGTGGCAAGGGGGTATCTGAACCGGCCGGAGCTCACGGCGGAACGTTTCATCCCCGACCCGTACGCTGGCTCAGCGCACGCGTCGATGTACCGCACGGGCGACCTGGGCCGCTGGCGCCGGGACGGAACGCTGGAATACCTGGGGCGCAACGACTTCCAGGTGAAGTTGCGGGGCTTCCGCATCGAGCCGGGTGAGATCGAAGCCCATCTGGTAGCGCAACCGGGCATCCGTCAGGCGGTGGTACTGGTGCGGCAGGAGCGCCTGGTGGCGTATGTGGTCGGCGACGGCACGCCGCCGTTCCAGCCGGACGAGTTGCGTGCGGTGCTGGCGAAGGCTTTACCGGACTACATGCTGCCCTCGGCATACATGTCGCTGGATGCCTTGCCTCTGACACCGAGCGGGAAACTGGATCGCAACGCACTGCCGGCACCGGGCCTTCAGTCGCTGACGCAGCACGCATACGAGGCGCCGCAGGGGGACATAGAGCAGTTGCTTGCTGAACTGTGGCGGGAGCTGCTGAACATGGAGCGGGTGGGTCGTCAGGACCATTTCTTCGAGCTGGGCGGCCATTCGCTGCTGGCGGTGCGGCTGGTGTCGCGGATTCGCCAGGCGTGCGGCGTGGAGTTGGACCTGCGCGAGCTGTTCGCCCACCCGCGGCTGGAGGCTTTGGCACGGGCGGTGCGCGAGGCGGCAGTGTCGGAGTTGCCACCGCTGTCGGCGGTGGATCGGGGCGAGGATCCGCCGTTGTCGTGGTCGCAGCAGCGGCTGTGGTTCCTGGACCGCCTGGACCGGGCGTCGAGCCAGGCGTACCACATCGCGGCG
>NZ_JAQLOK010000010.1:0-89776 GCF_034063545.1 Luteibacter sahnii
TCGCCGAGGCCTTTCGGGCCGACCCAAACACGCCGATTTTTCCACTTTAAGGCGGCTCAAGTTTTGGGAGGTGGTCAGTCTATCCATGGTTCGTCGATGTTCGGTTTTTATCGCGCTATTGATTGCAGCCGCCAGTGTGAATGCCACAAGTGCAAATCATCCCGACTATGTCCCTGATAAGAGGACGGCTGAAGCGGTAGGGCTTGCAGTTCTGCAAGCAAGATTTGGTGAGGCTCAGGTAAAAAAGCAACTTCCACTAACCGTGATTCAGGGGCGCGGGAACGTATGGATCGTTCAAGGAAATGCTTCGCAGCCGACGGCGAGCGGCGGCGGAATGGCTGTGTGGATCGACCGGAACTCGGGATGTATCGTCAATGTCATGGCTTACATGAAATAGATAAGCGAGTTACAAGCAATGCGGTCTGAGCATTTCATTCTTGGCGCTCTACTCTTGTCGGCATTAGGTGCGGAATCGGAAGTTGCGCAGGCAACGTTGTGTACCCCCAAAGAGTCTGTCCGCGTGGAGGCCGCCGTCCCACAGATTAAGGATTGGCCACACGTCTACAAGGCTTTTCGTGACAATCGTTCCTGCAACGGTGAGAGCGTGGTCGAGGCATGGAGCGCCTACAGCGAAGTGATTGCGACACTCTTGGCTGATCACTGGGACGACGTCGGTGAGCTTTCTAGACTGGTCTCTGCCCACCCAGCCTTCAAGGCATTCATCATTAAACATCTAGAAGATGAGACGATCCCTGAGAACGTCCTGAGCACTATCAGGCAGCATGCTGCGCACGAATGCCGTTCAGGTTTGGAGTCGCTATGCAAGGAGCTGGAGGCGGCAACGAAGTAGCCGCGCTGCTGGCAGTGCTGATTCTTGTTTGCCAGTGCGAAGCATCGGCTGAGATTGCAGGATCAGCACGACGGTGGCTACCTATGCCTACGACGCGTCGGCCCGTGGCATTGCCAAGACGGTCGGTTCTTTCACCACCCGGTTCTCCTAAGGCTCCGGCGGGCTGTTGGGCGTCATTGGCATCACCGCCACGCGGGTCATGCACCTGGCTGCGTTGGGTCGTACTCACTCCCGGCGGAGGCAGCGTGATTGTTTAGTCAACTGCCCGGTAAGAGAGTCGCCTTGGTGCTCGGTCCGAGACGTCGACGCATCAGTGTCAAGGTTGCAGGCGCCAGTTCCAAGGTTAGGGGCTTTCGACACAGGTCGAGTTCGTCCTGTCGCTTGACCCTAGAGTTACATCAAGGGTCTAGACTATGCAACATGACCACGCATGCCTCCCTTACCATCGGCCGCATCGCGCAGAGCGCGGGCGTCGCGATCGACACCATCCGGTTCTACGAGCGCGAGGGCCTGTTGCCCCCGCCGCGTCGTCGACCCTCCGGTTATCGCGAATACGACCAGGCCGCCGTGTCGCGGCTGCGCTTCATCCGCCGTGCGAAGGACCTGGGTTTCACGCTGGAGGAGATCCGGGAGCTGCTGGCGCTCTCGGCGGACCGGCACGGCGGCGTCGAAGGCGTGAAGGAGCGGGCGGCAGCCCGGCTCAGGGCCATCGACGAGCGCATCGCCGAGCTTCAGCGCGTGCGTGACGGGTTGTCCGAGCTGGTCGAGGCCTGTCCGGGCCATGGATCACCCGACGACTGCCCCATCCTCAAGGCGCTCGGCAACGTGAATCCATGAGCCATGCCTGCTGTTCGCACGGCGCGGCCCACGGCTCCGCCACGGCTACCGATCCCGTCTGCGGCATGGCGGTGGATCCGGCAAAGACGCCGCATCACGCCACGCACGACGACCACGCGTACCACTTCTGCGGTGCCCGTTGCCGCGAGCGCTTTATCGCCGACCCACGAGCGTTTCTGGGACCGAAGACCCCCGAGGTGCCCGCGCCTGCCGGCACCGTCTACACCTGTCCCATGCACCCGGAGGTGCGTCATGAAGGCCCGGGCGCCTGCCCCCTGTGCGGCATGGCCCTCGAACCCGCGATGCCGTCGCTGGACGACGACGACGGTGAGAGCCGCTCGGCGGCCCGCCGGCTTGGCGTGCTCGTCGCCCTGACGCTGCCGGTCTTCGCGGTAGCGATGGTGCCGCATCTGTCCGGCCACGCGTGGGCGTCGCCGTGGGATACCCTCGCCGGCTGGGGCGAGGCCGTGCTGGCAAGCATCGTCGTGCTGTGGGGTGGGGCACCGTTTTTCGTGCGGGGTTGGCGCTCGCTGCGACCGTGGTCGCCGAACATGTACACGCTGATCGCCCTGGGCACTGGCGTGGCGTGGCTCTATAGCCTCGTCGCCTTCATCTGGCCGTCCGTATTTCCGGCCACGATGCGTGATCCGCATGACCGGGTGGACGTCTATTTCGAATCGGCCGCGGTGATCGTCACCCTGGTCACGCTGGGCGATGCGCTCGAATCGCGGGCGCGTCGACGCACCGGGGCCGCGTTGCGCGGACTGCTCGGCCTGGTACCAAAGACGGCGCGCCGCATCGATGGCGACGGGGAGCACGATGTCCCCCTGGGCGACCTGCGTGTGGGCGATCGCGTGCGCGTGCGTCCCGGTGAGCAGGTGCCCGTGGATGGCACGGTGGTCGAGGGCGAAAGCCATGTCGATGAATCGATGCTCACCGGCGAGCCGATGCCGGTTGCCCGGCGAGTGAACGACCGGCTGACCGGTGGCACGCAGAACCGCCATGGTGCGCTCACGATGCGCGTGGATCACGTGGGCAGCGAGACCGTCCTGTCGCGCATCGTGTCGATGGTGGCCGACGCGCAACGCTCCCGCGCCCCGCTGCAGCGAGTGGCCGACCGCGTGGCCGCGTGGTTCGTGCCGGCGGTGGTGGCGATCGCCATCCTGGCTTTCGTGGCCTGGTGGGCGCTTGGTCCCGAGCCGCGCCTTGCACACGCGCTGGTCGCCGCGGTGTCCGTGCTCATCATCGCCTGTCCTTGTGCGCTGGGCCTGGCCACGCCGATGTCGATCATGGTCGCCAGTGGTCGAGGGGCCCAGGCGGGTGTGCTTTTTCGCGACGCGGCGGCGATCGAGCGGTTGCGCGAGGTGGACACGCTGGTCTTCGACAAGACGGGAACGCTGACCGAGGGTCGTCCGACGTTGGTGGAGGTTCGCCTCTTTGGGTGCGCGCGTGCCGAGGCGTTGGCCCTGGCGGCCGCCGTGGAGCGATCGAGCGAGCATCCGCTGGCCGAGGCCATCGTCAGGGTTGCGGCAGAGGAGGGCGTGTCGATACCGGTGGTATCCGGGTTTGAAGCCAGCGTCGGGCGTGGCGTGGGCGGCCGTGTCGAGGGCCATGACGTGGTGCTGGGCAATGCGCGGCGGATGGCGGATGCCCGGGTGGACGTGGGTGGCGCCCACGACTTCGCCGACGTGGCACGGACGAAGGGCGCGACCGTCGTTTACCTCGCCGTCGATGGGCGGCTGGCGGCGGCGTTCGCGCTGGCCGATGCCCTGAAATCCTCCACGCGCCCGGCGCTGGCGGCCCTGCGCGAGGTCGGTGTTCGCCTGGTGATGCTGACCGGTGATAGCGAAGCGACAGCGAAGGCCGTGGCGGCATCGCTGCCGATCGATGACGTGCACGCCGGTGCCTCGCCGGAGGACAAGGCCCGCCTCGTGCGTGCGCTGAAGGCGGGTGGCGCGCGGGTGGCGATGGCGGGCGACGGCATTAACGACGCGCCTGCGCTGGCCGCAGCCGATGTCGGTATCGGCATGGGCAACGGCAGCGACATCGCCATCGAGAGCGCGTCGGTCACCCTGCTCAAGGGCGATCTGGCCAGCATCGTGCGCGCGCGGGCCCTATCGGAAGCGACGGTACGCAACATCCGGCAGAACCTGTTCTTTGCGTTTGCCTATAACGCCGTGGGCGTGCCGTTGGCGGCGGGGGCGTTGTATCCGCTGTGGGGCGTCACGTTGTCGCCGATGGTGGCGGCCCTGGCGATGAGCCTGAGTTCGGTGTCAGTGGTGGGCAATGCGTTGAGGTTGCGCGCCGCCTCGGCGTGAACCGCCGGGGCGATCGGCTTCCAGCCGCCGGTAGCGCCGGTGTCGCCCGTGGGGGATCGCCCGCGGGACAGGCTTCTACAGAAGAGCGTTGGGGCGGTATATCGGCATCAGAGGAGCGGGCGGGTACCCGCGATCCGGCGGCGGCCGCCCGTTGGCATGGTCGCTACCGAAGGGTGGGAGCGGACCGTATGGGCGACTGGGCCGACATGCGTATGCCCTGGCACGCGGTGTCGCGTGCCAGGGGGCCTGGCTCTACCAGAGGATGCCGTTGACCGGTTTGACCGGTTCCAGGCCATGCGCTTCCCCCAGGCCATCGCGCAGGTCGATCTCGATGGCGCGGGTGAGGGTCGTCAGGGGAACGTCGTCTTCGAGGTTTTCGAAGGGGTTCTGGATGTCGTTACCGATCTGAAGAAGGGCCAGGAACAGGAACCCCGCCACCGTGGAACCCAGCGGCGTGTAGAGACCGAGCGTTTCCACCAGGCCCAGCGGCAGCAGGATGCAGAATCCGTGGGTGAAGACCGTGGGGTAGGTGGCGTACTGCTGCGGCAGCGGCGTGTTCTTGATGCGCTCCATGCCACCCTGGGCGTTGCTGATGTCGCTCATGGTCCGTGCGAGCACGCTGTGCAGGATCGGATCGGGGCGTGCCTGGGCGATGATCGCCGCCGTGCGCGCATGGATCGCGTTAGGCACGTTGGCCACGTGACGCAACCGCTCGATTTCGTCCGCCGGCAGGCGGTCGGCCAGTTCGTCCCACAGGGGCTGGCGGCGCAGGTGGAGGCGTAGCGCCTGCACGTAGGCGATCTGCCGGTGCGCGACGGTGACCGCCGTATCCCGGTCGGTCAGCAGGGTGGCTGCCTCGCGCGCCAGGGTGCGCGAGGTGTTGACCATCGCGCCCCAGAGGGTGCGGGCTTCCCACCACCGCGCGTACGCGGTGGTGTTGCGGAAGCTGAGATACACCGCCACGGCCGAGCCGAGCAGGGTGAGCGGCAGGGCGGGGAACTCCGCCCAGGCCGTGTTCACAACGCACCAGATCCCGGTGACGACCACATCCCACGCCAGCAGCCAGAACAGCGGGCGGCCGACGTAACGCAGGATATGGCCGATGTGAGCGCGGCCGGGGAGGATCATGCGCCGCGTTCGCGCTGGATGGCTTCGTTGAGCGGAATGAACTGCTCGCTGGCCTCGTCGAGCACGGAGACCTTGCCGTCGCCAATGTCGTAGACCCAGCCCTGCAGGCTGAGGGCGTTGTTGGCGCGCGCGGCGGCCACGGCCGGGTGCGTGGCGAGGTGGGCCAGCTGGAGACGGATGTTCTCCTGCGTGACCGCCGTCAGCGCCTCGGCACCTTCGAGCTTGCGGGCGAACACCGCGCTGCGGGCGGCCTGCGCGTTGCGCAGCCAGGCCTCGACCGTAGGCAGGTCGCGGGTGGATTCCGGGTTCAGCAGGCCTTTCATGGCACCGCAGTCGGTGTGGCCGCAGACCACCACGTTGCGCACCCGGAGCACGGCCACCGCGAACTCGACCACGGCGGATACGCCGCCGAGCATCTCGCCGTAGCCCGGCACGATGTTGCCGATGTTGCGGCAGACGAAGAGCTCGCCCGGCTGGGTCTGGGTGATCATCTCCGGCACCACGCGCGAGTCGGCGCAGGTGATGAAGAGGGTATGGGGGCTCTGGCCCTCGGCCAGTTCGCTGAAGAGCTGCTGGCTTTCCGGGAAGACGTGCTTGCTGAAGCCTTCGACGCCCTTGAGAAGGCCAAGCAGGCTCGGGTCGCGGGAGATTTCCTGGGTCATGCGCTCACCTTGGAAGTCGGGGGCCGCAGTGTACCCGCAGGAGCGCGACCTGCGCGCCCCCGGTGAACCGAGCCTAAAGGTTCGGTTCACCGGGGCGTTCAAGGTCGGGGCTCAGGCCTCGACGTCTTCCTTGTAGGCATCCACCGGGATGCAAGCGCACATGACGTTCTTGTCGCCATAGACGTTGTCCACGCGCGACACCGGAGGCCAGTACTTCGCCAGCTTCAGCGAGGGCAGCGGGAAGGCGGCCAGCTCGCGCGGGTAGGCGTGGGTCCATTCGCTGCCCGTCACCATGGTGGCGGTGTGCGGGGCGTGGCGCAGCGGGTTGTCGTCGCGGTCGAGACGCCCGTCCTCCACGGCGCGGATCTCGTCGCGGATCTGGATCATCGCGTCGATGAAGCGGTCCAGTTCGTGCTGCGACTCGCTCTCGGTGGGCTCCACCATGAGCGTGCCCGCCACGGGGAAGGACAACGTCGGGGCGTGGAACCCGAAATCGATGAGCCGCTTGGCCACGTCTTCCGCACCGATGCCGGTGGCGTCCTTCAGCGGCCGCAGGTCGAGAATGCACTCGTGGGCCACCAGGCCGTTGCGGCCGGTGTAGAGCGTCTTGTAGTGCGGGGCGAGGCGTTTGGCGATGTAGTTGGCGTTGAGCAGCGCCACCTGGGTGGCACGGCGCAGGCCGGCCGAGCCCATGAGGGTGATGTACATCCACGAGATCGGCAGGATCGACGCCGAGCCGAACGTGGCCGCGCTCACCATGCCCACGTCTCCCTCACCGCCGAACGCGCGCGGAAGGAACGGCGCCAGGTGTGAACGGACCGCACACGGGCCTACGCCGGGGCCGCCGCCGCCGTGCGGGATGCAGAAGGTCTTGTGCAGGTTGAGATGGGAGACGTCCGAGCCCCACTTGCCCGGCTTGGCCACGCCGACCAGCGCGTTCATGTTGGCGCCGTCGGTGTACACCTGGCCGCCGTGCTGGTGGACGATGTCGCAGATCGCGACCACGTCTTCCTCGAACACGCCGTGCGTGGAAGGGTAGGTGATCATGATCGCGGCAAGGCGATCGGCGTATTTCTCGGCCTTGGCGCGGATGTCTTCCACGTCGACGTTGCCGTTGGCGTCGCAACGGGTGACCACGACCTGCATGCCCACCAATTGCGCCGACGCCGGGTTCGTACCATGCGCGGATTCGGGGATCAGGCAGATATCGCGGTGGCCTTCGCCACGCGAGCGGTGATAGGCGCGAATCGCCAGCAGGCCGGCGTATTCGCCTTGCGCACCCGAATTGGGCTGCAGGCTGACGGCGTCGTAGCCGGTGCATTCCACCAGCATCGCCTCGAGTTCGTCGATGAGCTGGCGATAGCCCCGGGTCTGGTCGGCCGGTGCCAGCGGGTGGATGTTGGCGAACTCGGGCCAGGTCACCGGGATCATCTCGGCGGTGGCATTGAGCTTCATGGTGCACGAGCCCAGCGGGATCATCGTGCGGTCGAGGGCGAGATCCTTGTCGGCGAGGCCACGCAGGTAGCGCAGCAGCTCGTGTTCGCTGTGGTGCGTGTTGAACACCGGGTGCTGCAGGAAGTCTGTCGTGCGGCGCAGTGCGGGCGGCAGGGCGTCCTGCGCCCGGGCATCGAGCGCGTCCACATCGGCCGACGCGCCGAACAGACCGGCCAACGCCACGACGTCGGCCCGGGTCGTGGTTTCGTCCAGGCTGATGCCGACGCGCGCGTCGTCGATGGCGCGAAGATTGATGCGCGCCGCGGCCGCCTTGGCGTGCAGGGCCTTGGCATCCACGCCGCTGACGTGCAGCGTGTCGAAGAAGTCGCCACCCACGGCCACGCCGGCGTCGCGCAGCGCGGTCGCGAGGATGCCCGCGAAGCGATGCGTGCGGCGGGCGATGCGGATCAGGCCTTCCGGCCCGTGGTACACGGCATACATGCTCGCCATCACGGCCAGCAGCACCTGGGCGGTGCAGATGTTGGACGTGGCCTTCTCGCGGCGGATGTGCTGCTCGCGGGTCTGCAGGGTGAGGCGGTAGGCGGGCTTGCCTTCCGCGTCGATCGACACGCCGATCAGGCGGCCCGGCATCGACCGCTTGTACGCGTCGCGGCAGGCCATATAGGCGGCGTGGGGACCGCCGAAACCGTATGGCACGCCGAAGCGCTGGGTGTTGCCCACGACGATATCCGCACCCCAGCTACCCGGCGACGCGATGAGGGTGAGCGCGAGCAGGTCGGTGGCCACGCAAACGATGGCGCCGCGGGCGTGGGTCGCTTCCGCCAGCGCTTTGTAGTCGTGGATGGCGCCGAACGTGTCCGGGTATTGCAGCAGCACGCCGAAGCTGTCGACGCTCGCGGCGTCGGCGTCGTCGCCCACGTGAAGTTCGATGCCCAGGCCCTCGGCGCGCGTGCGCACGACTTCAAGCGTCTGCGGATGCACGCCGTTGGATACGAAGAACAGGTTGGACTTGGACTTGGCCGAGCGCTTGGCCAGGGTCATCGCCTCGGCGGCCGCCGTCCCCTCGTCGAGCAGCGAGGCGTTGGAGATGTCCATGCCGGTGAGATCGGCGACCATGGTCTGGAAGTTGATCAGGGCTTCCATGCGGCCCTGCGAGATCTCGGCCTGGTAGGGCGTGTAGGCGGTGTACCACGCCGGGTTTTCCAGCACGTTGCGGAGGATGACGTTGGGCGTGAGCGTGCCGTAGTAACCCTGGCCGATGAAGCTGCGGAACACCTGGTTGCGGTCGGCCACGGCGCGGATCTTCGCCAGGGCGTCTTCCTCGGTGACCGCGTCGGGCAGGGCGAGCGGGTCGGGCGACTTGATGGTTCCCGGCACGATGGCGTCGGTCAGGGCGTCGAGCGAGCCGTGGCCCACCACGGACAGCATGGCGGCGATCTCGGCATCATTCGGACCGATGTGGCGGTCGATGAACGCGCCTTGGTTCTCGAGGTCGCGCAGCGAGGGGGAAGAGGTCTGGCTCATGGCGTTGGAGGCATCCGTAGGTACGCGCCGTGCCGGCACGTGGGGCGCCCCTCTGTCCTTTTGCCTGAGAGTTTGGGGGTGGACACCCCTTGCACCTTCGGCGCCGGATCGAACCGGTCTCTCCAGAGTGATGTGCCGCGCGGTGGTATGGGAGCCTGAGCGATTACGGGCGTTGCGCCTTCGGCAGCGGGTCCGTCCGCTTCTCCCACCGTGCGGTGAAGGCCGCGATTATACAGCGCCCGGCGGCGGGTGGCAGGGCGGGGATCGCCCGTCCTGCCACGACCGGCCTCACCAGGGCTCCGGACCGTCCTTGCTTGTGAACGTGGCGGTGGCGGCGTCGTCCGACCGTGCCAGGCGCACGATCTCCTGCGCGCCCTCGGCCAGGCTCTGGTGACCGTTATGGCCGTTGAGGTCGGTGGCGGTGTAGCCGGGGTTCACGGCGTTGACGGCGATGCCCCGGCCGTTCAGTTCAGCGGCGAGGATCGCCGTGAACATGTTCAGCGCCGCCTTCGAGCCGTTGTAGCCGAGCAGTTTCACGCTCGCGTAGTCCCAGGAAGGATCGGCGTTCAGCGAGATCGAGCCGAGGCTGCTGGACACGTTGATGACGCGGCCGGTGCCGGACCTGCCCAGCAACGGCAGAAACGCCTGTGTGACCGCGACGGTACCGAAGAAGTTGGTGTCGAAGATGCGGCGCACGGCCGCGAGGTCGGCCGTGCCGACCGGTCCGTCCAGCGGATCGCCGATGGCCGCGTTGTTGATCAGGATGTCGATCCGACCCTCGTGGCGTTTGATGTCATCAGCGGCCGCCGCGATCGACGCCGGGTCGTCGAGGTCGATCGCCACGAAGCGGGCGGTCACGCCGTCGGCGTGCAACCGGTCGAGTGCGTCGCGTGCTCGGCCCGCGTCCCGCGCGCCCAGGAGGATGCGATGTCCGGCGATGCCTAGCTGGCGGGCGGTTTCCAGGCCGATGCCTTTGTTGGCACCGGTAATGAGGGTGATGCGATCGGTCATGAAGGGTCTCCGGACTAGGTGGCGGTTCGCCACCCCAGTAAGCTGGTAGCTCCTTCCGGCGATTGACATTCGCATATGCCCGTGACCCCGTCCGATGGCCTCAGGCCGCGAAAAACGCCACGCCAGGCGCGCTCGGCGGCCACTGTCGCGGCCATTTTCGAGGCGACCATTCAGGTTTTGCTGACCGAGGGCTACGCGGGCCTGACGACGACCCAGGTGGCACAACGCGCCGGGGTGTCGGTCGGCACGATGTACCAGTATTTTCCGCACCGCCAGGCGCTGCTCTATGCGGTGCTTGAGGCCTACCTGGAAGACGTCATCCAGTCGCTGGAAGACGCGGCAGCTCGCTTGTTCCACGCACCGCTCGCCGAGATGGCCGACGGGCTGGGCCGGGCCTACCTGGACGCCAAGCTTCGCGGCATGCCCGGGTCCCGGGCGCTGTATGTCGTTGCGGCGGAACTGGAAACGGCGCCGCTCGTCCATGACATCACGCAACGTACCGACCGCATCATTGCCGGCCTCCTGGGCCAGGCCTTCGACGCCCGCTTCGACGATCTTCACCGTGTCAGCTATGCGTTGCGCACGATGCTCAACGGCACGGTGCGAGCCGTGCTGGAAAACGCGGCATCGCCGGAGAACATCGACGTGCTGCGCACGGAATTGCCGACGATGTGCCGGAGTTATCTTCTCGCAGCGGCGAAGCCACGGAACGCGACATCGTCATCTCCACTATGCCGTTGACGCTTGCAGGCGCTCGCCCGCGCGCGACGTAGGAAACCGCTTACGCGAACGGATGCCAGGACCTAGCCGGTAACGCGACGGATTGGCGCAGGTCATTGAAATCAGAGACGGTCGCGCGACGCCCTTGTCGCGTGAATGGCTTGCTGCACCCTTGAACCTGAGCCGTTTCCGCATCGACACGGCGATTCAGCCCGGTAACGTTGACGGCGGACACAACAAGGAGACGTTATGAAGTCCGCATTTCCCTCTCGTCGTTCGCTGACACGCGCCATCGGTTTCACCCTCTGCTTCGGTCTCTCAACGTTGGCACCGCAGGCTGGGGCGCAAGAGCGCCCCCAAGGTCCCCTGGTGACGTTCGGCGCCCCGCAGGGTCACGTGCTTCACCTGATCGACGGCGCGGGTGCCCGGGTGACGCCGGCGGCGCAACTGTCGCAAGCCGATGTCGAGGCGCTGTCTTCGCCGGACGCCGGCGCTATGGCGGTGGTCGCCGCCGACGCGCTGGATACGCTGGGCGATCGCCGCGGCATGCTCTGGCAACTGTTCCATGCTGGCGTGCCTGTGTTCGTCTGCATGGACGGCGCCGAGCGGCAGGTGGTGGCGCGCTTCTTCGGCGTGGCCCCGACCGGGGGCGACACGCTCTTCGTGCGCGAAGCGGACGGCGACGTCGATATGATCGGCGTCGGCTCGACCGACGCCCGGTGGGATGCTCGTTGGACCCAGGCGCTGATGGCCGGACTGGCCGATTTCCAGAAGGACGCCGACGACGTCGGCCCGAAGGGTCGTTTGCTGGCAAGCAACGACACGGCGCCGGTGCCCATGCTGCGCATCCACGAAGGCGTGCTTGACACCGGTACCCAGGAAATCACCGGCCGTTTGTCGATCGACGTGATCCGCAGCGCGACGCGCACGGGCGACGATAAGGAGATCCATGTCCACACCTGGCCATCGATCACGCCCACGGCGGCAGGTATCCACGAGGGGCACAGGCAAGGCGTCAACCTGACCGCCGCCTACCTGCCGTGGACCTATCGCGTGAGCCATGCCGTCACGGCGGTGGGCGCAACGCCGTTGATGGTCGATTACCTCCCGTTGAGTGACGGACGCACGGAATTCGACTATGCCGAAAGCAAAGAGCGGACCGTCGGTATCGGCGGCACGTCCGGCGACTCTCTATCGACCGACGGAAAGGCGGATTCCCTGCTGGCCGCGAAGATCCCTTTCAATCTTTCGTTCAATTACGCCTACACCACCCGTGAGGAGCTTCGCTTCCGTTTCAACGACTACTCGCTGGTGGCGCGTCCGGTCGATCGGGGCACGCGTGTGTTGTGGGAGGCACCGATAGCGCCGTCGCTGAAACATTCGCTCGTGGAGCGCGTGTACGCCGACAGCGTGAAGCTGACCGAAAAGCGCATGACGCCGATGATGCGCAGCGCCACCATGGCCGCCTGGTCAGGCTGGAGGCTGCCGGGCGACTACGAGGGCATCGCAAGCGTACGCATCGACATGGGTTACGACCGCAACGAGAAGACCTGGTGGTGGGAGGGCGCGCGGTGGCGTCACACCGATCGCACGATGCCCGTGTCCCGCGCGCTGTCGTACGAACTCGATCTTTCCCACCCGTTTCTGACCCGTGAGATCACGGTGCTGTTGCGTTCCAACGATGGCGTCGGCGGCTGTATCGCCCAGGACGGCGACACCGTTCGCATGGCGTCATGCGATCCGACCAACCGCGGACAGATGTGGGGCCTCGATAGCGAAGGGCGTTACGTCAACCGGGGCAACGGTCAATGCCTGCGTGCCGACATCGCCCAGCGCAGCCTGACCACGGCGCGCTGCTCGCTTTCGAACGATCAGTCGTGGGAATGGCGTGCGGATCGTATCCACAGCGGCTACGGCGACCGCTCGCACCGGCTCTACGTGGAGAACGGCAACCTGCGTTTCTTCGCCGGGTCCGCACGTTTCGATACCATCCCCGTCAATCCGCATGCCGCTGCCCTGAAGCCGTGGGCGGGCTACCCCCAGGCCCCCTTGCCGGGCGAACTCGTCCCGGCGCCGTTCGGCACGCAAGCCGGATTCGTTCCGGCGGAATGGGCGGGACGCTACGGCCCGGTCGGGGCCGAACAGCGCTGGACACCGATCGTACTGCGGGCGGGTCTGTAAGCGCCCGAGATCGCCGATGGCAAGATCGGCGATCTCGGTCCCATCATCGCGTGGTGTTGCATTGCGCGAGCACGCGGTTCCACTGGGCCTCAATGTCACGCACCAGTATCCTCGGCCCCTTGCGCCGGGCAGGACCCCGAGCGGGCTGGAGGTGTTCCCTGAGCCATTCCCGCGGCCAGCCCGCCCACTCACCCGCGACGGACAACAGATTGGGATAGAGCACGGGAAAGACGTCATTCCATAGCACCGCCTCGACCTCTGGCACCGGCACGCCGGACTGGGCGACCACCTGCGCGATACAGCGCACGGTGGTGTCAGTCACTTCGGTATCGAGGAAGAGTTCGGAGAGGGCTTCCCAAAGCAGAAGTCGCGTGTCGTCATTCATGCGGACGCTATCGAGGCGATGGTGTTGCGTTCTTCCGCGCCATCGACATCGCGAGCCATCCCCCCGGCAACGCGCCGATGAGGCACAGCGGGGCCGCCAAGTCGCCGAGTCCCCACGCTTTCGCGATGTGCAGACCGACCAGCCTGTCGAGGCCAATCGGCAGGAGCACAACCACGCCAAAGGTGGCCAGGATGCCGAGGAATGCGCCTGCGCGCGCGGCCCGCAAACGGTAGGAAAAGCGAGCGGTCATCCTCAAGGGCCTCGCATGGCGGTGACGCGGATCATACGCGCACGTGGCCACCCGCGGGAGGCCCGTCGTCAGCTGGCGTGATGTATCCACATCCGCACGAACGACTCCAGCGTCACGCCTGGCGGAAGCGTTGAACCGCTCGCGCGGAAAAACGCTTGGGCGGCGACCGCGAACGCCTGCCGAGCCTGCACCGACGCCATGCGCGCCGCGGCCTGGTTCTGCCGCAGTTGGACAATGTGCGCCGAAGGTTGCCCGGGCCGGGAGAACTTCGCGTAGCGACGCAGCGCATCGGCGGCGAGCGTGACGTTCTGGGCGGCGTGCTCCATCGCGGTATGCGCCAGGGCGGCTCGCGACAGGCAGACCTGGGCGTCGGCGGAGAGGTTGGTCGACTCGCGCGGCGGCGTGTTCATGCGGCGTACCTATCGCGGAAAAAACAAAGCCCCGCATCGCTGCGGGGCTTTGTCTTATAATTGGTGCCCAGGAGAGGACTCGAACCTCCACGGTTTTACCCGCTAGTACCTGAAACTAGTGCGTCTACCAATTCCGCCACCTGGGCAGGTGTCCCGGATGCAGCGTCGCTGCCCCGTGAGCCGCGTAGATTAGGCAGGTCGGGTAAGCTTGTCAACGTTTTTTCACAACGGTCGCCGAAAACAAGGGCGACCCCCTGCAAGGTCTTTACGTGACAAAGAAAAAGAAAGGTTCCGGCGATGCCAAAGGCCCTCGCAAGGCCAAGGCCTCGCGCCCGGGCAAGGCGCTGGCGAAGTACCGCGACCGGCTGCCGCCGGCGGTGAACGATCCGCACGCCGAGCGCGAAGCGCAGCGCTACGATCAACCCATCCCCAGCCGCGAGGCCATCCTCGCCCTGTTGGAAGAGCGTGGCGAGCTGGTCTCCGCCGAGGACATCGCCCGGGCGCTTCGCCTGTTCACCGATTACGAGATCAACGCCCTGGGCAAGCGCCTTGGCGCGATGATCCGCGACGGCCAGCTCCTGCGTAATCGGCGCGGCGGATACGCCCCGGCGCAGAAGCTCAACCTCATCCCCGGTCGCGTCATCGCCAACGCCGAAGGCTACGGTTTCCTCCGGCCCGACGAGGGGGGCGACGACCTCTACCTCTCCCCGTCGCAGATGCGCAGTGTGTTGCACGGCGACCGCGTGCTGGCCAGCGTGGTCGGCATCGACCGCCGAGGACGCCGCCAGGGCGCCATCGTCGAGGTGCTCGAGCGCCGCTCGCCGCGCCTGGTGGGCCGCATCGTGGTGGAGAACGGCGTAACCCTGGTCGAGCCGGACGATCGCCGCCTGCACCAGAACATCATGATTCCCGCCGGTCGCGACGCCGGGGCCCGGTCGGGCGAGATCGTGGTGGCCGAGATCACCGATCCGCCGACGCCGCACCGTGGGCCGCTGGGCACCATCCGTGCGGTGCTCGGCCAGCGTCTCGAGCCCTCGTTGGTGGTGGAGATGGCGATCGCCAGCCATGACCTGCCGCACGAGTGGCCGGCTCAGGTCGTGCGCCAGGCTGAGGACGTGGAGCCCAAGGTCACGGGCGCCGAGCGCAAGGGCCGCGTCGACCTGCGCGACCTCCCGCTGGTCACCATCGACGGCGAAGACGCGCGCGATTTCGACGACGCCGTGTACGCCGAGCCGCTGAAGGGGGGCGGCTTCCGCCTCATCGTCGCCATCGCCGACGTATCGCACTACGTGCCGATCGGCACGCCGCTCGACGTCGAGGCCTACGAGCGCAGCACGTCGACCTATTTCCCGGGCTTCGTCGTGCCGATGCTGCCAGAGACGCTGTCCAACGGCATCTGCTCGCTCAACCCGCGCGTCGATCGCCTGTGCATGGTCTGCGACATGGAGGTGGACGAGCAGGGCGACGTGCAGCAGGCGAAGTTCTACGACGCCGTGATGTATTCGCACGCCCGGCTGACCTACAACAAGGTCTGGCAGGCGGTGGGCGAGCGTAACGCCGACGTGCGCCGCGAGATCGCCGACGTGCTGCCACAGGTGGAAAACCTCCATCGTCTCTACAAGGCCATGGCCAAGGCGCGCAAGCGTCGCGGCGCCATCGACTTCGAGACGCCCGAGGTCAAGTTCCGCCTCGCGCCGTCGGGCGACGTGGTGTCGATGGGCGCGTCCGATCGCAACGACGCGCACAAGCTCATCGAAGAGTGCATGATCGCGGCCAACGTGCAGGCGGCGAAGTTCCTCTCCCGCCGACGCGTTCCCGCGCTCTATCGCGTGCACGCGCCGCCGCCGGCCGAGAAGTACGACGACTTGCTGCAGTTCCTGCGTGAGTTCAAGCTGAAGCTGCCGCCGGCCGACGAGGTCACCCCGGCGGACTTCTCCGCTCTGCTGAAGAAGGTGCAGGATCGCCCCGAAGCGGAGCTGATCCAGTCGGTGCTGCTGCGCGCGCAGAGCATGGCGGTGTACCACCCCGAGAACCAGGGCCATTTCGGCCTGGCGCTCGACGCCTATGCCCATTTCACCTCACCGATCCGTCGGTATCCCGACCTGCTGGTGCACCGTGCGATCCGCTACGCGCTGACCAAGGGCAAACCGTCCGATTACGTCTATAGCGAGGCGCAGATGGCCGCGATGGCGGTGCATTGCTCGCAGCGCGAACGCCGCGCCGAGGAGGCCGAGCGCGATGTGGACGAGCGCTTCAAGTGCGCATGGATGGAGAAACATGTCGGCGAGGAATTCGCCGGCACGATCACCGGCGTGACCTCGTTCGGCCTGTTCGTGGAATTGGCGGCGTCGCGGGTGTCGGGCCTGGTGCACGTGTCGCAGCTGCCCAACGACTACTACAAGTTCGACCCCACCCGACACCTGCTGGCCGGCGAGCGCACCGGCGCAAGCTACCGCCTGGGGGATTACGTGAGCGTGCAGGTGCTGCGCGCGAGCCTGGAAGACCGCAAGATCGACTTCCGTCTCGTGGCCCGTCTGCAATCGCTGCCCAAGCCTGTGCCGGCACCCAGGCCGGTGGCGGTGGAAGCGCCGAAGGGTGGCGCCATGGCCGAGGCCGGCAAGGCCATCGGCCGGGCCGTGAAGAAGATGGCCCGCAAGCTCGGTGTCACGCGCAAGCCTGCCGCAGGGGTTGTGCCCGTCGATGCCGTTAGCGATGATGCGCGGCCTTCGCCGTCGCCGGTCGATGCGGCACCCCGGCGCGCGACGCGTTCCCGCGTCGAGCCGGCGGCGCCTGCCCGCAAGCCCGCGGCGAAAAAAGCCGTCGCGAAGAGGCCTGTCTCCGCGCCTCAGACGACGAGGTCGGCCCCGGCGAAAGCTGCCGCCAAGAAGGCGCCTGCCATGAAAAAGGCGGCCGCGAAGAAAGCCCCCGCGGCGAAGAAGCCCGCGTCACGCAAACCCAGGAGCACGTCGTAAGTCATGAGCGAAACGTGGATCGTCGGTATCAATCCGGTCGAAGGCGCGCTCGCCAACGACCCGGAACGAATCCGTGAAGTCGTCATCGAGCAGAACTCGAAAAACGCCCGCGTGAACGAGATCGCCGGGCAGGCGCGCAAGCGTGGCATCCAGGTGAAGTCGGTGGGCAAGGACCAGCTCGAGCGCATCGGCGGCGAAGCGCGACACCAGGGCGTCATCGCGCGGTACGAAACGCCCCCGCTGCGTAACGAGAACGATCTTCCGGCGCTTCTCGAGGCCGCGGGTGCCGAGGCGCTGGTGCTCGTGCTCGACGGCGTGACCGACCCGCACAACCTCGGCGCGTGCCTGCGCAGCGCCGCGGCGGCCAAGGTCACCGCGGTGATCGTGCCTAAGGATCGCGCGGTGGGCATCACGCCCACCGTGCGCCGCGCATCGGCCGGCGGTGCCGATCTCGTGCCGATGCTGGCGGTGACCAACCTGGCGCGTGCCCTGCGTGCCATGAAGGACGCCGGCGTGTGGATTACCGGCCTGGCCGGCGACACGGACAGCGCGCTTTACGACATCGACCTGAAGGGACCGGTGGCGCTCGTGCTGGGCAGCGAGGGCGACGGCATGCGTCACCTCACCCGGGAAACCTGCGATTTCGTCGCGAAGATCCCCATGCCGGGCAACATGGAGAGCCTTAACGTTTCCGTCGCCACCGGTGTGGTTCTGTTCGAGGCATTGAGACAGCGAGGTAAGGCATGAGCAACATGTTCTGGCACGACTGGGCGGGCCTCATCGGCGTGGCGCTGGTGCTGGTGGCATTTTTTCTACTCCAGGCGCACAAGTTGTCGGGGCAGGGTTACGCCTACCAGGTGATGAACCTGGTGGGTGCCTTCGGCATCCTGCTGTCGCTGGTCTTCGGCATGTTCAACCTCTCCGCGTTCCTTCAGGAGATGGCCTGGTTCCTCATCAGCGTGTACGGCATCGCGCGCGGCGTGAAGACGCGACGGGCGGCCCAGATCGTTCCCTGACACGTCGAGTCGAACCGGGGCGGCGGGGTTACGTCCCGCTCAGCCTCCCTACGTAAGATGAAAGGCGGATGGGCGCAATGCTCGTCCGCCCACGGGGACGGCCCCGTGGCGCACGTCATTCGCGGGGACGACCCCGCCCTGGCGGAGCGAACCATGTATTGGCTCATCCTTCTCGTCGCCGGCCTGTTCGAGGTCGCGTGGGCCGTTGGCCTGAAATACACCGAGGGTTTTACCCGGCTCGTGCCGAGCCTGCTGACCGGGGTGGCGATGCTGGTCAGCATCGTGCTGCTCGCCGCCGCGGCGAAGAAACTCCCGCTGGGCACGGCCTATGCGGTCTGGACCGGTATCGGCGCCGTGGGCGCCGTGACGCTTGGCATCGTGTTGTTCGGCGAGTCGGCGCAGCCGTTGCGGCTGCTATGCGTCGGCCTGATCGTGGCCGGCATCGTCGGCCTGAAGCTCACGGCGGCCTGAGCCGCCGAAGCGTCGGGCGGGCGTCTTACCGGTTGAAGTCGGCGCTGGAGGTGTCGTCGCGCTTCACGCGAGGGGCGGCCAGCGGTTCGCCGTGTACGACGAACCACACGTTTTCCGCGATGTTGGTCGCGTGGTCGCCGATGCGCTCGATGTTCTTCGCCATGAACAGCAGGTGCGTGCACGGCGTGATGTTGCGCGGGTCTTCCATCATGTAGGTGAGCAGGGCGCGGAACACGACGGTGTACGCCTCGTCGAGCTCGGCATCGGATTTCCACACCTCGTAGGCCGCCTCGGCATCCTGCTCGTGGTAGGCCTTGAGTACGCGACGCAGCTGTTCGGCCGCCAGTTCGGCGAGGTTGGCGAGCCCGCCGGCAGCCGTGATTGGTGCGACGCGACTGAGCGGAATCGAGCGCTTCGCTACGTTGGCGGCGTAATCGCCGATACGCTCGATGTCGGCCGCGATGCGCAGGGCGGCGAATACGTTGCGCAGGTCGCCCGCGATCGGCGCGCGCAGGGCAAGCAAGCGCACCACGTCCTGGCTGATGTCGTGCTCGAGCGTGTCGATGGCGTCGTCGTTGTCGACCACGCGCTGCGCGGCGCGCTCGTCGCGGCGCTCCACCACGTCGATGGCGGCCTCGAGCTGGGCCACGGCCAGTTCGCCCATGCGGACGATTTCGCCGGTGAGTCGCTTGAGCTCGTCGTCGTAGCTCTTGATGATGTGCTGGTGCGGGTTGTTCATCGCATGCCTCGCAAATAGGGAACTCAGCCGAAACGGCCGGTGATGTAATCTTCGGTCTGCTTCTTGTCCGGCTTCGTGAAGATCTTCTCGGTCCGGTCGAATTCGATCAGCTCGCCCATGTACATGAAAGCGGTCATGTCCGAGCAGCGTGCCGCCTGCTGCATGTTGTGCGTCACGATGACGATCGTGAAATCTTTCTTGAGCTCTTCCACCAGCTGCTCGATGCGGCTGGTGGCGATCGGATCGAGCGCCGAGGTGGGTTCGTCCAGCAGAAGCACCTCGGGCTTGAGGGCGATGCCACGGGCGATGCACAGGCGCTGCTGCTGGCCGCCGGAAAGGCCGAGCGCGCTTTGCTTGAGCTTGTCCTTCACCTCATCCCACAGTGCGGCGCCGCGCAAGGCCTGCTCGACGCGCTCGTCCATCTGCGAGCGGTTGAGCTTTTCGTGGTGACGGATGCCGTAGGCCACGTTTTCGAAGATGGTCATGGGAAACGGCACGGGTTTCTGGAACACCATGCCGACCTTGCTGCGCAGCCGGTTGAGCGAGTATTTCGGGTCGAGGATGTTCTCCCCGTCGAGCACGATCTCGCCTTCGGCGCGCAGGTTCGGGTAGATGGCGTAGATGCGGTTGAAGATGCGAAGCAGGGTCGACTTGCCGCAGCCCGACGGGCCGATGATAGCCGTGACCTTCTTCTCCGGCACGTCCATGGCGATGTGCTTGAGCGCGTGGAAGTCGCCGTAGTAAAAATTCAGGTCGCGCACGGTCATCTTGGCCGGCACCTGACCGAGGTCGGCCGCGGCGGCATGCGGCGAGGTGCCGAAGCCCGGCTGGGAGGCGACTTCGTTCATCTTAGTCATGGGACACCTTGGAGCGCGAGAAGGCGAAGCGGGCGATCAGGCTGAGCGCCAGCACGAACATGGTCAGCACGAAGGCGCCGGCCCAGGCCAGGGTGTTGATGTCCGGGCTGGGGTCCTTCGTGTATTCGTAGATGATCTGCGGCAGGCTCGGCATCTTGTCGAGCGGATTGAAGGTCATGAAGTTGTTGCCGAAAGCCGTGAACAGCAGCGGGGCGGTTTCACCGCTGATGCGGGCCAGGGCGAGCAGCACGCCCGTGACGATGCCCGAGCGCGCCGAGCGCACGAGGATCTGCATCGTCAGCTTCCACTGGGGCACGCCGAGAGAGAGGGCCGCTTCGCGCAGGGTGCCGGGCACCAGGCGCAGCATCTCGTCGGTGGTGCGCACGATGACGGGCAGGGCGATCAGGGCAAGGGCGATGCCGCCGGCGAGCCCGGAAAAGGTCACGTCGCCGTTGGTGAGGTATTTCGAGGGCAGCACCACGATGGTGTAGACGAACAGGCCCAGCACGATCGAGGGCGCGGACAACAGGATGTCGTTGAGGAAGCGGATAGTCGGGCCCAGGCGCGAACGGCGGGAATACTCGGCCAACCAGGTGCCCGCCGCGACGCCGATTGGCGTCGCGATGAGGATGCCCAGCACGTTCAGGATCAGGCTGCCGACCATCGCGTTGGCCAGGCCGCCTTCCTCGCGGTAGGCGGTGATCTTGGTGAACAGTTGCGGCTTCAGCCCGGCCAGGCCCTGGCTGAGGGTCTCCCAGAGAATCCACACCAGGAAGAACAGGCCGATCGCGGTGGCCAGGATGCTGAAGGCCATCGCGAGGATGTTCTTCACCCGGCGCGTCGTGTAGAGCGACGTGGACATCAGCGACCCTCCTTGGTGGCCAGGCGGCGGAGCATGAGGCGGGCGATGAGCAACACGATGAAGGTCACCACGAAGAGCAGGAACGCCAGGGCCATCAGCGCCGAGCGCTGCAGGCCCTGGGCTTCGCCGAACTGGTTGGCGATGGTCGAGGCGATGGAACTGCCCGTCTCCAGCATCGACCAGGAAAACTTGAAGGTATTGCCCAGCACGAAAGCCACGGCCATGGTCTCGCCGAGCGCGCGGCCCAGGCCGAGGAACACGCCGCCGATCACGGCGGTGCGGGTGTAGGGGACCACGATGTCCCACACCACTTCCCAGGTGCTGGATCCCAGCGCGTAAGCCGATTCCTTGAGGCGGGTGGGGACGGTCTGGAAGACTTCGCGCATCACCGAGGAGATGAACGGGATGATCATCACCGCCAGCACCAGGCCGGCGGTGAGCACGCCGGCGCCGAAGAAGGGGTATTCGCTGGAGAAGAACCTGGCGAGGCCCGGCACGTGCTGCACGAGCCAGGACACCTTGCCGTCGGGCGGGTCGGCGCTGAACTGGTTCATCAGCCAGGGCTTGATGTGCGCCGCGACGAAGGGGGCGAAGATGAAGAGGCCCCACATGCCATAAATGATGGAGGGGATGCCGGCGAGCAGTTCGATCGCCGACGCGACGGGGCCGCGCAGCCATTGCGGCGCGATCTCGGTGAGGAAAAGGGCGATGCCGAAGCTGATCGGCACGGCGACCACGAGGGCGATCAGGGCGGTGCCGATCGTGCCCATGACGGGCACCAGGGCGCCGTATTGATCGTTGCTCGGATCCCAGGCGGCGCTGGTCAGGAAGCCCCAGCCGAAGGTGTGGAACGCATCCATGCCCAGCCACAGCGTGGAGGCCGCGGCGCCCACGAGGGCGAGCAGGACGAGCAGAGCGCAGGCTTTGAGTGCCCAGCCGAAGAGCAGGTCGTTGCGCGAGTCCGTCGCGGTGCGGGCCGATTCGTCGGCGCGATCGGCGCCCGTCGCGGCGTTGCTGGCGGTGGCATGCATGATGAGCGCTGTTTCCCGGGCCTTGGCAAACCATGGGCCGCCGTTCCTCGCGGGAACGGCGGCCCCCTATATCGATACTCTGGACCGGTCATGTTTCAACCGGACCATCGATCGTCACGGATTACTTGAAATCGGAGCCCCAGTAGGCCTGGATCTTCTGGGTCAGCGAGGTCGGCAGGGCCACGTAGTCGAGCGAGGCGGCGTCGGCCTGGCCCTTGTCGAAGGCGTACTTGAAGAAGTCGAACGCCACCTTGGTGTGCGACGGGTTCTTCGACTTCTTGTACATGATGATCCAGGTGGTCGCCGTGATCGGCCACGCCTTGGCGCCCGGGGCATTGGTCATGATGACGTTGAAGTCCTTGGCGGACGACCAGTCGGCCGTGTCGGCGGCGGCGCCGAAGCTCTCCGCGCTGGGCTGCACCCACTGGCCGGCGGCGTTCTGCATCTGCGCGAAGGCGATGCTGTTCTTCTTCGCGTAGGCGTATTCGACGTAGCCGATCGAGCCCGGGATCTGGCGCACGTACTGCGAGACGCCTTCGTTACCCTTGCCGCCCACGCCGGCCGGCCATTCGACGGCCGTGCCGAACTTCACCTTCGAGGCCCACTCCGGGCTCACCTTGGCAAGGTAGTTGGTGAAGTTGAACGAGGTGCCCGAACCGTCCGAGCGATGCACGACGGTGACCTTGACGTCCGGCAGCTTGAGGCCCGGGTTCGCCGCGGCGATGGCGGGATCGTTCCAGCGGGCGATCTTGCCCAGGAAGATGTCGGCCAGCAGCGGGCCCGTGAGCTTGAGTTCGCCGGCCTTGACGCCCTGCAGGTTCACGACCGGGACGATACCGCCCACCACGCTCGGGAACTGGCCCAGACCGAACTTGGTCAGGTCTTCGCTGCTCATCGGGGCGTCGGACGCGCCGAAGTCGATGGTGCCTTCCTTGATCTGGGCGATACCCGCACCCGAACCGACGGACTGGTAGTTGATCTTGTTACCGGTCGATTCGCTGTACTTCGCCGACCACTTCGACAGCACGGGGTAGACGAAGCTCGAACCGGCGCCGGTGATGTCGGTTGCCTGGGCGGCGCCCATACCGAACAGCGAAACGGCCACCAGTGCGGCGATACGGAGTTTGCGTGTAAACACGGGGTGATCCTCGATGGAAGATGGTCAGGCGGCATCCGCCCGGGGCGTATTGCAGCCCTGCCGTGTTGCAATGAAATGTGTTGAATGTTTCACGAATATGACATTCGCCTTTTTGCTGTCATATTCAGGAAGTTACGAAATACCTCAAACCGTGACGGAGGTCCGCATATCGCCCTCCGCCAGCTCCAGTCGCCGCCATCGGTTGACGATTTCGCAGAAAAGCTCCGCCGTTCGCTCGGCGTCGTAGATCGCCGAATGGGCTTCCCGGGTGTCGAACGGGACACCGGCGGCGATCGCCGCCTTGCTCAGCACAGTCTGTCCGTAGGCCAGGCCACCCAGGGTGGCCGTGTCGAAGCAGCTGAACGGATGGAAGGGGTTGCGCTTGTGTCCCACGCGCCGTACGGCCGCGTTGAGGAAAGCGAGGTCGAAGGCGGCGTTATGGCCCACGAGCACGGCGCGCTGGCACTCCGAGCGCTTCACGGCCTCCCGCACGGCGTTGAAGACGTGATCGAGCGCCTGGCGCTCGGGCAGGGCGCCCCGGAAGGGATGATCGGGGTCGATGCCGGTGATCTCGAGGGAGCGTGGGTCGATGTTGGCCCCGGGAAAGGGCTCGACATTGGCCGAGACCGGGGGTTCGGGCACGAGCAGGCCCGAGGGCTCCATGCGGATCGAGACCACGGCGATCTCGAGAAGGGCATCGCGCTCGGCGTCGAAACCTCCGGTTTCCACGTCCACGATCACGGGCAGAAACCCCCGGAACCGCGCTGCCATGGTGGTGGCGGTACTGTTGCTCGTCGTATCCATGGCGCCAAGGATACCAGCGTGGGGCGGCTGAACGGCAGCACGACGGGCCCCTTCGCCGGCGGCGTTGCCGCCTGCCACGGCCGGCCTGACCGGGCGAGGGCACGGATACCGCGATCCCTTGGCCGCCGCCACGCGTCTGCGCAGAACGCACGTGACAGGGGTCGTGCGCTCTTTTGGGTACGTCGGCGCGCTTTTTAGGAATTGTCTCAATATTCCGGACGGACGTTTGGACGGCCATGCCTGAACGAACGCGTCGGATGTTCCGCTTATCGCGGCACGAAACGCGTTGGTGCGTCACGTTTTCTTGCAGCGATGCCGTCGAAAGGTGAACCGATCGTCTATCACCTCTTGCAACCCCGCCGTGCGCTGCGTAGGTTCCGTCGCATGCATCGCTTCCTCGCCAGCGTCCAGCGCCGCCTCACGATCACGATCCTCGTGATCTTCGCGCTGTTCGCCACCTGCGCGGGCGCCTCCGCGATGCCGTGCGATGCGTACGATGCCGGCCCGGCTGTCACGCAGGTCGCCGATCACGACGACGGTGACGATGCCGCCACCGCGTCCGTGCCGTCGATCGAGGACAACACCAACCTCGACGACACCTTCGACGTGCCCCCCCAGCACATCGTGACGTTGCTTCGCGCCGCGCCGTCGCGGCCCTCCGGCTTCGTGCCGGGTGCGCTGGCGAAGCGGGTCCATCTCGACCTGCGCCCTCCAATCGCCTGATCCCGCGACGCATCCAGGCGTCGTATCTCGCTTGCTCCGAGCACACCGTGACGGCTCCACGCTGATCACGCCACGGGCGGACATGCCCGTACCCCATCCCCTATTCGCTATCAAAGAGAGCATGACCATGGAACGACTCATCAAGGGTTTCGACCAGTTTCGCCGTGACATGACCGACGAGCAGCGTCAGCTGTTCGCCCGCCTCGCCTCGGGGCAGACACCGCACACCATGTTCATCACCTGCGCCGATTCCCGCGTGATGCCCGAGCTGATGTTCTCGGCGCAGCCCGGCGAACTGTTCGTCTATCGCAACGTCGGCAACATTGTCCCCCCCTATGCGCAGCACGTCAGCGGCGTCGTCGCCGCCATCGAATACGCGGTGACCGCGCTGAAGGTGCAGCACATCGTGATCTGCGGGCATTCCGACTGCGGTGCCATGAAGGCCCTGCAGAACCCGGCTGCGCTCAAGGGCAAGCCGTCAGTGGAGCAGTGGCTCAAGCATGCGGATGTCGCCCGTTACGTCGTCGCCGAAAATCGCCCGACGATCCATGGGGAAGAAGGCCTGCGTTACCTGACCGAAGAAAACGTGGTCGGCCAGCTCGAGCACCTGCGGACCCTGCCCGCCGTCGCGGCGGCCATGGCCAACGGTAGCCTGCGCATCCATGGCTGGATTTACGACATCGCGAAGACGGAGATCACCGCCTTCGATCCGCTGGAGGGCCGCTTCCGTCCGCTGGGCGCCGACATCGCCCTGGCTCCGGACGCCACTCCGCACGCGCGTTTCGCCGCGCGCCCCACGGTCGCCAGCGCGGCCTGAGGAAGCTGTCATGCGTGCCTATTTCTCCCAAGGCCTTTTTGGCCGCGACCTCCTGGGATCGGTGGTCGTTTTTCTCGTCGCCCTGCCGTTGTGCATGGGCATCGCCATCGCCTCGGGCATGCCTCCCAGTGCCGGCCTCATCACCGGCATCGTGGGCGGGGTGGTCGTGGGTGCCATCGCCGGTTCACCGTTGCAGGTCAGCGGACCGGCGGCGGGCCTGGCGGTGCTCGTCTTCGAGCTGGTTCGTGAGCACGGCGTCGCCGCGCTCGGCCCCGTCGTGCTGCTGGCGGGCCTGATCCAGCTCGTCGCGGGCCTGTGCCGGGTGGGAGTGTGGTTTCGCATGACGTCGCCGGCCGTGGTGGCCGGCATGTTGTCGGGCATCGGCATCCTCATCGTCGCTTCGCAGTCCCATGTGCTGCTCGATGCGATGCCCAAGGCGCGCGGCCTGGAAAACTTCGCCGCGCTCCCGGCGGCGGCGTGGGAATCGGTCACGGGCTTCGCCGAAGGTCAGGCGCCCGTGGCGATGATGATCGGACTGGGCACCATTGCCATCATGTTGGGCTGGGAGAAGCTGCGTCCCGCGAGGCTTCGCTTCGTCCCCGGCGCGCTGTTGGCGGTGGTGGCGATGACGGCGCTGGCGCAGTTCGGCGCCCTCGACGTCAAGCGCGTGGATGTGCCGGCCAACCTGTTCTCGGCGGTGAGCCTGCCGAGCATGGGCAGTCTCTTCGGCCTGTTCGACGCGACCCTGCTGATCGCGGCCTTCACCTTCGCCTTCATCGCCAGCGCAGAGACCCTGCTGTCAGCGGCCGCGGTGGATCGCATGCACGACGGCGTGCGGACGAACTTCGACCGCGAATTGACCGCCCAAGGCGTGGGTAACCTGATTTGCGGTTTCCTTGGCGCGCTGCCGATGACCGGCGTGATCGTACGCAGCGCCGCCAACGTGCAGGCCGGGTCGGCCACCCGCATGGCCACGATCATGCATGGCGCATGGCTGCTCGCGTTCGTGATGCTGCTGCCGTGGCTCATGCGCATGACGCCCGTGTCGTGCCTGGCGGGCATCCTCGTGTTTACCGGCGTAAAGATGGTCAACCCCAAGCAGATCAAGGACCTCGCCGCCTACGGCAAAGGCACCGCGGCGGTCTACGTGGCGACCACGGTGGCCATCGTCGCCACCGACCTCCTGACCGGTGTCATCGTCGGTTTCGCGATGTCGCTGCTCCGCCTGGCGCTGCTGTCGTCCCGTCTGAAGATGGATGTGTTGCACCACGACGAGCCGGGCCACGCCACGCTTCACCTGGAAGGCTCCGCCACGTTCCTGAAGGTGCCGAGCATGGCGCGTACCTTGGAGGCCGTGCCGCCGAACACCCGCCTGAGCGTGGTGATGGACCGCCTGCACCATGTGGACCAGGCTTCGCTCGAACTCCTGCGCGAGTGGGGCCGAAATGCGTCCAAGCGAGGATGCGAGCTCATCGTCGACTGGCAAGAGCTGGGGCGACGCGTGGAGGGCTCCCGCCAACCCGCGTAGGCACCTTTAGGAGCGCGCCCTGCGCGCGACCCGGGGGCCTTCACCTCCGCCGGTCGCACGCAGGGCGCGCTTCTACACGGTTTTGTGCTTATAGGCACAGAGGTCGGCGATCACGCACTCCGGGCACGCCGGCTTGCGCGCCTTGCACACGTAGCGTCCATGCAGGATCAGCCAGTGATGCGCGTCTTGGATGAAGTCTTTCGGAATGACCTTTTCGAGCTTGTCTTCGACCTTCCGCACGTCCGGGCCGGGCGCCAGTCCGGTACGGTTCGCTACGCGAAAGATATGCGTGTCCACCGCGATAGTAGGTTGGCCGAAGGCCGTGTTGAGCACCACGTTGGCCGTCTTCCGGCCCACGCCCGGTAGTTCTTCCAGGGCCTCGCGGGTCTGCGGCACCTCGCCGTCATAGCGATCGACGAGGATCTGGCTCATGGCGATGAGGTTCTTCGCCTTGTTGTTATAGAGACCGATCGTGCTGATGTGGCTCTTGAGCTTTTCGAGCCCAAGCTTGAGGATCTTCTCTGGCGTGTTTGCCACCGGAAACAGCTTGCGAGTGGCTTTGTTGACGCCGACATCGGTCGACTGCGCGGACAACGCCACGGCCGCGAGCAGTTCGAATGGCGTGGTGTATTCCAGCTCCGTTTTCGGATGCGGATTCAGCTCACGCAAGCGGCTGAACATCTCCACCACGTCGGTTTTTTTCACGGACTGTCCTTCTTTGCCTTGGCCCGGGCGAGGGCTTCGAGCACGGCATGACGCGCGGCGGGCGCGCCGACCTCGCGCTTGCTGGCGGCAAGCTGTCGCTCGCGCGCGGCGCGCTCCACGGCCAGGCGCTCCTCGCGACGACGGAAATGACGACGGGCGGCACCGGCGTGGGCGCAATCGTTTGCCTGGGCGGGAGGCATGGGGTCGAGCACGATGCAATCCACAGGACACGCCGGCACGCAGAGTTCGCAGCCGGTGCACAGATCGCTCACCACGGTGTGCATGAGCTTGGCAGCTCCGAGGATGGCATCGACCGGACAGGCCTGGATGCACTTGGTGCAGCCTATGCAGTCGGCCTCGACGATGCGCGCGAGCGTGCGGGGCTTTTCGATGCCGCGAGTGGTGTCCAGCGGTATCGCCGGGCGGTTGAGCAACGCCGCCAGGCGTTCGATGCCGACCGCGCCTCCGGGAGGGCAGCGGTTGATCTCGGCGTCGCCAGCGGCGATCGCGTCGGCGTAGGGGCGGCAGCCATGGAAGCCGCACTGCTCGCACTGGGTCTGTGGGAGCAGGTCGTCGATGCGATCGGCGAGCGTGGACGTCATGGCAGGCGTGGTGCCGGTGTCGCCGATCAGCGAACGGTCGCGCCCGCGGCCGCGCCCTGGTCGGCGTCGAGCAGGAACAGGTCCGACCCGCCGTCGCCGGCGGAGAGGATCATGCCTTCGGACACGCCAAAGCGCATCTTGCGCGGCTCGAGGTTCGCGATGAACACCACGTTGCGGCCAACCAGGGCCTCCGGCTCACCGTAGGCGGCGCGGATGCCAGAGAAGATCTGGCGCTTCCCGAGAGTGCCGGCGTCGAGTTCGAAGCGGAGGAGCTTGTCCGACCCCTCGACGAATTCGCAGACCAGCACCTTGCCGACGCGCAGGTCGAGCTTGGCGAAGTCGTCGATGGAGATGGAGGCGATGGGCGCGGTGTTTTCGGTCATGGCGCGGGGAGTTTCCTTGGGTTTCCTGGAGGGTTTGGCGTCTGCCGCGGCGGCTTCTCGGGCCTGCTCGGCAGGCGAGAGCGATGCCTTGGACGCCTCGACCATGGCCTGGATCTTCTTCGGATCGAGGCGGCCGAACAGCGGCGAGAAGGCATTGACGGTGTGGCCGAACAGCTCTCGGCGCGCGTCGGCGAAGTGCGTGATCGGTGCACCGAGGAATGCCTCCGCCGCCGCGACGGTGACGGGGAGAATCGGCTTGAGCAGGCCGGACAGCAGTCGGAACGCGGTGATGGCGAAGGTGCAGACCTGCTGCAATTCATCGCGGCGGGCGTCGTCCCTGGCGATCACCCACGGCGCCTTGGCGGCGATGTAGCCGTTTACCGCGTCGGCCATGGCCACGAAGCGGCGGGTGACTTCGGCGTATTCATCGGACTCGTAAAGCGTTTCGATGCCCTCGTACTGCGCGAGAAGCTCGGTCCACAGCACCGCTGCCTCGTCGTCGAAGCAGGCCGACAGCCGGCCCTCGAAATGCGTGTGCAGGAAACCCGCCGTGCGGCTGGCGATATTCGCCCACTTGCCGACGAGGTGCGAGTTCACCCGCTCTTCGAACGACTTGAGGTCGAGGTCGACGTCGACCGGCGTCGGACCGAGCATCGTGGCGAAGTAATAGCGCAGCGCCTCGGGGTCCAGTCCCACATCGAGGTAGGTGCGCGCCTGGATGAACGTGCCGCGCGACTTGGACATCTTCGCGCCATTTACCGTGAGATAGCCGTTGACGTGCAGGGCGGTCGGGACGCGCATGCCTGCGCCGTGCAGCATGGCCGGCCAGAACAGGCCGTGGAAGTTGATGATGTCCTTGCCGATGAAATGGTGCATTTCGGCGGTGCTGTCCACGCCGAGGAAGTCATCGAACGCCAGGCCCTTTCGCTCGCACAGTGCCCTGAACGACGCGAGGTAGCCCACCGGCGCGTCGAGCCATACATAGAAGAATTTGCCTGGCGCGTCCGGGATGGGGAAGCCGAAATACGGGGCGTCGCGCGAGATGTCCCAGTCGCGTAGGCCCCCATCGATCCACTCGGCGAGTTTGGCCACCACGCTACCGTCCGCCGTGGGCTTGCCGTCGGTGAAGCGGCCTGCGAACCAGTCGCGCAGCAGTGATTCGAACTTGCCCAGTTCGAAGAAGTAATGCTCTGAATCGCGCAGCACCGGCGTGGCACCGGACATCACCGAATACGGATGCAGCAGGTCGGTGGGGGCGTAGGTGGCGCCGCAGTTCTCGCAGTTGTCGCCGTACTGGTCGGGCGTGCCGCAGTTGGGACAGGTGCCCTTGATGTAGCGATCCGGCAGGAACATGTCCCGGTCCGGATCATAGAGCTGCTGGATGTCGCGGCGGGCGATGTAGCCACCCTCGCGCAGGCGCAGGTAGATGGCCGTCGCCAGTTCGCGGTTTTCCGGCGAGTGCGTGGTGTGGTACTGGTCGTAGCTGAAGTGGAAGTCGGTGAAGTCCGCCTCGTGACCGGCGCGGATGTCGTCGATGTACTGCTCGGACGTCTTCCCGGCCTTCTCGGCCGCGAGCATGATCGGCGTGCCATGGGCGTCTTCCCCGGCCACGTACCAGACCTCGTTGCCCTGCATGCGCTGCGCCCGAGCCCAGATGTCGGCCTCGATGTAGCCGAGCATGTGGCCCAGATGCAGCGGGCCGTTGGCGTAGGGGAGGGCGTTGGTGACGAGGATGCGGCGGGCCATGATTCACACGGTCGGCTATGGGACCGGGGATTATGGCATGGGAGCGCGGCCGCGCCGAAGGACGACCGGCCACCGACAGACGGCTCGGGTGGGCGGGAGGGCGATCGCGCCCCCGCGCGCGTGACGCGTTATTCGGCGCGCACCCACTCCTGGCTGCGGCCGATCAGCGAAAAGCCGATGTAGCCGTGCACGTCGAGCGTCTTGCCCCCGTCTTCGAGCTTGAGGGTGACCTTGTAGATCTTGCCCTTCGACGGGTCGAGGATCTGGCCGCCGGACCACTCGTCGCCGTCCTTCTTCAGACCCCACATGATGGTCATGCCCTCGATGGGCTTGCCCTTGCGTTCGCCGTCGCACTTTTCGCAGGTCGGGTGCGGGCCGTGGTCGGACTTGAGCACCTGGAGCACCTTGCCCTCCAGCACGCCGCCGTTGTCCGTGATCTCCACGATCGACTTCACCTCGTGGGTCTCGTCGTCGATGGTCTTCCACTTGCCCACCGGGGTGTCCATGGCGGCGAAAGCGGGGAAGGCGCCGACGGTGAGCGCGAGAGCGAGCGTGGTGCGGATCAGGGTCTTCATGGATGTGCGGTCTCCCCGTACGGTCAGGTATGGCCGGAGCCTGACGAAGCCGGGCACGAACCGTCAAGCTGCATCGCGCCACGCCGTTCAGGGCCCCTCGGCCGGCGGTACGAAGCGGGGGCTGGCATAATGGGCGATCTTCGATTTTCCGTAGTACCTCCCCATGAGCCAGGCCAGCGAAACCCTGGTGCGCGGTGTCCTCGACCGCGTACCCGATCCCCATTCCGGTCAGCCGCTCGGCGCGTCGGTGCGCGCCGTCGGCGTGGACGGCGACCGCGTGTCGGTGGACATCCAGCTCGGTTACCCGGCCGCCGGCTACGTCGAGCAGGCGGCGGCGGAGGCGCGGGCGGCCCTGGAGGCCGAGCCCGGCATCGCCGCCGCCGCCGTGTCGGTCGGTTGGCGGGTGCACGCTCACAAGGTGCAGGGCCAGTTGGCACCCCTGCCGGGCGTGAAGAACATCATCGCCGTCGCCTCGGGCAAGGGCGGGGTGGGCAAGTCCACGGTGTCGGTCAACCTGGCGCTGGCGCTGGTCGCCGAAGGCGCCACCGTGGGTATCCTCGACGCCGACATCTACGGACCGAGCCAGCCGCGTATGCTCGGCCTCAGCGGCAAGCCGGTCTCGCCCGACGGCAAGAGCATCGAGCCGATGCGAGCCCATGGCCTCCAGGCGATGTCGATCGGCGTGCTCATCGACGACGACACCCCGATGATCTGGCGTGGCCCAATGGTCACCCAGGCCCTCATGCAACTGCTCACCGACACCCGCTGGGACGGGCTCGACTACCTGGTGATCGACCTGCCGCCCGGCACCGGCGACATCCAGCTGACCCTCTCGCAGAAAGTGCCTGTCTCCGGGGCGGTCATCGTCACCACCCCCCAGGACATCGCCCTGCTCGACGCCCGCAAGGCGCTGGGCATGTTCCGCAAGGTGGAGGTGCCGGTGCTCGGCGTGGTGGAAAACATGGCCACCCACGTCTGCTCGAACTGCGGCCACGAGGAGCACATCTTCGGGCAGGGCGGCGGCGCGCGCATGGCGGCCGAAGCGGGCATCGCCTTCCTTGGCGACCTGCCGCTGGACATCCGTATCCGCGAGCAGGCCGATGGCGGCCGCCCCACGGTGGCGGCGATGCCCGATGCCGACCTGACGGCGCGCTACCGGGCGATCGCCAGGGCCACGGCGGCCAGGTTGTCCCTGGAGGCCCGCAACAAGGCCATTTCCTTCCCGAAGATCGTCATCCAGAACACCTGAAGTGGCGTGTTCGAGGGCGTTCCGATACCTTTCCCGCTTCAGCGAGGGAGATCGTAAGTGAGCATCAAGTCCGACAAGTGGATTCGCCGCATGGCCGAGCAGCACGGCATGATCGAGCCGTTCGCCCCCGGCCAGGTCAAGGAACGCGACGGCCACCGCCTCGTCTCCTACGGCACCTCGAGCTACGGCTACGACGTGCGCTGCGCCGACGAGTTCAAGGTGTTCACCAACATCAACTCCACCATCGTCGACCCGAAGGCGTTCGACGAGCGAAGCTTCGTCGACGTGAAATCCGACGTATGCATCATCCCGCCCAATTCGTTCGCCCTGGCCCGCACCGTGGAATATTTCCGCATTCCGCGCACCGTGCTCACCATCTGCCTGGGCAAGAGCACTTACGCGCGCTGCGGCATCATCGTCAACGTGACGCCGCTGGAGCCGGAGTGGGAGGGTCACGTGACGCTGGAGTTCTCCAACACCACGCCGCTGCCCGCGAAAATCTACGCCAACGAGGGCGTGGCGCAGATGCTGTTCCTGGAGTCGGACGAAGTCTGCGACGTGTCCTACGCCGACCGTGGCGGCAAATACCAGGGCCAGCGCGGCGTCACCCTTCCGAGCACCTGAACACCTTTTCCGTCGCAGCCGCGCCCGACATCCGCGCGCGGTAGACTCGGCTTTTTCCAGGCCCTACCCGATTCACGGAGACACCGCATGATCCGAGCTTCCACCCTGATGACCCGCGCCGCCGCGGCGATCCTCCTCGCCAGCATGCTGGTGCTGGCCGGTTGCCACCGTGGCGTCTCGAAGAACGACCACGTCGCCACCGAGCAGGGCCAGTTCGACTACACGCTGAAAGCCTACAAGAGCGGTCAGTTCTTGGTCGACGGCGCCGTGCTGTCCGCCGCGGACACCGGCAGCCACTTTGCTTACCTGAAAGACCAGGGCAAGCTGCCCAAGACCGTGCTGCTCCTGCCCAGCGACGATTCCAAGGTGCGCGATGCCCACCTGGGATTCATGGCTCGCATGGCGCTGGATTACGGCTTTGCCGTGTACTACGACAAGAAGGGCGAGCTCGTTCGCCTGAACGCCGTCGAGAAGGACGCCCGCCAGTTGGAAGACACCCCGCAGAAGGGCAGCTTGCCTGACCGCATGCAGGGCAAGGAGGCGTCCAGCGGCGCCTACGACGTCCAGAACGGCCAGCAGTAAGCCGGCTCGCACCATCAACATCGCCAGCCCCAGGGCTGGCGATGTTTTTTTTGACCTGTTGTCAGCGCGCGACGGGTTTCAAGACCGGGCGAGGGCCGCCCGCAGGGCGGTCACGCGGGCCTCTAGGTGGTCGCTCGGATAACCTTCGGCCTTCCCCGACCCCCACACGGGGCCGGGCCACGCCGCATCGCCCTCGACCCGGGCGACGACGTGCACATGGAGCTGGCGCACGATATTGCCCAGGGCGCCGATGTTGAGCTTGTCGCACGGCGCCACCGCGCGCAGGGCCGCGCCCGCTTGATCCACTTCGCGCCACAACGCGGCGCGGTCCGGGGCGGCAAGGTCGGTCACTTCCGACCGGCCCGCCTGTCGCGGCACGAGCACGAGCCAGGCGAATCGGCTGTCGCGCATGAGCAGCACCCGGCAGAGCGGGAGGTCGCCGACGACCACGGTGTCGGCGGCCAGCCGCGGATCGAGTTCAAAGGCCGCAGTCACGCCAGTTCGCGGGCGAAGAAGGCCAGCGAGCGTTCCCAGGCGAGCTTCGCGCTCGGCTCGTCGTAGCTCCCGCGTACGTCGCAGTTGAAGCCGTGATCGGCCGGGTAGACCCAGGTGTCCATCTCAGGCTTCAGCGCGTGGTGCTTTTCGACCATCTCCGGCGGAATGCTGTGGTCACGCTCGCCGAAGTGGAAGATCACGTTGGCCTTGGCCGGCTCGGTGAGGAAGGGCACGTTGCGCGCGCCGTAATAGCTGGAGGAGGGCAGGCCCAGGCGCAGCGCCGCGAGCAGCGCGACCGTGCCGCCCCAGCAATAGCCCACCGTGCCGACCTTGACGCCGTAACGGTCGGCGAGCAGCGCTGCGGCGATGCCCACGTCCTGGGTCGGTCGTAGCAGGCCCAGTTCGGCGATGTACTTCACGCCCTGGGTCATGCCGTCCTGGTCGTAGCCCAGCTCCACGTGTTTTTCCACCGGATCGAACAGCGACGGCGCGATGGCCACGTAGCCTTCGGCGGCGTAGCGGTCGGCCACGCTGCGGATGTGGGCGTTCACGCCGAAGATTTCCTGGATCACCACGATGCCGCCCTTGGGCGTGCCAGTCGGCTCGGCAAGATAGGCATCGATGCTTTCGCTGGGGCGGGTGGTATCGAGGATCACAGTCTGGCCCATGGTGCGTCTCCGTGAGGGGAAAGATCGGGGAAGGCTAACGTCGCGCCGTGAAACCGCCGTGCAAGACGGGCGGTTCCGTGCGTTCAGACCACCATGATGCCTTTTCCGACCCGTCGGTTCACCCCTTGGCGCGCAAGGTGTCTGGGCGATGCACTGGGCCGTGAGGCGCCGAGAATGATCGCATTAACTTGCGCTCGTGCCGTCCATGCTCGGCGAGCTCAAGAGGCGATGGTCACGAAGTGCCGTTCGACGTCGCGCTTATCCTGTTCGTGACGTTCGCGCACAAGCCGGCCACGTGGGTCGTTCCGCGTCGACGGTCATTGCCTGTATAGCCACTCATTGGCCTCCGTAGCGGCCGCGTACGGTCAGAAACCCTCGCCTACGATGTCGGTGCCCGTATTCGAGCGACCGTGCCCTTCAGCCATCGGGGATAGACATCGTCCACGCCATCCCTACATCGCGCCGACAGCCCAACCAGTTCGACGCGATGAGAATGATCGCCGCCCTCCTGGTGCTGGTCAGTCATCAGTTCGCGCTGTCCGGGCGTCCGGAGCCACGCTTCGTGGGGGAGGATTCGTTCGGCCATCTCGGCGTGCTCATCTTCTTTTCGATCAGCGGCTACCTCGTCACGTCCAGCTGGCTGAAAGATCCCCACGTGCTTCGCTTCGTGGCACGCCGCGTTCTCCGCATGGCGCCGGCGCTCTGCGTGTCGATGCCGCTGACCCTTGCGGTGATCGCGTCGTTTGGCATGACAGGGTTTCCCGACAACCCCAGGCATCTCACCAACGGATCGCTGTGGACGGTTCCTTACGAGGTCTACTGCTACGCAGGCCTTCTCGTGGCCGGCGTCGCAACACGACGTCCCTCCATCGCGTTGGCGGTTGCGAGCTTCGGCTATCTGGTATTTGCGGAGATGCGCTCAGAAACGAATTTCCTGGCGTACTTCGGCGTGTTCTTCGCCGCGGGTAGCCTGTTGCGAGCGTTTCCCATTGGCCTCAAGCCGCTTGCTATCCTGGTGACCCTGACGATAGGTTGCGCGCTCATCCACGGCGATCAGACCACGCTTGGACTCGCTTTCATGGTCCCGCCGCTCACGATCGTGATGGGTAGCCAGTCGTGGCCTGGCCTGCGCGACATCTCAGCCATCGGCGATCTTTCCTACGGCGTCTATATCTATGCATGGCCCGTGCAACAAATGGGTGTCGCCTACATGGGGCGGCAAACGCCTTATTTCGAACTGCTGGCCGTCACCGTGCCTGTGACGCTGGCCTTGGCGGCCGCCTCCTGGCATCTGATAGAGAAGAACGCGCTGCGTTGCAAACCCGGTAAGAAATCCGACAACCCGACATCGTCTCGTGCTGCGGTTGATCCCTGATTGAGCGGGTGTCGGATACGATCCATGGTCAAATGCGGGGAGTCCTCATTCATCCCTTGATCGAGTCGCCGGGGTGCTCGACCGCCTCGTCGCCAGCGTTCTGTTTCCTCGAACTCAGGCCGGATTTCTTTCGTTCGGGCTATATGTTCGCCGCGCTTATCCGGAAAGCGAACCATGCACCTCTGAGTCCCACGCAACGTGCCCCTTTGCAGTCCGTTAGCGAGCGATGTCGTGAGCGGAAAGAATTAAATTAGGGTAAAATTAAGCCGTCGTGTAACGCTCGGTTTCGCACCCCCGTTACCCACGGCAATGTCCTAGGCCGAATAATCCCAGAAGATCGGCTTCGTCAGCCTAGGCTGCCCGAAAGGTAGTTGATCTATATCCTACTCTTGGTCGCGATTCGAGTGCGAGGCATCGGATTGATGCGCCAGTTAAGCGCGCTGGCAGAATACGGCTACCGATGAGGGAACGGTGCTATGAAAACCTCTGACCATATCGAGCACTCTACTTAAGGCGGTGGATCGACGGAAGCTCGATCACGCGCTTTTGTTCGTGTGTCTCGCGATTGTAGGAATTCCCCTACAGACGCTGATAGGTTTGTAACGCACACTGCGGATAGCCAATAACGGCAAAAGGGGGGGGATGCAGCGACTTCATCGCGTGGGTTGGCAGATCGCCAGCTTATGGACACTGACGTGTGGGGCGGCTCACGCCGAGAAAGTTACCTACTACTACACCGATCCGCAGGGTACGGTGTTGGCTACAGCCGACGAACAGAGAAATGTCCTGACGACGACTGATCGTCGTCCCTTCGGTCAGCAGGCCTTGGGTTCTCCGCAGCCTGGGCCAGGCTATGCGGGCCACGTCGATGATCCCGATTCCGAGCTAGTTTACATGCAAGCGCGGTACTACGACCCTAGTAATGGACGCTTCCTAAGCACCGATCCGAAGCCAACGCAACCGGGCGACCCCGCGCAGTTCGCTAGGTATACCTACGCTAACAACAACCCCGTCGTGAACATTGATCCCGATGGTCGTCGTTCTGTGGTCGCCAACGGCAGATATTCATTCGGCCCGAAAACGGCGCCGCACCGGCCATCGGGCCCATTCCAAATAACGTGGGTGCTGTGGGATTCGGTCCATCTGATTTCTCATTTCATACATATGACGTTCGCACTTCAAGTACGTTGTCTTTGACCCAGGCGCGTGACGGATTGATGTACAACCCCACTCCGGGTCAGGATCGCCCGGCTTCGCCGGGTGGCACAAAAAATAACGTTGGCAACATCCCCATTTTGAACGGCGATAACTTCGTGCGCTCGTTCGTGGTCGCATCGCCCGACCCAGCGAAGTACTCCGACGTTGTCGTGAATTACACGATCGCAGGGGAGCATAAACTGGCTGAAGGCTACGTCATGCGCTTCGGCGAAAAAAACAGCGACGGTACGACGACGCTTCGCAGTTATGGTGAAGGAAACAACTGGCACCAGAATCCGATGTTGCAAAGTATCTGGGAGCCCCAAGTCGAGCAGACGTGGCAAAAGAACCAGCGCGATATCGTCGACAGTCAACAGCTCACGGAGTAGGCCCTTGAAAATCGCTCTTTTCTGGACTTTCGCATGCCTTGGGCTAGGGACAAGCTACGCGTCGCTCAAGATGCGATACGGTTGGTATCTCGTAAACGAAGACGCTCATTTCCTAGATGTCGGTTTCCTCATCGCCGCCAGCGTGATCGTGGTTCTGTGGGCGTTCTTCCCGAGTCGCGTGGCAACGGCAGTGGTCGCTGCGATCATGTTTTTATTTCCGCCTGTCCTTAAGAACGAAACGTTCGCCGCCATGAATGCATCGTTCGCTGTATTTTCGCTGATTCCAATCGCATTGCTTGTCGCTGCTACTCATTTTCGGCGAGTTCGGAGTTACGCGTTGCGCTAGCGGCGATTGCGCCCGTGAGTAATGAGATAAGCCGCCATTCGCGACGGGACCAGCCCATGGTGGCTTCTCCACGCTTAGCCCGCCGCGGAGTAGAATAACGGGTTAGCCAAGGCGTTCATGCCCAAGCGAAGCCAGGTGATTTAGTGAAAAACATAGTAAATTCAACATCTAGCGAGAATTCTGCACCCAAGGTGGGGTTCATTTCGCTTGGCTGCCCCAAGGCCCTCGTCGATTCCGAACGCATCCTCACCCAGCTCAAGGTCGAGGGTTACGAGATCGTGCCCAGCTATGACGCGGCTGATGCGGTGGTGGTGAACACCTGCGGCTTCATCGATTCGGCGGTGCAGGAGTCCCTCGACGCCATCGGTGAGGCGCTGCATGAGAACGGCAAGGTCATCGTCACGGGCTGCCTGGGCAAGCGCCAGGAACTCATCCGCGAAAGCTACCCGGACGTGCTGGCCATTACCGGCCCGCAGGATTACGCCTCGGTGATGAGCGCGGTACACGCGGCGCTGCCGCCCGCGCGTAACAAGTTTCTCGACCTGGTGCCCGACACCGGCGTGAAGCTCACGCCCAAGCACTATGCCTACCTGAAGATTTCCGAAGGCTGCAACCACCGCTGCAGCTTCTGCATCATCCCGTCGATGCGCGGCGACCTCGTCAGCCGGCCGGTCGACCAGGTGCTGCTCGAGGCCGAAAAGCTGGTCAAGGGCGGCGTCAAGGAATTGCTCGTCATCTCGCAGGACACCAGCGCCTATGGCGTCGACGTCCGTTACGCCGAGCGCGAATGGCGCGGCAAGGCCTACCGCACGCGGATGACCGAACTGTGCGAGGGCCTGGCCGAACTCGGTGCGTGGACGCGCCTGCACTACGTCTACCCGTATCCGCACGTCGACGAAGTGATGCCGCTGATGGCACAGGGGAAAATCCTTCCTTATCTCGATATCCCGTTCCAGCACGCCAGCCCGCGCATCCTTAAGCTGATGAAGCGTCCCGGCAACGTCGACAAAACCCTGGAACGCATCCAGAACTGGCGCCGAGAGGTGCCCGACCTCACGTTGCGCAGCACCTTCATCGTCGGCTTCCCGGGCGAAACCGACGCGGAGTTCAACGAACTGCTCGACTTCCTGCGCGAAGCCGAACTCGATCGCGTCGGCGCCTTCGCCTATTCGCCGGTCGACGGCGCCAAGGCCAACGAGCTCCCGGGCCAGATCGACGAAGAACTCAAGGAAGATCGCCTGGAACAGTTCATGGCGGTGCAGGCGGAGATTTCCGCCGCCAAGCTCCAGCGCAAGGTCGGCCGGACCATCAAGGTGCTCGTCGACGAGATTGACGCGGACGGCGCGTGGGGACGTTCGAGCGCGGATGCGCCGGAAATCGACGGCGCGGTGCGCATCGACGACGGGCAGCTGCTCAAGCCGGGTCAGTTCGTGGACGTGGTGGTGGAAGAGGCCGACGCGCACGATCTCTACGGCCGTCTGGCCTGACGTCATGCGTTACGTGGCACCCGCTCGCGATGCGCTGGAGGCTCGCGTGTGGGCGACGCCCCCGTTATCCCACTGGTCGGCTTTCGCCCCGTTGTTGCAGGGCGACGCCTGG
This sequence comes from Luteibacter sahnii, assembly GCF_034063545.1. NCBI lineage: Bacteria > Pseudomonadati > Pseudomonadota > Gammaproteobacteria > Lysobacterales > Rhodanobacteraceae > Luteibacter > Luteibacter sahnii. Next base: position 39,225 of record NZ_JAQLOK010000010.1, read on the forward strand.
CCGGGAGTGGACGAGCTCAACGCCTGGCTGCCTGAAGGGGCGGCCAGGCGCTTCGTCCTGCAGGATCGTGACCTGCTCAACGACGGCGCCCACTACGAAGAACGCATCGCCTGCCGCGGACTCATCGCTACGCGGCCGGCCAACTGGCACGACCTGTTCAACGCCCTGATCTGGATGCGCTACGACGCCCTCAAGCGCGCGCTCAACGCGCGCCAGATGACCGAGATCCAACGCATGGGGCCGCGCGAGCGGTCGCGCCCGCAGTGTGCGCTGACCCATTTCGACGAAGCGGGCATCGTGGTGCGCCTGGCCGATACGGCCATGCTCGACGCCTGGAACCGACATGACTGGCTTGGCTTGTTCTGGACCCATCGGCAGGCGTGGTCCAGCGGCGAGGCGCGGGTCGAGGTGTTCGGCCACGCGTTGCTCTTACACGCGCTCACGCCCGACAAGCTGCTGGTCGGCAAGGCCCTGGTGGTGCTGGGTGGCGACGACGCGGTGGGCGTCTGCGCCGAGGCCATCGCGTCGGGCGCGATCCTCAACGATCCGCAGGAGTTGCGACCCCTGCCGGTGTCGGGGGTGCCGGGATGGCATCCGCGCAGCACCGATGCGTCGTTTTATACCCTCGCGCCGTGCTTCCAGCCGTTGCGCGAGGGTCGGGTCTACCCGCCGGCGCTACGAGGCGGTTGATCCCGCGGGGACGGGGGCAAGCGCCTTCGCCATCGCGGGCGGTTTCAGATCAGGCCGAGGTCGCGGGCGGTGTCGCCGAGCAGGCTGTCATGGTCGACGCCGAGCTTACGCATGGCGTCGCGCTTCTGCCGGCTGATGGTTTTTACCGATTTGCCTTCACGGTCGGCGATCTGTTGCAGCGACATGCCGCTGACGAAGGCGCGTACCACCTCCGTCTCGCGCTGGGACAGCGGCGTGCCGGGCATCGCTACCGACTTCTCGTCCGCGTCGTTGAGGATGTCCAGCAGGGTTTCGCTCAGGTAGGTTTCGCCCTCGTGCACGGCCTTGGCAGCCAGGGCCAGTTCGTCCATCGATGCACGTTTGTCGACGATGCCCCGGGCGCCCTTTTTCAGCATCGAGTTGAGGGCGGCAGGGCGATTGATCATCGTCAGCACCACCACGGCGACGTCGGGGTGATGCTTGACGAGGTTGTCGATGAGGGCGAGGCCGTCGTCCTCGCGCTCGCTCGGCATGAGAAAATCCGTAATTACCACGTCGCACGGCGTGGTCTTCAGCAGTTCGAGCAGCTCTTCCGCGTTTTTCGCTTCGCCGACCAGGTTGATGTGCGCCGTCCTTAGCGCCAGGGCTCCCCCGACGAGAACGAGCGGGTGATCGTCTGCCAGAATGACATTGAGTGGCATGCCTGCGTTCTCCTTGCGTTTGCGGCGTGTCGTGATTCCGACCGATTATGCCTGCCAGGGCTCCCACTGACGAAGTTGCCGTGCTGCGATCCGTGCTGCTGTTGATTCTTCTGGCCCTGCCGCGGCTCGTCTGGGCCCTGGCGGAGGGGCCGCTGTCGGCCGAAGACACCGAATGGCTGAAGAAACATCCCGTCTGGACGGTCGGCACCTACCGTGAGGGCTACCCCCCGTTCGAGGACCTGCGCGGTGGCGAACTGGAGGGCTTAGGTCCGAATTATCTCAACGAGGTCGCGAAGCAGCTCGGCGTCACGCTCCAGACGCGGTCGTATCCCGACTGGCCGTCGCTGCTCAAGGCCCTCGCCCGGGGCGAGGTCGATGTCGCCACCACGGTCACACCCCTGGAGCAGGGGATGCCCGGCATCCGTGTTGGGGCGACTTACTTCGAATCGCTCCCGGCGCTGACCGAGCGTCACGATGGCCCGCCTATCCACCGGCCCGGCGACCTGCGCGGCAAGCGGCTGGCGGTCCACGCGGGGTATTTCGACATGCAGGCGTTGCGGCGCGAACTGCCCGATACCACCCTAGTTGAGACCGGTTCCACCGTGGATGCCCTCGAACGGGTGCGGTCAGGGGACGTTGCCGCGTATCTCGACAACCCGTATTCGGCGCGCGAGTTCGTTTCCCGCCTCGGGCTGGGCGACGAGCTCGCCGTCGGCGCGCCGCTGGCGCTACCGATCAGCGCCCTGGCCTTCGCCGTCCCAGACGCACGGGCGCCGATCGGCCGGGCGATCGACCACGCCCTCGGCGAGCTGACCGCCGCCGACCACGGGCGGCTGAGGGCCCGCTGGGTAGGGCGCGAGATCGCGCCACGGCCCCGTGTCGGCGGCATTCCGCTCAGCGAGAAGGAAAAAGCCTGGCTGCATGACCTGCCACCGCTCCGGCTCGGCGTCGACCCCAGCTACGTACCTTTCAGCCTTTTCACCGGCCAGGGTGAGGCCGAGGGCCTGGCGCTGGACTACGTCCGCGAGATCGCCGCCGAACTGGGCGTGCGCGTAGTGCAGGTACCGAGCGACGACTGGGCGGGCACGGTCGCACGCGTCAAGCGTGACGAGGTCGACCTCGTGGGTGCGATCAACCCGCAGAGCACGGTCGCGCCCGATCTCGAGGCCAGCGTGCCTTATCTCGATTTCCCGATCATGATCGTCACCCGCGAAGGTGCGCCCACGCTGGCGGGCAGCGACGACCTCGCCGGCAAGACCGTGTTCGGCAATACCTCGCGCGCGCCGATCCGGCGCCTGCTCGAGCGCATCCCCGGCGCGCGCATCGTCGGCGTCTCCACCGAGTCCGATGGACTCAGCCGGCTGGCGGCGGGGGAGGGTGACGCCTTCGTCGGCAACCTCGCGTCGATCGATTACCTCATCCGGGGCCACTACCTGGGGCGGCTCAAGGTCGCCGCTCCCACGGGCGAGAGCGAAGCCATCGCCATCGGCGTGCGCAAGGGGCTCGCGCCGCAGCTGCTGCCCTTGGTCAACCGCGTGCTGATGAACCTGTCGACCCACCGGCAGCAGGAGATCCGCAACACGTGGTTCGCATCGCATTACGTCGTGGGCCCCACCTGGCGCGAGGTCGCCGGGCGCGTGGCGCCGTTCGTGGCTCTGCTGCTGATCTCGCTCATCGCGATCAGCTACGCCTACCTCAACCTGCGTCGCGAGACCCGTCGCCGCGAGCGCACCGAGCGTCGCCTCGCCGACGTCACCGCCCATGTGCCCGCGGTGGTTTACGAAGCGGTGCGCCGCCCCGATGGCCGCTACACGATGACCTGCGTCGGCGGCGATCCGATGGGCATCCTTGGACTCGAGCCCGGCCAACTGCTGACCGACGGCGAGGCGATGCTCGCCCCCGTGCCGGCCGACGAACGCGCGCGCATGCGCGACGCGTTCGAGCGCTCGGCGCGCGAGCTGACCCCGCTGCACGTCACCGTGCGGGCCCAGATCGGCGGCCGCACCCGATACCTCAGTTCCGACGCGGTCGTACTCGCCGCCGCGGACGGCACGGTGCATTGGAACGGCTACTGGGTGGACGTCACCGCGCAGGAGTTGGCCTCCCGCGGCCTCGCCCATGCCAGGGACGAGGCCGAAGCCGCCACGCGCGCCAAGAGCGATTTCCTGGCCACCATCAGTCATGAAATCCGCACACCCATGAACGGGGTGATCGGGTTGCTCGACGTGCTCGAGCGCACGCCACTGGACGACGAACAACGACGCATGGTCGCCACCATCGAGCACTCCGCCGAGGCGCTGCTGCACATCCTCGACGACGTGCTCGATTTCTCGAAGATCGAGGCCGGTCACCTGACGCTTGACCCGCGCCCGGCCGACCTGCGCGCCATCGTCGAGGGCGCCGTGGCGATCATGGCCGGGCAGGCGCAGGTGAAGGGCCTGCAACTGGACACTCGGATCGATCCGGCGGTCGCGCCGGCCTTGCTGATCGACGACGGGCGTCTGCGCCAGGTGTTGCTCAACCTGCTTGGCAACGCGATCAAGTTCACGGCCAAGGGCGGCGTGAGCGTGGCCGTGCAGGTCGACGAACACCTGGGCACGCGGCAGCGGCTCTCGATCGCCGTGAGCGACACGGGCATCGGCATTCATGCGGCCAAGCTGCGCCACGTCTTCGCGCCGTTCAGCCAGGCCGAGTCCACCACCACCCGCCGGTTCGGCGGCACCGGCCTGGGGCTGGCGATCTCGCGCCGGCTCGTCGAGCGCATGGGCGGACACATCGCCATCGACAGCGAGCCGGGGCGGGGTACGCGGGTGTCGGTCACCCTCGAACTGACAGTGACCGACGCGCCCGACGCGGCCCTGCCGACGCCCACGGTGCCCGTCGCCTATGCCGAGCCGCGCGCGGACGCGCGGATCCTGCTCGCGGAAGACCACCCGGTCAACCAGGAACTCGTCCGCGTGCAACTGCGCCTTCGCGGCTACGACTGCGACGTGGTCGACGATGGCGTCGCCGCGTTGGAGGCCCTGGACCGGCAGCGCTATGACCTTCTGCTGGTGGATTGCCACATGCCGCGGATGGACGGCTACGCGGTAGCCCGCGAAGTGCGCCGGCGGGAAGCGGATGGCACCCGCCGGATGCCCATCATCGCGATGACCGCCGACGCCCGACTCGACCAACGCGACGTCTGCCTGGCGGCCGGCATGGACGACCTGCTCGGCAAGCCGATCCGCCTTGAGGCGTTCCACGCCGCGGTGGCGCGCTGGCTGCACCGCGATGAGGCGCCGCTGCCCACCATCGACATGCCGCGCATGCGGCGAGCCTTCGGCTCCGACGACAACGTGGTCAGCGTGATTCGCGCGGGGGTGGCGACCACGCGGGAGGCCCTGGCACGTGTGCCCTACGTGCTGGAGCGGGCCGAGCCCAACGAGGTCGCCGGCTGGGTCCATCACGTGCTGGGCGGGGTGAATATCTTTGGCGTCTCCGACGTGGGCACGCGCGGCGAACGCCTGGAGCGCGCCCTGCGCGACGGGCAGCCGCTCGACGTCATGGAGGCCCGCGCGTTCGCCGACGCGGTCGGTGTGTTCGCCGAGGGGTTGTCCCGCTTCGCGGATCGGCTGACGTCGCCGACCTAGCCCTGCGTCAGGCGTAGTCCACCGCGATGACCGCGAAGCGGGTGCGCCCACCGGGCAGTTCCGCTTCGAACGCGTCATCGACCTTCTTTTTCAGCACCGCGCGCGCCAGCGGGGAATCGATGCTGATCCATCCCAGCCGGGCGTCGGTCTCGTCCGGGCCCACGATGCGGTAACGCACGATGTCGCCGGTGTCGATGTTTTCCAGTGCCATCGTGGCCCCGAAGAACACGGCATCGCGTTGGGCCGGCGCCGCCTCCACCACCTTCAACTGGGGAATCCGCTTGCTCAGGTAACGTGCGCGACGGTCGATCTCGCCGAGCTGCTTCTTGCGATAGATGTATTCGGCGTTTTCCGACCGGTCGCCCTCGGCGGCGGCGGCCGCGAGGGCCTTCACCACCTCGGGCCGGACGGTGTGCCACAGGTGGTCGAGTTCGGCCTTGAGCCGTTCGAAGCCGTCGCGGGTGATGATCGCGGTAGACGACGGCGAAGGAGGGCGCCAACGGCTCACGAGGCGGCTCCCGGAGACTGGTCGAGTAGGTGGAGCATGGTTTCCAGGTCGTTGATGATGGGATGGTCCGCGTAGTCGCGCCGCAGCGCTCGGGCGAGTTCCGCCGCGCGCGCCGGCTCGCCGAGCCCTATCCACGTGCGCACGGCGAGAAGCCCGTAATGCGGGGCGCCCGCGTCGTGGGGCCAGGTGCGCAGGTACCCGGTCGCAAGGTGGAGGGCCAGGCGCGCCATGCCGCCATGGGCGGCCGTGTCCGCCAGCGGTCCGCAGGTGTCCGGGGCATCGGGAAGAAACGACGGATCGACCTGCATCGCGTCGCTCACCACGCCCAGCGCGCGTCGCGTCTCACGCTGGACGACGAGCTCCGCGATCCAGATCTGCGCGTGCACGAGCAGTTCGGCGGTGCGTCCCTGGGCGCGCAGCAGTTCGCGGTACCGCTGGTGCAGGGGCGCCGGGGCCAGGCCGTCGCGAAGGCGTTCGGTGAGCAGGCCGGTCGCCGCCTGGATATCGTCGACGGCCAGGTGGTTCACCTGCCGCAGCAGCAGCGCATCGTCGTCGGTATGCAGCGCGTGGTGCAGCGCTTCGGCTTCCGGGCGGTAGCCCAGGTCCGCGTGGCGATGATGGATGAGCGCGCCCATCAGGTGGAAGTTGTAGACCGTGAGGTAATTGGCGACCGCGAAATAGGCGAGCATGCCGAAAAACCGGGGTCCGTGGTCGTCCATGGCCGCCTGCGCGCCGCTCTGCAGCAAGCTGGTGACGACGACCACCGCGAACAGCGCGACGTACTGCCCGCCGAGCCGTCCGATGATGGCGAACCATGTCAGCGGGTTGAGCGCGGTCAGCACGCCGTCGAACGCCATCGACATCGTGATCGCCGGCAACACGAACGCCAGGGCGATGGCAACCAGGAACCCCGGTATCCCCAGCCACAGCGTGGCGAGCACGCCTAGCGCCGTCCCCGTGAGCTGCACCAGCACCAGGGCCAGGCCCGCACGGTCGCCGGGTTCGAGTGCGAGTTCCGGCGGCTCGGCGTAACCGTCCGCGCTGCGGCGCAGGCAGGCGAACGCGTAGGCGTAGATGGCGATCCAGCCGATGGCGGTGATGATGAGTCGCGCGCCGGGAAAGAACGCGATCGCTTCGAATAGCGTTATCGCCAGCACGGTCACCGGCGCCGACCCGTGCAACGGGTAGCGGAAGCCGGTGCGGATACGTTCGGCGAAGGGGGTATCCGGGTCGGCCAGGATGACGCCCATCGTCAGCGCTTTCCCCCGAAAAGGCTGCCGAGGATCCCGCGCACGATCTGCTGTCCGGCCCGTGTGCCGGCGGCGCGAACCATCGACTTGGCCGCGGTTTCGAGCATGCCCTGGCGGCGCGAGGTGCCTAGCACGGCGTCGCGCAACGCGTCGGACCAGGGGGGCCCGCCAGCGTCTTTCTTGCCCTCGCGCGTCACCGGTGGCGCCGCGGGATCGAGTTTGTCGCGCGCACGCGCGGCCAGGCGTTCTTCCGCCGATTCGCGGTTGACGGGCGTGTCGTACTTGCCCCCGACCGGCGAACGTGAGCGCACGGTCGCTCGTTCGTCGGGCGTGATGGCACCGATGCGGCATGTCGGCGTGGACACCAGCACCCTGCGCACGGGAGAGGGCACGCCACCCTCGCCGAGCGTCGAGACCAGCGCCTCGCCGGTGCCCAGCGCGCCGATAACCTCGGCGACGTTCAGTGCCGGGTTGCGCGCGAACGTTTCGGCCGCCGCCTTCACGGCCTTCTGGTCGCGCGGCGTGAACGCGCGCAACGCGTGCTGTACCCGGTTGCCGAGCTGACCGAGGACGTCGCCAGGCACGTCATCGGGATTCTGCGAGCAGAAATACACGCCTACGCCCTTGCTGCGGATGAGGCGCACCACCTGTTCCACGCGCTGGCGAAGCGACGCCGGCGCGTCGTCGAAGAGCAGGTGCGCCTCGTCGAAGAAAAACACCAGCTTCGGCATGTCCAGGTCGCCGACCTCCGGCAGTTGCTCGAACAGTTCGGAAAGCATCCAAAGCAGGAACGTGGCATACAGCCGCGGCTTGAGGATGAGGCGCTCGGCGGCCAGCACGTTGATGACGCCGCGGCCGCTCATGTCCTGGCGCATGAGGTCGGTCAGTTCCAGGGCGGGTTCGCCGAAGAAGGCGTCGCCGCCGTCCTGTTCGAGCCTGAGCAGGGCGCGCTGGATCGCCGCGATGCTCTGGGCGCTGACCAGTCCGTAACGCGACGATACGACCTTGGCCTGTTCGGCGACGAAGCCGAGCATCGCGCGCAGGTCGCCGAGGTCGAGCAGCAGCAGTCCTTCGTCGTCGGCCACGCGGAACACCACCTCGAGCACGCCCTGCTGGGTATCGTTGAGTTCGAGCACGCGGGCGAGCAAGGTCGGGCCCATTTCCGACACCGTGCTGCGGACCGGATGGCCGAGCGTGCCTTCGAGGTCCCAGAACACGACCGGGTTGGCCTGGGGGGCCCATCCCGTGAGACCGAGCCGGGCCAGACGGGCCTGGAGTTTTTCCGACGGAGCGCCCGCCGGCTGCGACAGTCCGGCGAGGTCGCCCTTGGCATCGGCGAGAAAGCAGGGCACCCCCAGGCGCGAGAACCCTTCGGCCAGAAGCATCAGCGACACGGATTTGCCGGTGCCGGTCGCGCCGGCGATCATGCCGTGGCGGTTGCCGTAACGCGAGTCCAGTTCGACGGCGGTGTGGTCGTCGCGTCCGATGAGTATGCCGGGCATGCGGCGGCTCCTTATGAATGGCCTGAACAAGTTTACGCAAGGATGCGCCGGTACGGAGAAATCCCGTCGCGTAACGCTTGAGTTGCGGGGGAGCGAGGATTAACGTGGCGGCCATTGTCCGACCTCGCCGAGCCCCCATGCCTTTCCGCGTTTCCCGTTGTGCCCTTCTCCTGCCTGTGGCCATTCTGGCCGGTTGCGCATCCGGCGGCGGCACCCGCCACGGCGCGGCGACACCCCAGGTCAACGCGTTGTACGACCGGATGAACCAGGCGAGCAAGGGCTACGAGGCGTCGATCGAGCAGGCTCGTCGCGGTGACACCCCCCAGGCGGCACAGACGCGCAAGCAGGCCCTCGACCAGCTCAAGGACGCCTCGGCACGCTGCGGTCTTACCCCGGGTTGCGATCCGCAACGCTTCGCCGCCGTGTTCGATCGTCTCCTGCGCCTGAAGGACGGCAGCTTCATCGAGGGCGAAGACGCCGACGACACCGAGCAAGGGGCGGAGGTGGGCGCGCAGCCGGGCGATGCGGCCGGTTCGGTGGCGGTCAATGCCCTGCCGCAGGCCCAGCGCAGCGTCACCCTGCTGAAGGGGCAGAAGTTCGCCGACATGATGGTCATGAACGGCCCGGTGAAGGCGGCGCTGGAGATGTGGTTGACCCAACTGCGTCCCAACCTGATGGACGCCTACGTCAACTATCAGATGATGCGCTACAAGATGTGGCCCGCCTACCAGAAGGCCGATCTTCCCGAAGCGCTGCTGTTCGGCATCATGGCCAAGGAATCGGGGGGCAAGGTGCATGCCGTGTCGCGGTCGGGCGCGTCCGGCCCCTTGCAGTTCATGTACGCCACCGGCCTGCGCTTTGGCCTGTCGAGCGAGAACGGCTTCGACGAGCGCTTCGATCCGACCATGGCGGCCCAGGCGAACGCCGAATACATCGACGAGCAGTTGGCCGCCTTCAATAACAATCTTGAGATGACCCTGGCTGCCTACAACGGTGGCGAGGGCCGCATGCGCCGCATCGCCGCCTCCAATCCGGGCGCGGGGTTCTACGATCCGGCGATCTACGGCCAGATGTCGGCCGAAACCCGCGACTATGTTCCGATGGTGCTGGCGGCGGCATGGCTGTTCCTTCATCCGGACAGCTACCACCTGACCTGGCCGAAGATCGACGGCGCGCCGGGTCAGATCGTGCTCAAACGGCCTGCCTCGTTGTCTGAACTCACCATTTGCCTGGGCTCGTCCGAGGGCATGCGCGATGGCTGGTTCCGCACGCTGCGCAACCTCAACCCCCGGCTCGACCCGCAGGTGAGTCTGCCGATGGGCACGCGCCTGGAGGTGCCGCGGCAACTGGAGAAGGCCTACGCCTCGGCCTGTGCGGACGGTCCGTGGCCGATCCTCGCCAGCGATCTGCACAACGCGGTGAAGATCATCGCGCCACCGCCGCCGGCGGCGACCTCGGCCGCCCTGGCCAACGGGTCGACTCCGAGCGTCGGCTCGCGCCCCTCGTCGAGCGCGTCGCGTAGCTACACGGTGCGTCGGGGCGACACGCTGGTCAGCATCGCCCGCAAGACCAGCTGCGCCGACGTCGAGGACATCGCGAAAATGAACGGACTAAGGGGCCACCAGCTCCAGGTGGGGCAGTCGCTGCGGATTCCCGTCTGCCGCTGAGGGCCGGCCGTCAGATCGCGGCGCGCGAGGGCATCCAGTCCGAATGCGCGTCGCGGCGATCGGACACAGACAGCTCCTTGATCTGCCGCATCAGGCGAAGGATCTGCCGGTGCAGTTCTTCCGCGCCGGGGCGGCGGGCGTCGAGGGTTTCGTGGTAGACCGCGGCGAGCCAGAGCGCGACGCCGCGCGTGGCGATCAGCGGGTTTTCCGAGCGGGCTTTGGCAAGGCCGATGTCCGGGCCATGCCCATAGGTGCTGTAACGCTCTTCGGGCGGCGTGCCGTAGAGGTGGGGGAAGTCGCAGGCGGCGGCTTGTTCCATCTCGCGGCGCACGAGTTGCTGGAGTTCGGCGTGCGTACGCACCGGCAGGTCCAGCACGACGCGCTCGATATCGGCAAGCTGGCGGCGTAGACGAATCTCGCGGTTCAACGCGATGAGATGGGTAACCAGGCGCATGGACGACTTCCCCTAACGGTGTTTCTCGGTGCTCTCCGGCGCCCCGTCCCCTAACGGAATGCCGAATGTGCGCAGCATACGCCGGGGATGCGTCGAATGTAAGACGTTTTCGTCACAATGTGACGACGGTCGTCACATCGATGAACGCACCCACCGCCCAAGCCGTTGACCTACCTGCACCTGCTGCTGTGGGGCAAGGTCGTCCAGCGCATAACCCTCCGGCAGGAGGAGGATCACGGTGGAACCCATGTTGAAGCGGGCCATTTCCGCGAACCGCTCCAGGCGGACGTGCCGATCGCGGCAGTCGGTGCGGATGATGTCCGAGGCATAAGGCGGGATGGCTAGGCCGTCCCACACGGTGGCGACGCTGGACACCAGGATCGCGCCCACCATCACCGAGACGAACGGCCCGTGCGCGCCGGTAAACCGGCAGACAAGGCGTTCGTTGCGGGCGAACAGGCGTGGGATGGCCTCGACCGCGAAGGGCGCCACGCTGAAGATGCGGCCCGGTACGTGAGTGGTGCCTTCCAGGTCGCCGTCCAGGGGCATATGCACCCGGTGATAGTCGCGCGGCGAAAGATAGATGGTGACGAAGCTGCCGTTGCGGAACGGCGCAGCGGCGGCCTCGTCGCCAAGCAGTTCGGCAGCCGTGAATTCCTGGCCCTTGGCCTGGAAGATCCGCCCGTCGCGGATACGTCCCGCCTGGCTGATCCGGCCGTCGGCGGGGCAGAGCAGGGTATCCGGATCGCCGTCCGCCGCCGTCCGTTCGCCGGCCTTGAGCTTACGGGTAAAGAAGGCGTTGAAGTGCGGGTAGGCCAGTGGATCGGGCTGGGCCGCCTGGCTCATGTCGACGTCGTAACGCTGCACGATCTCCCGGATGAGAAAATTCTTCCAGGGCGCCCACGCCCAGCGCGTCGCCTGGTAGACGATGCGCGAAAGGAAACGATGCGGGAGGATGTACTGCAGCAGGACGTTGGGCTTCATCGGGCGGAGTATAGGTCAAGACCGATGTGGCTGTTTCGGGCAGATGCCGCCCTGGACAGGGCGGCATCGTGTTGCGGCCGGACGGGTCATGGCCCGATGTAGAGGTTATCGATCTTGATTCGGCCGCTGCCAGTTATCAATATGTCTCTGATCAAGCGACCATCGACGATCTGTTCGAAGTGGTGACGACTCGCCGGCAGGGGTACATTGACATTATAAATCTGAACGTTGCCGTCGGTTGTCGCTGAGTAGTCGAATGACACGGTCGTGGCGCCAACGTATGGCCTCGTGTTCAGGAGTAAAAAATCGGCCGGATATTCCACGTAGCTACCACTCAGAGGGCAATCGCCCGGGTCGGTCGTTTTCTTTACCGCGTATGGTTCGCCAGCTGCTCGGCTGGCATAAGACTTAACCTCCGGTAGCTCGGGCGTGAGATAGAACCAGTCCTCGTCGATGGGTCTGATCGCATCGAACGTGACCGCGCCGGGCCGCCCCGAACACCCGGTCTCTCCCGTATCGCCTGGATCGGGCACCGCCTGGTCGCTTTCGTTATAGGCGAACGAGGCCGTGCCCTGGGCGGACGATGGAAGGGTCAGGCTGACGACGGGCACGAACTTGCCGAATGTCTTCTTGTAGCGCTGTTGATCGTTGCGGGCGTTGGCGAGCGCGCCCTGTTTGCTGGGCATGTAAAAAAAGGCACTGATCGGGACGGCGGCGTTCTGCGCCCATTTGGCCATGCGCAATTCGTTCTGCACGGCCCAGGTTGAGGCGCTCATGCTCTGCCGGGCGAGGATGAACTGCTTGAATCGGTCGGCCGAAGACGCCGAAACCATGCTCCAACCGCATTGTCCGGTGTATTTGTTGGCTTGTTTGTTGAAATGCGCGATCCATGCGCTAGCCGTGCGTATGGATTGTCCGTCGCACGGCGCACTGGCCTGGGGATAAGGCGTGGATGGGCCGCATCCGGAAAGCGTCGGTCGATCGTTCGTGCCGCCGTCATGGGGAAACGCGCAGCGCACGTCGATGACAGGGGAGCCGGCGATGCCCAGGGCCTTGGGATAGAAAATGAACCCGTTGCCGTAGGTATAGACAAGGTTACTGAAGTTGGTGTCCTTGCGTATCCAGGAAAACGACACGCCGGTGGACGATGGGTTGGGATTCCATGGCAGGAACGCCGCGTTGGTTTCCGTGGCGCGAAGCATGACGCCCGTGCAGACGAAGGCGGGAGCCGTCGCGCTGCCGCAGTCATCGCGTAGGTCGTTGTACCACTGTCTGATCTGGGCCACGACGCCGTCGCCGACGAGCGACCGTGCCGATGCTGTCGATACCGGTGCCGGCGGCGATCCCTGCACGGCAGCCGCGTCCCGCGGTGCGATGTCGGCAGGCGACAGGGCGGGTGATGCGGCCGTGTGGTCGGGTACGCGCTGCGTTGCGCACGCAGATAGCAGCAGCAAGGCTGCGCCAAGATATATCCGTTTCATCTGTCTCTCCCTGGAATGGCATGCGTTCGGGGGCGTTCCGGTGCTCCCCGTTCGACGCTGCACCGACGCCAGACCGATCGCAATCGTGATCGCGAAGCGTTATGGGCAATCGCTACGTAACCCGCTGATGCAAGGGCGATCGATTGCTTGCGACGCGAGGGTAGGAGTGGACCGTGTCCGCGACCCCTCAACGACGCAACGGGGTACGGGAAGCAGCTACCTCGAGGCCGCGTATGCCACGCGTCGTCACTTCATGTCGGCGGATATCGTGCCGACCACGCGATCGGCTCCCCTTGCGCGCGCCCGTGCCGTCGGATCGCCATGAGCGCGCGGCTTGCGCCGATGATTGAGTAACGTCTTATCCGTGCTGTCGTGCGGCGACGGATGCCTATAGGTGAAGCGCACATCTGCCTTGGATAGTTTGTCGACAGACGATCCCGGATCGACAGAGATACACCATGTCGTGCAAGGCTTTTTTGCTTGGTGGCCGATCGCCTGGGATGCGCTTGCGACACGGACGCCTTGAGCGGCCGGTAGGGCGCGTTCACCGTGGGGCCGCGTCGCCAAGCGGGTGACGCGAGTACCCACAAAGGAGTCTTCATGAAAAAGCTTGTTTTCGTTCTCGTCGCTGCCATGACCAGCCACGCGGCGGTCGCCTGCGAACCGCCGCTGTCTGGCGCCTATACCTTCGACGATGTGGCGACCGGCACCTACCGTTCGCTGTACGTGCCCGGAAAGATCATCATTGGCGAGGCGGTCGGCAAGACGTTTACCGTCGAAGACGGCCAGGGCGAAGACGCTTGCCCGGTCGCTGGCCGTCACGTGGCCTTCGAGGTGGCGCCTGGTCCGCTGCGCGCCATGTCGTTCCACAGCCCGTACAAGCGCACGACGCGAGTGGCATTCGACTACGCGAAGACGCCGGGAGTGTCCGCCAGCGTCTTCATCAACCTCGATGGCATCTCCGCGGGTTCGATCGACCTGGGCGCGACGACGGGCCATTTCGATTACGAGGCGCCTTCTGGCGCAAGCATCGGCTCGATCTACGTCGTCGCCCGCAGTGCCGACACCGTGGGCACCATGCGCCTGGACAACATCCTGCTGAATGATGCGACGGGCGCCGCGGGGGGCGGTCGCTGATGGCATGACGCGGCGGGTATCGCCCGCGCCGTGGTTGGGACGTCGTGCCGCGTGGTCGGCACGACGTCCTTACGTTTGCCTCAGTGCGTGACTGGAAGCTCGATCCATGTGCCATCCCCGCCGTTTCGCACGATACGTTGCGTCGCCTTGCGGTAATCGCCGGGCGTCGCGTTGAAAATGTTTGGCACGAACGTCTGCGGGTTGCGGTCGTAAAGGGGAAACCAGCTCGACTGGATCTGCACCATCACCCGGTGCCCCGGCGCGAACACATGGTTGACCGTGGGCAGGGGGAATCGATAATCCAGCGGCTTGTCCGCGATCAACGGCCTGGGCGTGTCGTAGCCCTCGCGATAGCGGCCGCGAAAGATCTCCATGGCGACGGGCAACGCATAGCCGCCCATCGCCGGTTCGGCGTCGACCTCGTCGGGGTAGACGTCGATGAGTTTTACCACCCAGTCGCTGTCGGTGCCGGTGGTCGCCGCGAGCAGGTGGACAAGTGGCTCGCCCGCCACGCCCAACGGCTGTTCCAGCACGGGTGACACGTAGGTCAGCACGTCGGTACGCGTCGCGAACTGTCGCTGGTCGTCCACCAGCCATTCCGGCCAGGTGTCATCCCGGTCGGCGACCCCGTGCGACCACGACTGGATCGGGCGTACCCGGTAGGGCACCGGCTTGGCCGGATCGGACACGTAATCGTCTTCGCCCGAGGATGGCGCCTTCGGGCCTAACCCGCCGTTGGCCTGCACATACCAGCGTTGCATCACCGGATCGCAACCATGGGCACACGACGACGGCCAGTGATCGAGGCGGCGCCAGATATTCGCGCCGGTCACGAAGGCGTTGACCGGTGCGATATCCGCCTTGGGTGCATCGTCCTTCAGGTAGTGCGCCAGGAACGGGCGAAGGATGTCCTGGCGGAACGTCTTGCCGGTGTCGCTGCCCAGGTCGATGGCGCCGATGCGGCTGGCGCTTTCCCACGTTTTCGCATGACGCCACGGGCCGAGCACGAGCCAGAGCTTACGGTGCGCCGGGTCGCGCGGTGCGAGCGCACGGTAGACGGCCATGTCCCCGTAGTTGTCTTCCTGGTCCCAAAGGCTGTGCACGAGCAGGGTGGGTACCGTCATGGGTTGGGTGGCCACGATACGGTCGAGTGCCTGGTCGGACCAGAACCGGTCGTAGGCGGGATGCGCGACCAGCTTTTGCCAGAAGCCCAGGGCCTCCATGCCATGTGCACGACCGATGTCGCCCGCGGAGCCGCCCTTGAGGTAGGCATCGTAGTCGTCGCGGTAGCCGGTCACCCAGGGGATGTCGCTGCCGCGCGAGCTCACCATGTCATAGATGTAGGGAATCATCTGCTGGCGGAAGGCACCGCGATGGAACCAGTCGTCGCCCATCCAGCCATCGATCATCGGGTTGACCGGCACGGCGACTTTCAGCGCGGGATGCGGCCGGATCGTGGCGATCATCGCTTCGAACCCGTCGTACGAGATGCCGATGATGCCGACCTTGCCGTTCGACTCGGGCACATGCTTCACGAGCCAGTCGATGGTGTCGTAGATATCGGTCGACTCGTCGATGTCGGTGGGGTTGCCGTGACCGATCGGAGGGCGGTTCATCACGAAATCGCCGCCGGAGCCGTGCTTGCCGCGTATGTCCTGAATGACGCGGATATAGCCGTCCTGCGCGATGAGGTCGGCCGGGTTGTCGTAGCCGCGCAGCATCATGGCCAGATGCGGGCTGTCGTTGCGATGGCCCATGCCGTCCGCGCCATAGGGCGTGCGCGTGAGGAGGATGCCCGTACGATGGGCGTTCCTGGGCACGACGATCACCGTGTGCAGCGTGACCCCGTCGCGCATGGGTATCTCGACCGTGCGGCGGACATAGTCGAAGCCCGCGTCGCTCGCCTGGAACTGCGCGGGGATCTCAGAGGGAAACGCCTGCTGCGGAGCACGATCGTCCGACGCGGCGGACGGCGTGAATACGGCGGCGGCAAGCGCGAACGCGCCAAGCCTGATCAGGCTACGCATCGTCGTCGTCCTTAAGAGGGTCGATGAGGGAATGGCCGCCTCGCGCGTCGCCGCGCCCAGCGCCATGGGGGTCGCATTTTTGGATATGTTTGCAAACGTGTGGCGCACGAGTCCACCGGTAGCCAGTCGTCGTCGGTATCCGCCCGACGGGCGCCTTCAGGGCCGATAACATGGCGTTGGCATGCCATATCGGGAGCACCGACGTAGACCGGTGGCAGGCGACCGTGCCCGGGCGGGACGCCCGGACGATCCGGGTCGACCTCGGCCGCAGTGCGGGCTGGTACGACGTGTCGGTCATCCTGTCCGCGTCACCGCGTTACCTGCGCCGGTTCGCCGGCCATCACGAAGATGGCCGGGCGGCCACGAGCGATCCGGGTCCGGGCGCGTAGGGCAAACCCGGCTCCCGGACGGCTATACTCCCCTGTCAGCCTCAGAAAGCCGCCACCACGTGACCAGCGAACTCTCTTCCATCATCGATTTCATCCGCTACGGCGCCAGTCGCTTTTCGGCCGCCGGCCTGACCTTCGGGCACAGCCACGACAATCCGATCGACGAGGCCACGCACCTGGTGCTGGCGGCGCTGCACCTTCCCCCCGACCTGCCGCCGGCCTACGGTGCCGGCCGCCTCGTGGCGGACGAGAAGGCGCATGTCCTGGGGCTCATCGAGAAACGCATCGCCGAACGCGTGCCGGTGGCCTACCTCGTGGGTGAAACCTGGTTCGCCGGCCTGAAGTTCAAGAGCGACCGTCGCGCCCTCGTGCCGCGCTCGCCCATCGCCGAATTGATCGAGGGCCGCTTCACCCCCTGGCTGGACGATCGGCACGTCGTCCGCGCGCTCGACCTGTGCACGGGCTCGGGCTGCATCGGCATCGCCATGGCCGAATACAACCCCGATTGGCAGGTCGACCTGATCGACGTGAGCGACGATGCCTTGTCGCTGGCCAACGAAAACATCGTCTTCCAGCATGTGGAAGATCGCGTCCGGGCGATCCGGTCCGACCTCTTTGAAGGCGTCAAGGGTGAGGTCTACGACCTGATCGTGTCCAACCCGCCCTACGTCACCCATGACGAATACGCGGCGATGCCGGCCGAATACAGCCATGAACCGGTCCTCGGCCTGACATCCGGCGATGATGGACTGGATATCACCTTGCGCATCCTCGACGAGGCGGCGGGGCACCTGTCCGACGACGGCCTCCTGATCGTCGAGGTCGGCGACAGCGAACACGCGCTGGTCAACCTCCTGCCGCGCGTGCCGTTCGTCTGGCTGGAGTTCAAGGTGGGCCAGATGGGCATCTTCGCTCTGGAACGCCGCGACCTCGTGGCCCACGCCGCCGAGATCTCGGCCGTCCGGGCCGCCAGAACCTGATACCCGCTACGGAAGTACCGTGTCCTCCAATACGTTCGGCAAGCTCCTTTCCGTCACCACGTTCGGCGAAAGCCATGGCCCGGCGATCGGGTGCGTGGTGGACGGTTGTCCTCCCGGCCTGGCGCTGAGCGCCGACCTGTTCCGCACCGATCTCGAGCGCCGCGCCACCGGTCGCTCACGGCACACCTCGCAGCGCCGCGAGACCGATGAGATCGAGATCCTCTCGGGTGTCTACGAGGGCGTGACCACGGGCACGCCCATCGCGCTGCTGATCCGCAATACCGACGCCCGCTCAAAGGATTACGGCAACATCCTCGACACGTTCCGCCCGGGCCACGCCGACTACACCTACTGGCAGAAATACGGCATCCGCGATCCGCGCGGTGGCGGCCGCTCGTCGGCGCGCGAGACCACGATGCGCGTGGCCGCCGGCGTGATCGCGAAGCGATGGCTCGCCCAGCGCCATGGCGTGACGGTGCGTGGCCACGTCGCGCAAATCGGCGATCAGGTGCCACGCGGCTTCGACCCCGACGCCGTCGAGGGCAACCCGTTCTTCTGGCCCTGCGCCGAGCAGATCCCTGACCTCGAGGCCTACATGGACGCCCTGCGCAAGTCGGGCGACTCGGTCGGCGCACGCGTCACCGTGCAGGCCGACCATGTGCCGGCGGGGTGGGGCGAGCCGATCTACGGCAAGCTCGATGGCGACATCGCGAGCGCGATGATGTCGATCAACGCGGTCAAGGGCGTCGAGATCGGCGACGGTTTCGCGGCCGTGGCCCAGAAGGGCACGACCCATCGTGACGAGATCACCGCCGGCGGCTTCCTCTCCAACCACGCCGGCGGGATCCTCGGGGGCATCGCGACGGGCCAGCCGGTCGTGGTCTCGGTGGCGTTCAAACCCACCTCGAGCATCCTCGTCCCGGGCCGCAGCATCGACCGCGCCGGCCAGCCAACCGACGTGGTGACCAAGGGTCGTCACGATCCCTGTGTCGGCATCCGTGCCGTGCCCATCGTCGAGGCGATGCTCGCCCTCGTGCTGATGGACCAGGCCCTGCGCCATCGCGCCCAGTGCGGCGACGTGGGCGAGGTGCCGCCGCGCGTTCCCGGTTCCGTACAGGGCTGATCCGATGAGCAAGCCACGCGTCTGGGTGTCCCGACCGGTCTTTCCCGACATCGTCGACCGTTTGCGCGACGTGTTCGATGTGCACGCGGAGACTGAAGAACGGCGATATTCGTCCGATGAGATCGCCACGCGCCTGGCCGATGCCGACGCGGCCATCGTGGGCCTGGCCGAACGCATCGACGCCGCCGCACTGGCCGGCGCCCGGCGATTGCGGTTCGTGGCCAACCTCGGCGTGGGCTACAACAACCTCGACCTCGACGCGCTGACCGCCGCCGGGGTGGGGGCTTCCAACACGCCCGACGTACTTAACGAAACCGTGGCCGACTACGCGTGGGCGCTGATGCTCGCGGCCGCCCGCCGTATGGGCGAGGCCGAGCGCTGGGTCCGCGACGGCCAGTGGAAGGGCTCGCGTTTCGAAGGCTGGCTGGGCGCCGACGTGCACGGCAAGACCCTCGGCATCCTGGGCATGGGTCGTATCGGACAGGCCATCGCTCGCCGCGCGGCGGGCTTTCGTTCGCCGGTGATCTACCACAACCGCTCGCGGCTCGATCCGGCGATCGAGCACGAATGCGGGGCTTCCTACGTCGACAAGGCCACCTTGCTGGCGCGGGCCGACCATCTGGTGCTGGTGTTGCCCTTCACGCCGGCCAACCGGCATGTCATCGGCGAGGCCGAGTTGAAGGCGATGAAACCCACCGCGACGCTCACGAACATCGCCCGGGGCGGCATCGTCGACGACGCGGCGCTGGCCCGAGCCTTGGCCGACGGCACCATCGCCGCCGCGGGACTGGACGTCTTCGAGGGGGAGCCGCAAGTGCATCCCGCGCTGATGGCGCTTCCCAATGTGGTGCTCAGCCCACACATCGCCAGCGCAAGTCGCGACACACGTCGCGATATGGCGTCGCTGGCTGTGGACAATGTGCTGGCGGCGTTCGGGCAGGGCCCTCACGCCGGCCGGCCACCCACGATTCTCAACCCGGGTGTGCTGGCCGACGCCGGCGGACCCTCGACCCACGCCAACACGAGCCTTAGATGAGCAAGAAGACGAGTTACAAGGTGGCCATGGTGGGCGCGACCGGCGCGGTCGGCGAAACCCTCCTGTCGATCCTCGCCGAGCGGGACTTCCCCGTGAGCGAACTGATTCCCCTTGCGAGCGAGCGCTCGGCGGGCGGTACGGTCGATTTCGCCGGAAAACCTTGCGTCGTCAAAGACCTCGCCACCTTCGACTTCGACGGCGTGGACATCGCCTTCTTCTCGGCCGGCGGATCGGTCAGCCGGGAACACGCCCCCCGGGCGGCGGCCGCGGGGGCGGTGGTGATCGACAACACGTCCGAATACCGTTATCAGGACGACATCCCCCTGGTGGTGTCGGAGGTCAATCCGCACGCCATCGCCGATTACACCGTGCGCGGCATCATCGCCAATCCCAACTGCTCGACCATGCAGATGCTGGTGGCGCTGGCGCCCCTGCACCACGAGGCGGGCATCGAACGGATCAACGTCGCCACCTACCAGTCGGTATCGGGCGCCGGCCGCAGCGGCCTGGAAGAACTGGGCCGGCAGACCGCCCAGATGCTCAACTTCCAGGAGGTGGAGACGGCCAAGTTTCCCAAGCAGATCGCCTTCAACGTGATCCCGCACATCGATGACTTCCAGGCCAACGGCTACACCAAGGAAGAAATGAAGATGGTCTGGGAGACCCGGAAAATCCTCGAAGACCCGTCGATCCAGGTAAACCCCACCGCCGTGCGCGTGCCCGTGTTCTACGGCCATGCCGAGGCGGTGCACATCGAAACGCGTGACAAGATCACGGTCGAACGTGCCCGCGAGCTGCTTGAGCAGGCCGAGGGCGTCGTGGTGATGGACGATCGCGTGCCGGGCGGCTACCCCACGCCGGTGGGCGACGCGGCGGGTAAAGATCCGGTCTTCGTGGGCCGTATTCGCGAGGACATCTCCCACGATCGCGGCCTCGACCTATGGGTGGTCGCCGACAACATCCGCAAGGGTGCCGCGCTCAACGCCGTGCAGATCGCTGAAATCCTCGTTCGGGACTACCTCTGATGACCGGTCGCGCCGCCTTCGCCGGGTGCCTTCTGCTCGCCCTGGCCTCGCCGGTGCTGGCGCGGCAGGCGGAGGCGACGCACGCCGAGGGCGCCAAGGTCACGCGTGCAAAGCTGAACGCGTCGCGCGGGCAGGTCCAGTCCGAAGGACAGCAGGTCAAGACGCTCAAAGCGCGCGTCGACGCCCTGGAGGCCGAGTCCTCCTCGGCCAGTCAGTCGCTCGACGAGCGGGACCGCAAGATCGCCGAGCTCCAGCGCCAGCTGGATGCCCGGCAAAAGCCGTAGACGCCGTCGTATGACGACGGGATGCACAGGGGGCGCTTACGGGCCCCGGGGCGACGTGAGCCTGGCCTCAACGTTGTTCCGTAACTGCCCGTGGCCGCTATTGTTAGTTGTTGCTGGGGTGCACTACAGTGGCGCCTTTACGGCGATTCGCCCGAAGAAGGCGTGCCGTCAGCACGGATTTACGTTCGGGGGAAGCGACCAATGAACCGCACACTCAAGCTGTCCATCATGCTGGCGCTCGCCGCGGGCGGCAGTCACGCCATGGCGCAGAACCTCGGTCCCGCGCAGGTGCGGTCGACCATCGACCAGCCGCTGGTGGCGGACATCCCCGTCACGGGCCTCACCGGACGCGCCGGCGACGTGCACGTCACGCTCGCGTCGCCCGAAGCCTTCTCCCGAGCCGGACTCAATCGTGACGGCTTGCCGGTGGCGCTGAATTTCACCGTGGTCAAGGGCGCGGGCGGCCAGCCGATGGTGCGCGTCACCAGCAGCGAGCCGATTCGGGACACCTACCTCGATTTTCTCGTGGAAGTGAGCAGCGGCGGCAACACGGTGGTCCGCGAGGTCACCATGCTGCTCGATCCGCCGGGTAGCACGCCATCCACGCCCGGTGCGAGCGTGGCCCCCGGCCCGCGGCCCTCGCGCACCTCCGAGGTGCCGGCACGTGTGTCGCCCGATACCCAGCCATCCCGCGCGGAAAGTCCGATGCCCGCCACACCGGTGCCGCCGCCGGTGCGTACGGCGTCGCCCGCGCCTCGCGCGAATGCGACGCCGGCGCCCTCGCCGCGCCCGCGCGGGGCCTCCACCGACCAGATCGGTCCGGTGAAACGGGGCGAAACCTTATCGGCGATCGCCCGCGACCACGCGGACGGTGCCGACATCAACCAGATGCTCGTGGCTTTGCAGAAGGCCAACCCCGACGCGTTCTACCGCGACAACATCAATGCGTTGAAGACCGGCGCGGTGCTGCGCATTCCGTCCGCCGACGACGTGAAAGCCCAGTCGGCCGCGGCCGCCCTTACCGAAGTGCGCCGGCAGAACGAGGCCTGGCGTGCCGGTGCGGCCCGCACGCCGACCGCGGTGGCCGACGCGGCGTCGACGGGCGCCGCGCAGGGGAAGGCGCGCGCCGCCGCCGGCGGCGATCGCCTTGCACTCGTGCCAGCGAAGGAGGGCGGTGACGCGGCCTCGACGCGTGCCGGCTCGAAGAACGGCAGCGGCGACACCCAGATCGCAGGCCTGAAGCAGGAATTGGCCACATCGCAGGAATCGGTCGCCTCGCTCCGCCAGCAGAGCGACGAACTGAAGTCCCGCGTGGCCGACCTCGAAGCCATCAAATCGAAGAACGACCGCCTCATCAGCCTTAAGGATGCCGAGATCGCCGAGCTTCAGCGCAAGCTGGCCGAGGCGGGCAAGGCACCGGCGGCGCCCGCGTCCACCACGCCATCCGCTCCCGCAGCCCCGGCTCCGGCGGGGCCCGTGTCGGCGGCCATCCCGCCGCCCGCGGTGGCCAGTGCACCGCAACCGGCCACGTCCGCGTCCGTCAAGCCAGGCGCCACGGTCGTGACGACCCCTCTGCACGAACCGGCCGCGACGCCTGCCCAGGCGGCGAAGCCGGCGGCACCGGTGGCCGCGCCGCCGGTCGCGCCGTCTCCCACCGAGGAAACTCCCTGGTTCATGGAACCCTGGGCCTGGGGGGCGGGCGGCGTGGTGGTGCTGTTGCTTCTGCTGGCGCTGGTCGCCCGGCGTAAGAAAGCCACGCCGGTGGCGCCGGTCGCCGCGACGCCTTCGCTGGCCGATCGCTTCGGCGACGAGCTCCGCCTGGACAACCTCGATGGCATCGATCCCGATCAGCGCGAGATCCTCGATGCCTTGGCCGAGCATCCGGACGACATCGGCCTCCACCTTGAACTGGTGAGCCTGTATTACGGCCGTGGCGACGTCGATCATTTCGAAGCCGCCGCCGAAGCGATGTATGCGCACGTCTCCGATCCGGAGCAGCCCGAATGGCGCGACGTGGTGGCCATGGGGCAGGAGCTCGACCCGACGCACCCGCTGTTCGGCGGCGCGCCCTCGCATGCGGTCGATGACGACGCGTTGGCGTCCGATACCTACGTGGCGTCGACGCCGCTCGCCGCCCACGAAGCCGCCGCGCTCGAGGAGTTCGACCTGGGCCATTACGTGACCAGTCCGGACGACGATACCCAGCCCGCCCACACGCCGCAGAAGCACAGCGAATATCACTTCAACTTCGACCTCACCCCGATGCATCGCGCCGAGGATGAGGTGCGTCCCAACGCGCCCGACGTGTTCGACGTGGACGCGCCCGCGTCACCCTACGCCGAGCCGCCCCACCTGCCTGCCGATCACGGCACGCACGACACCCACGAACGCAGTTTCGAGGACGTGCTCGCCGAAGAGACCCGGCTGCCGGAAGATCGCCAGACCTGGTCGTTCGATGAGGTGCCGGACGCGCCGGTGCAGCCGATCGCCACGGACCACCACCTCGACGCGCCTCGTTTCGACGAACCCCCGCGCTTTGACGAGCCTCACTTCCCGGAGGAGGAGCCGCTGACGCTCGACGCATCACCGGAGGCCTTCAGTGACGATCCGGTGGACACCAAGCTCGACCTGGCCCGCGCCTATCTCGACATGGGCGACGCCGAAGGGGCCCGCCTCATGCTCGACGAGGTGATGGCCGAAGGCACCCAGGTCCAGAAAGATACCGCCCGGCGCATCCTGGGCGACATGGCCTGATCGGCGCCCACCAACCTAAAGAAAAAGGCTCTTCGCGGAAGTGCGGGGATGCGGCAGGCCTTGCCGTCCGCTCGGACGGTAAGGCCAGAGCCTTCGATGCCCACCCTCGCTGCTCGGACAGTCCTCCGCGTTCGACAGGGAAGGGCCGCTGGCGCGGCCCGTGCCCCTAAGTGGCCTTCGGCCGCTTTCTTGTGCGGAACTCGCCTCGAGGGCGGATACCGAAGACTCCCCCTATGACTGAGGTGGCGTGTTGTGAGAGCCCGTACGGCCCAGCGGCCACCGCAGCGAGCCCGTGAGCTTCACGTCGCCCCGCCCGGCAGCGCCGGTCAGCCCGTCGCGACGTCGGATACCCGTCGTCGGGCTGCCGTTTCACAGCTCACGCAGCGCTCACGCAAATCAGCCATAGAACGACCCGCGCTTTCCCAGCACCCGACCTCACCGTCCGCAAGAGACCTTGGTGTCCACCCTCGAGGCGAGTTCCGCACAAGGGAGCGGCCGCAGGCCAATCAAGACCATGGGCCGCGTCAGCGGCCATCCCTGTCGAACGCGGAGGACTGCCCGAGCAGCGAGGGTGGACACCAAGGTCTCCCTGCGACACCGTCCAAGTGCAACGCGTTCGGACGCTACAAGGTCGCCACAACCCCACGACTCGCCGAATCAAACCACCCACCGGGCCATAAGGTCGATCGCTGGGAGGGTCCCCGGACTTCCGTGGAGAACCAAGAAAAACGGCCCCCGCGGGGCCGTTTTTCGTTTGTGCGATGGCCGCGCGGTCAGCTGTCGTCCCGCCACCGCCGGAACCAGATGGCGCCGGCGATCATCGCGGCCCCGGCCAGCACGCCGACGTAGAGCGAGGGGTTGGTCACCGCGCTGTAGTGGAAGGCCAGGCCGATCTGGTCCATCGCCGCGGCCGGATCGCCGTGGTGGAGCGCCAGGTCGATGTCGCTGGAGTGGACCACCCGCGAGGTGCTGTTGACCCAGCCCGCGGGTATCAGGCCACCGAGCATGCGGCCCACCACGTTCGGCCAGAACCAGCGGCTGAACCCACTGTCGCCGATCATCAGCCCCCACCAGCTCACGAGCACACCGGTGCCGACGGGGAGGGCGATGGCCCACAGGAACGGCTTGCTGCGCGCGAAGGCGGAGCAGAGCATCAGCCAGCCGGCGGTGGGAAGCGCCCAGAGCGCGTAGAGCGGGATCAGCAGAATCAGGTTCAGCGTGACCTTGAACGGGTGCGCTTGCATCAGCAGCGGCCATGCCGACAGGCCATGCAAGCTCGCGACGCCGACGAACATGATCGTCAGCGCCAGGCCCACGACCACACCGACGACCACCGCGATCGCCGGGGCGAAGATCACCGCGCTGGCCAGCTTCGACAGCACCGTCGTGGTGTCCGACAGCGGCAGCGATTTCCAGAACAGCACGCTGCGGTCGCGGCGATCGTCGTAGAGCGAGCCCAGGCAGTAGAAGAACACGACGATGGCGGTGACGATCAGGATCATCAGCGTCACGCCGTAGAGCAGGCCGTCGACGACCACACCCGCCTTGGCGAGGTCGGCGCTGTCGTACGCCGCCGAGAAGTTGGTGTGGAAATTGGCCCCGGCGTAGTGGCCCTCGCCGAACGCGATAAGCATGGCGTTGAGCAGGAAGCCGATGGCACCGGCCACGAGGGGCGCGGTGACGAAGCCGCCCTTGTGCTCCCAGAACTCGCGCTTGACCAGCCAGAAGAAGGTTTTCATGCGTAGGTGCCCTTCATGGTGGCGACGAAGAGGTCGCCGATCGATGGGCGTCGAACCTCACCCAGGCGTTCCAGCTCGGATCGGCTGACGTTGTCGAAAAGGAAAATGCTCTTGCCGAACACCTGGCGCTCGTCCAGGGGGTTGAGCTGGCGTGCCGCGTTGGCCAGCTCCGGACCCACCAGTACTTCGCTGAAGCGTTCGCCGATGGTATCCATGTCGGCGTCGAGCACGATGCGGCCATCGCGGATGAACATCAGGTCGGTGAGGATGTGCTCGATCTCCTCGACCTGGTGGGTCGTGACCAGGATGGTTTTTTCCTCGTCGAAGTAGTCTTCCAGCAGGCTCTGGTAGAACTGCTTGCGATAGAGGATGTCCAGGCCGAGCGTGGGTTCGTCGAGCACCAGCAGCTTCGCGTCGATGGACATGACCAGGGCCAGGTGCAACTGCACGATCATGCCCTTGGAGAGCTGGCGCACCTTCTGCTTCGGCTGCAGCTTGGTGCGTGCCAGGAAGGCCTCGCACTTCGCACGGTCGAAGCGGGGGTGGGTGTTGGCCACGAAATCGACCGCGTCGGCCACTTTCAACCAGCGCGGCAGCACCGCCACGTCGGCGATGAAGCAGACCTGCTCCATCAGGGTGTTGCGATCCTTGCGTGGGTCGAGGCCGAGCACCTCCAGGTGGCCGTCGAACGTGGTGAGGCCGAGAATGGCCTTGAGCGCCGTGGTCTTGCCTGCGCCGTTCGGACCGATGAGACCGACGATGCGCCCGGGCCCGATCGTGAACGAGGCGCCGTCGAGCGCGGGCTGCGACCGGTAGCGCTTGCTGAGGCCCTTGGCGGTGACGACCGAGGTCATGACAGATCCTTTGTGGGGCCATCGGCCTCACGCATCAGGGTTTTCAGATCGAGGCCCATGCGCTGGAGGCGGGCGTAGAGTGCCGGCCATTCCTCGCGCAGGAAGCGCTCCCTTTCACTCTTGAGCAACGCTTCGCGCGCTCCGTCGATTACGAACATGCCAAGACCCCTCCGTTTCTCAACCAGTTGTTCGTCGACCAGCTCCTGGTACGCCTTGGACACGGTCAGCGGGTTGATCTGGAAATCCCCCGCGACCTGGCGGACCGACGGCAGCGGATCGCCTTCATTCAAGGCGCCGTCCAGGATCATCGCCACCACGCGCTCGCGCAGCTGGCGGTAGATCGGGACGCTGTCGTTCCAGGTGATGGACATGTATTCAATCCTTCGCCGATGGGCGCAATGCGGTACCGAACGAATAGTAGGGCATGCTCAGCTGTGCGCCGATGAGCGCGGCGGCGCGGTCTTCGGCGCTGCGCTTGAGGGCGGCGGCGGCCGAGTCGATCACGGCTTCGCCCGCCGGCAGGGCCTGGCGCACGTCCGCGTCGGTCGGCCTCACCGTCACGGTGGCCAGGTCGACGACCCGGATGCCGTTGACGACGTGCGGTGCGGCCGACAGGGCGGCGGCACGGTCATCGAAGGAGCGCAGGGCGAACACGCTCGTGCCGGCGATCAGTAGGGATGCGGTCAGTGCGATGAGGTTCGGCGCTTTCATGGGTGTCGACTCCGATGACGTGCGGGGTGGGGGTCAGAGGGCGGCGACGCTATCGTCGGCGTGGGCGTAGACGACGATCGGCGCCAGGTCGGTGACATGCGTGCCGTTGATGACCGTGAGCGGCGCGCTGGCGGTGCTCGTGCTGCTGAACACCGAGAGGGTGACCACGGTCATGGCGAGGGAGGCGACGGCGGCGACGTAGTTGAGGTGTTTCATGGTGCTTCTCCTGTAGTGAACTGGGTGACCGGTGTTGTAGTGAACTATAACACCAGATTTTTGGTCGTCAAGGGGAATCGTGTGGATTCCCTCGTGACTCATGGCCTATCCCGGGTGCTGGGGTGTCGGAGTGGGGTAGCGCGCCGGGCAAGCATGGGATGCGCCGCCCTCGCCAAAGGTTTACATGCCGCCGTGCCGACGGCCGGGTAGCCCGGCTATTCGAGGGGTGGGCCGATCGCGTCGGCGATCCGGCGACCGCTGCCGCGCGAGCGAGCGAGCGAGCGTCAGGAAGCCCGACGCGCGGGCCCGAAAAAAACCGGCCCCTTGCGGGGCCGGTTTGGGGTATCGCGGTCTGGCGTGACGCGTGCTTACAGCTCCGCGCGGAACTCCACGCCGATGATGCGCGGGTCGTTCACGAACGCGGTGCGGTTGTTGAAGTCGATGCCGCCGGTGATGACCTGCTTGTTGGTGATATTGCGACCGTAGAGCGCCACTTCGCGCTTGCCGAAGTCCCAGTTGTAGCCCACTCGCAGGCCACCTTCGAGGAACGGCTTGCTGCGGAACTCGGCCGAGTCGTACAGGAAGAAGTTGACCTCGCTACGGTAGTTCCAGTCGGTGTAGACGAAGAACTCGCCGCTTTCGCCGTACGGGATGCCGTAACGCGCGGTCCAGGTGCCGATCCATTTCGGCGCGTTGGGCAGCGTGTTGCCGTCGATCAGCGCGTTGCCGACGTCGTTGAGCGGATCGAGCACGGTGCAGCCGCCACCGCAGGGGGCCACGGCGAGGTTGCGGTCCTTCAGTTCGGTGTGGTTGTAGCTGCCGCCGGCGGTCATGTAGAAGTTCGGCGTGACATAGGCTTCGAGATCGAACTCGGCACCGTAGCCCTCGGTCTTCTTCGCGTTGATCAGCTGCGTGACGTTGGTGGCACCGCCCACCGCCGTCAGCTGCTGGTTGTGCATGGTGTACTTGTAGACGTCGGCGTTGAAGCGCAGCTTGTTGTTGTCCGACGTCGACTTCAGGCCCAGTTCGTACGAGGTGATCGTTTCCGGCTTCGCCGTGGAGATCGCATTGGCGAAGTTGATACGACCCTGCACGCTTGGCGCGCGGAAGCCATTGGCCACGCGGGCGTAGACGTTGGCGCGATCGGAGAACTGCCAGGTGGCGGTCAGGTCGCCGCTCCAGCGCGAGTCGGTCGGGTCGGAGGTGAGCGGGCCCGCCGGACCGGTGAAGCCGAGGAAGCGCTGCGCCTTGAAGTCACGCTTGTCGTGCGACCAGCGGGCACCGGCGCGCACGTCGAAGGTATCGGTGAAGTTGTAGTCGGCCGAACCGAAGAGCGCCCAGGCCTTCGTACGCTGGCTCTGGTCGACCCAGCCGTTGAGGGCGTGGTTGTTGAGCGTGTCGTACGAGAAGTTCGCGATGGCGATGTCTTCGTCGAAGTAATACGTGCCCACCTGCCATTTCAGGCGATCGGCATTGTCATTGGACAGGCGGAATTCCTGCGTGATCTGGCGATCCTTCGGCAGGGCGTCGGCCGTCTCGGAGTAGAACGGCGTGACGTAGCGATTGCCCAGGCCCGGGGTGGCCGGCGTCAGCGACGCGTCATAGCCGCCGTCGACGTCGCCGAGGCTGTAGGTAGTGGCGCGTTCCAGGCCGGTGATCGAGGCGAAGTGGAGGTCGCCGAAATGCCAGTTAAGGTGCAGGTTGCTGCCCCAGGTGAACAGGTGTTGGTCGTTGCGGCCATCCTGGGCGACTTTGTCGCGCTGGAAGCCCGGCACGAACTGGTCGCTGCCCAGGGTAATGGCGTTGGCACGGTTTACCATGGCGCTGCCGTCGAGCCAGCGACCGTGCACGTTGATGAGCGCGTCGAAGTCGTCGGACGCCTTGTACAGCGCCTGCAGGCGCACGGCGCGATCGTTATAGCCGCCGAGGGCATCGTTCTTGCCGGTGAATTCGTTATCGATCCAGCCGTCGCGGTGCTGGGCGAGGGCGGACACGCGGCCCGCCCAGTTGCCGCCGAGCTTGCCGCCCAGGGCGGCTTCGGCGTTGGCGGTGCCGTAGGATCCGTAGGAGACGCGGGCGTAGCCTTCGGTGTCCTGTGTGGGCTTGCGCGATTCGAACTTGATCACGCCGGCCGGCGAATTACGGCCGAACAGCGTGCCCTGCGGACCGCGCAGCACTTCGACCTGTTCGAGGTCGAACAGGGGGAAGCCTTTGAGAATCGGGTTCTCCTGCACGATGTCGTCGTAGACCATCGACACCGGCTGCGACGCGTTGAGATCGAAGTCGCTGTTGCCCAGGCCGCGGATGTAGAAGCGCGGGAACTCACGCCCGTAGGAGGTCTCCGCGTAGACGCTCGGCGCGCGCGAGGCGAGCTGGAGCACGCCGTCGCCTGCCTGGCCGAAGGCCTCGAGCTTTTCGCTCGTGACGACGGTCATGGAGATCGGCACCTTCTGAAGGTCTTCGGTGCGCTTTTCGGCCGTGACGGTCACCGTCTGAAGCGTGGCGGTCTTGCCGGGCGCCGACGACGGCGTATCGGACGTTGCGTCCTGGGCGATGGCCGTGCCGCCGAGCAGGGCCGTGGCGATGGACAGGGCAATGACGAGACGTCGCGGCGTGCCGCGCGAGCTTGCGAAGGGCATGTTTTGGATTCCGCCTGAACAGCTGGGATGGGAGAGAGCTGCGTCGCCGTTCACGGAGAACCGTCCCCAGGCGACGCGCGCACGGGGCGCATTATCCCTTGTGACGAGCGGATGACGAAAGGGCTGCCGTCGCGTTTCGGCTGGCCTGGCGCCGTCACGGACCCTGTCATGGAACTGCAACCGATCGTGGATACCGTGCCGGCGTCGAAAACATATGGCGACACGTTGCTGCATTTAAGCCGACTTATCGCCGACGTTTGAGTATTTTCTCAATTCTTTCGGAGCACGGTTCCATGAAACACGTTCCCCTGGCCGCCGCCTTCTGGACGATGTGCGGAGCGGCCGCCGCCGAAGGTGCCCCCCAGGCCGCCATCGAGCTTTACGTGGACACGGCCACGCGCCAGATCTACGCCGAGCCGGGGCCTGGGCGTCAGCGGCTTGGCCGGTTCGTACAGGCCAGCGATGCGCCGGCGCCCGCCGTGGCGCCGGCGCCGGTCACCTCTGAGCGCGCCGTCGCGGCCACCACGACGGTCTCGACGCCATCGGTCAGGCACTGGTACGACCGCATCGGTATCCGCGGCTACGTGCAGATGCGCTACAACCACGAACTCGGTGGCGATGCGAAAGACCTCAAATCGCCGGGCGACCGGTATATCGGGCGGGACCAGGGGTTCGGCATCCGCCGCGCCCGGGTGGTCATCAGCGGCGACGTCACCGACCGGATGTCGATCTATATCCAGCCCGATCTCGCCAGCACGCCGTCAGGCTCGACCACGGGCAACTTCGCCCAGTTGCGTGACGCTTACGCCGACGTGTGGCTGGACGCCGGAAAGACCTGGCGCATCCGGGCGGGCCAGTCGAAGATTCCGTTCGGTTGGGAAGACCTCCAATCGAGCCAGAACCGCATCGCGCTGGACCGCGCCGATGCCCTGAATTCGGCCGTGCGCGACGAGCGCGACCTGGGTGTCTTCCTTTACTGGTCGCCCAAGGACGTCAAGGAGCGCTTCGCCTACCTGCAGAAGTCCGGGCTCAAGGGCTCGGGCGATTACGGCATGGTCGGCATCGGCGTCTACAACGGGCAGGGCGCCAACCGACCCGATCGCAACGACCAGTTGCATTCGGTCGTGCACTTTTCGTATCCGTTCAAGCTCGCGAACGGGCAATACCTGGAAGTCGGGGCGGACGCTTACACGGGGCGTTTCAAGGTGTCCACGGCGTCGGTCACCCTCGGCGGCCGCACCTTCACGCCAGGCGTGGACGCCTCCGAGGCGGGTTCGACGGACCGGCGCGTGGCGGCGCACGTGGTCTATTACCCGCAACCGTTCGGTTTCCAGGCGGAGTGGACGGTGGGCAAGGGGCCGCAGCTCGACGTGGGCCGCCGCCTCGTTCGCACGCGCTCGCTCCGTGGCGGCTACGCCCAGCTGATGTACCGCTTCGAGGGCGAGCAGGGCATCGTCATTCCCTACGCGAAGTGGCAGACGTATCGGGGCGGGTCGAAGTTCGACACCAATGCACCGGCCATGCGTGTCGACGAATTCGAGGCTGGCGTCGAATGGCAGCCGTCGAACGCCGTGGAGCTGGCCGTGGCGTTCGCCAACATGCGCCGAACGGACGTCGGCGCGGCCCCGTATCGTCGCATCGACGGCCGGTTGCTGCGCGTGCAGTTGCAGGTGAACTACTGAGTAGGTGCCGCGCCGTGCATCCACGGCGCGGCGGTCCGTCACTTTTTGTGCTTCGCGTCGGCGGCGAGCGAAGCGTCACGGGCGGCCTTGAACTCGCTGCCCGGCTTCCACGCCGGCCAGGTGTCGCTGTCGGCCAACGTTTCGCCGAGCTTGTAGAACGCCACGACGTTCTGCATCACGCCGGTGAAATCCCACCGCAGGTCATAGACATCGGTGACTTGGTGATAGCGGTTTTTCACGTAGTCCTGTGCGGCCGCCTCGCCGGCGGCCTTGCCGCCGTCGACCATGTCCACGCCGCCGCCCGCTGCGAGCGCCGGTACGCCGGCCTTGGCGAAGTTGAAGTGATCGGAGCGGAAATAGTGGCCCTTCTCGGGTGAGTCGTCGCCGCTCACCACGCGCCCGTCCTCCTTGAGCACGGTGGCGAGCGTGTCCTCCAGGTCGTTCTGGCCGGTGCCGGTGACGCTCATGTCGCGGGTGGGCGCCGTGATCGGCAGGGCATCCATGTTGATGTCGGCGACCGTCCTGGCGAGCGGGAAGGGCGGATGGGCCACGTAATACTGCGAGCCGAGCAGGCCGGCTTCCTCCATCGTCACCGCGGCAAACACCACCGAACGTTTAGGCTTTTCCTGGGCGAACTTGCCGGCGATCTCCAGCAAGGCGGCGACGCCGGTGCCGTTATCGATAGCGCCGTTGTAGATGGCGTGGCCCTTGAGCGAGGGATCGTGGCCCAGATGGTCCCAGTGGGCGGTGTAGACCACCGCCTCGTCGGGTTGCTCGCTGCCCTTGACCATCGCGATGACGTTGTTGCTGAGCGAGTGGCTGATCGTGCTGTGCAACGTGATGCTGGCCTTGGCGTCGAGCGGCACGGCCTTGAATCCCCGTACGCCTGCCTGTTTCTCCAGGTCGTCGAACGATTTGCCCGCTTTCGCAAACAACCGTTCCGCCGCTTCATGCGTCAGCCAGCCGGCCACCGGTACCCGTGGCGAGGGATCTTCGCTCTGGGGAAGCGCGAGCCGGGGCATGGTCCAACTGCTCTCGACCACGTTCCAGCCGTAACCGGCCGGCTGGGTCTGGTGCACGATGAAGACGGCCGCGGCGCCCTGGCGCGCGGCTTCCTCGAACTTGTAGGTCCAGCGGCCGTAGTAGGTCATCTCGCGGCCCTTGAACAGGCTGGCGTCGTTGCCGTTCCAGCCTGGGTCGTTGACCAGCACGACCAGGGTCTTGCCTTTCACGTCCAAGCCATCGAAATCGTTCCATTGGGCCTCGGGCGCGTCGACGCCGTAGCCGGCGAAAACCATGTCCGAGTCTTTCAGCGTTACCTCGGACTCCGCCCGTAACGTGCCGACGACCATGTCCTTGCCAAACGCGAAGGCCTCCTGGCCGCCGCCTTCGGCGACATCGAGCTTCAAGTCACCCTGACCGGTGAGTTCGGTGGAAACGGCAGGCACGCTCTGTACCCACTCGCCCTTGTTCCCGGGCTCCAGCCCCATCTGCTTGAACTGTTCGATGAGGTAATTCGTAGTAAGGCGCTCTCCGAGCGTGCCCGGCTTGCGACCGTCGTATTCGTCCGACGAGAGCACCCTAAGATGGGCGGCGAAGTCGGCGGCGGTGATCTCTGGCGTGAAGGTATGCGGCTCGTTGGCCACGGCCGGAAGCGGCGGGGGTGGCGAGGTGATGGCCCGGGCGGGCGCGGGCGAGGTGGCCGTCTGGGCCTTGCCGTCGTCGTGGGATTGGCAGGCGGCCAGGGTGAGGGCGGCGAGGCTGGCGAGCGCGAGACGTCGCATCGGCGGGCGTTCCCTTGGTGTGGATCGACCTGGAAGTGTAGCTGGAAGCGCCTGGGCAGCCATCCGCTGAACTTGGGGGCGGCCCCGTGTTTCGTCACGTGCATTATCTCGATCTAATGCGCGTTATGAATCGCCGTATCGATGTCGGGTCATGGATTATCCGTCGAAAATGGATAGCCAAGCAGCGTCTTTGCCAAACAGGCACCCGTGGTCATTCACGCTATATGCGAATTCGGCATATTCAAAAAACGCTGGCTTTTCCTCGCTGGGACCGTTAGTTATACGCACTGGCGCGACGCATCAGAATCTTGCGGATCGGGCGCTTACAGGAACAGTCAGTTGACGCCGGCAGGACGGCTCGGGGACGTTGCGGGGGTTATGTATGGAAAGTTGGGGCGTTCGGTTCTGGACAGGCGATCATCAGGGTACGGCCCGACGTGACGACCAGGAAGCACACACGGTCACGCACGGCGGCGCATCCGCCACGGGGGGGCGTCCATGAACCTGCCCACCGACAACTCGGGACTTGAGGACTACGACCTCGTCACGCTGGGCGCTACGTTGGGCGTCTGCGAGATCGACCTGCTCACCCTGAGTCCGGCGCGCCCGCGGGCCGCGATCGCGACGAAGACGCACGATGGTGTCACCTACCTGAGCGCGCACATCGACTTCGACGTGCGCGGTTCGCTCACCGTGCCGGACGACGCCTGCATGCTCGTTTACCTGCACGAAGCCGGCGAGCGCAGCTGGTGCCAGGGCGTGAGCGTGGAGTCGGACATGGCGGTCACCCTGCTCAGGGGGACGCCGACCGACTTCATGTTCGAGCGTGGCACCCGGTTGACCCTGGTCATCGCGCCCTACGCGCGGTTCCGCACGCGCTTCATGGCGTCCGATCATGCCGACGTCGACATGGCCGCCCAGCGCCTCCGACTGTTTTCGGTCCACTCCGAACACCTCAAGCGCGCTTATCGGCAGATTCGCGACCGCGTCAAGGAAGCCGACGACGTTGCGTTCGGTCCGGTCGAAGACCTGCTCGACGAACACATCCGCGTCGCGCTGGCGTCGTCGTCGGAAGAGCGTCCTGTGGCTTCGCGTGGTCGCCGCGCGCATTACCAGGTGATGCGACGGGCCGAGCGCTTCATGCGCGCCAACCTTCGCCGCGACATCTATTCGCAGGAACTCTGCCAGGCGGCGGGTGCCAGCGAACGCGGCCTGCGGTATGCCTTCGACGACCTGCTTGGCATCCCGCCCAACCGCTATCTGGCCATGCTTCGACTGTGCACCGCGCATCGCAGCCTCATCACCGCCGAGGCGGGGCGCCGCTCGGTCAAGTCGGTCGCCCTGAGTTGCGGTATGTGGGATCTGTCCCGTTTCGCCGAGAAATACCGCAGCGTCTTCGGTGAGCAACCGCGCGAAACCCTCACCCGTAGTGTCGCGGCGGAAGACCTCACCGCCGCGGGTGATTACGAAGGCTGGTAACGGAGCCGGCGCGCGTCGCGCGCCGCGATCTCGCGGAAAGGGTGCGTCCGCCGGGCGCGTCCTAGGCGCGGGTCAACCTCAGGTTGCCTTTACGCGGTCATGGCGGTATTGGTAGGCCTTCGCCCACCCGCAGCCATCATGCCCAAACGTCTCGACATCAGGCTCATCGCCCCCTCCGGATACGTCAGCGATCGCGCAGCCTGTCTGCGCGGCATCGAGCGACTTCAGGCGGCCGGCCACACCCTGCATGGACTGGACGTCGTCGAGCGCGTGCACCTGCGTTTCGCGGGCACCGACGCCGAGCGACTGGACGACATCAACCGGCTGGCCGATCCCGCCCAGCCGTTGCCCGACGTGGCCATGGCGATCTGCGGGGGATTCGGAGCGAACGTATTGCTGGGCGATATCGACTATGCCGGCCTGGCGGCGCGCTTCCATGACGCGGCATGCCGGTTCGTCGGCCATGGCGACTTCACCGCCATCCAGTGCGCGCTCTACGCGAAGGCGGGCATCGCATCGTTGCACGGCCCGATGCTCGTGCAGGATTTCGGCGGAACCTACCTGCGCGAACGCACCTGGCGGCAGTTCTGGCAGACCCTGGACGACCCGCGCATTGACATGAGCTGGGCCTGCCTGGAACCCCAGCCCGACCTCCTCGTCGAAGGCACGCTCTGGGGCGGCAACCTGTCGTCATTGTGCAGTCTCCTCGGCACGCCCTACCTCCCACGCATCCACGACGGCCTGCTCTACATCGAAGAGACCGGCGAGCAGGCGTACAAGATCGAGCGCATGCTGTACGAGTTGAAGCTCAGCGGCGTGCTCGACGGCCAGCGCGCCATATTGGTCGGTGGCATGGGCGGGCAGCGGGTCAGCGAATACGACAACGGCTACGACATCGACCACGCGCTGGAACGATTCCGCCGGGTGTGCGGCGTGCCCATGCTGCGTGGCCTGGTGTTCGGCCACGGGCCCGACAAGTGGACATTGCCCTTCGGTTCGCCGGGCGTGCTTGAGGTCGTCGGCGGCACGGCGACGTTGTCTGCGCTCAGTCGGCCGTATGCGCCCGTGAAAGCCGCGGCGCCGCTCCCCCTGTGAGCGTTCGCCAGGCGTTTTTTCGGTCGTTCATTTTCCAGCCAGCTACGCGGCGCCGTTCTCTGTAGCCTTTGTCGCGCCGCTACTCCCCGCGAAGCCTCCATGACCGATCCCCTTCATTCACCGCACCACCGTGCGGCGATTCCGCTCGCCCCGTCCTTGGACCCGTCGCTTGCCGATGCCCACATGCCGACGCGTCTGCCGGTGGTGGATCGCCGCGTCGTGCGCCTGTGCGCGATCGCCATCGTGCTGGGCCTGGGCGTCGGATGCATCGCCAGGGCGCTGACCGTGCTGATCGGACTCGTCACCAACCTGGTCTTCTACGGACGGCTGGATACGGCGTTCACCAGCCCGGCCGGGCACCACCTGGGGGCGTGGGTGATCCTGGTGCCCGCGGCGGGTGGCATCGTGGTCGGTGCCATGGCGCGCTGGGGCGCGCGGGCCATTCGAGGGCACGGCATTCCGGAGGCCATGGAGCAGGTGTTGACGAACGAGAGCCGTATTCCCGCGCGCATGACATGGCTCAAGCCCTTGTCCTCGGCCATCGCGATCGGCACCGGTGGGCCGTTCGGCGCCGAGGGCCCGATCATCGCCACGGGCGGTGCGGTCGGCTCCCTGCTCGGTCAGTACATGCCCGTGAGCGCCGATGAACGAAAGACGCTTCTCGCGGCCGGTGCGGCGGCCGGTATGGCCGCCGTCTTCAGCGCGCCGGTGTCGGCGGTGCTGCTGAGCATCGAGCTCCTCCTCTTCGAACGCCGCGCCCGTTCCCTGTTGCCGGTGGCACTCGCCGCGGCAGCGGGCACCGGCATGCGGTTCGTGCTCGAAGGCGCCGGGCCGGTATTCCCGATGCCCACGTTGTCGCCGGTCGCGCCCACGGCCCTGGTCGTCTACGCCGCGCTGGGTTTGCTCATGGGCGTGGCCGGCGTGGTCGTAACCCGTTTGACCTACGGCATCGAGGACGCATTCGAAAAACTGCCGATCCACTGGATGTGGTGGCCCGCGCTGGGCGGACTGGCGGTCGGTGCGGTCGGTTACGTGGCGCCCAGGACCCTGGGTGTGGGTTACGACAACATCACCGCCGTGATCTCCGGCCAGCTCAGCCTGGCCGCCATGGCCTGGCTGGCCGTGAGCAAGCTGGCGTCGTGGTCGATTGCGTTGGGTAGCGGCACGTCGGGAGGCACGTTGGCACCGCTGTTTACCATCGGCGGCGCGATCGGTGGCGTCGCGGGGATGTGGCTGGCGCAGGCGGCGTGGCTTCACGTGGATCCACGGATGGCGGCGCTGATCGGCATGGCCGCCTTGTTTGCCGGGGCGTCGCGCGCCCTCATGACATCGGCGGTGTTCGTCTTCGAAACAACGTTGCAGCCACACGCGTTGCTGCCCTTGCTGGCAGCATGTACCACGGCCTATCTGGTGTCGGGCCTGATGATGCGGCACACCATCATGACCGAGAAGATCGCGCGTCGCGGCGTGCACGTGCCGACGGATTTCGTCGCGGACCGGCCGCTTTAAGCGCCGCCGCAACATTCCCACGACTCACCTGGTCGAACCATCCGCCGGATCGTCAGTCGGTTCGATAGCGGGGGATAACCCCCCGATAATCTGGGAAGAGATGTTTTATTCCTGACCCCGGACTTCCGGGAAGAACAAAAAAAAACCGGCGCCGAAGCGCCGGTTTTTTGTTTCAGCGGGGGCGATTACATGCCCGCGCTGGACGACTTCGCCGGCTCGGTGCTGGCGGCGCCGGTCTTCTTGGCCTTGTGATGCTTCTTGTGGGTGGAGGTCATCGAACCGTTTTCGGTGCCCTTCTTGGCTTCGCTGGTGTGGGTCATCGAGCCGGCGGTGGACGCGGGCGTGGGATCGGCCTTCTGCGAGGCGTCCTGCGCGAACGCGGCGCCGCTGAGGACGGTGCAGCCAACCAGCATCGTGAGGAGCAGTTTCGTCTTACGCATGGCGGAGATCTCCTTGGATCGAAAGCGCCTGGGGGTCGTGGCGATGCTCGGCGCGAGGCATCGCGTTACCGGATGATCCGGAGCTGCGTGTTGGTGCAAACGCTATCGCTTTTCACATGAACGGAATACTGACAAAGCTTTCGTCGCGTGAAATTCGTTCAGGAGAAAATTAGTCTTGCCGGAACCGCGTCAGTGGAAATCGCGCGACACGGAGCTCAACGAGGGAAGCAGGTCGCTGAAGTCGAAAAGTTTCGCGGCCACCAGATGATGCACGCCGTCGATCGACTGCCAGCGTCCGTCCACCGCGAGCAGCACGGCATCGAGCAAGGCGTGGCGGCAGGCCTGGGCCACCTTGGGACGCACGACGACGTTGACGTGACCGGTTTCGTCTTCCAGCGAAACGAAGGTGATGCCACTGGCGGTCTGGGGGCGTTGACGCACCGTGACCAGGCCGGCATGGCGCACCCATGTGCCGTCACGCATGGCGTGCAATGCCGAGGCGGGCCGCACGCGGCGCGACAGCAAATTCTTGCGAATGAGCGAGAGCGGATGCGCGGTGAGCGAAAGGCCATGGGTCGCGTAATCCGCCATGACGTCGTCGGCCACGCTGGGGGAACGCAGGCTGGTGCGTCGCTCGCCTACCGTGCCGAACAGGGGCAGGGTGCGCTCGATGCCGGAGCTTTCCCATCGCGCGCGGTGCCGATGGCCACTCAGCGCGCGCAGCGCGCCCGCATCGGCGAGGCGTTCGCGCTCGAAGCGGTTCATGCCGGTGCGCGCGGCCAGATCGGCGAGGTCGCGGAAGGCGTCGTGTTCGCGTGCCTGGACGATGCGGATGGCCAGGGTTTCGGAGAGTCCCTGTATCAGCCGAAGACCCAGGCGCAGGGCGTGACGACCGTCGGCGGTGGGTTCGAGCGTGCAGTCCCAATGGCTGGCGGTGACGTCGGGAGGGCGCACCTCGCCGCCGTGCTGGCGCAGATCGGCGACCAGTTGCGCCGGCGCGTAGAAACCCATGGGCTGGCTATTGAGCAAGGCACAGGTGAATACCTCGGGGTGGTGGCATTTCAGCCACGAGGAGGCATAGGCGATGAGCGCGAAACCCGCGGCGTGGGACTCGGGAAAACCGTAGCTGCCGAAACCTTTGATCTGGTCGAGGATCTGCTGGATGAATTCGGGCGAATAGCCGTGGCCGGTCATGGCTGAGCGGATATCCGGCTCGAAATGGTCCAGCCCGCCGCGACGCTTCCAGGCGGCCATGGACCGACGCAATTCATCGGCCCGGTCCGCGCTGAAATCGGCCACCTTCTGGAGAAGCGCCATGACCTGTTCCTGGAAGATCGGTACGCCGAGCGTGCGTCCCAGCACCGATTCGACCTCCTTTTCGTAGACGATGTCCTTGGGATCCATCCGACGCCTTTCGAGGTACGGATGCACCATGCCGCCCTGGATGGGACCGGGGCGCACGATGGCGACCTGCACCACCAGGTCGTAGTACGTCGCCGGTTTCAGGCGCGGAAGCATCGACATCTGCGCACGCGATTCGATCTGGAAGACGCCGACGGTGTCGGCCCTCTGGATCATCGCGTAGGTCGGTTTGTCGTCGTGGTCGATGTCGGCGATGCAGCGGTAGTCGAGGCCTGCGTGTTCGCGTAACAGGTCGAACGCCTTGCGCATGCAGGTGAGCATGCCCAGGGCGAGGCAATCGACCTTGAGGAGCTTCATGGTTTCCAGGTCGTCCTTGTCCCACTGAATCACCGTGCGGCCATCCATCGAGGCGTTCTCGACGGGTACGAGATGGTGCAACGGCGTGTCGGAAATGACGAAGCCGCCGACATGCTGGGACAGGTGACGGGGCATGCCCTGCAGTTCGTACACGAGACGCATGAGCAGGCGCAGGGTGTCGCTTTCGGTATCGAAGCCGCGCTCTTCCAGCCGCTGACGGATAGGAACCTCGCCGTGCGCGTGCGAGTAGGCGCGGCTGAGCTGGTCGAGCTGGTCTTCGGACAGGCCCAGCGCGCGACCCACGTCGCGCGCCGCGCTTTTCGGGCGGTAGCTGATGACCGTGGCGGCGAGGGCGGCGCGATCGCGGCCGTATTTGTCGAACACGTATTGCAGCACTTCTTCACGGCGTTCGTGTTCGAAGTCGACGTCGATGTCCGGTGGTTCGTTGCGTTCGGACGAGATGAATCGCTCGAACAGGGTGGAAATCTGTTCGGGATTCGCCTCGGTGATGCCCAGACAGAAACAGACGATGGAATTGGCCGCCGACCCGCGCCCCTGGCAGAGGATGCCCTTGCCGCGAGCGAAGCGCACGATGTCTTCGACGGTCAGGAAGAACGCTTCATAGGCTTTCGCCGCGATCAGCGCGAGTTCTTTCTCGATACGGGCGACATGTTTTTCGCGCTGGGCCGGTTCGGGCCAGCGACGCTCGGCGCCTTCGTACGTCAGGTGACGCAGGTGTTCGCTCTGCGTCAGCCCGTCGGGGACGAGTTCGCGCGGATAGACGTAGTTGTTCCGGCTGATGTCGAAGCCGGTGCAGCGGGCCGCGACCACCAGCGTCTGCTCGATGAGGTCGTGCGGGTAGACGTGGGCGAGCGCCTGCCGTGTACGCAGGTGGCGCTCGCCGTTGGGAAACAAGGCCCGGCCCGCCTCGCCGATGGTCGTGTTGAGGCGGATGGCGGTCATGACATCCTGGAGGCGACGCCTCGCACGCACGTGCATGTGCACGTCGCCGGTGGCGACGCAGGGCAGGACGTGTCTTTGGCCGAGGTCACGCAGCCGGGCCAGGTCGCGTTCGTCATCCTGTCCGCGATGCAGTTCGACGGCCAGCCAGGCGCGTCCGGCGAAGTGCGCGCCGACCCAGGCCGCGCGCTCCTCGTGCACCGACGCCGCGGCCGCCGCCAGTGGACCGGGTGCCCAGAGCACGCAAAGACCGTCGCCCAACGAGGCCATATCGGCGCGGGTGAGGGTGTAGGTGCCCTTGGCCGCGCGACGGCGACCTAGCGTGATGAGGCGGCAGAGTTCGGCATAGCCTGGCTGGTTTTCGACCAGCAGCACGAGCACCGTGCCGTCGTCGAGCCGGAACTCGCTGCCGACGATCAGGGGGAGGGCGGCGTCGCGAGCGGCTTCGAGGGCACGCACGATACCGGACAGGGAGCATTCGTCGGTGATCGCCAGCGCCGTGTAACCGAGCTCCCGCGCGCGGGTGAAGAGTTCGCGCGCGCTGGATGCGCCACGCTGGAAGCTGAAATCGCTGAGCGCATGCAACTCGGCGTAGGGCGGTGGCGTCGGGTCGTCGTCGTTGGCCGCCTGTTGCGGCAGGGTCCATGCCATGCGCATCCTGCCTCAGGCAAACCAGCCGTGAAGCATCCATTCGCCGTCGCGCGAGCCGGCGGGGCGATAGGCCCAGGCCTGTTGGCCCTGGGGTGTGCGGACGATGTAGTAATCGCGCCGCACGTCCCCGTCGTCCCACCAGCCGCTTTCGATGCGTTCGGGACCGGCCAGCAAGACCGGATCGGTGCCCAGGGGTTCCGGCCGGCGCAGCAGCCACAGTGGCCGGCGCTGCATCGGTGGCGACACGGGGGCATGGGGCGCGGCATAGCGCCAGGCGCGTTCCGGCCGATGGTCGGCGACCTGCTCGATCTGCTTCAGCGCCGCATCGCCGAGCCGGGCGCGGAGGCGTTCGTCCAGCGTGGCCCAGTCCAGGCCATCGCCCTTGATGGGTTCGAAGAGGTCGCGGACGGGCGGACGGAAGGTCGGCAACTCGTCGGCGTGCAGTTCGAGCGCGCGCGCGGGCGAGTCCAGCGTGGTGCGTTCCAGTCGTGTACGGGCCAGTTCGAAAAGCCGTTCGGCATCGCGTTGCGGCGCCGCCATGGCCACGACGACACGGGTGCTTTCCCCGCGGGCGTGTTCCAGCGTGAGCG
This sequence comes from Luteibacter sahnii, assembly GCF_034063545.1. NCBI lineage: Bacteria > Pseudomonadati > Pseudomonadota > Gammaproteobacteria > Lysobacterales > Rhodanobacteraceae > Luteibacter > Luteibacter sahnii. The sequence goes on from NZ_JAQLOK010000010.1 coordinate 80,896, forward strand.
TGAACCGTTGCACTCCGCCGTCGCGGGCGGCGAGTTGGTTGGCCAGCGCGCGCGTCAGGCGGCGTAGCGGGAACAGCAGGGGTTGGCTGCCGTCGAGTTCGGCGTCGAATTCGATCCGCTGACGGAAGTCGGCGGGCGGTTGCCAGGCGGGAAGGGCCGTGGGTGCTTCGCCGCGCAGACGGTCGAGCCAGCCCAGGGCCTGCCTGCCGATGCGTCGGGTGAGTTCCGGTCGAGGCAGGTGAAACACCTCATCGAGCCGACGGAACCCCATGGCTTGAAGCCCCTTGATCGCCGCAGTGGGCAGGCCGCTCTGGGTGAGCGGCAAGCTGCCGAGCAGACGACGCACGCCATCGATGTCATGCAACGCCAACCCGTCTGCGCTGGCGGCGAATACCCAGGCGGCGGCGGGAAACGGGGTGGCCGCGATCGTGTGGGTGTGGCCCTGGGCCGAGAGCCCCTCCCGAAGCTGCTCCACGAGTCGGGGCCAGCCGTCGAAAAGCCGCAGGCTCGCGCCGACTTCCATGAGGATGGCCTGGGGCGGTACGAGACTGACGTGCCCGCTGAACTGGTAACACCACGCGGCCAGTTCGGCGAGCAGGCTCGCTTCAGCATCGCGATCGCGAAGGCGAACGACCAGGGCCGGGCAAAGAGCCCGCGCGGCGGCCAGGCTTTGCCCGCGACGCACGCCTTGGATAGCGGCCTCCGCGTTCGGCAGGGCGATCAGGCGCTGGCGAGCCTGCTGGTCGACCAAGGCGGAGGGGCCTGCCTCCGGTGCCGCGGCGAAGGCGGCGGAGAACGCCAGGCCGGGGAAACGGAGACAGGCCCAAAGCATGGCTGCGACCAGGCGGCGGAAACGAGGTGCCCGGCATGACGATGGATGAGGGACATCGCCATGCCGGACAAACCTCAGGCCCGCATGCGCAGCAGCGGAGCGGTGGTGGTCAGCAGGCCACGCGACTTGAGCACATCCACGTAGGTGGCTTCGTCGCTGTTGCTGACCTTGATGCGCAGGGCGGCCGGACTGTTCTGCCCGGCATAGGACGCATCGCGGAAAATCAGGGCGCAGGCGTCGCCGCTTTCGGCGGCCAACTGCAGCCGACGCAGGCTGCGGTAATCGATGTCGGGAGCCAGCCAGCCCACCACGGCGCCGCAGCATCCCGAGCGAAGGCATTGCTCCATGCTCCAGGCGGCCTCGCTGGCGCCGGCCTGGATCTCGTGCAGGAAGCGCAGGTCGACGCCCGCCGCGGCCAGCGCGGGGGCATAGGGCACATGCGGCGGCGCGACGAAGATGACCCGGCGGTGTTCCTGGGTGAGGGCGGCGAGGGCGGGCATGACCAGGTCGAGTTCACCCAGGCCCTGGTGTTCGAAGAGGATTTCGCTGAGCGCACCCTGGGGCCAGCCACCGCCCGGGAGCTTCGCGTCGAGCGAGGTCCAGCCCGTGGACAGCGCGCGCATACGCGGCTGGCGGTCGGCGGAGCGGCGCCAGATACCGGGATGGTCCAGCACCTGGGCAAGGGACGGCGTGGCGATGGCGTTCATGGTCAGGCCCTGCGGATGATGCCGACGTAACGCCCTTCGATGGCGAACTCGTGCCGGCGTGGATCGACCTCGATGGGATCGAAGTCGGGGTTTTCGGGAAGCAGCAGGAGGCGGTCGCGCTCGTGCTTCAGGCGTTTGACCGTCACCTCGTCGTCGAGACGCGCCACGACGATCTGGCCGTCGGTCGCGGTATGGGTGCGGTGGACGGCGAGCAAGTCGCCGTCGAGGATGCCGGCATCGCGCATGCTCAGGCCCACGACGCGCAGGAGGTAATCGGCACGCGGATGGAACAGCGCCGGTTCGACCTCGAGCTGGGCTTCGATGTTTTCTTCGGCGAGGATGGGCGAGCCGGCGGCGACGCGACCGATCAGCGGCAGGGCGGCGAGGGCCGCGGCGCGCGTGACCCGCCCGTGGTCGCCGGAGAGACGCAGGCCGCGGTGCTGGGGCGAACGCTCGAGCATGCCCTTGCGCACTAGGGATTCCACGCAGGCCTGGGCCGAGCTGTGGCTGGGAAAGCCCAGGGCGTCGGCGATCTCGCGCAAAGTGGGCGGCAATCCCTGGGCCTGCAGGTAGTCCCGCAGGAAGGTCAGGGTGCGCTGCTGGCGCTCGGTAAGCGGTGGATTCGGCATGCGTACATTTGTACACAGGCGCGTACGCGCTTGCAAGCGCGGCGTGAGATGTCACGCAAACGTGCATTGCGTTTGCACGTTGTTGCATGTTTGATTACATTGATGCCTGATTACGTGATGGCCTGCTCATGAATCCTGTACGCGCCACCCGTCTGATCTTTCTTCTTTCCGGCATCGGCATGGCGAGTTGGGCACCCATGGTGCCGTACGCCAAGGCCCGGCTTGACCTGGACGACGGCATGCTCGGCCTGGTGTTGCTGTGCATGGGCTGCGGCGCGGCGGGCGCCATGCCCCTGGCAGGCTTCCTGACCCACCGCTTCGGCAACCGTGACGTGATCGGCGTGTCCGGGTTGCTGGTCTGCCTCGCGCTCCCGTTGCTCACCCTGGCGCCGAGCGCCGGGTGGCTGGGCGTGGCGCTGCTGTTCTTCGGCGCGGCCCTGGGACTCGTCGACGTGGCGATGAACGCGCACGCGGTGGACGTCGAAAAGCGCGAGGCCCGGCCGATGATGTCCGGCTTCCATGGGCTCTTCAGCGTGGGTGGCCTCGTGGGGTCCGCCGGCATGGCCGCCTTGCTGAAAGCCGGCGCGCCGCTCACGGGCAGCGCCGTTGCTGTTTCGCTGGCGCTGCTGGCCATCGTGCTGACCCAGTGGCGGCACTTCCTCGTGCGCCACGATGAGGCCCACGCCGATACGCGCGCGCCGTTCCGCATGCCGGGCGGTGCGGTGTTCCTGCTCGGGTTCCTCTGCATGGTGGTGTTCCTGGCCGAAGGGTCGATGCTCGACTGGAGCGCGGTGTTCCTGCGTTTCTCTCGCGGTTTCGATGCCTCCTCGGCCGGCCTGGGCTACGCGGCGTTCTCGGTGGCGATGGCGGTGTGTCGCCTGATGGGTGACCGGATCACCGCACGCGTGGGGCCGGTCGCCATCGTGCGCGCGGGCAGCCTCATCGCCGCCGCCGGCTTCCTCGCGGCCACGACCCTCCCTTGGGGGCCGGCCGCCTTGTTCGGCTTCGTGCTCGTCGGCATCGGCGCGTCCAACATCGTGCCGGTGCTGTTCAGCGCCGCGGGCCGCCTCGGTGGGGCGTCGCCGGGCGTCGGCATCGCCATCGTCACCGCGCTGGGCTACGCCGGCATGCTCGCCGGTCCCGCCGGCATCGGTTTCGCCGCCCGCCTGAGCAGCCTGCCGCTGGCCCTGACCGGCGTGGCCGGCCTGCTGGTGATCGTTTCCCTTTGCGCGTCGATCGCGCGCCGCTGACCGGAGTACCGCAGATGCATACCCATCGCGAGGTCATTATTTTCGATTTCGGCGGCGTGCTCGTCGACTGGAATCCCCGACATCTCTATCGCAAGCTGTTCGGCGACGACGAAGAGGGGATGGAGCGGTTTCTCGCCGAAGTGACCACCAACGCCTGGAACCTCCAGCAGGACGCGGGGCGGCCCTGGCGCGAAGCGGTGAGCCTGCTCACGGCGGAGTATCCGCAACACGCCGAACTGATCGCCGCCTATCACGATCGCTGGCCGGAAACCCTCAAGGGGCCGATCGACGACAGCATCGTGATCCTGCACGACCTCAAGCAGGCGGGGCATCCGCTGTACGGCCTTACCAACTGGTCGCACGAGACGTTTCCGTTCGCCCGTGAGCGGTATCCGTTCTTCGGCTGGTTCGACGGCATCGTGGTATCGGGCGAGGAGGGCACGATCAAGCCCGATCCGAAGCTTTATCAGACGCTCCTGGAACGCTACGACATCGATCCGGCCACCGCCGTCTTCATCGACGACAACGCGGTCAACGTCGAGGCCGCCGAGCGCCTGGGCATCCATGGCATCCATTTCCAGTCGCCCGCACAGTTGCGCGCCGAGCTGGTGGCGCTGGGTTTCCTGCCGGCATGAACGCGGTCGACGGCAGTCTGCCGCGTGAGCGGCAGCAGTGGATACTGGACCGGTTGCGACGCGACGGTCGCGTGGTGGCCACCGATCTCGCCCAGGCGTTTCGGGTGTCCGACGATTCGATTCGCCGCGACCTGCGTGACCTGGCTGCCCAGGGACTGTGCCGTCGCGTCTATGGAGGCGCCTTGCTGGCGCAGCCGGTGGCGCCGCTGGGCGAGCGTCACCACGAACGCGCCGAACTCAAGCGCGCGCTGGCCGGGGTGGCCGCTTCGCTGGTGGGTGAGAAGCAGATCCTGTTCATCGACGCGGGATCGACCAACACCGCGCTGGCGCATGCCTTGCCCGAGCGTCGCGGGTTGACCGTGGTGACCAACGCGCCTGACGTGGCCATGGCCGTGCTGGGTCGACCCGGCTTCGACGTGCTTATGCTTGGTGGCCGCCTCGACCCCCACATTGGCGGTGCCATCGGCTCACGCACGGTGCGCCAGGCGCAGGACATCCGGGCTGACCTGTGTTTTCCCGGCGTGTGCGCCATCGACGCGGCCAGCGGCCTGTGGACAGTCGATGCGGAAGAAACGGTCTTCAAACAGGTCATCATTGAGGCCAGCGGCGAGACGGTGGCGATCGCCACGCCGGACAAGCTCGTCGCCTCGGCGACGCACCATACCGCGTCGATCGGGGCCATCACGCACCTGGTCGTGTCTGCCGACACCAGCGATGCCGCGATGGCGGCCTATCGAAACGCGGGCGTCGCCGTCCACCGGTAACAACGCGGCCCGTGCGCGACCCTCGACGGGGCCGCGCACGGGCCGCCGCAGGATCCTCAGGACGCCTGCTTCTTCTTCGCCAGCCGCAGCCAGGTATCGACCACGGTATCGGGGTTGAGCGATACCGACTCGATGCCCTGTTCCATCAGCCATTCAGCCAGGTCCGGGTGATCGGACGGGCCCTGGCCGCAGATGCCCACGTACTTGCCTTTCTCGCGCGCCGTCTTGATGGCGAGGGCGAGCAGTTTCTTCACCGCCGGGTCGCGCTCGTCGAAGAGGTTGGCCACGATGCTCGAATCGCGATCCAGGCCCAGCGTGAGCTGGGTGAGATCGTTGGAGCCGATCGAGAAGCCGTCGAAGATGTCGAGGAATTCGTCGGCCAGCAGCGCGTTGGACGGCACCTCGCACATCATGATGACCTTGAGGTCGTGTTCGCCCTGCACGAGACCATTCTTGCGCAGCACCTCGATCACCTTGCGGCCCTCGTCGAGCGTGCGCACGAACGGGATCATCACCCACACGTTGGACAGGCCCATGGTCTCGCGCACGTGCTTGACCGCCTGGCATTCCAGCGCGAACGACTCGGCGAAATCCGGCGACACGTAACGGCTGGCGCCGCGGTAGCCGATCATCGGGTTTTCTTCGTGCGGCTCATAACGCGAGCCGCCAAGCAGGCCGGCGTACTCGTTCGACTTGAAGTCGGACAGACGCACGATCACCGGCTTTGGATACACCGAGGCGGCGATGGTGGCGATGCCTTCGCCGAGGCGATCGACGTAAAACGATACGGGGTCCTTGTAACCGGCGATGCGCGCGTCGATGCGGGCCTTTGTCTCGGCGTCCTGCCGGGCGTACTCGAGCAGAGCCTTCGGATGCACGCCGATGTGGCTGGCGATGATCATTTCCAGGCGGGCCAGGCCGATGCCGGCGTTCGGCAGCATGCCGAAATCGAACGCACGCTCAGGGTTGGCCACGTTCATCATGATCTTCAGCGGCGCCTCCGGCATCGCGCCGAGGTCTGCGGTGATGCGGTCGAACTTCAGCATGCCTTCGTAGATCGTGCCGGTGTCGCCTTCGGCGCACGATACCGTGACCTCCGCGCCATCGGGGATCGTGTCCAGCGCGTTGCCGCAACCGACGACGGCGGGCACGCCCAGTTCCCGGGCGATGATCGCCGCGTGGCAGGTACGGCCGCCGCGGTTGGTGACGATGGCCGCGGCGCGCTTCATCACCGGCTCCCAATCGGGATCGGTCATGTCGGCGACGAGGACGTCGCCCGGCTGCACTTTGTTCATGTCGGCCAGCGAGCGGATCACGCGGGCGTTGCCCGAGCCGATCTTCTGGCCGATGGCGCGACCCTCGGTGAGCACCTTGCCCTTCTCGTTGAGCTGGAATCGCTCGAGGGTGGTGGCGTGCGAGCGCGATTTCACCGTCTCCGGGCGGGCCTGCACGATGTAGAGCTTGCCGGTGTGGCCGTCCTTCGCCCATTCGACGTCCATCGGACGCCCGTAGTGCGTCTCGATGATCAGCGCCTGGCGCGCGAGTTCTTCCACGTCGGCATCGGTGATGCAGAAGCGGTGGCGATCGTCGACCGGAGTCTCCTCGATGCGCACGCGTTCACCGGGCTGGCTCGAATAGACCATGCGCTGCTGCTTGGCGCCGAGGCTGCGACGCAGCACGGCTGGCTTGCCGTCCTTCAGCGTCGGCTTGAACACGTAGAACTCGTCGGGATTGACGGCGCCCTGGACCACCATTTCGCCCAGGCCGTACGAACCGGTGACGAAGACCACGTCGCGGAAACCCGATTCGGTGTCGAGGGTGAACAGCACGCCGGACGCGCCCACGTCCGAGCGCACCATGAGCTGCACGCCGGCGGAGAGGAAGACGTCCTCGTGCTTGAACCCCTGGTGCACGCGGTAGGCGATGGCGCGGTCGTTATAGAGGGAGGCGAAGACCTCCTTCACCTTGTGCAGCACGTCGTCGATGCCGACCACGTTGAGGAAGGTTTCCTGCTGGCCGGCGAACGAGGCGTCCGGGAGATCCTCGGCGGTGGCGGAGGAGCGCACGGCCACGGCGATGTCGCCGGCGCCGGCGTCCTTGCAGAGCTTGGCGTAGGCCTCGCGGATGGCCTGTTCCAGGTCGGCGGGCAGGGCGGTGTCGACGATCCAGCCGCGGATTTCCTTGCCGCCGCGGGTGAGTTCGTCCACGTCATCCACGTCGAGCGTGGCCAGGCGCGCCTGGATGCGCTTGGCCAGGCCGCTTTTCTCGAGGTAGGTCTGGAAGGCATCCGCCGTGGTGGCGAAACCGCCGGGGACCGAAACGCCGAGTTTGGCCAGGTTGCCGATCATTTCGCCCAGGGAGGCGTTCTTGCCGCCCACCTTGCCAAGGTCGGTCATGCGTAGCGCGTCGAGCCAAAGTACCAGGTCGCTCAAAGGAAGATCCTCACATCGGTTGGGCGGCGGGCCGCGCTGGAAAAATCGGCGCATTGTCGTAGTGGTATTGCCGACATACAAGCGGCAATGCACAAACGGCCCGTCATGATGCGGGGTAGCTGGTGAGAAGGGCGTATTGGTCTTAAGGTGGGAGTCATGCCGGACCCTTCGCCAAGGAATCGCTTCATGCGTCGAACCGTGTTCTTCATCTCCGACTCCACCGGCATCACCGCGGAGACGATCGGCAACAGCATGCTGACCCAGTTCGATGGGGTGCAGTTCGATACCCACCGCCTGCCGTTCATCGACAACCCGGCCAAGGCCGAGGCGGCCTGCCTGCGGATCAAGACCAAATACGCCCAGGACGGCCAGCGGCCCATCGTCGTCAACACGATGACCTCCCGCGCCCTGTGCGACATCGTGGCCGGAAGCGGGGCGCTGATGCTCGACGTGTTCGCGCCCTTCATCGAGCCGCTGGAAATCGAACTCGGGGTGAAGCAGTCGGGCGCGGTGAACCGCTCCCACGGCATGGTCGACTTCGAGCGCTACGAAGCCCGCATCGAAGCCACCAACTACGCGCTGGCCCACGATGACGGCCTGGACGTGGACTACAACCAGTCCGACGTGGTGCTCGTCGGGGTCTCGCGCTCGGGCAAGACCCCGACCTGCCTTTACATGGCCTTGCATTACGGCGTGTGCGCCGCCAATTACCCGCTCACGGACGACGACCTGGACAAGCTGGAGTTGCCGCCGCGGCTGAGACCGTTCCGCAGCCGCCTGTTCGGCTTGACGATCGACCCGGTCCGGCTGGCCCAGATCCGCGAGCAGCGCCGCCCCGGCAGTCGTTATGCCACGCTCAAGCAGTGCCGGTGGGAGCTCGAACAGGCCGACCGGCTGATGCGCCGGGAGAACATCCCCGTCCTCAACACCACGCACACCTCGATCGAGGAAATCTCGAGCAAGATCTTCGAGTACCTCGGCATCGAGCGACACATGTACTGACCGACCAGGAGACCCACCCCGCGCCATGACCTCCGTCATCGAACGCCCCACCGCGCTTATCCCGGGACGCTTCGAGTTCCTCATGGGACTCTACTCGGAGAATTACCACCGCCTGGCGCGCCTGTTCGCGCCGCAGCGGCTGGCGCCCGGGCGTTACCTCTCCGACGTGGACGATGGCCTGAAGGTGCAGCTCGACGTCCAGGAGAAACACCCCTACACGCTCGAACTCGAACTGACCTACGCGTTCGTCGACGAGACCACCGGCCAGCCATCGCCCTCGGCCCAGCTGCGCATGTACACCGACGCCCACATGGCCGAGGCCATGCACTGCCACCCGGGCCGCAAGCTGTGGCAGGTGTTGGGGCCGTTCCCGCCGGCGCACACGGTCTTCCAGCATCGCCTGCGGATGAACGGCTTCCTGAGCCGATGGCTCGAATTCCTGGCGGAGCAGGGCCATTCCATCGGTACGCTGGAACGCGTCGAGTCCTGATTCGCCTCCGGCGGCGACGCAAAAAAAATCCGCCCCAGAGGCGGATTCTTTTTCTCGAGAAGCAATGGCGGAGCGGACGGGACTCGAACCCGCGACCTCCGGCGTGACAGGCCAGCATTCTAACCGACTGAACTACCGCT
>NZ_JAQLOK010000011.1:0-80767 GCF_034063545.1 Luteibacter sahnii
AGAAGTGAAACGCGCATGCGCCGATGGTAGTGTGGCTCAAGCCATGCAAGAGTAGGTCACCGCCAGGGGCTTTATCCTAAAACCCGGTCTCGTCGAGACCGGGTTTTTTCTTTTTCTCGCGCCACCCTCCTGCCGGAGGGGTGGGAGCGGACCGCGTCCGCGAACCCTCGACCTCACAAGGCGGCGAATGAGGCCTTGCGAGACCGTTACGGACGTCCCACCGCCCCGCCTGACGCCTGGCATCACACGCCTCGCTTCGCGGCATGACAGCCCCGTCTTTAATCGGCATCATGGTTTCGCACTAATCCTTACCGGAGGAGCGATGGATCTACGACTCAATCGAAGGCAGGAAGCGTTGGTCGCTATCGTCCAGCGCGAAGGCTTCGTTGGCGTCGACGAGCTGGCCAGTCATTTCGACGTCGCGCCGCAGACGATTCGTCGTGACCTGAACCTGCTCGCCGATGGCGGGTTGATTCGCCGCTACCACGGCGGTGTGAGTGCGCCTTCCAGTATCGAGAACGTGGCTTACGCCGCGCGGCAAAGCCTCCAGGCCGACGAGAAAGGACGCATCGCCAAGGCGATCGCACGAGCCATTCCGGATGGCTCATCGCTGTTCATCAACCTCGGGACCACCAACGAGGTCGTGGGACGCGCGTTGCTTGAACATCGCGACCTGCGTGTGATCACCAATAACCTGAATATCGCGATCCTTCTCAGCGACAACCCAACCTTCGAGGTGATCGTCGCCGGCGGCGTCGTCCGCGGTCGAGACCACGGCGTGACGGGCGAGGCCACGATCGAACTCATCCGTCAGTTCAAGGTTGACTACGGCATCATCGGCATTTCCGGTATCGAACCGGACGGCACCCTGCTCGACTTCGATTTCCATGAAGTCCGCGTGGCGCAGGCCATCATCGACCACTCCCGACAGGTTTTCCTCGGTGCCGACCACACCAAGATCGGCCGAAATGCGATGGTTCGCCTGGGTGATTTCTCTCGGGTAAACGCATGGTTCACCGATCGCCAGCCACCCGACGCGCTCATGCCGGTGCTCGAAGCCGCGGGCACCGAACTGCACGTCGCGGGCTGATCGCCGAGCCCCCCACGCGTCGCCGCGAACGGCGCAAACCGAGTGCCCGACACCGGGAAGTGGTGCATGCGCGGCCGCACTCCACGCCCCTTCGTGCGATGCCTCGGCCTGGACGGTCCAGGTAACGCCTGGGTCTTGCTGGCCTGCCACCGGCGGTAAACGGTGGATCGAAACGCCATCGACCGCCGCGCCACCGATTCGCTGCAGTGCAGCGTGCGATGTTCGTTTGTGTTCGAATATGCTCATTTCAACGCGAGCGGCCCGCTCGTCACGATGTGATCTGTTCGTTTATGCGCATACCACTGCGCCTCTGAACCGAATCGAACGTACCCGAGCGTAGGGTGTTCCATCGTGGCGACGCGTCGCTCCCAGCCTGAGCGGAGCGTGCGATGGTCGAGCAAGTCGATGTGCTGGTGGTCGGTGGGGGCGTCAATGGCGTGGGTATCGCGCGGGATGCGGTCGGGCGTGGCCTGAGCGTATGGCTCTGCGAACGCGATGACCTCGCCTCGCATACGTCGAGCGCGAGCACCAAGCTCATCCACGGCGGCCTGCGCTACCTCGAGCAGTTCGAGTTCGCCCTCGTCGGCAAGGCGCTGGCCGAGCGCGAGGTGCTGCTGCGAGCCGCGCCACACATCATCTGGCCGCTGCGCTTCGTGCTGCCGCACCAGCCGCACCTGCGCCCTGCCTGGATGATCCGCATCGGTCTCTTCCTCTACGATCACCTTGGCCGTGGCCGGCGCACGTTGCCGGGTTCGCGTCGCGTGCGTTTCGGCAAGCACGTTACGGGCGAGCCCCTGCGTGACGAGTTCCACCAGGGCTTCGTCTATTCCGACGCGTGGGTGCAGGATGCCCGCCTCGTCGTGCTCAACGCGATGGATGCCGCGCGCCGCGGCGCGCGCATCGAGACCCACACCCGCTGCGTGAGCGCCCGGCGCGACGGGGACGGGTGGACGGCCGAGCTGGAGGGGCGCGACGGTACCCGTCACTTCGTGAAGGCCCGCGCGTTGGTCAATGCGGCCGGCCCGTGGGCCGCGTCCTTTCTCGACGATGTCGCTCACGTCAAGCACGACCACTCGCTGCGCCTGATCAAGGGCAGCCACATCGTGGTGCCGAAGCTGTTCGACCACCGCTACGCGTACATCTTCCAGCAGCCGGATCGGCGCATCGTGTTCGCGATCCCGTACGAGCAGGATTTCACCCTCATCGGCACCACCGACATCGAATACAAGGACGACCCGTCGCGCCCGGTGATCTCCGCGGATGAAATCCGCTATCTGTGCGACGCCGCGAACCGTTATTTCAAGAAGCAGCTGACCGCCAACGACGTGGTCTGGAGCTATAGCGGCGTGCGCCCGCTGCTTCAGGACGACTCGGGCAACGCGTCGGAGGTCACCCGCGACTACCTGCTCGATATCGACCGCAACGGCGCACCGCTGCTCAACGTCTTCGGCGGCAAGCTGACCACCTTCCGCAAGCTGGCGGAAGAAGCCGTCGATCGCCTGGCGCCGCTCCTCGGCAACGAGCGACCCGCGTGGACCGCCGACGCGCCCCCGTTGCCGGGCGGCGGCGAGCGCGACATGGACGAACTGATCGCCGACTTGCGTTCGATCCGTCCCTGGCTCGACGAGCGCTTCGCTTCGCGACTGGCGCACAACTACGGCACGCGTGCCCGCGACCTGCTCGGCGAAGCCAGCGGTCTCGATGAGCTGGGCGAGCACTTCGGTGCCGATCTCTACCAGACCGAAGTCGATTACCTCGTGCGCCACGAATGGGCGACCGAAGCCGACGATATCCTCTGGCGCCGCAGCAAGCTTGGCCTGCGCGTAGACGCCGACGGCGTGCGACGCCTCACCGAATACCTTGCCCGCCGCACACGCCCCCAAGGCATGCCGGCGGCGCAGACACCGTGAAACCAATGGAGAAAGGGATCATGCGGCAACAGATCGGCGAGTTGATATCCGAAGCCCTGGCGATGTTCATCATCATCGCGTTCGGCGATTCCGTGGCGTGCATGTACGTGCTTTACGACCCCAGCCCCTACCAGAATGCCTACTGGGGCGTGTGTATCGCCTGGGGTCTGGCGGTCACCATCGCCATCTACGCCACGGGTTCGATTTCCGGCACGCACGCGAATCCTGCCGTGACGCTGGCCCTGGCCCTGTTCCGCGATTTCCCCTGGAAAAAAGTCGTGCCGTACTGGATCGCCCAGGTTATAGGTGCCTTCCTTGGCGCGGCCATCGTCTATGCGCTGTTCGGTCCGGTGATCGACCATTTCAACCAGGCGCATCAGCTGACCCGCGAGGCCGGTGGTGCCGCTGGCGTGTTCTTCACCCATCCGGGCCTGGCCATCTCGCCGATGCATGCCTTGTCGGACCAGGTGATCCTCACCGCGTTCCTTCTTTTCGGCATCTTCGCCATCACCGAGCAGTACAACGAGATGGCGCCCGGCGCGAACTCGGGCGCGTTGATCATCGGCCTGCTGGTCGCCACCATCGGCGCCTGCATGGGCTATCTGGAGGCATGGGCGATCAACCCGGCGCGCGACTTCGGCCCGCGCCTGTTCGCCTACCTCGCAGGTTGGGGACCGTCGGCACTGCCCGGTCCGGACAACTACTGGTGGGTGCCGATCGTGGGCCCCTTCATCGGCGGCGTGGTTGGCGCGGGCGCCTACCAGCTCCTGGTGCATCCCTTCCTTCCCGCCCGCCAGCGCGCGCTCGCCGAAGCGCGCCAGGCGAAGGTGGCGACTTCCAACGACCTGCTGTGAGGCCCGGACATGGATAAGAAATACATTCTGGCGATCGACCAGGGCACGACGAGTTCGCGTGCGATCCTCTTCGACCATGACGGCAACATCGCCGGTACCGCGCAGCGGGAGTTTCCGCAGATATTCCCCCAGCCGGGCTGGGTCGAACATAACCCTCGCGAGATCATGACCAGCGTGCTGTCGACGATGACCGAGGTCATCAGCAGTTCGGGCATCGACGCCACCTGTATCGAAGGCATCGGCATCACCAACCAGCGCGAGACCGCGGTGGTATGGGACCGCGCCACCGGCCAGCCGATCTACAACGCCATCGTCTGGCAATCGCGGCAGACCGCCGGCATCTGCGACCGCCTCAAGGACGAAGGCCATGAGCAGAAGGTGCGCGACAAGACCGGCCTGCTGATCGACGCCTATTTCGCCGGCACCAAGGTGCGCTGGATCCTCGATCACGTCGAAGGTGCGCAGGAGCGCGCCGAAAAGGGCGAACTGGCCTTCGGCACCATCGATACCTGGCTCATCTGGAACCTCACCGGCGGCAAGGTGCACGTCACCGACTACACCAACGCCTCGCGCACGCTGATGTACGACATCTACGAGCGGCGTTGGGACGACGAGCTGCTGGCCATGCTCAACGTGCCGCGCTCGATGTTGCCGGAGGTGAAATCGTCCAGCGAGGTCTACGGCACGACGCAACCGAAGCTGTTCTTCGGGCTGCAGGTGCCGATCGCGGGTATCGCCGGCGACCAGCAGGCGGCGCTGTTCGGCCAGGCCTGCTTCGAACCTGGGCTGGCGAAGAACACCTATGGCACCGGCTGCTTCATGCTGATGAACACCGGCGAGAAGGCGGTGCGCTCCAAGAACGGCCTGCTCACCACCATCGCGTGGGGCGTTGACGGCAAGGTCGAATACGCGCTGGAGGGCAGCATCTTCGTTGCCGGGTCGGTCATCCAGTGGCTGCGCGACGGACTGCGCATGCTCGGCAAGGCCTCGGACTCGCAGGCGTACGCCGAACGGGCAAAGGATAACGACGGCGTGTACTTCGTGCCCGCGTTCGTCGGGTTGGGGGCGCCGTACTGGCGCAGCGACGTGCGCGGCGCCGTGTTCGGTCTCACGCGTGGCACCACGAAAGAGCAATTCATCCGGGCCGCGCTGGAGTCGATGGCCTACCAGACCCGCGACGTGCTGGAGGCGATGCAGAGCGACTCAGGGCTCGAGCTCAAGGAGCTGCGTGCCGACGGCGGTGCGATCGCCAACGACTTCATGGCGCAGTTCCAGGCCGATATCCTCGATGTGACCCTGCTGCGTCCGAAAGTGCAGGAAACCACGGCGCAGGGTGCGGCCTACCTGGCGGGGCTGGCCGTGGGCTTCTGGAAGAGCAAGGACGACATCGCCCGTCGCTGGGCTGTCGATCGCGAGTTCAAACCGTCGATGGGCCAGGAGCGTCGCGACGAGCTCTACGCGGGCTGGAAGGACGCCGTGAACGCCACCATGGGCTTCAAGCCGCGCGGTTGAGCCATCGCCGATACGGCCGCTCCCACCCTTCCGTCGGACGAAGGGTGGCCATGCGACACGCCGTCTAACGACGGGGGGCGGATCGCATGCGCGATCATCCGAAGCAAATCGCTTAAAAAAGCTCTTCACGCAGTGCCGGGGGCATCCCCCCACGAGCCGGCGGCAAGGCCCGCATCCATGCGACATCCCCGGGCTTCCGCTATGAACAAAAAAGGGTGGCGCATCGCTGCGCCGCCCTTTCGCCTCATCGCCGCCGGGGGCGTGCCCCGCGATCAACCGATGGCGTAGCCGAACTGCTCCTCGAACTCGGCCGCGAACTCGTCGTACGTGAAATACTGGTTCTGCGTGCCGGGATGCTCCACCTTCAGCGCGCCCATGAGCGACGCCATGTTGCCGATGGTCTTCCAGTCGTAGCCCTTCATGATGCCGAAGATGAGGCCGGCGCGGTACGCGTCGCCGCAGCCGGTGGGATCGACCACCTTGCGCTCGCGGGCCGGCCCGATCTCGATCGTCTCGCCATCGGCGTGGATCAACGAACCGCGCGGGCCGAGGGTCACGATGTAGGCCTTCACCTTCGAGGCGATCTCCGCCGCGCTCCAGCCCGTGCGCTGCTGCAGCAACTGCGATTCGTAGTCGTTGACAATGACATACGTCGACTTGTCGATCATCGCGCGGAACTCGTCGCCGTTGAACAGCGGCATCGCCTGGCCCGGATCGAAAATGAACGGCACGCCGCGCGCGGCGAACTCGTCCACGTGCTGCAGCATCGCCTCGCGGCCGTCCGGCGCCACGATGCCGAAGGCATAGTCGGGGATGTCGCGCACGTGGTTGTCGTGCGCATTCGACATGGCACCCGGATGGAAGGCGGTGATCTGGTTGTTGTCCAGATCGGTGGTGATGAAGCACTGCGGGGTGAACATGTCGTCGTACTGGCGCACGCCGTCGAGGCGGATGCCGTGCTTCTCCATGTGCGCGCGGTACGGCGCGAAATCCTGGCCCACCGTGGCCACCGGCATCGGGTGGCCGCCGAGCAGCTTCAGGTTGTAGGCGATGTTGCCCGCGCAGCCGCCGAACTCCCGGCGCATGGCCGGTACCAGGAACGACACGTTCAGGATGTGCACCTGATCCGGAATGATGTGGTTCTTGAACTGGTCCTGGAACACCATGATGGTGTCATAGGCGAGCGATCCGCAGATAACGGCAGTCATGCGATTGGGCGACCCTGAAAGGTAAGTGGCGCGGCCGGAGGGGGCCGCCGCGGGGGCGAACCACCGGGGGCCCGCCAAACCTGCGGATCGTACCCAAAATCGCCTCCGTAGGCGACACCGGGGCAGCCACGACAGTGCGATCCTGGTAACGCATCCTCACGCATCACCCGGACTTACAAGGCTTTCTTAACTTCTGCGCCCTTGCGTGGGACAGGACGCCAATCTAGACTCGCACGCTTACTTTTTCCCGCAATTGGCGCCCGCCGCATCATGTTTAAGAAGTTCCGCGGAATCTTTTCGAACGATATTTCCATCGATCTCGGCACGGCGAATACGCTTATCTACGTGCGGGGCCAGGGCATCGTCCTCAATGAACCGTCGGTGGTGGCGATCCGCCAGGACCGCGGCCCGGGCGGCCCGCGCGCCGTCGCGGCCGTGGGTGGCGACGCCAAGCGCATGCTCGGCCGCACCCCCGGCAACATCGCCACGGTGCGACCGATGAAGGACGGCGTCATCGCCGACTTCACCATGACCGAGGCCATGCTCCAGCACTTCATCAAGCAGGTGCACCGCTCGCGCATGCTGCGTCCCAGCCCGCGCGTGCTGGTCTGCGTGCCCTGCGGCTCCACCCAGGTCGAGCGCCGCGCCATCAAGGAGTCCGCCGAAGGCGCGGGCGCCCGTGACGTCTTCCTCATCGAAGAGCCCATGGCCGCCGCGATCGGCGCCGGCATTCCGGTGCACGAGGCCCGCGGCTCGATGGTGCTCGACATCGGCGGCGGCACCTCCGAGGTGGCGGTCATCTCCCTGAACGGCATCGTCTACTCGCAGTCGGTCCGCGTGGGCGGCGACCGCTTCGACGAGGCCATCATCAACTACGTGCGCCGTAACCACGGCACCCTGATCGGTGAATCCACCGCCGAGCGCATCAAGCTCGAGGTCGGCTGCGCGTTCCCCCAGAGCGAGGTGCGCGAGATGGAAATCTCCGGCCGCAACCTCGCCGAGGGTGTGCCGCGCATGTTCTCGATCAACTCCAACGAGGTGCTCGAGGCCCTGCATGAGCCGCTGTCGGGCATCGTGGCCGCGGTCAAGGCCGCGCTGGAGCAGACCCCGCCGGAGCTGTGCTCCGACGTGGCCGAGCGCGGCATCGTGCTGACCGGTGGTGGCGCCCTGCTGCGCGACCTCGACCGCCTCATCTCCGAAGAAACCGGCCTGCACGTCCAGGTGGCCGACGATCCGCTCACCTGCGTGGCCCGCGGTGGCGGCAAGGCGCTGGAGATGATCGACCAGCACGGCAGCGACTTCTTCGCCTTCGAATGATGGACACGC
Organism: Luteibacter sahnii; assembly: GCF_034063545.1. NCBI lineage: Bacteria > Pseudomonadati > Pseudomonadota > Gammaproteobacteria > Lysobacterales > Rhodanobacteraceae > Luteibacter > Luteibacter sahnii. Next base: position 7,901 of record NZ_JAQLOK010000011.1, read on the forward strand.
GCGCCGCGCATTTGGCCGGAGCGCGCTGATCCATGGCCCTCAATCGCGACGACAAGTCGCCGCTGTTCTCGCCCGGCGTGGCGGGCACGCTCCGCCTGATCGTCTACCTGGCGCTGGCCTGCGTGCTGATGGTGCTCGACCACCGCGGGGGCTGGCTGCCCAACGTGCGCTACGCGCTCTCGCTGGTGGTCGAACCGGTCTATCGCATCGCCGGGCTGCCCTCGCGGGGCCTGCATGCCGCCACCGTGGCCTTCGCCGACCGCCAGGCCCTTACCGAGGCCAACCAGCGGCTGCGCGAAGACCTGCTGCTGGCCAACGCCAAGCTCAACCGCATGGCTTCGGTGGCCGAACAGAACCAGCGCCTGAAAGAACTGCTCGACACCCAGCACAGCCTCTCGCTCAACGTGCAGCTGGCCCGCCTGGTGGGCGTCGACCTGGGCACGTTCCGCCACCGCATCGTGCTCAACCTGGGCGCGCGCGACAACGTGCGGGTAGGGCAGGTGGTGATCGATGCCCACGGCGTGATGGGCCAGATCGTGGAGGTGATGCCCACCACGTCCGTCGCCATGCTCATCACCGACCCCAACCACGCCATCCCGGTCACCATCGAGCGGACCGGCCTGCGCACCATCGCGTACGGCTCCCGAGCGGGGGACATGCTCACCCTGCCCAACATTCCGGTCTCGGCCGACGTGCAGGTGGGTGACAAGCTGGTGACCTCCGGTCTCGGCGGACGCTTCCCGCCCGGATTTCCCGTGGGCGAGATCCGCGACGTCGGACAGACGCCCTCGGGCACGTTCCTCGCCGCCCAGGCGCGTCCCGCCGCCGACCTCGACCGCAGCGACGACGTGCTCCTGCTGCACGACCTCGCCGAGCCGGCGGGGCCGCCGCCGTTGGCGACGCCGGCCGGTCCGCCGGCCGACCTCGCACCCGATCCCCAGGCACCGGTCACGCCCACGCTGCCGTCGGTGACCTCCCCCACGGCCACGCCGGTGCCGGCGCACGCGGCCACGAGCGGAGCGCAGCGATGAACAAGGTCCGCGTCCGCCAGCTGTGGTTCGCCGCCACGCTGTTCTTTTCGTTGATGCTGATGCTGATCCCCATGCCGGGGCCGCTGGCACCGTTCAAGCCTTACTGGCCAGCGCTGGTGCTGCTTTACTGGTGCCTGCAGTCGGGCGATCGCGTCACGCTCGGCATGGCCTTCTGCCTGGGCCTGGCCGCCGATGTCTTCGACGGCGCGCTGTTGGGCGAGCAGGCCCTGCGCCTGACCGCGATGGTCTTCATCGCGTTGCGGTTCCGCTCGCGCCTGCGTTTCTTCCCGATGTGGCAGCAGTCGCTGGCCGTGCTCGGCCTGCTGGTGAACGACCGCATCCTCCTGCTGCTGGTCCGCGTGCTTGGCGGTGATCCCTTGCCGCCGGCCGAATTCTGGATCTCGCCGCTGATCGGCACGGCGCTGTGGCCGTTCCTGTTCCTGATTCTCGACGACCTGCGCGCGCGTCTGCGCATCCACGAAGCATGAGCCTGCGGCGCGCCTCCATCAAGGAGCTCCGCGGCGAGGTGGCGCTGTTCCGCCGTCGCGCCCTGGCCGGCTTCGCGCTCATCCTGCTGGGCCTGGCCGGCGTGGTGACGCGCTATGTCTATCTCCAGGTGATGCACCACGAGGAATTCGCCGCGCGGTCGGAGCAGAACCGGGTCAAGCCCCGGGCGATCCCCCCCGCGCGCGGCCTCATCTACGACCGCAACGGCGTGCTGCTGGCCGACAATGTGCCGGCCTTCCGCCTCGAGGTCACGCCCGAGCAGGCCGGCAACCTCGACACGATGCTCGCCGAACTCGGCACCGTGGTGCCCCTGAGCGACGAGGACATCGCCACCTTCAAGAAGCAGGTGAAGCAGAGCCGCCGCTTCGAGGGCGTGCCACTCAAGCTCAAGCTGACCGAAGACGAGATCGGCCGCTTCGCCGTGAACCGCTGGCGTTTTCCCGGCGTCGACGTGGTGCCGTACCTCACCCGCCGTTACACCATGGGCGCGCTGTTCGCGCACGTCATCGGTTACGTCAGCCGCATCGACGCCGACGACCTTGATCGCATGGACGACGACGAGGAAGCCAGCTACAAGGGCACCACGCACATCGGTCGCATCGGCATCGAGCGCTCCTACGAGAAGTTGCTCCACGGCGAGCCCGGGTACGAACTGGTGGAGGTCAACGCCGACGGACGCACGCAGGCCGTGCTCGACACCACGCCGCCCACGCCCGGCAAAAACCTCTACCTCACCATCGACGTGCGCTTGCAGAAAGCGGCCAAGGACGCCATGAACGGCCGGGCCGGCGCCGCCATCGCCATCGATCCGCGCAACGGCCAGGTGCTCGCCTTCGTCAGCGAGCCCGACTACGACCCCAACCTGTTCGTCAACGGCATCAGCCACGCCGATTACACCGACCTGACCACGGCGGCCGACAAGCCGCTCTACAACCGCGCGCTGCGCGGCGTGTACCCGCCGGGCTCCACGGTGAAGCCGTTCCTCGCCCTGGGGGGGCTCACGATGGGCCTGCGCCGGCCGGGCGACACCGTGCTGTCGACGGGCGAATTCTGCATCCCCGGGCAGAGCCGCTGTTATCGCGACGACAAGCGCGGCGGCGACGGCACGGTCAACATGATGCAGGCCATCGAACACTCGACCAACACGTATTTCTACAAGCTCGCGCTCGACATGGGCATCGATCGCCTCTCCGACTGGATGGGCCGCCTGGGCTTCGGCAAGAAGACCGGCATCGATCTCGTGGGCGAGGTGGAAGGCATCCTGCCGTCCCGCGAGTGGAAGGCCACGCGCAGCAAGTCGGGCTGGTTCCCCGGCGAAACCATCATCGCCGGTATCGGCCAGGGCTACTGGGCGGTGACCCCGATCCAGCTCGCGCACGCGCTGGCCACCTTCGCGGGGCGCGGCGTGCCGTATACGCCGCACCTGCTGCTCGACACGCAGGACGGCGTGGACGCGCCGCGCGTGGCGCAGTCGTTTCCGCCGACCGGCCCCTCGGTGATCCGCAAGCCCGCCGACTGGGACGCGGTCAACCAGGGCATGATCGCGGTGATCAACTCGGGCAAGGGCACGGGCAAGAAGCTGGGCATCGGGTTTCCCTACGTTATCGCGGGCAAGAGCGGCACGGCCGAACGTTTCTCGCGCAAGACCGACGCCTACGACACCAACAAGAACAAGGCCTACCTGGCCAGCCGCCACCGCGCGCTGTTCATCGCCTACACCCCGGCGGAAGACCCGAAGATCGCGGTGGCCGTGGTGCTGGAGGCCGGTGCGTGGGGTGCGGAAGACTCCGGTCCCATCGCGCGCAAGATCCTCGATCAGTGGGTGGTCGGCGAAGGCGGCCCGCGGCCGGTCGATCCGGATCCGAACACGCCGGTGACCACCTCCGACGCAGCGCCCGAGCCGCCGGCCCCCGCGTCCGCCTCGTCGGTGCAGGGCGCCCAGCCGGCCCCGTCGGACAGCGCGGCGATGCCCTACGACAACGGTGACGACCAATGAGCGTGTTCGAAGGGATGACGGTGCGCCTGAAGCGTTTCGGCCTGCGCCTCATCAGCCGGCCGCGCCTGGACCTGCCCCTGCTGCTGGCGCTCTTCGTGCTGGCCTGCGCGGGCCTGGCCACGCTCTACAGCGCGGGTGGCGGCAACTACTCGCTGGTCGGCGGGCAGGCCGCCCGCTTCGTGCTCGGCGCGGTGTTGCTGGTGGTCATCTCGCGCATCCCGCCGCCCGTGCTGCGCTCGTGGACGCCCTGGCTCTACATGGGCAGCACGGCGCTGCTCGTGGTGGTGGCCGCGCTGGGCGAGGGCAGGGGGGCCTATCGCTGGCTCGACCTCGGCGTGATGCGCTTCCAGCCGTCCGAACTGCTCAAGCTGACCATGCCGATGATGGTGGCGTGGTACCTGCACCCCCGCCAGCTGCCGCCGGGCTGGAAGGACATCATCGTGGTGGGCCTGCTCATCGCCGTACCCGCCGGCCTCATCGCCGAGCAGCCCGACCTGGGCACCGCCCTGCTCGTGGCGGGCGCGGGTGCGTTCGCGCTGTTCCTGTCGGGCATGGCGTGGTGGCGCATCGGCCTGCTCGTGGGCGGCGCCGCGGCGGCCGTGCCGGTGGCCTGGCAGTTCCTCCACGAATACCAGCGCAACCGCGTGCGCACGTTGCTCGATCCGGAATCCGATCCGCTGGGCAACGGCTGGCACATCATCCAGTCGAAGATCGCCGTGGGCTCGGGCGGCCTGTTCGGCAAGGGCTGGCAGCACGGCACCCAGTCGCGCCTGGATTTCCTGCCCGAGCACACCACCGACTTCATCTTCGCCGTGTTTTCCGAAGAGTTCGGCCTGGTCGGCGTGGTGGCGATCATGCTGCTGTACGCCTTCATCATCGGCCGCTGCCTGTGGATCGCGATGAACGCGCGCGACACCTATTCCCGCCTGCTCGCGGGCGCCATCGGCATGAGTTTCTTCGTCTACGTGGCGGTCAACGGCGGCATGGTCGCCGGCGTGCTGCCGGTGGTGGGCGTGCCGATGCCGCTGGTGAGCTACGGCGGCACCTCGGCGGTGTCGCTGCTCACGGGCTTCGGCGTGCTGATGTCCATCCACGCCAATCGCAAGCTCCATGACTGAACGGCGGCCGACGATCGCCCCGGGGCGGCCATGTCCGCATGTTACGCTTCAGCGCATGGATGAAGTTCTCGCTGCGCGCCGCGCCCGCCCCGCACGTTTCCTCCCGCGCCTGTCGTGCGCGTCGCTGGTCTTCCCCTTCTGCCTGGCGGCGATGACCGCCTCGGCCCAGACCCATCCGGGCCAGGCCGAGCTGGTGCGCGACGTCGCGCGCGACACGGGCAAGAGCCCGGCCGCGCTCAACCGCCTGCTCGACGGGGCGAAGAAGCAGCAGTCGATCATCGACGCGATGAACCGCCCGGCCGAAGGCAAGGCGTGGAAAGACTACCGCCCGATCTTCCTCACCGAGGAGCGCATCCAGGCGGGGGCCGACTTCTACCGCGAGCATCGCAAGCTGCTCGACACGATCGGCCGCCGCTATGGCGTGCCACCCGAATACATCGTGGCGATCGTCGGCGTCGAAACCTTCTACGGCCGCAACACCGGCAAATACAAGGTGCTCGACGCGCTCACCACGCTGGCCTTCTATTACCCCAAGCGCGCGCCGTTCTTCCGCGGCGAGCTGAAGACGTTGCTCGAACTGCCGTCCAACCACCTGGCCGGCCCGATCGACACGCTCACCGGCTCATACGCCGGCGCGCAGGGCTGGGGCCAGTTCATGCCGTCGTCGATCCGCCAGTGGGGCGTCGACTACGACGGCGACGGCCGCATCGACATGAAGGGCAACCTCGGCGACATCTTCGCCAGCGTCGCCAACTATTTCGCCGAGCACGGCTGGGAAACCGGCGGTCCGGTCGCCGCGCCCGCGCAGCCCGACCGCCGCGCGAAGGCGCCGGGCGTGCCGAAAGACTGGCACCCGACCGGTACGGTCGAGGGCTTCGTGGCCGATGGCTTCGCGCCGGTGCAGCACCTCAACCCCGGTCGTCCCGCGCAGCTGCTGCGCCTGGATGGCCCGAACGGCGACGAATACTGGTTCACGTTCCAGAACTTCTACGTGATCACCACCTATAACCGCAGCCCGATGTACGCGCTCGCCGTCCACCAGCTGGCGCAGGAGATCCGCGCCCGCGTCACGGGTTCCGCCGGGCGATGACGCAAGGGGGCCGGCAACGAGCCCTGCCGGACGTAGCCGGCGGCAGGGGCCGTTGGCTGGGGTATCGCGCCGTCGCGTGGCTGGCGCTCATCGTCGCGGTGTCGTGCCTCACCGCCTGCGGCGGCGGTCACCACAACGTGCGCCCGGGCTCGCGCGGCGGCAGTGGCGGCTCGGCCCGTGGCGGCTATGACGACATCAGCAAATCGCAGTCGTCGCGCTACCGTTCCAGCCGCGACAGCGTGCCCACGGATATCCCCGACGTCAGCAAGCTGCCCGAGCCGGTGCCCAAGACCGAGCCACGCTCGCTCTACGGCAACAAGTCGCCCTATAGCGTGCTGGGCCAGACCTACACCGTGATGGACAACCCCCGCGGCTACGTCGAACGCGGCATCGCGTCGTTCTACGGCAACAAGTTCCACGGCTACAAGACCTCGAACCTCGAGGAATACGACATGTACCAGTTCTCGGCCGCGCACAAGACGCTGCCGTTGCCGAGCTACGCGCGTGTCACCAACCTGGAGAACGGCAAGAGCGTCATCGTCCGCATCAACGACCGCGGCCCCTTCCATGAAAACCGCCTGATCGACCTCTCGTTCGCCGCGGCGGTGAAGATCGGGGTCTGGCCCAAGGGCACCGGCCTGGTGGAGGTGCGCGCCATCGATCCGCGCGATCCGTCCTCCGCCGCCGCGCCCGCCGTGGTCACCACGCCCCGTCCGGCACCCGTCACCGCGCCGCCGCCGCCCGTGCGCACCTGGGCCGCGCCCGCCGGGGCCCGCACCGCGGCGACGCCCGCCTCGGTCGCGGCCGCCGCCGCGCTCGCCGGCACCCCGCGGCCCGCCCCCACGTCGACCACCGCGACGCCCGTTGCGACGGGCAATCCGGCCGACGCCGGCCCCGTCGCCGGCATGACCGATGCGTCGGTCGCCGACGCGCTGCCGGCGTTGCCGGGCAAGCCCGCGTCGCCTTCGCCGGTCATCGCCACCCGGCCCGCCGCCACGGCCTCGCCCGCCGCCGTGCCCGGCAAACCCAGCATCTACCTCCAGGTCGGGGCCTTTTCCGACATGGCCAACGCCCGGCGCGTGGCCGACCAGTTGAACCGGGCGGGCCTGGGGCCGGTCAGTGTGATCGAGGCCTCGGTCGGTGGCCGTACCGTGCGCAAGGTACGCGTCGGCCCCCTCGCCGACGTCGACACCGCCGACCGCGTGACCGACCAGATCGCCGGGATGGGCCTGCCTCGACCCCAGGTCGCGGTAGACTGAACCTCTTTTTTTCCTGTTTTGACTGGACCGCAGAAACGATGAAGCTCTTGCCCCGCTCCCTGTTCGCTTTCGCCGCCGCCGCGCTCGTCGCCGGCGTGACCATGGCGCAGCAGACGCCGCCGCGTCCCTCGGTGCCTCGCCCCGTGGTGCCCGACGCGCCGGTGCCTCCGCCGCCGGATGTGGAAGGCAAGAGCTGGGTGCTCATGGACTACAACACCGGGCAGATCATCGCGTCGAAAGATCCGGACATGCAGGTCGAGCCGGCTTCGATCACCAAGATCATGACCGACTACGTGGTGTCCGCCGAAATCGCAAACGGCAAGATCCACATGACCGATCCGGTCACCATCAGCGAAAACGCCTGGCGCGGCGGCGGTGCCGGCACCGACGGCTCCACCAGCTTCCTCAAGCTCAACAGCCAGGTGCCGCTCAAAGACCTTCTCTACGGCCTGATCATCCAGTCCGGCAACGACGCGGCCATCGCACTGGCCGAGCACACGGCCGGCTCCGAGCCCGCGTTCGCCAACCTGATGAACGCCTACGCCAAGCAGATCGGCATGACGCACTCGAACTTCGAGAACGCGTCGGGCTACCCCATTTCCAATCACTACACGACGGCCCGCGACATCGCGATCCTCTCGCGCGCGCTGATCCACGACTTCCCCGAGGACTACGCCATTTCGGCGGTGAAGGAGTTCGAGTGGAACGGCATCAAGCAGCACAACCGCAACCTGCTCCTGTGGCGTGACAACACGGTCGACGGTATCAAGACCGGCCACACCGCCGCCGCGGGCTTCTGCCTGGCCGCCTCGGCCAAGCAGGGCGACGCGCGCATGATCGCCATCGTCATGGGGGCCAGCAGCGAGAAGGGCCGCGCCGATGCCGCGCTGTCGCTGCTCAACTACGGCTTCCGCTTCTACGAGGCGCACAAGCTGTACGAGGCCAACAAGCCGCTGGCCACGCCGAAGCTGTGGAAGGGTGCCGAAAACACGCTGCCGCTGGGCGTCGCCGAAGACGTCATGGTCTCGGTCAAGCGCGGCGACTACGACAAGCTCAAGGCCAACCTCGACATCCCGTCGACCCTGATCGCCCCGTTCAAGAAGGGCCAGCAGGTGGGTACGCTGCGCGTGACGCTCGATGGCCAGCCGGTGGTCACCGCGCCGCTGGTGGCGCTCAACGACGCGCCCGAGGGCGGGTTCTTCTCGCGCCTGTGGGACACCATCCTGTTGTGGTTCCATAGCGACGACGCCAAGTCCGACAAAAAGTAAGGAGCCCGCCATGCGTGAGATCGACTTCAGCCACGCCCAGAAAGAGGGCAAGGGCTTCCAGTTTCCCGGCGAGTTCGAAATCACCGCCATCGGCAACGCCAACGCCGGCCTCGACAAGCACGTGCCGGCGCTGCTCCACGGCATCGGCCTGGAGGTGCTCCACGAGACGCTGTCGACCAAGCTCACCCCTGCGGGCAATTACCAGTCGGTGACCGTGAGCTTCGTCGCGCCGACACGCGACAAATACCTCGAAGCGCACAGCACGCTCCGCGCGGACGAAAACATCCGTTTCACCATGTAGGAGCGCGCCTTGCGCGCGACGTGCCGGGGAGTCGCGCGCAGGGCGCGCTCCTACGGCGTTCTGGGCGGCGCCTTGTCCGGCGCGGGCTCCGCCCACACGTTCCCTCCACTGACCTGATCTCCCGCTCCCATGACCCTCCCCCTCAACGTCCGCCGGCTGGGGCGCGTCCCCTACGAAGCCACCTGGAAGGCCATGAGCGCCTTCACCGACAACCGCACCGACGACACCGTCGACGAGCTGTGGCTGCTCGAGCACGACCCGGTGTTCACCCTGGGCCAGGCGGGGCTGGAAGAACACGTGCTGTTTGCCGGCGACATCCCGGTGGTGCGGGTGGACCGCGGCGGCCAGGTGACATACCACGGCCCGGGCCAGATCGTGGCTTATCCCATGATCGACCTGCGCCGCGTCGGCGTCGGCGTGCGCGAGCTCGTCCACGGGATCGAGCAGGCCATCATCGATACCCTGGGCGAGTGGAACATCGGTGCCGACCGCCAGGAGGGCGCCCCCGGCGTCTACGTGGCCGGGGCCAAGGTGGCTGCCCTGGGCCTGCGCATCCGCCGGGGCTGCAGCTTCCACGGGCTGGCCTTCAACGTCGACATGGACCTGGAGCCCTACCACCGCATCAATCCTTGCGGCTACAAGGGCTTGGAAGTCACCCAGGTGCTAGACTTGGGTGGCCCGTCGCGCTTGGCCGACGTGGAAGACGTCCTGGTGCAGGCATTCTGCAAGCAGTTCGGCTTCCATGCCGTCGAGGCCGACCCATCCCTTCCCGAACTCCCCGCGCGCCTTGCGGTCTGAAGGCCTGACCCTCATGAGCCAAACCGCCCCCACTTCCCCTCGCAGCATCCCCATCGCCGTGGTCGACAAGCCCGGCGAGAAGATGCTCGGCAACGACAAGATCGCGCTCAACCGCGCGGGCTTCGATACCGCGCAGCCCGCCTTGCGCAAGCCCGGCTGGATCCGCGTTCGCCTGCCCCAGGGCAACGCCGTGCAGCAGCTGAAGGCCCGACTGCGCGAAAATTCGCTGGTGACGGTGTGCGAGGAAGCCTCGTGCCCGAACATCCACGAGTGCTTCTCCAAGGGCACCGCCACGTTCATGATCCTCGGCGAGGTATGCACCCGGCGCTGCTCGTTCTGCGACGTGGCCCACGGCCGTCCGCTGCCGCCCGATCCGCTCGAGCCGGCGCGCCTGGCCGAGACCATCCGCGACATGCGCCTGAAATACGTGGTGATCACCTCGGTCGACCGCGACGACCTGCGCGACGGTGGCGCCGAGCATTTCGCCTCGTGCATCCGTGCGGTGCGCCACGCGAGCCCGGACATCCGCATCGAGGTCCTCACCCCTGATTTCCGTGGCAAGGGCCGCATGGAGCGCGCGCTCGAGGTGCTGAAAGACTTCCCGCCGGACGTCTTCAACCACAACCTCGAAACCGTGCCGCACCTCTACCGTGAGGTGCGCCCGGGCGCCGACTACCAGTGGTCGCTCGACCTGCTCAAGCGCTTCAAGGCGCAGCATCCCGAGGTGCCGACCAAGTCCGGCATCATGCTGGGCCTGGGCGAAACCTACGACCAGGTCATCGAGACGATGCGCGATCTACGCGCCCATGACGTGGACATGATCACCATCGGCCAATACCTGCAGCCGACGGCGCATCACCATCCGGTGGTCCGCTATTGGACGCCGGACGAATTCGAGGCACTGCGGGTCGAAGGTGAGGCGATGGGGTTCTCCCATGTCGCTTCCGGTCCGCTGGTGCGATCCTCCTACCATGCCGACCTGATGGCCCACGCCGCCGGCGTCGTCGAATAACCCGTAAGAAGCACCCCGAGGCTTTCACTACATGACCCTTCGCCCCGTGTCGCTCGCGCTCCTCCTGGCCCTCGCCATCCCCGGAGCGCACGCCCAGACCGCCACACCGCAGCCGGGCGCCACTGCGCCGGCGAAGGATCCCACCCCGCAACCGAAAGACGCCTCCGAGGCCGCCACCTCGCCCGAGCCGCAGCGCAAGGAATCCACGCTGCCGCTCAAGGCTACCCCGGCCGAGACCCAGGCCGCGCAGCTTTCGGCCCGTTTCCTCACGCGCTTCCATTATCAGGCCCAGCCGCTCGACGACGCGATGTCGGCGAAGATCTTCAAGGCCTACTTCGACGCCCTCGACGGCGAGAAAGTGCTGTTCACCCAGGAAGACATGGCCCGGTTCGAGCCGCTGAAGACGCAGTTCGACGACGCCATCTGGAACCAGGACCTCTCCGGTCCGTTCTCGGTCTTCAATCTCTACATCACGCGGTCGGTCGACCGCATGAATTACGCGCGCAGCCTGCTCAAGAAGGGCTTCGATTTCAGCGGCAACGAGACCTACAACTTCGACCGCAAGAAGGCCACGCCGCCGAAGAACCAGGCCGAGCTCGACGACATCTGGCGCAAGCGCACGATGAACGACTGGTTGCGCCTGAAGCTGGCCGGCAAGAGCGACGACGATATCCGCAAGACGCTCGACAAGCGCTACGCCAACTACATCACGCGCATCCGCCAGCTCGACGACGAAGACGCCACCCAGGCGTTCATGACGGCGTATTCGAACTCCACCGATCCGCACACCGACTACCTCGGCCCCCGCGCGGCCGACCAGTTCGATATCGCCATGCGGCTCTCGCTCGAAGGCATCGGCGCGGTGCTGCAGGCGCGCGACGACTACACCGTGGTGCGTGAGCTCGTGCCAGGCGGTCCGGCGAACAAGTCGGGCAAGATCAAGCCCGGCGACCGCATCGTGGCCGTGGGCCAGGGCGAAACCGGGCCCATGGTCGATGTCGTCGGCTGGCGCCAGGACGACGTCATCAAGCTCATCCGCGGCAAGAAAGACACCACCGTGCGCCTCGAACTGCTGCCCGCCGAAGCCGGCGTCGACGGCAAGCACGACATCGTGACCCTCGTGCGCAAGAAGGTCACCATGGAAGAACAGGCCGCCAAGTCGAAGGTCATCGAGGTGAAGGACGGCGACGTCACCCGCAAGATCGGCGTGATCGACCTGCCCACCTTCTACCAGGATTTCGGCGCCCGCCGCGCTGGCGACGCCAACTTCAAGAGCGCCACGCGCGACGTCAAGAAGCTGCTCACCGAGCTCAAGGCGCAGAAGGTCGACGGCGTCATCATGGACCTGCGCAACAACGGCGGCGGCTCCCTCAACGAAGCCACCGAACTCACCGGCCTGTTCATCGACACCGGCCCTGTCGTGCAGGTGCGCGATGCGCGTGGGCAGGTGGAGGCGCAGGGCGACGACGATCCGGGCATGGCCTGGGACGGCCCGATGGCGGTCATGGTCAACCGTGGCTCGGCATCGGCGTCGGAGATCTTCGCCGCCGCGATCCAGGACTACGGCCGCGGCATCATCATCGGCGAGCCGACCTTCGGCAAGGGCACCGTGCAGAACCTCGTCGACCTGGACAAGTTCGGCAAGGCCACCACCGGTGAAGACGCCAAGTATGGCGAGCTGAAGATGACCATCGCCGAGTTCATCCGCATCAACGGCGACAGCACGCAGCTGCACGGCGTCACCCCCGACGTGCGCTTCCCGGAAAACGGCGACGCGAAGGAATTCGGCGAGTCCACCTACGACAACGCCTTGCCGTGGCGCCACATCGATCCGGCCGACTACAAGCCGGTGGCCAACCTCAAGCCGCTGTTCGCGCCGCTCAACCAGAAGCACGACGCCCGCGTGGCAACCTCGCCGGCGTGGAAGCTGATGCTCGACGAACTCGCGCAGTACAAGAAAATGCGCGACAAGACCGACATCTCGCTCAACCTCGCCACGCGACAGGCCGAGCGCAAGCAGTTCGACGCGACGCAGGCCGAGTTCCGCGCGCGACGCAAGGCGATCTTCGGTGACGACGGCGACGACGGCGCGGATATCTCCGACGACGGCCTGAACGCCAACGAGCGCAGCATCAAGACGGACCTCAAGCAGGAGGCCGAGGCCAAGAAGGCCAAGGACACCCCGCTCGACGAAGCCGCCCACATCGTCAGCGACGAAGTCGGCCTCATCAAGGCCGATCCCAAGCTCGCCGCCGACGTGCTGCCCTACGGCGGCCACAAGGACGCGCCGCAGACCGCGCAGGCCGCCAAGCCCGCGCACTGATCCACGCCACGAGGGCCGCCGTCCAACGGCGGCCCTCCATCCCCCGGATTCGGGTGAGCATGGCCCCTGTCCGCGAGCCCCAGGGATCGCAACAAGGCGAGCGATACCATCACCCGCACGATGTCGGCTCGCGCCGGATCGTCCATGCGATCGGCTTCCACCCCGTGCCGTTCACACCCCACCTGCTAGCCTTGCCGCCGATTTTCCGGCACGGACAAGGCAGGCTCCATGATCGACTTCCTCGACCATCTCGGCATCGACCACGCTACCCGCGTGATCCTTTTCACTTACCTCGTGCGCATCGGCATCGCGCTCGTGGCGCTGCTCGTGGGCTTCTGGATCGCCGCGCGCATCGCCAACGTCGGTCGGCGCGCGCTCGAACGCGCCCACGTCGACGCCACGCTCGCCGGCTTCCTGCGCAACGCCATCTACGGCTTGCTTATCGCCTTCATCATCGTGCAGGTGATGGGCATGGCGGGCATCCCCACGGCCTCCCTGATCGCCGCGCTGGGTGCGGCCGGCCTGGCCATCGGTCTGGCCCTGAACAGCTCGTTGTCCAACCTCGCCTGGGGCGTGCTGCTCATCTTGTTCCGGCCGTTCCGCATCGGCGACTACGTGCTGGTCGGCGGCGTCGAAGGCACCGTCGACAGCATCAACCTGATGCACACCTACCTCACCACGCCGGACAACCGCGAGGCTGTCGTACCCAACGCCAAGGTCGGCGGCGACGCCATCATCAACTACAATCGCCGCGGCACCCGCCGTTTCGAGTTCAAGGTGGGCATCGGCTATGGCGACGACATCGGCAAGGCCATGCAGGTGATCCAGGCACTGTTCGATGCCGACCCGCGCATCCTGAAAGACCCAGCCCCGGGCGTGTGGACCGACACCCTGGGCGATTCGGCCGTGAACCTGGTCATCCGTGGCTGGGCCAAGGTGCCCGACATGTACGGGGCGCAGACCAACCTGCTGCGCCGCATAAAAGAGCGTTTCGCGGAGGAGGGCGTCACCATCCCGTTCCCGCAGAGCGAAATCCGCCTGGTCGGCCCCGCCCCGGACGAGACGGGCGACAAGCGCGACCCCGCCCCCGGCGCCTGACCCGGATCGCGTCGCCGCCGGCGCAGCGCGCGGCGACGCCCTGTTCACCGCTACGCACCACGGAAATCAGCCAAACGCCCGTTCGAACCCCGAATTTCGGCCTCCAAGGGATTACAATCGACCGGTTGCGCCGCAGCACGGCGCCCGTCATTCCCCCGCCGGTGGGTTCGTCCGCCCGCCGACGACAGTTCGAGGAGGTTCCATGGCCGACGTCAAAGAAGCCCGCGTGCCCGATATCGGAGGCAAGGCGGTTCCCGTCATCGAAATCATGGTCAAGGTCGGCGATCGCGTCGAAAAAGACCAGAGCTTGGTGACGCTCGAGTCCGACAAGGCCACGATGGAAGTGCCTGCGCCCTTCGCCGGCGTCATCAAGGAACTGAAGGTCAACGTCGGCGACGAGGTCGACGAAGGCGCGGTCATCGCGCTGGTCGAAGCCGAAGGCGATGCCCCGGCCGCCAAAGCCGACGCGCCGAAGGCGCAAGCCCCTGCGGCCGCCGCGCCCGCGCCGGCGCCTGCACCCGCGCCGGCCGCCGCCACGGCCAAGGCGCCGTCGGCATCGAAGGCGTCAGGCCCGGTCGAGGTCAACGTTCCCGACATTGGCGGCAAGCCGGTGCCGATCATCGAGATCATGGTCAAGGTCGGCGACACGGTCGAGAAAGACCAGAGTCTCATGACGCTCGAATCCGACAAGGCCACCATGGACATCCCGGCCCCCGCGGCCGGCGTCATCAAGGCGCTCAAGGTCAAGGTCGGCGACGAAGTGAACGACGGTGACCTCATCGCCGTGCTCGAAGGTGCCGATGGCGGCGCCGACGCGCCTGCCGACGCGCAGCCGGCGGCCCGCACCGACAAGCCGGGCGTGGCCGAAGCGCCCGCCCCGGCACCGTCATCGGCACCGTCATCGGCCCCGGCCAGGGCCGACGCACCCGCCGGAGGCGCCCCGCGCACTCCGCCGGTGTCCTTCGACGCCTCGGTGGTCATGCCCGACAGTGCCCCCTATGCCAGCCCGGCCGTGCGCGCCTTCGCCCGCGAGCTCGGTGTCGACGTTGCCCAGGTCAAGGGCAGCGGTCGTGGCGGGCGCATCCAGCGCGAAGACGTCAGCGCGTACGTCAAGCGGGTGATGACCTCCGGTGTCGCGCCGTCCGCGCAGGGCGGTGCCGTCGCCGCCGGTGGCGGCCTCAACCTGCTGCCGTGGCCCAAGGTCGATTTCGCCAAGTTCGGTGAGATCGAAGAAAAGCCGCTCGGTCGCATCCCGAAGATCTCCGCGGCGAACCTTGCCCGCAACTGGGCGATGATTCCGCACGTCACCCAGTTCGAAGACGCCGACATCACCGAGCTCGAAGCCTTCCGCAAGAAGCTCGGCGAAGAAAACAAGGATCTCAAGGTCACCCCGCTGGTGTTCCAGATCAAGGCGGTGGTCGCGGCGCTGAAGAAATTCCCCACCTTCAACGCCTCGCTCGACGCGTCGGGCGAAAACCTCACCCTCAAGAAGTATTTCCATATCGGCATCGCCGTGGACACGCCCGACGGCCTCGTCGTGCCGGTGATCCGCGACGCCGACAAGAAGGGCCTGCTCGACCTGGCCGCCGAACTGGGCGAGATCTCGAAGAAGGCGCGCGACAAGAAGCTCACCGCCGCCGACATGCAGGGCGGCTGCTTCTCGATCTCCTCGCTCGGCGGCATCGGCGGCACGGCGTTCACGCCGATCGTCAACGCGCCGGAAGTCGCGATCCTCGGCGTCTCCAAGGCGCAGATGAAGCCCGTCTGGAACGGCAAGGACTTCGCGCCGCGCCTGATGCTGCCGCTGTCGCTGTCGTACGACCACCGCGTCATCGATGGCGCGCTGGCGGCGCGCTTCGCGGTCTACCTGGCCCAGCAGCTCGGCGACATCCGTCGCCTGTTGCTCTGACCGGAGGCGAGCGAACCATGGCAAACATCGAACTGAAGGTTCCCGACCTCGGCGGCTCGCACGACGTGCCAGTCATCGAGATCCTGGTCAAGGCGGGCGACACCGTCGAGAAGGACCAGAGCCTCATCACGCTGGAATCGGACAAGGCCACGATGGACGTGCCCGCCTCGCAGGGCGGCACGATCGTCGAGATCACGGTCAAGGTCGGCGACGAAGTGAACGAAGGCACCGTCATCGCGGTGATCGACGCCGCGGGCGAGGCACCGGCCAAGGCCGTGGGCCAGTCGACCGTCGAGCAGGCACCGTCGCCGGCCGCACCCTCGCCGGCACCCGCACCGCCCAGGCAGGATGCCCAGCGTGCCGCCGCGCCGCAGGCCGCGGGCGCGTCCGGCCGCAAGGCCGACATCGAATGCCAGCTCGTGGTGCTCGGCTCCGGTCCGGGCGGTTACACGGCCGCGTTCCGCGGTGCGGACATCGGTCTGGACACCGTGCTGGTCGAACGCTACGAAACGCTCGGCGGCGTGTGCCTCAACGTCGGCTGCATCCCGTCGAAGGCGCTGCTGCACGCGGCGGCCGTCATCGACGAAGCGGACGCGATGGCCGCGCACGGCATTACCTTCGGCAAGCCGAAGATCGATCTCGACAAGCTCCGTTCGTTCAAGGACGGCGTGGTCGGCAAGCTCACCGGCGGCCTCGCGCAGATGGCCAAGGCGCGCAAGGTGCGTACGGTCACCGGCGTGGGGCGCTTCATCTCGCCCCATGAACTCGAAGTCCAGACGGCCGACGGCACCAAGCTCATCCGTTTCGACAACGCGATCATCGCGGCGGGTTCGCAGTCGGTGAAGCTGCCGTCGTTCCCATGGGACGACGAGCGCATCATCGATTCCACCGGCGCGCTCGAACTGCGCGATGTGCCGAAGAAACTGCTCGTCGTCGGCGGCGGCATCATCGGCCTGGAAATGGCGACGGTGTATGCCGGCCTGGGTGCCGAGGTTACCGTGGTCGAGTTGGGCGACCAGCTCATCCCCGGTGCCGACGCCGACCTCATCAAGCCGCTGCAGGCGCGCATCGCCAAGCGCTACAAGGGCATCCACCTCAAGACCCGTGTCGTCGAAGCCAAGGCCACGAAAAAGGGCATCGAGGTCACGTTCGAGGGCGCCAGCATCCCCGACACCACGCTGTTCGATCGCGTGCTGGTATCGGTGGGTCGTTCGCCCAACGGCGGCAAGGTCGGCGCGGAACAGGCGGGCGTCGAGGTGACCGAGCGCGGCTTCATCCCGGTCGATCGCCAGATGCGTACCAACGTGAAGCACATCTTCGCCATCGGCGACCTCGTGGGCCAGCCGATGCTGGCGCACAAGGCCACGCACGAGGCCAAGGTGGCCGCCGAGGCCGCCGCCGGCATGAAGAGTTTCTTCGACGCGCGGGTGATCCCGTCGGTGGCATACACCGATCCGGAAATCGCCTGGGTCGGCGTCACCGAGCGCGAGGCGAAAGAAAAGGGCCTGAAGATCGGCGTGGGCAAGTTCCCGTGGGTGGCGTCGGGCCGCGCCATCGGCATCGACCGCACCGAGGGCTTCACCAAGCTGCTGTTCGACGAAGCGACCCACCGCATCGTGGGCGCGGGCATCGTCGGTCCGCATGCGGGCGACCTCATCTGCGAACTGGCGCTCGCCATCGAGATGGGTGCCGAAGCCGGCGACATCGGCCGTACCGTGCATCCGCACCCCACGCTCGGCGAATCCGTCGGCATGGCAGCCGAGGTGTACGAAGGCACGATCACCGATCTGTATATCCCCAAGAAGAAGTGATTCCCCGACGCCCGCGATGCCTTTGAACCGGCATCGCGGGCGTCGGGTTCGGTGCAGGGCGGGGCACGCCCCGGCGATACCTGCACGGTGCCAGACAGCTATCGCGTCAAGGGTCAGGTTATGGCATCGTCCCCGGATGCCCGCTCCCCAGCCAGCCCATTACCTGCGCCGCCTCGGCATCTGGGACGCCGCGATGATCGTCATCGGCGGTGTCATCGGTGCCGGCATCTTCCGCACGCCGGCCTCGGTCGCGAAAAGCACCAGTTCGGGCACCGAAGTGCTCATCCTGTGGACGCTCGGCGGCCTGCTCACTCTCGCGGGCGTGCTCTGTTACGCCGAACTGGGTGCGCGGCGCCCGCAGGCCGGCGGCACCTACGTCTACCTGCGTGAGGCCTTCGGGCAGTTGCCGGCGTTTTTGTTCGGCTGGACCATGGCGCTGATCAACTACCCCGGCAGCGTCGCCGCGGTGGCGACCACCTTCGCCGACTACGCCACCCAGGCGGTCGGGCTGTCGCACGCGTGGGTCAAGCCGTTCGCGGTGGGTGCGATCAGCTTCATCGTGGCCGTCAACCTGTTCGGCATACGTGCCGGCGCCTTTGTCCAGAACCTCTTCACCGTGCTCAAGCTCGGTGCCGTCGCGCTGCTGATCGCGGTGGGGCTTTACCTGGCCCGTGGCCACCTGGGCATGGCGTTCGCCCATGACCCCACGCACGATGTGCCGGTGGGCACCCTCGTCGGCGCGTTGCTGCCGGCGCTGTTCGCCTACGGTGGTTTCCATTACCTCAACGACCTCGCCGGCGAAGTGCGCGAACCGCAGCGCACGCTGCCCCGCGCGCTCGGCCTCGGCATGGGCAGCGTGGTGGTCTGCTACGTGCTGGTCAACGTGGCCTACATGGCCGGCCTCGGTCACGACGGCCTCGCCGCCAGCACGGCGCCGGCAGCCGACCTGATGCGCAAGCTCTTCGGCCAATCCGGTGCCACGATCATCGCCGTGGGCATCGCGTGCTCCACGTTCGGCTATTGCAGCATCGCCATCGCCGGTGGTGCGCGCGTGCTGCAGGTGATGAGCGCCGACGGCATGTTCTTTCGGCCCATCGCGCGCATCGACGCGAAGACGGGCGCACCGCAGATCGCGTTGGCGGTGCTGGGCGGGTGGGCGATCGCGTTGATCCTGTCGGGCAGCTTCGACGCGCTGCTCAACTACACCACGGTCGGCGAATGGCTCTCGCATGCGTTCGGCATCGCCACGATCTTCTGGTATCGCCGCAAGCTGAGGTCGGAGCCGTCGCCTTACCTCGTGCCCGGGTATCCGTGGCTCCCGCTGGTGTTCACCAGCACCGTGCTCTGCGTGATCGCCGCCACCGCCATCGCGGCGCCCGGCGACGCCGGCATGAGCCTGCTGATTATCGGGATCGGGGTGCCGGTCTATTACCTTTGGCGTCGGCGGGCGGCGGGTTAGCCCATCGCCCGCCCTGCGCGCGACCGGAGACCTGTCACCCATCCAACGACGATTCACGCGCCCCATGGGACAGTAAGCGAATGCGCACGATCCTGACCTTCGCCTTCCTTGGCCTGCCGGCGATCGCCCACGCGGCGGCCGTCGATCCGGTGCATCCCGGCACCGCGCTGCGCGTCAAGGCGACGAACGCCACGCTCGATCCCACCGTGCGCAAGGCCGCCGACGGTAGCGAACTCGTCGCGCTCACGTTCCAACCGTCGGTCGCGCCCTCGCTGACGCTCTCGCCCACGCAGGGGGCATGGCACTGGCCCGCGAATGGCACGATGCGCCTGCGCGTACAGAACGGCATGCCCTGGCCGGTGACGTTGATCGTCGACGTGGCCTCTGGCGACACGCACCTGAAAACCACCGTCGGGCTTCCGCCCGGGCCGCCGCAGACGTTGTCGCTCCCGCTCCATGCCACGTCGCCCCGCGCCTTCGGCATGCAGGTGGGCCCGCCGATGCCGTTCGACGACGGCAAGATCAAGCGGCTCGTCGCCACGTCGGTGGACGGCGCGATCGACGCGGCCCATGTTTCGTCCGTGACACTCTCCATGCCGCAGCCGGGGGCGGCGCAGACCGTGCTCATCGGCGCGATCGACGACGTGCCCGGCGACGCCGACCTCAAGGCCGCCTACACCGGTATCGTCGATCGGTACGGGCAATACACCCGCGCCACCTGGCCGGAAAAGATCGCCAGCGACGCCGAACTGAAACGACGCGCCGACGCCACGCCTCACGTCGACGCGGTGGCCGGGCTCGACCGCTACGGCGGACGTACCGATCTTGCGGCGATGAAGGCCACCGGGTGGTTCCACACGCAAAAGCAAAATGGCCGATGGTGGCTGGTGACCCCCGAAGGGCACGCGTTCTTCTCCCTCGGCGTCAATGCGGTCAATCACACCGACGGCCGCACCTACGTGCAGGGCCGCGAGTTCATGTTCACCGATGCGTCCGGCGCGAGCGGCCGCTTCGGTGGCACCGCCGACAGTCGCAGCGACAACGGCTCGCAACGCGACAACGGCATGAACCACGGTCGATGGTGGGACATCTACGCCAACAATGTGGCCCGCACCCTCGGCGACGATTTCGCCAAGGCATGGCGCGCCCGGACGCTCGATCGCCTCAAGGCCTGGCGCTTCAACACGCTCGGCAACTGGAGCGACCCCGCGTTCGCGACCGACCGGCGCATGGCCTACACCGTGCCGATCCTGATTCGTGGTGACTTCAACACCGTGAGCACGGGCTACGATTACTGGGGCCGCATGCCCGACCCGTTCGACCCGCGTTTCGTCACGGCCACCGAGCATGCCGTGGCCGCCGCCACGCGCACCGTGCGCGACGATCCATGGTTGCTGGGCTACTTCGCCGACAACGAACTGGCCTGGGCGGGGCAGGGTCCCCAGGGGCGCTGGGCGCTCGCCATGGGCGCGCTGGCGCAGGGGCCCGAAAGCCCGGCCAAGCAGGCCTTCATGGCCCAACTCAAACAGCGCTACCCGGACGTCGCGGCGTTCGCGAAAGCGTGGGGCGTCGAGGCGACCGACTGGAACCACGTCGCCGCCGCGGGCTTCCATGCGCCCGATCCCAACGAAGCGCATCCGGCCATCGCGGCCGACGACATCGCTTTTCTCAAGGCGTACGCCACGCGTTATTTCCAGACCGTCGCCCAGGTGCTGAAGAAGGCCGATCCGCACCATCTCTTCCTCGGCGGTCGCCTAGCGGTGCGCACGCCGGAAGTGGAAGAAGCCAGCGCCACCGTCGCCGACGTCACCAGTATCAACACCTACACCGACCTGCCGGAACATGGTTTCGACGTGGCCGAATTCCGTCGGTGGGACAAGCCGGTGATGATCACGGAGTTCCACTTCGGCTCGGCGGACCGGGGTCCCTTCGGCAACGGCGTGGTCGGGGTGGCCCGCGAAGCCGAACGAGGCAAGGCCTACGCGCGCTTCGTCGATGCGGCGAACGCGTCGGGCGTGATCGTGGGCACGCACTGGTTCCAGTACGTCGACCAGCCGGTGACCGGTCGCGTGCTCGACGGCGAAAACGCGCACATAGGGCTTGTCGGCATCACCGACATCCCGTTCGACGGCTTCACCCGCGACGTGACCGCGACCAACGCCCGCGTGGGCGGTGGATCAGGCAGCGGGCGCGGCCGATAAGCCCACGTGGGCTTCGCGCGCGGCGGTGCGGCCGATCGCGAAGCAGAGCGGTTCGGCCATGCCCACCAGGGTGCTGATGGCCAGGTTCTGGTTCACCGCGTAGCTCATGGAAAAAGCGATGCTGAAGTGCGTCGCCGCGAACTTGATCGAACGGGCCATGACGGACTCTCCAATAAGAATGACTCTCATTATGGGGATCGCCATCCCCGAGTCCAACGCATCGTTTCGATCGCCGCGATAGGTGGGCCCTATCGATGCAGCGTGGTGCCCACCACCATCACTACCATCATGACCATCGCCACGGCCATGCAGGCGCTGGTGGGCTTGACCCGGCGGGCATCCACGCGGGGCACGAGGCGCCAGACCAGAAACGCGCCGATCAGCATCCCCACCACCAGCACGCCACGCATCCAGGGCAGGGCGAACACCGATTGGCCCGCCGCCTGCCCATGCTGGGCAGCGATCACCAGGCCGCCCAGCGCCACCACCGAGAGCGCCCACAGCAGACTGGCGAAATAGGCCCGGTTGAACACCACCGGGGTGCGCTCCAGCCAGCGCAGGATCGCCCAGATCATCACGGCCGGCACCACGGCGGCGGCGCTGGAATAGATCACCCACCAGATGGCGGCCGAGAGCAGGGTCAGCAGGGGCTGGGTCATTCGTAGCGCACGCCGAAACGGGTCATCGCCTTGCTCATGAGCCAGGCGGGGCCGATCAGGAGGTATTGCAGGTCGGTGAGAAACGACGGCCGCTTGCCTTCGATGCGATGGCCGACGAACTGGCCCACCCATGCCACTACGAACACCCCGACGGCCAGCCAGGCGAGGTTCGTGGCGCCGATGCCGCGGTAGAGGATGTCGGTGACGAAGGCCAGCGTCACGAAGGCGGCGGCCATGGCCACGCCGATGGCTCGCGAGAGCCGGTAATAGTAGAAGCAGAAGGCGAGGAACATCGCCACCACCGCCCACAGACCGGGCCGGCCCAGCCACGTGGGCACCGGGATCAGCCAGACGAAGGCGACCACCGTCCAGGTGATCGCCGGCACGCAGATCCAGTGGATCAGCCGGTTGGTCGGGTTCTGGTGGTCGCGGCTGTAGTTGCCGAACCACGTCGCTGCGTCGCGCATGCCCTGCCTCCGTGAAACCCGCCCGCGGGACCGCTACGTTAGCTCAATCGCAACCCGGCGAGCTTGTCGAGCGCTTCGGCGTATTTGTCGGCCGTGCCCTGGATGACGTCGGCGGGCACCTTCGGGGCGGGCGGCTGTTTGTTCCAGCCGATGCGCTCGAGGTAGTCGCGGACGAACTGCTTGTCGTAGCTGGGCGGGCTGATGCCCACCTCGTAGCCCTCGGCAGGCCAGAAGCGCGAGGAATCCGGGGTGAGCATCTCGTCCATCACGTGCAGCACGCCGTTCTCGTCGGTGCCGAACTCAAGCTTGGTGTCGGCCACGATGATGCCGCGCTCGGCCGCGTAGGCGGCGGCGAAGCGGTAGATGTCCAGGGTGGCCTGGCGCACGGCGTTGGCGAGCTCTTCGCCCACGGCGGCGACCACGGCATCGAAGCTCACGTTTTCGTCGTGATCGCCCACGGCGGCCTTGGTCGATGGCGTAAAGATCGGTTCGGGCAGTTTTTCGGCCTGGCGCAGGCCGGGCGGCAGGGTGATGCCGCAGAGCGCGCCGGTGGCCTGGTAGTCCTTCCAGCCCGAGCCGATCAGGTAGCCGCGGGCGATCGCCTCCACCGGCACCGGCTTCAGGCGCTTGGTCACCACCGCGCGCTTTTCGTAGAGCGCCGGATCCACCCCGGCCGGCAGCACCGAGGCCAGATCGTCGCCGGTGAGGTGGTTGGGAAGGATGTGCTCCGTCTTGCCGAACCAGAAGTTGGAGATCTGCGTCAGCATCTCGCCCTTGCCCGGGATGGGGTCGGGCAGCACCACGTCGAACGCCGACAGGCGATCGGTCGCCACCATGAGCAGGCGGTTGCCGGGCAGGGCGTAGACGTCGCGAACCTTGCCGCGATGGATGAGGTCCAGGCCGGGCAGGTCGGATTGGCTCAGGGTGGTGGGCACGTCAAGGCTCCGGTGCGGGAAATTCCCATTGTATCTCCGGAAGCGGCGCGCCATGACCGATGGGGCAGCCTGCTAGAATCTGCGGTTACCGCCCCCATAGCCTTGCCATGCGCCATTTCACGATCGCGGCTGTCCTCCTGGCCTTCTCCGCTCCCGTCCTCGCCGCGCCGCCCGCCAGGCCCGCGCGCCTGGGCCTGTGCGCGGCGTGCCATGGCGAAGACGGCATGGCACGCATCCCCGGCGCACCCAACCTGGCCGGGCAGAAGCGCGATTACCTCCGGGCGGCGCTCGCCCAATACCGCGACGGCCGCCGCGACATCCCGATGATGCGCGCGGCGGTCGGTCCCCTCACCGATGCGGAGCTGGACCAGCTCGCCGACTGGTTCTCCGCCCAGACTCCCGCCAAGGGCGCGCCATGAACCTCACCGGTGCCTTCATCGGAGCCATGATCGGCTTCTGGCTCACCCATTACAGTCTGCTCGGCATCCTCGTCGGCGGCGCGCTGGGCTTCATGTTCGACGCCAGCCGCCAGCAACGTCGTCGCACGCCCGCGCAGGGTGGCTACGTGGCGCCGCTCTTCGCCCTCATCGGCGCGGTCGCCAAGGCCGACGGGCGCGTGTCCGAAGCCGAGATCGCCATCGCCGAGCGCCTGATGGCGCGCATGGGCCTCGACCAGGACGAACGGCGCAAGGCCATCGCCGCCTTCAACGAAGGCAAGCAGCCCGAGTTCAACGCCAGCCCGGTCATCGACGAACTGCGCCAGTGGGTCGGTCACCGGCGCGACCACGCGTTCCCCGTCATCGACGTGGTGATCGACACCGTGCTCGCCGAAGGCGCGCCGTCGCCCGCGAAGATGGCCATCCTGCGCGAGCTCGCGTTTGCGCTGCGCGTGAGCGACATGGAGCTCATGGCGCTCATGGCGATGAAAGGCTACGCGTGGAACGCGGGCCCGGGCGGCCGCTCGCAGGGTGGCGGCCATGGCGGCGGCTACGTGCCACCGCAGCGGAACACCCAGGGCCCCGATCCCTACGCCGTGCTCGGCATCCAGCGCGATTCGGACGAACGCGCCATCAAGCGCGCCTATCGCAAGCTGATTTCCGAACACCATCCCGATCGCCTGGGCGATCTTCCCGAAGACATGCGTCGCCGCGCGGAGGACCGCGCCAGCGAGATCAACGCGGCCTACGAACGGATCAAGACCGAGCGCGGCTTCAAGTAAGCCGGCCACGGCGCGTCGACCCGCGCCGCCTTATCCTGACGCGACATCACCGAACGCCAGCACGTTGCCCACGGAGCGTCCCATGTCCAAGCTATCCCCGATCATCGCCCCGTCCATCCTCTCGGCCGACTTCGCCCGCCTCGGCGAAGACACGCGCAAGGTGCTCGACGCCGGTGCGCAGTGGGTGCACTTCGACGTGATGGACAACCACTACGTGCCCAACCTCACCATCGGCCCGATGGTGCTCAAGGCGCTGCGCGACTATGGCATCCAGGAGCACATCGACGTGCACCTCATGGTGAAGCCGGTCGACCGCATCGTGCCGGACTTCGCCAAGGCGGGGGCCACGAGCATCAGCTTCCATCCGGAAGCCTCCGAGCACGTTCACCGCACCATCCAGCTCATCAAGGGCGAGGGGTGCGAGGCCGGGCTCGTGTTCAACCCGGCCACGCCGCTGAACTGGCTCGACCACGTGCTCGACACCATCGACATGGTGCTGATCATGTCGGTGAACCCCGGTTTCGGCGGGCAGACATTCATCCCCTCGGCGCTGGAGAAGATCCGCCAGGTGCGCGAGCGCATCGACGCCAGCGGGCGCCCCATCCGGCTTGAGGTCGACGGCGGCGTCAACGCCGACAACATCGGCCAGATCGCCGCCGCGGGCGCCGACACCTTCGTGGCGGGTTCGGCCATCTTTACCGCGCCGGACTACGCCGACGTGATCCGCCGCATGCACGCGGCGATCGACAACGGCTGAGCCAACGCCGCCGGGGGCGCCATGCAGGCGTGCGCCCCGCGCGCGAAAGCGTCGAGCGCGAATCCAGGGTGCTACGCTAAACCCCGCCCGGGGAGGCCCACCGAAGGACACGACGATGAAATCATCGATCCTGCTGTCGCTTTCGCTCCTGTGCGCGTCCAGCCTCGCGGTCGCCCGCGAACGCCCCGAGCCCCTTCCCGACCAGCGGGACGCGGTCTCGGCCTCGTTGCAGCCATGCCCCGGCGGCCTCGAACGCTTCCTCCCCGGCGATTACTACTTCTGCTCGGCGGCGCGAAACTACTGGAGCGGCCACCCTGGCATGGCCCGTGAGAGCCTCAAGGATGCCGCGGCCTGGGCCAGCAAGCCCGCCCAATACGCCCTCGGCATCATGTATTTCAACGGCGATCACGCCGAAAAGAATCGTCCTCTCGGGCTGGCCTGGCTGGCGCTCGCGGCGGAACGCCACGACCCCGCCTACGAGCCGAGCTTCATCTCCGCGTACAAGCAGGCGTCCACCGACGAACTGGCCCAGGCCAACGCGTACTGGCTCCAACTGAAGGCGACGTACGGCGATGCCGTCGCCGGGCCCCGCGCCGAGCGCCGCTTCACCCGCGCCTACCGCGAGATCGCCTGGGCGGTGGACTTCGGCGGCAGCGTGTTCATCGACGGCCTGACCATGCCCGAAAACCCGCATCTTCTCGGGATGCAGAGCGGCTTCTCCCTGGCGCGCTACCTGCAGGTCCAGAAGGCCGACTTCTTCCGAGGCTACGACAGCCGGGTCTTCGTGGGCGACGCCACGTTGGTGCCCATCAGCACGGTGGCACCGCGCGCCGATTGACGGCGCGAAAAATCTCCCCCGGCCACGGGACCGGGGGAGCGAAGGGGCTCCGCGAGGAGCGTCCCAGGGGGAAGGGAAGGGTCAGTGCAGGCTGAACAGCACGCCGAGGACGAGCGCGCCCAGGGCGAGCAGCACACGAAGCGGTTCGAAGTCGCGTTCGAGTTCGGAGTTGTCGGCGTCGAGCTTGGTTTTCATGGCGGGGTTCCTTTCGGCGCCGCAGTGGCCGCCGTGGTGAACAGTGAAACGCCGGAAGCGGCGCCGTAAACGGCCCCCATGGGGCAATCCGGTGGCTATTCGTGGCAAACCCATGGCAACGGCCCCGTGAAGGTTTCGAAGGCTTGCGGAACACACCCCGGCATAGCACCCTGCGCTCGCCGATCCCCTTTCACGGAAGTACCCATGGCCCGCAGCATCGCCATCGTCGAAGACGAACCTCTCATCCGCGCCAACTATGTCGAGGCACTCAACCGCTTCGGCTACGAGACCCGCGGCTACGGCTCGCGTGGCGAGGCGTCCACCGCCTTCGCGATGCGCCTGCCCGAGCTGGTGATCATCGATATCGGCCTGGGTGACGAGCCCGAGGGCGGCTTCGACCTGTGCCGCGAGCTGCGCGCCAAATCGGCCACGCTGCCGATCATCTTCCTCACCGCGCGCGATTCGGATTTCGACGTGATCTCCGGTCTTCGCCTGGGCGCGGACGACTACCTCTCCAAGGACACCAGCCTGCACCAGCTCGCCGCGCGCATCGCCGCGCTGTTCCGGCGCATCGAGTCGCTGAAGGCGCCGGCGTCGAGCGAGATGGTGATCGAACACGGCCCGCTGCGCCTGGAATCGGAGCGCATGCGGATCACCTGGAACGGCGTGGAAATCCCGCTGACGGTCACCGAATTCTGGATGGTGCACACCCTGGTGCGATTCCCCGGCCACGTGAAGAACCGCGACCAGCTCATGCGCGAAGCCGAACTGGTCGTCGACGACGCCACCATCACCTCGCACATCAAGCGCATCCGCAAGAAGTTCGTGGCGCTGGCGCCGGATTTCGACGCGATCGAGACCGTGCACGGCGTGGGCTACCGCTGGACGCCGTGACCCCTGGCACGCGTGCCAGCGGTCCATCGCGATAGATGACCCTCCGACAGAAACTCCTTCTCGTCGCCCTGTGCACCCTGGCCCTGCCCGTGGCCGGGTGGCTCTACGTGCGCCAGATGGAGACCCTGCTGCGCGAAGGCCAGGCCCAGGCGCTCGTGGCATCCGCGCGCGCCATGGCGCGCAGCCTCGTGGTGGTGGATGCGCCACTGCCGCCGGCCGGTCCGGCGTGGTACGTGCAGCCGAGCAACGTGCCGATCACCATCGACGGCTACGGCGACGACTGGGCGCCGCTCAGTCCCTGGGCCCAGCCGTTGGGCCAGCACGCCCGGCTGATGCTCGCCGAAGACAGCCACTGGCTCTATTTCTACGTGGACGTGCGCGCGGGCCAGCGGCGTCGCGCCGACGCGGGCGACCGGCTGGCGCTGACCGCCGACCACCTCATCGTCTCCATCGCCAGCGGCGATGACGCGCAGCGTTACCTGCTCGCCAGCGCCGCGCCCGGCCCCACCACGGCCATCGCGCTCGATCCGGAAGCGGGCGTGTTGCCCGATCGCATCAACGCGCAGTGGCAGGAAGACGGGGGCGGCTTCCATGTGGAGTTCCGCCTGCCGCGCGGGCTTCGCCTGGATCACTTCGGCGTCGGCGTGCACCTGGCCGCCGACGGCGATCCCGAGCCGCTCACGGCGGACAACCGGCCGCTACTCGACTTCTCCCCGGCCTTGTCGCAGGAGCTGTCGCGCCTGGCCCCCGACGGCGTGCGCGTACGCGTGGTGTCGCCCGACGGGTGGTTGATGGCGCAGAGCGGCAAGCTGGCCTTGCCCGACCAGCCGCTGGCCGAACGACCCGGCTGGTTTGCTTCCCTGATCTACCGCTCGCTCGTCGCCACGCGACTGGACGACGCCGGGGCGTGGGCCGAAGACGTGCCGCGCATCGACCTGCCCGAAGTGCGTCGCGCGCTTGAGGGCAAGCCGTCCACCGCGTGGCGCGTGGGCGAGGCCCGTGGGAGCGTCGTGCTGGCCGCGGCCATGCCGGTCACCATTCGCGGCAAATTGCACGGCGTGGTGTTGCTCGAACAGCCCAGTCGCGCCGTGCCGCTGCTCGCCAATCGTGCGCTCTTCGGCCTGCTTATCGTGAGCTTCGGTGTGTTGCTGGTGGCCGGTGGCGTGCTGCTGCTGTTCGCCACGCGCCTGACCTTCCGTCTGCGGCGCCTGCGTAACGCCGCCGAACGCGCGCAGGACAACGATGGTCGCCTGGATGGTCCCTTCCCGCTCACCGATGCCACCGACGAACTCGGTGATCTGGCCCGCAGCTTCGCGCGGCTCTTCGAGGTGGTGGGGGGCTACACCGACTACCTGCGCACCCTGGCCTCCAAACTCTCGCACGAGCTCAACACACCGCTGGCGATCGTGAAATCCTCGCTGGACAACCTCGACCATGCCGGCTTGCCCGCCGAGGCCGAGCCCTATCTGGCCCGGGCCCGTGACGGCGTGGCGCGGCTGGGCGCGCTGGTGCGGGCGATGAGCGAAGCCAGCCGGATGGAACGCGCCATCGCGGCCGCGGAAGCCGAAGACGTAGACCTCGCCGAGATCGTGCGCGGCTGCGCCGACGGCTACCGCGTCCTGGCCGGTGGACGGCGCATCGACACGTCGCTGCCCGATGAACCGATCCGCATGCATGTCTCGCCGGAACTGATGGCGCAGGCGCTGGACAAGCTCTTCGACAACGCGGTGTCGTTCACGCCGGCCGACGGCTGGCTGCGCGTCACGCTGTCGCCCACGCCGGACGGCGCGGATATCACGTTGGCCAACCAGGGGCCGTCGTTGCCGGCGGCCATGCAGGGTCGCCTGTTCGATTCGCTGGTGAGCCTGCGCGACAAAGCCACGCCCGGCGAAGCGCCCCACCTGGGGCTGGGGCTCTACGTGGTGCGCCTGGTGGCCGAGCGGCACCAGGGGTCGGCCAGCGCGTGCAACATCGAGGGCGGCGTGGCGTTTACGCTGCACCTCAAGGGGATGGCGCGACAGCGGTTGGCGTGAGGCGCGACCCGCGCGCGAACCCTCGAACGGGCTAAGACGAAAGACGCCATGCCCCGGTGGGCGCGGATCGCATCCGCGAACCCTCAAGCGGCTCATGCGAGCGAGGTCGCTACCTCCTTGGTGCGAGGCTCCCGCGTCCCGGGCCGGCTTCCGCCGGATCGCGCGCAGGGCGCGCTCCTGCGCTTACAATCGCAGGTCATTCTCCAGCCCGTCCACCCCATGATCTCCCGCGAACAATTCGACGCCTACGCCGCGCAGGGCCACACCCGCATTCCGCTGGTGCGCGAGGTCTTCTCCGATCTCGATACCCCGCTGTCGGTGTACCTGAAGCTGGCCGACGGCCCGTACACCTTCCTGTTCGAATCGGTCGAGGGCGGCGCCACCTGGGGACGCCATTCCATCATCGGCCTGCCGGCCAGGCGGGTGTACCGCCTGCGCGGCCACGAGCTCGAAGTGGAAGACAACGGCGAGGTCATCGAGCGCCGCCACCTGGACGACCCCCTCGCCGAGATCGAGGTGCTGCGCCAGCAGTACGTCGTGCCGAAGCTGCCGGGCCTGCCCGATTTCAACGGTGGCCTCGTCGGCTACTTCGGCTTCGAGACCATCGGCTACATCGAAAAGCGCCTCGCCCAGTGGGACAAGCGCGACGAACTGGGCACCCCCGACGTGTTGCTGATGCTCGCCGACGAGCTGGCGGTGTTCGACAACCTCAAGGGCCGCCTTTACCTCATCGTCCATGCCGATCCGTCGCGTCCCCAGGCCTACGCGGAAGCGAACCGCCGCCTCGACGCGCTGACCTTCCGCCTGCGCCAGGCAGGCGCGTCGTACCCGCAGATGCTGCAACCGGCGGCCATCGACGAATCCGATTTCAAATCCTCGTTCACCCGCGAGGAATATGAAGCCATGGTCCGCACCGCGCAGGAATACATCCGCGCCGGCGACATCTTCCAGGTGGTGCCCTCGCAGCGCCTGAGCGTGGGGTTCAACGCGCGCCCCGTCGATGTCTACCGCGCGCTGCGCGCGATGAATCCGTCGCCGTATATGTTCTTCATCGACATCGGCGGCACGCAGATCGTCGGTTCGTCGCCCGAGATCCTCGTGCGGCTGAAGAACGGCCGCGTGGTGCTGCGCCCCATCGCTGGCACGCGCCGCCGCGGCAAGGACGCCGCCGAAGACGTCGCGCTCGAAAACGAGCTGCTCGCCGATCCGAAAGAGCGCGCCGAGCACCTCATGCTCATCGACCTCGGCCGCAACGACGTGGGTCGCGTGAGCCAGACTGGCACGGTGCAACTGGCCGAATCCTTCGTGGTGGAGCGCTATTCGCACGTGATGCACATCGTGTCGCAGGTCGAAGGCGACCTGAAGGACGGCATGTCGTACATGGACGTCATCAAGGCGACATTCCCCGCCGGTACCGTCAGTGGCGCGCCGAAGATCCGCGCCCTGGAGATCATCCAGGAACTGGAACCTTTCAAACGCAACATCTACGCCGGGGCCATCGGCTGGCTTGGCTGGTGGGGCGACGCCGACACGGCCATCGCCATTCGCACCGCCGTGATCCAGGATGGCCGGCTGCACGTGCAGGCGGGCGGCGGCGTGGTGTACGACTCCGATCCCGCCGCCGAGTGGGAAGAAACGATGAACAAGGGTCGCGCGCTGTTCCGCGCCGTGGCCCAGGCAGCCAAGGGCCTCTGATCCATGGATTCGCGTGCTTTCTTCGCCGCCGGCTCGCTCGCCGTGATGGCCGCCGCCAGCAGCGCGCCCGTTGCGGCGCGCGACGCCTTCACCGACGACCTCGCGTCGCGCACGCAGGCGCTGGCGTTGCTGCAGACGCTCAACGCCGACCTGCTCAGCCATCCCAGCGCCACGCTCACCCTCGAGCGCTGGTGTGGCGATCACGCCCTGGCGGGCGACGCGACGATCGTCGCCCACCGGGTGAAGGGACAGGACAAACCGCTGCCGGCCGCCGACCGCCAGACGCTTGGGATCGGTCCGGACGAGCCCGTGCGATATCGCCGGGTGCAGTTGACCTGCGGCGAACACGTGCTGTCCGAAGCCGACAACTGGTATGTGCCGTCGCGGCTCACGCCCGAGATGAACCAGGCGCTCGACACCACCGACCAGCCGTTCGGCAAGGTGGTCCAGCCGCTGCACTTCCGTCGTCAGACGATCAGCGCCGACCTGCTTTGGACGCCGTTGCCCAAGGGGTGGGAGATGGGCGCCCCGCTGCCCGCGAACCACGCCGGGCCGCTGTCGATTCCGCACGACGTGCTGCGTCACCGGGCGGTGCTGTATACGGGCACGAACCAGCCGTTCAGCCTCGTGGTGGAGACCTACACCGCCGAGGTGTTGGCGTTCGGCAAGCGCTGAGGCAACGCGCCCTGCGCGCGAGCTAGGCCTTCCGTCGGATTGTCCCAGGGCGCGGCAACGCCCACCCTGTGACTGTCCACAGGGAGGACCGGTCCATGCGCCAGCACCCCGCGACCGCCGGCAAGGTCGCTGCCATGACACCCAGCGCCGCCACGTTCGGCACGCTGCTCACGATCGCCCAGACGCCTGCCTTGGGCCCGCAACCGAATTCGCTCGACCACGCCGTGGGCCGGGCGACGCACTGGGTGCGCCTGTCCGAGACGCGCCGGCCCGACGCGATGTGGCTCGAAGCCGGGGCGTTGATGCAGCGGCTGGTGTCCCGCGAGGAATGGGCCCATTACATCCGCCGTATCCGCGTCGACCGCGGTGCGTTGCAGGGGCGCGAGTGGTTCGAGGTGACGCGTGTGCGCGATCCGGTGGGTCTGCCGGTCGGCGATTACCTCAACGTGATCTTCGTGGCGCATTTCGCGCAGGCCTCGCAGTTCGAAACCGTGTCGCTGGCGCCGGGCGCCGCCGGCTGGTTACCCGTGGGGTATGTGATCCGACCGGTGCAGCGCGAGGTGTGAGTGCCTGTCGACGATGGGATCGGGCACTCAAAGCGCCTCGTCCAACGCCTTCGCGAACCGCTCCGGCGCCTCGATCATCGGCGAGTGCCCCAGACCCTCCAGCGGGATCAGCCGCGCTCCCGGAATCCGCGACGCCGCCTCGCGCCCCAGGGTCGGGTAGTCGCCCAGCGTCTCGCGTATGCCCGCAGGCGCGGCATCCTTCCCCACGGCCGTCCGATCCCGCTGCCCGATGATCAGCACCGTCGGCACGCGGATCTGCGCAAACTCATACACCACCGGCTGGTTGACGATCATGTCGTAGGTCAGCGCACCGGCCCACGCCGACACCTCGCGGCCCGCGCCCTGGTATTGCCCCGCCTGCATCACCGCCCACGCGTCGTACCCCGGCTTCCAGTGTCCGTCGTAATAGCTCTTGAGCTGATACGCCCGGATGCTCGCATAGGAGGTTTTCAACTCGCTGCGATACCCCTCGTCGACGCTGCGCCAGGGCACGCCCTTGGCCTTCCAGTCCTCGAGCCCGAGCGGGTCGACCATCACGAGTTTTTCGGTGCCTTGCGGAAACATCAGCGCATAGCGCGCGCCGATCATGCCACCCATGGAATGCGCTACGACGGTGACCTTCGCGATCCCCAGGCTCGCCAGCAGCGCGTGGGTGTTCGCGGCCAGCTGCGCGATGCTGTACTGGTAACCGCGTGGCTTGGACGACTTGCAGAAGCCGATCTGATCGGGGATCACCACGCGATAGCCCTGGCCGACGAGCCGGTCGGCGGTGTCTTTCCAGTAGGGGCCGCAGAAGTTCTTGCCGTGCAGCAGCACCACGGCGCGTCCGTTCGGTCGGACCGGTGTGAGGTCCATATAGGCCATCTCCAGCGACTGGCCCTGGCTGGCGACGGGAAACATCGTCACCGGGTAGGGATATTCGGCACGTTCCAGGCGCGCGCCGAGGTCGGGCACCGTGGGCGTGTCGGCGAACGCGGGCGCGGCGAGGGCGAGCAGGGCGGCGGCGAGGGCGAGCAGGGCGGCGGCGAGTCGATGCATGGAGGCGCTCCGTGAGGTGCATCGAGGGTACGGTGCGGGGCGTCGCGGTCTCGTGGCGAGGCATCGGGCTACACTCCGCCCCTTCGCAATCCCGAGGCCTTCGCCATGCCCGACTACATTCGCCCGCCCATGACCCGCGGCGTCGACCCGCAGCGCATGAACTGGCTGTGGCAATTGATCCTCCAAGCCACGGATCTGGATCCTGCCGACGTGCGCGCGGCGTTGAATGCCTCCGGCGTGCCCGTGACGGATCAGCGCGTGGCGAGCTGGCAGGCGAGCGATCGCGACGAGCAGTATTTTCCCCTGACGATCGCGGAACTGGAGCGCAATTTGCGAGCGGTGGTGGCCTTCAGGCAGGCGCGTGCGGGGGCGTCCGAAGGGGCGTAAATCCCGGCCTGTGCCGCGACGACGGGTCGGTGCGTCGCACCGGCGCAGGCCGGTGCCTACGGCCTCGGTGGCCGGTTATCGCGAGCACACCGCCAACCCTCAGGAATACCGCTCGCTCAAGAACCGGAAGAACGCCCGCAACCCCTGCGCTTCGCCGCCGCGCGGGTGCCCGGGCCGGTCGCCGTCGTTCCACGAGTACGTGTCCAGGTGCATCCAGTTCTGACCCTCGGGAATAAACCGCTCGAGGTAGAGCGCAGCCGTCACCGCACCGGCGTGGCGCGACGGCCCCGCGTTGGCGAAGTCGGCGATATACGAATCGAGCATGCGACGGTACGGGCGCCACAGCGGCAGACGCCACATCGGATCGTGCGTGACTTCCGCCGCGCCGATCACGTGATCGGCCAGCTGGTCGCGATTGGTGAACAGCGCGGGCAGTTCGGGTCCCAGCGCCACGCGCGCCGCACCCGTCAACGTGGCGAAATCCACGATCAGGTCCGGCGCCTGCTCTGCCGCATACGCCAGCGCGTCGCACAGGATCAAACGCCCTTCGGCATCGGTGTTGTCCACCTCCACCGTCAGCCCCGCACGCGTGCGGATCACCTCGCCCGGACGCATCGCGTTGCCGGCGATCGCGTTCTCGACCGCCGGCACGAGCAGCGTCAGCCGCACCGGCAGCTTCGCGCCCATCACCAGGCCGGCCAGGGCGATGGCATGCGCCGCGCCGCCCATGTCTTTCTTCATCCAGCGCATGCCGTCGGACGGTTTGATGTCCAGGCCGCCGGTGTCGAAGCACACGCCCTTGCCGACGATGGTCAGCTTCGGGTTCGACTGCTTGCCCCAGGTGAGCTCGATCAACCGTGGCGCGCGATGGCTGGCGCGGCCCACGGCATGGATAGTGGGGAAGTTGGACGACAGCAGTTCATCGCCCACCCATTCGCGCACCTTCGCCTTGTGTTCGGCTGCCTGCGCGTGGATCGCCTCGGCCAGGTGTTCCGGCCCCATGTCTTCGGTGGGCGTGTTGACCAGGTCGCGCACCTGCGTGGTGGCGTCGACGATGGGCTGCAGCGAACGCAGCACCGAGCCTTCCACGGCCAGCGACGCGGTCGCGCGCCCGGCCTTGCGATAGCGATCGAATCGATAGGCGCCCAGCGCCCAGCCCAGGGCCAGCAGGTCGCGATCCTCGATCACGCCCTCATCGGCGATCTCGTACACGCCCTCCGGCAAGCGACGCGCAAAATCCCCCAGCGCGGACAGCGGATCGGTACGATCCACGCCCACCAGCACGCGCGCGATCGCGCCACGGGTGTCGGGTAAGACGAGGCAGGCGCCGGGGAGGCCCCGGAAGCCGGTGGACGTCATCCACTGCCGATGGGCAGGGGCAAGGCGCGCTTCGGCATCGGGCAGTCCGGCCACATCCACGGTTTCGATCGGAATGCTGCGACGTTTTCCGGACTTGCGTTCGATCAGCGGCGACATCAGGACTCCCGTTCGGCGCGGTGCCTACCTGCGCCAGTGATTCGTTGCAATCAGCGTAACCCCATTCTACCGGTGGGTGTCCGTCGCCGTCTCAACCCAATCGGCGAGTTCGGTCATATTGCTGAAAACAAAGTCCGGCTCGGGCCCATGCGACCAGGCGTCACCTGTGCGGTTGAGCCACACGGTGCGCATGCCCACCGCGTGCGCGCCCACCACGTCGAGCAACGGATCGTCGCCCACGTGGAGAATCTGCGTCGGCGCCACGCCCAGGGCCTCGGCGGCATGCAGGAAGATCTTCGGATCGGGTTTGGCCGCGCCCACGCCCGAGGCGTTCACCCGGGCATGGAAGAGATGATGCAGGCCGATCATCTCCAGGTCGGCGTTGCCGTTGGAGACGCTGGCGATCGGAAGGCGGGCGGCGATGCGCTCCAACGCCGCGAGGCTGTCGGGATACAGCTCGACGTTGTTGCGCGCCACGTAGTAGATGCGCCAGAGCTCTTCCACCGGCGCCTCGGCGATACCGCACTCGGCGAAGGCATGGCGGATGGTGAGGCGGCGCTGCTCGCTGAAGTCGTGCGCGAGATGCGGATAATCGACGGTGATCTTCTCGCGAAGCGCTCGCATGGCCTCGATGGGCCATGCGAGCGCGACGTCGGGATGGTGTTGCTTGAGCCAGCGATCCGCGCAGTGCTCGGCCTCGATGAGGGCCGGAAGCACCGGCCAGAGCGTGTCGTCGAGGTCGAGCGTGATGGCGCGGATGGTCACGTCAACGCGCGCCGACCTTTAGCACCTGGCCCGGGTGGACGTTGTTGTCCTTCAGGCCGTTGAGCGAGCGCAGCTCGTTCACGTCGAGGTTGTTGCGCTTGGCGATGGAGTAGAGCGTGTCGCCCTGCGACACCTTGTAGGTGCGGCCGGCGGCGGCCTTTTCCTTCTTCTCGGCCTTGGCGACCGGCTTCGGCTCGGCCTTGGCCGGCTTGGCCTCGGTAGCCTTGGGCGTGTCGATCTTGCCCGAGGGTTTTTCCGAGGCGTCGACCGGCTTGGCGACGGGCTTGCCCTTCACCGTGACCACGTCGGCGGTGACCTTGGCGAAGCGACCGCCCCGCTTGGCGTTGTCCGACACCGTGATGGCTTCGCCACGGATGCCCGAGAAACCCTGGTGCGCCGTGGTGGCGACGCTGGACGCGACCTTCGCGAACTGCGACGGCTCGGCGGCCACGGTGGCCTTGGCTTCCTTCGCGGCCTTGCCCTTGCCCTTCGTGGTGGCAACGGCGGTTTCCTTCGTGGGCGCGGTCGGCGCGGCCGCGGCGGCCACGGCCGGCTCGGCGGTGGTCATCGGCTGGCCAGCGTTCTTGCGGGTGCCCACGGTAGAGGCGATCTTCGCGCGGCGGGCGGCGTCGCCAGCGGCCAGCGAGGCGCCGTCGGCGTAAGGCACCAGGTCGTGCGCACGTAGCAGCGAACTGCCGGCGCTGGAGGTGACGAAGGCGATGAAGTCCTTCACGTCGGCCGCCTTCGGGCTGGTGTCGTTCGACACCAGGTAAAGCTCGGTGTAGAGCGGATAGGCGCCGCTGGCGATGGTGGATTCCGACGGGGACACGCCATCGACGGAGAGCAGCTTCAGCTTCTTGTTGCCCGCCACGCCACCGAGGGTGGAGGCACCCAGGCCATGGCGGTCGAGGGTGACGCCCTCTTCGAGCTTGGCCGTGTTCACGTAGAGGCGCGGCGAGGCCACCGGCTGGTTGCCGCGGCCGAACAGCAGCTTGCGCATGCTGTATTCCACGCCGTCGTTGGGGCTGGCGACCGAGTAGAGGTTGATCGGGGCGTCGTCGCCGCCGAGTTCCTTCCAGTTGGTGATGTGGCCCATGTAGATCTCATGGAGCTGCATCAGCGAAATGTTGCTCACCGGGTTGGACGGGTAGGTGACCATCACCAGGGCGTCCCACGCCACCGGCGTGAAGGTGAGCGACTGCTCGGCGGCGCCGATGCTGGGGCGGGCCGAACCGGCAAGGTCGGCGGTGCCCTTGGACACGGCATCGATGCCCGAGGCGGTATTGAACGGCTGGAGCTCGATCTTGCCCTTGCCGGATTTCTCCCAGGCCTTGGCCACGTCGGTGACCACACCGCGAGCGGTGGTGACGTCGCCGCGCCAGATCAACTGGGAGCCGGCGGCAAGGACGGTGGCGGAGGCGCTAAGGCCGATCAACGTGGCGGTGAACAGTCGCGTGAGACGAAAGGACATGGACGGCTAGAACCTCGGGACGGAACGGGGTTGGCAAGAGGGCGCCATTGTGGGCCATTGCAGGCGCTGGCGCACCATCGACATCGTTCAGCATCGTGCCGGGATGAAACGGAACGTAGGCTGTAGGGAATTTGCCCGCCCCGAACCGCGTCCAGACCCATCGCCGACACGGTCGGCTCCCACCCCTCCGGTAGCGACGCTCCGGTCGCGCGCAGGGCGCGCTCCCCCAGAAAAGGGTGACCCGGATGGCCTTGGCCTTGCTACCGAGGGGATGGAGCCGACCGTGTCGGCGATGCGGCGCCCCTCAGCCTCCCATCAAAGCACCACGTAATACACGTCGCCATCCCGCACGACCGACAGCAACAACTGCCGCACCGGCAGCGAGCCCGTCGTCGGCAGGGACTTCACCCCGTTGATCCGCTGGCGCTGCACCGCCACCACCACGTCGCCGTCGCGCAACCCGGCCGCGTAGGCCGCCGACCCGCGCTGCACCGAGGCCAGCGACACGCCGTAAAGCCCGCCGGCCTTCTGCTCCGGCGAGAGGTCGCTCAGGGTCACCCCGGCCAGGCGTTTGTCGACCTTGCCGCCGTCAAGCGTCGCCAGCTTCACCGCCGCGATGGTGGCCTCCACCTCTCGCGCCGAACCCTCGCGCCGCACCGAGAGCGTCACCTTCGCGCCGAGCGGCAGCAGCCCTTCGGCATTACGCACGTCCTGCGCGTTGCGCACCGTCTTGCCGTCCACTGCGGTCAGCACGTCGCCCGTCTGCAACCCGGCACCGTCGGCCGGCGAGCCGTCGTTCACCCGGGTGACCACCGCGCCGTTGGTGTCCTTCAGGCCCAGCGCCTGGGCGACGCGCGGGGTGATGTCCTGCACCTCCACGCCCAGGTTGCCCCGGCGCACCTTGCCGTAGGCCAGCAACTGCTTCATCACGCCGGTGGCCAGGTCGGTGGGGATGGCGAAGCCGATGCCCACGTTGCCGCCCGACGGGGTAAAGATCATCGAATTGATGCCCACCAGTTCACCGCGCAGGTTCACCAGCGCGCCGCCCGAGTTACCGGGGTTGATCGAGGCATCGGTCTGGATGAAGTTCTGGATGCCCTTGCCCAGCCCGGACCGACCGAGCGCCGAGACCATGCCCGAGGTCGCCGTCTGGCCCAGCCCGAACGGATCGCCCACCGCCACCACGAAGTCACCCACGCGCAGCTGCGCCGAATCGGCGATGGGCAGCGCCTGGAGGTCCTGGGCGGGAATCTGCAGCACCGCCACGTCGGTGTCCGGGTCGGTTCCGATCAGCTTCGCCTTGAGGTCGCGTCCATCCTGCAAGGTGACCGTGATGTCGTCCGCGCCGCCCACCACGTGGTTGTTGGTGAGCACGTAGCCCTTGGCCGCGTCCACCACCACGCCCGAGCCCAGGCTCTGCGCCACCCGCTCGCGCGGCGCGCCCTGCATGCCGAACAACTGACCGAACAGCGGATCGTCGAAATACGCATCGCGCGTGCGTACGCGCGTCTTGGTGGAGATGTTGACTACCGCGGGCGTGACTTTCGCCAGCATCGGCGCCAGCGAAGGCATGGGCTGGCCATCGATGGACGCGGGCAGGGCGGTGCCGGCCATCGTCGGCGGTGCCAGCGCCATCGCGAGGACGGCGCCGAGGACGAGTCGGGTGGTGTGCCGATAAAGGGTTGAACGCATGACAGGAACTCCTTGGCGGGTGTGCTCCGGGGCACGTGGATCGGCGCCTTCGACCGCGTCGAAGCCGTTCGGTTTCACACGGTGAGACGGCGTCGGCCGACACTTTACATCGGTATGCTCCGGCGCTAAGGTTCACACCGGCCGCAACCACAACATCTTGTGTTCCGTCACTCGCTCGTCACCAAGTAATGGTGTTGCGGAGACTCAGGTTCCCGTTTCAAACCGTCGCCGTCAAAGGGGTTTTCCCCTGAAGGGGTTGGCGACGGGCCATGGACGGTCGACGCGCCCTGCAAAGGGTGCCGACGGGGTGCGGCAGGCTACCCAATACAAAAGGCCGACCACGGCCTAAGCTCGAGGACGACAACGACATGAGCACTGCACGTGCGCAAGCCATGGGGCTCGATCCCGCGGCCATCCCGCTCCAGCCCGCCTCGCATGACATCTGGGACAAGAAATACCGCCTGAAGTCGAAGTCCGGCGCGCCCGTGGACGGCTCGGTGGACGAGACCTACCAGCGCGTGGCCCGTGCCCTGGCCGAGGTGGAAGCCACCGACGAGCTGCGCCAGCACTGGCATGAGCGATTCCTCTGGGCGCTGCGCCGCGGTGCGATTCCCGCCGGCCGCATCACGTCCAACGCGGGCGCGCTCGAGCACAAGCCGGCCACCTCCACGATCAACTGCACCGTGTCAGGCACCATCCACGACTCGATGGACGACATCCTCGAGAAAGTGCACGAAGCGGGCCTCACCCTGAAGGCCGGCTGCGGCATCGGCTACGAATTCAGCACGCTGCGCCCGCGTGGCGCCTACGTGAGCGGCGCCGGCGCCCACACGTCGGGCCCGCTGTCGTTCATGGATATCTACGACAAGATGTGCTTCACCGTCTCGTCCGCCGGCGGCCGCCGCGGCGCGCAGATGGGCACGTTCGACGTGAGTCATCCGGACGCAAAAGAATTCATCCGCGCCAAGCGCGAAGACGGTCGCCTGCGCCAGTTCAACCTGTCGCTGCTGATCACCGACGGCTTCATGGACGCCGTCGAAAACGACCAGGACTGGCCCACCGTCTTCCCGGTGCACGTGAAGGAACAGGACGAAATCGACCTGGCCGATCCCGCCAAGGTGATCTGGCGCGAGTGGCCCACCACCGAAAACTACGTCACCCGCGACGACGGCCTGGTGGCCTGCAAGATCTACGGCCACATCCGTGCCCGGCACCTGTGGGACATGATCATGGTCTCGACGTATGACTACGCCGAGCCGGGTTTCATCCTTATCGACCGCGTCAACGAGATGAACAACAACTGGTGGTGCGAGCACATCCGCGCCACCAACCCCTGCGGCGAGCAGCCCCTGCCGCCGTACGGCTCGTGCCTGCTCGGCTCGGTGAACCTCACCCTGTTCGTGCGCGACCCGTTCGGTCCCAAGGCCCGCTTCGACTGGGACGAATACCGCGAGGTCGTGCGCGTGTTCACCCGCATGCTCGACAACGTGGTCGAGATCA
The DNA here is from genome assembly GCF_034063545.1 of Luteibacter sahnii. Lineage (NCBI taxonomy): Bacteria > Pseudomonadati > Pseudomonadota > Gammaproteobacteria > Lysobacterales > Rhodanobacteraceae > Luteibacter > Luteibacter sahnii. The sequence goes on from NZ_JAQLOK010000011.1 coordinate 48,344, forward strand.
ACGGCCTGCCGCTTGAGCAGCAGCGCAACGAGATCCTCTCCAAGCGCCGCCACGGCATGGGCTTCCTGGGCCTGGGCTCCACGCTCACCATGCTCAAGATGCGCTACGGCACGGCCGACGCCGTGGCGTTCACCGAAGAAGTGTCCCGCGAGATGGCCGTGGCCGGCTGGGAAGTGGCCCTCGACCTCGCCAGGGAAAAGGGCCCGGCCCCGATCCTGGCGCGCGAATTCACCGTGACCGGCGACATGCTGCGCAAGCGCCCCGAGATGGTCCGCGACGGTTGGAAGGCCGGCGACAGCATCCGCGGCAGCGTGCTGCACGCGAAGTATTCGCGCTACATGCAGCGCGTGGCCTCGGTGGCCCCCGACCTGGTGGAGGCCCTGGCCGAGACCGGCGCCCGCTTCACCCACCACTCGTCCATCGCGCCCACCGGCACCATCTCGCTCAGCCTGGCCAACAATGCCTCCAACGGCATCGAGCCCAGCTTCGCCCACCACTATTCGCGCAACGTCATCCGCGAGGGCAAGAAGAGCAAGGAAAAGGTCGAGGTCTACAGCTACGAGCTGCTTGCCTACCGCGCCCTGATCAACGGCGACGCCATGCCGTATTCCGACGACCCGAAGGCCCGCCTGCCGGACTACTTCGTGGCCGCCGACGACATCAGCCCGAAAGAGCACGTGAATATCCAGGCCGCTTCGCAGAAATGGGTCGACAGCTCCATTTCCAAGACGGCCAACGTGCCCACCGACTACCCGTACGAAGACTTCAAGGACATCTACTTCTACGCGTACAAGCAGGGCCTGAAGGGGTGCACCACGTTCCGTTTCAACCCCGCCGCCTTCCAGGGCGTGCTGGTGAAAGAAACCGATCTGGAAAACACCCTCTATCGCTTCGAATTGGAAGACGGTAGCGTTGTCGAACTGAAGGGTAATGACGAAGTGGAATACGACGGTGAAATGCACACCGCCGCCAACCTCTTCGATGCCCTGAAAGAAGGCTACTACGGCAAGTTCTGACCCCGCGGAGAGGGATACACATCATGGCAACCGAACACGACGACACCGCCGAGGGCACGCTGCCCGACCACCACGGCACCCCCGACGGCGACGCCGGCACCTCGCACGAGCACGACGACACCGCGTCCGCGCACACCCCGGCTCCGGAAGCCTCCCACGCCGACCACGGTGATCACGACGAGGCACCCGCCGCGCCGCTCACCCCGAAGCCGGTGGTCAAGCGCAAGCCGGTGGCCAAGAAGGCGATCGCCGATGCCGCCCCGTCGCCGCAGGACGACGCGTTCGGTCATGCCGAGCTCACCGACTCCGATTACGCCGACCTCCCGGTGATGAAGACCGAGACGCCGAAGGCACCGCGCAAGCCCGCCGCCAGGAAGGCCAAGCCGGCCGCCGCCCCGGTGACGACCGCCCCGGTGGTCGCCGACGAGGCCCCGGCCCCGGTGGCCGCGAAGTCGGCCCGCAAGGCCGCTTCGACGTCGTCCAGCAAGGCGACGCCGAAGAAAGCGACCGCCAAGAAGGCCACCGCCAAGAAAGCGGCCGTGAAGAAGGCCGCCACCAAGAAGGTGGCCGCGAAGAAGGCGGCGGTAAAGAAGGCTGCTGCCAAGAAGGCCACCGCCAAGAAAGCGCCGGCGAAGAAAGCCGCGGCCAAGAAGGTCGCCGCCAAGAAGGCCGCCGTGAAGAAGACGGCCGCCAAGAAGACCGCCTCGAAGAAGGTCGCCTCCAAGAAGGTTGCTTCGAAGAAGGTCACCGGTCGCAAGGCCTCCACCACGAAGAAGACCGCCGCCAAGCGGGGCAGCGCCTCGAAGGCCGTCGTCGCCAAGCGCGGCAACACCTCCAAGGCCGCCAGCAAGCGTGGCGGCAAGAAGACCGCCGGCCGCAAGGTCGCCGCGGTGAAGAAGGCCGTCAAGAAGGTCGCTTCCCGCGTCGCCAAGAAGGCCAGCGCTGCCCGCAAGGCGGTCACGAAGTCCGTCGGCAAGGTCGCCCGCAAGGTGACCGGCCGCGGCGCCACGAAGAAGACGGCTCGCAAGGCCGCCGGCAACACGGTCGCCCGCAAGGCAACCGGCAAGACGTCCGCCGTCAAGGCGGCAAAGAGGTCCACTGCCAGCACCACCGGCCGTACGTCGGCGCGCAAGACCGCCGGCCGTGGCCGTCGCAAGTAAGTAGCACCCATCCGGCCCGGCGCATGCGCCGGGCCGGATACCCACCGGGCGCGCCGCCACCGAGTCAGCAGGAAACGTAAGTCATGGCGATCAAGATCGATAAGAAGATCAAGGGCTACCAGGTCGTTAAGCCCGAAGACAAGGCCGCCCCGGCCCCCGCTGCCGCGCCGGTGAAAGATGCCGCGCCGGTCGCCGAAGTCATCCAGATGCACGAAAGCCTGGAGCGTCCCGAGACGCTCGTGGGCAACACGTACAAGATCAAGTCGCCGCTCTTCGAGCACGCGCTGTACGTGACCATCAACGACATCGTGCTCAACCCGGGCACGCCGCACGAACAGCGCCGTCCGTTCGAGTTGTTCATCAACTCGAAGAACATGGACCACTTCCAGTGGATCGTGGCGCTCACCCGAATCCTGTCCGCCGTCTTCCGCAAGGGTGGCGACGTGACGTTCATCGTCGAAGAGCTCAAGGCCGTCTTCGACCCTCGCGGCGGCTACTTCAAGGCCGGCGGCGTCTACATGCCCAGCATCGTGGCCGAGATCGGCGCGGTGATCGAGCAGCACATGAAGTCGATCGGGCTCATCCATGATCCCGAGATGAGCGAGGCCACCCGCCAGCTCATCGCCGAGAAGCGCGCGGCTTACGAGAAGGCCAACTCGGCCACCTCCACCGCTGCTGTCATGGGAGCCGCTTCATCGGCGATTGGAACCAGCGACACCGCCGCAACAGGCAACGACACCCACACCAACGCCTCTGGCTTCCCCGCTGGCGCTACGCTTTGCAGCAAGTGCAATACGCAGGCGCTCGTGTTGATGGATGGGTGCCAGACTTGTTTGAATTGTGGGTATTCGAAGTGCGGGTGACTTGCATTTGAAAAGTTATAAAAAAAGGAGGCTGTGGGGATACCCATAAGGCGCTATTCGATGCCACATAAAGTGCTAGTACCGACCCCATAAAGTGCTACCGCGCATGCCGCCAGCTTTGGCTTCTGCGCTTGACTACACGCGAGCCAATGCACCGAAGCGTCGCGTATCAGAAGGTATACATTTTGATCGATGCGACTTTCGCTGTGCGGCCAAATTCGATACTGTCACCAGACTGGAATCGGCACTTCACATGGCGCGTAGCGATCTTCTCCTTTCACTTGTACGGAACGCCCTAGCTGGCGATCGGAAAGCCGTCGAACGCGTGGTAAGCGCCTTAGCTGCCGAAGAGCGGGCGAAGCGCCACGGGATCCTCGCGGACCAGTTATCCGCAGCTCTGACCAGAAACTACACGGTCCCGGCCCTGCAAGCTGCGTCTGCGGCGTCGCCGGATCTTGCGCGAGGGAGAGAGCTGGTAACTGAGGTGGTTCCTAAGCGATCGATAGGCTCGCTAGTTCTTCCGAAGGGAGTTCTAACTGCCTGTCTTGAGCTCGTCGAAGAGCATGCAAGGGTGGAACTGCTCCATTCATACGCCTTGGAGCCACGTAACCGCGTTCTTTTGGTTGGTCCTCCTGGCAACGGTAAGACTGCGCTCGCTGAGGCACTTGCTGAAGCGATGGGCTTGCCGCTGATGATCGTCCGATACGACCTCTTGATTGGCAGCTTCCTTGGAGAGACGGCGGCGAGGCTTAGGCGGCTTGTCGAATATGCGCGGACTACACCCTGCGTCCTTTTTTTTGATGAGTTCGATGCGATAGGTAAAGAGCGAGGCGACACGCACGAGACGGGTGAGATTAAGCGTGTCGTGAGTTCACTCCTAATGCAGGTGGACAGTTTGCCGTCCTACGTGGTCGTCGTCGCCGCGACCAATCATGAGGAGCTATTAGATCGAGCGGTTTGGAGACGATTCCAAGCGCGTATGGTCCTTCCTGCGCCTACATCGGCCCAGATTCGAGGGTTCTTGAAAGCATTCTTTGCTTCACGAGGCGGTGATCTTTTCAGTCAGCGCGACATCCAGCTGATCTCGAAGCTGATGGGTAGTCCCCGCAGTTTTGCCGAGTTGGAAGAACGCTGCATGGGCGTTCTACGCCAGGTGGTGTTGCGCCAGGGAAGTGAGGATTCGAGTGGCACAATTACGTCTACGCTGCGAGCGGTAGATGCTGTCATTAAGGGAAAGGGGGGGAGGGATGTCGGAACGTCCATTGCTGTCGGTAGCGCCGGAACGAGAAGAGAAAAAGCGAAGCGCGCCGTCAAGAGCAGTCCCGGGGCCAAGCGTTCCGGGGCTCGCACGTCAGGTCGTTAGACTGGACCCAGTGTTCGAGCGGCTCAGGGTTGTTACTGAGCGCGCCGCGGCAGGTCAGCCTATCCTTTTGCAAGAAGACGCGTTAGGCATTGAGCCTGAGCGGACAGTTGTCTTCGAGACCGCCGGTCGCCGAAGTGATTTCATTGCGGCTTTTCAGCGCGTGTCTGGCTTGATCGTTGCGCTTGAAGACGAAGTAGATTTTGAGGCGGATGACGACTTTAGAGAGCCTGAAGGCGCTGCGCAGGTTCAAGGCAGGTTGTACGCCGTAATTCCAGATCTTAGGGCCCTGCAACAGATCATCTCACTATGGAACCTGTTCAAGGCTGGACAGAAGCTGCCGCGACCGTTCGGGGCTTGGACCGAGTTCTTTGAGCACCTTCGAGATGTTCGCTCGTGGAACGCAAAAGATCGTGTTCTTTCGGAAACGGAAGAATACCTACGAGATTCCCTGGAGTTCGCACCGAACGAGCCGGTACGCATCGAAGCTCAATTGTGGTATCGGCCCCGACCCGAGGATCGGCAGCGAAATCTAGAAACGATCGGGATCGGCCGTCAAGGTGTTGCGCTAATTTCCGAGTGCATCATTGACGAGATCGACTACCACGCAGTTCTTCTCGACATCGAGCCGGCTCACGCACTCCAGATTGTCCAAGGCTTGGATGAGACCGTTGCGCGTGCTGTTGGCGTAATGTACTTGAAACCGCAGTCTATCGTTAGTGTCGATGATCAGGCTGGTGATCCAGAGGACGCTCCACCTGACGCAATCTCGCCGGAAATCTCACCTGTCTTGCGCATTGCAGTTCTAGATGGCCTGCCGTTGCATCGGCATGACCGCCTGCGTGGACGAGTGGTCATTGACGATGTAGATAACTTCGAGAGGACAAGCGCTCCCGCTTCGCGATCTCACGGCACGGCGATGTGTTCGCTCATCCTGAATGGTGATCTACATTCTGCGGATCCCCTACCGATCTCAATATACGCTCGTCCAATCCTTATCGCCGAGCAAGCGAATGAGGAAGAGCGGACTCCAAATAACGAATTTCCGCTTGACCTCGTCTGGCGAGCCGTCCGGAGGATGAAAGAGGGGGAGGGTGGAGATCCGCCCACTGCACCCGATGTCACGATCATCAACCTTTCGGTAGGCGATAAGGGTTCGCCCTTCATTCGACGTGCGGGTCCGTGGGCGAGGCTTGTAGATTACCTGTCCTTTAAATACCGAGTACTTTTTGTCGTGAGTGCTGGTAACCACACAACTGGGATTGCTACCGGAATCGTCACTCTTGCGGAGTTCGAAGCGCTGAACGACGAGCAGAGGGCTGAGAAGCTAATTGCGACGGTCTATGGCGCACGAGCCATGCGATCGCTGCTCTCACCCGCAGAAGCCGCCAACGCGCTCACTGTGGGTGCGTGCCACTCTGACGGCGCTCCCGTTGTAGAGCGTCGATCGAACATGTCTCATGCTTCATACCTAAATGCTGATCTTCCGATCAGTAGTAGTGCATTTGGGCCGGGCGTAAGGCGCGCAATCAAGCCCGACGTTGTGTTTGACGGTGGTCGTGAGTACGTGACAGCGTCTCCCTCACCAGATGGTGTATACGTTGGCCCGTCCAAGCCTGGAAGGCTTTTCGGTCATCTGTGCGCTGTCCCTGGTGCTGAGGGGCAGCTAGGCGCGCTTCGACGCTTTCACGGCACAAGTGACGCGGCCGCACTTGTAACCCATAACCTAGCGAAGGCTTTAGCGGTAATTGACCCTAAGGGACGCCCTGAGCTTCAAGTGCCTGAGCCGCTTCTCGCAGTTGTGCTTAAGGCCATGGCAGTTCATGCGGCGCAATGGACCGAGAGCGCCGCCTTGATCAAAAGGCTGATTGGCCCAGCTGATCCGAGGCTTCATGCACGGCGACGGGCCAATGTAGCTGCAAGCTTAGGTTTTGGACGGCCTGACTTCGAGCTCATTCGCGAATGTGCGGCAAATCGCGCGGTAATGATTTACTCCGGCGAGTTGGAGGCAGATCGCAGTCTTGTATTTCGGCTGCCAATTCCGGAAGCGCTCGAGGGACTCGCTGTCGCTCACCGAATCAAGCTCACCGTTGCCTGGTTCTCGCCTATCAATAATAAGCGGGCACATCATCGCGCGGCACGGCTTGAGGTTGCAGCTGAGGACGAAGAAAAATGGTGGATTGGGACTTCGGAAACAGATGCGCCTGCACTTGATCAGGCGGCTAACGGTACCGTCGTTCAGCTGACTCTCAAAGGAAGGAACGTTCTTCACCGGACACGAGATGATGGCCTTGGTGTCCGGGTCACATGCAAGGCTCAACACGGACAGCTGCGCGAAGCGGTCCCGTTCGCCTTGATAGCGTCATTCGAAATTCCTGTTGACGTCAATATTGATATCTATGAGCCAATCCGTATTGATCTTGAAAATAGGATTGAAGTAAGGGCGAATGTCAGGGCGAATGGATAGATGCCGTAGATGCTTAATCTATGTGGTACCGCCGGCCTTATCGGCATGGCTAGGTATAAGGCTCGGCCGCGGAATCGCCGCCGTCGCTAGGGCGATTGCGATTCGTGTGATTCCCGATAGCAGCTCAGGCAGCCTTGCTTGACGACGCGCGTCCTGAGGCGGCGGATCTTGGCGTCCTACAGGTTGTGCTTCGCGCAGTACTGTGTCTTTTCGAAGTTGGCTGCGGCCGCCTTGGCACGTCGCTGAGCAGAAGTCAGGACGCGTCGCTGGCGCATGCGCGGGTCTCCGCGAAGTGGCCCAAAACCGTGCATGGGGAAGGTGTTAAAAGGAGAGCTTCCTAGCCCATGATGGCCTAAAATTCCGCCCCTGCTCTGATCGTCTTCAGGTACTTACGGAGACCCATTCCCTAAATATTTCGGTCCGAAAACGGCGCTGTTGAGCCATGCTGTACCTGACTCAAAATCATGTATTTTCCGCTGCTACAGAGGGTCAGTCCACGAATCACAGCCCGAGAGTCGTCTGAATGCCTCGCTTGGAAACACGTGTATAGCCCGCACACGGCTCGCGGGGATCAGCTCTCGCGTGTAGCCCTCTGATCGCAGCGATTCTCGGATAGGGGCGCCCTTATTAAATAAGTGTCTGCGGATGATCGCGATGGGCAAATCGGTGAATGTTCGCTCAATAGAAGCGATCGGCAACTCGACTTCAATGATTGCAGGCGTGCCTATATGCCGAAGTTCTTCGCTCACCGCGCAGTGCTCTAAGTGTGCCCAATAGACCGCTTCGCCGCCCCAATACCTAAGCAAGCGTTCGATACCGCCTTGGCCCGCTTTGCGGGGTGGGAAAAAACAGAACCAGGTCCTCCCGTTTCTATTCGGCTGTCCCGCTTGATGCTTTGCCGCTACCTCTTCAGCAACTGCAGACGATAGCGCCCCGCGCGTGCGCTGCTGATTGACCCGCATAACGGCCATGTCGGAAGACAAGGGCGCCATCCCTTGTTCTCTTATTGCCTTGATCTCGTCTGTCGAGAGGTTGGTGCAGTGCCAACCCCGGATACTCAGGTGGGTGAGCGCCTCGCTAATCCGATCGACTGCCCATTCGTAATCCGCCAAGCTGCTCCCAGGAGCATCGAGTTCGTATGCAAGAGCGACATCATTGATGTCGGCCAGCGCTTCGCTTAGCGATAACGGCCACGTCGATGGATCACACGCGTCGATCACATGAGTCATTCCGTGCTCCGAAAAAAACGGACCAACCGTAGCCCAAACCAGCCCATTCCAGTCCTAACAACGAAAAAATCCTATAAGCAAATCAATTATATACAGGCCTGTATTGGTGGAGATGGCGAGAGTAGAACCCGCGGCCACGCGGAATGACAAGGGCAACAGCCGACACGTCAACTTCGACTTTCGTTGGAGTAAGAACAGGACTTAAGATCTGATAAAAGTCCATAAAAAACATGTACTTGACCATTCTTTCGCCGTCCGTTACTGTCCGCGATAGTCAATGACTGGGATGGCCCAAATGCCTGAGAGCGCGTCCCACTTCGAACAGAGCCTCTTCCAGCAATACGGGGGGCTTCTCGACTCCGCCACTACGGCCAAAATTCTCGGATTTCCGTCTGCGGGGGCGCTCACCAAGGCCCGATCACGCGGTGCGCTCGTCCTGCCAATGATTCGGATTCCGCAACGGCGAGGCTGGTGGGCGACGCCTCGAGATGTCGCACGATATCTGGAAAGTCTCTCATCTGAGACAGCGGCGTCCCAACCCACCGTTTCCGAACGACGCAGGGAACAGACGAATAGTCGGCCGGCGCAAAGCCGGAAGGGAGGGCGCCGGTGACCTAAATACGGCCCAGTACAACCCTCAATCCCGGGCCCAGAAAGCACAAGGCCCAGCGCTCCTGGCAGAGCGTTGGGCCTGAAAAGCGATAAAGCTAGAGCCGCTTTCTCGTGATAGTGCCTTCCTTCGCCCTGCCTGTCAACGAGCCCTACGGCTCGACGGGCGGGTGTCGCCCGGTCCCTCTGAACGACGCACGCCTCGCGCGCGTCGAATCGAACGGACCAACGTATGAGTACTCATTACAGAACCCTCCGCGAGCGCGGCGGGTGGAAATCCCTCGTGCAGGCGATCTCACGAATACCGAGCGAGTCCTCGTTCCGTCGTTCCAACATATGCATCCGGCTACCCGACAGGGGAGCCGTTCGGATCCGCAAGCTGGTTCATCGAGGGGCCCCGCGCCCCGTAACCAAGGTTCCTTCACTCACTCTGGACCGCATCGTGCAATGCGAATCGGTGCTGGAGGCGGACCTCGCGTGGATCCTCGATGCCTGTCCTGGCGTCACGGCGTTTGGCGAGCAAGCTGCCGCCTTGGGCTACCGGCACGACAATGACCTGCGTTGGCATGTGCCAGACTTTGCTGTCTGGACAGACGAAGGGTTGATGTTCGTCGAGGTGAAATTCAGTCGCGACGTGTGCCCCGGGGTCCGTGAGCGCACAACCCGCTTGCAGGGTCTGTTGCATCCCTACCAGATCGGCTACCGGCTTGTGACGGAGACAGACATCCGTGAAGGCGCGGCGCTGGGAAACGCCCAGAAGCTGCTGGTACGCGCACGAGTTCAACCGTCCGGCATCTGGTCCGCTCAAGCCTGCGACGAAGTAAGGCGCCGGTGCAGCGTTCCGTTGTCCGACTTCTCCTGGTCAATCAGCGGGAGTGAGGCGGCGGCGAGCATCGCAAGGCTGATCATCGATGGCCACCTGCGACTCGATATGTCGAGAGACATCACTGCGTCAACGCAGGTCTATCAGAGTCCAGCACTCATCCAGGAGAACCGGCTATGGCTACCGGAAGCTTTCAAGTAGGCCAACGATATATTCACGGCGATAGCCAATACCGCCTTACCCGGCCATTGGGCGAAGGAGCATGGGTCGTCGAGAATATGGCGAGTGGCGCGTTTACCGAGGAGCGATCGAACAACCTTCTCGAGCGATGGAGCAATGGCGAGCTCGAATTCACTAACGGTAACACGGTGATTAAGCGACCCGTTGCGGAGTCGCTTGCACTGGAGCGGGCGTTTGAGGACGCGTATCACCAGAGCTATCCCGATACGCTCTGGAATAAAGCAGTAGCCAAGCTCGTCTTCGTACGCAAGTTGGAAGGTTTGCCCATAACGAGCAGCCGGCTGACCGTACTAATTCGAGAAATATGGGAAAAAGGAACGAAGTGGCCCTTCTCCCAATGTCCACATTTCACCACCGTGGCCAGGTGGATCCGCACCTATCGCGCCGGTGGTGGCGATATCCGGGCGCTCATCGACCAGCACGTCAACAAGGGCAACAAGGAGTCCCGACTGGGTGACCTCGTGGAATCTATCGCCGACGACGTCATTGAGACTGTCTACATGACACTCGAACGGCGAACCATACAAGACGTTCTGGAGATCGTGCGAGCGCGAGTTTCTCAGCAGAACCTCGGTCGGCTGGCTTCGGAGCAGCTCATGCGGCCGAGCTTCCATTACGTCAGTAGCCGTATAAAGCACATTCCCGCTTACGACAGATGGATTGCTCGCTACGGAAAGCGGCTCGCCGATATCAAGTTCAGAGCTTCTGGGCTTGGCGCCCCCGCAACACGTCCACTCGAACGGGCCTGCATCGATCACTGCAGACTCGATCTCATGGTTGTCGACGAAGAATCGAGACTCCCCTTGGGTAGGCCATGGCTCACATTAGTCCTTGACGAAGCGACGCGGTACGTCCTCGGCTACTACATCGGCTTTGAGGAGCCAAGCGCTGTAAGCGTTGCGAGGGCGGTACGCAACGCGCTCATGCCGAAGACCGACATGCTTGCAGCATTCACGGATATCGCAAATTCGTGGGAAGCGTGGGGAATCTTCTCGACGTTGGTAACGGATAACGGCCTCGAATTGCACGGATCTGCGCTTGAGCAAGGCATCGAGCGCTTTGGTATCAGGCTTCAGTTCTGCCCACGAAAGAAGCCTTGGTACAAGGGCAAGATCGAGCGCTTCTTTGGAACTTTTTCGACCAAGCTACTGAGCGCCATCCCCGGTAAGACGTTTCTGAATACCCTGGAAAAAGCAGACTATGATCCGAGCAAGCACGCGGTAATCAGTCTGGCTACGCTCCGCCACATTACATTGATGTGGATCGTCGATATCTACCATCGGACGCCGCACCGCGGCCTGGGTGCAACCCCGGCGAACGCCTGGGAAGGAGGCATCGTAGCCGTTGAGCGGTGGCTGCCCGCTTCTTCGCTTGAAATAGAGAGCGCATTCAGCCGGAGCGAAAAGCGACGCCTTACGCACAAGGGGATCGAATTCGACTGCCTATTGTACAACTCGCCAGATCTCGCACGTGTACGTGAAAAGTATGGTGCAGAGATAAACGTGGATATCCGGGTCTCGGATGACGACATTGGGCACATTGTCTTGGTTGTGCCCGGAGGCAGGCAGCTGATCAACGTGCCAGCCCTTGAACAGCGCTACGCCGCAGGAATGACGCGATGGCAGCACCTTGTGTGCAAGCGCTACCAACGTAGGATTCTCGACGACGAGGCGCGGGACATCAGCCTGCTGGTCGCCAAGGAGAAGATTCGGGACCTCATCAGTGCGGACATGCGGCTGACAAAGAAAAGCTCCCGAAAGCGGCAGGCGCGCTTCATGGAGAAGCCTGAAGATTCCGATCGCGAGCGAGCCGCGGACGACGTGGCGGCGCCGATGACGACGTCGTCGCAGGCGCTCCCCGTCAGAGGCGATTTCGCAGGGCATGCCCCCGTCGACGATGTGCTGCCTATTCTGGGAAGCCGGCGCGTCACCACCGTTTCGGGAGTGACGTCATGATCAGTCCGGAGGACTTGGGAAAGTACAAGAATCTTGTCGGCTCCATTCGAATCGATCATGAGGCTTACGAAAGGATCTTCACTTCGATCATGGATGCCCTTGACGACGTTGGTACCGCTACGGACATCTTTGCGACCGCGGCTGTGCCGTCATGCAAGATCATCGTAGGCGAAACGCGGACGGGCAAGTCCGCGGTCGTAATCGACGTCGTGCGGGCCTGTGAACTCGACTCGGAGAGCGGCGGCCAACGACAGTCCATTGTGTACGCAATCGCGCCGCCGAAGGGGACCGTGAAGGCGCTACTTGAACAGCTCCTTCGGGCGCTGGGGGACCCGCACTGGGCAAGGGGCACGGAAAGCAACATGACGCAGCGCCTGTTGACCATGCTACGCAGCGTGGGCTGTCGAATGATCATCATCGACGAGTTTCAGCACCTGGGTGAGAACGGCTCCGGAAAACTGTTGTACCGCACCGCCGACTGGCTGAAGAATCTGGTCGAAGGGAAGGAGTGGGCACTCGTTGCCATAGGACTTCCGGAAGCTGTTTCGATCATCCATGCCAACCGTCAGCTGGTGACGAGGTTTGACCCGCCGTTGGTGATGCCACTGTTCGACTGGAACGATGATTATTCGCGAAGGCAGTTCAAGGCGGTGCTAAGGTCCTTCGCAGTCGAGCTGGCCCCCTTCGAGCTACCGGATCTCGGTGAACGAGACACCGCGTTGCGTCTTTACCTGGCGACGAGCGGCCGAATCGGGCTCTTCGTGAAGCTTATGGACAGGGCGGTGAAGAACGCAATCCGAAAAGGTGACCCGCGGATCCGGCTGGACGACCTCGCCGTGGCATTCGAACAGTCGATCTGGTTCTCAACAGAGTTTCCGCTTCCTGGTGGCCCGTTTCACGCAGACATCGCCGTATGCCGGGGCGAATCTCTGATCGCTGGCGTCCAGCAGCTCGCGTCCCGCGATGACTACGACGATCTGAGTGCGGGGGTTAGTGTTCACGGTCCGAAGGAACAACCCGAGGGCTCAAATAACGGTGCCGCTCGTTCAGAAAAGCGTCGCGTCAAGAATGAGCTTGGGACGGTGCTATGAAGTGCGCCATCGGTGGGGGCTCAGTAGTGGTTGAGGACGTCATTGAGGGTCGGGCTCAGTCAGGTTTGGATGGCTGCAGTGATACGGTTGTTTCCGAGGCCAAGAGGCTTGTTGTCGCACCTGCACCTCTTCCAACCGAGTGCATTACCGGATACCTGCATACGCTTTGCGAAGCCAACGGTTATCCGAGGCCGTCCTTTATGTTGACGGGCATATCCACATATGCTCATAAGGATGGCTATCGGCATGTCGACCCGGGAGTGCTCGAAGCGATGACCGGCATGACGCGGGCCGCGGCGACTCGACTATGCCTGGTGCCACCCACGGATGGCTCGCGAAGCACGATGCGGCTGCTCGGTTGTGAGGTACACACGTCTGAGCTGCGCATGGATGTCTTTCGTATATGCCCGGCTTGTATCGCCGAGGGCGGACGTCACGAGGCTGCATGGCATCTTAAATTGATTCATTGGTGTTCGAAGCATCGGATCATGTTGCTAGAGTCCTGTGCCGCCTGCAGCAAGACACTTGAGTGGAATCGACCGAGTCTAGGTCAATGCCGATGCGGTGGGGACCTGACCATTCAGCGCGGCGTAGGGCCAGATTGCACGGAATCGCTAGGGCGGCTGGTCAGCGCCTTGGAGGCTGCACTTTACAGAGACATTGAATCACGTGACACCCCGGACGAGATGTCACACCTGTCGCATCTGTCGATCTATGGCCTGAGTCGCCTCGTTTTTGTACTTGCTGCTCGCGTGCCTGTCTCAGGAAGCACGCTCGGCCAAGGGCGATCGCGAGAAAGCATTATTACTGTTGGACAGCTGGAGTCGGTGGCGCGAATACTTGATGATTGGCCGGGTGCGTTCCAGACACATCTAGAAGAGCGATATGCTCAACAAATACAGAAGGATCCCTTCAGCGAAGCATTCCGGAGCTTGTTCGCATGGGCCTTTCACACGCTTGATAATACCTCGGGAAGAACCGGGCCGGACGACTTTGCTTTTCTAAAGGATCAGGTTCTGAAGTTCGGGGCAAGGTATCTGCCGCGAGAGAGGCTGCTTCGTGGACGGAACGGGCAGAAGCCGATGTCTTGTAGGTGGGGAACCATTCTGGAGGCTGCGGCGCAGATCGGGATGGATCCACGTACGTTGGCCAAACGTGTCAAGGCCGGACAGATTCCCTCGCTGGAGGCAGACCAGCATCGTCGAAACAGGAACTTCCTGGTCGACATGGACTGGCTGCGTACGTGGAAGCTCTCTAGATACGCCCCTGTTCACGTGCGCGACGCGGCGGACGCAATCGGGATTTCTGTCGCCCTGCTTCGTGCGTTGAGAGTGGCAGGGATCTATGAGCCTCTGTACCAAACAGCGAAGCTGAGCAGCTATTCAGAGGAGGATGTAAGTCGGTTCGCTGAATTGCTTCGCTCGCTCGCCCAGCTCTACTCGAACGACGGAACGGTTGGAGGCATCAGAGACGACAAGGTCAATCTCCGGACAAGCAAGAGTGTAGAGGCTAGGGTAAAGCTTCTTCTGTCGCTGAAAGGTCGACATCCGGAGCTGTGGTCGGTGGAAGCCGCGCAGCCGGACGAGGCGGCTACTGCAGTCGAGGTAGAGGTCTACGGCCATCTGCCGGTGCTCGTTGCGCGCGCTCGATGCAGCGCCGCAGAGGACGCGAGGATTTTCGCGGTGCTCCGACCGTCGGATCCTCCGATCGCCACAGTTACCGTCGATGAAATGATAGGTCGACTCATTGCCGAGGGCGTCCGGGAGCGGGATATCACCTTACCGATTTCGGGCCAGCAGGCCCTGGATGAAGGAGTGAGAGCAGAGTTTCTCTCAGTTTGGAAAGATCGTTGGCGTGATCTTCGCGGCGTCGAGAATGAACTACTGAGCATGTGCGCCGATTGGGTGGCCGATAGGCGCGTTTACAAATATTTGAGGGGCTGCTGGACGAAGGACGCTCTGGTGTTGGAGCGGGAGAAGAATTTGTTGGGTGTTTGGCTTCCTGTGACCGGTTGCCGGATCTATCCAGCGTTTCAATTTCAGGGATTCCATGTGAAGCCGGGGATAAGGGAGCTGCTGTACCAACTACCGGACGACTCTCGTGGGTGGGCGCAGTTGCGTTGGCTCGCAACGCCCAGCGCTCACTTGGACGGTAAGAAGCCGTTCGACGTCGCCGACGGGGCGTTGGATGCTGTCGTACAGGCAGCAGCATTTTCCGCGGTTGACATGTTGGCGCGTTTGCCTTCGTGACAATCATTATCTCCAGGCGTAAATTGAGACGGGCAGATCGTCGCAATCCGATTTGCGCTTGGAATGCCCTACGGCGCCGCCAGATTGCCGGAGTTCCTTTCCGGCCTCACGCGCAAGTTAAAGGTTTAATGCTGTCTTCAGGAGAACCGTATGCAGATCTCCCCGATGCGCGAATCTCATCTCATAAAGGCTGCCCTTGCGATCGCGATCATTGCCATCGATCGAAGGCCTGGTCCACTGCAGCCCGTATCGGACATGCACGACATGAAGTTGTTGCTTGAGGATGTAACCAGCGAGGCCGAGCTGAGTCACTACTCAAGAGCAGCGTGGACAGCATTGTTCGGCAAGGTCCCTCCCAACGGTTGAGTTGGAGGAGCAGGGCTAAGGCCGTCACCGCTCCTGCTGTGAGATGGCACTGCAGTCCACGTACACGACTTCGTTGCTCGCGCGGCGCGCCGCCCCCATTCGAACGCTTCCCGGGGCATATCTATCCAATTGATTACGCTGAACCGGGGTGGGGACCCTCGCTGATCAGCGGGCCAACTACGTAGTTGATTATCGCGGGCATGCTGCTAAGCTCCGGCCATGGTCCTTTTCCATACCCACCGCGGACGAATACCCCGAACTTGCGATTGAGCAATGCTCTTGCGAGTTCCGCCCTCGTGGCCGAGAGGTTAGGCGTCCGGTTTATACCCGGATGAAGGCAGTGGCCAGATAAGCCACGCATGCAGGTTCGAGTCCTGTCGAGGGCACCAATTCATAGACCAGCGGCTATACCCCGCGGGCATCTGCCGCCTGTCGCGTCGCTGTGGCTGCGGTTGAGGTCATGCGCGGAGTGTGGCAGTTGATAGATGCATTCCAATGACTGGTGCGGCTTTCATGACAAGCAACCACATTCCCAGCCTCGCTGAGTGGCTAGTGATGGATGATCTTGAACGAGCGGTTTGGGCCGCATCCTTTGCGGCGTCAATTGGCACGCAAGCCGTCGATGTCGCCGTGACGTACGCTGATCGGAATGTCCGCGTTTTGCGCCAAGCCGATCCGACGCGTAACGCGGTTGAGGATCCCGCGTTGAGAGCCGCGCGGGCGGGGATCATCCTTGAGCGTGATGAGTTTGACGTATGGTACCAAGTGGAACGTCGGATGCAGACGAAGTGGCTTCGTGGAGAAAGTGTCATCACCGGCAAAGATCTTGAAGATGCTTTCATTCGGTATTCTATGGGCCGATCCGATTATTTTTGATACCGGAACAGCGGGGCGATTTTCTGGCGTTCGAGCTTTCGCGGTCCCTGTGCAGTCGAGACCGGTGCTAAGCTTTCCGAATCGAACTGATGTCGACACTGACCTTTTGGACGACTGATCAGCATATATGGATACCGTCTCGGCAAAATTGCGATCGAAGATGATGTCGGGCATCAAAGGGTCAAACACGAAGCCCGAGTTGCAAGTACGTCGATATCTACATGGGCTAGGCTTTCGTTACAAGCTTCATGTCGGAGGTTTACCTGGCCGTCCAGACCTCGTCCTCCCGCGATGGAATGCAGTGATTCAGGTCCAAGGATGTTTCTGGCATGGTCATCATGGTTGCCCGTTCGCGACGAAACCCGCGACGAGGGCAGATTTCTGGCTGAAGAAGATCAATGACAACGCCAGGCGAGATCAGCGAACTCAGGCTGAACTGAGATCCCGTGGTTGGCGCGTTGGAGTTATTTGGGAGTGCGCGCTTAGGAAGGCTGAGGCCGTATCGCTCCATGCGCTGGCTATGTTCGTTGAATCTGAGCAGTCCGAAATAGACATTGGAATGGGCGGTATCCGGACACACCTATCGCAGAGTACCGGTCCAGAGGGTAATTGAGTATCAAAGCAGCGGTACGTCGCTGGTGCCGACCAAGGCTGGTGGTGGGCGACGAAGTCGACGAGGAGCAGTTAACCCCACATCCGCGAAAGGTAAAGATACTGATGCGGTAGTTTCATACGAAACCCTCTTCAAGGCCGCGTCGGAATGCTTCTTCCAATTTCTTGAGGCGGAATGCTTTTGGTGCGAACGTCCCCGTCAATGCCGCCCACTCAACGACTTCCTTCTCGCCGTCAGTGAGCTGATCTTCTGCCTCGTTCCAGTCCCGGAGTCGCCGCCAAGTGCCGTCACTCCAGAGCTGGTGGGCGCGCTCCCGCCAGGAAAACCGACTTCCTCCCCGTTGATCGTTGTCCGGTACTAGGTTCGCGAGGAATGCATTCGAAAGACGTATGCTGCTTTCCTGTACGCGAATCCAGCATGCTTCACGCTTTACCCATTCCGTCACAAGGCGGTTGCGTACCAGTTCTTCGGGGATCTCCATCAGTAGGGGCAGAACCTCCTGCGCAACGCGGGTTGCCTCAGCCATAAAGTAGCTGGGGGCTCGCTGAAGCTTCCAGATCTCTCCATAGTTCAGTTGAACGTCAAGGTCACGCATCCGAGCGCTCATGATTGCCAGGGTATAGGTAGTCAATGGGCGGACAATCGAGCCTGGATACCAGGTTTGCGCCGGAATGGCAGCATCGACGGCGCGGGTCAAAATTGCGCGACAAGCCAGGCGTTGAAAATAGACAGTGTCAAAGCGCGCAGGATCCTTCGCCCAGGCCTGAATCACGTTCTTGCCGAACGCAGCAATGTTTTTTTGTGCGCCCGAACTCACCACGTTGGGTAGGCCGTCGAATGTCGACTCATATCGAGCGACGTCGGTCTTCGACAGAAGCTGCTTTTTGGGGTTCAACACCTGCCAAAACTTCCCCGCAACGCCCTTTTTCCTCTTGAGCTCAACCTTGTAACTTCCAGCTGTTCGCTCAAAATACCAATACGTATTTCCTTCGCTTGGAGCTCCCGGAGGAGCCAGCGTCTGGCGGGAGATTGACTCAAGTCTCTTGAAATAGGGGTGTCCGGCGAAAAGGTCGGACGCAGACACTGCATTCTGGGCATTCGCATAGCGCGCGATGTTGTGGACCGCATCTTCGAACCCGTCTTCGTTCAATCGCGAGAGCTTCATCTGAACCCTCACTTTCGATAGGTCGGCTCCGGCCTTACTAGCCCAGTATAGGGACGCTGTAGTCTGCCCTCCATTTACGATCTGCAGCCCCTGGGCCTTAACTATCTCGGTGTACCCTGTGCTTGTAGTGCTTACCTCGAGATCGGAAACCGTGACGGTCAATCCATTGTTGAAGGCAAAAAACATGCCCGGCTCAGCGCGAATGGTGTCCCGTATTCCTTTGTTTACCTTTCGATTGTCGCCAAGAAACGCTCGTACGTTCTGCTCAAGAATACGACCGCCAAAACTGTCGTAGAGCGAGGCAAGAATCCTTCCTGGCATAACGCACAGGTAAGACTCGTATTGCGACGCTTCGTCGAGGCCCGCGGCTAACGCGGGAATTCCCTCCCCATACTCGCCGATGAAATCGATTGAGATTTCCTCTCGGCCCCGGGCAGACGCTTCCATTCGTGCCAAGCGCGCGATATCCCAAAGATGAGCCTCGACCGAAAGCGCACCCATTGCCATTTCCGGTATCTTGCCAATTGAACCGCCCAACGGCCGATCAGATATCAGGTAGATGCAGGCCTTCGTCATTTCACCGCTTGTTGCGAATGAAAAGATCTCTCTGCAGACTGCATGAGCATCGTGACTTTCGTCCCAGGAAGATGCAAGCGACTCGTGCACGCTGCCGGTAAGGAAGCGAAATGCGGCTTGGACGGTGCGCCTTGCTTCTTCCGTAAGGATGGGATCAGGCTCATCGGATCCGGAAAATATCGATACGATGAGGTTGAGTACGCCGTCGCTGGGAGAAAAACTGTAAGCGTCGAGCTGAACGCTCCAGCCTTGTGAGGTACGTCCGATTAGTCTGCAGATGTTGTACTCAGTAAATTCCTCTCCCGCCTCGAGAGTCGCGCAAGCGCGATCCACAAATCGAGTCGCGGTATAGCCCATGCCGGCAGCTTGCTCCGCGTCGATCTCACTGAGCAGCGAGTGTCTGTAGAACGCTACTTCTTCGTCCATGGCCATGTGGCGTGTCTCTGGTTCAGGTTCCGAGAATAAGACTTGACGGTACAGCAAAGCCGCCGAGCTGGGACAGGTCGAGGGTGTAGCGTGCCCCGGTAATGGCGGGTGCTACGAAAGCTCGCGAGATTCTGGGGAAGAGCTTGTCGACCTTGTATGCAAGCTCACCGGTCACGACATAGCTATCCTCATCGTATGCCTTGTTCCGAACGTAGCCACGCTTCAGCAGCGCAGCTTCTAATGCATCTTCTTGGTCCACGGTCGAGTGTCTAGCGACTGCAAGAAGGCGATCGCAGGCCTGGTTTAGCGACAAGCCGTCCCCTGCCTTCGCGTGGACAAGTTCGATTATCAGTAGGAAGAGGGGTAGGTGAGCGGAATCGAGTTGCTCAAGCGATGAGATCTGAACCTCTTGCCTTGATCCCGCTGATCTCGTCTTGACCTCAACGATCTTGTCCGAAAGCGCGAAATCCTGTGGATGGTCGTCCGGTGCAACCCACGCGTGCAATGCAGTCTCAATGCCCAGAGAAGCAATCAGCTTCTCTAGAACATGTAGTTCCCCCAGCAAGCCCCTGATTTCGTGCCCCTCCATAACCGACGTCCTTGCCTTGGTCATCAAGGAATGCCAGTGTTCCATCCGGCGGAACACTCGTTTCGTCGCGGCCGCGGCCGTCGGCTCTTTCGATGAATAATGGATCACATCGCGGCAGAGCGTTAAGAATACTTCGCGGTCTTCTGCTGTCCGAAGAAAGATCCGCACCTCGGAGGCACCTGCGTCGGATTCTGTCTCAAGGGCGACGCCGCGAAGGCTGGGGAGCTTCGCGGGAATTGACTCGGTGACTACGTCACGCAGGAGAAGGCCCGGAACGCCGTCACTCCTCCGCACCCAATAGAGATCGAGTGCGTGCTGTTCGTCTATGCGGCGTCCCACCAGTCGGTCGCCGTCTCTGCCGATCTCTAACCACGGGTCGTCATTCGCCATCGACTTCATTCTCGTCGTCGGTTTCCTCGTCTAGGGCTCCATAAAGTTCGCGATACGCGATGACGTTGGCGGTGTAGGAAACAAGCTTCTCCTTTGCGCCTGCCGCCAGACCGGGGAAGCTAAGGCCGTACGCCGCATGAACGCCCCTGTCTTCGTGCGGAACATTCTGTGTGTGTGTTTGGAGTAAGTGGAGCATCAAAAGTGGCCGTGTCCGGTGGCTCCGATACACATGATCGGCAATATTATTTGTGCTTCCATCGTGAGTAGCTTCCGCTGCAGCGCGTTCAGTCTCACTTAGGCCAACGCGCTCCAGGCCGCGTGATGCCACTCGCCTCTTGGTGCCAGAGACCAATAGGGCGTTGTCAAAGCGTCCCGAACTACTCGGCGTGACCGCGCGAGTCTGATATCCGAACTCAAGCCCGTGGATTTTGGCCGTTGCGGCATCTGCCTTCGAGCTTGAGACAAGCACTACATGCCAGCCATCAAAGTTTCGGTCGCGAATGAATGTAGTCAATGGGGCAGTCTGAACGTCCAGCTGGCCCGGATGAGTTCCGAACGAGGAGACAAAATCCAAGATAAGATCGGAACTCACGCCGCTGAAGAGATGGTTTGGAAATCGCCCCTCCCCAACTTGGTCGTGCGATACATCCGGAGAGGCCATCATTTTTTCGACCAAGTCCGTGACGGCGGCAATGTTCCGAGTTCTCGCAGCTTCGGAAGCGATCAGAACCGATGTCTCGACTAGCTTTCCCGACAGTGAAATTTCGCGAACTATTTGCTCCGCGTTGCGCATCTTGTCGCGGGCGGTTACCAGAAGTGTGCCTGGATGGCTTCGTACTGCTAAGCCGAAATCCATTGGAGTGAGCCCATTTAGCTCCATTCTACGAATCTCGTCGCGTAATTCCTCGGTGGCATCGGCAATAAAGCCATACCAATCGCTGGCTTCCGGACGAAGAAACAGCCTGCAAAGGTCCCGATACCCATCCCTGTAGCCGAACCAGCGACCCATCTGCAGAAGTGTGTCGTACATCTGCGTGTTGCGCAGGAAATAGCTTACCGTTAGCCCCTCCAGGGTGAATCCGCGCGACAAAGAGTTACCGCCGACTGCGATGACGTTGAGGCCGGTGTCGGCGTACTTACCGTAGTCAAGCTTCCCTGAGTTTCTTGACGCATTTACCTCTACGACGGACATTCCTGCCGCGGCGCGATGGAGTGCCGCCTGGATCTCTTGCCAATTCTCCTTTGCGTTGGAGTAGTGCTTGGTCCAGGTGGCGTGGAGCGCCCTCAGCAGTGGATCGCGAAGCGCCATTTCAACCGGCAGGGCATGTCGGTTCTCAATCGCCAACTGCATGGCCATAAGATGTTGCGCTATGGCGCGTGCGATATCCCCCTGTATCTTCGTGAATCGTGAGACGTTCACGAGCATCGAGTGATGTTTGCTCCCTTGCCCTCGCAGAATGCGAATTGCTTTCGATAGTACGAAGCAGTCGATGGCCTCGGTCAGGCTGGGGTGAAGCGTGTCGACAAGCCAGTCGATCTTGTGCGTAACCGGAAGCCACTCGTCCGTCTCCGTCAGGTCAACGGTGAGGCTGTCTTCATCAGACAGGAAGAACTCACGCGCTCCAACGTAGTTGGAGGGGGGCTCCAATCCAATGATGAAGTCGCGAGGAAAGAGATCTTTACCCTGGCCCTCATTTTCCACGTCAGGATCGATGAATATGTTCGCGAATGGCGTGGCTGTGTAACCGATATATGCATTTCGGGTAGAAAGACTAAGCAGCTCTCTGATGAGTCGATTGATCGTCCGAGGCGCATCTGGATCTTTCGATGTATCAACCGAAGCATTGTCCGCCTCGTCATCAATGACGAGCATGGGTAAGGTAAGGCCGCCCTTCGAAGCGCTGGTGCCACGAATCCAGTCAATTAAGTTATTAAGAATCGATGGATTCTTCTTTATGACGAGGATGACGGGCTCGAGGTTATTTTGAAGGGGATTTCCCAAGCTTTCGGCTCGGGCTCGGCTGAAGTCGTGCGCCCGGCTTGTGTATGCGGTTGCAGTGAAGCCGGGGTTTATTTCGCCGACGCCTACACGGTCGACGTTCGTTTGTCGGCTGAGGATCTGATCGCTGTCGCGTCCGACAAAGCCGAAATCGACTCGCTCCTGTGTTTGCGAGCGGAGATTGCTATGGACGCCCGCAATCAAAATAATCACGCGGTAACCGACGTCGGAAGCCTTGTTGATAACGCCGAGATAATTGGCGGTCTTTCCGCTTTGAACGTGCCCAACAGCCAAGCCGCGTCGCGACCAGCTACCCTCTGTATTCGGATCGCCTGCCAAGTCGACGATGGTATCCGTAACCGTTGCTACAGCATTTACCACGTGTTCGCTCATGCCTCCTGCGATTAGGAAGTCACGATAGCGACGCCAGTATCGAAAGTTGATCTCATGAGCTCGAGCTTTGAGCCACGGCTTGTGCCCGCTTGCTTGAATGGTGTGTGCCGGGCCCAGGACAACCTCGAACTCGCGTTCGATCTGCTTGGCCGCCTCGGCGATCTCCGAATCTGTAGGCTTCGGCTGAAGAAACGGAAGCGCCGCTAGATCACGTACCACCTTGATTATCTCGTCAGGCGTTTGTGCGGCCCTTTGGGCCATGGCCATCCGCGCGAGACCAAGCAATTGTTCGGTTGACATACGGCTTCCCTATTTTTCTATCTTGCGCATGGTTGCAAGGACCGCGCGTGCGGATGGCTGACCGGCGAACACCGGGGTTGCCAGGATCGTTTCTGCTATGGCGCTTGGGAGAGTCTGTTTGCCAGGCGCCATCGCCTCGACGAACGCGGCTAGAAGCAGCCTCAGCTCCCCATCTTCCACTTGCTGCTGACGAACCGACTTTGGAGTTGCAGCGATGTCGGAGAACAGCGTTTCAAGAGGAAGTGTGGCCTCGATGGCAAGTAGAATCGATGCGACCTCTGCCCGGTTCCCCGCAGCTTCTTGGAGCACGGATATCATGGGATGATCTCGGCGAATCTCGTATCTGACTGAGCCGCGTTCTTCAACTCGCGACCATAGAGAGAGGCCTGGGCCTGATGCTTGTCGGCTGCCTCGATATGTATAAGGCCTGCGCGCGGCTTCAGTCATTCGCTGGATGAGCGGGCGAAGCCGCGCTCGGATTGCAGCTGGAATGCTGATGCGCGACTTCCTGACGTCGATGCTCCATTCGGAATCTAGGGACGTAGGTACATCGACGCGAACGCGCAGCAACTTTGTCAGTTCAGAGCGTCGAGCGAGCCCGAGCCATGTACCTCCGGACACCAGGCGCCTTGCGCGGTAGATGTACAGACCCTGCGTTTCAACGAGTGATGAGCCGAGCTCAAGCGCCGTCATCTGCGTGGTAGAAAGATTCTGGTGGTGCGGAAGCGTAAAGCCTTGTACTGCGATCTCCGCCTTGCCCATCCGTATTAGCTCAACTTCGTGGGCATCAGCCGACGGAGTGCATGCTTGAGCGAAAGGGTCTGCCGCTTCGAGCTCGGCCCCATTTATGCGTAAGATCACTTTTGATTTTGGATCGTCGTACTCAGGGGCCAGGAATCTGTGAAATGTCAGTGCCAGATGAGCTCGGGCTCGACCAAACAGCTCGTTTAGTGCGGCGTACTTCTGATCAGGTTCATCGCCGAGGGTATCCAGTCGGTCGAGCTTCTGCCACAGGACAAGTGTTCCGCTCGGGCCAATACTATCGACGAGGGGAAGTTTTTGAATATCCCTTTCGTCCAGAAGTTCGAGAATCCATTCGTCTTCGCTTATTACGAGATCGAGGTCCCAGCAACGTGCCTCGAGCGAGCCGCCTGCCCGAGACACCACAGTCAACCTCCTGCACTGACTGAACGATGCCGTCTTCATGCCGAGGCCGAATCGGCCTAGGTCGCCAGTATGTCTAATATCGCGAGGACTGCGACTTCCATGTTGCATTGCACGGGTGAGCTCATCGGAGCTCATTCCGCGACCGTTATCCAACACGGCCAGATATGGCCCATCGCCGGGCTGGATGTCGTTGATGATGTCTATCGATGACGCGGAAGCTGAAATCGAGTTGTCCACGATGTCCGCGAGTGCGCTTTCGAACGAGTAGCCGATATCGCGCATCGACTCTAGAAGTCGCGCGGCGCTCGGCCGCAACGTCAGCTTTCCTTGGCTGTCTTTGAGCACGCTTATCGTCCTTATCCCCGTTTACCGCGTCGAGCAGCAAGTCCTGAGACTGAAATCGGTCCGGACGGCGCTCTGATCGCCCTTCGAAATATACTTTAAGTCCGCGCGCGCGATCAAAGTATGTCGATCGTCTCTCAATGCAATGCGCTCCGCCAAACAATCGCACAACGTCAAATAATTGGCATCCCTCGGTGGGGCGCCTTCGCGTCGCAATCGCGCCGCAGAGGGGGGGCGCGGGCCATGAATGTTGGCTTCCGTGGGCCGGAATGTATAGGGCGCGGCCGGCGGACGGCCGTTGACAATTTCTCACTAGGTGAGATCCTGGCGTTCTATAATTGAACGTTCAGAAGCTCAATTGACTATGTACATCCCTGTCGTCGACATTTTCGCCGGCCCCGGCGGCCTCGGTGAGGGCTTTAGTGCCTACGCTCCCACCACAAAGGCCGGCTCTCGGCCATTTCGCATTGCCATTTCGGCTGAGATGGAGTCAAACGCCGCCAAGACGCTTCGACTTCGTGCGTTCTTCCGGCGCTTTGCACCAGGGCACGCACCCAAGAGCTACTACGACTATGTCGCGGGGCGACGGGAACTTCCTTGGACGGAAGCGACGAGATCAGATTGGGAAGAGGCGGGGCGCGAAGCTCGACAGCTGACATTAGGAGTCCCCGACGACGATCTCTATCTACATGGACGGATTCGTGAGGTTGCAAAGCAAGAGCGGCCTTGGGTTTTGATTGGTGGCCCACCATGCCAAGCCTATTCCCTAGTCGGTCGCGCCCGGAACGCAGGTACGGCTGGATACAAGCCTGAAGAGGATCACCGCCATTTCCTGTACACGCACTATTTGGAAATTGTGCGCAAATTCCGTCCAGCGGTTTTTGTCATGGAGAATGTCAAAGGCATTCTCTCTTCGAAGGTGGGGGGCAGCTTGATGTTCCCACGCATTCTCGATGACCTTCATATGCCCGGGGGAGTGAAGGGCCCTAGGTATCGGATTGTTCCGATGACGGAGCCGACTTCCCGCGGTAAGGAGCCAAGCTTTTTGCTGAGGGCGGAGGAGCTTGGTGTTCCACAGGCTAGGCATCGTGTTGTGCTCCTTGGAATTCGTGATGATGTGAACGCACGCGGACTTAGACATCTGCGAACGAGCAACGATCGATTTGGTGTTCTAGATGCGATTGGCGGTCTGCCTCGCCTCCGCAGTGGTACAACCGATGTGGACATCAGCTCGTGGTCGGACTTCGCGTACACCTTGTTTTCTGGTGCGGGCGATATGGTGGACGATCAAAAGGTTTCGGAGAGGCTCTACAGACTTGCGGCGAGAGTGAAGCGATCCGATCCGGGAAGTGGAGGGCGGTGGATGCCTAAGTCCGCCGAAAGCGATGTAGTTCCGAGTCATCTCAGTAAATGGCTCGTGGACGGGAAGCTTGATGGAATTCTTAATCATGAAGTTCGCGATCACATGTCAGCGGACATTGCGCGTTATGCGTTCGCGGCAGCTTTTGGGGAGGTCCATAAGCGATCTCCGCGGGGCGCGGAAGAGTTTCCTGATGCACTCCATCCTTCCCACGCAAACTGGGGAAGCGGCAAATTTGTCGATCGTTTCAAAGTTCAGATCGGGAGCAAGCCTAGCTCGACTGTAACGAGTCATCTATCAAAAGATGGCCACTACTTCATTCATCCTGATGCCAGCCAGATGCGTAGTCTGTCTGTGCGTGAGGCTGCGCGACTTCAAACGTTTCCGGACAATTACTTCTTTGAAGGAGCAAGGGGTGCGCAGTATCGTCAAGTTGGCAATGCCGTACCTCCGTGGATGGCTACGCAAATCGCAGATGTCGTCTATTCAATCTTGAAGAACTAAGTTCTGCTGTACCGACAGTTGCGTTTCTTGTTTCTTCGCGGTGGTATAAGCTCGGCGCGCGGATTGAAGGGGTGTATATGCCGAAGATTAGTTGGAACCCCATGGCTATCACAGAGCGAAAGCCATCGTCAGTTGTATGGTCGTGCTCCATTGCCATGCACGCGGACGGTACTTTGGAGACGGATTTCCACGGCGAAACTGGGATGCAGATGTTCAAGGCAGCGATGGACACCCTACAGATGATTGACCGCTTGCGCGCAGAGCCCGGATATGACTTTGGGCGAGGACGAAAGCCTGAAGTCTGATTTAGAGGCGCCTAATCCATCAGATAAGCGTTAATGCGCGGGTGAATCCGGCGATTCGAGGCGGGTGATGCCGCGCCGTGGTGCCTGAAGTTTTCGTAGGCTATCTTTTTACGCTTCACTGTGGCGCTGGTTTGCCTGCTGCGATTAGTGTCTGACTACGGTTGATCGGACGTACCAGATTGTCTGTTCCCCGTCGTTTTTCTGGTACATCGCGGCGCACGCGCTTGATGAATATCAGGCGTCAGCGAGTGTCTGAGGCGTGTGCGCTGAGGGTGCCGGCGAAAATCGCACCTTATGGGGTCATTGCTCGCGGAAAGTAGCAGCTTATGGCCGCTAACTAGTAGCAGCATTGGTATCCGGATCGCACGGAATCGTTAGAAGACCCTGAGGCGACGGTTGCGGCTTTTGGTTAAACCCACAGAGGCCGCTGGCCTCCTTTTTTGCTTTCACATATTGCGTGACGCATTCTCTTTTGCCGAACGACCCTTCCAGGTTTATTCCTGCGGTTACGGTTCATACAACAACTTAAATGGTCAGACGGCGAATCCATATGCGGGGATTGCCAGCATCTCAAAGGCAGGCGCTCTTTGGCATATTGCCCCAGGAGATTGATTGTGGCACTAACGCAGAGCTTCTGAACGCTACGCTCGCCACAAACACGCGATGCACCCCTAATTTATGCCGCAGGCCCTAAAGTCAAAGTCAGCGACTGATCCATTCATTATGGTCTTGGGGACCGAAATTCCAAAAAATCCAACCTCAAGAAATTGAGGAACACCGGACTTGAAGAATAGTAAGAAATCGGCGCCACCGGCTTCTTCAGCATGAGAGGCCCATACGCCTTTATGCGTCACTGACGAGTCCACGGGTAACTTCTCGCTCGGCAAGAAATATACGAACTGGCCAATGCATTTCTGCGCATCAGCCACGTCTTCGCTCCATTCGCGCCGGTGAACTGTCAGGCGCTCAAGAAACGGCTCTAGATGGGACTCGCGCACTCCGAGAGAAAGCAGGATTTCTGATAAAGCCCTGTGTTCGACCGCAGTAATCATCATGCAATGAACGCCGTTCCAATATTAAATTGTCCGTTGATAACGATGCCGCGCACTGTCACATCAATGCCGCGGATGTGACGTCGTCCCATTTTTCATACACGTTTAAACTCGAGTCGGGGCGCTTTTGACCTCGCTTCCTGACCTTTCAGTGCGTACTCGCTCGGGCTCAGATGGCCAAGCGATCCGTGGGGTCGATGCTGGTTGTAGTCGTTGCGCCAGGCTTCCAGTATTTGCCGCGCATCCTCGATCGATTCGAACGCATGGACGTTGAGGCATTCGTCGCGCAAGCGACCGTTGAATGATTCGATCATACCGTTCTCCGTCGGACGTCCCGGGCGGATGAAATCCAAGTGGATGCCGTGGCTGTAGGTCCATTCGTCAACGACCTTGCTGGTGAACTCGGTGCCGTAGTACCTTCCGAAGCGTAATTTAGTGGGCAGCCACCGTCGACGAGAGCATCCTAAATGTTCTTACACACGACAGGAGTTGCGACGATGACTACCCGTCTCGATGCTACGCCCATTGCCACTTGGGTGGCGCAGCTCGGCCACGCCGAGGCTGGCGTACTTCTTCTTCCAGACGTAGAAGGTGGCCTCGCTGATGCCCATCTGCCGACATACGTCCGTGACGAGAGTTCCTGACTCCGCCAAGCGCAACGCGTAGATGACTTGTTCTTCGGTAAACCGCGACTTCTTCATCGCTCCTCCGGGGCCCGATCGGGCCTGTGGGTGAAGCGACCTTACCTCTCGTTATGGGCTGTGTCGAAAAAGTGGGCCACGTCAGGGAGCTTACGATCGCAGTGCGGCCTTTCAGGCAAAAACGTCGATCTATCGATAACGATCATCACGCTCGTTGAAGACTTAAAGCCCAGGCCTTCCGGGAAGCCCAGTGATCGATGTGAGCACGCGTTTAACAACGTCGAAGTTATTCCGGCTTAGGTTGACCATGAATTCGCAGTATTTACCGACGGTTGAAATTACTAGCCGCCCTTCACCAAGAAGGCGCGTGGCATTCCTATCGGCGACGTCGTGGATGTCATCATTGACAACGTCGAACTCGTTTCGTGCAAAGTCGGATCGAAAACTCGACTTAAGGTCACTACCAAAGATCCAGTCAGGTCGGATTTGATCCACCGGTATATTGAAGATAGCAGCGAGTCTTTGACGCGAGAGAAACTCAATGTCGACCGACATGGCATTCTTGTCCCGTCATTTGCAGCCACATGCCTTGGTCTTCGTGGCAAATGCCGCCGCTTGACCTTCGATACTCAAGTCGTAAAAGCCTTCAAAGATGGTTGCACCAGTTGCGATAGCTCCTGCAGTCACTCCCGCGCTCGTTCTGCCGATCAATCGCAGCGATCGCGTGCCAAGCCTGCCGGACCACCTGCTGAGCTGGCTTGTATAAGGATTCATTGCTGTTTTGGCAATGCCTAGGCCTCGAAGTTCCGCAGCGGTCTTCGGCATCGTTCCTATGCCCAGTGTTGTAGCAAGCGTTGAGGCTGCGATCGATGGATCGATTGCATTATCTCTAACGTAGTCCGCAAATGCATCGTAATCAAATGTATCAGATGATCGCTCATATGCCTCGTACTCATCACGCCGGGCGCCAGGTGCGAAAGTCCAAGGTCCAAATCCCCTCTAAACCATCAGGGTCAATTTGTGTAAGTGGCATGCCTCCAACGTACGAGTATGTAGTTATACCCGCAGCCAATCCCATGGGATCGCTCTGAGTGTATCGTCCCGTGGCGCTGTCGTAGTAGCGATGAATGTTGTAGATGAGCCCGCTTTCCCGATCCCCGTACTGACCCGCAAACCGCAGGTTCAGCAGATAACCGCCGGTCGAAGTCGGTGCCTGCTCACCAATGGGTTGCCCTGGTAGGCCCATGACCACACCACGGCGCCGTCGACGTTGGTGACCGCGCGGGGTGTGTTCAAGCTATTGTAATGACCCAGCACATCCTGCACAGGTCAGGCCGCTAACGCATACGCCTCGGCGGGTGTTTTCATCTTCAGCGCCTGATGCGGTCGCTGGTGGTTGTAAAAGTGGATCCAATCGCCGATCGTGCGCATGGCATGGGTCAGGCTTTCGAACCGATGACGATGCACGCACTGCTCTTTCAACGTACGGATGACCCGCTCGACCATGCCGTTCTGCTGCGGGCAATGCGGCGTGATGAATTCTTGCTGCAAGCCATAGCTGCGGACCAGGCTGGTGTATTTACGGCTGGTAAAAACCAAGCCATTGTCCGATCGGAGAAGGAAGGGCGCGTTGACCTTGCCCAGTGTGCCGAAGCGGCTGATCAGGGCCTGCTCCAAGGCGCCGGCAGCCGTGCTGGCCTTGCCACTGCGCGACAGATGCCAGCCAAGAAGTTCGCGGGTGTGGCAATCGATGACCAACGCCAAGCTGAGCCAGCCCTCCTTGCCGCCCCAGACCCGGCACAGATCCGTCGACCAGCGCTCGTCCGGCTTGGCGGCGACCGACGGCAGTGCCTGGATGCGTGGACGATGGCCAGCCGGCCGTTTGCGCACCTGCCAGCCCTTGAGCTGGAAGATGCGCTGGACCGTGTTCTTGTTCATGCCAAGCAGGCCGGCGACGGTCCGGTAGCCGAAGGATGGCTCCGCTTCGATAAGGGCTTTCACCGGCGCGGCGACCACCTCCTTGATCTTCGGCAATGCCTTGGTCGGGCGGTAGTAGACCGTCCGCCTCGCCACACCAAACCAGCGACAGAGCTTGACCATCGAGACCTCGAAACCATCGGCAAGCAATCCCTGCTGAAGGGAAACCATCAGGTCTCGTCCTTGCCCAGCAGGGATCTCAATTTTTTTCGTGCGCGCAGCTCCAGCATGGCCTCGCCATAGGCTTCCTGAAGGTCCTTCAACTGCCGCTCGTACTGCTCCCGGACGTCTTCGGGCTTAGCACGCAAGGCATTCTCCATGCCGCGCTTCGCATTCTCGACCCAGCCCTCGATCTCCGAGGGAGGCAGGTCGAACTGACGACTGGCTTCCGATATCGACGTTTTACCTTGAATCACTTCAAGGACCAGCGCCGACTTCCGACGGGCGGTCCAGCGTTTGATCTCTTCTTCCATCACGATGCTCATGGGGGTGTTCCCTTGGGAAAGTAACACCTGAGCAGGATTTCAGTGGGTCATTACACCTCTCGTTATCGGCTGTGTCGAAAAAATGGGCCCACGTCACTATGTCTGGATCAAGTTTACGGGGAGTCGACATAGGCACTTCCTGCCCAATGGATTTGCTGCATAACCCCACCTCGAAAGACCATTGCCTGTCGCACTTCGACCATCGCTAACGACGACGAATTACTTCTGACATGTGAATGAAAAAGCCTGCAAATACCGTAGAAAGGCCAACGACAAACACCGAAACACCGGCCCATAGAAAACCACAGAGCGCGATGATGAACGCAAGAAAACCAACACCTACCCCTGTCAAGCCGATACGAAAGCCAAGGTAGCGAGGTCCATGCAAAATTGCCGGCCAGTCGAGTTTGGGCATTATGCTAGCTCACTTACAAGTGGGTCGAGATGTGTCCGAAGGGTCGGGTGTAGGCTTACGCACACAGTGATAATGACTTGTACAGCTCAACGCGCCAGCTCGTTTCGCGACGAATGTCTCAATGCGCACTGGTCTTTGTCGCTCGACGAAGCCCACGAAAAGATCGAATCCTGGAGGTGCGACTATGATCATTTTCGCCCGCATTCGTCCCTCGGCGACGCCGCGCCAGCGCAGTTCGCGGAGGCGTTGCGGGCCGACCCAAAAACGCCGATTTCTCAACCGTAAGGCGCTTCAAGATTTGGGGCGCTCACCGGCTCTCCCAACGTTACGAGAGCGAATTCCTTAGTCGACCTGCTCAATCTCTGACAACGCAGCCTCGGCAGACTCTCGAATCATCGGGCAAAGCTCTTTTTCATCCGCCTTAACAGTACAGCGAGACGTATGCTCAACAATTTTTTTTAAATCGTCGGTGGAAGCACTTGCATCGATATGCTTCATCGTCCAGCGCTGGAAAGCAACGTCGTCTCTTGCCAGCGCAACAAATTGTCCAAACTGACTCCAGTTCTGGGCCAATAGTGTAACCACAGCGTCCGAATACCCCTCGGCAAGTTCTCCGTCATCGCAGGCGGCAAAGATTTTTTGGTGCACTCGTAAAGTTTTCCATCTTTTACGGGCCTCTTTCAGTCGATAAACTGCTTGATCGCTCTGCGTTGGCGAACAGCTATCTCTCGCCGAGATAGGGTCAACTAAAAAATAGAGCATCACACCTAACACTAGGACAAAGGCACGTGGAGCGAACATGCGCGAAGAAATCGACCTGCGCACGTCATTTTCTTCATTCATTGCTAAGTCCCTTGGCGAAATGCATTTGGATCGTTGTTGATAACGTTCATAGAGGTTGCCGAATCAGTTCTTTCGAGTTCACGCACCGCCTCCATAGCGGCATCGGTTGTCCGGATGCAGCCGAGGGTAGGGTGATTTTGCGCACCCCGGTCAGCTCGGCCTGAATGCAAACCCATGCCAGTTCGTCCCGGAACATCAAAGGTGATGATCCCGTGAGAGCCGTACGGCCCGTTCGCATCGCTTTCAGGGTGTGCGTTTAAGCCGACACGGTTGAAGGTTCCGTTCGGTGAAGAACCATTGCTCGTCCTGTTTGTGATGTTGTTGGCTGGGAAAGAGCCCGCGACCGTGCCATCTCTCCGGGTGTAGGTCACCGTATGCGTGCTTGCGTCATAAGTCACCGTTGAAAGACCAAGGGGCTCGACTGGACTGCCCCGAGATTTAAGACACTTGCCCGCCTCACACTGACGCCCTTTCAAAGGCCTCGGGACTGACACCGCCCAAGTGACTATGGCGGCGGGTTCGATTGTAGAAGACCTCGATGTAGTCGAAGACATCCGACCGGGCCAGATCGCGCGTTT
>NZ_JAQLOK010000012.1:0-76766 GCF_034063545.1 Luteibacter sahnii
GCGGCTCAAGTTTTGGGAGGTGGTCAAACACGCCGATTTTTCCACTTTAAGGCGGCTCAAGTTTTGGGAGGTGGTCAAAGACGGGCCGACACCTCGGCGACCGAATACTTCCGGTCAATCACCTGACGTACCGCTTCTTCTTTAAATTCAGGGGTAAAACGTTGAGTGCTCATGGGACCTCCTCCTATGCTCAAATCATAGGCGGGAAGTGCTTACGATTCCCGGGGCAGTCCAACGGCGGCTCTAATGGTGCGTCATTTTAAGATGTCGTCGGTGGTGGGGTTGTTCACAACGATAGCGGTACCGCACTGGAAACCGATCTTGGAATCGGCGGCGGTTCGACCGGGCACAGCGAAAGTTCGCCAGTTGGAAGCTTGGGGGAGGGATGGTGAAGAAATTAAGTAGGCGTTGGCTTCTGCTTGGTACTTGGTGGTGCGTGGCGGTCGCCGCTGTTGTAACTATCGGCGTAAAGATGGAGCGTAATGCAGAGGTACCTATGCCCGGAGAGCCTGGGAGGTCACAGCTCGAATCCCTTTTCAATACTGCAGCAACCGCCGTCGGCGGGAGCGCACTGAATGGTGGATCATACTTCCATCGCGGCGAGGCGGTCGGTGTGGATGGACACATATTGGCTAAATCGAAGACCTCGGCTTTTAAAATACTGACGGAGCAGTTTGTCGAAGATCATTGGGAAGTAAA
Organism: Luteibacter sahnii; assembly: GCF_034063545.1. Taxonomy (NCBI): domain Bacteria; kingdom Pseudomonadati; phylum Pseudomonadota; class Gammaproteobacteria; order Lysobacterales; family Rhodanobacteraceae; genus Luteibacter; species Luteibacter sahnii. The sequence continues at coordinate 700 of NZ_JAQLOK010000012.1, forward strand.
AGATAACCAGCGGCAGGATGGCGAGATTGTCTACGTGAAGCTCTGTAAGGGTGGTATTGCCACTTTGCTTGATGGGCGAGGCGGTGTTGGTGGTGATTCGCTTTATCTGGGCGTGATTTGGGCACGCAATTCGAAGCATGTCGCTTGGTGCGAAAAATGAGGGAAAGGGCATGCGCGTTCAAGAGAATGAAATTTTTGCTACGCGTTACCCAAGCTTGACTCGTCGGCAACCGATGAGGAAATCTTTGAGTTTTACACCTTCGAGCTGCATACATTGGGTTGGATGCTATCGCCCCAAATTTCTGGGCGCCGTGAGATTCGATTTTGCGGGGATGGCGTTGGAGCCATCGTGAAGATTGAAGAGAATCCGGGGAAGGCCTATTACTTCGGTCTGGAATCCGGTAACCAAAAAAAGTCCTTGAGTTACCGCCGGGGGCCGGAGGTTCGCCGTGTTCGGGTGCCAAGGGTGATGAGCCTTCGGCGCCCAAGAAAAAAATGGGCGGGCGATTGACCACGTTGTCTGGTCTTCTAATGTTGACTTCTTTCCTCGGCTCTGCCCGAGTAGTCGCGACGGTTCGAACAACCGCACCCGCTTCTACGTCGTGCGGCAAGGCCTCAGACGGTGCCTATGTGCGTGTTTCCTTCGTATTCAGGGGTTACCATGTCGCGGTGGGAATTGGTGGAGCCTGACTTGTCGAGGGATCTCATCGCGATGGTTTTGCCATCGAGTTGAGGCCCAGAGTGGAGCAAGCGATGAAAGATTATTTTTTTGGCGGTAGTGGGTGGTGGTTCTTCGTCGTCTTCGGGTTGATTTGCCTGCTCGGGGGGATTCGCCAGATTATCGTGCGGAAAGGTCGGATACGTGGTCGTGGCGGCCACGTAACCAATTTCGAAGGGAAGGAGGCGGTAGCCCGGGGTGCGATCGCAGTCTTCATTGGTGCTGTCGTATTGCTTCTCTGCGCACTGGCACCTCACTAATGGGCTTTAGGCAGCTTGTCCGTTGTTTGGGGGGGCGGTTGCCTTTCGAACAGGGTATTGAAGTGAAAAAAAATCATAATATGAAATGGAGAATGAGCTTGCTGGCATTGTCCATTGCATGCTTACTTGGATCAGGTCACGCAGTTGCTATGGCCCGCACAACCGCACCCGCTGCAGGCATCGAGCCCTGGATGGTCGGCTACTGGAAGGTGTCAAAAAACGAGGACCCATTGCCACCCGATACCTTCGGCATCGAAGCGGACGGCACGTACATCATGCAGGGCGTCAATTGCCGGGCGGATATCCGGGGGAAGGCGCACGTGTTCGACGGGGAGATCTTCACCCGGCTTATCCTGCCCGGGAAAGGACCCATCGGGTTCATCCTCAAGCCCGACGGCCAAGGCAGCCTGACGTTCACCTCCACACGCACGCAACGCAATGCCACCTACAGCAAGCTTCCGGGAAATCCTTGTCCGAATGGCGTCGTTGGCCAGCCGGCGGGCGCCGCGACCCAGGAAGGCCACTGACAAGGCGCTGTCCAGGTCTTCCGACCTGTTGGGGTGGACCGGTTCGCGATCCCGAAGGGCGGCCGTTGCCGCCGTGCTGATGGGAGTTCTCTCTCTGGTCAGCGGCTGCGAGAGCGACCGGGCCATAGTCTGGCAGGCAGACGCGGTGTCACCAGACGGCGGATACACGGTGCATGCTGAAACCATCCAGCAAAGCGGGCCGGGAAATGCCTGGATATGGACAACGGTCAAGCTGACGCAGAAAGGACAGAAGACCGGTGTCGATATCCTCGGTCTTTCCCACGACCTGTTGCCTCGACCACCCGGGTATGCCGTTCAAATGAGATGGCTCGGGCCCCGTCGCCTCCGGTTGGCGTGGGCACCGGGAAGCAAGGTCAACTTCCAGGCCGTCAGGGCTATCACGGTGGACATTGAGGCGGGCCCAGGCGCTGGGAATTGAGCCACCATCCGTTCGCCTGACGATCGCAACTAGCCCTGCGGCAGCGCCACCGTCACGCGCAACCCGCCCTCCCTGCGGTTGCGCAGCGCGATGCTGCCACCATGGTCCAGCACGATGGCCCGCACGGTGGCCAGGCCCAGGCCGATGCCGCCGGTATCCCGGTTGCGGGAGGATTCGAGTCGGAAGAAGGGGGCGAACACCTGCTGTTGCATGGTCTCGGGAACGCCGGGGCCGTCGTCGTCCACTTCCAGCAGGCACTCGCCACGGCCGGCGCGAAGGCGAAGGCGGACGCGTTGGCCGTACTTCAGGCCGTTTTCGACGAGATTGACCACGGCGCGCCTCAGGCCGACGGGATCGCCATCAAGCGTGACGGGTGGGCCGGGCACGATCGACACGTCGTAGCCGACATCGACCAGATCGTCGGCCACGCTTTCCACCAGCAGGCGGAAATCCAGCGGTTGCCGTTGCGTGCCCAGTGACCGGTCGCGCATGAAGTCCAGCGCGGCGGCGATCATCGTTCGCATTTCGCGCAGGTCCGCGTCCACTTTTCCGCCCAGGGGCTCCGGCAGTCCATCCAGTCGAAAGGACAGGCGCGTGAGCGGCGTGCGCAGGTCGTGCGCGATGGCGGCGATCAGGTGCGTACGCTCGTGCAGCAGGCGATTCACGCGCGCCTGCATGGTGTTGAAGGCATCCACCGCGCGTTGCATTTCGGGCGGTCCCTCGCGCGGCACGGGGGGCGCGTTGGTATCCGCACCCAGGCGCTCGGCGGCCTCGGCGAAGCGGTGGATCGGCGCCGACAACGCGCGCGAAAACCACCAGGCCAGCGGCAGCAGGATCAACACGCCGGCACCCAGCAGCCAGAGCATGTCTTCCTGCAACAGATACGACGATGTCTCGCCCGGCACCCGGACGACGCGCCAGCGTCCGTCGGGCTGCTGCCATCCAACCACCGACGCGGCGCCTAGCGCCTTCCTCATGCCGCCGCGGTGGGGGTCGATGCGGGCGTCCGTCGCGTAGACGCGCAGGGCCTCTGGAAGCACGCCCAGAAGGGTGGCCAGTCGCGGCAAAAGATGCGACGAGAGTCGTGTGTCGGTGCTGTCGGGCGCCAGGGGAGCGTGGGCCTGCGTCTGTACATCCAGATCGACCGGTGGCGGCGGCATGAAATCCGCGCGGGCTGCCGGCGTGGCGCGGGGCGCACCGCGGTCCGCATGCGTGGGCTGGGTACCGGGGGTGTCCCCGTGGCCGATGTCCTCAGCCGGGGCGACCGGCATGTCGTCCATGCGCAGGGCCGTCGCCACGTCGAACAGGCTCACGGGGGGCGGGGCCATGGGCGGCTGCCAGGCCAGCAGGGCTATCCCGATCCCGGAGGCGACCAGCAGGGCGCACACGGTCAGCAGGAAGGTGCGTATGAAGATGGACGGTCCCGCCCTTCGGCTCACAATCGGATGACCTTCGGTAGCAGCATGTAGCCCTCGCTGCGTACGGTACGGATCATTTCTTCCTGCACCCTGTCGTTTAGCTTTCGGCGCAACCGGCTGATCTGGGTGTCGATGGCCCGGTCGTACACGTCCGCGCGCCCGCCATAGACCAGGTCGAGGAGCTGGTCACGGCTGAGGATCCGCTGCGGGTGTTCGACGAACGCGAGCAGCAGGGCGAATTCACCGTCGGAGAGGTTGATGAAGATGTTCGTCGGATCACGCAGGTCGCGGCGGGTGACGTCCAGCCGCCAGCCGGCGAAGCCGTAGGGCCGGGCTTCCTCGGCGTTTACCGCTTCGCCGCGGCTGGTACGACGGAGCAGGGCGCGCACGCGGGCCAGCAGTTCGCGTGGGTTGCATGGCTTGGCCAGGTAGTCGTCGGCACCCACCTCCAGGCCGATGATCCGATCGGTGTCGCTGCCCAGGGCGCTGAGGATGATCACCGGCGGGCCGTGGGCCGCGGCGAGGCGTCGCGCGGCGCTCAGGCCATCCTCCCCCGGCATCATCACGTCCAGCACGATGAGGTCGGGGCGCTCGCGCTCGATCGCCAGGGTCATGGCCGCGATGTTCTCGGCGGCGTCCACGCGGTAGCCGTGACTGCCGAGGAAGCCGGTGATGAGTTCTCGCAACTCGGGGTCGTCGTCGACGACCAGGATGAGGGGGTGCAGGTCCATGGGCATTAGATACCAGACGCGCGGGCAGGGCATTTGCCGACGGAGCAAAAGAGCCGACACACAACGACACATATCGGACACGTGCCGACATTCTCCCATGGCGCCGTCCGCTTAGCGTAATCCAGCGCAGCCATGAACCAGGGAAGACCATGACGCCGTCCACCGCACCCCCGTGTTCATCCGCTTACCGGAATCGCCGTCTTGCCGTTCCAGCCGCACGTTCTTGCCGAGCCGTTACCCATGGACGAGGGTATCGCCACTAATCGTCTGCTCGCCCGTCGTTTCTGGCAGGCCCTGGTCGAGCGGGACCCCAGCCGCTTGCAGACCTCCACCCTGATCGACGGATACGCCGGGGAACGCCTCCGCCTAGGCGTCTTTCGCCACCTGCCCCATGTGCTGACCGAGGCGGCGCTGTCGCACGATCACCGTCAGTCCGTGCTGCTCAGCCTGCAATTGGACGGTCAGGCCCACGTCGAACAATATGGGCGGCACGACGACCTGCGCGCCGGCGACTTCTGCCTCATCGACCTGTCGAAGACGTTCCGCCTGGATGTCGGCCGCTGCACCGTGCAGACGATCCATCTTCCGCTAGCCTTGCTACGCGATGCGATTCCCTCCGTGAGCGAGGTGGCCGCCATCGGGCTGCCCGGTCACCTGGCGTCGGTCGGCTTCCTGAGGGTGTTGTTCCAGGAACTGTTCGCTCACCCCGCGGGCCTGACGGAGCCGGTAGCCGACCGGCTGGCTGACGCCATCCCGCACATTCTTGCGGCGGCCCTGGCGTCGGTGGGAACCGGTGGCGACAGCGAGTCCCGGCTTCGCCAGTACCACAAGCGCCAGGTGCGTCAGTACGCGCGCGAGCACCTCACCGACCCCGAGCTGTGCATCGACATGATCGCCAAAGGGGTGGGCCTGTCATCCAGTCATCTATTCGACTTGTTTTCCGATGAAGACCTGACGCTCATGCGCTGGGTACGCCTGGAGCGCGTGATCCGCTGCCAGCGTGAACTGGCCGATCCGAGGTTGCGTCACCGAAGCATCGCGCAGATCGCCCATGCCTGGGGCTTTGGCGACATGACGAATTTCGGTCGGTGTTTTCGCGATTACGTCGGCATGTCGCCACGGCGATTCCGCCAGTCGGCCATGCTTGGCGACGTGTCGGCGCAAGACCTTACGGACGTCCAAACATTCAACCAATGGCCGAATGACGGGGAAGTTTTCGCCGAATAGGTGCATGTTCTTAACACTAGATTGATGTCGTGGCCATGCGCCACGCTAAGTTCGCACCGAATCACACGCCACGGTTACCGGGGGAAGAGCGCTTTGCCGAGCGCGGGCCCCGTGGCGTCGCTTACTAAAATTTTGGGGAGTTCCGACGTGAAGAATCCGACATCCATCCGGCTCAGCCGGATCAGCCTCGCCTTGGCGATGGCCCTGGGCAGCAGCATCGCCCTGGCCCAGTCGACCACGGGAAGCATCTTCGGCCAGGCGCCGACGGCCGAGGGCGAAACCGTCCAGGCCAAAAGCAGCTCTGGCGTCACCCGCGAGGTGACGGTCGGTAGCGATGGTCGCTATACCGTGGGCTCGCTGCCCCTGGGCACGTACACCGTCTCGCTGGTGCAGGGCGGCAAGGTCGTGGACACCCGTGCCGACATCACCCTGCGCGTGGGTTCGGGCACGGAGGTGTCGTTCGTTTCCGCGGGTAACGCCGCCGCCGCCACCAGCCTGGGCTCCGTGACGGTGTCCGCCAACACCATGCCGGCCATCGACGTTTCCAGCGTGGACGCGCGCACTGTCATCACGTCGCAGCAGTTGGCGAAACTCCCCCTGGCACGCAGCGCGGAAGCCATCGCCTTGCTGGCGCCCGGCGTGGTGCCCGGCTACAGCGGCTTCACCAGCGGCACGACCGGCACATCGCTGGTGTCGTTCTCGGGCTCGTCCGTCACCGAGAACGCCTACTACCTCAATGGATTCAACACCACCGATCCGCTCAGCGGCTTCGGCGGCATCAGCCTGCCGTACGGGGCGATCGACCAGCAGGAGATCCTCAGCGGCGGGTACGGGGCCGCCTACGGACGATCTGACGGCGGCGTGATCAGCCAGAGCGGCAAGCGTGGTACCAATGAATGGCACTTCGGCGCCCAGGTGCTGTGGACCCCGGCCTTCGCCCGCGGCACAAGCCCGGACAGCTACTACGTCACCGGCGCGAAGGACGGCGATATCTATCGTCGGTATTCGCAGAACAATTCGTGGGAGACCACCGAGAGCGCCTATGTGGGCGGCCCGCTGATCAAGGACAAGCTGTTCTTCTTCGCCGCCGTGGAAGGCGACAAGCGCTCGGGCAACAGCATCGGCCCGGTCACCTCGTCGTATAACACGCACTACCAGTACAACAACCCGAAGTGGTATGCGAAGGTCGACTGGAACATCAACGACAACAACATCCTCGAACTGACGGGTGCGTCGACGAAGACCTCGTACAAGGGCAACCTGTATAACTACGACTACGACACCAAGCAGACGAGTGGCCTGAACAGCTTCGATACCTCGACCAAGAACAGCGCCCAGGTATCCATCGCCAAGTACACCAGCTACATCACCGACGACATCACGCTGACCGCCATGTACGGCAAGCAGAAGATGACGTATTTCAGCCAGACGCCGGGCTACGATCCGACGCTGACGTATATCAGCGGTTCGGAGTTCGAGAATCCCGACATCACCGGTGGCAACTCCATCGTCAATTCACAGACGGTGCTTACCGCCAACAACCCCAACCATCGGGCCACCAGCAACAACCTGCGCCTGGATCTGTCGTGGAAGCTCGGCGACCACACGATCACGGCCGGTATCGATAACCTCGATTCGCACGACATCGACGACGGCCAGACGGGCAGCGCGTGGATCTACGCGTTCGGCGACCCGAACACGCCGATCAGCGGATCACCGTTCGTTGCCGCGCCCGGCACCGGCCCCGGTGGACAGACCGGCTACTACGTGTCCAAGTACCTCTACAGCACGTCCGCCTCGGTGCGTGTCAAGCAGCGCGCCCAGTACATCGAGGACAGCTGGCAGGTGGACGACCGCTGGCTGGTCAAGGTCGGCCTGCGCAACGACCAGTTCACGAACTACAACCCGGATGCCCAGGCCTACCTGCGCATGACCAAGCCGCAGTGGGCGCCGCGCCTCGGTTTCAGCTGGGACGTGCACGGCGACTCGACGCTGAAGGTGTACGCCAACGCCGGTCGCTATTACCTCGCCATGCCGGCGTCGGTGGCGCTGCGTGCGGCGGCGGGTTCGCTCTATACCAACGAGTACTACACCTACACCGGCATCGATGCCAACGGCAATCCGACGGGGCTCACCCAGTTGGCATCGGCAACGGGCGGCGCCGTATCGGCCAACAACGAGTACGGCCAGGCCCCCGATCCGAAGACGGTCGCCTCCAGCAACATTCGCTCGGAATACCAGGACGAATACCTGCTGGGCTTCACGCAGCAGATCAACCCCGACTACATCTGGGGTATGAAGGCCCAGGTGCGTAAGCTGCGCAACATCCTCGACGATATCTGCGACACCGGCACCATCGCGAACAAGGCGCAGGCGCTGGGCTACGATATCGACCCGAGCACGCTCAACGGCTGCTACCTGTCCAACCCCGGCCGGGTCAACACCTATCGCATCGTGAATCCGGCCGGTGGCTACTACAGCGTCGACGTGACGAAGGACGACTTCGGCATGCCGCACGCCAAGCGCAGCTATTACGGGCTGGAGACGTTCCTCGAGCATCCGTTCGACGGCACGTGGCAGGCCAAGATCGACTACGTCTACTCCAGGAGCTACGGCGACAGCGAAGGCCAGGTCCGGTCAGACATCGGCCAGTCCGACGTGTCGGCGACCGTGGACTGGGACTTCGGCAAGCTGATGGAGAACTCCAACGGCCTGCTGTCCAACGACCGCAAGCACCAGCTGAAGATCTACGGTTCGTGGCAGGTGGCGCCGGAATGGATGCTCTCGGGCAACATCGCGCTGCTTTCCGGCACGCCGAAGACCTGCCTGGGCTACTACGGCGCGGATGAAAGCAACCCGGTGGGCTACGGCAGCTACTACCACTACTGCGCTGGCATGCCGTCGGCACCGGGTGCCGCGGGACGCCAGCCGTGGCAGCACATCGTGTCCATCTCCGCGGAATATCGCCCGGTCTGGGCGGACAAGAAGCTGGGCTTCAACGTGATGATCTACAACATGTTGAACGAGTCGGTCGCGACGTCCACGTACGCCCTTTACGGCAACAGCAAGGCGCTCAACACCAACTACGACCGCATCAACTACTTCAGCACGCCGCGCTATGTCCGCTTCGGCATCAACTACGACTTCTGATCGTTCGACGGTTTAAGGCATTCCAACAATAAGCGCCGCGAGTCAGCCGACTCATCTCCTGCGGCGCGACGATCTCCCCAGATAAGGCTGCCGGGCTCCCACCCGGCGGCCTCTTTTTTTGCGTTTCCGCACGCTACACCGACCGCTTGGGCCGACGCTATTTCGGGGCAAGGCGGTCCAACGCGTGGATTCGCCGTCCGTTCGAGCGGGGCTCGCCCGATGAAGCAGGCCGTCATATCGAGTGCGCCACGGGCGACCGACGGCTCAATGCGACGACACGAAGGTCGAGCCCGGATGGGAGGGCGGCACCGCGAAGTCCGCTTTCATTCGCTTGGCTTCCGCCGTGGGTGGCAACCCAAACAGACGCTTGAATTCGCGGTTGAACTGCGACGCGCTTTCATATCCCACGGCGTGGCAGGCCGCCGCCGCGGTCATTCCCTCGCGGACCATGAGCAGGCGGGCCTGGTGCAGCCGGATCGATTTGAGATATTGCATCGGTGACGCACGCGTCACGGCCTTGAAGTGCGCGTGGAAGGAGGGCGCACTCATGTCGGCTTCCCGCGCCAGTTGCGCAACATCGAGGGGGAGGGCGTGGTCTTTGTGGATGCGGCGCAGCGCGCGCCCGATTCGTCCGAAATGACCTTGCTGTGCGAGGGCCGCGCGCACGTTCGGACCTTGGGGACCGGTGAGTGCGCGGTAGTAGAGCTCCCTGACGGCGGAGCGGCCGAGCACGGCGGCATCCATCGGGTGGCTCAGTACCCGCAGCAGGTGATGGACCGTTTGTCGCATGACGTCATCCATGGGGCTGGACACGAGGCTTTGCGGGCCACGGGCCGTCGGCGCACCGCCGGACTGCCCTATCTCGACCATGAGTTCGGCAGCGAGCGGAAAGTCCAGATGCAGGTACAGGGCGAGCAACGGCCGTTCGACGCTACCTTCGGACTGCATCGTGAAAGGGACCGGGGCGGCCACCGCCAGGTAGTGCTGTTCGTCGTAAAGGAACGTGGTGTCCCCGAAGTAGCCACGTTTCGCGCCTTGGCAAACGATCACGATGCCAGGGTCGTACAGCACCGGCGTATCGGCCAACGGGCGGTCGGAACGGAGCACCCGCACGTCATTGATCGCCGTGAGGTTGTATCCCTCATGAGGCGCCAGGGCGCGTAGCAATGCGACGTCGTCGGAATCGGATCTCATAGGATTGGGCAATGAGTAGCGGTTTTTCGGCATCATCGAAGCGCTTGCATCATCGCATTATTCAAGTCCCGCAAGCTCAGGAGAAGGCGATGGCATCCCGGAAAACGTTGCTCATTACCGGCGTCAGCAGCGGCTTTGGCCGCGCGCTGGCGCAGGAGGCGCTGGCTGTCGGCCATCGCGTCGTCGGTACGGTGCGGTCCGTCTCGGCTCAACGGGACGTCGACGCCTTGGGCGTGATAACCCGTGTGCTAGACGTAACCGATGTCGATGCGATTCCTCCCATGGTCGACGGGATCGAATCCGCGGTGGGGCCCCTGGACGTACTGGTCAATAACGCGGGCTACGGCCACGAGGGGCTGCTGGAGGAGTCGTCGCTCGACGATCTGCGACGGCAGTTCGACGTCAACGTGTTCGGTGCCGTCGCGATGATGAAGGCGGTGCTGCCCTGGATGCGGCCACGGCGCCGCGGGCATATCGTCAACATCACCTCCATGGGCGGCTTCATCACCATGCCGGGGATTGCCTACTATTGCGGCAGTAAGTTCGCGCTGGAGGGTATTTCCGAGGCCCTGGGGCAGGAGGTCGGGCCCTTGGGCATCCATGTCACCGCCGTGGCACCGGGATCATTCCGTACCGAATGGGCCGGGCGCTCGATGATGCGTACGCCGCGCAGCATCCACGATTACGACGCGGTTTTCGATCCTCTCCGCGAAGCACGCCGGGCCAAGAGCGGACGGCAGCTTGGCGACCCCGTGAAGGCGGCCCGGGCCATCCTGTCGCTTCTGGAGGTTCCCGCGCCCCCGGCCCACCTTTTGCTCGGTAGTGATGCATTTGGGCTGGTTCAAGGCAAACTCGAGGCCATGCAGGCCGATATCGCGGCATGGGAGGCGGTGACCCGTTCGACGGACGGATGACGGCGTGCCGCATCTCGCGCCATCGTGGATCGGTCAGCGCTCACATGCCGCAGCCATGGGTACGGCACCATCGGTTCCGCAACTCTCCATCGGACGCGGGCCAGAAGGCGCGGCACTTTCGCGGCACCCGTTCTGGGTCTATATATACAGATAAACTGTATATTGGTGAGCGGAAGCCTACCCATGGAGCAGGACGGCATGTCCCCGTCATTCAACAAGGCAATCATCCGTCGGTTCAACCAGGGCGTTATCGAACAAGGCGACCGCCGCATGTTCGACGAACTGGTGTCGCAGCGTTTCGTCAACCACAGTGCCCCGGCCGGAGCACCGGCTGACCGCGAAAGCCTATGGCATACCTTTCAGAACGTGCTCCGGCCTGCCTTCGGGCCGCTGACGGTGGTGATTCACGACCAGGTCGCCGAAGGAGACTTGGTCACGACGCGAAAAACGGTTAGCGGCGTCCATGTCGGCGTGCTGGCCGGCATCTCTGCGACGTTTCGCCAGGTCGATATTGAGGTGATCGATATCGTGCGGGTCGTCGATGGCCAATACACCGATCATTGGGGGGTGAATACCCTGCCTTCGGTGCTTGATTCGCTGCGTAAGACGGGTTGACGATCGACGGTAGCGCGCATATACAGGTTGCCTTCACGTTGCTGGAAGGGGCTGGATTTCGTGACCACATCGACCCTGGCGCCTGTGCGTCCTTCGGTGCCATGAGCACGGCGCGCAGACGGCGGGCCGCCGATACCGCGACGGATGAGGCGGCCGAAGAGGTCCGGGCAACCTTGAGCGCGTTCGTCAGGCACGTGCGTGGCGCCACGGGCTCGGTTCGTACGACACAAGGCGATACGTTGGAGGTTCTGGCTGCCCACAAGGGGATGTCCATCGCCGCGCTGGCGCGTGCGAGGGGGGTGAGACATCAAAGCATGCGCCTGGTCGTTGCCGACTTGATGTCTGAAGGCTTCGCGAAAAGCGCTCCTGATCCCTCCGACGCCCGTGCGCAACTCATCAGCATTACCGCGCTTGGACGGCGCAAGCTGGCATCCGGCCGCCGGGGGCGATCGGATTTCATTGCCGAGCGGATGAGCGAACGGCTTTCGCCGGGGGAGCAGCGGGAGTTGCTGGCGGGCATGGTTGTGTTGCGTAAACTGCTCTAGCGACCCACGTCGACAACGGGCGAGGTGGCCAGGCGAAGCACCCTGCCAAACCGCACGCGTACGTTACGCCTAGCGGCCGGCCCTGCCGTCGCAGAGGTTGTCGTGCATGCGCTTGAGATAACCCACCGCCGCGTGTCTTTCGTCAGCTGAAAATCCTGAGAAGCATCGTCTGCTGCCCTCCGCAAAGGCCTGCTGGGTTTGGGGAAGCAAAGCTATCGCGACCGGGGTCAAGGCGATGCGCTGCGCTCGACCGATCTCGGGATGGGGCGAGCGTACGATCAGGCCGTCCCTTACCAGGCGCGAGAGCATCTGAGCCATCGACGGTTGTTCGACGCCCAGCAGCCTGGCCAGCTAGGCTTGGGTGGTGGCTTGCCCATGGTTTAACGCCACAAGCACGTTCAGGCTGCCCAGGCCCAAACCCATGGGACAGTCTTGTTCGCCTGTCCCGCGACCTTCCATTTCTTTGTGCGATGTGGATAGCTCCACACTGTAGCAAGAGGATGATCGCTGAAAGCGCCATCTGATTCGCCACCTTCCGTGTTTTTTTCATGGGCAAGCGGTCTCCAGCGCTACCGAGCGATAGCCGCCTTCACGTGACAGACGCGGCTAACCCATCCGTCGTCGGGAAAGGCATCGGATACTTTCAGGTACGCGGCCGCGCTCTCCCGGTCGGCTGGCCGAGGAGGGGCGTCAGGTCGACGGTGCGATTGGCTTTGCTGGATCCGTCGGTGGTCGGGCGGTCTTCCATGCCGCGGCCGCTCCCCGGCGGCCGCGGCGTGCTCCTCAACGGCGGATCGCCGACGGCGTGTGTCGCCTCAGTGCCACGATGTTCGAGGCCTTGTAGAACGCGCGGTCCACGGCGGCATCGCCAAAGCGCTGGCTCACGGCATCCTGCACGCTGTTCGCCGTCACGCCTTCCCACTTGCCGGGCCGCAGCCACACCTTCACGTGATGCGCTTGGCTGGGGTCGGCGAACTTGCCGTCGCCGATGAATGCGTAGACGAAGTCGGCGATGGCCTTGCCGGTGACCTGGCTGGGTTGGGGGCCTTGGGCCTTCCACGTCTCAAACACCTTCTTCGCGGCATCGCGGATACGGCAAAGGGCTTCGTTTCCGGGCGGTTGGGTGAACACACTGGCGGCGCTGTCCGGCAGGCGAGCGCAATCCTTGAGCAGGTCGGTGGCGATCTCGATGAAGAACGGGTCGGGTACCACGACGCGCTCGCCCTCGTCCACGAGGAAGCCGTAGAGATGACGTTCGAAGGTATCGCCTGTCTTGAACACCGGGTGAGAGGCGAAGCTCCACTCGGCGAAGCGCGGCATGCCGATGCCGTCGCCCGGTAGCGGGAGACCGTGCAGACCCCACAGGATCAGGTCGCCGTAGTTGCTGTCGGAGAGCGTTTTCTGGCGAAGGTCGTCCTGGAATGCGTCGAGCACGGCCTTGTCGATGCTCAGCGGATCGGCGTTGACACGGGTGAGGAAACCCCGGGTAAGCACGGGCATCATCGAGCGGCTCTTAGGATCGCGGTTGACGCGTTCGAGCGCCATGGCGCGCATCGAGCGAAGTACCCAGTAGTCCTCCATGTTGCAACCGGTGACGCCGACCGCCGAGAACGCACGCTTCTGCTCTTCGCCGATGAACCACGGCGAGGTGCCGCTGACTTCGGGTGTGCATGTCGTGGTGGTGTATGACGTCACCAGGCGAGAAATGACGTCTTTCAGGGCGATCCCCACGGCCACCCAGCTCTCTTCGTTACGCTTGTAGCGCGGGTCGACGTCGACACGGCTCACGGCAAGGTCGTTGTGCCACTGGTTGAACCACGCCGCGAGTCCGTCGGTGGGCATCGGCGGCGCCTTGGAGCCGACCTTCGCAGCGAAGTGATATACCCCGCCTTGTGAGCCGATGGCGATCGACGGCTGGACCGGTCCGTCGCCATAGACAAGGCCGACGTAAAGGCTCGCGCAGATCGGCGACAGCGAGCCCGGCGGGCGGGACGTGGCGGCGCCGCCCTGTGCGCCAAAGCAGCTGAGGCGCACCGGCCATTCCACGTTCTGCGCGGCGGCGTGGGCCCATTGGCTCGATGCGGCCGAGACCGCCTTGAGGAGGAATTCGATGTACGGTGACATCAGGCTCGGCTGGAGCCCCATCTCCGGCGAGCGGATGACGATGATGGGCGCTTCCTTCGAACCCGTGGTGTCGTACTGGAAACGCACGACCGATAGCACGGGGTTCGCCAGGGACACCTTCGTCGGTTTGCCCGTGCTTTTCGCGTGCAGGTCGCGGACGTCGAACAGGCGAATGACGTCGATGCTCTTGCGGCGCAGCTCCGCGTCGCCGGGGTCGTCGCTTTGCAGGAAGATCGAAATGGCGCGTGCAAGCACGCCCTCGGCCGTGGCGTCCTCGCCCGGACGGTCGGCAGCGGCGGCACTGGCCTCCACGACCCGAATCTGCGGTGCGGCATACCGCGTCAGGGGCCACTCCAGCACGGGGCCGCGGGCGTCGACGGTGCCGCGCTCCACCAGCAGCACCGGTCGTCGCTGGGCCGCGGGTTTTTTCTGCTCGGCGGTGAGCAGGCCGTTCAATACGGTGTTGATCTCCTCGTCCATGAAGCCGAGGTAGACATCGATCAGGGGGTCCGACATGGCGTGTCTCGGTGGCACCGGCACATGCCGGTAAGCCAGCATCGCGAGGTGCACCCCCAACGCCGTATAGGCAAAGCACTGATTCGGAAGGGGCGGCGTGCGGGTCGTTGTCCCCGATCCGCCAAGGCGTCCGGTGTGCATCCGGACGCCGGCGCGATTAGCATGGCGGGGGCGTCGACCGGACGCCGGGAGGAGGACAGACGCGTGGCCCATCTCATATCGACGGACGTGCGGGCGTTCATTCCCGCCATGGACTTTGCCTTGTCCAAGCGCTTTTACGCTGCGCTGGGCTGGGAGACGCGCGACGTCGACCGGGGGCTAGCCCTCGTGCGCGTGGGCGACCGGCAGCACTTCTACGTGCAGGACTACTACCGCAAGGACTTCGCCGAAAACTGCATGCTGCATGTCACCGTGGAAAGCGTCGACGACTGGTATGCGCATCTTTCGACCGTGTTGGCCCACGACGACTTTCCCGGTGCGCGGGTCCAGCCGCCGTCGCACCAGCCCTACGGCGCGCGCGTGGTCTTCGTGCACGATCCGAGCGGGGTGCTGCTCCATTTGTGCGAGTGGGATTGACGCACAGCGGGGCCCACGACGGTGGGGGTGGGGAAGCGGCGTACGCAAGGGCGGGTCGCAGGAAATCGCGTCATGTGACGCTGTCATGTAAATGAAACAATTGAGTCACGGAAGCGAAATGGGGTTCACGCATCCTTCGCGCCGTTGGCCTGGGTTGAGATTTTTCGCATTCGCCCGGGGCACAGGGGACTACCAATCATTTCCATCGGAGAGATTTCCATGCGTTCCAAGTTGCTCACGGCGGCCATTGCCGCAGGACTGGGCGTGACGAGCTTCACGGCCATGGCTGCGACCAAGACCCAGCCGACGAAGGTGACGGTCGACGCCGCGACGCTCCAGCAGCTCCAGGCGCAGCTCGCTGCCCTCCAGGCCAAGGTGTCTGAACTGGAGAGCAAGCAGGAAGCCCAGGCCGACGCGCAGATCGAAACGGCCAAGGCCGTCAACGACGTGCAGGTCACCGCCTCCGACGCCGTGGCGGCCACCAAGAAGTCGTCCGATAAGCTGGCCTACAAAGGCGTGAACATCACGCTCGGCGGCTTCCTCGCCGCGGAAACGATCTACCGCACCCACCAGGAAGGTGCCGACATCGCGTCCAACTGGAATGGCATCCCGTACCGCAACTCGTCCGTCGGTCGCATGTCCGAAGGCCGCTTCAGCGCGCGCCAGAGCCGCGTCTCGATGCTTGCCCAGGGCGACGTGAGCCCGGATACGCACGTGGCCGGTTACATCGAGGCCGACTTCCTCGGTGGCGCCCAGACCGCGAACCAGAACGAATCCAACTCGTTCAACCCGCGCGAGCGCAACGTCTACATGACGGTCGACTGGGATAACCCGGGCCTACACCTGCTGGCCGGCCAGAGCTGGTCGATGCTGACGCTCAACGCCAAGGGCATCACCCCGCGCACCGAAGCGGCCCCGCCGCAGATCGACGCGCAGTACCTGCCCGGCTTCGCGTGGGCCCGCCAGACCCAGATCCGCCTGGTCAAGGATTTCGGCAAGCAATACTGGCTCGGCGTCTCGCTCGAGAACCCGCAGACCACCTTCTACGTGAGCCCCAACCAGGCCAAGGCGCCGGTTACGTCGATCTACAACACCCAGGCGGGCTCGGGCTACGACTCGGCCAACACGCTGTCGCTGAACCACATCCCCGACGTCATCGTGAAGTTCGCGGCGGATCCGGGCTTCGGCCACTACGAGATCTTCGGCCTTGGCCGCGCCTTCTACAACCGCTACAACTCGGGCGCCGGCAACAGCAACCACAACGTCTACGGCGGCGGTTTCGGTGTCGGCATGCTGCTCCCGCTGGTCGACAAGGTGCTCGACTTCCAGTTCACCGGCATGCAGGGTCGCGGCATCGGCCGCTACGGCTCGGCGCAGCTGCCGGACGTCACCTTCAAGCCCAACGGCGAGATCTCGCCGATCAAGGAAAACATGCTGCTGGCTGGCCTGACCTGGCATACCTCGCCGGACCTGGACATCTACGCGTTCGGCGGCCGTGAGCGTGAGCAGAAGCAGGATTACACCTACAACGGTGTCGCCCTGGGTTATGGCAACGCTGCCTACAACAATGCCGGCTGCAACATCGAAGGCGGCGCCTGCGTGGGTAACACCCGCCAGATCTGGAACGGCACGCTCGGCTTCTGGTGGAAGTTCTACCAGGGCAAGTTCGGCAAGGCTCAGTTCGGCGCGCAGTACTCGCACACCGTGCGCGAAGCCTTCGAAGGTGTGGGCGGCTCGCCGAAGGCGAAGGAAGACATGGTGTTCACCAGCTTCCGCTACTACCCCTTCTGATCGGTATCGTAAGGAGTTCGGCTCAAGGACGAACGAGGCGGTGGGCTTGTCCCACCGCCTTTTTCTTTTTCGGCGTTACCGGTTTCTGCGATGGGTTCCGGCGCCGTGGCGAGGGCGATATCGCGTCATCGCTGGCTGACGTCGGAGGACGGTGTCGACACATGCCGCCAGCCGCCCCCGAGGGCACGGATGAGGTCCACGCTCGCCTGCAGCTGGCGCGTACGCACGCGTTCGGCCGTGCGTTCGGCCTGCAGGGCGGCCGTCTGTGCGGTGACCACCTCGAGGTAGCTCACCACGCCCTCGTTGTAGCGGTTGGTCGCCAGCGCCTGCGACTGCTTGCCGGCGTCGGCTGCGGCCATTTCTTCCTTGGCCTCGCGGCCCAAGTCCTGCAGCAGCGACAGGTTGTCTTCCACCTGCTGGAAGGCCCGCAACACCACGGCGCGGTATTGCCCCGACGCGGCGGCGAATTCGGCCTTCGCCTCAGCGTCGCGACCTCGGCGCAGCCCGCCATCGAAGAGGTTCAACGCGGCGGCGGGGCCGAGACTCCAGAACGTGTTGCTGGCCGCGAGCAGGCCGCCATGGCCCATGTCCTGCCAGCCGAACGCGGCGCCCAGGCTGAGGGTGGGGAAAAAGGCCGCCCGGGCGACGCCGATGCCCGCGTTGGCCGCGAACACGCGGCGCTCGGCGGCGGCGATGTCCGGTCGGCGCTCGAGCAGTTCGGACGGCACCCCCAGCGGAATGGGCGGTAGCGTCATCGCCGTGGTTTTCGCGGGTAGCGAGAAACTCGAGGCCGGCACGCCGACCAGTGTGGCGATCGCGTGTTCGACGAGGGCGCGTTGCACGCGCAGTTCGGTGGCCTGGGCCTGGGCATCGGCGTATTGCGCGTTGGCGCGCGCCACGTCGAGGCCGGACGACACGCCGCCGTCCATCCGCTTCTGCGTGATCGAGCGGCCCTGCGCGTAAGCGCCGAGGGAGTCCTGCACGATGCGCGTTTCGACGTCCAGGCTGCGCAGTTTGATGTAGAGGTCGGCCAACTGCGCCTGCAGGCTCAGTCGTGCGGACGCGAGGTCCGCTTGCGCCGCCGCGCCCAGGGCTCGGCCCTGGGCCACTTCGTTGCGGATGCGGCCCCACAGGTCGAGTTCATAGCTGGCGCTGAGCCCGATCGTGCGCGTGTCGTATTCGTTCGGCTGGTTCGAACCGCGCAGCGGACGTTGGTCCGACTGGCGGTCGTGAGTCGGGCTCGCGTCGAGGTCGACGCGTGGCGCCTGCTGTGCGCCGAGCTGTTGCAGGTAGGCCTGCGCCTCGTCGCGTCGCGCCAGCGCCACCGCGATGTCGGGATTGTTCGCGTCGAGCTTGGACTCAAGGGTGTCCAGCGTATCGTCGCGATAGATGGTCCACCAAGGCGCGCGCTCCTCGGTGTCCTTCGGCGCGGCGAGCGCCCAGCCTTCCGGCAGCGCCGCGCCCTTGTAGGCGTCCGGCAGGGGGCCGACCGGCGGCTTGACGTAGGCGGGGGCGAGCGAGCAGCCGCCCAGGCCGAGGGCCAGCATCGCCCCCAGCGCACGGGGAGCGAACTTAGGCACGCTTGGCATGGGCGGCGTATTCCGGTTGGGGCGCGGCGAGGCGTACGAGGTCGCCCTGCGCGAGCGAGTCGGTCGGATGGTCGATGATGCGGTCGTCGGGGTGCAGGCCTTGGTCGATTTCCAGGGTGTCGCCGAGGTCCATCGCGATGTGCACGTCGCGCAGGATCACGCGGTTGTCCTTGCCCAGCACGGCGATCTGCGGCCCCTCGGCGCGGAACAGCAACGTGGTGGCCGGCACGGTCACCGTGTCGCCGGGCGCGTGCGTCGCCAGTTGCACCTGGGCGAAGTCGCCGGGAAGAAGGTCCTGGTGGGGGTTGTCCACTTCGAACTGGGCGAGCAGCGTCCCCGACGCGCGGTTGATCGCCCGCGAGGTACCGATCAGCGTGCCGTCCACGGTTTCGCCGCCGTGGCCGAGCACGAGCAGTTTCACCTTCATGCCCTGCACGATGGACGAGGCGTAGCCTTGGGGCACCTGGGTGTAGAGGCGCATCCTGCTCGTGTCGGCGATGGAGAACAGCGGCGCGCCACCGTCGTTGTTGGCCGTGATCAGGTCGCCGATGTCGGTGTTGCGCGCGGTGACGGTGCCATCGAAGGGGGCGGTGATCCGCTTGAACGACTCCAGTGCCGCGAGGCGGTCGACGTCGGCCTTGGCGGCGAGCACGTTGGCCCTGGCGGTTTCCGCCTCGCTGGCCTTTTCGTCGGCCTCCTGCTTGGACACCGAATGCGATTCGAGCAGGTTCTGCCAGCGCCGGGCCGTGATGTCGGCCAGGCGCACGCTCGCCTGGGCGCGGACGAGTTCGGCCTTGGCCTGTTCGAATTGCTGGTCGAGTTCGGGCGTGTCGATGAGCGCGAGCACCTGGCCCGCCTTCACCTTCTGGCCGATGTCGACGTTCCACTGCTTGAGATACCCACCGACCCGGGCGTGGATCGGCGTCGCGATCCAGGCGTCGAGGTGACCGGGCAGGGTGAGGCCTTGCGTGCGGCTGAGCGCCGAGGCGGATACCACCTGCACGCTGGGGGTCAGCTGGGCGTCGGTCCACGTGGTGAGGTCGCGCGACTCGACGGCGCGCAGCGAGAGGCCGGCGATGACCCCGACGGCGGCCAGCGCCGCGCCGATGGCGAGGGCCAGGCGAACACGGGGCGGTCGCCCCTGGGCGGGTACGGAGGCTTCATGCGACATGGGAGGGGTTTCCGATCAGGCGGTCTTCAGAAGGCGCGGGTGCGGTTCGGCCGTGGACGATGGCGAAGATCACCGGCACGAACAGCAGGGTGGCGAAGGTGGCGAAGAGCAGGCCGCCGATCACGGCGCGGCCCAGCGGCGAGTTCTGTTCCTGGGTGAGCGCCATCGGCAGCATGCCGATGATCATCGCCAGCGCCGTCATGCACACCGGGCGGAAGCGGGTGAAGCCGGCCTCCATCGCGGCCTTGAAGGCGTCGCCGTGTTCGTCCAGGCGCTCACGGCAGAAGCTCACCACGAGGATGGCGTTGGCCGTGGCCACGCCCATGCACATGATGGCGCCGGTCAGGGCGGGTACCGACAGACTCGTATGGGTCAGGAACAGCATCCACACGATGCCGGCCAGGGCCGCGGGCAGGGCGGTGATGATCACGAACGGATCGAGCCATGACTGGAAGTTCACCACGATGAGCAGGTAGATCAGCACCACCGCGCCAGCCAGGCCGAAGATCAGGCCGCTGAAGGCTTCGTTCATCGTGCCGACCTGGCCGCGCAGGCTCACCAGCGTGCCGGGCGGACGCTTCGCCGCGAAGTGGTCGAGCACGGTCTGCACGTCGGCCGCGACGCCACCGAGGTCGCGCCCCTGGATCGACGCGTAGATGTCGTACGACGGCATGATGTTGTAGTGCGACACCACGGCGTCGCTGGGGCCGCGGGTGAAGCTGGCGATGCCGCCGAGGATCTGCGTCGAACCGGTGCCCGCCGAGGTGACCGGCAAGGCCTTGAGGTCGGACATCGAATCCATGAGGTATTGCGGGGTGGACGCCACGATGGCGTAGGACACGCCGTTTTTCGGGTTCAGCCAGAACGCCGGGGCGACCTGCGAACTGCCGGCCAGCGAGGCGACCATGCTGTTGGTGACGTCGCGCTCGGTGATGCCCAGGCTATCCGCGCGCAGGCGGTCTACCTTGACGTTGAGCTGGGGATAGCTCGAGCTCTGTTGCAGGCGCACGTCCACGATGCCCCGGATCTGGCGCATCGCCTTGAGGATCGCTTCGGCATAGGCTTCGTTGGCCTTGCGGTTGCGACCGGCGATGGAGACGTCCAGCGGCGAGGGCGCGCCGAAGTTGAGGATCTGGCTGGTCATGTCCGCGGGCAGGAACGAGAACTGCGTACCCGGGAATTCGCGCGGCAGCACCTCGCGGAGCCGCTTCATGAAATCAGCGGCCGGACGATGGCCGTCCTTGAGCACGATCTGGATATCGCCGTCCTGCGACCCGATGGTGCCGCTGCTGCTGTAGACCAGGTTCACGCCGGACAGGGGCAACCCGATGTTGTCGATGATGGTATCCAGTTCACCCGGCGGGATCACCGCGCGGATCGCCCGCTCGATGTGATCGAACTCGGCGGCCGTCTCTTCCACGCGGGTGCCCATCGGAGCACGCACGTGCATCAGCAGCGAGTCGGCGTCCACGGTCGGGAAGAAGTCGCGGCCCAGGGTGGGCAGCAGCGCGAACGACGCCAGCACGAAGCCCAGGAAGCCGATGATGAAGCGCTTGCGATGGGCGAGCGCCAGGCCCAGCACGCCATAGTAGACGTCGCGCACACGGGTGAATCGGTGCTCGAAACCCATCTGGAAGGCGATGAGTCCCCGCACCAACGGGTTATGGCGCGTGCGGCCGTGCTGGTCGCCTTCGTGGTGGTTGATGAAAGCGTCTTCGGGATGATGGCCGGCGCCGCCTTCGACGTGGTGCGGCTTGAGCAGGAACATCGCCAGCGTCGGCACGAGGGTGCGCGACAGGATGAACGACGACACCATCGCGAAGATCACCGCCAGGGCCATCGGGCGGAACAGAAAGCCCGCGATGCCGTCGAGCATGAACATCGGCACGAACACGATGCAGATGCAAAGAAGCGAGACGAAGGCCGGGGTCACGATCTGCCTGGCGCCGTCCATGATGGCGTCCATCACGCCCTTGCCTTGCTCCAGGTGCCAGTTGATGTTCTCGATGGTCACCGTGGCGTCGTCCACGAGGATACCCACCGCGAGCGCCAGGCCGCCGAGCGTCATCACGTTGAGCGTCTGCCCGAACGCCGCCAGCAGCGCGATGGCCGACAGGATCGCCAGGGGTATCGACAGCGCGATGATCACCGTCGAGCGCCAGCTGCCGAGGAACAACAGGATCATCACCGAGGTGAGCACCGCGGCGATCACGCCCTCGCGCGCCACCGAGCTGACCGCCGATTTCACGAAGATCGACTGGTCGCCCAGCATGTTGACCTTCAACGACTTCGGTTGGGTTTCGGCGATGAGCGGCAGGAGTTTCTTGATGCCCGCCACCACGTCGAGGGTGGAGGCGTTGCCGTTCTTCAGGGCGGGCATCAGCACCGCGCGCTTGCCGTCCACGCGCACCACGTTGTTCTGCGGCGGTGCGCCGTCGCGCACGTGGGCCACATCGCCGATGGTGATGGTGGCGCCGTTGACCGTCTTGATCGGCAGGTCGTTCAGTTCGTCGATCGCCGTAGGGCTGTTGTTGAGCTGGACGTGGTATTCGTAGGTGCCGATCTTGGCGGTGCCCACGGGGATGATCTGGTTTTGCGCCGCCAGCGCGTTGGCCACGTCCTGCGCCGACAGGCCCTTGGCCGCGAGCGCCCGCGGGTTGAGGTCGAGCGTCACCTGCTTCTGCTTGCCACCGTAAGGCGTGGGAATCGCCACGCCCGGCACGGAGATGAGGGTGGGGCGCATGAAGTTCTGAGCGATGTCACGGATGGTCGCTTCCGACAGCACGGGGCTGGACAGCGCCATCTGCAGCACCGGCACGGTCGAGGCGTTGTAGTTGAGGATCAGCGGCGGCGTGATGCCCGGCGGCATCTGCTTGACCACGGTCTGCGAGATCGAGGTGACCTGCGCGGTGGCGGTGCGGATGTCCACCCCGGGCTGGAAGAAGATCTTGACGATGCCCACGCCCGGCAGCGACTGCGACTCGATGTGCTCGATGTCGTTGACCGACGTCGTCAGCTGGCGCTCGTAGTAATAGATGACGCGACCGGACATCTGGTCCGGCGGCAGCCCGTTATACGTCCACACCACGCTGATGACCGGGATGCCGATGTTCGGGAAGATGTCCGTCGGCGTGCGGACCGCGGCCAGCGGGCCGACGATGAGAATGAGCAGCGCCAGCACGATGAACGTGTAGGGACGCGACAGGGCGATGCGGACCAGCGCTAGCATGCGGGGGTCCCTGCGCCGGTCCACGGTAACGACGGGAGGACGGACCCAGGCCTGCGGGTGCGTCGTTGGGATGCGATCGCTTTCATCGGTGGAGCTACTCGGCTTGACGCGGGCAGAATCGCCCAGTGCCATTATTCCGACCGATTCTTGTGGGAATCTTTTGTGCCCCGTTCGGGGCGAGCGATCACGGCGACGGTGGGGCCGGCGTGACCGCGTCCAGGTGTATCCGCACCAGCAGGCCCTGGCCGGCGGGCGATTCGAGCAGTTCGATCGTGCCCTCGTGCAGTTCGACCGCACGCTGCACGATGCTCAGGCCAAGGCCATAGCCGGATTCTTTCGTGTCCACGCCGCGCTCGAAGCGGTGGAACGCCGCCTGGCGCAGGTCCGGCGGTATGCCGGGGCCATCGTCGCAGATGTCGATGACCGCGACGCCGCCTTCGCGCCGCAGGGCGATGTCCACGCGGCTTCGTTCGGGCGTGTAGCGCAGCGCGTTCTCGATCAGGTTGCGGAACATCGCGGTCAGGGCCACCTCGTGGCCGCTGACCGTGACCTGGGGCTCGTCGTGGGACAGGCTCAGCGAGATGTCCTTTTCGGCGATGGTCGGCGCGAGTTCTTCCACCACCTCGGTCGCGAGGGTGACGAGGTCGATCGGCACGCGCTGTTCGGCGGCCGCCCCGGCCTCCAGTCGGGCGATGGCGAGGATCTGCTCGATGCGCCGTCCCAGACGGCCGAGGCTGCGGCGGGCTTTCTCCAGCGTGAGCTGGGCCTCGGCCGGGTCGTCGGCGATGAGCGCGCTCTCCAGGTGGATCATCGTCGCCGCGAGAGGCGTGCGCAGTTCGTGCGCCACGTCGCCGGCAAACCGGTGTTCGCGCTCGAGCGCGTCCTCCAGGCGCTCCAACTGCTGGTTGAGCGTGACGATGAGTGGCTTGATCTCGTCCGGCGAGCGCTGGATCGACACCGGTTTACGGCTGCGCGGCGCTCGTTCGGCCAGCACCCGGGTGAGCGCGTCGAGGGGACGCAGCCCCTGTTTGACCGCGAGCCCGGCCAGGAGGGCCAGCAGGGGTAGGCCGATCACCAGGGGCAGGGCGTGTTCGAGGATCAACCCGCGTGTGATGTCCGCCCGGTTTTCCGACCGCTCGCCGATGCGGATGGTGAGGTTGAAGCGATTGGTCAGCGTGAAGAGACGCCAGGGCGAGCCGTCGTGTTCGATGTCGCTGAAGCCGCGCTCGCCCGGCGTCGGCGCCGGGAGGTCGGCCAGGTTGGCGGTGGCCGCGATCAGCGCGCCGTGCGGGTCGTAGGCCTGGAAGCCGACCTCCGGCTCGTAATTGCGCGGATGCACAGCGACTACCACGGTGCCGCGCTGGGCGTCCGTGGCCAGTTCGAGGGCGCGGTTGGCGTCCGCGCTCGTGTAGTCGTGGTGGCCGTAGGCGATGAGTGTGCCCAGCGTGCGGCCCGCCTGCGCGAGGCGGCCGTCGAGCAGGCGGTTCATCTCCTGCCGCTCGCGCTGGTAGCTGAGCGCGCCCAGGGGGATCAGCACCACCACCTGCACGGCGATGATGAGCCAGGTCAGGCGCGTGCGCAGGCTGTCGGAGGTCATTTCGGTTCCCGCGGCATCATGTAGCCGATACCTCGCACCGTGTGGATGACGTCGGCGCTGAGCTTGCGCCGCAACCAGTGCACGTGCACCTCGATGGCGTTGCGGTCGACCACCGTATCGAACCCGTAGACCGAGCCTTCCAGGCTTTCGCGGCGCACGATGCGCCCGGCCCGCTCCATCAGGATGCGCAGTACGGCGAACTCGCGGCGGGTCAGCGCGATGCGCTCGCCGCGGAACGTCACGTCGGTGGTGGCCAGATCGAGTACCAGGCCGCCGACCTCGACGCGGTTGTCGACCAGCCCCTGGGCCCGACGGGTGAGCGAGCGGATGCGGGCGGCAAGCTCGCCCAGGTGAAACGGCTTGACCAGGTAATCGTCCGCACCCAGGTCGAGGCCCTTGATCCTCGCCTCGGGCGCGTCGCGCGCGGTCATGACGAGGATCGGCGTTTTCACGCCGGATCGGCGGGCTTCCAGCAGCACCTCCAGCCCGTCCTTGCCGGGCAGGCCAAGGTCGAGAAGGACGAGGTCGAACGAGGCATCGGGAAGCGCGCTCGCGCCGCTGCGCCCGTCGGTAAGCCAGGTCACGGCATACGACTGATGCTCGAGGGCATGCTTGATGGCCTCGCCCAGTTCAATGTCGTCTTCGAGCAACAGGATATGCATGGGGTCAGGGCAGGGAGACGGGTGGGACCATGGCATGATCCCGACCCATGCTTTTCCGAACCTTTTGTGTCGGCGGGCGCAAAGTCTACCCGGCTCGCTGTCGCGCCGCGTCGCGCAAGGTGTGCGCGGTGTCCTCTGCAAAGGCGCCGCAGACAGGCAAACTAGCGGATGGGCGCGAGGCCGTGGGTTGGCCTTGCGCTCGGGAAACCCCACGCCGGACCGGAACGCATGCTCGACAACCTCCTGGAACTGACCATCTTCGCCCGCATCGTGGCGGCCGGCAGCCTGTCGGGCGCTGCCCGGGAACTCGACCTCTCGCTGGCGGTGGTGAGCAAGCGGCTGGCGACGCTGGAGGAGCGCCTGGGCGTGCGGCTGCTGCGGCGGACGACCCGGCGACAGTCGCTGACGCAGGAGGGGGAGGCGTTCCACGCCCGCTGCGTGCGCATCCTTGCCGAAGTGCAGGAAGCCGAGGCCGCCGTCTCGCGCACGCGGGACGCCGTCACCGGAGTGCTTCGCGTGACCGCGTCGCGCGCCTTCGGACGTCGCCGCATCGCGCCGTTGGCCGTGGCCTTCCGCGCCCTGCATCCCGAGGTCTGCGTGCAGTTGACGTTGAGCGAGGCGCTGGTCGACATCGTCGAGGACGGCATCGACGTGGCCATCCGGTTCGGCGCGCTGGCCGATTCCTCGCACGTGGCGCGTCGCCTGGCGCCGAATTACCGGGTGCTTTGCGCCGCACCGGCGTATCTGGCCCGGCGCGGCATGCCGCACGTGCCCGCCGACCTGTCGGCGCACGATTGCATCGTGTTCGGCGAGTACCCGACGCGGGAGTGGACGTTTCGGCAAGGTGACGGCGAGCTTGCCGTGCGGGTCCATCCGGCGTATGTCACCAACGACGGCGAAGCGGCCCATGAACTGGCCCTGGCGGGCGGTGGCATCGTGCAGAAGTCGATCTGGGACGTCGGCGACGACCTGGGCACGGGCCGTCTGGTCCGGGTGCTGCCGGGCCATGCCATTCCCGCCGCCCCGCTGCATGCGGTTTATGCCAGCGCGCAGCACCTCGCGCCCCGCGTGAAAGCCTTCGTCGACTTTTGTGCTGAAGCGCTCGAGGCCGAATGGCGCTGGAATACTGCGCCCTAACCATTTGATTTCACCGCGTCTTTGCAAGGCTTAGTTTTCGCCGAGCGATTTCCGTGCGTTCGGCGCGATGCGTCACCATGTGACGAAAAACGTCGAAACCCGGTCATGCACAAAAGCGGCAAAAAACGTCGGCTTGGGACGCCGCTCGCTCCGTCTTTTTTTGTTATCTAGTCAAATCAATAGGTTGCGTGTGGCACGGAGCCTGCACCGACGACGACATGCCAACTCGAGGAGGGAGATGACATGTCATTCTGGACATTCGGGACGCGCCGCACGCGTCCACGCGGCCGACCGCTGAACTGGGCGTTCGCCGACACGACGGACAGCGAGCGCGGCGTGAGCCGCCTGGCGCCGTCGGGCACGCATTACGCTTTGTCACGCGAGGCCTTCGACCTGTTGCTCGCCTTGCGCTCGGGCGACCACCACGAGGCGATGTTCCGCGCCTACCGTCTGCACCAGATGGCACGCGACAACGACTTCCCAGACACCCAGGAGATGGTCGAGGCGCTGGAGATCGCCCTGGTGTGCTGTGAAAGCTGCGAGGCGGCGCCCGTGCACAAGGCATGCGCCCAGGTCGTCCGCACGATGGTGCTAGACGGCCTCATCCATGAGATCCCCGCGCATGCCGTGGATGACGCGCCCCTGGGCGACATGGCATCGCCGTCGCTTCCGCATCGCCCCGCCTGAATTCGTACCTCCAGCCGCCGCCAAGAGGACTGACCATGCGCTTTTCCGTTCGTACCAAGATTTTCTCCGCCATGGGCGTCGCCCTGGGCCTGATGCTTTTCCTGGGGGCCGACGGCCTGCTGGGCACCAAGAAGACGTACGCGCTTGCCCAGGACATCTACGAGGCGAACGTGAAGTCGATCATCGACGTGAGTGAAACCCAGCGCGCGGTGGTCGACGCTCGCATCGCGTTGAACCACGCCATCGTCGATCCGTCCGTGCGCGACACGGGCGATCGCATCCGGGCCAACATTGCCCGGGAGGCTGCGTCGTGGTCGCGCTATTACCCCACGAAGGTCGATGCCGAGGATGAGCAGAAGGCCGCCGAGGCCTATATCGCCGAACGAAAGGCCACCATGCCGCTGGTCGAGAAGAGCGCGGCCCTGCTCGACGCGGGCAAGACCGCCGAAGCGCGCGACCTGTTGATCGGCAGCGTGGCGCCGGGACTGGGACGCATGGCCAGCCGCATGGACGACCTGGTGCAGATCAACACCAAACAGGCGCAGGAGGCCTCCGAGGCGGCCGGCGCCAGCTACGCGACGACGCGCAACATCTCCGTCGGCGTGCTGGCGGTCAGCGTGATCCTGTTGCTGACGATCGCGGCCTTCCTCGTGCGCGCCATCGTCACGCCGCTGGCGCGCGCTCGCGCGCTGGCCCAGGCTATCCGAGGTGGTCAGCTGAACAACACGACCGTGGTCTCGGGCAACGACGAGTTCACGGATACGCTCCAGGCCCTCGATGAAATGGACAAGCGCCTGGCGGGTATCGTCACCGACGTGCGCCACATCTCGCAGCAGGTGTCATCGTCGGCCGCCGATATCTCCCAGGGCAACGATGATCTCTCGCAGCGCACCCAGGAGCAGGCCAGTTCGCTGGAGGAAACAGCGGCGTCGATGGAAGAACTCGCCGCGACCGTGAAGCAGAACGCCGAAGGCGCCGAGCAGGCCCGGCAACTGTCGCAGCGCGTGCGCGGGGATGCCGACGCCGGCAGCCAGGTCGCCGCGGAAGCCACCGAAGCGATGCAGGCCATCACCCAGGCGAGCCGGCAGATCGGTGAGATCGTCACCCTGATCGACGAGATCGCGTTCCAGACCAACCTGCTGGCACTGAACGCGGCGGTCGAAGCCGCCCGGGCGGGCGACCAGGGCCGCGGTTTCGCCGTGGTGGCCACCGAGGTGCGCCACCTGGCCCAGCGCAGCGGTGCGGCGGCGAAAGACATCAAGGCGCTGGTGACCTCGACGGTCGAGCGGGTGGATACCGGTGCCACCCTGGTGGCGCGCACCGGCACGTCGCTCGACGCGATCGCCACGGGCGTGCGTTCGGTCAACGCCATCGTCGAGGAAATCGCCGCGGCGTGCCAGGAGCAGTCCACCGGCATCAACCAGGTCAACAACGCGGTCGTGACGCTGGACGATGTCACCCAGCAGAACGCGGCGCTGGTGGAGGAGGCCTCCGCGGCGAGCAAGAACGCGTCCGACCTCTCGCAGGAGCTGCTCCGCCAGGTCTCGTTTTTCACGGTGGTCGGCACGCCCGTCGCCACGGCGGCCGAACCCCGGGCGGTACGCGAACCCGCGCCGGAACCGGCTCCCATGGCCATGACCACGGCGCGTCGCGTGCCGGCGATGGCGGGCGACGATAGCGTCTGGCGCGAGTTCTGAAGGATTACGGTGCCGTTCTGGAATGCTATTCACTCGGACCTGCCGTGGCTTCGACGGGCGATCGCGGAGGACGCCCTCGCCCTGTCCGGCGCATTCGTCGATAAAGACCTGCAGGAAATCGGCTTTCGCGTGGCGCTGCTCCTGAGTCACGCGCGGGAGGCGGGTGCCGAGACGCTGGCCGAGGCGTCGGAAACGCTGCTGATCGAAGTCAACGGGGTGAGTGAACTGGGCAAGGACGACACTCTGTCCTGTTCCCTCGAGCGCGTGATCGCCGCCGCGGCATCCGTGGTGACCGCCGACGACGGGGCGCGCGCGAGGTAGGTGAGCCGCCCCACGACGGCGCATGGCGTCGAGGGGCCGATCGCCAGCGGTGCCGGTTGCCGTCGTATCGCCCATGCGATCGGTTGGCACGCCTTCGGCAAGTCGGGGTGTTCGGGTGCGTACCGGGGACGCGTCGGGACGACGCCCGGCGTGTGAAGATGCGTCCCTGCGTCCCTGCGTCGCCGCCGCCCAGAGTGTTTTGTGACTTGATCGTTCCACCGGGCTCGCTAAGCTAGCTCCAACCCAGGAGCCCGCCGAATGCCCCACGATCAAGCCGACATCGAAGCCCTGCGGTTGGCACGCCTCGACGCGCTCCAGGTGCTCGACTCCGGATCCGAGCCGCTCTTCGACGCGCTGGCGGAGGCCGCGGCGCTCGTGGCGGGCACCCCTATCGCTCTCATCACGCTGCTCGACGCGGAGCGGCAGTGGTTTAAGGCCAACATCGGGCTGGCGGATATCCCCCAGACCGCCCGCGACATCGCGTTCTGCGACCACACCATCCGCGACGACCAGATCCTCGAAGTGCCCGACGCCATCGAAGATCCGCGTTTCGCCAGCAATCCGTTGGTGACCGGCTCGCCACACATCCGTTTCTACGCCGGCATGCCCATCGTGCTCAGCGACGGTGTTCGCCTGGGTTCGCTGTGCGTGATCGATCACACCCGGCGCGAACTCACTCCCGTGCAGCGCAAGGCGCTCGAAGCCCTGGGTCGCGCCACCGGCGAAGCGCTCGAACAGCGCGCCATGGCGGTGGTGCGCGCCGAGACGCTGGAACGGGAAGCCGTGCGCGAACGCCAGCGGTCCGAGGCGATCGTAAAAATGCAGACCGCGCTCGCCGCGAGCGAGCGGTTTCTCGAGCGCACCGGACACGTCGCGGGCGTGGGCGGCTGGCAGTGGGATTTGCGCACCGACATGCTGATCTGGTCCGCCCAGACCTGCCGCATCCACGATCGTCCCATCGGCCACCAGCCCACCCTAGACGAAGCGATCGGCTACTACGCCCCCGATGCCCAGGTCACCCTGCGTGAGGTCATCGAACGCTGCCGCAGCACGGGCACCGGATGGGATCTCGAGTTGCCCCTGCGCACGGCGAGCGGGCGTGACATCTGGGTGCACGCCCAGGGCGATGCGATCCGCGAGGGCGATGAGCTCGTGGGCTTCATCGGTGCCTTGCAGGACGTCACGGTGCGACGCCAGGCGGTGGAGGCGCTCGAAACCAGCGAGCGTCGTTTCCGTACATTGTTTCAGCACAGCCTGGGGTTTATCTGCACGCACGACGCCCAGGGCATCCTGATGTCGGTCAATCCCGCCGCGGCCCGGGCGCTGGGTTATGCCACGGCCGAAGTGCTCGGCATGCCCTTTACCCACTTCATGCGCCCCGAGCGCGCGCCGGATTTTCGTACCTATCTCGAGCGGGTCACGACCATGGGGCACGATTCGGGCCTGATGGAACTGGTCGCCAAGGATGGGCGCGTGGTGGTGTGGCAATACCATAACGTTCTCGACAACGACGGGGCTGAGCCCTACGTGCTGGGTCACGCCCAGGACATCACCGAACAGCGGCGCCAGGAAAAGCGCCTCAAGGAGTCGTCGTTCCGTGATCCGCTCACCGGCTGCGGCAACCGGCGCATGCTCGAGCGGATGACCGATAAGCTGCCTGACGATGCGATATGGGGCTGCATCGCCATCGACCTGGACCGCTTCAAGACGATCAACGACACCTTCGGCCACCAGCGTGGCGACGAGGTGCTGGTGCAGATGGCGCAGTTCCTGCATCGTCGTTGCGGGCTCGGCGACGTCGTCGTTCGTCTGGGCGGCGACGAGTTCCTCCTGGTGCTCGAGGCGGGCGATGCGCCGTATCTCGCTCAGGTGATGGCGCATCTTGAGCGCGACCGCGACGAGGCGCCGATCGCGTTCTCGATGGGAGCGGCGACCCGCAAGAACGCCGAGTCGCTGGAACGAACCGTGGCGCGGGCTGACGAACAACTGTATCGCTCACGGGCGGACCGCGAGTCGTTCCCTTAACGGGAGCCCCATCGTCTGTGCGCGGGGTGGTTCAGGATTCGCCCGCGCGGCCGATACGTTGGCATGCACGTATTCGGCCCAACCTGCGACGCCCTGATCTCCACCGTGCCTTCACCTGATACGCTGAGCCAGGCGAATCGGCTCGTGGAGGCCTTGGTGTCGGACCAGTGGGATGCATGCGCCATCCATAGCGACGTGGCGCTCGCCAGCGTGACGTCGGAGCGCGATCGCCTCGCGATGTTGCGTAGTCTCCAGCTATGGGAGGCTATCGATCCGCCGGAGCTGGATCGCATCACGCGCCTGGTTGCTCAGGTCTTCGACGTGCCGACGGTGCTGGTTTCGTTGGTCGGGCAGGATGAGCAGCGCTTCATCTCGAAAACCGGATTCGAAGCCCGGGGTACGGAGCGTGAGGTTTCGATCTGCTCTTACGCCATCCAACAAACCGACGTCTTCGAGGTGCAAGAGCTGCGCGAAGACGATCGTTTTGCTCAAAACCGCTTGGTGACCGGCGGCCCGCTGCTTCGCTTCTACGCAGGCGCACCGCTGATCACCGCCTCGGGCCATGCGATCGGCACGTTGTGCCTGATCGATTACGTACCGCGCTGCCTCTCCGAAGAACAGCGCCAGCAGTTGCAGACGTTCGCCCGCCTGGTGATGGACCAGATCGCGCTGCGCCAGAGGGTTGGCCGCCGCGACCCGGTCACCGGCCTGTTCAACCGGCAGCAGTTCAACGCCGACCTGGCGGTGCTGGCCGAGACGAAGTTTACCGACACGCGCAATCTGGTGCTGATCGATGCCATGGACCTTCCCATGGCCTACCGCCTGGCGCAGGCGCTGGGCATGGGGCCGGTCGAGGCCGTGATCCGGACCGTCGCGCAACGCCTGGAAGACATCGTCGCGCCGCATGCCCAGCTCTACCACGTGGCGGTGTCGCGCTTCGCCTTCATGCTTCCTGCGCTCGAACCGGCCGACATGATGTCGTTGCTCGCCTCGGTGGAGGAGGCGGTCGCGACGCTCGTCGAGGCGCAGGGTATTCCGTTGCAGCCGGTGAGCTACGGCGGCATCGTGCCGTTTCGCGCCGACGACACCGACGACGCCCTGCGCAAGGCGATGAGCGCGGTGCAGCAGGCGACGCTTTACCGCAAGCCCTGGCAGTGGTACGACAAGGCCTATGACGTGGCTTGCCGTCGGCAGTACCGTCTCGCCACCGACGTGGCGGCGGGTATCGACAAGCGGCAGTTTCGCGTGGTTTACCAGCCGAAGGTGCGCCTTGGCGATGGTCGCATCATGGGCGCCGAAGCCCTGCTGCGCTGGACGCATCCCGAACTCGGCGAGGTATCGCCCGCCGAGTTCATTCCGCCTGTCGCGCGAACACCCGTCATGCAGGCACTGACCGACTGGGTGATCGATGACGTGTGCCGGCAACAGGCGGAATGGGTGGCGGCGGGCTTTGGCATGCCGGTCTCGATCAACGTCGAAGCGTCCGACTTCGCCGATGGGCGATTGCTCGACCGCATCCTCGAGCCGTGCGTGCGACATGCGGTGGAGCCCGGTTTCATGGAGCTGGAGATCACCGAGGGCGAATGGCTCGCGGGGGCCGACGAAGTGCTGCATCAGTTGGCGAAGCTGCGCCAGGCCGGCATCAAGATCGCGATCGACGATTTCGGCACGGGTTACAGCAATTTCTCGTATCTCTATGACATTCCCATCGACACGCTCAAGCTGGACCAGCGGCTGACGCGCGGGTTCATGCGCAACGAACGCCAGATGGCCGTCCTGCATGGCGTCATCCGCCTGTGTGGGCGTATCGGCTTGTCTGTGGTGGCCGAGGGAATCGAGCGGGTGGAAGAGCACGCCAGCCTGCTGCGCTTCGACTGTGAGTTCGGCCAGGGCTTTCTCTATTCCGCGCCCGTCGTGCCTGAGCAGTTCGTCCAGTGGATGCATCAGGGCGGATGCGTGCCGGTCACGCCGTCGCGCGCCGTCGCGCGTTAAATCGCCTCATTTCGTCTTACCGAATCGTCGGGCCCGCCAGGGCTAGCGGCGCTCGCCCGTAAGGCGAGCGCCCTTGGTGCGCTATTCCGGTATTTCTTTATGTAAATAAAAAAACATTAAAAAATATCACTTGAAGTTTTCTAAGTCTAGATGGTTCAGGGGTTTCATTGGATGGCAAGGGCACGGCGCGCCTTCGTGCCGTGAGTGCCGCCGGTCCATCACGTATGTGACGAAACTAATTCACCGTTTTTGCATAAATGTCTAAAGGTCGTGAATGGTGCGCCGATACCGTCTTCAGGACGGGGATACCTCGGCTTCCCGGCGTGACCGCCTTCCACGCGTTGGCTCGCAAGGCTGCTCCGGTATCGGGGCAAGGCGCATGAGGCGCCGACAGATTGACTGTCCTTCACCAGCGCGGGGCGTTCCCCCGGGCGCCAACGGGATCGTGCTATGGAATTTCTCAGACTTGCGTCGCGCAATAAGTTGATCTTCGGCGGCTTCACCCTGATCGCGGGCATCGTTGCCGCGCTGGTGATTGTGGTCTATGTCTGTCTAGGCTCCATGCAGCAGAGCAGCCTCATGGACGTGCACACCAACGAAGTGCTTCGTGTCGAGGCGCGCCTGTTGACCGCGCTGGTCAACATCGAGACCGGGCAGCGGGGTTACCTGCTCAGTGGCAAGGAGGCGTCCCTGGAGCCTCTGCGCCTGGGCCAGAAGGACTACCAGACGGCACTGGGTAGCCTGCGCCAGCTGACCGCGGATAATCCCGTGCAGCAGCGGCGCCTGGATACCCTCGATGCGGGTTACAAGGGCTGGCTCGCCGACGCGATCGACCCCACGCTGGCGCTGCAGAAGCAGGCGGCCGTGGGCGCGTCGAGTAACGAGGCCGTGGCCCTCGAGCGACAGGGCAAGGGCAAGGCGGGCATGGACGCCATGCGCGCCGTGCTCAACGACTTCGCCACCATGGAGCGCTCATTGCTGGAAGCGCGCTCGACCCAGGCGGCGGCCACCCGCAGTCGTGCCATCGGCGTACTGCTCGGTGGTGGTGTCCTTGCCGTTGCGCTCATTCTGGGCGTGGCGACCGTGCTGGTGCGCAGCATTCTGACCCCGCTGCGTGACGCCTCCGCCGTGGCTGCGCGCATCGCCACCGGTCAACTGGGCACGGCGTTCGCCGTCACCCGTGGCGATGACCTTGGCCGCATGCTCAACGCGCTCAAGGAGATGGACGACAACCTCGCCCGCATCGTCGGTGCCGTGCGCGAGAACGCATCGCAGGTCGAAAGCGCGGCGCGTGATATTTCCGCAGGCAACGACGATCTGTCCAACCGTACGCAGGAACAGGCCTCGTCGCTCGAAGAAACGGCCGCCTCGATGGAAGAGATGGCCGCGGCCGTGAAGCAGAACGCCGAAGGCGCGTCGCTCGCCCGCAAGATTTCCCATGAGCTGCGTGACGATGCGCGTAGCGGTGGCCTCGTCGCCAAAGACGCGGTCGATGCGATGGGCCAGATCACCGAGGCCAGCCGGAACATCGGCGAAATCGCGGTACTCATCGACGAGATTGCCTTCCAGACCAATCTGCTCGCACTCAACGCGGCGGTCGAAGCGGCTCGCGCGGGCGAGCAGGGCAGGGGATTCGCCGTGGTGGCCGCCGAGGTGCGCAACCTCGCCCAGCGCAGCGCGAGCGCGGCGAAGGACATCAAGTCGCTCATCGGCGAAACCGTCGAGCGCGTCACCAACGGTGCCGACCTGGTCGAACGCACCGGCAAGGCCCTGGCCGATATCCAGCAGGGTGTCGTGCGCGTCGCCGACATCGTCAGCGAGATCGCGGCGGCCTCCGAGCAACAGTCCGCCGGTGTCGAACAGGTCAACGGTGCCGTGTCGGCCCTGGACGAAGTGACCCAGCAGAACGCCGCGCTGGTCGAAGAAGCGAGTGCCGCGAGTCGCCAGGCGCTGGAGCTGGCTCGCGAACTCATGACCCAGGTCGCGTTCTTCAAGGTCGGCGAGGCGGTCAACGGCGCAAGCCCGGCCCCGGCGGTGGCGAAGGCGCGACCCGTGACGCCGGCTCATCGGCCGACGTTCGCCGCCGGCATGGCCTGAAGCGCCAACCACGTCTCCCGCTTTGGCGGGAGGCGTGTCGCCGCCGGACCGGGCCTGCGCCTAACCCTTCCAGGCGTGCGTGTGCGCGAACCGCGTCGGCCGTAGCGAAAGGTATTGCACCACGCGTGGAACGCTCGCGCGATTCGGGCTGCTGCCGTGGGGCAGCAGGTGGTGCCAGATGATCATGTCGCCGCGTTTCGCGGCGATCGGTGTCAGCGTCAGCGTGCGACGGGCATGGTCCTGGGCGCTGACCCCGGGCGGCACGGTCGCCAGCCAGTCCTTGAGATGGCGATGGAAACCCGGTACGCAGCTGAACGCGCCTTGGTGTTCGCCGACGTCGGCGAGATAAAGGATGCCCTGGACATCGAGCGGGTGCGGCTCGGCGAGCGTCGTGTCCCAATGCAGGTGGGGTCCGGGAAAGGGCCAGCCCGGGCGCTCGGGTGGATTGAATCCGGCCTGGTCGAGCGTCACCCACAGATCGTCGCGGCCCCACAACTGGGCGTGCGCCTTGTGGATGCGCGGCGCGAGCCGGTTCGCGGCCAGGGCGGGGTGCCGTAGCAGGGGCACCCAGATGGAATGGCCGCGCGACGCCCCGTACCAGCTTTCCGGATCGTCGGGCGTGGCGCCCAGGTGATCGTATACCGCGCGCTCGGACGCCTGCGCCGCCGCCTCGTCGATGGCCTGACGGAGGATGACGTAACCGTTCTCATGCCAGTGAGCCAGATCGTCGTCGGTGAGCCCGGCGACCCGGTCGATATCCCGCACGATCGAACCGACCGCTTCGCCCTTCAGCGCACGCCTGAGTCGATCGCGCGATGCCGCGTCGCTCCGAGCCGCGACCCAGGCTTCGAACGCGGCGTATGTCGGGCGCTGGTGATGCAGGTAGCGCAGCGTTTCAAGCACGTTGAGCCCGAGGCCGGCGAGCAGTGTCTTCTCGAGGTCGTGGGGCAGGGGTGCGACCGAGCCGGGCGCGAGATGTGCCGACCAGTAGGTGCGAAGGGCACCGATGCCGAGGAGGCTTTCGGCATCGTCGGACACCCCGTCCATGGCGTCAGCCATGGGCCAGCTCAGGCCACAACCGCTTCAGGCCGTCGTCGACCGTGCGGCGAGGGTGGAGTGTCCAGCGGCTTTCCATGCAGCGCAGCACCGCCACGCGAAGCGCACCCAGCGCACCCATGGCCAGGTAGCGTGCATCGATGCGGCTCAGTCGCGGCAGGCGGGCCGTCAGGGCACCGGCGAGTTCGGTCTCCCAGGCCTCCATGTTCAGCAGTTGGCGAGCGCGCAGCAGCGGCGTGTCGTGCACGAGCGTGCCGACCGATACCAGGTCGGTGGCGGGGAGGGCATCGACCAGGGCGAGAACGCCCTCGCGGAGTATGGCGCGCGGCGAGAGCCGGGGGTTCGCCTCCCTGATTCCGTGGACCAGGCGGTCCCTGGCGGCATCCATCCACGCGAAGACCACCTCTTCCTTGCCGGCGAAGTA
Source organism: Luteibacter sahnii (assembly GCF_034063545.1). Lineage (NCBI taxonomy): Bacteria > Pseudomonadati > Pseudomonadota > Gammaproteobacteria > Lysobacterales > Rhodanobacteraceae > Luteibacter > Luteibacter sahnii. The sequence continues at coordinate 37,129 of NZ_JAQLOK010000012.1, forward strand.
GTTGAAGAAGGTGCGCCGCGAGACGCCCGCCGCGGCGGCGATGTCGTCGACCGATACCATGTCGTAGCCCTGTCGAGCGAACAGCACCAGGCTGGCGTCGACGAGCCGGGCTCGGACGGCCTGCTTGTTTTCTTCACGACGGCCGCGTGGTGGCGTTGGCGTGCGCATGGGCGAAGCTTACCAATCCTCCCGGGATAGTCGGCGGTTTCTAAAAAAATGCATCAAGTGCAATAATGGTCCAGGGGTTCAACCGGTGATGGAGATACGCTTGGTAGCGTTCCTGGGTGTGTTGGTGAAGCGGAGCCTCGTCGCCCTGACGGTCGTGGCGCTGGCGCTGGCGGCCGCCTGGCTCGGCCTGGTGGTGTGGTTCCACATGCCGAAACGGGCGTTTCTCAACGTCATCGCCACGACCGTTTTCGGCACCCTTTGCGCGGCGTCACTGCTGCCGTCGCGCCTGGGTTTCGTGGAGCCGATACGCATGGCCGCGGCCGTGGGCGCGGCGCTCATCCTCGTCTATTGGGCGAGCCTGCGCCCTTCGGCCGACCGTACCTGGGCCCCGGACGTGGCGCGCACGCTCCAGGCGACCGTCGACGGCTCGCACGTCCGCCTGACCAACGTGCGCGATTTCGAATGGACCGGCCCGGAGCGTGCCACGGAGCGTTGGGTGGAGCGCGATTACGACCTTGACCGCCTTCGCGGCGTCGACCTGGCGCTGTCATACTGGATGGGCCCGGCTATCGCGCACACCCTCGTCAGCTTCGAATTCGACGACGGACGCCACCTGGTGTTTTCGGCGGAAATCCGTCGCGAAAAGGGGGAATCGTTTTCGGCGTTCGGTGGTTTCGTGCGTCGTTTCGAGTCCATCCTAGTGGCATCCGAGGAAGACGACATCTTCCGGGTGCGCACCAACTGGCGCGGCGAGACGATGCACCTGTATCGCTTGCGCATGCCTCCCCAGGCGGCGCGGGCGTTGTTCCTGGCCTACCTCGACCGGGCGGAACGGCTCGATCGCGATCCCGCGTTCTACAACACGCTCACCAGCAATTGCACCACGGTCATCTTCGACCTGATGCGCACGATCAGCCCCGGGCTTCCCGCGGACCCCCGCATCCTGCTTTCCGGTTACGTCGATCGCTATGCCTTCGACGAAGGGGGGCTGGTACCGGGCTACCCGTTCGATGTCTTGCGGCGCCAGGGCGACATCACCCAGCGGGCTCGTCAGGCCGGCCCGGGCAGCGACTTCTCGCGCGCCATCCGCGACGGCGTGCCGGGCATGGAATCGACGCGCGATGCGCGGTAGCAAAGGCGTCGTACGCAGCCTGCTGCTCGGCGTGGTGGTGGCGTCCAGCGGTTGCGCCATGGTCAAGGTCGGCGACGTGTCGCCGCGCGAATACATCGCCCAGCGCCGTGGCGACATTCTCTCCAGTCGCCACCTCAGCGACCAGACGAGCGAGACGCTCGCCATGGCGGGCCTCGATGCCGCCGCGTGCGAGCACTCGTCGCCGCCGCCTTGCATCTTCATGGCAAAACAGTCTCCCTGGCAGGGGCGGTTTCACCGGCTTACTCTACGTCTAAACGCTGCTACCGGCTGGGAAGGGGATATGGCTCATACGGAGCTGGCTTAAGAATTTTGTCGACCCGCTTCCGATTGTAGAAGGCTTGTTCTTATTCAGGATTAATCTGAACGGTTTCGTGCAATTTTCGTTTGAACTGCGGCATTTCTCGCCATGCCTCCAAAGCAAGGTTAGTCAATTGTCGACCACTTATTCCAGTGGCAGTGGAGAGGCTGGCTGGACAATGCGTAAGCCAATATCTCCGTACTCGTTATCAACGACTTTCTCAATGTTGAAGTCTACCCCTGGGAATCTGGCTTTTATCTGAAATGACCAAGCCTCCTTGAATATCGACAGTAACTGATTGATCAAGGGAGCATCGGCATCCCACTCATCACCAGCTACCTCGGAAATGAACTCCCCAAGCAGAATGATGTTCATCCAAGACTGCGCTTCCTGCAGAGAAGCATATCCTTGGAGAGCTTCCGCTCTTATTCCTTCCGATCCGATGTCATCTCTGTCAAAGAAGATATATCCGTCCACATTCTGCAATGTCGGAACAACGTATTTCATCCAATAGACCAGTCGGAAAATTTCCACGCTCAGCCTTCTTCAGTTTTTTGTGGCGGCGGCGCCTGCGGTGGAGAGGACGGAATTTCATCGGCCCGGGGGGGCCTGACCTTGCCCGCTCCTCCATGCTCTGTTCCATCCGGCGCAATATTTGGTTCCCATTCCTTTACATTAGGGCGAGGAATGTTTCCGTGGGGCTTGCCTGTAGGACGGTACTGCTTTCCCTGGGTGGGCTTCCCGGATGGGTATGTCGTATAGCCGCCTTTCCCATCAAGGACGGAGTGCGGAGCTCCACCGGCTTGCGGTAAGGGCGGTGGGGGCTTGGACCGGCTCTCCACAATATGGTCATAAACTGATTTGGCCGTATCGCCTATGGCATTTTGAATCTTTCCGCATGCTTCCACACACACTCCTGCCGCCACAAGTGCAGCAGCGCCTACGTATATTACTCCTGCGCTGACAGCGACTCCGCCCTCGATAATACAGGCGTCTTCCGCACAGCGACCGTCAGGATCCGTCCTGTTGATCGGGTTATTCTGCGTGTATGCGTAGCGACTGAATGTGTAGATACTTCCTGCCTCTGGGCTGACAGGATCAGTGCTTAGGAAGCGCCCGGCGGTGGGTTCGTAGTACCTGGCCTGCATGTACACCAGTCCCGAATCGGGATCGCCGACATGTCCGGTATACCCTGGCCCAGCGGCGGGAGCTCCCATTACCTGGCCCCCATAGGGTCTGTAGTCCGTCGTCGTCAGGAGATTTCCTGCCGCATCGGCCGTTGCCAGTACCGTACCTTGAGGATTGGTGTAGTAGTAGGTAACCGTTTCGGCTGCCGCCGCTGTTCGGGCTGCCATCGCCAGGTAGGGAACGAGAATGACAAGCAACAGGCGTAAAAGACGGGTCACAAGCGTCCGCTGATTCATACGTATCCCCTCCTCATACCCAAGCCGAACAGCCGGGAGGCTGTCAGGCGGCCGCCGTGCTTGAGGTGCGCCGCATCCTCAACGATAACATCGACCGGATCGGGGACGTACCATGACGCTGGCCGACGTCGCGTCGCTCAGGCGACGCGTATCGCCTCATGCACCACGACGCGGTTGCGGCCGAGGGCTTTCGCTTCGTAAAGCGCGACGTCCGCGTCGCGCAGCAGGCGATCGAGGGTGGGCCAATCGCGCCCCTGGGTGGAGGCGATCCCGACGCTCAGGGTCACCGGATGGGTGGGCTGGCCGTCGAAATCCTGCGGCAGGGCGCCGATAGTGGCACGCACCACGTCCATGAAGCGCCGTGCTTCGATCGCGCTGACGTGCGGAAGGAGCATGAGGAACTCCTCCCCACCGTATCGGCCAACGACGCAGGCGGGCATCCCATCGCCTTCACGCGCGAGCGCCCTGGCGACCTGCTCAAGGCAGCGGTCACCGGCCAGGTGCCCGTAGCGGTCGTTGTAGAGCTTGAAATGATCGATGTCGATAAGAGCGATGCACAGGCCACGGGCGTGGCGCGCCGGCTCGTATTCCCGTGACAGCCAGCGGAACAGGCCGCGCCGGTTGAGCAGGCCGGTCAGCGGATCGTGCAGCGCGGCGTGCTGGAGCCCGCGACGCAGCGAGCGCAGCTGTCCTTCGATCGTCAGCTGGTACCACGCGATGAGCGTGCCGCGCATCGTGAAGACCAGGAGCACGGTCGCCATCGCGTAAAGGGCGAGCACCGGTTGCGCCTGCGTGAAGGCGAACGCCGCCAGGCTCGCCGCGATGCTGAGCGCGAGGGGGCGCAGGCTCACCGAAAGGCGTCGCTGCGCCGCGCTCGGCCTGAAACCGCGCATCCAGACCGTACGCCGTCGTGCCAGCATGATGCCGAGCATGGCTGTCGGTGCCGAGAGCAACACCTCGGGCAGGTAGGACTCCGACGCGAGCACGAAGCGGTTATGCACGGACGCGGCGGCAGCGTCGATGATCATGAAGGCGGTCAGCACCGCGTAGAAGCGGCGCTCGTCGGCGCGTCGCGTGCCGAGCAGCCGGATGCCCACGAAGATCACCACGAACAGGTCGAGCACGTCGAAGAACAGCATCAGCCGCTCAGGCGGTGTCGCGTCCGAGGCCAGCATCTGTCGCGTCGACAGGTAGAAGAGCCCGGCCGCGAGGGTACCCACGGCGACATCCGCGACGGAGGCCCATCGTAACAAGGGCGTCGCCGGATCGTAGGCCGCGGCCGACACGAAGAAGAGGCTCGACAGGCAAAACCAGAATGTCGGATCTGCCATCACCAGGGTGCCTTCGTGGTGCACCAGGCTGTCGGCGAACAGCAGGATAAAGGCGGTGCCCTTGGCGAGCAGCCCGCCCAGCAGCAAAAGCCAGAGCGGCCGGTTGTGGGTCACGGCCAACATCGCGCGGCGGGCGCAGAGCAGGGCCGTGACGCCGAGCACCGCCAGAACGAACGCGTAGCTCCAGGTCATCCGGCGCGGGAATGGCAAAAGCATGGTCCCGGCGTGGGCCGCAACCAGCACGGAGTAGAACGCGGGGGTCCAGCGCTGGATACGCATGAGGCCTCACGATGCCTCTTGAAAGGACGGAACCATCATAGTCGGCGACGCGGCCCGGTTCTTGAATAGCCATGGATAACGCATCGTGCCCCGGGGCGAGCTTGCGTTTTCGGCCACCGGGTGCCTATATGACCGGAAATCCAAGGGCAATTCCAATGAAGGGTACGTCGTGCATGGGGTGTGGTAACGCGGCGGAGGTGGCCCAACGGATCACGATGGCCTTCCAGCCCATCGTCGACGTGACGTCGCAAACCGTGTTCGCCCACGAAGCGCTGGTGCGGGGCGTGCATGGCGAGACGGCGGGCGAGGTGCTCGCCACGGTCGCCCACGACAACCGCTATGCCTTCGACCAGGCGTGTCGCATCGTGGCCATTCGCACGGCGGCGCAGATCATGCCGCCCTCGTTGCTGTCGATCAATTTCCTGCCCAATGCCGTGTACAACCCCGAGCATTGCCTGCAGGCGACGTTCGCCGCCGCGAAAGCGGCCGACTGGCCGCTGGACCGGGTGATCTTCGAGGTGACCGAACACGAGGAAATCGTCGATCACGATCACCTGGTCGCCATCCTGTCGGCCTATAAGGCCCATGGGTTTTTCACCGCCATCGATGACTTCGGCGCCGGCTTTGCGGGCATGAACCTGCTGGCGGATTTCCAGCCCGACCTGCTCAAGCTGGATATCGGTCTGGTTCGCGACGTGGACACGAGTCGGCCGCGGCAGGTGATCGTGCGGCACCTGGTCGAGCTGTGCGATGACCTGGGCATCCGGGTGATCGCCGAAGGCATCGAACGCGAGGACGAATACCGGGCGCTCCTCGACCTGGGCATCGTCCTGCAGCAGGGGTTCCTGTTCGCCCGGCCGGCGACAGCGTCTCTTCCGCCGATACGCTGGCCTGCGTGAGCGGCCCGAACGAAGGCTGAATCGGCCCTCTTGAAGGGGCGTCACGCGACCCTATCTGCGCTTTGCCGGCATTCCGATGCCGGCCAGCCTGTATCCCAGGCGAGCACTCATTCCATGTCCTTGCACTTTGGAGAATCTGGTATGCGTACTCTCTTTGACATCTCTCCGCTGCACCGCACCGCCTCCGGCCTCGATCGCGTGTTCGATCTGCTGGAAGCCAGCGCCCAGGCCCAGGGCGACAACTACCCGCCGTTCGACGCGATCCGGCTGGACGACGACCAGTTCCGGCTTACCCTGGCCGTGCCCGGGTTCGCGGACGACGAGATCGCAGTGACCTCCCACCAGGACACGCTGATCGTCAGCGGCGAGCGCAAGAGCGAACCGAAGGGCGAATTCCTCCATCGCGGTATCCCCGCCCGGGTGTTCAGCCGCCGCTTCCAGCTGGCCGAGCACACCAAGGTGACCGGCGCCAGCCTCGCCAACGGCCTGCTGTCGATCGAGCTGCGGCGTGAGGTGCCCGAGGCGCTCAAGCCCCGGGTCATCCCCATCAGCGCCGACACCGCGACACGCCCATCCACGGTGCGTCAGTTGCAGAACGACGCCGCGTGAGGAGGGTGCCACGCCCGCCCGGTGTTTCCGGGCGGGCGTGATCGATCGGTGGTTACTCGCCACTCCACGGCAGCCTTGCGCCGTCGACCGCGGGCAACCCGAGCTCATTCTGGAACGCCTCATCCACGTCGCAGTAGGACTTCGACGCGTCGATGCGGCGGTCGAAGACAAAGCTGGCCGGCGGGATACCCGGATCGCCGCGGTCATCGAGGCGCAGCCGGTAAAGGTCAAAGTGTACCGGCCGGGTGTCCGCGTAAGAGTCGCCGACATCGCGCGTGGCGATAGCCAGCATCAGCGGCGCCGGCTTGGGCAGGTGGAACAGCCGCACGCCGTGCAGCGTACAGTCCGCGCCGCCGCTGACCTGGAGCACGACTTGTTCATGCGTTTTCTTTGGATCGTTCGCATCTGCCTCGAAGACCGGCACCACCGAGAGCGGTATCTTTTGGTTTCCGCCGAGGGCATCGGCGTAGATCGACAGTGCGATGTAGCCATGGGCATTGTTGTTGTCGCGCCACCCGGAGACCACGGTAAAGGCTAGCCCTTGCCAGGTGACATGACTGATGCCTGGGCCGAAGGGAATGACGGTGGCATTGTCGATGACGCGCGCGTGCGACGTGAGCGCGGCGAGCGACAGGCTGAGGGCAATCCAGGCGTGGCGAATCATGGTCGGGCGTCCAGGCGGCGGTAGGTTGCATCCTAGGGGGTCGTGATGGCCATCGGCAGACTTCTTTGGGGCGACATGCAGGCAGGTCGGCGCGACCTGCCTGGGTCCGTCATGGCTAACGGCGGTTACACCTGGGCCTGTCCGCCATCGACGAACAGTTCCGTGCCGTTGACGAAACTCGCGTCGTCCGACGCGAGGAACACCGCCGCGCGGGCGATCTCGATGGGTTCACCCACCCGGCCCATCGGCACCTGCGAGGCGAGATAGTCGAGCAGACCCTGCTGCTGCGCCGCGTCCGGGCCGACCAGATCGACCAGGCCCGGCGTGCGGGTGGCGCCCGGGCTCAGCGTGTTGAAGCGGATGCGACGGGTCTTGTCGACGTCGAGGATCCAGTTGCGCACGAATGCTCGCACGGCCGCCTTCGTGGCGGCGTAGACGCTGAAGGCGGGCGTGCCGCTGCTGGCGGCCGTGGAGCCAGTGAGGATCACCGACGCGCCATCGGCGAGCAGGGGGAGCGCGGTCTGCACGGTAAACAGCGTGCCCTTGACGTTGCGGTTGAACGTGTCGTCGAAGTGCTGCTCCGTGATGGCGCCCAGCGGCAACATGGCGCCGCCGCCGGCATTGACGAACAGCACGTCGATACGGCCCTCGTCCGTGGCGATCCGATCGACGAATCGTTCCAGGTCGTCCAGCCGCGAGGAGTCCACCTGCACGCCGATGGCCTGCGGGCCGATGCTCGCGGCCGCGGCGCTCAGTTCCGTTTTGCGCCGGCCTGTGATGTAGACGCGCGCGCCTTCGAGGGCAAACTGACGGGCGGTTTCCAGGCCGATGCCGGTGCTGCCGCCGGTAACGATCGCGATCTTGTTTTCGAGCTTGCGTGACATGGTGTGCCTCATGCGTTTATGGAATGGACACAGCGTATCGACGGGCTCGATGCAACGAAATAGAATCAATTGAAAGGCATCGTTGCAGAAATGAAATGTCTCGACTTCCTGATTTCGAGGGGCTTGCGCTGTTCGCGAAGGTGGCGGAGTGCCGATCGTTCGCGGCCGCCGCGCGCGAGCTCGATCTGTCGGTGCCCACCTTGTCGCGGGCCGTTGCACGGCTGGAAAAGAGGCTGGGTGCCCGGGTGTTCAACCGCACCTCGCGCCAGCTGGCGCTCACGCCGTTCGGTTCGACCCTGCTTGAGCATGCGACCCAGCTCTACCGCGATGCCGAGGCCGCCGAGGCGCTTGCCCGCGAGCAGTCCGCCTCGCCACGCGGCGTGGTCCGGCTCGCGGTGCCGATGGCGTTCGGCATGCGTTGGGTGGCGCCGGCACTGCCTGGCTTGCTGACGCACTATCCGGATATCACGATCGACCTGCACCTCTCCGATGCCGCTGTGGACATCGTCGGCGAAGGGTTTGACGCCGCCTTGCGGATCGCCGCGCTGCCGGACTCGTCGCTGGCCGCCCGGCGGTTGTGTGCCATGGCCCGTTTTACGGTCGCCGCACCGGCTTATGTGGCGCGTCATGGCATGCCGGGCCACCCGAACGATCTCGATCCGGCGCACTGCCTCGCGTACGCCTTTCGCGCCGGTAGCGACGTGTGGCGATTCCGCAACGGCACCCACGAAGCGGTGGTGCATCCCCAGGGGCGCCTGCGGGTCACTAATTCGGAAGCGTTGCTGCCGTACCTGCTCGCGGGAGAGGCGGTGGCCGAACTGCCGGAATTCATGGCCGCCGAGTATCTGCGCGACGGTCGGCTGGTGGAGATCCTGCCTGGGTGGGAGCAGCCGGGGGGCGGACTGTACTTCGTCACCCCCACCACGCGACACCGGCCAGCCAAGGTCGAGGCGGTGGCATCGTATTTCGCCGACGTGTTGGGCGACCCGCCATGGCGGTGGCATGGCAGGTCGGCGGGGCGGCCGCGCCCCTGAGACGGCAGCCGTGGGCACCGGCCTGCGCCGGTCGACGGGCCGTCCCGACGCAGACCGCCCCACAGCGATGCAGTCCGTGTTTGCGAGACTGCGGCGTCGAAGGGCGAGGGTTCAGGGGGGAGAAGCCGGCGGCGTCGATGGCCCATGGTGCCGCGCACCCGACCGTCAGGCCGGCCTCGCCGCCCCGCGACGCCATCTGTCACGTGGTCTTATCCCGCGTGTTCGTGATGCTCGAGGGCGCGGGCACGCCAGTTCATCAGCGGCGTGGTAGTGATGCCATGCACGAGGATGCTCAAGGCGACCACGGTGATGACGGTCGTGGCGAGGACCCCGCCGTCGTCGCCGATCACGCCGTGGGTGAGGGCGAAGGCGAGATAGTTGAGACTGCCCAGGCCGCGAATGCCGAACCAGCCCAGCAACAGGCGCCGTTGCCAGGGCAGGCCTTCGCCGATCGTGCCAAGCCAGACCGCGGCGGGCCGGATCACGACGAACAGCACGGCGGCCACCACCACCCCGGTGGCGCTGAAGGCCGGCCAGGCCGCCACGCCGACCATGAAGACCAGGGCGCCGCCGATCAGCCGCTCCATCGTGTCGCCGAACGATAACGCGTCCGACAACATCCAACCGACCGTGTGGCCGGGGTGTTCCGCATCAGCGGTGCTGCGTTCGTTGGGACGCACCAGCAGTTCGGCGGGGGCGATGACGTCGTCATCGTCGTTCGGGCGGGCGTGGCGTCGCGTCACGGTGAGTTCCACCCGACGCAGGCCGACACCTGCGGCGAATGCCGCGAGAAACCCCGACGCGTGGATCAGTTCGGCGCCGCCGTAGGCCAGGCCCATGATGCCCAGGGCGAGGAAGTCGCTGGGCGCCACCTCGCGCGCCGCGTGACGCATATGCGTACCGGCACAGCCGATCAGCCAGCCGATCAGCAAGCCGATGCCGAGACCCCCCAGCCATTCCCAGAGCAGGTCGACGGTGAACCAGTGGACCCAGACATCCATCTGGCTACCGGAGCCCATCAGGGCCAGGGCAAGCAGCAGGAAGGGAAGGGCCGTGCCGTCGTTCAGCCCCGCCTCCCCGGAGAGCGCCACGCGCATGGCGTCATCGTCCCGGGCGTCGTCGACCGAGACCAGGCTGGCGAGCACGGGATCGGTGGGCGACAGGATGGCGGCGAGGGCCAGGGCGGCCGGCCAGGCCCATCCTGCCCACCCATGCATGAGCGTGACGAGCCCCGCGATGGTGAGCAGCATGGCCGGCACGGCCAGGCGCAGCGAGGTCAGCCACCCCCTGTGTCGCCATGGAATGCGCAGCTTGAGCCCAGTGATGAACAGGGACACGACCAAGCCGACCTCCGTGACGGCCCTGAGCCAGCTGGCGCTTTCCGTGGTGAAGCGCAGGTGGGCCAGGCCCAGCACGGCCGGCCCCATGATGACGCCGGCGGTCAGGTAGATCGCGAAGGACGTGATCGGGCCACGCCGGATCCATCCGGCAGCCGTGGAGGTGCCTGCCAGAAGAATACTGAGGAAGATAATCCAGCCGACGTAACCCATCCGGCGATCATCGACAACACGTCATGAATGTGCTGAGAAAACCGCTGAACGCCGCGATCGTGATCAAGCAACGCTGCCGTACGGACGGACTGGCGAAGAAACCCACTGGGAGCCTTCGCAAAATGCAGCCCAAGCGCGCCAGGCCGAGGAGCTGACCCGCCTGACGCGCCGGGCGGCAATCCGGGGCCCACTGCCAAGTGATTTACCCTCGGAACCGGGATCATACTCCCCTGGGAGCGTGACCGGCCAATGGCAGATAAACGATCACTCAACTTTCTTTACTTATTTCATTGAATCAAAGACTTAACGAAATTTTTTCAAGTTGCTTCTATCACTTCACCCGGGCGAACACCGTGTTCATCCACGCTGTCGGAGACGGCTGTGGCGGTAGCTGTAAGCGAAGTAGATGACGATGCCCAGCAAGGTCCACACGCCCATCAACACCCAGTTGCGCACACCCATCGACCACAGCAGGAAGATGCAGCTGATGACGCCGAGCGCGCAGGTGACGGGCGCGAACGGCACCCGGAACGAGCGCGGTATCTCGGGCGCCGTCTTGCGCAGGATCAACACGCCGATGCACACCGCGCTGAACGCCACGAGCGTGCCCATCGAGGTGAGGTCACCGAGCAGGTTGAGCGGGAACACGGCCGCCAGCGCCGCGATGCCGACGCCGGTGATCAGCGTGTTGATGTGAGGCGTGCGGTATGTCGGATGGATGGTGGTGAACATCTTCGGCATGAGGCCATCCCGGCCCATGATCATGAAGATGCGCGGCTGCGCGATGATCATCACCAGCACCACCGACGACAGGCCGATGAGCGCGCCGACTTCGACGACGCCACGCAGCCAGCCCAATTCGGGATGGTTGCGGATCGCCGTGACCACGGGTTCGGACGTGCCCAGCTCACCGAACGGCACGAGGCCGGTGAGCACCGCGGCCATGGCGATGTAGAGCACCGTGCAGATCGCCAGCGAGGCGAGCGTGCCGATCGGCATGTCGCGCTGCGGGTTTTTCGATTCCTGTGCCGCTGTCGACGTGGCCTCGAAGCCGATGTAGGCGAAGAACACCATGGATGCGCCGCGCAGGATGCCCGACCAGCCGTACTTGTCGCCGCCCTGGTTGGCGGGGATGAACGGATGCCAGTTGGCGGTATCGATGTGGCGCGCGCCGACCACGATCACCACGATGATGAGCGCCGTTTTCAGCAAGACCATCGCCATGTTGAGTCCGGCCGACTCGCGGATGCCGACGTAGCAGAGCCAGGTAAGCGCCAGGGTGATGCCGACGGCGGGCAGGTTGAATAGCGCACCGGTCGTCACGAGGTGCCCGTCGACGAAATCGAGCGGGGCATTGGTGAGCGCGGGAGGGATGTGGATGCCGACGTGGTCGAGCAGGCTCACGAAGTAGCCGGTCCAGCTCACCGCGACGGCCGAGGCGGATACGCCGTATTCGAGGATCAGGTTCCAGCCTATGAACCAGGCGGCACCTTCGCCGAGCGTGGCGTAGGCGTAGGAGTAGGCACTCCCGGACACGGGAATCAGCGAGGCGAACTCCGCGTAGCACAGCGCCGTGAACACGCTGCAGATCGCCGCGAGAATGAAGGACAGGATGATCGCCGGGCCGGCATGCTCCGCCGCCGCGACGCCGGTAATGACGAAGATGCCGCCGCCGATGACCGCGCCGATGCCCAGCGCCGTGAGACCCCATGGGCCGAGGGTGCGTCGCAACGCGGGACCGTGCGCGTCGTCGGCTTCGGCTTGGGGGGCTTTCTTGGCGAGTAGCTGCTTGAGCATGGACGGCCTGGCATGACGGAAGCGGAAGGAAAACGGTTCAAACGCGAAGGCCGGCGGACGTCCCGCCGGCCTTCGCGAGGGGTGTCGAATCAGCCCAACGACTTGCGCAGCTTGCTGTGCGCGTACCCGTAGCCGAAGTAGATCAGCTGGCCGATGACGATCCAGCCCACCATGAGGCGCCAGTGCTCCTCGAATGCCTGCCAGAACAGGTAGAGACAGGCCAGGGTGCCGAGGATGGTGATCGGCCACACCATCGGCACCCGGAAGCTGCGCTTCAGCTTGGGGCGCTTGTAGCGGAGGATGAGCACGCCCATGCACACCGTCGCGAAGGCGAGCAGGGTGCCCATGGAAACCAGTTCGCCCAGCACGCTCACCGGGAACAGGCCCGCCATCGCGGCGGCGGCGACGCCTACGATCACGGTGCCCACGTGCGGGGTGTGGAACTTCGTATGCACCTTGGCCATGGTCGGCGGTAGCAGGCCGTCGCGCGCCATCGAAAAGAAGATGCGTGGCAGGCCCATCAGCATCACCAGGATCACCGACGACAGGCCGGTGATCGCGCCCAGCACCACGATGGCCTTGAGCCAGGACAACTGCGGGTAGAGGCCCAGCGCGGTCGCGACCGGTTCGGGCGTGTTGAGCATGCGGAACGGCGCGATGCCGGTCAGCACCAGCGACACCGCGATGTAGAGCACCGTGCAGATGGCGAGCGAGCCCAGGATGCCGATGGGCATGTCGCGCTGGGGGTTTTTCGCTTCACCGGCGGCCGTGGACACCGCATCGAAGCCCACGTAGGAGAAGAACACGATGGTCGCGGCGCGGAAGATGCCGCCCCAGCCGAAGGTGCCTTCGCCTTCCGCCGGGGGGATGAACGGATGCCAGTTCGCCGGATTGACCAGGCGGATGGCGAACGCGAGGAACAGCAGGATCACGGTGACCTTGATCGCCACGATGATCGAGTTGACGAAGGCCGACTGCGTGATGCCTACGTAGCACAGGCCCGAGAGCGCGGCGACGATGATGACGGCAGGCAGGTTGATCAGCGTGCCGGTGGCCTGGATGTGCCCTTCGACGAACTGGAACGGTGCCGACGAAAGGGCGGCCGGGAGCGTCACGTCTGAACCGATCATCTGCCCGACCAGGCCCAGCAGTTCGTTGAAATACCCCGACCAGCCGGCGGCGACGGTCGCCGCGGCGAAGAGGTATTCGAGCACGAGGTTCCAGCCGACGAACCAGGCGACGTATTCGCCGAGGGTGGCGTAGGAGTAAGAGTAGGCGCTGCCGGAGACCGGGAGCATCGCTGCGAATTCCGCGTAGCACAGGCCCGCGAGCGCGCAGGCGAAGCCGGCGATGAGGAAGCTGATCACCAGCGCCGGGCCCGCGTGCAGCGCGGCGGCCTGGCCGGTGATGACGAAGATACCCGCGCCGATGACGGCGCCGATGCCCAGCAGGATCAGGTGCCGCGCGGTGAGGACGCGCTTGAGCTCGCCTCCGTGCGCGCCGGTGCCGATGTGCTCACCAGCGTCCACATGCGGCGCGGCCTCGATCGGGTGCGTCGCAAACAAGTGTTTCAACATGTTTCTCCCCTACTACCGAATGGGTGCTTTCTTATATGGACCGCCGCGTGAGTCACGGAGGACACGCCGCTGCCCTGAAGCGCTGGCACGGCACCATAGCCCAGCGGGGCGCGGCCGTACAAGTTGCAATGCGAGGCGCGCCAACACATTGCACGGGGCGGGCAGGGCGTCGACCATGACTTGCGGCGGTTGTGCATGGGCGGATCGGAATGCTTCAGAACAGCATGTTCAGTGCGACCTGCGGCGTGACGTCGGCCGACTGGTTGCGTCCGGCGAGCGTGAACTGGACGCCAGCGATGAGCCCGATGCTGGTGTTGAAGTGGTATTCCACCGCCGGCGCGAGACTGAACGCCTCGGACGGGGCGTGGCGCACGGATGTGCGGTCGTCGCCATGCACCCGCACGATGCCCTGGCGGCTCCCGATGGCCTCCCCGACCAGCACCCATCGTGGATCGAGGGCGTATTCGGCGGCCAGCGTGGCTTGCCAGGCCGAGCCTGCGTGGACGTGGCCACGGAATCCCCGGACGGTGCCATATACGCTGGTGCCGCGCACGCGGATGGCCGGTGGCGTCGGGCTCCACAGGAGCTGGCCCCGCCAGCGCAGGGCGCGGCCGCCATCGAGCCAGTAGAGTCGCTGGGCGCCGAACGTGATGCTCGAACGGGCCGCGCCGGTGCCAGTGGCATTCAGCGGCTGGGTGTCGAGCCGGTGGTGTCGCCCCGTGGGCACATTGCGCGCGACGGCGACGGCGGTGACCCAACCGGTGCCGTCGGCGGCGGGCGCGGTCAGCCGCTGTTGCAGGCGCAGTCCTGTATCGGCCAGGCGCAGCCCGTCGGTATGGCGTCCGCGTTCACTGGTGCGCACGGCGGCGGGTGTCAGCTGGATGGCGAGTCGTTCGGTGATGCCGTAGGTCATGGGAAGCACGACCTGCCACTGGCGCGACGGAGGGTTGGCATCCTTGCGATGTCGGGCGTTGTCGTAGACGCCGTGGGTCCGGGTGTGGATGAGATACGGCTGGATGTTGAAGATGCCGGTGGGCAGCGTGTTGACCGCCGGCGTGACCAGCGGGCCGGTGAAGTTCGCCGTGGGCGTGGCGCTCACCGGGACCGATGCCAGCGCGATGGCGGCCGCCATCGCCGGCACGGCCCGGACGACGTGATCAGTGGGCATGCGCATGTCCTTGCGTGGCGCAGCGGAGGCTGCGGGTAGGGCGACTCGCGTCGTTGCGTGTCGGAATCCATCCTAGGCAGGGCAATGCGCACAGGAACATCGGAATCGTCTGAAAAGATCGTGCGAAGATGGCGGCCCCGAATCAGGCAAACCACGCATGACGCTTCCGCATCCCCTGGCCGATGCGTTTCACCGCTATGCCGAGCGGTGGTCCGACGAGGCCGACATTCACGCGTTCGCGCGTTGGTTGCACGACGTGCCGCGGCCATTCCACCGCGAGACGCTGGCAGGACATTTCACCGGATCCGCGTGGCTGGTGAGCGATGATGGCGAGCGCGTTCTCCTGATGCACCATCGCAAGCTCGGACGTTGGCTTCAGCCCGGCGGGCACGCCGACGGCGACGATGATCTTTCGCGCGTGGCGCTGCGTGAGGCCGAAGAAGAAACCGGGCTGGTCGATCTGGAGGTTTTGCCGGGGATCTTCGACCTCGACCGGCACCGTATCCCGGCGCGGGGCCACGAGCCGGCGCACTGGCACTACGACGTGCGTTACGTCGTGGTGGCACGTGGCGCGGAGACCTTCGTCGCCAATGAGGAGTCGCTCGCCCTGGCCTGGCATCCGGTGAGGGATCTCGCGACCGCTCCCGACACGGACGAGTCATTGCGCCGCATGGCCGTCAAGTGGCTCGCCCGATGAGTCAGCGATCGCAGCGGGCGAGGGGTGCCGTTGCCCGCCGCAGGCCGGCTCCTACTCCTTGGGTCGTCGGTTTGTCGCGTCAGCCGTATTTTTCCGGCGCGGGATGCACGGTGCCGCATGCAGGGCAGGTGCGTGCCTCCAGCGAGCGATAGAAACGCTCGAACACCGGCGGGAAGTCGTGTTCGATGCTTTGCAGCGGGAAATAGGCCTCGAACAACTTCGTATTGCAGGCCGGACAGAACCACAGCAGGCCGTCACGCTCGCCGGCCGTCCGGCGGCGCTCGACCACCAATCCTATAGAGTCGGGCAGCCGTTGCGGCGAGTGGGGTACGCGCGGCGGGAGGTAAAACACTTCGCCCGCGCGGATCGGAATATCACGTGCCACGCCCTCGTCCTGCACCTTGAGCACCATCTCGCCTTCGAGTTGATAGAAGAACTCAGGGCCCTCGTCGTAGTGATAATCGGTGCGCGCGTTGGGGCCGCCGACGACCATGACGATGAAGTCGCCGTCGACGATGCATTTATTGCCGACCGGTGGCTTGAGCAGGGCACGGTGTTCGTCGATCCAGCGTTGGAGATCGAGGGGAGGCAGGAGGCTCATGAGGGGTGTTCGCGCGTCGTTTGGCCGATCATACTCCCCTGAGGCCGGCCCGCGCCGGGCCCACCGGGTACTTCCCGGCGGGGCGGTTCGTGGCGTAAAACGGCTCTCCCTTTCCCCTGGCGAATCGACGATGGCGTCGTTGTACCACGACCGCATGCCCATTCCCCCGCCGCGTATGCCCCCCGCCGGGCGTCGCGAGGCGGCGGTGGTCATCGTGGGTGGAGGGTTCGCCGGCCTGAATACCGCGCTCGGCCTCGCCGCACGCGGTCAACGCGACGTGGTGCTGCTGGAATCCCGCACGATCGGCTTCGGCGCCTCGGGTCGCAACGGTGGCTTCGTGTTCGCGGGCTACTCGCTGGGTGAAAAGGCCTTGCTGGATAAAGCCGGCGAGGCGAAAGCGGCTCGCCTTTACCGTCGTACGGTCGAGGCGGTGGATCTGATCCGCGAGCGCATCCGTTCCCTTGCAATCGACTGCGACTGCGTCGACGCCGGTGTGGTGTGGGCAAACTGGTTTCGCGACGCGCGGGTGCTGCGCGATCGGCAGCGCCTGCTGGCCGAGCATTATGGGGCCGACTGGGAATGGCTTCCCGCCGATGCCTTGCAGGCGTTCGTGCGCAGCCGCCGCTACCACGACGGCCTCTACGAGCGAAACGCGATGCACATCGACCCGCTCGCCTACGCGCGTGGCCTTGCGCGCGTCGCCGACGCGGCCGGCGTCAGCATCCACGAGCAATCCCGCGTGAGGATGCTGGAGCGGCGCGGGCCGCGCTGGGTGGTGAGGGTGGGCGACGCCGAGATCGAGACGCCCCAGGTCGTCCTGGCATGTGGTGGTTACCTCGCGGGTCTGGATCACCGGATCGACCGGGCGGTGCTTCCGATCGCGACCTACGTGATGGTGACGGAGCCCCTGGGCGATCGCCTCGGCGACTGCCTGCGAACCCGCGCGGCCATTTATGACACCCGCTTCGCCTTCGACTATTACCGGCCGCTGGCCGATACACGGTTGCTATGGGGTGGACGCATTTCGATTCGCGATCGCTCGCCGCGTGCCGTCCAGGCGCTGCTGAGCAAGGACCTCGCGCGGGTGTTTCCCGCGTTGAAAGGTGTGCGGGTGGCGAAGGCGTGGTCGGGCCTGATGAGCTACGCACGCCATGAGATGCCGCAGGTCGGCACCCACGGCAACGGACTGTGGTATGCGCAGGCCTTCGGCGGTCATGGCCTGGCGCCTACGTGCGCCGCGGGTGAGGCGTTGGCGGAGGCGATCGTGTCCGATGCGTCGGCCATCGGCGATTACGCTGACTTCGGGCTGGCGCCCGTGCACCGGCCGTTGGGTTACCTCGCGGCCCAGGGCACGTACTGGAAACACCAGTTGGCGGACTGGATGACGTCACGGATGGAAGGCTGAGCACAGGGCCAGCCAAGCGACATGGCGCTTGCCGAAGGGTGCGCGCCGACCGTATCGGCGTCTACCGCGCCGCCCGATCAAGCCACACCGCCATCCCCTGTGCATTCAGCCGGATGTCGACCTCCAGCAGGGCCACGACCGACTCCGGTGCCAACGTCACGCCATGTCCCTGGGCCCGGTCGACGTAGAGCGCGGCGAATTCGTCGGCGATTCGCCGTTCGCGATCGGGATCGCCTGCGTGCCGTCGGCCGATCGCCACCATCGCATCGATCTGCTCGTGGAGATCCTGGGCGAGCCGCGCCACATCCTCGACCCGGTCGTAGTGCGTGAGGTACATCGCCTCCGGTGCGTAGCGCAGCATGCGGTCGATGGATGCGTGAGCCTCGTCCGGGTCGAATTGCACCGGCGAGGTCGTCGGAATGATGAAGGGCCCCCGCGCGGTATCGAGTTCGCGGTAGGACAGCCCGAAGACATCGCCGGTAAAGAACGCGTTGGCGCGCTCGTCATGGATGGCGATGTGATGCTTCGCGTGGCCCGGCGTATCCAGGCAGAGCAGGGCTCGCCCGGCAAGATCGATGGCGAAGCCGTCGGACGCTTCCACCACGCGGTCGCTCGCGACCGGCGTGATGTCGCCATAGTCGCGCCGCATCGCGGCCTCGCCATAGACCGCCGTCGCGCCCGCGACGAGCGCGGCGGGGTCGATCATGTGTCGGGCTCCGCGCGGATGCACCGCGAGCCGCGCGTTCGGGAGATGCGTCATCAGTTCGCCCGCGCCGCCGGCGTGATCCAGATGGACATGGGTGAGGATGACCCAGTCGACGTCGCACGTGCGGAGCCCGGCGGTGCGGAGCGCCTGGAGAAACCGCGGCACCGAATGCGCGGTGCCGCTGTCGATGAATGCTCCGCGCCCCCGTTCGACGACGAGGTAGGCGGCGTCGAACGCCGGGCGGCCGAAGCCGGTATCGATGGTATGGATGCCGTGCATGGGTCGAGGGTAGTCCTGGTCGATCCGGCTTGCATCGCCTGCGTGACGCGCGCGACCGACGACATCGTGTCGAGGGTCGCGCGCGCCGAGCGCGCTTACAGGGCTTCGAATACGCCGGCGGCGCCCATGCCCGTGCCAATGCACATCGTGACCATGCCGTATTTCTGCTTGCGGCGGCGCAGGCCATGGATGAGCGTGGCGGCACGGACGGCGCCGGTAGCGCCCAGCGGGTGGCCCAGCGCGATGGCGCCGCCGAGCGGGTTTACCTTGGCCGGATCGAGGCCGAGATCGCGGATCACCGCGAGGGCCTGGGCGGCGAACGCTTCGTTCAGTTCGATCCAGTCGAGCTGGTCGACGCTCAGGCCGGTCTGCTTCAGGGCCTTGGGAATGGCTTCCTTCGGGCCGATGCCCATGATGTCGGGCGCCACGCCCGCCACCGAGAAGCCGACGAAGCGCGCCAGCGGGGTCAGGCCGTAGTCCTTGATGGCCTTCTCGCTCGCCAGCAGCAGGGCGCCTGCGCCGTCGGACATCTGCGAGGAGTTGCCCGCCGTCACCGAACCACCGAACTGGCCGTTGCGGAACACCGGCCGCAGCTTGCCCAGCACGTCGAGCGACGTGTCGGCGCGCGGGCCTTCGTCAATCGAGATGATGCGACGGTCTTCCTTCACCGTGCGGTTCTTGAGATCCGGATAGCGATCGTCGAGCTGGAACGGCGTGATCTCGTCGGCGAACTCGCCCGCCTGGATCGCCGCGAGCGCGCGCTGGTGCGACTGCAGGGCGAAGGCGTCCTGGTCGTCACGGCTGACCTTCCAGCGTTCGGCCACCTTTTCGGCGGTGATACCCATACCGAAGGCAATGGCGCGGTTTTCGTCGTTTTCAAAGATGGCCGGGTTCATCGCCACCTTGTGGCCCATCATCGGCACCATGCTCATCGACTCGGTGCCGCCGGCGAGCATGAGGTCGGCCTCGCCCAGGCGGATCCGGTCGGCGGCCATCGCGATGGCCTGCACGCCGGACGAGCAGAAGCGGTTGATGGTAACGCCCGGTACCTGCTCGGGCAGGCCGGCCAGCAGCACGCCGATGCGCGCCACGTTCATGCCTTGCTCGGCCTCGGGCATGGCGCAGCCGATGATGGCGTCGCCGATCATGGCCGGGTCGATGCCCGGGGCCTGTTCGATCACGGCACGGATGACGTGCGCGAGCAGGTCGTCGGGACGGGTGTTGCGGAACACGCCGCGCGGCGCCTTGCCCACCGGGGTGCGGGTGGCGGCGACGATGTAGGCGTCTTGCACTTGCTTGCTCATGGGGTGGTTCCTTTAAGGGGGCAGGTCGGATGCGTCAGAGCGCGAGGCGCGTCAGTTACGCAGCGGCCTGCCCGTCGTCATCGTGTGGGCGATGCGGGCCTGGGTCTTATCGGTCTGCGCCAGTTCGACGAAGTGGCGGCGCTCGAGGGCGAGCAACCAGGCTTCATCCACGGCGGAGCCGCGTTCGATGCGGCCCCCGCAAAGCGTGTCGGCGATGCGGCCGGCGATCTCGATGTCATGCGCCGACGCGAAATAGCCCTCGGCCAGGTTTGCCAGCGATGCCTTGAACGTGGCCGTGCCGGTATCGCCGGCGGCCGGGATCGCACGCGCCGGCAAGGGCGGACGGTAGCCCGCCTCCGCCATCGCACGGGCCTGGGCCTTGGCGACGTGGAGCAGTTCGTAGGCGTTGAAGACCACGATGTCGTCCTTGCGCAACAGGCCGAGCGACTTGGCCTCCAGGGCGCTGCCGGAGACCTTGGCCATCGCCACGGTCTCGAACACCTTCTTGAGCGATTCAAACGGGTCGTCGGGGTTGGCCTGGGCCGCGCGCACGGCGAGCTCTTTCAGGCCACCACCGGCCGGCAGCAGGCCTACGCCGGCCTCGACGAGGCCGATGTAGCTCTCCAGCGCGGCGACAGTGCGAGCCGAGTGCATCTGAAACTCACAACCGCCGCCGAGGGCGAGGCCGCGCACGGCGGCCACGACCGGCACCAGCGAATACTTGATGCGCATGCTGGTCGCCTGGAAATTCGCGACCATGGCTTCGAACTCGGCGAGCTTGCCGGCCTGAAGCAGACCGAGCGCGCCCTTGAGGTCCGCGCCGGCCGAGAACGGCTCCGACGGCTGCCACAGTACCACGCCACGGAACTGCTGCTCGGCCAGGCCGATGGCGTGCTGCACGCCGTCCAGCACCTGATCGTTGACCGTGTGCATCTTGGTCTTGAACGAGATCACGCCGATGTCGTCGCCGGTGGTCCACAGGCGCACGCCGTCGTTCTCCCAGACCGTGGTGCCCTGGTCGAAGCGCTCACCCAGGATCGGGTCGGGGAAGGCCTGGCGCTGGTACACCGGATGGGCCGAGCGCGGTTTCTCGGTGCCGTCGGCGGCCGAGTAGGCGCCGGCCTTGCCGTGCACGCCGTCGCGGGCGGTGACCCAGGCGGGCAGGGGCGCGTCGCTCATGGCCTTGCCGGCCGCGATGTCTTCGGCGATCCAGCCGGCCACCTGCTTCCAGCCAGCGGCCTGCCACAGCTCGAACGGGCCCAGTTTCCAGCCGTAGCCCCAGCGGATGGCGAAATCGACGTCACGCGCGGTGTCGGCGATATCGGCCAGGTGGTAAGCGGTGTAGTGGAACAGGTCGCGGAACACGGCCCAGAGGAACTGCGCCTGCGGGTCGGCCGACGCGCGCAGCTTGGCGAACTTCTCGGCCGGATCCTTGATGGCCAGGATCGCCGCGACCTCGTCCGAGGCCTTGCCGTCGGCGGGGCGGTAGTCCTGCTTCTGAAGGTCGAGTACGACGATGTCCTTGCCCGCCTTGCGATAGAAGCCGGCGCCGGTCTTCTGGCCGAGCGCGCCCTTGTCGATCAGGCCCTTGAGCCACACGGGGGGCTGGAAGTACCGGTGCCAGGGATCGTCCGGCAGGGTGTCGCCCATGGTCTTGACCACGTGGGCGAGGGTATCCAGCCCCACGACGTCGGCCGTGCGGTAGGTGGCGCTCTTGGGGCGGCCGATGGCCGGGCCGGTGAGCGCGTCGACGGTGTCGAAGCCCAGGCCGAAGCTTTCGGTGTGGTACATGGTCGACAGCATCGAGAACACGCCGATGCGGTTACCGATGAAGTTGGGTGTATCCCGGGCGTAGACCACGCCCTTGCCGAGCGCGGTGGTCAGGAACGCTTCAAGGCCTTCGAGCACGGCCGTGTCGGTGAGCCGGGTGGGAATCAGCTCCACCAGATGCATATAACGTGGCGGATTGAAGAAATGCACGCCGGTGAAGCGATGGCGGAGCGCCTCGGGAAGCGCCTCGGCAAGGCCGTTGATCGACAGGCCGGAGGTGTTGCTCGCCAGCACGGCCGTCTCGGAGACGTGCGGGGCGATCTTGGTGTACAGGTCGAGCTTCCAGTCCATCCGTTCGGCGATCGCCTCGATCACCAGGTCGACGTCGGCCAGCTGCGCCAGGTCGTCCTCGTAGTTGGCCGGGATGATGGCCGCACCCAGCGACTTCTCGGCCAGGGGTGCCGGCGAGAGCTTGGCCAGGTTGGCGATGGCCTTCAGGGCGATGCCGCTCTTGGGGCCTTCCTTCGCGGGAAGGTCGAACAGCACGGTTTCCACGTTGGCGTTCGTCAGGTGCGCGGCGATCTGCGCGCCCATGACGCCGGCGCCGAGTACCGCGGCCTTGCGAATGCTTAACGGTGTTGCGGTCATGGTGTTCTCCGATGGTGCAAAGAGGTGTCCCCGGTCAGTGGCTGGCCGCGGCGTGGGAAACGGTGGGGTCGCGCATGCCGGCGGCGGCGAAGCGGATGAGGTGGTCGGCGGCGGCCTCCCGGTGGTCGCGCTCGGTGACGTCGACCTTGCGCTGGATGACGCCGAAGTCGGCCATGGCATAGGTCAGGGCCCCGGTGACGATATCCAGGCGCCAGTAGATTTCTTCCTTGCCCAGGCCGGGCAGGAGACGGGCGAATTCGGTGGCGAACTGGCGCAGTACGTGGCCGTAGTTCTCCGACAGGAAACGCCGGAGGGTCTCGTTGTGCTCCGCATACGCCCGGGCGAGCACCCGGACGAAGGCCGCGCCGCCGCCATCGGTGCGCGACAGGTCGAGGGCCGGCCGGATGTAGGCGTCGAGTACGTCTTCGAGGGTGGTGCCGGCCGCGCCCGTCACCTTGCCCAGGGCGGTCAGGCGCCGGGTGTTCAGTTCGTCGAGGCGTCGGCGGAACACTTCCTCGATGAGCTTGTCCTTGGAACCGAAGTGGTAATTGACAGCCGCCAGGTTGACCCGGGCGGCCGCGGTCACCTGGCGCAGCGAGGCCCCGGCGAAGCCGTGAGTGGCAAAAAGGGCCTCGGCCGCGCCGAGGATCCGCTCCTTGGTCGTGCGTTCCCGGGAGGCGTAGGGGGCGCTCGTCATGTAGGCGGACTCCGAGGGACAGGGTTTGAATCAAACGATTGTTTGAGAATACGCCTGGGTTTCCGCCAGGGTCAATGCGCACCGCCGCAGACCTCGAAAACGCCTTGCGGATCAGCTAGAATCTGTCAAGATTTCGTGCGCTAAGTCCGTCATTCACGACAGCTTTGGCGTCAGACTTTTGTCCGGGCCACCCTTGCGCCCCGGTAGTCTTTTACTTTTCGTTTTTCCTTTCACATTCCCGGAGCACCCCCATGGCGCTGGAGCGCACCCTTTCGATCATCAAGCCGGACGCCGTCAAGAAGAACGTCATCGGCGACATCGTCTCCCGTTTCGAGAAGGCCGGCCTCAAGGTCGTCGCCCAGCGCATGCAGCAGCTGAGCCGCGCCGAAGCCGAGGGCTTCTACGCCGTGCACAAAGAGCGCCCGTTCTTCAACGCGCTCGTCGAATTCATGATCTCCGGCCCGGTGGTCATCCAGGTGCTGGAAGGCGAGGGCGCCATCCTCAAGAACCGTGAGCTGATGGGTGCCACCAACCCGAAGGAAGCCGCGCCGGGCACGATCCGCGCCGACTTCGCCGAATCGATCGACGCGAACGCCGTCCACGGCTCCGATGCCGCCGAGACCGCCGCTGTCGAAATCGCCTACTTCTTCCGTTCGACGGAAGTCGTTTCGCACTGAGAGCTGCCGTGAATACGCCTGCCGACAAGGTCAATCTGCTCGACTTCGACCGCCAGGGACTGCGCGATTTCTTCGCCAGCCTCGGTGAGAAGCCGTATCGCGCCGACCAGGTCATGAAGTGGATTTACCACCGCCTGGAAAGCGACTTCGGCAAGATGACCGACGTCGGCAAGGCACTTCGCGAGAAGCTCGACGCCAGCTGTTACGTCGGGCCGCCGTCCACCGTGTTCGAGAAGGGCGCGGTCGACGGCACCCATAAGTGGCTGCTGGGCATGGATGGCGGCAACGCCATCGAGACGGTCTATATCCCCGAACCCACCCGCGGCACGCTGTGCGTGTCGTCCCAGGTAGGTTGCGCCCTGAACTGCCAGTTCTGTTCCACGGCCACCCAGGGCTTCTCCCGCAACCTGTCCACCGCCGAGATCATCGGTCAGGTCTGGGTCGCGGCCAAACACCTCGGCAACGTGCCGCACCAGCAGCGCCGTATCACCAACGTGGTGATGATGGGCATGGGCGAGCCGCTGCTGAACTTCGACAACGTGGTCAAGGCGATGAGCCTGATGCGCGATGACCTGGGCTTCGGCCTGGCGAGCAAGCGCGTCACGCTGTCCACCGCCGGCCTGGTGCCGATGATCGACCGGCTGTCGGCCGAAAGCGACGTCTCGCTGGCCGTGTCGCTGCACGCAGCCAACGACGAGCTGCGGACCGAGCTGGTGCCGCTCAACAAGCGCTACCCGCTGGCCGAGCTGATGGGCGCCTGCGAGCGCTACATCCTCCGCGCTCCGCGCACCTCGATCACCTTCGAATACACCCTGATGAAGGGCGTCAACGATCGGCCCGAGCATGCGCGACAGTTGGTCAAGTTCATGCGTCGCCTGCCTGGCGCCAACAAGGTGAACCTGATTCCGTTCAACCCGTTCCCCGGGGCGCGGTTCGAGCGTTCGGGCGCGGACGACATCCGGGCCTTCCAGACCCAACTGCTCAACGCGGGCGTGCTGACCATGCTGCGCCGGACCCGCGGTGATGACATCGACGCCGCCTGCGGCCAGCTGAAGGGGCAGGTCGTGGACCGCACCCGTCGCCAGGCCGAATTCCGCAAGAAGCTCGAAGAAGGGGTAGTGAATGCGGCTTGACCGGTGGGTCTTGCTGTTGGGTCTGCTGCTGTGCTGCGCCGGTTGCGCCGCTGGCAGCTCGGGGCTGCGCCCCACGACCAGTGCCGACAACCGGGCCAAGGGCGCCGAGGTGCACACGCAGCTCGGCCAGCGCTACATGGAGCAGGGCGACCTCAAGGGCGCCATGGAGAAACTCCAGAAAGCCCTGGATTTCGACCCGAAGTACGTTCCCGCGCACACGGTCATCGCCGTGCTCTATGAGCGCATCAATGATCCTGCCAATGCGGAACTGCACTACCGCAAGGCGGCCGAATACGATCCCAAGAGCGGCTCGGTCAACAACAATCTCGCGGTGTTCCTGTGCAAGCAGCATCGCGGCGCCGAAGCCCGGCCGTATTTCGACAGGGCCCTGGCCGATCCGTTCTACGAGACCCCCGACCTGGCCCTCGCCAACGCGGGCACCTGCCAGCTCGAGTCCAACGACTACGATGCGGCGGAGGGGTATTTCCGCAAGGCGCTCGATCGCAATCCGAAGAACGCCGACGCCCTGTATCAGATGGCTCGCGTGTTGTACCTTAAGAACGATGCATTCCGGGCCCGGGCCTTCCTGCAGCGCTTTGAAGCGCTCGGGGCTCCGAGTCCGGACGCGTTGAAGCTCGGTCATGACATCGAGCTCCGGCTGGGCAACGGGGAGGGGGCCCAGGACTACGCCACACGGTTGCGCCAGCAGTTCCCGGATTCGGAACAGGCGCGCTCCATCCAAGCCACCGCACGTCAATGACTTCAGTTCCCTCGAACAACCACGGGCGTGACGGTCGCGAGCAGGATCTGTTCGCGGGCGACGAATCGCCCATTTCCAAGGAGGACGCCATGGAACCGCAGCACGTCGAACACGCGGAAACCGGCGGTCGCGTCATTATCGATCACGTCCACGAGGCCGGTTTCGGCGCGCGTCTTCGCGCGGCCCGCGAGGCCCGCGGCTATGCCATCGAGGCGTGTGGCCAGGCCCTGCGCCTGCCCAGTCGCCTGCTGCGCCAGCTCGAGGCCGGCGACTACTCGGGCATCGATTACCAGGTCTACCTGGCTGGCTACATCAGCAAGTACGGCCGCCACGTCGGCGTGGACGACGCCGCCATCGAGGCGGAAGTCGCCCGCCTGACCCCGCGCCAGCCCGAGCTGGTGGTCACCGGCGGCGTGTCCCATTCCCGCTACCTGCTCGAGCGCTACGTGACCGCGGCCACCTACGTGGTGCTGACGGCGGTGATCGTCGTGCCCATGGTCTGGTTGGGCGTGCGCGGCACCCTCGACCGTGACATGCCGCGCCTCGCGCCGCTCGATGCCACGCCGGTCGCCCAACAGGATGCCCCGGCACCGTCGGCCTCCAGCGCGGCTGCCGGCACGTCCCTCGCTGCCTCGCCCGCGCCGCGGGCGTCCGAGTCGCACGTGGACGATCAGCAGCCGGTGCTGGCCTCGATGGCCATGTTCCCGCCGTTGGACCATTCGGCCACCCGCACCCCGCTCGCCACGGCCGCGGCGGCCCCCGACGCCACGGTGCCGGCCCCGCCGGCAGCGAGCCAGGGGCAGGGCGCCCACAGCCTTACGCTCAACCTGCCTTCCGCCAGTTGGGTCGAGGTCACCTCCCCCGACGGCGCGCGTCTCGAATATGGCCTGCTTCCGGCCGGCACCCAGAAGTCGTATCGCAGCGACGGTCCGCTGGAGGTGCGCATCGGCAACGCCGGTGGCGCCCAGGTCTCGATCGACGGCCAGCCGGTGCAGCTCGACAGCTTCCGTCGCGCCAACGTGGCCCGCTTCCACGTCGACGTGCGCGACGGCAAGGCCTCGCCGGTCGCCAACTGACCGGCGCCGCCTGCGTGCGGTCCGCGCACGGCGCCGTCCGTGCGCACTTTTCGGGTATCCTTGCCTATTGATCCGCGCCGCCGTCCCCGATGGCCGGCGCGGGCTCCTTCCCTTGTGTTGCTGCGCGGAGCGCAGCGGGTGACTGCATGGCATTCGACGTATACGACGACTACGAACAGGGCGAACGCGTCCAGCAATGGTTGCGCAAGAACGGCGTCAGCATCGCCGTGGGCATCGCGCTCGGCCTCGTGCTCATCTTCGGCTGGCAGCAGTGGAAATCCCACCGCGCCGGCCACGAGCAGGCCGCCGCGTCCGAATACTCCGCCCTGCAGGCCGCCGTCGCGCAGAAACGCACCAACGAGATCGACCTGCGCACCGAAAACCTCATGAAAGACTACGCCGACACCGCGTGGTCCGTGTTCGCCGTGGGCGAGCGCGCCCAGCGCAGCGTGATGGCGGGGCAGCTCGACAAGGCCGCGGGCGATCTCGCCTGGGCCCGTGCCCATGCGGGTGACGACACGCTCACCGCCCTGTTCGCCCTTCGCGAGGCGCAGCTCAAGTACGCCCAGGGCAAGCCGCAGGACGCCATCTCCGCACTCGACGCGATGAAGGGCCAGGCATTCGCCTCGCTCGTGGCGGAACTCCGCGGCGACGCGCTGGTCAAGCTGGGGCGCGCCGACGATGCGCGCAAGGCTTACCAGGCTGCCATCGCCGCGATGGACGAAAACGCGCCGCAGCGCGGCGTGGTTCAAACCAAACTTGATGATCTGGCCGTGGCCGGGAAGCAGGGTGCATGAAACGTCTTTGGGCAATCGCGTTGACTTCGTCGCTGGTCGTACTGGCCGGCTGTCATTCGTTCAAGAAGGAAAACGTCGAACCGCCGACCCCGCTCGACAAGAAGTTCGAGCCGAGCATCAAGGTGGAGCGTCTGTGGAAGACCAGCATCGGTGATGGCCCGGCCGAATCCGGCGTGCGCATGCGCCCGACCGTGGTCAACGGCGTGCTCTACGCCGCGAGCACCGACGGCAAGATCGGCGCCTTCGACGCCGGCACCGGCAAGACGATCTGGGAAAAGAGCACCCGCCAGCATGGCTGGTTCGGCTGGGGCGACGCCAAGCGCGAAGACGCCCGCTTCTCCGGTGGTCCTGGCGCGGCCGACGACCTCGTCGCCGTGGGCACGCTCGACGGCCACGTCTATGCGATGAACGCGAAGGACGGCGAGCGCCGCTGGGCGGCCGAAGTCTCCAGCGAAGTCATCACCACGCCGGCCATCGTCGGTGGCCTCGTGGTCGTGCGCTGCAACGACGGTCGCGTCTATGGCCTCGACGCGGGCACCGGCGAGCGTCGCTGGGTGTTCGACCAGTCCCAGGTGCCGGCGCTCAGCCTGCGCGGCAATGGCCGCCTGCTGGTCGCCAACGGCGTGGTCTTCATGGGCAGCGATGCCGGCAAGCTCGTGGCGATCCGCCTCGACAACGGCGAGAAGCTCTGGGAGCAGACCCTCGCCAGCGGCGAAGGCCGCACCGAGATCGACCGCCTGAGCGACGCCGACGGCGCCATCGTGCTCGACGGCACCACGCTTTACGGCGCCGCGTATCACGGCCAGCTCACCGCGGTGGACGGCCCCAGCGGCCGCCCGCTGTGGAACCACCCGCTGTCCACGTATACCTCGCTCGACGTCCATGGCAACGCGGTGTACGCGGTCGACGACCAGTCGCAGGTGTTCGCCTTCGACAAGTCCAGCGGCGCCAACATCTGGAAGCAGGACGCCCTGAAATACCGCTGGCTCAGCGGCCCGGCCGCCGACGGCGACTACGTGGTGGTCGGCGACCTCGAGGGTTACATCCACTGGCTCAACGGCAGCGACGGCAAGATCGTCGGCCGTGAGCGCCTCTCCAAGAAAGCCATCCGCGCCCAGCCGGTCGTGGTCGGCGACGTCGTTTACGTCGAGGACGTGAAGGGCAACATCGCCGCCTACCGCGTCGCGCACTGAACCTGAAGGACATCTGCTTTTCCCATGCTTCCCGTCATCGCCCTGGTCGGCCGACCCAACGTCGGCAAGTCGACCCTTTTCAATGCGCTGACGCGTAGCAGGGATGCACTTGTCGCAGACATGCCCGGCGTCACCCGTGATCGCCACTACGGCGTGTGCCATCTCGGTGCGCGCCCGTTCGTGGTGGTCGACACCGGCGGCCTGTCCGGCAGCGATGAAGGCATCGAGGGGCTGACCGCCCAGCAGGTCCGCCTCGCCATCGCCGAAGCGAACCTCCTCGTGTTCGTGGTGGACGCCCGCGACGGCGTGCTGCCCCTCGACGCGGCCATCCTCGGTGAGCTGCGTCGCAGCGGTAAGCCGATCGTGGTCGTGGTCAACAAGACCGACGGCACCGACGAGCCGACCGTCATGGCGGAATTCGCGTCGTTCGGCGTCGCCGAGACGATTCCCGCGTCGGCCGCGCACAGCCGTGGCGTGGACGTCCTGGTGGCGAGGGCGATGCCGCACCTGCCCGAGGAGGACGAGGACGACGCGCCGTCCGAGGAAGAGCAGGGCATTCGCGTCGCCATCGTCGGCCGTCCCAACGCGGGGAAGTCCACCCTGATCAACCGCCTGCTCGGCGAAGACCGCCTGATCGTTTCCGATCTTGCCGGCACCACGCGCGATCCCATCCGGGTATCGCTCGAACGCGACGGGCGGCGCTACACCCTGATCGACACGGCGGGCGTCCGGCGCAAGGCCCGCGTTGAAGAAGTGGTGGAAAAGTTCAGCGTCATCAAGACCCTGCAGTCCATTTCCGCGGCCCAGGTCACGGTCATCATGATCGACGCGCGCGAGAACCTCGCCGATCAGGATCTCACCCTCATCGGCCACGTGATCGAAGAGGGCAAGGCGCTGGTCGTCGCCGTCAACAAATGGGACGGCATGGACAGCTACCAGCGCGAGCAGACCCAGAAGGCGCTTGAGCGCCGGCTGCAGTTCGCGGATTGGGCGAAAACCGTCTTCATCTCGGCCCTGCATGGCTCCGGCTTGCGCGAGCTGATGAAGGCGGTGATCCGTGCGCACGCCGCGGCGACGAAGGAACTGGGCTCGTCCGAGCTCACCCGTACGCTCGAGCGTGCCTATGAGGCGTATCAGCCGCCGCTGGTGCGCGGGCATGCGCCCAAGCTGCGTTTCGCCCATCCGGGCGGCTCCAATCCGCCCACGATCGTGATCCACGGCAGCCGCACCAAGCACATCGCCCCGGCGTACCGGCGCTACCTCGAAGGCTTCTTCCGCAAGCGCTTCCGGCTCGAAGGCACGCCCGTCCGCATCGAATTCCGTGACGGCGACAACCCGTTCGCCGGTCGGCGCAACGTGCTGACCGAAAGCCAGCAGCGGCATCGCCAGCGCATGATCCGCAACGCGAAGCGGCGCGAAAAGTAACACGCCGCCTCTGTCGAGGTGTCCGCATGAATGAAGGCCCCGATCGCGAACGCTGGCTTGCCGCGCTGCGTTCGCGTATTCCCCAGGTTAGCCCCGAGCAGGCGCACGCGCGACAGCGCGCTGGCGCGCTTCTGATCGACGTGCGCGACGACAACGAGCGCGCGTCGGGGGCGCCGGAGGACGCCCTCGGCATCTCAAGGGGGTTCCTCGAACTCCGTATCGAACAGGCTGAACCCGACCGGGATCGGGAACTGCTGTTGCTCTGCGGCAGCGGCCAGCGCTCGCTGCTCGCCGCCGAGACGCTCCAGCGCATGGGTTATGCCCGGGTCGCTTCGGTCACCGGGGGCATCGCCGCCTGGAAGGCCGCCGGGCTTGCCGTTACCGCCAGTGCCCTTGATGCCGACGCGGCCGAACGCTATGCACGCCAGGTACGTTTGCCGCAGGTGGGCGAGGGCGGGCAGGCCCGACTTGCCGCGTCACGCGTCGTGGTCATCGGCGCCGGTGGGCTCGGCGCGCCGGCGTTGCTCTACCTGGCGGCGGCGGGCGTGGGCCACATCACCCTGGTGGATGACGATCGCGTCGAGCGCTCCAACCTGCATCGCCAGGTGGTGCACGCCGACGCCCGCGTGGGCCTGAGCAAGGCGGAGTCGGCCCGGATGACGCTTGCCGCGCTCAATCCCCGCGTCACCGTGCAGACCGTGGTCGACCGCCTCGGCGCGGACAACGTCGAGGCGCTCGTCCGGGGGCACGACCTCGTGATTGACGGCGCCGACAATTTCGCCACGCGCTACCTTCTTGCCGCGGCCACGCGACGACTCGGCCTGCCGATGATTTACGCCGCCATCGAACGATTCACCGGCCAGGTCAGCGTCTTCGACCCGCGACGCGACGACTCTCCGTGTTACCGCTGCCTGTTTCCCGAACCCCCGTCGGCGGCCGACGCGCCGAACTGCGCCGAGGCGGGCGTGCTCGGCGTGCTGCCGGGTACGGTGGGGATGCTCCAGGCCACCGAAGCGGTCAAGCTGCTGCTCGGCATCGGCGAGCCCCTCGTCGGTCGCCTGCTGACGTATGACGCGCTCGGCATGCGCTTCCGGGAGTTGACCCTGCGCCGCGATCCGCAGTGCCCCGGTTGCGGGCCTGGAGCAGGGTTCGCGGGCTATGTCGACCTCGAACGGATGTGCGCGGCGGCGGGCTAGCGATCGCCGGGCACCACCGAATACATCGCGGCGTCGAACGGTTTTTCGTTGATGACTAACCGGTTACGTAACATACCTTCGAAAACACCTCCGATGCGTTCAGCGGCCTTCCGACTGGGATGGTTCTCGCTTGCGGCGACGATTTCGATGCGGGTCAGGTGCACGGTCTCGAAGGCGAAACCAAGGGCGAGCTTGCCCGCGCGGGTGACGTAGCCTTTACCGTGGGCCGACGTCCGAAGCCAATAGCCCAGGTTGGCGAAACGATGCTCGCGGTGACGCTGATTGACGCCCATGCCGCCGAGGTAGCGCCCTGTGTGGGCGTCCTCGATCAGCATTTCGAAGCCGTCGCCCAGCAACCAGGCTTGCTTGCACAGACGGATCCAGTCTTGCGCCGTGGCCGTGTCGTAGTCGGCGCGCGCCCAGGGCATCCAGCGCCCGACGCTCGCGGCGGATTCGCGCACCGCCTCGGCCATGGCGTCGGCATCGGTATCGCGATAGGCGCGAAGGCGAACGACGCCGTCGGTGAGGTCTTGCGGGTAAGGCACGGTATCGATGGTCATTCTGGCGGCACGTGGGGATGCGTGGGGCTATCGTCGCGCGCCGGGTATCCGGTCGACAATGTCTCTCGACAGGTAGGCGCGCGCCCTGCGCGCGATGGGTGGCTGTATCGGGATCGCGCGCAAGGCGCGCTCCCGCATACACTCCAGGGGCCGCATCGGCGATAATCCCCTGCTTTTCTCAGGGCGACTTCCCATGACCGCACGCATCCTCGACGGCAAGCGCATCGCCCAGGAATTGCTCGACCACATCGGCCGTCGGGTGGCCAAGCGCGTGACCCTGGGGCATCGGGTGCCCGGCCTGGCCGTGGTCCTGGTCGGCGAGGACCCCGCGTCGGCGGTTTACGTCAAGAACAAGCGCCGTGCCTGCCAGCACGTGGGATTCGAGTCGTTCGGCTACGACCTGCCGGCCACCACCACGCAGGATGAACTCTTCGCCCTGATCGATCGCCTCAACGCCGATCCCGCCGTGCACGGCATCCTCGTGCAGTCACCGTTGCCGCATCATATCGACGAGGACGCCCTCGTCGACCGGATCGATGCCCGCAAGGATGTCGACGGATTCCAGGCGGTCAACGTGGGACGCCTCGCGTTGCGCCGCTTCGGTCTCCGGCCGTGCACCCCCAAGGGTGTCATGACGTTGCTGGGCCACACCGATCGCCCGGTGCGCGGACGCCATGCGGTCATCGTCGGCGTATCGAACCATGTCGGACGGCCGTTGGCGCTGGAGATGCTTATCGCTGGTGCAACAGTAACTTGCTGCCACAAGTTCACGCAGAATCTCGCTGAATTCGTCGGTCAGGCCGATATCCTCGTGGTGGCCGCCGGCAAGCCCGGGTTGGTCAAGGGCGATTGGGTCAAGCCCGGCGCCGTGGTGATCGACGTGGGCATCAATCGTCTCGACGACGGTCGCCTCGTGGGCGACGTGGAATTCGCGCCGGCCGCCGAACGAGCCGCCTGGATCACGCCGGTGCCCGGCGGCGTGGGTCCGATGACGGTCGCCACGCTCATGGAAAACACGCTCGAAGCCGCGGAAGCCCTCGATCCCTGAGGGGCTGGCGTCGGCTTCGGTGCGGTCGGAGCGGACCGTGTCCGCGAACCCTCACGATGACTACCGCGAATGGGGCCATGACGCGTATCGGCGCCGTGCCGAATCCCGCGAACGGCTCGTGCCGCTCGGCGGCGATTCACAACATCGGCGGCCCGCGAACGCCGGTCACCCCAACATCAAGTGCCTCCCCCTCTATTGCATCGCGTCAACGCGACGTATAATGGCGTGATTTACTCGCGGGACTAAGGCTATGCGCATCCTTGCTGAGGCACTCACTTACGACGACGTGTTTCTGGTTCCCGGCCACTCGACGGTCCTGCCGCGCGACGTGGATACCTCGACGCGGTTCACCCGCGGCCTTCGCCTGAACATCCCGATCGTGTCCGCCGCCATGGACACCGTCACCGAGGCGCGTCTTGCCATCACGATGGCCCAGAGCGGCGGCATCGGCATCATCCATAAGAACATGACCTTCGATCAGCAGGCCGCCGAAGTGCGCCTGGTGAAGAAGTTCGAAGCCGGTGTCATCCGCAGCCCGATCACCGTTCGTCCGGATACCTCCATCGGCGAAGTGATCCAGCTCACCCGCGCACACAACATTTCCGGCGTGCCCGTCGTCGACGGCGAGCGCCTGGTCGGCATCGTGACCGGTCGCGACATGCGCTTCGAGCGCAAGCACGACGATCCGGTCCGCAACATCATGACCCGCGAAGAGCGCCTGGTCACGGTGAAAGAAGGCGCCTCGCACGACGAAGTGCTGCAGCTCCTGCACAAGAACCGCATCGAGAAGGTCCTTGTCGTCAACGACGACTTCCAGCTCCGTGGCCTGATCACGGTGAAGGACATCCAGAAGGCCCGCGACAACCCCAACGCCGCCAAGGATTCCCACGAGCGCCTCGTCGTCGGCGCCGCGGTCGGCGTGGGCGGCGACACCGAGCAGCGTGTCGAAGCGCTGGTCGAGGCCGGGGTGGACGTCATCGTGGTCGACACGGCCCACGGTCACTCGCAGGGCGTGATCGACCGCGCCGCATGGGTCAAGAAGCGCTTTCCCCAGGTGCAGGTCATCGCCGGCAACATCGTTACCGGCGAAGCGGCCCGCGCGCTGCTCGACGCCGGCGTCGACGCGGTCAAGGTCGGCGTGGGCCCCGGCTCCATCTGCACCACCCGCATCGTGACCGGCATCGGCGTGCCGCAGATCACCTCCATCGATATGGTCGCCACCGCGTTGAAGGGCGAGATCCCGCTCATCGCCGACGGCGGCATCCGCTATTCGGGCGACATTCCCAAGGCCCTCGCCGCCGGCGCCTCGTCGGTGATGCTCGGTTCGATGTTCGCCGGTACCGAAGAATCCCCGGGCGAGGTCGAGCTGTTTCAGGGCCGCTCCTACAAGAGCTACCGCGGCATGGGTTCCATCGGCGCCATGCAGCTGGGCTCGAAGGATCGCTACTTCCAGGACGAAGCCGACGCCGACAAGCTCGTGCCCGAGGGCATCGAAGGTCGCGTGCCTTACCGTGGCTCGATCCGCAACATCATCCATCAGCTGATGGGCGGCCTGCGTGCCTCCATGGGCTACATGGGCACGGCCAACATCGAAGCGATCCACGAGAAGGCCCAGTTCGTGAAGGTGACCGGTGCCGGCGTGCGCGAAGCGCATCCGCACGATATCCAGATCACCAAGGAAGCCCCGAACTACCGCGTCCTGGACTGATGCCCCCGGGCACACGCGCCAGGTGACACAGGACGCCCGCGCCACGTGGGCGTTCTGCGTTTCGCACACCGTATTTTTCATTCAGGCCGCCACGATGACCGACATCCACAGCGACAAGATCCTCATCCTCGACTTCGGCTCGCAGTACACGCAGCTGATCGCCCGCCGCATCCGCGAGATCGGCGTCTATTGCGAAGTCTGGGCCTGGGATCACGCGCCCGAGGACATCCCGGCGTTCGCGCCGCGTGGCGTCATCCTGTCGGGCGGCCCGGAATCGGTCACCGAAGCCGGTTCGCCGCGCGCGCCCCACGTGGTGTTCGAACTGGGCGTGCCGGTGCTGGGCATCTGCTACGGCATGCAGACCATGTCCGAACAACTGGGCGGCAAGGTCGAGGCCGGCCACCACCGCGAGTTCGGTCCCGCCGCGGTCACCTTCGCCAGCTGCGGTCTATTCGACAGCGTGATGGAGGACGGCGAGTCGCTTGGCGTGTGGATGTCGCACGGCGATCGCGTCACGGCGCTGCCCAGCGGCTTCCGCGCCACCGCCGCCACGCCCAGCCTGCCGCTGGCGGCCATGGCCGACGACGCCCGCCGCTTCTACGGTCTGCAGTTCCACCCGGAAGTGACCCACACCAAGCGTGGCATGGAGATCCTCCGCCGCTTTGTCGTCGATCTCTGTGGTTCGGCCACGCTCTGGGACGCCGCCCACATCATTGAAGACGCCGTCGCGCGCGTGCGCGAGCAGGTCGGTGGTGACCGGGTGCTGCTCGGCCTCAGCGGTGGCGTGGATTCATCCGTGGTGGCCGCGCTGCTGGAGAAGGCCATCGGCGACCAGCTCACCTGCGTCTTCGTCGACACCGGCCTCCTGCGCTACCAGGAAGGCGACCAGGTGATGGCCACCATGGCCGAGCACATGGGCGTCCACGTCATCCGCGTCGACGCGAAGCAGCGTTTCTTCGATGCCCTGGCCGGGGTGGACGACCCGGAGGCCAAGCGCAAGGTCATTGGCCGGTTGTTCGTCGAGGTGTTCGACGAGGAGTCCGCCAAGCTCGACGGCGTGAAG
This sequence comes from Luteibacter sahnii, assembly GCF_034063545.1. Classification (NCBI taxonomy): domain Bacteria; kingdom Pseudomonadati; phylum Pseudomonadota; class Gammaproteobacteria; order Lysobacterales; family Rhodanobacteraceae; genus Luteibacter; species Luteibacter sahnii. Next base: position 72,707 of record NZ_JAQLOK010000012.1, read on the forward strand.
TGGCTCGCCCAGGGCACGATCTACCCCGACGTCATCGAATCCGCCGGCAGCAAGACGGGCAAGGCCCACGTCATCAAGAGCCACCACAACGTGGGCGGCCTGCCGGAACACATGAAGCTCAAGCTGGTCGAGCCGCTGCGCGAGCTGTTCAAGGACGAGGTCCGCCGCATCGGCGTCGAACTCGGCCTGCCGCGCGAGATGGTCTACCGTCACCCGTTCCCGGGCCCGGGCCTGGGTGTTCGCGTGCTGGGCGAGGTCAAGGCCGAGTACGTCGAACTGCTCCAGCGTGCCGATGCCATCTTCATCGAGGAGCTTCGCGCCCACGGGTTGTACGACCGCGTGAGCCAGGCCTTCGCCGTGTTCCTGCCGGTACGCTCCGTCGGCGTGGTGGGCGACGGCCGCGCCTACGAGTGGGTAATCGCACTTCGCGCCGTGGAGACGATCGACTTCATGACAGCCCATTGGGCGCACTTGCCGTACGACTTCCTCGACAAGTGTTCAACTCGCATTATCAACGAGTTGCGTGGTATTTCTCGTGTGGTTTATGACATCTCGGGGAAGCCGCCGGCGACCATTGAGTGGGAGTGAAATCAGGTCCTTCGGGGACTATCGCCACTTATCGAAAATCCGTCGTAACGTGTTGATTTCAAAGTAAATACGTCACGACAGCTATCGGCGACTATCGCCGGGTAGCGCAGCGGATTGACGGTAGAGGTGACGGTACGAACCGGAGGCCGGATTAAGACCTCCTTGTTTACTATCGAGACCAAATCGGTCTTTGACGGTAAATCGCTCCTCGGGAAAGCTTGTTTCATGCGGCTTTCCAGGCATCAGCAGGTCTCCTGACCCCTGACGGTAAAAGCCGTCATGAACAGGAGGAAAAACCTCGATGCTTACCGACACCGCACTGCGCAATTTCAAGCCTAAGTCCAAGACTTACAAGGCTTCCGACCGTGACGGCATGTACGTGACGGTATCGCCCACCGGTACCGTCACCTTCCGCTTCGATTACCGTCTCAACGGCCGGCGCGAGACGCTGACCATTGGCCGGTACGGCCTGTCCGGTATTTCGCTGGCGATGGCCCGCGAGAAGCTGCTGGACGCCAAGAAGGCCGTCGCCCAGGGCAAGTCTCCGGCGCACGAGAAACAGCGCGAGAAGCGCCGCCTGACCGCCGCCAAGAGCTTTGGCGATATGACAGCCCAATGGCTGGCCGGCGCCCGGATGGCCGACAGCACGCGAGCGATGCGCAAGAGCATCGTTGATCGGGACATCCTGCCTGCCTTCCAGAACCGCCTGCTCAACGAAATCACCGCCGATGACTTGCGCGCCTTGTGCGGCAAGGTGAAGGGGCGGGGCGCCCCGGCCACGGCGGTGCATGTCCGCGACATCGTGAAGCAGGTCTATGCCTTCGCCATCTTGCATGGGGAGAAGGCGGACAACCCCGCGGCCGACGTGGGCGCGGCCTCAATTGCGACCTTCGTACCCAAGGACCGTGCCTTGTCGCCGTTGGAGATCCGTTTGATGTCGCGGCAGATGGAGTCGGTGGCCACGTATCCGACCATCCGTCTGGCGCTGCGCATGATCCTGCTAACGCTGGTGCGCAAGAGCGAGCTGATTGAGGCAACCTGGGACGAGGTGGATTTCGAGAAGGCGACCTGGACCATTCCGAAGCAGCGGATGAAGAGGCGCAATCCGCATGTGGTCTACCTGTCGCGCCAGGCGCTGGACATCTTGGTAGCGCTGCATACCTGCGCGGCCGGCTCGAACTTTGTGCTGCCGTCCCGATACGACTCCGATCGTTGCATGTCCCACGCGACCCTCAACCGGGTCACTCAGATTGTGGCGCAGCGCGCCAAGGCCGCTGGCCTGCCTCTGGAGCCGTTCACCGTCCACGATCTTCGCCGCACGGGCTCGACGCTGCTCAACGAGATCGGGTTCAACCGCGACTGGATCGAGAAGTGCCTTGCGCACGAGGAAGGGCGTTCCTCGCGCTCGATCTACAACAAGGCCGAGTACGCCGAGCAGCGGCGCCACATGCTGCAGGAGTGGGCCAACATGGTTGATGCTTGGATTGATGGGCCGACCTACGTGCCGAAGCTGATGCCGGACAACGTGGTCGTTCTAGTGCTGAGTGCCATGGCCTGATGCAGTGGCAAGGTTGTCAGTTGACAACCTTGCCGTGTATTCCCATACTGGAGACTGTTGATGGCACGTTCCTCTCACCCGAAGAAAGAGGTCGAGGAAGCACTCAGGCACGCAGAAGGGCAGGGCTGGCGCGTGGAGGTTGGCGGCAGCCACGCCTGGGGGCGTATTTACTGTCCGTACAACGATGAGGAGTGCCGCTGCGGCGAGTTCTGCATTACTAGCGTGTGGAGCACGCCGAAGAACCCTAGCAACCATGCGCGCGCCTTGCGGCGCGTCGTGGACAACTGCACCACGCATCGCAAGCAGCAGGAGGCGGCCGACGATGCCGAGGATTAGCACGATGGAATACACCTTCACCCTGAAGTACCAGCTCGCCGACGATGACCGTGACGCGGACGCGCTGGTCGAGCGCCTGGGCGAGGCCGGCTGCGACGATGCCCTGGTTGGCATCGGGCAGCCGGGGCGGCTCGCCCTGGAGTTCACCCGTGACGCGGACAGTGCGGACGCGGCTGTGCGCAGCGCGCTGACCGACGTGCGGCGCGCCGTACCGTCGGCCAGGCTGATCGAGATCGCGCCGGATTTGGTCGGGCTCACCGATGTGGCCGACATCGTGGGTGTGTCGCGGCAGAACATGCGCAAGCTGATGCTGGCCCATCCCGGCAACTTCCCAGCGCCGGTGCATGAGGGCAGTGCGTCGATTTGGCACTTGGCGGATGTGCTGACCTGGCTGCAGGCCAAGGGCAGCTACTCACTGGCCTTGGACGTTTTGGAGGTGTCGCGCGTAGCCCTGCAGGTCAATGTAGCCAAGGAGGGGCGGCGGCTACCGCGTTCGGCTTCCGAGGAACTGGAAGCTCTTGTGGGATGAGGCCGTCGCCAGCCTCACGCCTGACCGGAACCCGCCCGAACAGGGCGGGTTTTTCGCAGGTGGACATCCGGCTTGGCGGCGCCGGCGCGAGGAGCCTGCTTGCGTTCGTCGATCCAGGCCTCCACTTCGGCTAGGTCCCACACCACGCAGCGCGGCGTCAGATTGAAGCGCCGTGGAAACTCGCCGCGGCGCTCCATTTCGTAGATCGTCGTTTCGGCCAAGGGAACGATCTGCCGTAACTCATGGCGGCGAATGGTGCGCCGAAATGGCAGAGCGGTGTGCTTCGGGAACTGCGGTAGATCGCCGTAGGCTTTCGAGCCGGGCTGGGGGAGGGATGCGGGCTGCGAGCGCATCTCGGCGCCGTTGTTTCGGCCATCTCTTTCTGACGGGTTATTCTCCATGTCGAACTCCGTGATTGTTCGGCGACATGCCTTGCCGCCGCATTACGACATGGTGGCTTTCATTGGCTATCGCTGAAACTCACAGGGGCGTACAGGGGCGTATTGTGAAGACAAACAGCCACGGGAAAAAGGGGAGGGCATGGCGACGATAACGGTTTCTCCGATTCACTTCGAGGACTACAGCGGCATCCAGTTTGAACGCCTTGTCTTTGCGTACCATGTGCGCGCTGGCTGGCGTGGCCTGATCTGGCACGGCCAATCGGGAGGCGACCAAGGGCGGGACATCTCGGGTATCGAGCCATTCGATGGCCAGCCGGCACGCAAGACCATCATCCAATGCGCGAACCGGGGCACGTTGACGTTGGCGAAAGCCAAGGCCGATATGGGCAAAGCGGTCAAGGCCACAAGCGGGGCACCGGATGCCTTCAAGTTCGTCTCTCGTGGCGCCGTTTCGGACGCCAGCCGAACACGGATTGAGCAGGCCGCAGCTTCCCTCGGGATTGCTCATGTGACGATATGGTCGGGCGTGGAATTCGAGGAAAACCTGCGGCTTCGTGCCGAGTACCTGTTGTTGACCACCCCCCAACTTTTCGAGCCATCCCAAAGTAGGGAAATTCGGCGAAACTAACCCCAACCTACGAGGTGGTT
>NZ_JAQLOK010000013.1:0-24526 GCF_034063545.1 Luteibacter sahnii
CGCGCGATCTGGCCCGGTCGGATGTCTTCGACTACATCGAGGTCTTCTACAATCGAACCCGCCGCCATAGTCACCTGGGCGGTGTCAGTCCCGAGGCCTTTGAACGGGCGTCAGTGTGAGGCGGGCAAGTGTCTTAAATCTCGGGGCAGTCCACCGGCGCCGGATGCGTCGGCCATCAATATGGACGTGAGCCATGTCGGTGCCGGCGTCGGCTGACTTCCCCTTCTTCCCCATCGCTCGCAGTCCGCTAAAGAACTGCGCAAGAGCATAGCCCAGCCGTGCGGCGGCCAGCCGAGCCTCGTCCCCGCGGCGGCCCCGAGGGACTTCAGGACGAACCGGGCGCCCCAGGTCGAGCGAGCATGGACGGGAACCAGGAAACGGACATACAAGCCCGACGGCCGCGGGATGAAATAGGGCTTCGGCACAAAACGATACCCAAAACGATACCTCGTGGATGGGCGTTTCAGGTCGAAATCCAGCCTCAAAAACGCAATCGGGCCAAGAGGTTGAGTCTTGGCCCGAGCGTCGATTGGTGGAGGTGGCGGGAGTCGAACCCGCGTCCGAAGGCGTTTAATCCCCGGATCTACATGCTTAGCTCACCGTTGGATCTCGTTGGCCACCAGCACGGCGTGCTAAGCGCGGCGACCAACCAGCCTGTTGGTTTTAGCCCACGGCCGAGAGGCGACGGCCGGGTGGCGATCCCATGATAGTGACCCTACACCGACGGGCATGGGCACGAGTCGGTTCGGGGCTAGGCCTTAAGCGGCCAGAGCGTAGTTGTCGTCGTTGGCAACTATAAGTTTGCTGCTGGATTAACGAGGAAAGCTGCCCCCTCGGCATGCACCAGTAGATCGCACTACCCCCGTCGAAGCCAGTACACCCCCGGGGAAACTCGTGTTACTACCGTTTGACAGTATATGGGGGCGGGTAGGGCGCCCACAATGGGCGCGACGCCCTTGTTCAGTTCAGCCCATGCGGTTGTGGGCGCGCATCGCGCGCTGCTTGTCGACAGCCCACTCGCGCTCTTTCTCGCTTTCGCGCTTGTCGTGTGCCTGTTTGCCCTTGGCGAGGCCGATTTCGCATTTGACCTTGTTGCGTTTCCAGTAGAGCGCCATGGGCACCAGCGTGTAGCCCTTGCGCTCGACCGCACCGATCAGGCGATCGATCTCCTCCCGGTGCAGCAGCAGCTTGCGGGTACGCCGATCGTTGGCCACCACGTGCGTGGAGGCGCTCATCAGGGGCGGAATCTGCGCGCCCACGAGAAACACCTCGCCATGGTCGATGATGGCGTAGCTGCCCTCGCCGAAGTTGATCCGGCCGGCACGCAGCGCCTTCAGCTCCCAGCCCTGCAGGGCCATGCCGGCCTCGTAGCGCTGGTCGATGTGGTATTCGTGGCGGGCGCGCTTGTTCAGCGCGATGGTGCCTCCACGTTCCTTTTCAGTGTCCTTTGCTTTCGTTTTTGACATGTCCGTTAAAATCGGTCGATCGGGTCCCTGATACAAGGCCGGCGGGTCCGTAAGCCGGCAAAACGACGAGGTAAATCGTGATTGAAATCCGCCGCCATGCGATCGTGCCTTACACGCCCGCGCAGATGTTCGACCTCGTGAACGACGTGGAAGCATACCCAAAGCGCTTCGGCTGGTGTTCGGCCGCGAGCGTCATCGAGCGGACCGATGATGTGCTGGTCGCCAGGCTCGATCTCAAGTTCGCCGGCATGAAGCAACATTTCACCACCCGCAACACCATGCAGCGTCCCGAGCGGCTCACCATGACGTTCGTGGAAGGGCCGCTTCGCTCGCTCGACGGGGTGTTTTCCTTCCAGCCCCTGGGAGAGTCGGGCTGCAAGATTTCCCTCGATCTCGATTTCGATTACGCCGGCCTGGGCGGCTCGGTACTGCGGGTGGGTTTCCAGCAGCTGGCCAACCGCATGGTCGACGACTTCTGTGACGAGGCGCGCCGCCAGTATGGCTGAGATGAACGTGGAGGTGGCGTACGCGGGCCCCGAAGGCCAGGCCGTGTTGGCGCTGCGCGTGCCTGCCGGTTGCACGGCCTGGGAGGCGGTGGAACTCGCCAGGCCAGGGCTCCCGGCGGGCGTCGAGGCCGACCCGGGCCGGCTGGGCGTGTTCGCGACGAAAGTCGCTGCCGACAGGGTGCTGGAAGCGGGTGACCGGGTGGAGATCTACCGCCCGCTCACCCTGGACCCCATGGAAGCCCGCCGCAGGCGGGCTTCCGGTCGCTGACCGGAAGGGCGGCGCGCCCGCGAGGCGGTTACTTCTTGTCGTCGGGCGAGCTCTTGTCGGACGAGCCGTTCACGCCGATGTTGATGCCATCGTCTTTCTTGTCGTTGGCACTGGTGTTCTTGTCGCCCTTGGCATCGTTGAGCTGGTTGGAATCGTTCTTGTACTTGCTCGAGTCCTTCAGCAGCTGCTGGGCGTCCTGGGCGAAGAAGTCGCCGTCGCTGCGCACCAGCACGTCGTTGTTGAAGGTGAGGGTGAGCGTACGGGTGGTCATGGGCTTGCCGCGGTGGGAGAACGTCGAGACGTAATCCCAGCGGTTGTTGTCGAAGGGCGAGACGACCGACGGGGTGCCCAGGAGCACGAGGACCTGACGCTTGGTCATCCCGGGCTGGAGCTGGTCGACGTTTTTCTTGTCGAGCAGGTTGCCCTGCTGCACGTCGGGGGTATAGACGAGGCCGCAGCCTGCGATGGCGGTCGCCATCAGGGCCATACCCAGCGTGCGGATGAGCTTTTGCATGCGTAGTAACGTCCGGTTCGTGAAGCCTGCGATGATACACTAAGCGCCCGATGGCACCGCGATAGGGGTCTATACACTCATGGACCAGGAAACCCGAGATCTCCGCAAGGCGGGGCTTAAAGTCACGCACCCCCGCATGCGGATCCTCCAGGTCTTCGAGGAGGCCGACGAGCGCCACCTCACGGCCGAAGACATCTACAAGCGCCTGCTGGCGCACCAGGAAGATATCGGCCTCGCCACGGTCTACCGCGTCCTCACCCAGTTCGAGGCGGCGGGCATCGTGATGAAGCATAACTTCGAGGGCGGGCAGGCCGTCTACGAGCTCGACCGGGGTAAGCACCACGATCACATGATCGACATCGACAGCGGCAAGGTGATCGAGTTCATCAGCGAGGAGATCGAACGTCTCCAGCACGAGATCGCCGAGCGCCACGGTTACGTCATCGAGGATCACAGCCTGGTGCTGTACGTGCGCCCGAAGAAGAAGGCGCGCTAAGGCACGTCCGGTGAGCCAGCGGTCCCGGGGACCGCTTCGCGTGTCGCCATCCTGGCGGATGGCTGGGACTTAAGTGATGAATCGTGAAGGGTTTTTCGGTCGTCCATTTCCGGGCGGCGCCAGCGGCCGGCCCGCGAGCCGCGCCCACGGCGGCTGACTAACGCCCAAAAAAAACGCCGCCGGTGGACTCCTGTCCACCAGCGGCTTGACCGGCGAAACCGTGGGTCGTGAATCGCGAGTTGCTCGCAGGATTCCGGCACTCCACGTTTTCGTCGGAGAGGCGACATCCTGTCACCTCTTCAGGTCGATCGTCCCCACGACCGACCCGGGCTCACCGTCTCTCGACGGCGGCTCCCCCACATCGATAATGCGATCGTAACGAAGCGTTCACTAATCGGGTATTGGAAAATTTCCTATGTCCGATCCGATACTTGTGCTGCGCAGCAACACGCGCAGGTGAAGTCCCACGGGCTCGGGACGGATTCTGAACAGGCCGCCGAGGGCCGTGATCCGGTCGCTCATGCCTTGCAGGCCTCGCCCGCCGCCATCGGGTCGGGCGGGTCGGGGCGTTGACGGCAAGCCTGCGCCGTCGTCACGAATGTCGAGGATCGCCACGGGCCCGCTGTCACGCAGGCCGATGCGCAGTCGGAGGTGAAGTTGCTGGGCCCCGGAGTGCCTCACCACGTTGGTGGCGCTTTCCTGGACGACACGGTAGATCGCGGTCAGGGTATCGTCGTCGAGCATGCGGGGCTCGCCGCGCAGGTCGGTTACGTAGCGGATGCCGGCGGCCGTGAGCATGTCGCGGATCGGGCCCTCGTCGAGCGCCCGAAACAGGCCGAATTCGTCGAGCACGGAGGGGCGCAGGCTGTCGAGCATCCGGTGCAGGGCACGGCGCATGTGCCCGAGGATGCCGTGGATGGAGCGCCCGATGTCATCCAGGCCCGCGTCACCCAGGCGGCTCTGGGCCAGCTTGAGGTGGGTCTGGATGGCTGTGAGGTTCTGGCCCAGTTCGTCGTGGAGCTCTGCGGCCATGTGCCGGCGGAGGTTTTCCTCGGCCTGCAGGTTGCCGCGGGCCGCGTCGCGAAGTTGCCGTGCGAGCTGGTCGAGCCGCTGGTTGGCCGCCGCCAGGTGGGTGTTCTGCTGGGCCACGCGCTCGCTGCTCCGGCGGAGCGCGTCGGTGGCGGCGCCGAGCATGAGCGTGCCGGTGCCCGCCACGGCCAGAAACAGGTGCGCGGCCGCCGTGGGCGCCCCGCGGCCGATCATATCCTCGGTGACGTTGAGACCCACGCTGGTGATGAGCATGGCCAGGCCCGCGCCGCGCCAGCCGTGGCGGAAGGCAAAGAACAGTACAGGGGCCAGCGAAAGCACGCGGGCGAACTGCGGCTGAGGCGAGTATTCCGCCAGGGTGATCAGGATGGCCAGCGACGGCAGCATCACCAGCAGGCCGTCGAGCAGCAACTCGGCCAGCGCGCCCTGGGTAGGGCGCTCGCGGAAGACCAGCACGAGCACGGGCACCACCAGCAGCACGCCAAGGTAGTTGCCTAAAAGATCGCTGCCGAAGGTGGTGCCGAGCATCTCGACGGGCGCGGCGGGATGCAGGGACGCCATCATCGCTGCGTTGCCGGCCGTAGCGACGGTGGCGGTGACCATGGCCGACAGGAGCAGTCGGGCGACGTCTTCAGGGGTATTCAGGCTGGCGTGCAGATGCGCCCGGCGCAGCAGCCACAGGCAGGCCGCCACCATGAGGGGCTCGGGCGTGTCGCCCAGCATGAAGCTGGCACCGCCGATCGGCAGGCCGCTACGCCATTCGCAGAAAGCGCTCGCCGCGATCTCGGCACCGAGCACCCAGGCCCAGTCGCGCGTACGCAGGAGCAGGAGGGCGCCGAAGCGCAGTCCGAACGGCAGCACCCAGTAGGGTTGCTCCGTCGGCCACAGCATGATCCAGGCCAGTGCATAGCCGATCGCGATCAGGGGGCCGGTAAAACGGGAGAGGGCGCGTAGTCGCATGCCGGGATGTTACACGCCGGATCGCCCGTTCATGCCCTGGTCGTCCACCATGCGCACGCGTGCGGTTTGCCTGCTACATTCTCGGCATGCCAAGAATCGTCCTAGTAGATGACCACGCCATCGTTCGCGAGGGCTTCAAGCGACTGATCGAACTGGAGCCCGATCTCGACGTCGTCGCCGAAGCGCGCAACGCCGACGAGGCCGTGGATGCCGTCACCCAGCAGCGCCCCGACCTGGTGGCGGTGGATCTTTCCCTGCCCGATGGCAGCGGGCTTCCGCTGATCGAACACCTGGCGAGCATTGCGCCCAACATGCGCATCGTGGTGTTGAGCATGCACGACGGCGAGCCTTACGTGTCCGAGGCGCTGCGCCGCGGGGCACGCGGCTACGTCACCAAGGGCGTCGCACCGGAAGAACTGGTCGCCGCGGTGCGCGCGGTATTGGCGGGCGAGCAGTATCTGAGTTCCGACTTGCGCGAGCGTCGCCAGTCGCGCCCGTCCGCCGACCTCGACCCGGTGAGCCGGCTCACCGCGCGCGAGCGGGAAGTGTTTCTGCTGCTGGCCGCGGGGCGCGCCCCGAAGCAGGTCGCGGCGGAGCTGGGTATCGGTCAGAAGACCATCTACATCCACCGCGCCGCGGTGATGAACAAGCTCAACGCTGGTTCGGAACTGGATCTCTACCGCATGGCGCAGGAGCGGGGGTTGATCCGGTCGTAAAATCCGGGCGTCTGCTCGCATGAGCTGCGGGCGGCCTCTCCGGGTGTCATCGGGCTTGAGGACTCGCGGCCGGCCCATTGCTGCGAACGTCGGCGTCGTAGCCCATCGCGCGGATGATCCGTCGCCCCGTGCACGGCGTTCGTCACCCCTGGGCGCGATCGAGCATTTTCTTGGCGTGGGCCCGGGTTTCCTTGGTGATTTCCACGCCTCCCAGCATGCGCGACAGCTCGTCGCGGCGGCCGCTCGCGTCCAGCGACTGGATGCGGGTGCGGGTGGCCTCACCGTCGCTTTCCTTCGACACGCGCAGGTGGGCGTGCCCCTGCGCGGCGACCTGCGGGAGATGCGTGACGCACAGCACCTGCACCGTCTTGCCGAGGGCGCGTAGTTTCTGGCCGACGACTTCGGCCACCGCGCCGCCGATGCCGGTGTCCACCTCGTCGAAGATCATGCAGCCGATCTGGTCGTTGCCCAGGGTGGCGACTTCGATCGCGAGGCTGATGCGGGCAAGCTCGCCGCCCGAAGCCACCTTGCGCAGCGGTCGCGGGGGTTGGCCGGGATTGGCGCTCACCAGCAGCTCGCAGCGTTCGCGACCCTGCGGGTCGGGATCGTCGCCTTCGGCGGCATCGAGCGACACCTCGAGCCGGCCACCGGCCATGCCGAGTTCACCCATCAGGGCGGCCACGGTGGCGCCCAGTCGCTGGGCGGCCTCGCTGCGGGCGTGCGATAGCTCGGCCGCGGCCTGGTCGTAGTCCCGGCGCAGGCGGTCGCGTTCGTGGCCCAGGCGTTCGAGGGCGTCGCCGGCGCCTTCCAGTTCGGCGAGACGCTCGCGTACTTCGTCGGCCTTGGCCGAGAGTTCTTCGATGGGCAGGCGGTAGCGTCGCGACAGATCGTGCAGATGGGTCAGATGGGTGTCGACTTCGGCAAGGCGCTCCGGGTCGAGTTCGACGTCTTGTGCGTAGCGGCCGAGCCCGTCGACGGCCTCGCCGACCTGGATCTGGGCACTGTCGAGCAGTTCGAGCGTGGGCGCCAGGGTGGCGTCGAGCTCGGCCAGGCGGGAGAGTTCCGCGTGTGCGCGGAGCAGGGCGCGCCCGATGGCGAATTCGCTTTCGCCGTCGAGAAGCTCCACCACCCCGTTGGCGCCCTCGGCCAGCCGGCCGGCGTTGGCGAGGCGTCGGTGCTGGGCTTCGAGCTCGTCGAGAGCGGCCGGAACAAGCGCCCAGCGCTCCAGCTCGTCGAGTTCGTGGCGGAGCAGGTCGATCTGGTGCTCGCGATCGTCGCCTCCCGACAGTGTGCGGATGCGCTGCACGGCGTCGCGCCAGGCCCGGGCCAGGTCCCGGACGCGCGCGGCGCGCTCCGCGTTGCCGGCATAGCCGTCGAGCAGGTTCATCTGATGCTGGCGCGAGAGCAGGGCCTGGTGTTCGTGCTGGCCGTGGATCTCGACGATCAGCGATGCCAGGGCGGCCATCTGCGCCACGCTGGCGGGGCGGCCATTGATCCAGCCGCGTGTGCCACCCTCGGCGCGGATCACGCGGCGAAGCTGGCAGGTGTCGCCGTCGTCGAGTTCTTCCTGGCGCAGCCAGGCGGCCGCCTCGGGCAGGGCGGCGAGGTCGAATTCGGCGGCCAGTTCGGCGCGATCGCTGCCGGCGCGGACCATGCCGCTGTCGGCCCGGGCGCCGGCCAGGAGCATCAGGGCGTCGACCAGCAGCGACTTGCCCGCGCCGGTTTCGCCGCTGACCACGGTCAGCCCGGGGCCGAAGGCGATCTCGGCTTCTTCGACGACGGCGAACTGACGGACGTAGAGCGAGGTGAGCATGGGCACCGGGCGGGGGCGATGGAATCCCGCCGATTGTAGCCGGAGGCGCGTCGCAGGAGCCGAGACTTGCAAGCGGAGAGCGCAGACCTTATTGATAGCGCCACGCTCAGAACCCTTCGGCCCTTCCTCGCGCATGAACCCGTTTTCCGGTCACGACATCAATGCTCGCGCGCGACGGCTGCTGCGGACCCTGATCTCCCAATACCTGTCCGACGGCGAGCCGGTCGGTTCCCGCACCCTGGCCAAGTCGTCGGGCCTGGAAGTGAGCCCGGCCACCATCCGTAACATCATGGCCGACCTCGAGGAGGCGGGCCTGGTGGCCTCGCCACATACCTCCGCCGGCCGTATTCCCACGCCCCGCGGCCTGCGCCTGTTCGTCGACAGCCTTCTCGAGCTCAAGCCCCTGCCGCGCGACGAGATGGCCCGGCTCCAGGGCGGGTTGCCTCCCCACCAGACCACCACGCGCGACCTGCTGGGCAACGTCTCGAACCTGTTGTCGGCGATGACGCACTTCGCGGGAGTCGTCACCGTGCCGCGCCAGGGCGATTTTCCGCTTCGCCACATCGACTTCGTGAACCTGCCCGACGCCCGCGTCCTGGTGGTGCTCGTGTTCTCCGACAACCAGGTGCAGAACCGCGTGGTGCAGTTGACCCGCCCGATCGAGGCCGGCGAACTGGAGCAGACCGCCAACTATCTGAATGCCCATTTCGCGGGATTTCGCCTGGCGGACATCCGCGCCCACCTGGCCGCTGAGCTGCGTGCGGCCGGGGGCGAGCTCAACCGGATGCTTTCCGGGGTCGTGGAACTGGCCACGGCCTCGTTCGGCACCGACGACGCCGATGACGTGCTGGTGAGCGGGCAGACCAACCTCATGGGGTATTCGGAGCTGGCTGACATCGACCGGCTGCGCGACCTTTTCGACGCGTTCCAGCAGAAGCGCGAGCTGCTTCAGCTGATGGAAATGTGCGTCAAGGCGCCGGGTGTGCGCCTCTTCATCGGCGAGGAATCCGGCTTTTCGGCCCTCGACGGGTGCAGCGTGGTCACCGCTACCTACGGCACCAACGGCCGCATGCTGGGGGCCATCGGGGTCATCGGCCCCACCCGCATGGCCTATGAGCGGGTGATCCCGGTCGTGCAGGCCACCGCCGGACTGCTCAGCGACGCCTTGAATCGCGCCGCGGCGACCACATAAACCGCCCCGGGAGGCGGGTTTACTTATTCCCGCGAATGTTCGGCCTTCCCCAGGACGGCCGGTTAGCTGACATTTGGAGCACACATGCAGAACAACGATCCCCACATGCCGGATCCGGCCTCCGAAGGCGCGGGCGATGCCGGCATGAACGCTGACTTCGACGCCCTGACCGCGCGTCTGGCGGCCCTGGAGTCCGAGCTGTCCCAGGCGCGCGAAACCGTTTTGCGCGAGCGGGCGGAGATCGAAAACCAGCGTCGCCGCCTTCAGCGCGACCTCGACCAGGCGCGCCGTTTCGCCAACGAGAAGTTGCTGGGCGACCTGCTGCCGGTCTACGACGGCCTGGCTCTTGGCCTGGCCAACGAGAACACCGACGCGAAGACCCTTCGCGAGGGCCTTGAGCTGTCGCTCAAGCAGCTGGAGAAAGTCACCCAGGCCAATGGCCTTTCGGTGGTCGATCCGCTGCACCAGCCGTTCAATCCCGATCACCACCAGGCGATCAGCTCGGTCGACTCGAACGAGCATGCGCCCAATACCGTGGTGGCCGTGGTGCAGAAGGGCTTTCTCCTGAATGACCGTCTGCTGCGCCCGGCGCTGGTGGCCGTGGTGCGCGACAACTGAACGAAGACCGTCGCCTCGCCGTCGGACGGCAGGTGACGGTATCTCACAAGGCATTGAATCGATGGGGCGAAGCCCCACTTTCATCACAGCAGCGGCCGCGGGGGCCGCATTGAAATTCGGAGCAACTTGAACATGGCCAAGATCATCGGCATCGACCTGGGTACCACCAACAGCTGCGTGGCAGTGATGGAAGGTACCACCGCGCGCGTCATCGAGAACGCGGAGGGCGATCGCACCACGCCGTCCGTCGTCGCGTTCACCAAGGAAAACGAAGTCATCGTCGGAGCGCCGGCCAAGCGCCAGGGCGTGACCAACCCCAAGAACACCTTCTATGCGGTGAAGCGCCTCATCGGCCGCAAGTTCACCGACGCCGAAGTGCAGAAAGACCTCAAGATCGTCCCCTACGGCATCGTGGCGCACGATAACGGCGACGCGTGGGTGCAGACGGCCGACGGCAAGAAGATGGCACCGCAGGAGATCTCCTCGAAGGTGCTGATGAAGATGAAGAAGACCGCCGAGGACTTCCTCGGCGAGGCCGTGACCGAAGCGGTCATCACCGTGCCGGCCTACTTCAACGACAGTCAGCGCCAGGCGACGAAGGATGCCGGCAAGATCGCCGGCCTCGACGTCAAGCGCATCATCAACGAGCCGACCGCGGCCGCGTTGGCCTACGGTCTGGACAAGGCTGCCTCGGGTGACCGCAAGATCGCCGTGTACGACCTTGGCGGCGGTACCTTCGACGTTTCGATCATCGAGATCGCCAACGTCGATGGCGAGAAGCAGTTCGAGGTGCTGGCCACCAACGGCGACACCTTCCTGGGTGGCGAAGACTTCGACATGCGCGTCATCGACTACCTCGTCGACGAGTTCAAGAAGGAGCAGGGCATCGACCTGCGCCAGGACCCGATGGCTCTGCAGCGCCTGCGCGATTCGGCCGAGCGGGCGAAGATCGAGCTGTCGTCGTCGCACCAGACCGACGTCAACCTGCCTTACATCACGGCCGATGCGTCCGGTCCGAAGCACCTCAACATCAAGCTGACCCGTGCCAAGCTCGAGTCGCTGGTCGAAGACCTGGTCAAGCGCACGATCGAGCCCTGCCGCACCGCGCTCAACGACGCCGGCCTGCGCGTGTCCGACATCCACGAAGTCATCCTCGTGGGTGGCCAGACCCGCATGCCGAAGGTGCAGGAAGCCGTGAAGGACTTCTTCGGCAAGGACCCGCGCAAGGACGTCAATCCTGACGAAGCCGTCGCCGTCGGCGCCGCCATCCAGGGTGGCGTGCTGGGCGGTTCGGTGAAGGACGTCCTCCTGCTCGACGTCACCCCGCTGTCGCTGGGCATCGAGACCATGGGCGGCGTGATGACGAAGCTCATCGAGAAGAACACCACGGTGCCGACCAAGGCTTCGCAGGTCTTCTCCACGGCCGATGACAACCAGACCGCCGTGACCGTGCACGTGCTCCAGGGCGAGCGCGAGCGCGCGAACGCCAACAAGTCGCTCGGCAAGTTCGACCTGCAGGGGATTCGCCCGGCACCGCGCGGCACGCCGCAGATCGAAGTGACCTTCGACATCGACGCCAACGGCATCCTGCATGTCTCGGCGAAGGACAAGGACACCGGCAAGGAACAGAAGATCGAGATCAAGGCCGGCTCGGGCCTCTCGGACGAAGAGATCCAGCGCATGGTCGCCGACGCGGAAGCCAACCGCGAGGAAGACAAGAAGTTCCACGAACTCGTGCAGGTGCGCAACAAGGCCGACCAGCTCGTCCACGGCACCCGCAGCCAGCTCAAGGAGCACGGCGGCAAGATCCCGGCCGAGCAGCTGGCGAGCATCGACAGTGCGGTCTCCGAGCTGGAGAAGGTCAAGGACGGCGACGACAAGATGGCCATCGAGTCGAAGATCGCCAACCTCGAACAGGTCGCCCAGGCGCTCTACGCTGCCGCGCAGAACGGTGGCGCTTCCGATACGGCTCAGCAGTCGGCCCCGGGCGGCGGCTCGGCCCAGCCGGACGACGTGGTCGATGCCGAGTTCACCGAGGTCAAGGACGACAAGAAGTAATCGTCCGTGTGGGACCGGATCGCGCGGGCGGATGTCCGCGCTATCCGGTAACGGTCAACCGGAGCGAACGCGCCGAGGCGAGAGCTGTCGGCGCGTTCGTCCGTCCAGGGAAGCAAGCGTGACATGAGCAACAAACGCGACTACTACGAAATTCTCGGTGTCGAGCGCACGGTGACCGAGGGTGACCTCAAGAAGACCTTTCGTCGCGTCGCGATGAAGTATCACCCCGACCGCAATCCGGATGATCCCGAGGCGATCGACAAGTTCAAGGAGGCCAAGGAAGCCTACGACGTGCTTTCCGATGCGCAGAAGCGCGCGGCGTACGACCAGTACGGCCATGCCGCGTTCGATGGCGGCGGCTTCGGTCGTGGCGGTGGCGCCGGCTTCGGCGACGTCGGCGACATCTTCGGCGATATTTTCGGCGACATCTTCGGCGGCGGTGGCGGTCGCCAGCGTGCCCGGCGCGGCGCCGACCTTCGCTACATGATGGATCTGGATCTCGAGGAAGCCGTGTTCGGCGTCGAGAAGAAGATCCAGATCCCCACCCAGGTCAATTGCCATCATTGCAATGGCACGGGTTCGGAAGACGGCAAAACCTCCACCTGTTCGACGTGCGCCGGCCACGGCCGCGTGCGCATGCAGAACGGCATCTTTTCGATCCAGCAGGCGTGCCCGACCTGCCACGGTTCGGGCAAGAAGATCGACAAACCCTGCAAGCACTGCCACGGCGAAGGCCGGCTGGAAGAAGAGCGCACGCTATCGGTGCGGATTCCGGCCGGCGTCGACAATGGCGATCGCATCCGCCTGACGGGGCAGGGCGAGGCCGGCCCGGCCGGCTCGCCCGCGGGCGACCTCTACGTGGAGGTTCGTGTGCGCGAGCACGCTATCTTCCAGCGCGACGGCAGCGATCTCTACTGCGAAATGCCCATCCGCTTCGCCCAGGCGGCGCTTGGCACCGAGTTGATGGTGCCCACGCTCGAGGGCGAAGTCGCCGTCAGCGTGCCGGCCGAAACGCAGACCGGCCAACAGTTCCGCCTGCGCGGTCGCGGCGTGAAGTCGGTGCGCGGCGGCCGGACAGGCGACCTCGTCTGCACGGTGGTGGTCGAGACGCCGGTGCGGCTCACCAAGGAACAGCGCGACCTGCTCCAGCAACTCGAAGCCACGTTTGTGGGTGATGAGCCGTCCAGGCATACGCCGCGGTCGAACAGCTTCATGGACGGCGTGAAAGACTTCTGGTCGCGCGTTACGTCCTGAGCACCTGCATGTAGGAGCGCGCAGCGCGCGCTCCTACATTAGGATAGCCGTCCGACTTTTGCGTAAGGCTCGCCGCCATGACCCGTCCCATCCGCCTTGCCATCAGCGGCGCTTCCGGCCGCATGGGTCGTGCCTTGCTCGATCTCGCGCGTGAGGATGGCCGTTTCGAACTCGTCGCGGCCATCGTGTCGCCGCATTCCGCCTGGCTGGGCAAGTCGGCGTATGGCGACGTCTCGGCATGGAAGTTCACCGACTGGCGCGGTGCCGAAGACATCGACGTGGTGATCGACTTCAGCGGACTGGACGGCCTCATGCTGGCGCTGGACCACTGCGAGGGCAGCGGTGCGGCCCTCGTGACCGGCACGACCGGCCTTTCCGCGGAACTCGAACAGCGACTGGCGCGGGCCGCGGAACGTATCCCGGTGCTTCGGGCCGCCAACTTCAGTCTCGGCGTCGCGGTATTGACGCGACTGTTGCGGGACGCGGCCGCGGCGCTGCCGGGCTGGGATCTCGACATCGTCGAAGCGCACCATCATCGCAAGGAAGACGCGCCGTCGGGGACGGCGCTCGCCATGGGGCGCGCGGCGGCGGACGCGCGAGGCGCGACGCTCGAAGACCTTGCCGTCTACACCCGCGAGGGCCGCCCCGGTGCACGAAAGGCCGGCACGATCGGCTTCGCCGTGGTCCGGGGCGGTGACATCGTCGGCGAGCATCAGGCCTTGTTGATGGGGCAGGGCGAGCGCATCGAGCTTGGCCATCGCGCCACGGATCGTTCCATCTTCGCCCGCGGGGCGATCGAAGCGGCTGCCTGGATCGCCGGTCGCGCGCCGGGCACCTGGACGATCGAGGACGTCATCGTTCCGTAGATCGGCCCACCCGTGGGCGGTGGCATGCACGGCAAAGCATGATAGGATGCGACCCGATGTCATTGGGGAGTAGCCATCCTCGTTCCCCCTGAGGAGTTCGCGTCAACAGACTTGGCGGCTTCGGCCCCATGGCGCGAACGGCAGCGGTGCATGGAGAGTGCATCGCCGGCCCGGCGAGACCTTTGGCCTTCGACATGCTCACCCGGCCGGGCGAGCGGTGTCGTTGCGCCATCGGTTTATCGCGCTCGCCCGGCCTTTGCGACATCATGCTGCTGACATGTTTCCTGTTCCTGGTATCCGCCGGGGCCATCTATTTCGCCTGCGAATACTTCGTCAACGGCGTGGAATGGTTCGGGCGCAAGCTCAATCTCGGCGCGACGGCGACCGGCACCGTGCTCGCCGCCTTCGGCACGGCCCTGCCGGAGAGCGCGGTGACCTTCGTCGCCGTGATGTTCGGCAAGAGTCCGGAAGCACGCGATATTGGCGTGGGTGCGGCTTTGGGCGGCCCGCTCGTGCTGGCCACCATCGCGTATTCGGTCGTCGGTTTCGCGTTGTACGCAGGGCGCAAGCGGCTTAAGCGGACGGACCTGCGCGTTCAGGTCGACAACCAGCGTCTCGCGCGCGATCAGTCGTGGTTTCTGGCGATCTTCGTGGTGAAGGTGGGCCTGGGCCTCGTGGCGTTCGCCCTGAAGCCCTGGCTCGGGGTGGTGTTCCTGCTGGCCTACGCGCTCTACGTCTGGCGCGAGATGCGCGACGACACCGGCGCGCCCGAGGAGGATGAGCTCGAGCCGCTGACCTTCCGCCCCAACGACGCCAATCCGCCGATGGCGTGGGTGGCCTTGCAGACGGGACTCGCGCTCGTGGTGATCGCCGTCGCCTCGCGCACGTTCGTGTGGCAACTGGAGGCGTTCGGGGAGTTCTTCCATCTCTCGCCGCACATCGTGGCGCTGGTGCTGAGCCCGGTCGCCACGGAGCTGCCGGAGACGGTGAATGCGCTGATCTGGGTGCGGCAGGGCAAGGAGCGGCTGGCGCTGGCGAACATTTCCGGCGCGATGATGATCCAGGCGACGATCCCCAGTTCACTGGCGCTGTTCGCGACGCCGTGGCTGTTCGATACGCCGCTGATCGTGGCCGGCGCGATCACCGCCGTGGCCGTGGTGGCGCTGTGGGCGATGTTCCGCCACGGCGCGGTGCAGGCGCGCTGGCTGATGCCGATCGGTCTGCTCTATGGCGTATTTGCCGTTTTCGTCGGCTGGTATTTCGCCGCCGGCTGATCGATAGCCAAACACGTCAGGGCGTGTGGATGAGTCGGCGGAAAGAACGGGGTCGCCGCCGGCTGACCACGGTAGGAGCTCGCCCTGCACGCGAATGGCCGTACGCCGCCAGACCTATCGCGCGCGCGGGCGCGCTTCGACGGGATGGTTCAGTCGCGGTGGGACGCGTTGCGGTCGCGGTCGGCACCGACCTTGCGGTCGAGCTTGCCGAAAATCTTCTTGAACGTTCGTGAGAACTTGCCGCGCTTGGTCTTGCGGTTTTTCTCTTCCTCGGACGTGAGCCAGGCGACCTGGATCACCCGACGCTCGCCTTCGTAAGGGAGGTGGCCGTGAAAGGAGTTGTCGGCCCGCTTGAACACCGCGAATTCGCCGTAGAGCGGCTTCAACTCCGGCACCACCATGTCGTCGATGTTGTCGATGGCGTTCAGGAACCGCAGGCAACCGTCGCTGGTATCGGGCCACATCGGATTCAGGTAGATCAGCGCGGTGGCGATCTTCGACTTGCTGTCGGTGTGGATCGTGCCGTGGCGGCGGTTCAGAAGCCGGCACAGGGTGACCAGGGTGGGGTAGTTCTCCAGCCCCGGGATGCCCAGATGGCGCCCGATGGCGGCGGAAAACGCCCGCGAGGTCATCTGGTCGACCAGCTCGTTCACCGATGGGCCGCAGTCGCCGGCGTCATAAGGAAAGAAGCCGGCGCTGGTGTAGTGGGGAAAGTCGCGGTCGAGGTCGCCACGGGCCTCGTCGGGCAGTTGCCCATGCGCGATCATGAACGAGAACGGCTCGTGCCGGATGTCTGTGTCGGGACGCTCCAGTCGGGCGGGGTCGAGCAGCATGGCGGGCGGTTCTCGGTGGGTACCTCAGGTGCCATTGTATCGTGTCAGCCCCATCCTGAAGCGTCGATCGGGCAGGGATCGTTCATGCTTTTTCCGGTGGACAGGCGGCCTCTTCAGGCCTATCATTCTTACCCGCCCAGCGATTCCTTATCCCCAAGGCCCACGAGCCGCTTCGACGCAGGCTTGCGGGCTTTGCTGCACCTGAAGGCGGCCATCCCATGCATACTCCTGCTCTGCTTGCTCTCGAAGACGGCAGCGTTTTTTACGGCCACGCGGTCGGTGCCCGCGGCGAAACCGTCGGTGAGGTGGTGTTCAACACCGCCATGACCGGTTATCAGGAAATCCTGACCGACCCGTCGTACAGCCAGCAGATCGTCACCCTGACGTATCCCCACATCGGCAACACCGGCACCAACGACGTCGACGTTGAGGCGCCCCGCGTGCACGCGGCGGGCCTGATCGTGCGCGACGTGCCACGCCTGGCAAGCAACTGGCGCAGCCAGGAGCCCCTGCCGCATTACCTCGCTCGCCACAACGTCGTGGCCATCGCGGGGATCGACACCCGTCGCCTGACCCGCATCCTGCGCGAGAAGGGCGCCCTCAACGGCTGCATCGTCGCCGGCGACGCGATTGATGCGGACGCGGCCGTGGCGAAGGCCAGGGCCTTCCCCGGTCTCAACGGCATGGACCTGGCCAAGGTCGTCAGCACCGCGTCCGCTTACACGTGGTCCGAAGGCGTCTACGACCTCGATCGCCAGGCCTTCGCCAACGTGCCGAAGACCTTCCGCGTGGTCGCGTACGACTTCGGCGTGAAGCAGAACATCCTGCGCCTGCTCGCCGGGCGTGGCGTGGACATCACGGTGGTGCCGGCGCAGACGCCCGCCGCCGAGGTGCTGGCGATGCAGCCTGACGGCGTGTTTCTCGCCAACGGTCCGGGCGATCCGGCCGCCTGCGATTACGCCATCGAGGCGGCGAAAACCATCCTCGAGACGAAGATCCCCACGTTCGGCATCTGCCTGGGCCACCAGATCATGGCGCTGGCGATCGGCGCGAAGACGCTGAAGATGAAGTTCGGCCACCACGGCGCCAACCACCCGGTGAAAGACCACGACACCGGCCGTGTGCTGATCAGCTCGCAGAACCATGGCTTCGCCGTGGATCCCGCGACGCTGCCGGCCAACGTGCGTATCACCCATACCTCGCTGTTCGACGGCTCGCTGCAGGGCTTCGCCCTCACCGACCGCCCGGCGTTCTGCTTCCAGGGCCATCCGGAAGCGAGTCCCGGCCCGGAAGACGTCGGCTACCTGTTCGACACGTTTATCGCCGCGATGGAAGCGCACAAGGCGACGCGGGCGTAACCCGCCGCACGCTCCTGCCGTCCATCCCGCCTTCGATTCGCGAGAGAAACCATGCCAAAGCGCACCGACCTCAAGACCATCCTCATCATCGGCGCCGGCCCGATCGTCATCGGCCAGGCCTGCGAGTTCGATTACTCCGGCGCGCAGGCCTGCAAGGCGCTGAAGGAAGAAGGCTTCCGCGTCGTCCTGGTCAATTCGAACCCGGCGACGATCATGACCGACCCCGGCACGGCCGACGCCGTGTACATCGAACCGATCAACTGGCAGACCGTCGAGCGCATCATCGCCAAGGAACGCCCGGACGCCGTGCTGCCCACCATGGGCGGCCAGACCGGCCTCAACTGCGCGCTCGACCTCGCCGACCACGGCGTGCTCGAGAAATACGGCGTGGAGCTGATCGGCGCGTCGCGTGACGCCATCCGCATGGCCGAAGACCGCGACCTGTTCCGCAAGGCCATGGCCGACATCGGCCTGGATTGCCCCAAGGCGGCCGTGGCCCGCTCGCTGGAGCAGGCGCTGGAGATCCAGCAGACCGTCGGCTTCCCCACCATCATCCGCCCGAGCTTCACCCTCGGCGGCTCGGGCGGCGGTATCGCCTACAACAAGGAAGAATTCCTCGAGATCGTCTCGCGCGGCCTCGAACTGTCGCCCGTGCACGAAGTGCTGGTCGAGGAGTCGGTGCTGGGCTGGAAGGAATTCGAGATGGAAGTGGTTCGCGACCGCGCGGACAACTGCATCATCGTCTGCTCGATCGAGAACTTCGATCCGATGGGCGTGCACACCGGCGACTCCATCACGGTAGCCCCGGCGCAGACCCTCACCGACAAGGAATACCAGCGCCTGCGCAACGCCTCCATCGCGGTGCTGCGCAAGATCGGCGTGGACACCGGCGGCTCCAACGTGCAGTTCGGCATCAACGCCGAAGACGGCCGCGTGGTGGTCATCGAAATGAACCCGCGCGTGTCGCGTTCGTCGGCGCTCGCCTCCAAGGCCACGGGCTTCCCGATCGCCAAGGTCGCGGCCAAGCTGGCCGTGGGTTACACCCTCGACGAGCTGCGCAACGACATCACCGGCGGTCTCACGCCGGCGTCGTTCGAGCCGTCGATCGATTACGTCGTCACCAAGATCCCGCGTTTCGCGTTCGAGAAGTTCCCGGCCGCCGATGCGCGCCTCACCACGCAGATGAAGTCGGTCGGTGAAGTGATGGCCATGGGCCGCACCTTCCACGAGTCGATGCAGAAGGCGCTGCGTGGGCTGGAGATCGGCAAGACCGGCCTCAACCCCACCGGCCTGGACATCGGCAGCGAAGACGGCTTCCAGATGCTCAAGCGCGAGCTTCGCGAGCCGCGTCCGGATCGCGTGTTCCACGTGGCCGACGCGTTCCGCGCCGGCCTCTCGCTGGACGAAGTGCACGCACTCACGCACATCGATCCGTGGTTCCTCGCCGCGTTCGAAGACATCGTGATGACCGAAGGCGAGGTGCAGCGCCAGGGCCTCCCGGCGCTGGACGAGCCGCGCATGCGCGAGCTCAAGCGCATGGGCTTCTCCGACGCCCGCCTGGCCGAACTGGTCGGCACCGACGAAGCCGCCGTGCGCCACGTGCGCCGCACGCTGGGCGTGCGCCCGGTCTACAAGCGCGTGGACTCCTGCGCCGCCGAGTTCGCCACCACCACGGCCTACATGTACTCGACCTACGAGGAAGAATGCGAGGCCAACCCGACCCAGCGCGACAAGATCATCGTGCTGGGCGGTGGCCCGAACCGCATCGGCCAGGGCATCGAATTCGACTATTGCTGCGTGCACGCGGCGCTCGCCCTGCGCGAGGACGGGTTCGAGACCATCATGGTAAACTGCAACCCGGAAACCGTCTCCACCGACTACGACACGTCCGACCGTCTCTACTTCGAGCCGCTGACCCTTGAGGACGTGCTGGAAATCGTCGACCTCGAAAAGCCCAAGGGCGTGATCGTGCAGTACGGCGGCCAGACCCCGCTCAAGCTCGCCCGTGCGCTCGAGGCGGCCGGCGTGCCGGTGATCGGCACCAGCGCCGACTCGATCGACCTGGCCGAAGACCGCGAGCGCTTCCAGAAGATGATCCAGAAGCTGGATCTCAAGCAGCCGCCGAACCGCACCGCGCGCAATGCCGACGAGGCGCTGGCCCTGGCCCGCGAGATCGGCTACCCGCTGGTGGTTCGTCCGAGCTACGTGCTCGGCGGACGCGCCATGGAAATCGTCTACGCCGACGCCGACCTCTCGCGCTACATCCGCGAGGCGGTGCAGGTCTCCAACGAATCGCCCGTACTGCTCGACCGCTTCCTCGACCATGCCGTGGAGGTGGACGTCGACATCGTGGCCGACGCCGAGGGCAACGTGCTGGTGGGCGGCATCATGGAGCACATCGAAGAGGCGGGCGTGCATTCGGGCGACTCCTCGTGCTCGCTGCCGCCGTACTCGCTCACGCCGGAGGTGCAGGACGAAATGCGTCGCCAGGTGAAGCTGATGGCGCAGGAACTGAAGGTGGTGGGACTGATGAACACGCAGTTCGCCATCCAGGGCGAGGAGGTGTTCATCCTTGAGGTCAACCCGCGTGCGTCGCGCACGGTGCCGTTTGTGTGCAAGGCCACCGGGATGTCGCTGGCGAAGATCGCCGCGCGCGCGATGGCCGGTCGCTCGCTGGTCGAGCAGGGTGCCACGAAGGAAATCATTCCCTCGTATTACTCGGTGAAGGAAGCCATCTTCCCGTTCCTGAAGTTCCAGAACGTCGACCCGATCCTCGGCCCCGAGATGCGCTCGACGGGCGAAGTGATGGGCGTGGGCCGGACCTTCGGTGCCGCGTTCGCGCGCGGCCACGAGGCGGCCGGCATCAAGGCACCGCCGAAGGGCAAGGTGTTCATGTCGGTGCGCGACGCCGACAAGGATCGCCTGCTGCCGATCGCCAGGGACGTCGCGGACCGTGGCTACACCGTCGTCGCCACGGCGGGCACCGCACGGTTCCTCCAGGACAACGGCGTTGCCTGCGAGCGCATCAATAAGGTGCTTGAAGGCCGCCCGCATATCGTCGACCTGATCAAGAACGGCGAAGTGGTCTACATCGTCAACACGACGGAAGGCAAGCAGGCCATTTCGGACTCCTTCTCCATCCGTCGCGAGGCCCTGCAGCAGCGCGTCACGTATTCCACCACGGTCGCGGGCGCGCGCGCGCTGGTGCACTCGCTCGACTTCCATACCGATCCGGAAGTGAACAGCCTCCAGGATCTGCACAAGGAGCTTCACGCATGAGCAGCACCCGTCCTCCGTTGACCAAGAAAGGCGCGGATCGTCTTCGCACCGAGTTGGAACAGTTGAAGGGGCCGAAGCGTCAGGAGCTGATCGCGGCCGTCGCCGAGGCGCGCGCGCACGGCGACCTCAAGGAAAATGCCGAGTATCACGCCGCCCGCGAACTGCATGGCTTCAACGAAGGCCGTATCAACGAGCTGGAAGCGGCGCTCTCCAACGCCGAGGTGATCGATACCGAACGGCTCGGCGCGGGCAAGAAGATCGTGTTCGGCGCCATCGTCGACCTGATCGATCTCGATGCCGATACCGAAGTGACGTATACGATCGTGGGCGACATCGAAGCCGACATCAAGCAGAACCTCATCGCCGTCTCGTCGCCGATCGCGCGCGCCCTGATCGGCAAGAGCGAGGGCGATGAATTCGAGTTCAAGGCGCCCAACGGCGTAAAGAACTACGAAATCACCGGCGTGCGATACAGCTGATCCCTCGACGCCGTCATCGCCTCAGAACGCCTCCCTCGGGAGGCGTTCTGTTTTCAGGCCCGTGCACCGGCGCGGTGGCGCGTGGGATCCCTGGCCTCGCCCGACGCGCGCCTCACGTCGAAAATCCGTGCGCATGGCGCACGAATCGTGTCAGCTTGTCCGGGTTTCGCTGCACGTGGATAGCCATGATCCTGTCCTCGTCCGCTTCGTAGGTGTGCACCGATTCCAGCGCGCCGTCGATATACCGCGACACCGCCCAGTCGCCGTTGACCCGCACCGGCTCGACGCGCATCGCTGCGTGGGGGCGCAGGTGCGGCGCGTAGAACAGATGCGCGATGCGCGCGGCGCCGTGCAACGGATGCGGAAAGCTGTTCACCTTGCCGCCGCCGTCGCTTACGAGCGTCGCATCATCGTCCAGTAACCCGCGCAGGTCATCGAGGTCGCCAACCGCCATCGCTTCCGCGAACCGGCGGACGAGGGTCATCGAAGGGCGGGAGGCGGAGGTCGGCCGGCGCGGCCGATCCCGCTGTACTTGCGCCTTTGCGCGGTGCACCAGCTGGCGGCACGCGGCCTCGTTTTTGTCCAGCGTGCGCGCGATCTCCGCGTAGTCGATATCGAAGACTTCGCGCAGCAGGAAGGCCGCCCGGGCTTCCGGGCTCAATCGTTCAAGCAAGAGCAGGAAAGCCACCGACACATCGCTCGCCAGTTCCTGCAGGTCTTCCGGGGTGGCTCCCTCGTCGGTGAGGATGGGCTCGGGTAACCAGATGCCCACATAGTGCTCGCGGCGGGTGCGGGCGGCGCGGAGGCGATCGATCGCGCGGCGCGTGGTGGCCGCCACCAGCCAGGCTTCGGCGTTATCGATCGACGACGGATCGACCCCATGCCAGCTAAGCCAGATGTCCTGTACCAGGTCTTCGGATTCCGCGACGGAACCCAGCATGCGGTAGGCAATGCCGTGCAGGCGGGGACGGAGAGCGGTAAAGGCGGCGGTGGCGTCGTTCATAAGACCCAGGACGAAAATCCCCCCGTGTTTGTGACACGAAGGAGTCATTTCGTCGAGGGGGGCGGTCGTCCCGGTCAGACGAGGTGGGCGCGATCCAGCCCGTAGAGGGCATCTTGCGAGCCTGGAACCGTATGGAACGCGGCGTTGACCCGGTTCCAGGCATTGATGGTCATGATCGCGAAGGTCAGGTCGGAGAGTTCCTTGTCGCTGAAGTGCTCACGTGTTCGCGCATAGACCTCGTCGCCGACGCCGTGGGGCGGCAGATGGGTGAGGGCCTCGGTCCACGCCAGCGCCGCGAGCTCGCGGGGTGAAAACAGCGGCGATTCGCGCCACGTCGCCACATGGTGCAGGCGAAGCGGACGCTCACCGTGGATCACGGCGTCTTTTACGTGCATGTCCACGCAGAACGCGCAACCATTCATCTGCGACGCACGAAGGTTGACCAGATCGAGCGTGCCTTGCTCGATACTGGCCTTGCGGTTGGCCATGCTGAGTTCGACAAGTTTTTTGACGAGTTCAGGCGATTGCTGACCGTAGTCGAGACGCTGGGCCATGACGGATGCCTCCGGGCAAGAAAAGGGGATGGCGATCAGGCTAAGCCTGCGATGGACACCCGGCTAGGCATCGCACGCGCATCGCGCTGTTGCCCGTCGCGCACGACGGCGGATGTCACATGGGAACGTGCTGGATCGTCTCCGTGCCGAACCCTTGGAGTCGCTCCCATGAACGAGAGTCAGCTTTCGACGCAGATCATCGCCTCGGCGTTGCCCACGCGCTACGCGGGCGTGGTGGCCTTCATCACGGTAGTGGCCGAAGGCAGCTTCGCGCAGGCCGCAACACGCCTCGGCGTCGGGCGTTCCGCGGTCAGTCGAAGCGTACAGAAGCTGGAGGAGCACCTGGGCGTGCGGCTGTTCGCCCGCAACACGCGAGGTACCTCACTCACACACGAAGGACGCCTTTTCCACGCACAATGCCGCCCCGGCGTGGAGCGGATCATCCGGGCGATGGACGAGGTCCGCGAACTGCGCGATGGACCTCCCCAGGGGCGTTTGCGGGTGGCCGCGCCGACCGCGTTCGGCCGCGCTGTCGTGGCACCGATGCTGGACGGCTTTCGCGTCCGGTATCCCAGAGTCGCCATCGAACTGGTGCTCGGCGACCGGCCCGTTGACCTCGTGGCCGACGGCATCGACGTCGCTTTCCGTGACGGGTTGCCCGAAGACGTCGATACCGTTGCCCGGCGCGTGGCCTCGGTGCCGTGGGTGCTCTGCGCGTCGCCTGCCTACCTGCGCTCGTGCCGTTTGCCCGCCACGCCAGGCGACCTCAAGCCGGAGGAGTGCCTGGGGCAGCTAGCGCCCACCGGCCGCGTGGTTGCCTGGACCTTCCGCGAGGCAGGCCGCATAAGTCACCGGGTGCCCGCGTCCGCGCTGTCGTTCAACGACGGCGAACTGCTGCGTCGCGCCGCTATCGGTGGCCAGGGCTTCGCGCAGTTGCCTCTTTTCCAGGTGCAAGACGCCCTTGCTGACGGGCATCTGCGGGTATGCCTTTCGGACCACGCGCCACCACCTGCCGACCACTACCTTTGCTACCTGAGTCGCCGTCAGATGCCATCGCGGGTGCGCGCATTCATCGACCACGTGGTGGCGTCGATCCACGCCCAGGCCCTGGACCGAGGCCACACCGAACGCCCCGGTGGCGGCGCTGGTGCCAGCGATGCCCTCACTGCCGCTTGATCGGCAGGTAGTCGCCGTAACGCTTGTCGGTCCGGTCGACGCGGGCGCACAGGTGCTTTCCGCAAAGCCGCACGTCGGCCTGGTGGTAGGCCCTGAGCAGATCGGCGTCGACCTGGTGCTGGGCGATCACCTGGGTGTAGTGCCAGATCAGATAACCACCGACGGCGATCGTTGCCAGGAGGATCGCGAACACGGTGCCGGTGACCCAGTGCACTTTGCGCAAGGACGCCATGAGGGCACGTTGGGTATGGATCATGGCGTCGGTGCTGGATCGCATGAGACGCTGGTGCTCGGCGGCTTTCGCGCCGACATCGGCCAGGGGCTGGCTGAGCCCGGCGCGAACGGCCTGGGTCGCGTCGGACGCCACCTGGTTCAGCGTGCGCTCGAGGGCGTGACGGAGCGCCGCCGGCACGCTCTGTACGGTTCGCTGATGGTGCTCGGCCGTCTCCCGACGGGTCGCGTCGAGGGCGTCCGCCTGGCGAGCGAGGCGCTCCACGAGTGCCGCTACCTCCAGCCGCGAGGTGTTCGTTCCATCGTTATGCATCATCCGTCCCTATCGACTCATCACCGGACCGCTGATTTGCTGCGCTTGGGCGAGCGGTTGCTCCCTGGCTTGCTGGAGTTGCGACTCGAGGTCGTTGATCCGATCCTCCATGTCAACCTGCCGTGCGGCCTCCGCATGAAAGGTTTGCGCGAAGTCCGTCTTGCCAATCTGTCGTAAGGCCTCCATGAACGACGCGTC
Organism: Luteibacter sahnii; assembly: GCF_034063545.1. NCBI lineage: Bacteria > Pseudomonadati > Pseudomonadota > Gammaproteobacteria > Lysobacterales > Rhodanobacteraceae > Luteibacter > Luteibacter sahnii. The sequence continues at coordinate 24,473 of NZ_JAQLOK010000013.1, forward strand.
GTCGTACGTGGCTGCCTTGCACAGGTAGTCGTGCATCTCGTCGACGCTGGCGTC
>NZ_JAQLOK010000014.1:0-7700 GCF_034063545.1 Luteibacter sahnii
ACCAGGCGAAGCACGTTGCGGTGCTCCACCATCACCCCCTTCGGCTGACCCGTCGACCCCGAGGTGTACATCACGTATGCCAGCGAGCGCGACGTCGGCTCCGACGCGCCCAGCAACGGCGCGTGCGCCGGCAGGCCGTGCAACGCGCGCTCGACGTCCGGATCATCCAGGACCACCACCTGCAGCCAGCTATGCGCCGGCAATGCCTCCTCGTTGGCGACATCGCTGATGACGATGCGAACGCCCGCGTCCTCGATCATCGAACGCTTGCGCGCCTCCGGATCCGCCACGTCCAGCGGTAGGTAGGACGTACCGGACTTCAGCACCGCGAGCATCGCCGTGATCGAATCCACGCCGCGATCCAGGCAGATACCGACGGGGGCCGCCGGACCCGCCCCGAGCGCGATCAGGCGATGCGCCAGACGGTTGGCCGCCGCGTCGAGGGACCCGTAGCTCACCGTGCCCCGGTCGTCGCGCACGGCCACGGCATCGGGCGTGCGGGCGGCATGGGCCACGAACGCACCATGAACGGTACCATCGCCATCGTAGGGCCTATCGCCCCCGTCGGCGTGGCGTGCGATGACCTGTCGTTCCTGCGCCGACATGAGCATCGACGATGCGGGTACGGGGCCGTCATTCTCGAGCGCGTCCGCCAAGGCGTGCAGGGCTTTATGCAGGTATCCCTGCACGCGCGACGGATCGATCCCCCGCGGGCACATCACTTTGCAGTGAAAGTCGGCGGCATGATCGTCGACGACCAGAGTGAAAGGATAGTTGCTGCGCTCGTCGGCGAAGACCAGGGTCCTTCCCTTCCACGCGTTCTCGGCGCGCGCCGCCCGCTCCACCGTGTTCGCTTGGCTGAAGCGGTAGTTGATCAGCGCACCGAATAACCCCCGTGACGACTCGACGCCGCTGCAGCGCTGTGCCAGGGCCAGCGAGGACTGGTCGTGGGCCATCAGTTCCGTCAGGGCCACCTGCACGCCCGACACCAGGTCCCAGGCGGTGTCGCGCGCCAGGTCGACTCGTATGGGCAAGGTATTGAGGAACATGCCCAAGGTGCGCCCCGCACCTTCCTGTCCGTGATGCCGGCCCGACAGGACGGTGCCGAACACGACGTCCCGACGTGCCGTGCACACGCCGATGACGAGCGCCCAGGCGGCATGGAAGAGCGCCGCAGGAAGTACGCCGGCCCTGCGCGCCTGGGCACGCAGGCGGGCGGCAAGAGTATCGGGAACCTGCCGCTGTTCCTCCACCTGTGAATCCCGCGCGCTCGCCATCTCGTCGACGTCGAACGGCATGCATGGCTCGCTGACGTCGTGCAGGCGCTGCCGGAAATAATCCGCGTCGCCCTCCTCCGAACCCTGGCGAGTGCGTGCGATGAAGTCGCGAAACGGCAGGGCGGGCTCGAGTTCGGCGGCACGCCCTACCAGGATGGTCTCGGTCTCGGCAACGACGTGTTCGAACGAGACATGGTCCAGCACCAGGTGATGGCACACCAGGGCCAACGCGATCCGGTGGCTACCTGATTCCCGGGCGGTGTAGCCATGGATCAGGGGCGCGTGACGCAGGTCGATCCGCAGCTTCGTCTGGTCGGTATGGGCCAGCAATACGGCGACCGGGTCTTCCACCGGAGAATCGTGCAGCGCATGCACTTGCAACGGCGCGTGGCGCAGCACGACCTGCGCCGGCCTGTCCATGTCTTTCCAGCATGCCGCGGTGCGCAGGATGTCATGGCGATCGATCACGTCCTGCAAAGCCGACAGCAGGGCATCCAGGTGCGCCGCGTCATCGCAGACGATGACCTGCCGCGACAGGTATGGATCTCCCTCGCCCCCCAGCATGTGATGGAAGAGAATGCCTTCCTGCAACGGCGAGAGCGCGTAGATGTCCTGGATGTTCCGGAGCCCGCCCGGCACGGTGGCCACGATGGTATCGATCTCAGCCTGCGTCAGGTCGACCAATGGAAGCATCCCTGGCGTGATCGCCTCGACGTCCGGAACGATGAGGTTCGGCGGAACCTCGTCGCGCGAGACGACTCCTACCCGCTCCAACTGCAAGGCCATGTCCATGAGCACGGGCATGCCGAACGCGGATTTCGCGTCCATGCCGAAGCCTTGCGCACGCAAGCGTTCGATCAACGCGATCAGCAGGAAGGAGTGACCACCGAGTTCGAAGAAGTGGTCTTCCCTACCCACCTCGTCCAACCCCAGCAATTCGCACCATAGCGAAGCCAACGCCTTCTCCGCTTCCGTGGCCGGTGGCTGCCTCGGTTCCGGGGACGTCGTGGTTTGTGTCCAGGGCGGTAAGGCACCGACATCGAGCTTGCCGTTGGCGTTCAGCGGCAGGGATGCGAGCACCACGAAATGCGCTGGCACCATGTATTCCGGGAGTTCCTGCCGCAAGGCATCTCGCCAGATCCGCGGCCCGTTCTCCGCGCGGCGGAGACCGGTCGCCACGTAAGCCACCAGGCGCGTCGTCCCCGTGGCGTCCGGTTGCGCGAGGAGTACCGCTTGCTCCACGTCCTGGAGGCGGCAGAGCGCCTGTTCGATCTCGCCCGGCTCGATGCGGTGGCCGCGGATCTTGAGCTGCCGGTCGACCCGGCCGAGTATCTCCAGCGTACCGTCCGGGAGATGCCGCGCCAGGTCGCCGCTTCGATACATACGCGCCCCGGGCCCGGGCGCGAAGGGATCCGGCACGAAGCCCGTGGCGGTCAGGTCGTCGCGTCCGATATACCCGGGAGAAACGCCCTCGCCGCCGATGTGAAGTTCACCGGCGACACCGGTCGCCACGGGCGCACCCTCGGCATCGAGTACGTACAGCCGCATGCCATCGATCGGACGCCCCACCGGAATGGGACGGCGATGCAGATCGTGCGGCTCCAGCTCCCGCACGCAGCATCCGACGACCGTTTCGGTCGGACCGTATTCGTTGAAGATCCGGATCGCGGGAAAGCGCTCGCGCCAGGACCGGATGTGTTCCGGCTGGAGATTCTCGCCGCCCACGACCAGGCTTTCCACGTTCGCACGCGTATCGGCCGTCAACGCGTCACCCAGCCACTGGGCGTGGGCGGGCGTGATCTTGATGAGGCTGATCGGTCGGCCGCTTTCCAGGCATTCTCGAAGCCCGTCCAGGTGTCGGTCCTCGGGAATCATGCCGATCGTGCACCCGGCCGTCAGCGGGGCGAGCAGGCTGGTCACCGTCAGATCGAACGAAATGCTCGAATGCACGGGCACGAAGCCGCCCGCGCGGAGCGGGTACGTGCGGCGGCACCAATCCAGGTAGTTCGACAGTCCGCCGTGATGCACCATGACGCCTTTCGGCGTGCCGGTGGAGCCCGACGTGAACAGGACATACGCCAGGTCGTTCCGATCCACATCCCCCGTCGGCGTCCCAGCGGCGGGCTCCGACCCGGCCAACGCATCCAGCTCCCACCTTGCGACCGTTTCGGGGCAGGCGCGCAGCGCGTCGCCGGAGGCCTTCGAGGTAAGCACGAGGCAACAACCGGCGCTTTCCACCATCGCCGCCAGGCGAGCCGGCGGCAGAGAGGGATCGAGCGGTAGATACGCTCCTCCTGCCTTCATGACGGCGAGTATCGCCACCACCAGGTCACCGCCGCGCGGCATGCAGATGCCCACCACCACGCCAGCACGCACGGCCTGGCTTCGCAGTGCACGGGCGACGCCATCTACGCGCTCCATCAAGCGGGCATAGGTAAGTCGCTCCTCCAGCGCTTCCACGGCCACCGCGTCCGGGGTGGCTCGCGCCTGCGCTTCGACGAGCCGATGCGTGGCCTCGCGCGGCGCATCCGTGCGTTCTCCGGCCATGTTGAACCGGACAATCAAACGCTCCCGCTCGGAATCCGAAAGCATGCGAAGGCGATCGATGGACGCCGATGGCGTTTCAAGCGCCGCGGAAAGCAGCGTACGGAACTGCTCATCCAGGCACCGAATCGCCTCGATGCCGAAGCGCTTGCGGTCATACCTCCATTCCAGTTCGATGCCTTGTTCCCCGCGTATCACCTGGAGCCGAACACCGGTGGTCGACTCGCCGACGGTCACCTGCCCCGGCGAAGGGAACGATCGGTGCCATCCGATCGATACCGGCCACGACGTGGCGGAAAGCGACTCCGGGCAGCGATCCTGGTCCGCCGCGACCTGCGCCATACCCGAAGATACGCGTTGCAGCACCTCGTCGAATCCGTAATCGTCCTGCAACACGAGGCCCAACGGCAAAGTGCGCGTGAACGGCCCGACGGCTGTCTCGAGATCGTCGAAGCGATCCCGACCATCGCATTCAATGCCGAAGCAGACGTCGTGGCGCCCCGTAACGCGCCAGAGCAGCACGGCCATCGCGGCCACGAACACCGGATACGCACCGTCGCCCTCGACTTCGCGCACGCGCAGCGCGCGAACACAGGCCATGTCCAGCAAGCCGGCGTGGCACGACACGTGCGCCGCGTCGTCGGATACGTCGTCGTACGGAAATCGCGAGGGCGGCATGCCAGCCACGCGGCTCCAATGGCTCTGCGCCGAGGCGACATCGTGGCCCTCGGTGCTTTCAGCTTCTTCGCGCTGCCAGTCCGCGTAGACCAGGTGTGCCGAATCGGCTTCGGCACGTAGCGCGGAACCATGCAGCAGTTTCAGGTATCGATCCGCGAGAAGGTGAAGCGATGGCGTATCCACGCACAGGGAAGATACCCGCGCGATCAGGAGGAGCGCGTCGTCTTCGACCCGAAGCAGGCTCGCCGCGGCGAGCCATCCCGATCCGTTACCCGCGGGGGCGTTCCTGCAGGCTTCGATACGTTTCTCGCGCGCGTCGTCGGAGAGGCCACCGAGTTCGCACTCGTCCCAGGGGGCGTCGCCCTGCGCAACCACGTCCAGCAGGGGGATCGCCATGCCATCGGCGCGGACCAGGCGAGCCCGCAACATGTCGTGCTCGGCAACCAGGCTGCGCCACGCCCGGTGGGCGTCCTGGGCCCGGATCGTTCCATCCAGACGCACCTCGAACCATCCGTCACCGATGCCGCCTCGTCGCCACAGCGACTCCTGCTGCGGGGACAGGCGATAACCGTTGATCAGTGTTTCCATGTTTTTCGATCCCTTCGATCAGGTCGTGGTCGCATCGATGCGAATCATATTGCCCATGGCAACGAAGAGGCGGCGTTCACCGGCGTACGGATTGCGGCCATGCGCGGTCATGACATTGTCGATAAGCAGGACATCCCCACGCGTCCAAGGAAACGCCACCTCGAGCTTTTCGTAGATAGCGAGAATGTGTTCGATCGCGGCGTTCGGGATCAGGCCGCCGTCGCCGAAGTAGCAGGTCCTGGGCAGGTCGCGTTCATCGTAAAGACGGCGCAGCGCGGCGCCCGTCGCGGGATTCAGGCAATACGGATGCCAATGCTGGATCTGGTTGAACCAGCACATCTGACCGGTCCGCGGATGCGGCCCCGCCGCCGGCCGGATGGCGCGCGTTCGCAGACGCTCGCCGTGCGTCCATTCGAAGTCCAGCCGCTCTTCGCGGCACCGCGCCTCCACCTCGGATGGGGCCTTGCTACCGAACACCTCGTGCCAATGCCGTCCGACCCCGGGATGGTAGTTGCGCACGTACATGACGCCGCGACGGACGAATTCTTCCCGCAGCGCGGGGTCCAGGCACTCGTAGACGCGACGGCTGTCCACCACCGGTGTTTCCCCACCCCGCTCGGAAGGTTGCGCGCAGGCGAACAGGATATGCCCGGGCCACCGCAGGTTGAACGTGTTCTCGTTGTGCCAGAGCAGCTTTTCTTCCGCGGGATATCTAACGGGCTTGTAGACGTTGTTGGCGACATGCGGATGCTCGCCGTTCTCCGCGTAGAGCGTGTCGCAGAACAACGAAGCGAAGGCTTCCAGCCTTTCGGGACGGTCGATGTCGAATCCCCGGCAGAGCAAGGCGCCGTGACGCAACAGGAGGGCGTCGACCTGCGCCTTGTTCGCCGTCGACCATGCGCATAGATCGACCCCCGGCCGCGTCGCCCGCAGTACATAGGGAAGATCGGTGCCTTCACGCAGCGGCTCGAGCGACACCGGCGGGGCGGCCGAGAGGGTGATCGTCCTGGGTGCCTCCCTGCGTAGGCCGGAGAGCGTACGTTTCGGCTTGGGCACGCCCTCATTGCGTTCCGGCATCGCCTTTTGCCCCGTCGAAAGGGTGTCGAGACGCGCCTGCGGGTCGTCCACGATCATCGCCAGCAGTTGCACGTATTCGTCGGCCATCGACGCAACGGTCGAGGGTGCGAACAGGTCGGCCGCGTATTCGAACGCGCAGCGCATGCCGTTCTTCCCTTGGCTGATGAAAAGCGTGAGATCGCATTCCTTGATCCCGGGCAGGCCCGCGTCGACCTCGGTGACATCCAGACCCTCCAGGCGAAGTGCCGCATCCTCCCGCTCCCTCGCCTGATAGGCGAACTTCACTTGGAAGATTGGGTGGTACCCCGGTGAACGCCTGGGTCGCAACGCTTCGACGATCCGTTCGAAGGGAAGGTCCTGGTGCTCTTGCAGGTCGAGAACGTCCGCGTGCACCTTGCCCAGCACCTCGGCGCAGCGCGGATTGCCCGGAAGGCGCGTGCGCAGCACACCCTGGTTGACCAGGAAACCGACCAGGCCGCGGATGCCGGGATGATTGCGGTTGGCCACGTCGGTGCCAATGACGATATCCTCCTGCCCCGAACGCCGGGACAGCATGATCGCGAACGTCGTGAGCAGGATCACGAAGGCGGTGCACCCCAACTCCAGCGCCCGCCGCGCTACGCCATCCGACACGAGCCCGGGTATGTCGCACCGCGCCCACGCACCTTTCCGTACCCGCTCGGCATGTCGCGGATAATCGACAGGCAAGTTCAGCCTCTCCGGTGCGCCCGCCAGCCGCTGCCGCCAATGGAGCAACTCGGCAGCCAGCCGTTCGCCCTGCATCCACGACTGCTGCCATAGCGTGTAGTCGGCGTATTGCAGGGGCAGGGGCTCGAGCGGCATCTCTTCGTCGGCCCGGAATGCGCGGTAGAGAGTGGATACCTCGTTGAGCAGGATCGCCACGGAGCTCCCATCGCATGCGATGTGATGCACCGCGAAGAGGAACAGGTGGTCGCGTGGTCCGTGGCGATGCAACCCTGCCCTGAAGATCGGGCCATTCTCCAGATCGAACGGGCGGCAGAAGAACGCTTCGACCGATGCGGCCGCATCGATGTCCACCCATGGAAGCTCGACGCGATGCGGCGGCACGACGTGTTGCACCGCCAGTCCATCCACCGCCGTGAAGCGGGTACGCAGTACCTCGTGCCGGTCGACCAGGGCTTCGAGCGCGCGCCGCAACGCTTCGATGTCGAGCGGCCCGTGCAATCGATATGCGGCAGGCATCACATAGGCCTGCGAACCATGGATACGGTCCATCATCCAGAGCCGCTGCTGAGCCCAGGACTGGGGCACGGTATCCGGGCGGACGCGCGCCACGGGCGTGTCGGCCTCTCCGGGGGTGGAGCGCGCCTGAAACGACATCGAAGCGAGCACGGGTTGCTCGAATACCTGGCGTACGCCAAGGGCCACGCCGTACTCGTGCAACCGCGCGCACAGCTTCACCGCCAGCAATGAGTGTCCGCCCAGTTCGAAGAAATGATCGTGGCGACCCACCCGTTCCACGCCGAGCAGTTCCTCCCACAGCGCCGCGAGCCG
>NZ_JAQLOK010000015.1:0-5980 GCF_034063545.1 Luteibacter sahnii
GGAGGGTGGGGACGTGGTGCGCCGCGGCTACGAGCCGCCGCAAGGGGAGATGGAAGAACGGCTCGCGGCGCTGTGGGGGGAACTGCTCGGCGTGGAGCGGGTGGGTCGCCACGATCATTTCTTCGAACTGGGCGGACACTCATTGCTTGTGATCAAGCTCTCCATGAGGATGCAGAGGGCATTCGACGTCGAACTACCGATAGCGGACATCTTCGCAGGGCCTGTTCTGCGGGACATGGTGGCGCGCTTGCGGACATGTTCGCAGGCGCATATGCCACGCATCGCGCCCACCCAGCGGCACATTCCCCTGCCGTTGACCTCGGCGCAACAGCGCCTGTGGTTTCTCGATCGCCTGGACGCGACGGCGAGCTCCGCCTATCACCTTTCGGCGGCTTTTCGCCTGCGTGGCGAAATGGACATCGCGACGTTGCAGGCTGCGCTGGATGCCGTGACGCAAAGGCACGACATACTCAGGACGCGATTTCCCAGCGTGGAGGGTCAGCCGCGGCAGGTGGTCGATGCGTCGGCGCGCGTCATGGTCGCGAGTCACGCGTGGGATGATGTGGCGGGGCGATCCATGATGGAGTGGATCGTCGAGGAGTCGGAGCGTGCCTTCGACCTGGGCAGCGGCCCGTTGATCCGCATTAGCCTTCTGCGCATCGGGGACAACGAGCACGTGCTGGTGGTGGTACAGCACCACATCATTTCAGACCGGTGGTCGATCCGGTTGTTGGCCCAGGAGCTTGCGCATCACTACGCGATCGCGCTCGGCTCCGACGTACCCGCGGTGGAACCGTTGCGCGTGCAGTATGGCGACTACGCCGTCGCCCAGAAGGCCTGGCAGGACACTCCGGCTTACATGCGGCAGAAAGCGTACTGGGTCGAGGCACTTCGAGGCGCGCCGGAACTGCTCGCCCTGCCGACGGACCGCCCGCGGCCCACGACGCAACGTTACACGGGTGCTTCCGTGCGCGTGCGCTTGCCGGAAACATTGACGGTCGACCTGCGATCACTGGCCCAGCGCTGCGACGGCACGCCGTTCATGGTGCTACTGAGCGCGTGGTCGGTGCTCATGTCTCGCCTGAGCGGACAAAAAGACATCGTAACCGGCGTACCGTTCGCCAACCGCCGGCAGGAAGAAACCGAGGCGTTGATAGGCTTCTTTGCCAACACGCTCGCCTTGCGCGTCGATCTGGGCGACGGACCGGGGACATCCGTCTTGCTGCGGCGTGTCCGCCAGGCGCTGATGGAAGCCTATGCGCATGCCGAGGTGCCCTTCGAGCATGTCGTCGAAGCCCTGAACCCGCGGCGGAGCATGGGCCACACGCCCGTCTTCCAGACGCTCATGAGCTGGGCGGAAGCATCCGCGCAAGACGAAGCGCGCCTGCCGGGGCTCGACGTAGAAGCGATCGCCCTCCCCACGCATACCACTCAATTCGACATGATGCTCTCGCTGGTGGATCGCGACGACGTCGTCGAAGGCAACCTGTCGTATCGAACGGACCTGTTCGACCAGGCCACGGCGATACGATTCGTCGCGTACCTGCAGCGCATCCTGGAAGGCATGTGCGCGTCCGCGGAGGTACCGGTGGAGCGGATATCGATTCTGCCTCCCGGGGAACGCGGGTCGATCTGCGAGGGCTTCGGGAAGCACGCGGCGGGCGTACCGTCGCTGGCGTTCGTGCACCGCGCGTTCGTGGCGCAGGTGGTCCGCCGTCCGGCGTCGGTGGCGGTGCGGATGGAAGGCCTGTCGGTCGACTACGACACGCTCAACCGGCGTGCCAACCAGTTGGCGCATCATCTGCTGGCCTCGGGCATCCGGCCGGAGGATCGCGTGGCGGTGTTCATGCCGCGCGGCGTGGAGATGGTGGTCGCGTTGCTGGGGGTGCTGAAGGCGGGGGCAGCCTACGTGCCGCTGGATCCGAAGCATCCGATGGGGCGCCTGGGGCTGATCCTGCAGGACAGTCAGCCGTTCGCGGTGCTGACGGTGGATTCGTGCGTGGACGAGTTGCCGGCGCTGGCGATGGTGCGGGTGATCGTGGTCGACGAGGCGCAGGGCGATGGCGCGGCGATCGCGAAGCGTGCGCAGGACGATCCCGTGCTGTCGCTGGACGAGCGCAGCCTGGCCTACGTGATCTATACCTCCGGTTCGACGGGCAGTCCGAAGGGGGTGATGATCGAGCACGGCTCGATGGGCCATTACCTGGCGTGGGCGCGGCATGAGTACGGTGGTGAAGATGCACCGATCGACGCGTTGGTGTCCTCGCCGCTGGTGTTCGACGCGACGATCACCAGCCTGTGGCTTCCGTTGATCAGTGGAGGAACCGCCTGCCTGTTGCGTGACGGGCAGGAGCTGGAAGGGCTCGAGGCGCACGTGCGGGGCGGGGCGCGTGGCCTGGTGAAGATTTCGCCGGCGCACCTGCTGAGCCTGGGGCGGCGGTTGCAGTCGGCGGGAGCGTCCTGCGAGGTCGAGGTACTGGTGGTGGGCGGTGAGAGCCTGCCGGCCTCGACGGTGGCGTTGTGGCGCGGGCTGGCACCGCGCACGCGGATCGTCAACGAGTACGGGCCGACGGAGACGACGGTGGGTTGCGTCACGTACGACGCCACGGCGCTACCGCCGGGCGCGTCGAGCGTTCCGATCGGCCAGCCGATCGCGGATACGCTCATCGCGATCGTGGACGAGCACGGCCAACCGGTGCCGCAAGGGGTGATCGGCGAGATCCACATCATGGGCGCGGGAGTAGGCCGCGGCTACGCGAACCGGGAGGCGCTGACGCGGGAGAAATTCCTGGCATGCGAAGGACCGGTGGGCGGCCGCGTCTTCCGCTCGGGCGACCTGGGCCGCCTGACGGCCGAGGGTGTGATCGAGTTCCTCGGTCGCAACGACCACCAGGTCAAGTTGCGTGGCTTTCGCATCGAGCTCGGGGAGATCGAGCATCGCCTGAGAGGTTGCCGAAACGTCGCGGAAGCCGTGGTCGCCCTGCGCGACGATCGCCTGGTGGCGTACGTGCTGGCGGAAGATGGCACGGATTTCGCCGCCGATGCGTTGCGTGGACAACTCGCGGCACATCTTCCGGATTACATGATTCCGTCCACCTATGTCCGCATGACCGCGTTGCCTTTGACGGGCAACGGCAAGGTCGACCTCGCGGCATTGCCGGCCATGGAAGCATCGTCCATGGCCTCGGGGCGATACGAGGCGCCCCGGGACACGCCGGAACGGACCCTGGCCGATATCTGGGTAGCGCTGCTCCGGCTCGAACGCGCAGGGCGCAACGATCATTTCTTCGAACTGGGCGGGCACTCGCTGCTGGTGATCGAGTTGATCGAGCGCCTGCGCCAGGCCCGCATGACGCTGGACGTCCGCGACGTCTTCGACGCGCCGGTGCTTGCCGACCTGGCGCGGCGACTCGTGCCGCTGGAGTCCCCGGACGACGAGGCGGAACACGGCGTCCTTCCCGGCACCCTCCGGATCACCCCGGAGATGGTCCCGCTTGCCGCACTGGGCCAGGAGCACATCGACGACATCTCGCAGTCCGTGCCCGGCGGTGCGGAGAACATCCAGGACATCTATCCGTTGTCACCGCTGCAGGAGGGCATTCTCTACCACCATCTGGTCGAACCCGACGACGACGCCTACCTGTTGCGCAGCCTGCTGGCCTTCGATACGCGCGACGCCGTGGACCGGTTCCTCTCGGCCTTGCAGCGAGTCGTGGCGCGCCACGACATCCTGCGAAGCACCATGCGCTGGAAGGACCTGCCGCAACCGATGCAGGTCGTCCTTCGAGAGGCCCGCGTGGACGTGCACGAACTGGCGCCGCTGGCAGGTGCCGACCCAGTGGATGACATGCTGCGGCGGGCAGCCCTCTCGCCGGGTCTGGCGCTCGATCGTGCGCCGCTCATGATGGCCTTCGTCGCCCAGGCGGACGCCACCGGGCGCTGGCTGCTTTCGCTGGTGTACCACCATATCGCCATTGACCACATCACGCTCGAGTTGGCGATCCGTGAAATCCGGGCGGTTCTCGAAGGAGAGGAAGATCGGCTCGGCGCGCCGGTGCCTTATCGACGCTTCATCGCGCAGTGCCAAAACGTCGATCTGGAAGCGCAGGCCGCGTTCTTCCGGGAGCGATTGGGCGACGTGGACTGGACGACGTCCATGTTCGAGGGCACGGACGATCCGGCGTTGGCGCAGGAAGAAGCTCGCCTTGCCCTGACCCGGACGCACAGCGAGCGCCTGCGTGGCGCATCGCGCGATCTGGGCGTATCCCCGGCGGTTCTGTTCCACGTCGCCTGGGCACGCGTGCTCGCCGCGTGCGGCACGACCCCCGACGTGGTGTTTGGCACGGTGCTGTCCGGTCGCCTCGGTGGACTTGATCACGGACGCGCCCTGGGTATGTTCGTCAATACCTTGCCGCTGCGCCTGTCGTTGCGCACGTGCAGTCTCGTCGAAGCGGTCGCCGAGACGCAGAGGCAATTGTCCGCGCTCCTTACGCACGAGCAGGCTTCCCTGGCCCACGTCCAGCAGTGCACCGCGCTAGAAGCCGGGCAGGCGTTGTTCACGACGTTGCTGAATTATCGTCATAGCGAACTGAGCGTGGAGGTGGCCAGTTCACCGATGTGGGAAGCGCTCGTCGAGGATGAGCGCACGAGTTATCCGATCACGTGTTCCATCGACGATCACGGCGTGGATTTCAGTTGCAAGGTGCAATGCCCGGAACGTATCGGTGCCGGGCGTATCCTCGGCTATCTCCGTATCGTCCTCGAACGCATGATGGTTGCGCTGGAGGCGGGCGGCGACCTGCCGCTGGCCTCGATAGGCGTGCTCGATGACGATGCGCGCGATGCCTTGGTTGCCCTGGGCGAGGGAGTGTCGCTGCCGAACGTGGTCGCACCGGTCCATGCCGCGTTTGAAGCCCTTGCGCTCGCCCACCCCGACGCGGCGGCGTTGCGCATGGATGGCCGAACCGTGAGCTACGGCGCGCTGCGGGCCTGGTCGGACCGCGTGGCGGGCGCCCTTGCCGACCGCGGCGTCGGCGTGGGAAGTCGTGTCGCGCTGCTCGTGCCTCGCGGCATGGATTTCGTCGCGGGCCTTATCGGCAGCCTCAAATCCGGCGCGGCCTACGTCCCGATCGACCCGGCGTGGCCGGCTGAACGCATCGCCGAGCTGGTGAGCGATTGCACGCCCACGGTGGTGCTCACGCAAGATGACCTGGCATCGCTGGTTCCCGCGCAGGTACCGCGGCTGCTCATGGACGACGGGAGCGTCGACGCTTCCGTTGGCGAAAGCCATCGACATGCGCCCCGAACCGACGTGGGTGGCGAAGACATCGCTTACGTGCTCTACACCTCCGGTTCGACCGGCGCGCCCAAGGCGGTGGCCATGCCGCACGGTGCGCTGTCGACATTGTGCGCGTGGCATCGAACGCCGGCGTCCGGCCTTTCGGCGGTCGAAAGCACGCTGCAATTCGCGGCGCTCGGCTTTGACGTCGCGTTCCAGGAAATCTTCACGACGTTGAGCGCGGGTGCCTGCCTGGTGCTGGTGCCCGACGAAATACGCAGTGATTTCGCCGCCTTGCTCGACTTCATCGAAGCGAATGGCGTGGAGCGGATCTTCCTGCCCTTCGTCGCCCTGGATGCGCTCGCCCACGCGAGTCTGGCATGCGGAAGGAACCCCGCGTGCCTGCGCACCATCGTTACGGCTGGTGAGCAATTGCGCATGGGATCCGCCTTGAGAACCTTCATTGGTGCTTATCCGGAGCGGAGGCTGCACAACCACTATGGCCCGACGGAGACGCATGTCGTCACCTACTGGTCGTGCGTGGGCAGAGATGTCGAGACGAGCCCCGACCTTCCGCCGGTCGGCCGTCCGATCGCGAACACGCGGATCTACGTGCTGGACGCGTCGGGACAGCCGGTGCCGGAAGGCGTGACGGGTGAGATCCACGTCGGCGGTGCGGGCGTGGCAAGGGGGTATCTGAAC
>NZ_JAQLOK010000016.1:2500-5398 GCF_034063545.1 Luteibacter sahnii
ATTCCGTCAGTAGCGACGAGCGAACGCGGACTAGCCCAAAAGTGTCGCACATTCTAGTCGAACCGCTTGGAAACGCGGGCCGTAGACGGTGATAGCCCGGTAGACGAAAGGGTGCGTGGCATGAAATTGAGTAAGGCGGGGCACGTGAAACCCTGTCTGAACATGGGGGGACCATCCTCCAAGGCTAAATACTCCTGACTGACCGATAGCGAACTAGTACCGTGAGGGAAAGGCGAAAAGAACCCCGGAGAGGGGAGTGAAATAGACCCTGAAACCGTATACGTACAAGCAGTGGAAGCCCGCAAGGGTGACTGCGTACCTTTTGTATAATGGGTCAGCGACTTACTGTCAGTGGCAAGCTTAACCGTATAGGGGAGGCGAAGGGAAACCGAGTCTGAATAGGGCGAATAGTCTCTGGCAGTAGACCCGAAACCGAGTGATCTATCCTTGACCAGGTTGAAGGTGCGGTAACACGCACTGGAGGACCGAACCCACATCTGTTGCAATAGATGGGGATGAGTTGAGGATCGGAGTGAAAGGCTAAACAAACTCGGAGATAGCTGGTTCTCCTCGAAAGCTATTTAGGTAGCGCCTCGTGCGAACACTGTTGGGGGTAGAGCACTGTTATGGCTAGGGGGTCATTGAGACTTACCAAACCATGGCAAACTCCGAATACCAACACGTGATACACGGGAGACACACGGCGGGTGCTAACGTCCGTCGTGAAAAGGGAAACAACCCAGACCCGCAGCTAAGGTCCCAAAGTCATAGCTAAGTGGAAAACGATGTGGAAAGGCATAGACAGCCAGGAGGTTGGCTTAGAAGCAGCCACCCTTTAAAGAAAGCGTAATAGCTCACTGGTCGAGTCGGTCTGCGCGGAAGATTTAACGGGGCTAAGCTATGCACCGAAGCTCGGGGTGTACACCTTCTGAGGTGTACGCGGTAGAGGAGCGTTCCGTAGGCCTGTGAAGGTGAGTCGTAAGGCTTGCTGGAGGTATCGGAAGTGCGAATGCTGACATGAGTAACGATAAAGGGGGTGAAAAGCCCCCTCGCCGAAAGCCCAAGGTTTCCTCGCGCAACGTTCATCGGCGCAGGGTGAGTCGGCCCCTAAGGCGAGGCAGAAATGCGTAGTCGATGGGAAGCAGGTTAATATTCCTGCACTTTTCTACAGTGCGATGTGGGGACGGAGAAGGTTAGGTCTACCAGGCGTTGGTTGTCCTGGGGAAAGGCGGTAGGCGGTGATCTTAGGCAAATCCGGGATCACTTACGCCGAGCACCGAGACCAGTCCTATGAGGACGAAGTGACTGACACCACGCTTCCAGGAAAAGCCACTAAGCTTCAGCTGTAGAAAAACCGTACCGTAAACCGACACTGGTAGGCAGGGTGAGAATCCCAAGGCGCTTGAGAGAACTCGGGTGAAGGAACTAGGCAAAATGGCACCGTAACTTCGGGAGAAGGTGCGCCCCTTAGCGTGGTCACGTGCGTGACTGAGCGCCGAGGGGTCGCAGTAACCTGGCCGCTGCGACTGTTTATCAAAAACACAGCACTCTGCAAACACGAAAGTGGACGTATAGGGTGTGACGCCTGCCCGGTGCTGGAAGGTTAATTGATGGGGTCAGCCGCAAGGCGAAGCTCTTGATCGAAGCCCCAGTAAACGGCGGCCGTAACTATAACGGTCCTAAGGTAGCGAAATTCCTTGTCGGGTAAGTTCCGACCTGCACGAATGGCGTAACGACAGCGGCGCTGTCTCCACCCGAGACTCAGTGAAATTGAAATCGCTGTGAAGATGCAGCGTTCCCGCGGCAAGACGGAAAGACCCCGTGAACCTTTACTATAGCTTTACACTGAACGTTGAGTTCTTCTGTGTAGGATAGGTGGGAGGCTATGAAACCGAGACGCTAGTTTCGGTGGAGCCATCCTTGAAATACCACCCTGAAGTGCTTGACGTTCTAACCTAGGTCCGTAATCCGGATCGGGGACCGTGTATGGTGGGTAGTTTGACTGGGGCGGTCTCCTCCCAAAGAGTAACGGAGGAGCACGAAGGTACGCTCAGCGCGGTCGGACATCGCGCACTGTGTGCAAAGGCATAAGCGTGCTTGACTGCGAGATCGACGGATCAAGCAGGTACGAAAGTAGGTCTTAGTGATCCGGTGGTTCTGTATGGAAGGGCCATCGCTCAACGGATAAAAGGTACTCCGGGGATAACAGGCTGATACCGCCCAAGAGTTCATATCGACGGCGGTGTTTGGCACCTCGATGTCGGCTCATCACATCCTGGGGCTGTAGCCGGTCCCAAGGGTATGGCTGTTCGCCATTTAAAGTGGTACGCGAGCTGGGTTCAGAACGTCGTGAGACAGTTCGGTCCCTATCTGTCGTGGGCGTTGGAGATTTGAGGGGGGCTGCTCCTAGTACGAGAGGACCGGAGTGGACGTTCCGCTGGTGTTCGGGTTGTCATGCCCATGGCATTGCCCGGTAGCTATGAACGGAAGCGATAACCGCTGAAAGCATCTAAGCGGGAAGCGCGCCCCAAGATGAGATCTCCCGAGAGCTCGACTCTCCTTAAGGCACCATCAAGACTAGGTGGTTGATAGGCGCGGTGTGGAAGTGCAGCAATGCATTGAGCTTACGCGTACTAATGAGCCGTGAGGCTTGACCATATAACCCCAAGACGCTTCACCGTCTTAACTCAAGTCTGCCGGTACACAACCCGGACGCTTGTCACTCGTTTACCCCTTCGTGGAGCCGGCGCACTGCGCGCTGCTCCCACCCCTTCCCTGGCGGCCATAGCGGCGTGGTCCCACCTGATCCCATCCCGAACTCAGAAGTGAAACGCGCATGCGCCGATGGTAGTGTGGCTCAAGCCATGCAAGAGTAGGTCACCGCCAGGGGCTTTATCC
>NZ_JAQLOK010000017.1:0-4841 GCF_034063545.1 Luteibacter sahnii
GAACCACAGCCGCTGCTGCGACCACGACAACGGCGGATCCTCGCCCCGATCCACCGCCGACAGCGGTGGCAACTCCGGATCGGTGGACGACGTCGCGACGGCCCTTTCGCGAAGCCGCTTTAGCAGCAACGCGTGCCGAAGTGCATGAAGGGAAGGATCGTGATCAGTCATGGGCTGCACTTTCATCCAGCATCGACAACAGTTCGTCCCTGGACAAGGCATCGATTTCTTTTTGCAGGGCTTCGAGCTCGCCGACCCCAAGCATCGATGCCTGCCGTGCCAGGATGTGTTTCGCCAGATCGGCCAATACGGAAAACTCGAAGAGATCGGCCACCGTCACGGTGACGCCGAACTGCTCGCGAATGGGCGATATGGCCTGCAATGCCAGGAGTGAGTTGCCGCCCAGGTCGAAGAAATGATCGTTCCGCCCGGCCCGCTCGACACCCAGCACACTCTGCCAAAGCGACGCGAGCCGTTCTTCCATCTCACCTTGCGGTGCCTCGTAACCACGACGCATCACGTCTCCGTCTTCCGGCGACGGCAGCGCCTTTCGATCCAGCTTTCCGTTCGGTGTCAGGGGAAGTGCATCGAGCACCACGAACGTCGAAGGCACCATGTAATCCGGCAGGCGCGCCTCCAGCCAGGAGCGCAGTTCGACCGGCACCGCCGCGCCGTCCGCCACCACGAGGTAACCCACCAGGCGACGATCCTCTCCTTTGCCCCCGACAGTCACTGCCGCTTCGCGCACGCTCGCGTGTTCAACCAGCCGCGATTCGATCTCCGCGAGCTCGATGCGAAAGCCACGCAACTTGACCTGGTGGTCGTTGCGACCGAGGAACTCGATCACACCCTCGGCCGTCAGGCGGCCCAGGTCGCCCGAGCGGAAGACGCGGCCGCCCACCGGTCCTTCGCATGCCAGGAATTTCTCCCGCGTCAGCGCCTCCCGGTTCGCGTAGCCGCGGCCTACTCCCGCGCCCATGATGTGGATCTCGCCGATCACCCCTTGCGGCACCGGTTGGCCGTGCTCGTCCACGATCGCGATGCGCGTATCCGCGATCGGCTGGCCGATCGGAACGCTCGACGCGCCCGGCGGCAGCGCCGTGGCGTCGTACGTGACGCAACCCACCGTCGTCTCCGTCGGCCCGTACTCGTTGACGATCCGCGTGCGCGGTGCCAGCCCGCGCCACAACGCCACCGTCGAGGCCGGCAGGCTCTCACCGCCCACCACCAGTACCTCGACCTCGCAGGACGCTCCCGCCGACTGCAACCGCCGCCCCAGGCTCAGCAGGTGCGCCGGCGAAATCTTCACCAGGCCACGCGCCCCGCCCCGCACGTGCGCCTCGAGCTCTTCCAGCTCCTGCCCGTCACGCAACAGGCAGGCGGTTCCTCCACTGATCAACGGAAGCCACAGGCTGGTGATCGTCGCGTCGAACACCAGCGGCGAGGACACCAACGCGTCGATCGGTGCATCTTCACCACCGTACTCATGCCGCGCCCACGCCAGGTAATGGCCCATCGAGCCGTGCTCGATCATCACCCCCTTCGGACTGCCCGTCGAACCGGAGGTATAGATCACGTAGGCCAGGCTGCGCTCGTCCAGCGACAGCACGGGATCGTCCTGCGCATGCTTCGCGATCGCCGCGCCATCGCCCTGCGCCTCGTCGACCACGATCACCCGCACCATCGCCAGCGCCGGCAACTCGTCCACGCACGAATCCACCGTCAGCACCGCGAACGGCTGACTGTCCTGCAGGATCAGGCCCAGGCGCCCCATCGGATGCTTCGTATCCAGCGGCACGTAGGCTGCCCCCGCCTTCAGCACCCCCAGCAACGCGACCACCATCTCCACGCCGCGCGGCATGAACACCGCCACGCGATCCTCCGGCCGGATGCCCGAGGCCAGCAGATGATGCGCCAACTGGTTGGCACGCCGGTTGAGTGTGTCGTAGTCGACCGACAGGCCTTCCATCCGCACCGCCACCGACGCCGGACGGCGGACCACCTGCGCCTCGAACGCGCGGTGCACGAACGCCAGCGACGGTACGCCCGCCGCGTGCTTCCCGATGCCCTCGCAGATCGATCCGCGTTCCCCGGGAGGCAGGATCGATATCCGCTCCACCGGTACGTCGCTGCCCGTTTCCAGCGCATCGACCAGACCGCCCAGCGCCTGCTCCAGATAGGCCGCCACGCGATCACCCGGGATTCCAGGCCCCCTGAGCACGGTCAACGCGAAGCCATTCGCCCCCAGGTCGTCCACCGAGAGCGAGATCGGGTAGTTCGTTCGCTCTTCCGCGCGCAGCAGCTCCACACCCGGGATCGCCGCCGTGATGTCCACCGAGCGGCTGTGCCGGTAGTTCAGCAACGTCGTGAACAACGGCGTCGATCCGTCCACGCCGCTGCACCGCTGCGCCAGGGCCAGCGACGCCTGCTCGTGACGTAGCAGCGCGCCCAGGCCCGCATGCGTGGCCTGCAACGCCGCACTCGCCGACAGGTTCAGGCGCACCCGCAGCGGCAACGTGTTGAGGTACATCCCCAGCGCATCGCTTGCTCCATCCTGCTGCTGGCCGGACAAGACCGTGCCGTACACCACGTCGTTGCGGCCGCAGCACGCGCCCAGCACCCGACCCCAGGCCAGGTGATAGATCGCCGCCGCGCTTACCCCGTGGCGTACCGCCGCCGCGCGCACGCGGCGACCCAGCGAGGGCGCGATCTCGCGATGGGTCTGGCCGCCTTGCCAGCCGTCCGCACGCACGTCCATCACTCCGAACGGCGCCGTCGGCTCCTCCACGTCGCCCAGTTCGGCGCTGAAGTACGCTTCCGCCGCCCGTCGCGCCGTCTCGTCCTGTTCCAGCCGACCGATGAAGCTGCGGAACGGCGCTACCGCCCGTAGCGCCTCGCCGCTATCCCGCATCAGGTGACCGACTTCCTCGATCACCCGTTCCATTGCCACGTGATCGAGCGCCAGGTGGTGGTGCTGCAACGCCAACAGCCAGCCGTCGCCATCGGCCATCGCCCAGCCCCGCATCAGCGGCGCCTGCGTCAACGTCAATCGCGCCCGGGCCGGATCGCTCACCGCCTCCAGCTGCTCGCGCACCGCCCGGTCCGCCGATGCCTCCACGATCTCCACCGGCAACCGCGCATGCCGGTGCACCACCTGCACCGCGCGCGGCAATCCTTCCCATGCCAGCGAGGTACGCAGGATGTCGTGGCGGGCGATGACGTCATCGAGGGCCCGCACGAAGCGATCCAACCGCGACCGGCTCTCGATCCGTAGCAACGAACGCGCCACGTACGCATCCGCGCCCTGTCCGCCCAGCAGATGATGAAAAAGAATGCCTTCCTGCAACGGCGACAGCGGATAGATGTCCTGCACGTTGCCCGTGCCGCCCGGTACCCTCGCCACCACCGCGTCGATCGCCGCCTGGCTCAGCGCCACCAGCGGCAACAACGATGGCGTGATCCGTGCCGTGTCCGCCGTGATCCGGTTCGCCGGCACCTCGCGCTCGACCGACGGTGCCGCCAAGGCCTGGGCCAGCGAGGACAGTACCGGTGAGACGAACACCGAGCGCACGTCCGCATGCACGCCCCCCGCTCGCAGCAGCCCCGTCAGCTTCACCACCAGCAGCGAGTGGCCGCCCAGTTCGAAGAAATGATCGTGGCGACCCACCCGTTCCACGCCGAGCAGTTCCTCCCACAGCGCCGCGAGCCGTTCTTCCATCTCCCCTTGCGGCGGCTCGTAGCCGCGGCGCACCACGTCCCCACCCTCCGGCGACGGCAGGGCCGCGCGGTCCAGCTTCCCGTTCGGCGTCAGCGGCAGTGCCTCCAGCACCACGAACGCCGACGGCATCATGTAGTCGGGCAACCGCGTTTCCAGCCAGCGTCGCAGCTCGGCCGCCTCCGGCGTGTTCTCCGGCGCGACCACGTAAGCCACCAAGCGGCGATTCTCGCCCTCGCCAAGGGTCGCCACCGCCGCCTCGCGCACGCTCGCGTGCTCGGCCAGCCGCGATTCGATCTCGCCCAGTTCGATGCGCAGGCCGCGCAGCTTCACCTGGAAGTCGTTGCGGCCCAGGTATTCCAGCGTGCCGTCCGCACGCCACCGGCCCAGGTCGCCCGTGCGGTACATCCGCGCGTTCGGATCGGCGGCGAACGGATCCATCACGAACCGCTCCGCCGTCAGCTCCGGACGGTTCAGGTAACCCCGCGCCACGCCCTTGCCGCCGATATGGATCTCGCCCGTGACACCCACCGGCACCGGCTCGCCCGACGCCTCCAGCACGTAGATCCGCGTGTTCGCGATCGGGCGCCCGATCGGCACCCGTTCCAGCCCCGCGACGTCTTCCACCTGCCACGACGTCACGTCCACGGCCGCTTCCGTCGGTCCATACAGATTGTGCAGTGCCACCCCGGGCAGCATCGCCAGGAACCGTTCGCACGCCCCCGGCGGCAAGGCTTCCCCGCTGCACAGCACCCGGCGCAACGTCGACGGCACGCCGTCCAGGCGATCCAGGAACGACGGCAGCATCGACGGCACGAAGTGCACCGTCGTGATCCCGGCGCCTTCGACCAACCCGGCCAGGTAATCCGGATCCTTGTGCCCCTCGGGCCGGGCCATGACCAGCGTGGCACCCGTCGCCAGGGTCCAGAAGAACTCCCACACCGACACGTCGAAACCGATCGGCGTCTTCTGCAGCACGCGATCGCTCGCGTCCAGTCCGTAGCGCGACTGTGCCCAGCACAGGCGGTTGACCACGCCCGCATGCTCGTTCATCACGCCCTTGGGCTGGCCCGTCGACCCGGACGTGTAGATCACGTAGGCCAAGTGACTGACGTTCTGGCCCGGT
>NZ_JAQLOK010000018.1:0-3454 GCF_034063545.1 Luteibacter sahnii
ACCAGGCGAAGCACGTTGCGGTGCTCCACCATCACCCCCTTCGGCTGACCCGTCGACCCCGAGGTGTACATCACGTACGCCAGCGAGCGCGACGTCGGCTCCGACGCGCCCAGCAACGGCGCGTGCGCCGGCCAGGCGTCGGCGCTCTCTTCCCAGCTCAGCACCCGCTCCTGCGTCATCACTTCGCGCACGACCGGTACCAAATCCCCCTGTACCAGTGCCGCAAGGGCACCGCTGTCGCGAAGCTGGAACGCCAGCCGCTCGGCGGGCTGATCCGGATCCAGCGGTACGTAGGCGCCACCCGCCTTGAGCACCGCCAGCATACCGATCACCATCTGCGCGCTGCGCTCGCCCACCAGGGCAATCCGCGTGTCCGGCCGCACCTGAACGCGATCGCGAATGCGATGTGCCCACTGGTTGGCGATGCGGTCCAGCCGCGCGTAGCTCCACTCGCACTCCGCTGTCCGCATCGCCAAAGCATCGGGCGTATGCCGTGCCTGCGCTTCGAACAGTTCGTGCACGCGCCCTTCGTGCGGAAACGACCGCTCCGTGGCATTGAAACCCTCAAGAACGTGCCGGCGCTCCGCATCGTCCAGCAAGGGCAAGGCACTCACCGTCTGCGTATCGTCGTGGACCATCGCCTGCAGGACGAGCAGCCACTGGCCCACCATCCGCCGAATGGTCGTGCGATCGAAGAGATCGCTCGAATAATCGATTTCGCCCTCGATTCCCTCGTCGCGCTCGACCAGGGTAAAGCACAGGTCGAACGCGGCTGTCCCGCGCTTGGGAGCCGCCGAGGAAAGCGCAAGACCGGGTAATGAGAGTTGCATGTTTCCCGGCATGTTGTTGAGCCCCAGTGCGACCTGGAACACCGGGTTGTAGCCCAGGTTCCGGTCCGGATTCAGGGCGTCCACGACCTGCTCGAAGGGCACCTCATGGTGCGCGAAGGCGTCCAGGGCGACGCGTCTGGCCTGCGCAAGCAGCTCATCCACGCGCATGTGACGGACGACGCGCAGGCGCATAGCGAGGGTATTGGCGAAGAAACCGAGCAGCGGCTCGAGTTCGGGACGACGACGATTCGCGAACGGACTGCCGATGACCACGTCGTCCTGCCCGGACAAACGGGACAAGAGGATGGAAAGCCCGGTCAGCAGGGTCATGTAAAGTGTCGTACCGTGCCGCTGGGCGAGATCCCTCAGCCCGGCACAGATGGACGAGGGGATATACATCGCCTCCGTGCCGCCCGCGTAGCTCTGCACCGCTGGACGCGGACGGTCCGTGGGCAAGGTCAGTACCTGCGGGGCGCCTTCCAGTTCCCTTCGCCAGAACGCGATCTGCGTCTGCAGGGCCTCTCCCTGCAACCAGGACTGCTGCCACGCGGCGTAGTCGGCATATTGCAGCAGGAGTGGCGCGACCGCTGGTTCCGTGCCATTGGCGAAGGCGGTATAGGCCTCGCCGAATTCGCGCACCAGCACGCCGATCGACCATTGGTCCGACACGATGTGATGCTGCGTCAGGTAAAGCACGTGCTCGTCGTCGGACAGGTGCAGAAGTTGTGCCCGGATCAGGGGACCATGCGCCAGATCGAAGGCCGCGGACGCTTCTTCCTCGCCGATCGCGGCGATCCGCGCCTCACGTTCGCTCGCCGGCAGGTTTCCCAGATCATGTTCGGTCCATGCAATTTCCCCGGTAGCCGGGCCGATCCGCTGGCAAGGCTCGCCGTCATGCTCGGAAAATGTCGTCCTCAATACCTCATGACGCGCCACGATCCAGTTCAGCGCACGGCGCAATGCGGAAACCTCCAAGGCACCGCGTAAACGCAGCCCCGCGGGCATGTGATAAGCGACGCTCGCCGCGGCATCCAGGCGATGGATGAAATACAGGCGTTTCTGCGCCCACGACAGGGGTAACCGGCGTGAACGGTCCACCCGTACGATATCGGCGTCCGCTAGATCGGCGCGCTTGCCGGCCTTGCTCTCTTGCAATCGCTTCAGCAACGCGGCGCGCTTGAGGCGCTCGATACGCTCGGCGGGTTCCATGGTGTTCACGGTGCGCTTCCAGAAAGGTAGGCAAGCAACTCGGCTTCGGTCATGTCATCCACTTCCGCGGCGGCGGAAGAGAGGTCTTCGGTGTTGAACTCCTCGAGGATGCGTTCGGTCACCGCATCGCCGAAATCGGAAAGTAGCGGGCGAAGGAACAGCGCTTTCAGGTCGATCCGGACGGCGAATCGCTGCCCGGCCTGGGCCACCGCCTGCACCGCCAGCAACGAGTGGCCGCCCAGCTCGAAGAAGTGATCGTTCCGGCCCACCCGCTCCACTCCCAGCAGGGCCTGCCACATCTCGGCAAGCTCTTCTTCCGTCGTACCCTGCGGCGGTTCGTATGCCTTGCTCGTCATCGCCTCGCGGTCCGGCACCGCGAGCGCGCGCCGATCGACCTTGCCGTTGAGCGTCAAAGGCAATGCATCCATCGTCACGAAAGCCGACGGCAGCATGTAGGCCGGCAGGGTCGCCGCCAGAGCGGAGCGCAAGTCGCCCGGCCGCAATGCCACCGCCTCGTCGATGGCCACGTACGCCAGCAACCGCTCCTCGTGCATCAGCACCACCGATTGCCGCACGCCTTCGATGGCATCCAGCCGCGATTCGATCTCGCCCAGTTCGATGCGCAGGCCACGCAGCTTCACCTGGAAGTCGTTGCGGCCCAGGTACTCCAGCGTGCCGTCCGCACGCCACCGGCCCAGGTCGCCCGTGCGATACATCCGCGCGTTCGGATCGGCGGCGAACGGATCCATCACGAACCGCTCCGCCGTCAGCTCCGGACGGTTCAGGTAACCCCGTGCCACGCCCTTCCCGCCGATATGGATCTCGCCCGTGACACCCACCGGCACCGGCTCGCCCGATGCGTCGAGCACATAGATCCGTGTGTTCGCGATCGGTCGGCCGATCGATTCGATGGGACCTTCGGTGGCCGCGCCCACGCGCGTCCATGACGACCAGATCGTCGTCTCGGTCGGGCCGTACAGGTTCCACACCTGCTTGCAACGGGCGATCAGTGCCTGGCTGAGGCTCATGGCCAGTGCTTCGCCTCCGCACAGCGCGGTCAGCCCGGCGCAGCCTTGCCAACCCTGGTCGATCAGCATGCGCCATGTCACCGGCGTCGCCTGCATCACCGTGACGCGGCGTTCCGACAGCGTGTCGCGAAGCCACCCCGCATCCACCGCCTGGGCATGGGATGCCACCCACAGGCAGGCACCACGGACCAGCGGCAGATACAGCTCCAGCCCGGCGATATCGAACGACACGGTGGTCACGGCCAGCAAGGTGTCATGCGCGCCCAGTGCGAACTCCGTGGACATCGACGACAGGAAGTTCTGCAGGCTACCGTGCTCGATCATCACGCCCTTGGGCTGGCCCGTCGACCCGGACGTGTAGATCACGTAGGCCAAGTGACTGACGTT
>NZ_JAQLOK010000019.1:0-1618 GCF_034063545.1 Luteibacter sahnii
AGGCGCGGCTGCACGAGTGCGAGGGCGTGCGCCAGGCGCACGTCGCCGTACGCGAAGACTCGTCCGGGGAGAAGCTGCTGGTTGCCTATGTCGTGCCGCAGGACACGCCGCCGCACGGATGGAGCGAGAACGTCGAAAGACAGGTAGACGAGTGGACCGGCCTCTTCGACGAAACGTACACCGACGGAAAAGACACCGCAGAGAAAGCCTTCAATATCTCGGGCTGGGTCAGCAGCTATACCCGCCAACCGATTCCTTCCGAGGAAATGCATGCCTGGCTGGACGGCACCCTGTCGCGCATCCGGTCGCTCGCGCCGCGCAAGGTACTCGAGATCGGCTGCGGCACGGGCCTGCTTCTGCTGAACCTCGCCCCTGACTGCGATGCATACGTCGGCACCGACATTTCGGCGGCCACCGTGGACGATTTGTCGGCGCAGATCTCGCGCGATTCGCGGCTCGTCGCCAAGACGAAGGTGTGGCGGCGACAGGCGAGCGATTTCTCGGATATGCGCCGGGGCGATTTCGATATGATCGTGCTCAACTCGGTCGTGCAGTATTTTCCCGATATCGATTACCTGGCTAACGTCATCCGCGGCGCGATCGATCTACTCGATGGGAAGGGATGCGTATTCCTGGGCGACATCCGCCATCATGGCCTATTGGAAGCCTTCCATTTCTCGGTGCAGCTATACCAGAGCGATGGCGCTGTCGCGCCGGATGTGCTCGATCGAATGACTCGAACCCGCGCGCGTGCGGAGCTCGAGTTGCTGGTGGATCCAACCTGGTTCCAGGCATTGCGGGAGCGATTTCCGTCGATTCGCGACGTGCGCATCCAGCCCAAGGCCGATCCGTACCGCACCGAGATGTCTGCCTATCGGTACGATGTCATGCTCGACATCGATGCCGACGCAAGTACGCGGTCCGTGCCAGTGCTGTGGACCGAGTACTCGCCGATGCAGACGCTGGATGACCTGGCGGCGCTTATTCAACGGCATGCCGGGAGCGTGTTGGGCATCGCGAATATCGCAAATCCGTTCGTGCGACCGGACGTGTTGGCGCTGGAGCGATTACGCGATGCCGGCAGCGGCAGCGACGTGACCGCGTTGCGCGCGTTGCAGCGCGAGTCGCGTAGCCAGGGTTGGACGTGCGACGACGTGAGGCGCATCTGCGAAGCGCACGAATGTGATGTCGTTTTCCACTGGTGCGATAGTGCGTGGCTCGGCGACTACCATGCGGCAGTCTTCCCGCGCGGGGAGTCTCCGATCATCGATTGGAGGGCTCGCACCGGCATCGTGGACGAGGGGGCCGAGCGTTGTCTTCCGTTCAACCATCCTTCGCATGCGAAGTGGTTGCGAGACCTTCCCGGGCAGTTGCGCGCGTCGTTGATGGAGTCGCTACCGTCGTACATGGTGCCGTCGGCGTACGTGGCACTGGATGCATTTCCCCTGACGCCGAACGGAAAGCTGGATCACAGGGCGTTACCGGCACCGGATGCCCAGTCGCTGGTGAAGCGAGGATACGAAGCGCCGCAAGGTGAGACAGAGTGGTTGCTGGCGCAGTTGTGGGGTGAGTTGTTGCAAGTGTCTCGGGTGGGTCGCCAGGATCATTTCTTCGAGCT
>NZ_JAQLOK010000020.1:0-1392 GCF_034063545.1 Luteibacter sahnii
TGTCGTGGTCGCAGCAGCGGCTGTGGTTCCTGGACCGCCTGGACCGGGCGTCGAGCCAGGCGTACCACATCGCGGCGAGCCTGCGCCTTCGCGGGGACCTGGACGGGGATGCGCTGGGCCGTGCGCTGGATCGGATCGTGGCGCGCCACGAGGTGCTGCGGACGGTCTTCGAGGATGGCCCGTCCGGGCCGCGGCAGCGGGTGCGCGCGGCGGACGCGGGCTTCGCGCTGGGCCGGGAGGACCTGCGCGGGCAGGGCGGTGAAGCGCGCGCGCGCCTGGAAGCGGCGCAGGTCGCCGCGGTGGTGGAAGCGCCGTTCGATCTGGCGCATGGCCCGCTGATCCGGGGCAGCCTGCTGCGTCTGTCGGACGACGAGTGGCGTTTGCTGGTGACCCAGCATCACATCGTGTCGGACGGCTGGTCGATCGGCGTGCTGGTGCGTGAGTTGACGCAGTTCTACGCGGCGGAACGCGAGGGTGTCGCGTTGACGCTGGAGGCGCTGCCGGTGCAGTACGCGGATTACGCGCAGTGGCAGCGGGGGTGGTTGCAGGGGGAGGTATGGGAACGCCAGGCGAGGTATTGGCGTGAGTATCTGTCCGGTGCGCCGGCGTTGCTGGCGTTGCCGACGGATAGGCCGCGGCCGCTGCAGCGCAGCTACGCGGGCGGTCGGGTGGCGGTGGGCCTGTCGAGGGCGTTGAGCGAGGGCCTGCGGGCGTTGGCGCGCCGCCACGGCGCGACGCTGTTCATGGTGCTGCTGGCCGGTTGGGGCACGCTGCTGTCGCGGCTGAGCGGGCAGAAGGACGTGGTGGTGGGCACGCCGGTGGCGAACCGTCGCCATCCGGCCACGGAAGGGCTGATCGGCTTCTTCGTGAACACGCTGGCGTTGCGGGTCCGGCTGGACGATGACCCGACGGTGTCGGGCCTGCTGGGCCGGTTGAAGCAGGAGACGCTGGAGGCGTACGCGCACCAGGACCTGCCGTTCGAGCAGGTGGTGGAGGCGGTCAACCCGCCGCGTTCGCTGGGCCATAGCCCGCTGTTCCAGGCGATGCTGGGTTTGAACAACACGGGCAAGACGTCGCTGGAACTGCCGGGGCTGACGTTGGAGCACGAACCTCTGGCGTATGCGCGAGCGCAGTTCGACCTGTCGCTGCTGCTGGACGAGGAGGACGGGGCGGTGGTGGGGTCGCTGGAGTATGCCAGCGACCTGTTCGACGAGGGCCGGATGCGCCAGTGGCTGTCGCACTGGGAAGTGCTGCTGGAAGGGATGGTGTCGGCCGAGTCGGCCAAGGTGTCGGGATTGCCATGGCTGACGGCGTCGCAGCGCCGTGAGGTGATCGACGACTTCAACGCGACGACGGTGCCGTACCCGTCGGACCTCCTGGTGCATGAGCTGT
>NZ_JAQLOK010000021.1:0-1226 GCF_034063545.1 Luteibacter sahnii
TGACCACCTCCCAAAACTTGAGCCGCCTTAAAGTGGAAAAATCGGCGTGTTTGGGTCGGCCCGAAAGGCCTCGGCGAACTGCGCTGGCGTGGCGTTGCCGAGGGCCGAATGCGGGCGGAAATGATTATAGTCGCGCCTCCAGGATTCGATCTTCTCACGGGCGTCGTCGAGCGACAAAAACCAGTGCGCATTGAGACACTCGTCCCGCAAAGAGCCGTTGAAGGATTCGATGAACGGGTTATCCGTGGGCTTGCCGGGACGCGAAAAATCGATCGTCACGCCTTGGTCGTAAGCCCACTTGTCCAACGCCACACTGATGAACTCCGGGCCATTGTCCGCCTGCACGCGGCGGGGAACGCCGCGCTCCCGCGCGATCGCTTCTAGCGCTCCCACGACATCCTCCCCCCGCAGACTCTGGCCGACCACGATCGCCAGGCATTCACGGCTGAAGTTGTCGACCACCGTCAGCGCGCGGAATCGTCGGCCGTCGAACAGCGCATCGCTGACGAAATCCATGCTCCAGCTCTGCGTGGGCGCCGTTAGCACAGGCCGATCCAGCCGATCCGCCGCCGCCTTCCGGCGCCGGGGCCGCTTGCTGCGAAGATTGAGCCCGGCCAGCTTGTAAAGCCGATGAACGCGCTTGTGATTAACGGCCCAGCCTTCCCGGCGCAGCAGCACATGGATGCGTTGGTAGCCATAGCGGATCCGTGTATGGGCAATGTCCTGGATACGCTGGGTCAGCGGCGCATCCAGCATCGTGCGTATCGGCTTGTAAATCAGGCCGGAGCGGGACTGTCGCATCACCGCGCAGGCGCGGCGTTGGCTGATACCGTAGGCCCGTTCGAGGAAGCCGATGAGCGCGTGGCGCTGCACCGGCTTCAGAGCTTTTTTTGGATCACGTCCTGAAGCATGACCTTATCCAGGCTGAGGTCGGCGACCAGCTGCTTGAGCTTGCGATTCTCTTCTTCGAGCTGACGCAAGCGCCGTAGCTCGGT
The DNA here is from genome assembly GCF_034063545.1 of Luteibacter sahnii. Taxonomy (NCBI): domain Bacteria; kingdom Pseudomonadati; phylum Pseudomonadota; class Gammaproteobacteria; order Lysobacterales; family Rhodanobacteraceae; genus Luteibacter; species Luteibacter sahnii. The sequence continues at coordinate 996 of NZ_JAQLOK010000021.1, forward strand.
CACGCCCAGTCCGCCGTACTTCTTCTTCCAGTTGTAGAACGTCGCTTCGGAAATACCCATCTTGCGGCAGGTCTCGCCGACGGACGTACCGCCTTCGACCTGGCGCAGCGCGAACGCGATCTGCTCTTCGGTGAACTTCGATTTCTTCATGGCAAAACCACCTCGTAGGTTGGGGTTAGTTTCGCCGAATTTCCCTACTTTGGGATGGCTCGAAAAGTTGGGGGGTGGTCA
>NZ_JAQLOK010000022.1:0-1153 GCF_034063545.1 Luteibacter sahnii
TGCGGGGCTGGGCGATGGCCGATGGCGACGGCTGGCTGTTGGCGTTGCAGCACCACCACCTGGCGCTCGATCACGTGTCACTGGAGCGAGTGATCGACGAGGTGGGGCGGCTGATGCGGGGCGAGGGCGATGCGTTGCCGAAAGCCGAACCGTTCCGCACGTTCATCGGTCGGCTGGAACAGGACGGGACGGCGCGACGGGCGGCGGAAACGTACTTCAGCGCCGAACTGGGCGACGTGGACGAGCCGACGGCGCCGTTTGGAGTGATGGATGTACGCGCCAACGGCTGGCAGGCGTGCGAGATCCGCCGCACGATCGCGCCGTCGCTGGGTCGCCGTGTGCGCGCGGCGGCGGTACGCCACGGGGTAAGCGCGGCGGCGATCTACCACCTGGCCTGGGGCCGGGTGCTGGGTGCATGCTGCGGCCGTGACGACGTGGTGTACGGTACGGTGCTGTCGGGCCAGCAGCAGGACGGCGAGAGCACGGCACTGGGCATGTACATCAATACGCTGCCGCTGCGGGTGCGCCTGAACCTGTCGGCGAGTGCGGCGTTGCAGGCCACGCATGCGGGCCTGGGCGCGCTGCTACGTCACGAGCAGGCGTCGCTGGCCCTGGCGCAGCGGTGCAGCGGCGTGGACGGTACGCTACCCTTGTTCACGACGCTGCTGAATTACCGGCACAGTCGCCCGGAAAACAGTTCGGCATCGGTGCCTGGTGTGAAACTGCTGGGCGCCGAGGAACGGACGAATTACCCGATCACGCTGTCGGTGGAGGATGTGGGCACGGACGGCTTCGCGTTGACGGCGCTGAGCGTGCCGGACATGCCGGGCGCCCGATTGCTGGGCTACATGTCGCAGGCGCTGGAAGGCCTGGTCGAGGCGCTGGAATCGGGTGGCCAGACGCCGACGGATCGGATCCCAGTGCTGACGGCGTCGCAGCGCCGTGAGGTGATCGACGACTTCAACGCGACGACGGTGCCGTACCCGTCGGACCTCCTGGTGCATGAGCTGTTCCAAGCGCAGGCGGCACGCACGCCGGATGCGTTGGCGGTGCGGGCGGAAGAGGGGCAGTGGAGTTATGCGCAGCTGGAGGCGTACTCGAACCGCATCGCGCATCGATTGCGCGCGCTGGGGGTTCAGCCGGACGACCGTGT
>NZ_JAQLOK010000023.1:0-1070 GCF_034063545.1 Luteibacter sahnii
GCGTTCGCGCCGTACGCCGCGCTGTTCTGTCCCGTCGCCACCGCGCCGTAGCCCGCGGCCGTGGACTGCTGGCCGGACGCCACCGCACCGCTGCCGAACGCGCTGGCGCCGTCGCCTCCCGCGAACGATCCCGAGCCCGACGCCGTCGCGTACTGGCCGATCGCCTGCGCATCGTCGGTGCCGTCGCCGAGGCCGTTCGCCTTGAAGTAATGGCTGGCGTCGCTCACGCCACTGGCGACCGCATCGAGCTGCGACTTGTTCACCGCGTCGGTCGATTCGGTACCCGCGGCGACGTTCGTGACCTGCCGCTCCGCACCGACGGCGCCGACCGACACCGTGTTGTCGCGATCGGCGCGCGCATTCGCACCGATCGCCACCGAGTTCTCACCCAGCGCCCAGGCGTTCGCACCCAGCGCCGTGGCGTTGTCGCCCAGCGCCCAGCTACCCGCGCCCAGCGCCACCGCGTTCGCGCTCTCGATGCCGAACAAGCCGAAGCCCGTTTCCGCCCCGTTGCCGATCGCCACGCTGGCGACGCCCGATGCGCTCGCCGCACTGCCCAGCGCCGTCGCGCCGTCGCTGTACGCCGACGCGCCCGCACCCGCCGCCGTCGACTGCACGCCTGCGGCCACCGACTGCGTGCCCAGCGCCGTGGAAAGATCGCCGGTCGCGTTCGCGACCGCGCCGAACGCCGCCGACTGCGCACCGGCCGCGTACGCACCGACGCCGTTCGCCGTCGAGGCAAACCCGCTCGCCACGGCGCTCGCACCGACGGCCGTGCCGCCGACGCCCGCGCTCGTCGCGCCGGTATCCACCGGCTCGCCGCCGTTGGTGATCAGCGCGTTGCCGTCTTCGTCGACGGCGTTGCCGCCGACCGCCACGCTACCCGGACCTGTCGCCTGCGCGTTCGCGCCGTACGCCGCGCTGTTCTGTCCCGTCGCCACCGCGCCGTAGCCCGAGGCCGTGGACTGCTGGCCGGACGCCACCGCACCGCTGCCGAACGCGCTGGCGCCGTCGGCACCTGCGAACGATCCCGAGCCCGACGCCGTCGCGTACTGGCCGATCGCCTGCGC
>NZ_JAQLOK010000024.1:0-865 GCF_034063545.1 Luteibacter sahnii
TCACCGTGACGTTCGATAATCCGGAGGATGCGAAACACTATCGCATCGAAATGAAAGCGCTGTATCAGAACCAGCAGTATGAATGCGGTTTCATCGACCCGCTCCGTGGTGGCAGCTTCATTTATCCAGAAGAAACTGTCAGCTTTATAAATGAAAGCGATAATCCAGCCAAATCGAACTATTCCATTTATATCGACCGTTACAAAAGACAAAGCTGCAACTGGGAACTCGCCACGCCTTACTTTCGTGTCCGAAATATTTCCACAAGAATTTGGGCGACAAATGACTGGGGATCGCAACAAGATCTTACACCAGGATCGACTTACAGCCTTACTTGCGTATTCACGTCTAGCAAATTTCCGCAATCATGCTACGGAAGGCGTCCCATACCGAACTTAAAAGGGCATCGCATACCTATTCACGTAAGCGTTTCGGCAGAATCATCCTATTTACGTGAGCAGCCAAAAAGCTTCTTCCGATCGGAAAATTTTGTAAAACCTATAACAGAAATTCAATTAAAATCCTTAGACAAATAGAAGAGATTTTCCAGGGAGGCGGAAATGAGTAAGAGCTCAGAACAGCATGCTTTCATCGCAGCAAAGATTTACAATCACCCAAGATTCGGCCAAGATTTACAAAGCAACACCTCTAATTACTCAGTGATCTACGTATCACCCAGCTCCGCCACGAATTATTATGGGGCGGTCTTAAAAAATGAAGCGACGGGTGAGTTGGTCGTGGTCAACAAGGGCACCGAGCCCTCGAATATTCACGACATCCAGGCCGACATCGCTATGATCGCGATGAACATGCCGAGCCAGTGGCCCGAAGCGGCGAATACGATGCGATGGGCGCTGGATTACGC
>NZ_JAQLOK010000025.1:0-605 GCF_034063545.1 Luteibacter sahnii
CAGGCCCTGCTCCTTGACCAGGGCGCGCACGTTCTCGGTCACCGCCTCGTCGATCTTCCGTGCACTGTCCGGGTCGCTCATCATCCGGGTCATGTCGTAGCGCTTGACCTGGTCGCGCACGATCGCCGCGTACTGGCTGGCGACGTTGTTCTTGAACCAGTCCTGGCCGAAGCCGGACAGCAGCCGCGCCGGCGCGGTGATGCGGTATTGGATCTGCGTGGAGAAGTCCAACAGGATGTTGTCGCTGGAGGAGAAGTCGTCGAAGGCCACCTGCACCGTCTGCGGCGTGGTGTCCACGTACACCGCCGACGTCGTCATCCACGTGTAGGTGCGGCCGGGATCGCGCACGTCGTCCAGGCGGATGCCGCCCTTGCCGAACAGCAGCGGCTTGTCCACCAGCACCGCCTGCTGCCCCGGATCGGGCGAGACCACGGTACAGCCGCACAGCAAGGCCGCCACGGCGGCGGCCAGCATGGAATGTTTCATCGATGTCCCCCTGAAGGACGGCGCCGCGCGCCGTCGTGTGCCGGGGATGCTAGCGCATCGTGGGGGACGAGGCATCTGCTTGGGTATGGGCAGATAGGCCGCTCATGGACCTACATGAG
>NZ_JAQLOK010000026.1:0-596 GCF_034063545.1 Luteibacter sahnii
TACGTGATGTACACCTCGGGGTCGACGGGTCAGCCGAAGGGGGTGATGGTGGAGCACCGCAACGTGCTTCGCCTGGTGGTCAACAACCATTTCGCGCCGCTGGGTCCCGACGATTGCGTGGCGCATTGCGCGAACCCGGCCTTCGACGCGTCGACGTGGGAGATCTGGGGCGGTTTGCTCAATGGTGCGAGCGTCCGGGTGGTGGAAAAGGAGGTGGTGCTGGATCCGGTACGGCTGGACCGCTGCCTGCGCGAGAGCGCAGTGAGCGCGCTGTGGCTGACGGTGGGGCTGTTCAACGAATACGTGGACGAGCTGGCGGAGTCGTTCGCGGGCCTGCGCTACCTGCTGGTGGGCGGCGATGCGCTGGACGCGCGGACGATACGGCGGCTGCTGTCACGGGAGAGGCGTCCGCGGCACGTGATCAATGGCTACGGGCCGACGGAGACGACGACGTTCGCGTGCACGCACGAGATCGATGCGGTGCCGCCGGAGTCGCGCACGATCCCGATAGGCCGTCCGATCGCGAACACGCGGGTATACGTACTGGACGAGCGGGGCGAGCCGGTGCCGGTGGGCGTGGCGGGCGAGTTGCACGT
>NZ_JAQLOK010000027.1:0-574 GCF_034063545.1 Luteibacter sahnii
CGTGCGCATGCACTAGGTCAGGGCGATAGCGTTCGATCGCGCCGCGGATGTCCGCCTCGCAATCGCCGGTCGCACGCCGCTCGTCAACATAATATGGCGTGTGGATCGTCCTACTTTCGCTGTACCAGCCACTTTGAGGATGGATGAAGCTGAGCCAGACGCATTGCACGCCGAACTCGCCGAGGATCCGGCAGGTCTGGTGAATGAACGATTCGCCCCCCCCCATCGGATAGCCGAGATGGGTCGGTGTGAGATAGATCGGGACGACTCGGTGCAGGGAGCGAACGACGTCGAGGAAGGCGTCGTCGGCATGGCGGTTGGCCAGTTCGGCCAGATAGTCCGGACAGGTCCAGGCCAGGCGCAGCAGGGTGTTGAATAGCGTGCTGGGAAGTGGCAGCCGCCTGCTGCCGCCTACGCTTGCGGCATCGACATCGACATCGACATCGGCAACGGCAACGGCAACGGCAACGGCAAAACTTCCGGACTATCTGGGGAGTGCCGCTGCACCGCCGCGCGCGGGCAGCACGGTCCAGGACGTGGAGGGCATCGTCGGCGGGGTGATCGATGGCGTGGC
>NZ_JAQLOK010000028.1:0-560 GCF_034063545.1 Luteibacter sahnii
CGCAGGCTGGCGCCGCCGCGCGCCGCCCGGGAGTGCGGAGCGGGTCGCAGACCTGCCTGCCTGCGCTTGGCAGACTGCGGTGGCCGGTGCGTCAGGGGGCGTCGGCCCGGCTCGCCCATCATGACCACAGGAGGTGTCCATGCTCCGGCATGTGCGTTCGTCGTCTTCCGCTGTTTCCTTCCCCGCCCCGTCCCTTGTTTCCACCCCCGCCGATCCGGGCCGCCGCAGCGTGCTGCGCGCCGGTGTCGGCATCGCCGCCGGCGCCGCGCTGTGGGGCCTTGGCGGCCAGGCCCGCGCCGCGGGCACGCTGCCGTTCGCCGGCCTCAACCTGTCCGGGCTGGCGTCCAACAACTTCGTCGACAACGCCATCATCGACCGGCACTACCGCGACATCAGCGACCAGCACATCGTTGCCGCCGGCGCCTGCCCGCTGTTCCGCCTGCCCACCACCGCCGCACGCTTCAGTACCGGCCAGGGCATGCCGCTCAACGCCACGTATTGCGACCAAGTCGAGAAAGTGCTGAACCGGCTCGCGCAGCGCGGCAAGGTGGCGATCCTGG
>NZ_JAQLOK010000029.1:0-557 GCF_034063545.1 Luteibacter sahnii
GTCGCTCCGCCGCGCGACCGCTCGCCCCATTTCGCGCAGTCGGCGCCATGCGCAGCCGTCTGGAGCCGTCGCCCGGCATGCCTGGGCGCGCTTTTGCGCCTCTACCACCCGGCCGCGTCAAGTCCTTGACAGGAAACGAAATCGCCCGAAGCGCGGTGTGTCAACGCTGGCAAGGTTCGTGCCGAAAAATTGGCGCGAGTTGGTTGTTTTCATTGATATTTATCGAAAATTTAACGAAATCAGGCTGAATTCGCGGTCTGTGTCACGGCGCGTGTCGCATTAAGTCAAAAACTTGACGTACTCGAGAGGCCGAGTTAACACTCGGGTCAGTTCCGCATTCCACCTCGGTTCATCTACAGCTCCGAGCAGCGACAGGCGTGAGCCTCTCGCGTCCCGCTAAGGGACGTGCGGTACCAAAAAACCGACAGGGGGTCGGCCGGCCGGAACGCCGGGCGAGGGTGGCTTTTTGACCAAAAACCAGCCGAATTGAGGAGCAGTCGTCGATGAATCGGATTTATCGCAAGGTCTGGAACAACGCACTGGGGATGTGGGTCGTG
>NZ_JAQLOK010000030.1:0-541 GCF_034063545.1 Luteibacter sahnii
ATCTGAAACAGGCTGCGACCTGCACGCCTGAAGCCATGCAGCGAACGCGCAAGGCCTTCCAGGCATCCTACGATCGCAAGGACTATGCGGGTGCCGAAGCGGCGCTCGCGCCGCTCTATCGCGACTGCGTGGCGGCCCTCAGCTTCAGCGACGCCGGCGCCCTCCGCAACGACTACGCGCTGACCCAGCATAAACTCGGCGACGATGCCGGATGCCGGCAGACGCTGGCGCCCTACCAGGACGACGCCAAGCGCAGCGACGACGCCATCAGCGATGGCATGACGCCCGCCCTCGTCGACGATTACCTCCGCGTGATCCGCGCCGCACGCACCAACCTCAAGCTCTGCGGAGAAGGCAGAGGCTAACGCGAACGCAAGCGTCTACAGGCACGACACACCATCGGGGAACAGCGACATGTCCGATCCAAACACCGCCCCCACCGCGGCAAGGCCGCAACTCACCGACGCGCAACTCAAGACCTTGGGTTACTTCGCCATCGGCGTGGCCTCGGAAGGCAGCCTGGGCTCCAAGAATGTGGCCT
>NZ_JAQLOK010000031.1:0-524 GCF_034063545.1 Luteibacter sahnii
CGGGCGTTGACACGTCGCGACCATGACCGACGACCCTTGCCGGCCAACGCATGCGCTGCGCGATGAGACGCAGCGCACGCGTGGCGCGGCTTGGGCCGCTCAATCAGTCTTGCCGGTACGACGCCGGGTGAAGTACGGATAGGCCACCACGAAGGCAAGCGCCGATGCAGTCCCAAGCAGCATGCGCACCGCCTGCCCCAGGGTGTGCGGCACATACAGGGCATGCGCCGACGCGTCATACCAGATCGCGTGCAGCATCATCAATCCGAACGAGGCCATTGGCAGTCCGAACACCAACCAGCCGAAAAAGCGCAGCGCCAGCGACGTACGCCCCTCGGCTAATTTGCCGACGACCTCTGTGCTGGCCAGGTGGTACTGGAACGGATCGGAGGTGGCGTATCTGGGCGGCGGCGGCGGCGCTGGCTCCGGCTGCACCGGCTGATGCGTCACCTGTTCGGCGCACGCCGGTTGGACCAGTTCGGCCACATTGGTTCTGGCCAACACGTCATGCAGCTTCGGATCCA
>NZ_JAQLOK010000032.1:0-508 GCF_034063545.1 Luteibacter sahnii
GCCGGGCAGGCGCCACCAGTGCTCGACCCGGCGCATCCGCAGTCGCTGCCGGCGACCGGCGAGGTGCAGTTCGATGACGTCGTGTTCGCCTGGCCGGGCGAGGCGCGGCGCGTACTCGACGGTGTGTCCCTGCGCATCGCGCCGGGCGAGCGCATCGCCCTCTCCGGCGACAGCGGCAGCGGCAAGACCACCCTGTCGGCGCTGCTGCTGCGGCTGTGGGATCCGCAACAGGGCAGCGTCCGCTATGCCGGCGTCGACCTGCGTGACGTGGCCGAGGCGCAGTGGCACCGCCGCATCGCCTGGCTGCCGCAGGGCGCGCCGGTGTTCGCCGGCAGCGTGCGCGACAATCTGCGCCTTGGCGATCCCGCGGCCGACGATGCGCGGCTGCAGCGAGTGTTGACCGACGTGCGGCTCGACGCCTGGCTGCAAGAAGTCGGTGGCCTCGACGCCTGGCTCGGCGAAAACGGCGCCACCATGTCCGCCGGCCAGGCGCGGCGCCTGGCCCTGG